>NZ_CAXBOU010000008.1:0-190023 GCF_963977385.1 uncultured Maribacter sp. | reverse complement strand
TTTTTATACATATACTTGAAGTGTTTTGTATACATATTTCAGGACGGGTCATAATGTTCGCTAACAGTTCGTTTATGATTAGTTGTGGAAATTTTCAACGGAAATTGTTAGCCTGACCCTAAGATTTATAGATTACACACTTTGTAATAGACAGCTCTTAATTTTAGAATTATTTTTTGAGTTCTTTCAGAACTAATTCCGCAATTTGCTCATGGCAACGTGTCATTGGGTGCCATTCGTCATACCATAAGTATTCTTTAGAATCTGGATCTTTGTAAGTTCCTTTCCAAGGATGGTCTTTAAACTGATTGTTTTCAACTAAATCGTTCATAAACGTATAGATGTCAATATAATATGTTTTTATTTCTGAATTGGTTTTTGTCAGTCCCGTATTTTCTTCGAAAAGCATACTGTAAAGTTCTGCATTAAACTTTTTGGTTAATTTTTTAACATCTGGAATTAGATGATTATACTCCGTTTTAGGTGCATAACCTAAGGATATTGTTAAGTCGAAATTATTGAAAATGACAAAGTGTTTTGCCCCTTTCTTGATTAATTTGTCCAGACCCTTTTTAATATTCTTTACTGAATTTGAAGGATCTTCTTTATTGTCCCAATAGTCATTAACACCAATCCAAACTACATACAAGGTTTCTTCCGGATTGGTTGTAGGCTCATACCCATCTATTTGCCAATTGAATCCAGACCAATCGAAACCCATATAATGTCCATTGTCCGTTCTAGCGCCGCCCCAAGCCCTATTATCCAAATTCTGACATTCCATAAATTCAGAAAGGTATTCTACCCATACATAACCGTTTGTGTCTCTATCGAATCCATGTCCATTTATATATCCGTTATCAGTAAAACTATCGCCAAAGGCAACGATATTTTTGAAATTTTGAGCATGTCCGGTCAATGGAAAAAGCAAAAAACTAATCAATATAATTAGTAAAGTTCTCATATGTAATTGTCTATAACAGTGGTATATAGAACCAAATTAATACATACCACCTATATCAGTACTAATATACCACAAAAAAAAGCATCACTTTTCAGTGATGCTTTTTTACTAAATCTAAATTTTTTAAAACTTTAGTTTCCCTTATTGTAATCAGCTAAAAATCTCTCTTTACCGCTTTCAGTTAATGAGTGTATTAATAGTTCCATAATTGTACTACGTTATTTAATCTGAATCTTAGCGATTATATGGACATTCGTTTGTTTAAAGGAGCTTTACTTTTTTTAATTGGAATTCTAGTTTTTTCCCATTTCTTAAAACTTTAATTGCTATTTCATCAGTCTCTTTTGGTATAATACCATTGTTAAATAAATCACACTTTTTTTCATTAGTAAGGTTGGTGTAATCGATATTATTTATTTGTAAAATTTGGTCTCCAAATTGTAAAACTTTTGATGCTTCGGTATCATTATAAATAAAACCAACAAACATTTTGTTTTCTTCAAAAGTGGATTTAAAACCAAAATCGTTTATTTCTGTATTGAGAGAAGTTCTTTCTTGAATCATTTTTAGTTTTTTTGATTTCCAATTCAAAATCAATCTATAATTTTTAAAAAATGAAATCCCTAGATTGGATGATCCATCTTTAACCCTCACAACTTTATTTTTTATAATATGGTTTCCAATTTTTATCTCGTCAATTTTTGCAGAATACTCATTTTTAGGCTCGCTTTTACCATACATGCCTATACTTGTATATCCTGAGCCCTTAATATAATTGGTTATTTTTTTAGACTCCTTTTGCTTTATAAAGGTAGTGTACGATAAACGCGCGGTTGAATTATTACCTAAATCAACCACATTATTTAATACTCTATCACCATTTACTTGAGTACTTATAGAAGGTTTAGCACCTGCACCAATAAATATTTTTGATTCAATAGCATCTGAAGGAACATTCAATTTCTGCTCATCATTTGTTATCGTTATTAACTGATTTTTAAAATCGAAGTCCCAAACCGCAAACCGCATTAAATTAGAACCTATAAAACCATCGGCATTAAAACAGGCAAGTTCGCCACTATTGAAATCTGAAATGGCAGCAATAGTTTCTTTAAAATTAATGCCTCCTATTTGAATATCATCTATTTTTGTGTATTCAAGTTCTTCACTTTTACCATGAATATCACCCACTTCTTCACTACCCAAAGGTATAACTTGTAGCTTGTCTGCTAATTCTTTTGAAAGTACATTAGAAGCTCCTGTGTCTAAAATAAAGTCATATATTTCATTTTGTATGGTTACTTTGAGGATAATAATTCCATTACGGTATTCAAACGGTACAGTAACTTTAAAGTCTTTTTGAACTATACTTCCTTGCTTAAGTGTTTTATTTATTTTAGACCCCGCACAACTGGATAATAAAGTGAATACAATAAGTGAGTATACTAATTTGCTTAATCTCATAATTACTTTTCTGTTTGAATTTATTAATGATTTTTAGTTGGGAATAAGCATTTTTTATCCCTTCATATTAATAGACGCAAAAAAAATTGAAAAGGTTGCCTGGTGCTTTTTTTTTACTGAAAGCTAATAGTTGTATATCAGTATTAATATACTACAAAGAAAGCATCACTTTCAGGTGATGCTTTCTTTGTAGATAATGCTTTTGATTCAATCAAATATGTGTTTTTCATACTCTTTCCACCATTTTTCAATATCAATTTTCGGTTTTCTGCAAATATATAGCGGTATTCCGTTTTCCTCTCCAATCGCATATTTATTGGTAATTATTTTGATTAATTTGACTTCTTCAAAAACATGTTCTACAGATGATTTTTCGTTACCTAAACTAATCCAAACATCTGCATCTTTATTCCCGTAACCCCAAGTCCAAAAACTTCCGTGTCTGCTAATTGTATTTGGCAGGTTGTATTTCTTACCTAAAATTGTAAGGGCCCCTGCTTCTCCATAGTTTTCAGCCCATAAAACACAATTATTCTTTTCTTTCGGACTCAATGTTTGGTAGACACTGTCAACTAATTGAACTTGTTCTTCCCAACCGAACATATCAGCATAATCTCCTTTCAATTCTACTCTTCCATTCTGTTCTTTTAGGTGGGCATATTTTACATATTTATCTATTGGCAAAATCGGTGTCGCCTCTGGAACAAAATAAATAGAAGGCAACAGTACTATTGCTGCAATGGCATATACGAACGAAGGCCTTTTTGACAATAGAGATTCTATTTTTACCGCTCCGCCAGCAAAAAGAACAGGATAGATACCAAAGACATAATATGCTTTAGAATTAAGCAACCACATGGTGCAAAAAATAACTAAAGTTGCGACACCTACTGTTCTGTATTTTCTTAACTTTTTATCTATTAAAAAGCCGACTAAACCGAATAGGCTAATTATAAGTGTAAATGGAAAGTTTAATTGCTCTAACCCAAACTCCATTGGGTTCATTCCATTTAATTGGCTCTCATGTAGAGCTTTTAAATGTTTTAAGAGTGGAAAATCATTTTGAATTTGCCATATCATATTTGGCAGAAAAATGACCAATGAAATTAAAGCTGAAATATATAGCCACTTGTTTTTAAATAGACTTCCTCTTTTATAGAAAAACAAACCAATACATACGCCAAATGCCCAGACCAATATGGTGTATTTATTCATTAAACCTAAACCTAAAGTGATTCCTAAAAACAATAGGAATTTTTTGTTTTGTGAATTAATAAATTTAATAATTAAATAAAATCCTAAAACCCAGAATAATTGGTCGAATGCTACTGGCTGAAATAAGGTGTGATTTCTGTAAAAAGGCAAAAATGCCAAAATACATATACCTGCAAGTAAAATAGCTTTTGTCTTACCACCTATCTCCTTTGCTATTAGACAACAGAGTATGAGTATGCCAACGCCTGCTAGGGTTGGAAAAAGCCTTACCCCCAACAAAGAATAATCAAAAAGCCAATAGGATATTTTCCCAATTAAACCTATTAGCGGTGGAAATTCCATAAATCCCCAATCTAAATGCTCACTAACTGATAAATGAAGTAATTCATCTCGATGAAAGCCATAGTTCACGTTACCAAACCATTGAATTATAAATTTAATAGTTACAAGAATCAGAATAATTGGTCCACTTTTTTTCATTGGTATTTTAAGAGGTATTACGATACTGTTATTTCATAATAGAAGGCAGAACTTGTTCATTAACCAATATACCACAAAAAAAGCATCACTTTTCAGTGATGCTTTTTTACTAACTCTATAAACTTACAAGCCTAGTTACCCTTATTGTAATCAGCTAAAAATTTCTCTAAACCGCTATCAGTTAATGGATGCTTCAATAGTCCAGTAATTGAACTTAAACCTCCTGTCATAACATCAGATCCAATTTTAGCACAATCGATAATGTGCATTACGTGACGTATAGATGCCGCTAAAATTTGAGTTTGGTAGCCATAGTTATCATAGATCAAACGAATATCTGCAATAAGTCCTAAACCGTCCGTTGAGATATCATCTAAACGACCTATGAAAGGAGATACATATGTTGCACCTGCTTTAGCAGCCAATAATGCCTGACCTACAGAGAAAACCAATGTACAATTTGTTCTGTATCCTTTATCTGAAAAATACTTGATTGCCTTTACACCTTCTTTAATCATAGGCACTTTAATAACGATCTGTGGGCTAATTTTAACCAACTTTTCGCCTTCTGCTACCATACCATCAAAATCGGTAGAAATAACTTCTGCACTTACATCACCTTCTACTAAATCACAGATTTTTTTGTAGTGCGCCATAATGTTTTCTGCACCGGTAATACCTTCTTTTGCCATTAAGGATGGGTTGGTAGTAACTCCATCTAAAATACCCATATCCTGAGCTTCCTTAATCTCGTCTAAATTTGCTGTATCTATGAAAAACTTCATCTTATTATTATTTTTAATTTATTATTTACTCGATAATCGAGCTTTATTTGCTTCGAGGTTTACCTCAAAAATTTTAATTTATTCATTAATAAACATCTATCGGACTTGCCGCGAGGTTGTTTACTTTAAAAAATCCATAACCTCTTTATACACCTGATCTCCGGTGAATCCGAATTTCTCATCTAAAACTGAGGCTGGTGCAGAATAACCGAAATGCTCTAATCCGAACACTTTTCCATTAGCTCCTGTTAATCCTTCCAAGTTCACTGGCAAACCTGCTGTAAGTCCGAAAACTGGTTTGTTTGGTGGAATTACCTTTTCTTGGTATGCTTCAGATTGTTGTCTGAAAAGACCTTCTGATGGTATAGATGCTATATTAACTTTTAAGCCTTCTTTCTCTTCCAATAATTTCGTTGCTGCTACTAATGTTGCAACTTCAGAACCATTAGCAATTAAGATAACATCTGGATCAGCAACTTCTTGAACCAAGTAGCCACCTTTTTCAGCTCCTAAAGCTTCTTCATAACGATTTCCGCTTTTAGCAGGAACATCTTTAATACCTTGTCTAGACAAAATAAGTCCGGTCGGTGTTTTCTGATTTTCCATTGCCATTTTCCAAGCTACATTAGTCTCTTGAGAATCTGCAGGACGTAAAGCAACAAAACTTTGTTCATGACTATGGTTCTTCAATTTCTCTAATAAACGTATTTGCGCTTCTTGTTCAATAGGCTGGTGTGTTGGTCCATCTTCGCCTACTCTAAAGGCATCATGTGTCCAAACAAATTTGACTGGTAATTCTTGAATACAACTTAAACGTATAGCCGGTTTCATATAATCAGAGAATACGAAGAATGTAGCAACTACTGGAATAACACCGCCGTGAAGTGCGATACCATTAGCCATTGCTGTCATTGTTAACTCTGCCACTCCTGCTTGCAAGAAAGCACCAGAAAAATCGCCTTTCTTTAAAATGTGGGTTTTCTTTAAAAAACCATCAGTTTTATCACTGTTCGATAAATCTGCAGAAGAAACGATCATATTCTCAACGTTCTGTGCCAAATAAGCCAAAACATTAGATGAAGCTACACGTGTCGCCTGACCATCTTTTTGTTCAATAGAACTAAAATCAAGATTAGGTAATTTACCTTCTAAGAAACCATCTAGCTTATTTGAAAGCTCAATATTTTCTGAACGCCAAGCGTCTATCTCTTTCTTTTTATTTTGGGCTTCGTCTTTCTTTCTATTGATGATATCTTCGTAGTATTCCTCTACTTTTGTATATATATCAAAAGGATTAGCTACATCAGCACCTAAGTTTAATAAGGTTTTTTCATAATCTGCACCTGTATCGCCAATTGGCTTTCCGTGTAGTTCTGTATACCCTTCGTATGGTGTACCATCTGCAGTAACACAACCTTTACCCATTATCGTTTTACCAATAATCAATGTTGGTCTTTCAGTTTCTGCGTTAGCATCTCTTAAAGCCTTTCTTATTTGCTCGTGGTCATGCCCGTCGATAGTAACAACGTTCCATCCCCATGATTCATATTTCATGGCCGTATTCTCAGAAGTAACCTCATCAGTTTTAGATGAAAGTTGAACATCGTTAGAATCGTAGAACATAATAAAATTACTAAGTCCTAAATGGCCAGCAATTCTACCTGCACCTTGAGAAATTTCTTCTTGAACACCACCATCAGAAATAAAACCATAAATTTTATGGTTCATCCAATCTCCAAAACGAGCTTTTAAGAAATTCGCAGCTACTGCAGCTCCTACTCCCATCGTATGACCTTGACCTAATGGTCCTGATGTATTTTCTATACCTCTTGCAACATCAACTTCTGGGTGACCCGGAGTTACCGATCCCCATTGTCTAAAATTAGCTACATCATTTTTCTCATAATTACCCAATAGGTAATATTGAGCGTACATTAAGGTTGATAAATGACCTGCATCCATGAAAAAACGATCACGAAACGGCCATTGCATATCTGAAGGATCGTAGTTGAAAAATTCAGAGTATAAAATATGCATATAGTCTGCGCCTCCCATCGGTCCGCCTGGGTGTCCAGAGTTTGCCTTTTCCACCATGGCTACCGCTAATGCCCTTATATTATCAGCTGCTAATTGATCTAGTTCCTTATTCATTTATTGTAAAGTTATTTTTAAGGTTCGTGTTTACTTTAAAACTACTAAAATCTCCTCAAAGATACTTTATATCAAGCGCTAATTAAAATAATTGGAGCAACATAATTCTATCGTGTTCAAGTCTTAAGTCCAAGTACACCGATTGTTATACTGTTAAAAGAATCGAAAGGGTTTTCGAAGACAGGGTTTAAATACAAAACATATCTATAATTACATTAAATACTAGATTATAAGCACTTACAGCCTACATTTGTATGTTTTTTGCATCGGCAATCTTAAAAAATAATTTCTAGTGTTGACAGATTGATGAAAAGAACATCTCAATTCGTAATTAATTTATAACGTTTTAATCTAATTCTGTATACTTTGAGCCCAAGTAACAGCAGTTTAATAACCCCATATGCATTCTATAAAACTGTCATTTGAATTGTACAGATACCTGCTTTTTTTTGGTTTCTTCATTGTCATGAATACCATTACCGGACAAACTGCGGTTGTTAAAAAGGAAGTTGTTCGAATGAAAACGTATAATTACGCAGATACTTTATTACTTGACTATTATACCGTACCAACAGATACTTTTAAATTGAAACCCACTATAATTCTTGTTCACGGTGGTGGTTTTACAGCAGGGCAACGCAATGGTGGTGATGAAAAAGGTCTGAGCATTTACTTGGCAAAATTGGGATTCAATGTTGCCTCTATCGATTATAGGTTATCGCGAAAAGGAAAGTCTTTTAACTGTGATTGCCCTGCAGCTATAAAAATGAACACCTATACAGAAGCTGTAGCCGACCTTTCTAAAGCTATTAATTATCTAACAAAAGGAGCTGCCCCTTTTCAAGTAAACCCTTCTAAAATCTTTTTAATTGGAAGTAGTGCCGGAGCGGAAACGGTATTGAACTTTCTTTTTATGCGGTACGACTATCGTTTTAAAGACCTACCCTACCCAAATGCAACCATAGTGGGTGCCGTAAGTTTATCCGGTGCAGTGGTAGATAATAATTATATTGATGAAAGTAACAAATTACCTCTGCTTTTTTTTCATGGAGCTAAAGATTCGGTTGTACCCTACGGCACAAATTCTCATCGTAATTGTAGTACTTCAGATGTTGGGTATATTGTTTTAAACGGGCCTAAAACTATTGCTGAACGCTTAACCGATTTAGACGGTAATTTTAGGGTCTATCGTAATGAATATGGTGGACACGAATGGGCATCACTCGGATTTGATTTCCCTGAATTGATAAGTCAATTTTTAAAAGAAGTTTTAAATGGCGAAGCCACTATGAAAGATTTTGAAACCATTATTTCTCCCTTAGAAAGTAAGGAGTAAGTTTAAACTAAGCTACACTTATCTCAAATAAATGACCTATTAAAGCAGTAATAACCATGGCTACGGTACCCCAAAAACTAATTCTTAAAATAGCTTTCCAAACATTAGACCCACCTGCTTTAGCTGCTATTGCGCCTAATAACGCCAAGAAAACAACAGCGAAAATATATTGAACATATTCCATGTACTCAAGCGAACCAAAATAGGCTACCAAAACAGGAAGCGCTCCACCAAAAATAAAAGATGCTCCAGATGATAATGCAGCTAATAAGGGGTTGGCTTGAGTAATTTCATTAATACCTAGCTCGTCTCTGGCATGAGCACCCAGGGCATCGTGCGCAGTTAATTGCTCGGCAACTTGTAAGGCCAAATTTTCGTCCAATCCTCGTTCTTCATAAATTTTGGCCAATTCTAACAATTCTTCCTCTGGCATTTCTTCTAGCTCTCTTCGCTCTCTGTCCAAATCTGCACTTTCTAAGTCTTCTTGTGAACTAACCGACACATATTCACCTGCAGCCATTGATAATGCACCTGCCACCAGACCTGCAACTCCAGCTAAAATAACCGGTTCCCTAGTCGTGCTTGCTGCAGCAACACCTATTACTAAACTTGCTGTAGACAGTATTCCATCATTTGCACCCAAAACAGCTGCTCTTAACCATCCGCTTCTAGTACCATAATGTTTTTCATCTTGCATAGTTTATTTTTTTTCTACAATTGCTTGTTCTCCTTTACCGATAATCACCAAATCAGTAGACGTTAAAAACAATCCGGTTTCTACAATGCCTGGTATATTTTTAAGCTGATGTTCTAAATCGGTCAGTTTAATATCCGTATTCCAAATATCAATATCTAAAATGTCGTTATTCTCATCAGTTTTATAATCATCAGCCCCTCTCATTCGCTGAACCGGATGAAGATTCATTTCTTTAAGTTCTTTTAAAATAAGTTGCGTAGCAAAAGGTATTGTTTCTATGGGTAATTTAAACTGCCCTAGTCTTGAAACTTGTTTTGAAGAATCGGCAATTATGATATTGAAATCAGAATTATGGGCTACTATCTTTTCACGCAGTAAGGCTCCACCTCCACCTTTAATCAACTGAAAATTACTATCTACTTCATCTGCCCCATCGATAGTAAGGTCTAATCTTTTGGCTTCTGCAAGGGTAATAACTTCAATCCCCAACTTCTTGGCCAGTTTTTCTGTTTCGTCAGAAGTAGCCACAGCTTTAATCTCTAAACCTTGTTCTACCATTTGACCCAAAGCTTCAATCATAAAAAAAGCAGTAGACCCAGTTCCTAAACCTACTGTCATTCCATTTTTAATATACTTTACAGCTTCTAATGCTGCTACTTTTTTTTCGTTTATCGCGCTCACTTTATAAATGTTCTTATATTAATATTGGTATTTCTTAAGCGTTAAAGATATTTATAATTAACTGATGTAATTACTTTAAGAAAAAAGTATACTTTAAAATAGAGGTAGTGGATACTCTAAAAATAATTAAAAAATTAAATCTAAGCGCTTAATGACTCAATGTGACGCCATTTTCTACGCCTTGAATTAATACAATCGGAATTTCTAAATTGAATTTTGACCGCTCTACCACAAAATCACGACATAAATTTTTCATGTAACTATTGGCACTGTTAGACATCATCAACAATTGACATTTAGATCGTTCAACAAATTCTTCTATAGATGCGCCTATATTGTTATCTATGGTTAATTGATGATAAGTGTGTGAAACAGATGCCAACTTTTGTTCTATAAAATCATGATTCAGTTTCTGCAATTCGTATAACGGACTTGATTTGTGCTGAATAGTTACTATGTTTATAGAACTATTAAAAATAGTAGCCAATGTTAAAACCGAGTCCAATTCACCACTACTGAAAATATGATTGGAATCTGAAACAAAAGCAATGGTCGATGACCCCATAAATTCAAAACCCTTCGGAATCGCCAATACCGGACAATTATTTACAGCATTTAGTATTCTAACTGTATTTCTACCCATGTATATCGATTCATCATCAGAGCCGCCTATGCTGCCCATAATTATGAAATCTATATCATGCTCGATAACTGCTTCTTTCACCTCATCTATTAATAACGAAAATGAAGAGATTGTTTTATAACAGTGAAGTGGATTTTTAAAATCTTTTTTGACTTTTCTTACAATATCTTTTAAACCTTTTTCAGAAGATAATGCTGCTTTCGAACTTTCTGAAAAGCTCGAGACTGTGCCTGCCATTAAGCGATTGCTATGCATTTCTGGAGTATAGGTATTTAAAAAATAAAAGACACAGTTGGTTCCCTCAAAAAGATGCAACGCAAATTTTACGGCATTCCATGCAGATGTTGAAAAATCAGTAGGTACAAGTATATTTTTCATATAAATGATACGGGTCGTTTAATGATAAATTTAGGTCGCCTAGCAGATTAAAACTATGACATTCATCAGCATAGCTATTTATTTAAAAAACCATCTGCCAATTCTTGTAAAGTTTGCTCTTCTATAACCCCAATTTTCTTGCCCGCCGTTTTTATAAGTCCCTTTTTCTTAAATTCAGATATCATACGAATGAGAGACTCTGTAGCAGCACCAACAATATTTGCATAATCGTCTCTACTTAAAGTCAACACCAAAAAGCCATCTTCATCTTCACCATAGTTTTTCTTTAAATAAACAAACGCCTCTGCTAAACGCTGTTTTACCGTTTTCTGAGACATATTTACAATAACATCATCGGCCTCCTTTAAATCATGCGCCATGTGGCGTAATACTTCAAGTGAAAAATTAGGATTTGTATTTAACGTATTAGAAATTACTTCTTTAGGTATAAAGCATACTTCCATATCGTTTATGGCAGTAGCACTTAAATTGGTGAAATCTTCAGCAACAACCGACCGTTGCCCCATCACTTCGCCCTTATTGGTCAACTTTACTATTTGTTCTTTTCCGTTACTACTTAACTTAGATAGTTTTGAGACTCCGTCCTTAACACAATACACGCCATCAAGTTTCTGCCCTTCTACAAATAAAGACTCCCCTTTTTTAATTTTTTTAGATATCTTAGAATCAGAAACTTTTTTCAACTCTTCTTTGCTTAATGCGCGAAGCGAATTAAACTGTCGAACAATACAATTCTCACATTTACTTTCCATGGCCATTTACTTTATACCTAACACCGCAAAATTACTTAAGCTAGGAATTGTAAAAACTGATAATTATCATGTTTTTTCATATCATTGGTACTCATCTTTGTTAAAGGCCCAAGTTTAAAATTATGCTCGATTCTAAATGCTTCCATTGTGGAGATTCTTGTGAAAGGCAATCTATTAGTTTTGATGAAAAACTGTTTTGCTGTTCAGGCTGCAAGACGGTGTATGAAATATTTTCTAGTAATGATTTATCTTATTATTACGAAATACAAGCAGCTGCCGGCTCAACACCCAAATCTATTAAAGGGAAATATGATTTTCTTGATAATACTGAAATCATAGAAAAATTAACTGAATTCAATGATGGTTCTATTCAAATCATTAACCTATATATACCTAATATTCATTGTAGTTCTTGTATTTGGATTTTAGAGAACTTAAATAAACTAAACCCTCATGTAACCAATTCTCAAGTAGATTTTCCTAAAAAGACAATTCGAATCACCTATCGACAAGGACAATTCAGTTTAAAAAATCTAGTGCTATTATTGGCTAATATTGGTTACGAACCATACATTTCTCTCGACGACTTTGATGGTAAAAAAAAGAGTACGGATAGAAGCTTAATTTACAAGCTAGGTGTTGCTGGCTTTGCTTTTGGCAATGTCATGTTTCTATCATTTCCTGATTATTTTGATTTAGGTTCTAGTGCTGCTACCGGAGGTGAATTTTGGCTTAACAAATACCAACATATTTTTCACTGGCTAATGTTTATATTCTCATTACCCGTGGTATTCTATGCCGGTTGGGATTATTTCGTGTCGGCATATAAAGGCCTTAGAGCCAAACTTCTAAATATAGATGTACCCATTGCACTTGGTATATTAGTGCTATTCTTAAGAAGTACTTTTGAAATAGCTTTTCATGTTGGTAGTGGTTTTTTCGATTCACTTACAGGCCTGGTCTTCTTTCTTTTATTGGGTAAATTTTTCCAGCAAAGAACCTATAGTTTTCTTTCTTTTGAACGAGATTATAAATCTTACTTTCCAATAGCTATTACGCGACTAAATACTGAAGGAAAAGAAGAAACTGTACCTGTTCAAAAAATCGAAAAAAGCGATAGAATATTAATTCGAAATGAAGAAATGATTCCAGTTGATGGTACACTAGTGTATGGTAAAGCACAAATTGATTATAGTTTTGTTTCCGGTGAATCCGAACCGGTCAATAAAGAATCTGGTGAACTCATTTTTGCAGGAGGCAAACAATTAAACGGCGTCATTGAAATGATAGCGCTTAAATCGGTATCTCAAAGCTACCTCACTCAATTATGGGGAAACTCCATCTTCAAAACAGACAAGGCTACATCTTTTCAAAATCTAACTGATAGTATTGGTAAGCGATTCACCATCGCAGTACTTTCTATTGCTTTTACCGCTACAATATTTTGGTTATTCTATGACCCCTCTAAGGCAATGAATGTATTTACCGCAGTTTTAATAATTGCCTGCCCATGTGCCATTGCATTAGCATCCCCTTTTACCTTAGGGAATATGTTACGCATTTTTGGGAAGAAGAAATTCTATATTAAAAACACCCAAACTATTGAGCGATTAGCTAAAATCGATACTGCCATTTTTGATAAGACAGGGACTATAACTACAACACAAAAAAGTACTGCCTATTATGAGGGCATGCCGCTGACTGCTGAAGAAGAATCAATTTTAAAAAATACGATTAGAGCTTCTAATCATCCTTTAAGCCGAACATTATATGAACTACTTAAAGAGCAAAATATCATCACCCTCGACGAATATGAAGAGCATATAGGTAAAGGCTTAGAAAGCACCAAAGACAACGTTAATATGAAAATTGGCTCGGCAGATTTTGTTGGAAAAACTAAAACTGATGACCAGCTCGACACTTCTATTTATATAAGCTCAAACAACACATACAAAGGTAGGTATGTATTTCAAAATCAGTATAGAGATGGATTATCTTCCATTTTTAAGAATATGTCCGAAACACTCAGTCTAGCCATATTATCTGGCGACAACGAAGGAGAAAAAGAACGCTTAGAAGCGTTATTACCAAAGTTGACTCCTTTATACTTTAATCAGAAACCTGATACCAAATTAGAATTTATAAAATCATTGCAAGAACAAGGAAAACAGGTGTTGATGGTTGGTGACGGATTAAACGATGCCGGCGCACTTGCTCAAAGTGAAGTTGGTATTGCCATTTCAGAAAATATTAACGTGTTCTCCCCTGCTTGTGATGCTATTCTTGACGCTTCTAAGTTTCAGCAGCTGTACACTTATATTCTAGCTTCTAAAAAAGCTATACATATTATTAAGTTGAGTTTTATACTGTCATTACTCTACAATTGCATAGGATTATATTACGCAATTACGGGACAGTTAGAGCCTGTTATAGCTGCCATATTAATGCCTTTAAGCTCTATTAGCATAGTAATTTTCACGACCATTATGACAAACCTTATTGGCCGAAAACTTCCATAACCAAATTGAGAATTCAAGTAGGTCAATTAAACTTTTCCAAAAAGGTTTAATAGTATGGTCAAGGTTAGAACGATTTCATATTAAATCTGTATTTTTAGTTTTTTTAACAGTTAAATAATTGTGTATTTTCCTTTAGAATATCTTCAACTAACTAACGTACAATCAAATAACTACATTATTATATGATTTGTTTAAGTTTTATGATTTTTAGATTTTTTTAAGAAAATTTTGAAAGTATGACATTTGTCATTTTCTAAGGTTTACAACCCACTTAATTTTACGCTATAATTCAGGTAGGTATGAGTGTCATTTATGTGTTATTGGCCATTAGCATTCTTGTTGCGGTCATTTTTTTCATCGCTTTCATCGTTTCGGTGAAAAGCGGACAGTACGATGATTCGTATACTCCATCGGTACGTATGCTTTTTGATGATGAACTGGTCAAACCTAAAAAGACCACTACTAAAAAGCTCAAACAAGAGAAAATCCAACTAAATAAACAAGTATAATTATGGAAGTACAGCAGTTTTATTACGATAACAAAATCGTGAAAAATTTCCTTTATGCAACCATGTTCTGGGGCATAGTAGGTATGTCTGTAGGCTTATTGCTAGCCTTTATGTTCATTTTCCCCAATGTAACCGATGGTATACCGTGGTTAAGTTTTGGTCGTTTACGCCCATTGCATACCAACGCGGTAATTTTTGCATTTGTAGGAAATGCTATTTTTGCGGGAGTATACTACTCCACCCAACGTTTACTAAAGGCGCGTATGTACAGCGATTTTCTTAGTAAACTTAATTTTTGGGGCTGGCAAGCTATTATTGTTTCTGCGGCAATTACGCTACCTCTAGGTTATACTAGTTCCAAGGAATACGCTGAACTTGAATGGCCTATTGATATTGCTATCGCAATAATTTGGGTTGCTTTCGGTGTTAACCTTATTGGCACCATGATAAAAAGAAGACAACGCCACCTATATGTGGCCATCTGGTTTTATCTAGCGACTTTCGTAACTGTAGCAGTACTTCATATTTTTAACAACTTAGAGTTACCCGTGAGTGCTTTAAAGAGTTACTCTGTTTACGCTGGTGTTCAAGATGCCTTAGTACAATGGTGGTATGGTCATAATGCGGTTGCATTTTTCTTGACTACTCCGTTCCTTGGACTTATGTATTATTTTGTTCCTAAAGCAGCCAACAGACCAGTGTATTCTTATAGACTTTCTATTGTTCACTTCTGGTCTTTGATTTTTATATACATATGGGCAGGACCTCACCACTTATTATATTCTGCTTTGCCAGATTGGGCTCAGAATTTAGGGGTTGCTTTTTCAATCATGCTGTTAGCTCCATCTTGGGGTGGTATGATAAACGGACTTCTAACATTAAGAGGTGCCTGGGACAAAGTACGTACCGATCCTGTTTTAAAATTTATGGTTGTTGCAATTACCGGTTACGGTATGGCAACCTTTGAAGGTCCGTTACTTTCTCTTAAAAACGTGAACGCAATTGCCCACTTTAGTGATTGGATTATTGCACACGTACACGTTGGTGCATTGGCATGGAACGGGTTCTTAACCTTTGGTATGATATACTGGTTGGTTCCAAGAATGACAAAAACCAAATTGTTCTCTATTGGTTTGGCGAACTTCCACTTCTGGATTGGTACTTTGGGTATCATTCTTTATACATTACCGATGTATGTTGCTGGATTTACCCAAGCCTTAATGTGGAAGGAATTTAATCCAGATGGTACTTTAGTATACGGTAACTTCTTAGAAACCGTACACGAAATTATGCCTATGTATTGGATGCGTGCCATTGGTGGTAGCCTTTACATTGTAGGAGCTTGTGTTATGATTTACAACGTGGTACGTACTATTAAAGCTGGTAGCACAATAGAAGATGAGTTAGCGGAAGCAGCTGCACTTACACGTGTTTCTAAGCATAGAACAGCAGGAGAAACTTTCCATACTTGGTTAGAGCGTAAGCCTATTCAATTAACCATTTTAGCTACCGTAGCTATTTTGATTGGTGGTATTATACAAATTGTGCCTACCATTTTGGTGAAATCTAACATACCTACTATTACAAGTGTAAAACCGTATACTCCTTTAGAATTAGAAGGTCGTGATCTATATATTCGAGAGGGTTGTGTAAACTGTCACTCCCAGATGGTTCGCCCTTTTAGAAGTGAGGTAGAACGTTATGGTGAATATGCCAAAGCTGGTGAATTCGTTTATGATCACCCATTCCTTTGGGGTAGTAAACGTACTGGTCCAGATTTATTAAGAATTGGTGGTAAGTACTCTGATAACTGGCACTTAAACCATATGTATGATCCACAAAGTACATCATCTGGTTCAATCATGCCTTCATACTCTTGGATGATCCGTGACGAGCATGACCGTAGCAATATACAAACCAAAATGGAAGCTATGGTAACCTTGGGTGTTCCTTATTCTGATGAAGAAATTGCAAATGCAGATGCTCTTATGGATGCACAGGCAGAGAAAATTGAAAAGAACTTATATAGTGATCCAGATTTTGCAAGATCCTACGAAGCAGATAAAAAATATGCTGCAGAAAACGGTGAGGAGTTCATAGAAATGAGAGACCGTGAAATTGTATCCTTAATTGCCTACCTACAAAGATTAGGAACAGACATTAAGGTCAAAGAAACTGGTGAAATATTATCTGACAACTAAAACTAAAAATCATGTTCAAATTTGTAAAAGGTTACATGGAAACTATTGATGGCGTAGCAACCTACCCCATGATATCATTACTTATCTTCTTTGTGTTTTTCTCCTTGTTATTCTGGTGGGTTTTAACTGCCTCAAAATCATACATTAAAGAAGTAAGCGAATTACCCTTAGAAGAAGACGATAACCAACAACTCGATTAATTATGAAAAACAATACAGCTTGGTGGCTTAGAATATTAGTAGCTTTCTTTCTGGTCATTATAATCATGGAAATTACCGTAGATGGTGGTGGCAAACCTGCTTTTCTCGCATACCCATTAATAATGTTTGCCTTTATGGCACTTGTTCTGCTAATATTAATAGCTATAGCATTTATAGTTCAAGCAATTGAAAATGTGTTATTCCATACACTTGATGATGAAGCAAAAGCTCGTTATTTAGATACAAAAGAAGAAAAATGGGAATGGACTTGGGGTAAAAATATTTACAACAAAATGCTGGGTTCGAAACCTATGGAAGAAGAGGTTGAGATAATTCTTGACCACAACTATGATGGTATACGTGAGCTAGACAACAACTTACCACCATGGTGGGTATATCTGTTTTATGCCTCTGTAGTTTTTGCAGTAGTCTACTTAGTGCGTTTTCACATCTTTAACGATTACACTCAAGATCAAGAATATGAGCAAGAAGTTGCTGCTGCACAATTAGAAATTGAGGAATATAAAAAGACCGCTAAAGGCCTTGTTGATGCTAACACTGTTGAGCTTTTAACTGACGCTTCTGATTTAAATGCTGGTAAAACAATTTTCGAATCTAATTGTGTTGCTTGCCATATGGCCGATGGCGGTGGTGGTATCGGACCTAATTTAACCGACCAAAATTGGATTTTAGGTGGTGGCATCAAGAATGTTTTCCATACTATTTCTGAAGGTGGTCGTGATGGTAAAGGTATGATTGCGTGGAAACAAAGTTTAAAACCTTTAGAAATTGCACAGGTTGCGAGTTATGTATTAACTTTTGAAGGTACTACTGCTGCGAACCCTAAAGCTGCTGAAGGTGATATTTGGGTAGACCCCAATGCACCTATACCTGCAACTCCTGTACAAGAAACTAGTACCGAACAGGTAATAGATTCTACGTCGGTTACAATGAACTGAATTAAGCGAACTCTTAACGCTTCGCAAGCCAACAAAGAAAAATAAAATGGCACAAGATCAAGATAATTTTAGGGATACTATTGGCACCATTAAAGAAGATGGACAACGTGCATGGGTTTTCCCTAAAAAACCCAGTGGCAAACTTTACAAGTATCGTAAATATGTCAGCTATATTCTTTTAACTTTCTTGATTGCCTCCCCTTTTATTAAGATTAACGGCAACCAGTTTTTAATGTTCAATGTCTTAGAAAGACGTTTCAACATTTTTGGATTCCCGTTTTATCCACAAGATTTTCATCTCTTTGTTATTTCGATGATTATTGGTGTGGTTTTTATTGCCCTTTTCACTGTGGCATTTGGCCGTATTTTCTGCGGATGGATGTGTCCACAAACCATTTTCATGGAAATGGTATTCCGTAGAATTGAATATTGGATAGATGGTGATCGTGGGGCCCAAATACGACTAGACAGACAGGAATGGAATTCTGAAAAGATTCGTAAACGTGTACTAAAGTGGATTATCTTTTTTATTATATCGTTTATTATTGCAAATGTCTTCCTCGCCTATTTAATTGGTAGTGACCGCTTAATACAATATGTTACAGATGGCCCGTCTCAACATATGAGTACGATGGTGTCTTTATTAATATTCACAGCCGTCTTTTATTTTGTTTTTGCTTGGTTTAGAGAGCAAGTCTGTATTATTGCCTGTCCTTATGGCCGAATGCAAGGGGTGCTTCTAGATAACAAATCTATCGTTGTTGCTTATGACCACAAAAGAGGTGAAGCTGAAAACGGAAGAAAAAAATGGCGTAAGAACGAGGATAGAGAGGCTTTGGGTAATGGAGATTGTATCGACTGTTTTCAATGTGTGAATGTTTGCCCTACAGGTATCGATATTAGAAACGGAACTCAATTAGAATGTGTCAACTGTACTGCCTGTATAGATGAGTGTGATTCTATTATGGAAAAAGTAGATCTACCAAAAGGGTTGATTCGCTATGCCAGTGAGGATGAAATTACAGAGAAGAAAAAATTTAAGTTTACGCCGCGTTTAAAAGGATATACTGCTGTATTGGTTATTTTAACTGGTGTTCTTGTTGGTATGATGTTCTTGAGAAATGACCTTGAAGCGAATATTTTGAGGTTACCAGGTCAACTTTACGAACACAAAGATGGCAATATCATTAGTAATGTATTTACATACAAACTATTGAATAAAACCACCAAATCGGTAGATAATGTTCATTTCGAATTGATATCACCTAAAGGTGAAATTAAACTAGTACGGAACGAGAATTTTGATGTACAGCCAGAAGCTTTGGCAGAAGGAACTTTATTTATAGAAATAAATGCTTCAGCTTTAAGTGGAGATAAGAACAACTTAAAAATTGGTGTTTATAGTAATGACAAACTGATAGAGACCACCACGGCCCGCTTTTTGGCACCACGTAGTTATAAATAGTATTTAAGTAAATAAATCATGAAAATAAACTGGGGTACAAGTATAATAATTGCTTTTATTGCTTTCATTAGTTTCATTCTTTTTTTCGTGATACGAATGACTACGAGCCATAATGCTAATCATGATTTAGTTACTGAAGAGTATTACAAGGCTGAACTCGGTTATCAAAAAGAAATAGATGCTGAGCAAAATGCCATTAATTCTAGCGAACAAATACAATTAGAAAAAGCACCCGACGGATTACTTGTTGTTTTTCCTGAAGGATATGATAATACTAATATTACAGGCATAGTGTCCCTTTACAGACCGTCCAATAAGCACTTGGATTTTGACTTACCCATAGTTTTATCCAATTCACATTTGCTCGTACCTGACAAACGCTTGTTGGACGGTCGTTGGGACATTAAAATTGCCTGGAAACACCATGGAAAAGAATTTCTATATAAAGAAAGTATAACTTTTTAAAGAAGCATGATTTTATCTGCCATCATATTAGGTCTCATGGGTAGCATGCACTGCGTAGGCATGTGCGGCCCAATTGCCTTTATGCTGCCGGTAGACCAATCTAATAATTACAAGAAATTCGGACAAATATTTATTTATCATTTTGGCCGACTGATGGCTTATGGTCTTATCGGACTTGTTTTTGGCTTTTTAGGAAAAGGACTGTCCATTTTTGGAGCACAGCAGAAACTATCCATAGCTGTCGGTGTTTTAATGATACTTGTAGTTTTGATTCCGTATAAAACCTTCAATAAATACAATTTTTCTAAACCTATATATAAAGTCATATCAAAAGTTAAGAATCAACTCGGTAAAGAATTGAAGAAAAAATCACCCGACACCTTTTTAACTATCGGTTTCCTAAACGGTTTTTTACCATGTGGCTTGGTCTATATGGCACTTTTCGGAGCCATTGCCATGGGTAATGCTTTACAAGGCAGCCTTTATATGATGTTATTCGGATTAGGAACTGTGCCTTTAATGACTATTGCAATATATTTTAGCGGCTTATTAAAAGGTGGTATACGTCAAAAAGTACAAAAGGCCATTCCAGTTTTTGTGGTTGTCATCGGCCTACTTTTTATACTTAGAGGTCTTGGTTTGGGTATTCCGTATGTATCACCAGCGCCTGTTACACAATTAGCCTCAAGTGCTATAGAATGTCACAACTAACGGCCACGGCCATTTAACTATTTTTATATGAAACCGTTACCGAACGAAATTATACTTCGCCCAAGGTTTCAATTAGATGTAGTACAATCCAAAGAAAATTTACTTTTAAATTTTGAGACTGCCGGGTATGATCCCTTTCTTGTAAATCGTTTAGATGAGCATGTCTTTATTAAATTCAACGCTAAGAACAACCATTTTTGGTCACCTCAATTACATTTACAAATTGATGAGGTAGATTTTTCTAAATGCCGTGTTTATGGTGTGTTTGGACCAAACCCTACCCTATGGACCTTTTTTATGTTTGTGCACTTTGTTATAGCAACTTTGTTCATTATTCTAGGCATTTGGGCCTATTCTAGTGCGAGCTTAGATAAATCTTACGGCTTACAATTAGGGTTAATGGGTATAATTGTAGTCATATGGTTCGTTCTTTACTTTTTTGGACGTAGCGGTAAACAAAAAGGCAAGCCCCAAATGCACGAACAATATAGTTTTATGATGAAAGTTCTTAATTCATAAATAAGCAGAAAAACCCAAGGTATTACCTTGAGTTTTTCTTTGCTTATAGTTATAATGGATAGTTACTATATTTTAAACGTAATCACCGGAATTCTAGCGTGATTAACAACATCTTCGCCTATACTTCCATTGAACAAATGTGAAAGACCTTTACGCCCATGTGTTGGCATGGCAATAGCATCTGCCAATATAGTATTACCGTAATTAAGTATGCCTTGCTCTACACTATAATCATTATAAATTTCTACTTGCTCACTAGCGTTGGCCTTAGTTAGAAACTTATTTATTTTCTGATAAGCATCTCTATTGCTTAAAAATTCATCATTTGGTGTGTTAATAAAAACAACTTGCATTTTAGCATTGAGTAATTCTGAAAATTCCTTAGCTTTCTGAAAAGCAGGTAGATTATCATCATTGAAATCACATGCGAAAACAAATCGATCTATACTAAATTCCTCAACCTCCCCTTTAATAACCAAAACGGGTGTAGTTGAATTTCGGACTACTTTCTCAGCATTAGAACCAATTAAAATTTCTTCAAGACCACTGGCGCCATTAGAACCCATCACAATTAAATCTACATCATGTTCTTCTGCTATAGTATCAAGTTCACTAAAAACTTTATAATGCTTAATAACGGGAGTAACAGTTAATCCTTCCAAAAATGATTTGTTCAAGAATTCTTTTAAATTCTTCTCTGCTAATTTTACTAGAAAGACTGTCTGTTCTATGTAAATGCCGTCAGGCGAAGAGATCATCGCTTGATTAAGTTCTAACATGTGAACTACCAAAAGTTCTACTTTATGCTTTTTAGCTAAATCTGCAGCAGCTTTTAGAGCAAAACCTGATTGCTCTGAAAAATCTGTAAGTACTATAATTTTTTTCATAATAATTTTATTTAGAATTTAATAAAACAACCAACTTCAATATTTCTAAAAATTAGACGGTCATTGAAAAAAGTTTTGTCTCCGGCGATTTCTTTTGTAAAGGCAAATCAAAAGCCATACATACATTTCGTACAAAGGGTCTTCCTTTTTCAGTTATAAGCAAACTACCTTCTTTAATTTCAACTATACCATCTTGCTCCATCTCCCCTAGCCGCTTTAGTATACTATCCATCTCCGGAATGTATAATTGGAAGTCGCTCCATGAAGTTTGAAATCTGCACATTAAATTTAAGATATGTCTTCTTATTATTTGATCTTCCTCTGTTAAAATATGTCCTCTATAAAGAGGTATAATATCATTTTCAATCAAATTTTGATATTCTTCAACATTCTTAACATTCTGAGCAAAGCCATACCAACTATCACTAATGCTAGAAGCACCTAAACCAATCATTAAATTAGTGTTGGAGCTTGTATAGCCCATAAAATTTCTATGTAAATCTCCACTTTCCATAGCCTTGTAAAGACTATCTGTCTCTAATGCAAAGTGGTCCATACCTATTTCTTGATAACCGTAGTTTTCTAATAATTCTTTACCTACTTCATATTGCGTTCTCTTCTCATCGCCTTCAGGTAAATCGGCATCATTATAACCTCGTTGTCCGTTACCTGCAAGCCATGGCACGTGTGCATAACTGTAAAAAGCTATACGGTCTGGTTTCAATTCTTTGGTTTTTGCTATAGTATTTTTTACATGTTCTAACTTCTGATGTGGCAGACCAAAGATAATATCGTGACTCACTGAATCATACCCTATTTCTCGTGCCCACTTGGTAACATTCTTGACGTTTTCAAATGGTTGAATTCTATTAATTGCCTTCTGTACCGTTTCATTATAATCTTGTACGCCATAGCTTACTCTTCTGAAACCAACATCATATAAAGCTTGTAAATGCTCTTTTGTCGTATTGTTCGGGTGTCCTTCAAAACTAAATTCTGCATCATTGGCTTTGCTGGCAATTCTTAATATACCATCAATTAAAAATTTTAAATTTTCTGGATTAAAAAACGTTGGCGTACCTCCACCTAAATGCAATTCTTTGATTATTGGTTTTTTATCAAAAAGGGCACTATATAATCTCCACTCTTTTAAAACAGATTTTATATAAGGTAATTCTAAATCATGTCGTTTTGTAATTCGTTTATGGCATCCACAGAACGTACACATACTCTCGCAAAAAGGTAAATGTATATATAGACTTATTCCTGTAGTTGAATTACTTACATGAAAGCTTTTCTTTACCGATTCTTCCCATTTCTTTCCTGAGAAAGTATTGATATCCCAAAAAGGTACTGTTGGATAACTAGTATATCGAGGACCAGGTACATTATATTTTTGAACAAGCGAACACATAAACTTTTGATTTAATAACAAACTTACACGCCAAAAACAGTAAATAATATGACCAATGTCAGTTCATGGTTTTATGATTAGTTTTAAATTTCCTTTATAAATTGGATACAATCGGGTGGTGTTATGCAACTATGATTACCTTTTAAAAAGAGTTGATATAATAAATTTGTTTCCAAATTTTTAAGTCATGTTAGCAAAAGCTTCCAAATTGTACTGTATCATATTTTTGAAATGCCCAAAGTGTCTTAAAGGAGAATTCCTAAAGGCAAAT
This sequence comes from uncultured Maribacter sp., assembly GCF_963977385.1. GTDB lineage: Bacteria > Bacteroidota > Bacteroidia > Flavobacteriales > Flavobacteriaceae > Maribacter. The sequence goes on along the minus strand of NZ_CAXBOU010000008.1, from coordinate 166,336 downwards.
CCTTATAAATTAAGTAATTTCAACAAGATTAAAGAACGATGCCCTAAATGCGATTTAATCTCCAGTTTAAAACCTAGTTTTTATAGTGGATGAATGTATGTTTCTTATGGCGTAGGTATTGCTGTTGCGTTGGCCACTAATGTTTTGATATTGATTTACGGCTTGTAATTTAAGGTTTCGTCATTGTTTGCTATAATCGTCATTAGCTTAATACTTGCCATGCCTTGGATAGCGGCAGTTTCCAAATCGATTTGGGCAAATATATTTTTTAAATTTGATAAGAAAATAGCACAAGAAGTTAATTAAAAAAAGAATGATCCAAGACTTAAAAGAGCAATACGGGAATATTTTTGAAGAGGAACTAATTAATGAAATTGTTCAAGTAGGTACCTTTAAAGAGGTTCCCGAAGGTTATAAATTAATAGAAATTGGTGATTACCTTAGAGGAATGCCATTATTAATATCTGGCGTTATTAAAATTCTTAGAGAGGATGAAGATGGCGACGAACTTCTATTGTATTATTTAGAGAAAGGTGATACGTGTTCAATGACTATGGCGTGTTGTATGGGCGATACTAAAAGTGAAATAAGAGCCGTTGCAGAAACTGATGCCAAGCTAATAATGGTTCCTATTCAAAAGATGGAGGAATGGACCATTAAATATAAATCTTGGCGGAATTTTGTTTTCAGTAGTTACCATGTTCGTCTAAATGAATTGTTGAGCACGTTAGACAGTATTGCTTTTCAAAAAATGGACGAACGTTTAATTGGCTACTTAAAAGAAAAAGCTAGGGTAACAAACGATGATATTATTCATAGTACCCACCAAGAGATTGCTTATGACCTTCATAGCTCTAGAGTAGTGATTTCCAGATTATTAAAAAAATTAGAGGAGATGGGTAAAATAAAACTTCATCGTAATTACATTAAAATTTTAGATTTATAGTACTTCTGTAACTATTGTTACTGCACACATTTTCATACCACTTTACTTTTGAGGTATAAAATACCTTTATGGAAATGTTACATGTTTTTGGATATATAAGCGCCTTAATTATAGGTATCTCATTGGGTCTTATCGGTGGTGGAGGTTCAATTTTGGCAGTACCCGTTCTAGCTTATCTTTTTTCCATAAACGAGAAAGTCGCAACTGCATATTCTCTATTTATCGTTGGCGCAAGTGCATTGGTAGGCGGTTGGAAACAGCACCTTAAAGGATTTGTAGATTGGCGAACGGCATTAGTTTTTGGCATTCCTGCTATTATAGGCGTAACAGTAGTCAGACATTATGTAGTACCTGCAATGCCCGATATTTTATTTCAAGTTGAAGCATTTCAATTTACACGTAGAATGGCCATGTTCGGCCTGTTTGCTGTATTGATGTTTCCTGCAGCGTATTCTATGCTCAAGAAAGAGAAGATTACAGTTAAAAGTGGCGATGTTGCTTATAACTATCCGTTGATTTTATTAGAAGGATTAATCGTTGGTGGTATCACAGGCATGATTGGTGCTGGTGGCGGATTCTTAATCATCCCCGCATTGGTTATATTGGCAAATGTTGAAATGAAAGTTGCCGTGGGTACATCATTAATTATAATCGCCATAAAATCTTTAATGGGGTTTTTTCTAGGAGATGCCATGACTATGGAAATTGATTGGAATTTTTTAGCTCTATTCACAGGCCTTTCTTTTATCGGAATTTTTATTGGAAGTTACCTCAGCAATTTTATTGATGGCAAAAAACTTAAAAAAGGATTCGGCTATTTTATACTGGTTATGGCCATCTTTATTTTCTATATGGAATTTTTTAAATAATTCTTTTCTTATGTGACTAATGTCACTGTACAAGACACTTACAAGAAGTAATTTTATAGTATTAATCAAAAATTATTACGCCATGAAAGTAGAACAAATATATACAGGATGCTTAGCGCATGCCGCTTATTATATTGAAAGTAAAGGAGTCGCAGCTGTGTTTGATCCATTACGCGAAGTACAGCCTTATTTAGACCGTGCTAAAAAAGACAACGCGAAAATCAAGTACGTATTTGAAACTCATTTTCATGCCGATTTTGTTAGTGGTCATTTAGATTTAAAGAAAAAAGTAGGTGCCGAAATTGTATTTGGTCCAAGCGCAAAACCTGGCTATGAGGCGACAATTGCTGTTGATAATCAAATATTTGAAGTGGGTGATTATAAAGTAAAAGTCATACATACTCCTGGTCACACTATGGAAAGTACGACTTATCTTTTAATAGATGAAAATGGAAACGAACATGGTATTATTACCGGTGACACTTTGTTTATTGGTGATGTAGGCAGACCAGATTTGGCACAACATGTTGTAGCTGATTTGACCGAAAAAAAATTAGCCGGATATTTATTCGATTCCCTTCGAAATAGAATAATGCCCTTAAGTGATGATTTAATAGTTTACCCTAACCATGGTGCAGGTTCTGCTTGTGGTAAAATGATGAGTAAAGAAACTACAGATACTTTAGGCCATCAAAAAAAGGTAAATTATGCTTTACGCCCAGACATGACCAAAGATGAGTTTATTAAAGAACTGTTGACAGGTTTAACTGCACCTCCAGGGTATTTTCCAAAAAATGTTCTTATGAATATTCAAGGCTATGAGAGTTTAGATAAAATTATGGATAGGGCTACCACACCATATTCACCAGAGGCTTTTGAAGCTGTTGCAAACGAAACCGGTGCTTTAGTATTAGATACCAGAAATGCCGAAGACTTTGCCAAAGGTTTTATCCCTAACAGTATTAATATTGGACTTGAAGGTAGTTTTGCCCAATGGGTTGGTGAAATGATACCTGATATAAAACAAGAAATACTTTTAGTCACTTATAAAGACAAGGAAAAAGAAGCGATTACAAGATTATCGAGAGTGGGTTACGACAATACTGTAGGCTTTTTAAAAGGAGGCTTTGATGCTTGGAAAACCGCTGGAAAAGATTTTGAAGATATCAATAGAATTGATGGTCCTGAATTAGAAACTCTTAATAAGAATAAGAAGCCTATAATAATTGATGTAAGAAAAAAGAGCGAGTACGATTCAGAGCATGTTATTGGGGCAATTAATGTTCCCTTAAATGAAATCAATCAACATTTGGCTCAATTTCCAAAAGATAAGCCGTTTGTTCTTCATTGTGCAGGTGGTTATCGTAGTATGATTGCCGCTTCTATTCTGAAACAAAGAGGATGGCAAGATTTTACAGATGTTAGAGGCGGTTTCGAAGCTATTTCGAAAACTACAATTCCGAAGTCCGAGTATGTATGTCCCTCTACCCTATTATAGATTTTTTAAATGATAAAAAAAAGCCCCGTTTAAAACGGGGCTTTTTTGCAACTAGTAACGAGTGTAACCTAAGTTACTGTACAATACTATCTCAAGGTTTAATTTTGTACATAATTTTAAAAGTGAACTTATGAAGGTTGAACAAATATATACTGGCTGTCTTGCTCAAGGTGCTTATTACATTGAAAGTAATGGAGAGGTTGCAATAATTGATCCCTTACGAGAGGTGTTACCTTACATAAATAAAGCGAAATCTGATAATGCAAAAATCAAATATATTTTTGAAACTCATTTTCATGCCGATTTTGTCAGTGGCCATGTAACCTTAGCAAAAGAAACTGGAGCAGATATTATTTACGGGCCAAAAGCAAATCCTTCTTTCGAAGCTATTATAGCAAAAGATAATCAGGAATTTAAATTGGGCGATGTAACCATTATTGCATTACATACCCCAGGTCATACTATGGAGAGTACCACTTATCTTTTAAAAGACTCCAACGGTATAGACTACGCTATTTTTAGTGGAGACACCTTATTTCTTGGAGATGTGGGAAGACCAGATTTAGCCCAAAAAATGGGAGAATTAACCGAGCGCGACCTCGCAGGATATTTATACGATAGCTTACGTGAAAAAATAATACCGTTAGCAGATGATGTAATTGTATATCCGGCACATGGTGCTGGTTCTGCTTGTGGCAAGAATATGATGAAAGAAACTGTCGATACCTTGGGTAACCAAAAGAAAGTGAATTACGCATTACGTAAAGACATGACCAAAGAAGAATTCATAGAAGAGGTAATTGATGGTCTACTTCCACCGCCCCAGTATTTTCCATTAAATGTAAAAATGAACAAAGAGGGTTATGAAGATATCAAAACAGTATTGGAGCGTGGTACAAGAGCGCTTTCCCCAAAGGCTTTTGAAGCTGCGGCAAATGAGACGGGAGCCATTGTATTAGATGTGCGCCATCAAGATGATTTTGCTAAAGGTCATATACCACGTTCTATATTTATTGGTCTAGACGGTAGTTTTGCACCTTGGGTAGGAGCCTTGATCGCTGATGTAAAACAACCCATTTTATTAGTTGCGCCAGTAGGATTAGAAGAGGAAGCAGTAACCCGACTTTCTAGAGTTGGTTTCGATGGTACCTTAGGGTATTTAGATGGAGGTTTTGAGGCATGGAAAAAAGCTGCAATGGAATATGATACCGTTAGTCAAGTCGATGCAAGTGAGCTTAAAAAAATTATTGAAAGTGAAAAAGCCCCTGTGTTCGATGTACGTAAAGAATCTGAATATCTATCTGAGCATATTTTAGAAGCTGTAAATACACCATTAGATTTTCTAAATGACCACTTAGCAGAATTTCCTGAAAATAAGATATTTTATGTACACTGTGCCGGTGGTTATAGAAGTATGATTGCTTCCTCCATTTTAAAAAGCAGAGGTATACATAACCTCATTGATGTAAAAGACGGCTTTAAGGCTATACAAGAAACTGGTATTCAAGTATCTGAGTTTATTTGTCCTACTACATTATAAATATTACCCAGTATTGGTAGTATAACTACCTATAAATTAAAGAACTGTTTTAGTTTTTTAGATTGATGTTAAAAGGTGTATTTCTTAAGAAATACACCTTTTAAATTTTTATATTTTTTATGGTCTATGTAACAAGAGTTACTGTAGTAATTATGGTGTAGTTATACCTTTAATTAAAATTAATACAACATGGAAACTATAAATAATATTGAAGTGAACAGTATGCCAAGAATTGGAGATATCGCTCCAGATTTTGAGGCTGTTACTACAAAAGGAAAAATTAAATTATCAGATTTTGCTAAAAACAAATGGATAGTTATGTTCTCGCATCCTGCAGATTTCACACCTGTTTGTACTACTGAAATGAGTGGCTTTGCAGTACGTAAACCAGAATTTGATGTACTTAACACAGAACTTCTTGGTCTAAGTATAGATAGTGTTCATGCTCATTTAGGATGGGTTCAAAATGTTCGCCAGAATACAGGGGTATATTTCGATTTTCCTATCATAGCAGATATAGATATGAAAGTCTCCAAGAAATACGGAATGTTACAGCCTAATGAAAGTGAAACTGCAGCTGTACGGGCAGTATTCTTTATTGATCCTAAGAAAAAAATACGTCTAATTATGTATTACCCTTTAAATGTAGGTCGTAATATGAATGAGATTTTAAGAGCTTTAGAAGCCTTACAAACTTCTGACAAATATAAAGTAGCGATGCCATTAGATTGGAAAAAGGGAGACAAGGTAATTGTTTCTCCACCTAAAACTTTAGATGAACTAAATGCTCGAATTGCAGATGATACCCTAGAAAAAGTTGATTGGTATCTAGCTAAGAAAAGTCTTAATTAAATTTTTTATTGGTTGGTTGGTTCAGGAAACGGTCTTGAAAAAGGCTGTTTCCTTTTAGTATTGAATATTAATTTTAAACAGAATAATTATGTCATTTTTAGACGCCATTTTTGGCAAGAAAAAAGAAACTTTAGGCCAGATTACTATTTTGAAAAAGAATGAGTATGCAACGGCCATTATTACAAACAAGATAAAACCTATTGATGTTAGAACGGCATCTGAATTTAATAGCGGCCATATTAAAAATGCTATTAATATTGATTTTTTTAACCCTAACAATTTTAAAAATTTCTTTGAAAAGTTAGATAAAAATAAGGCGGTATATGTTTATTGCAGATCAGGAGCCAGAAGTCAAAAAGCAGCACGTAAGTTATTAAACATGGGCTTTCTTGAAGTATATGATTTAAAAGGCGGTTATAGTTCTTGGAATTAAATCAAGAAACTATTTCTATTTATGGGCGCGGTAAAATATAGAATGTACCCTTATACGAAAGCTGTATTTAATACATCATGCAAACTATAAAATTCTAATCGGATGAAAAATATTGCGCTATTTTTAGTAGTTGCTTTTATGCTTGGTTGTAAAGATTCTCCTAAAGTTAAACAAGAGGGGTTAAATAATCCCCAATATGAATCTAAAATTCAAAATGACAAGAATGCAAATACTGATATCGATGACATGTATTTCATGGAAAAAGGTAAAATGTATGCCCAAAGTACTCAAAAGGTTCTAGGTAAAAACCTCATATCGAACATACAGAAAAATGGTGTTGTGGCTGCAGTAGAGTTTTGTAATGAAAAAGCTTGTCCACTAACCGATAGCATGGCAATTATACACAATGCCAAAATCAGAAGGGTAACCGATAAGCCTAGAAACCTTGAAAATCAAGCTAATGAAAAAGAGCTTGAGTATATTGAATATTTTAAATCAAAAATTAACAATAAGGAGTCTTATGAGCCCATTTTAACTACGGAAAATGGCATTACAAATTTTTATTCTCCTATTATTACGAATACCATGTGCTTAAATTGCCATGGAACACCTGTATCGAATATAGACCCAAAGGTTATGCAGATCATAAACGATAAATATCCTTATGACAAAGCTATTGATTATAAAGAAAATGAAGTAAGGGGTCTTTGGAGTATAACTTTCAACGACGAAATAAAATAATAAAATATGACATCAGTAATTCCTATTCAAAATCTAAAGTGTGGCGGCTGTGCCAAAACGGTTATCTCTAAATTAGAAGAATTACCTGCGGTAACAAATGTAACTGTATCCGTAGAATCGTCATCGGTAAAGTTCGATGTATCAAATCAAGAGGCTATTACTACAGTAAAAGATAAGCTAAAGTCAATTGGATACCCAAGTATTGATCAAGGTAATTCGGTACTATCAAAAGCTAAATCTTTTGTAAGCTGTGCTTCTGGAAAATTATCTAAATAAACCCAACTCTTATTTAAAGGCAAAAAGAAGTAATTAATTACTTCTTTTTGCCTTTAAAACCATGTACCATTTGCCCAAGAAAGTCTTTTGGTAAATTCTCATCTCCAGGGTAACCTAACTTTACATCTCCACTATCTTCAGGTATATAATCGGTCTTGAAAATATAATCCCATATACTTAAACTGATACCAAAGTTTACACCATAAGTTCCTTTTGGCAGGTCATAAGCATGATGATATAAGTGCATTACAGGGTTATTGAAAATATACTTCAACGGACCCCATGTAATTTTTATATTCGAATGGTTAAAATGGCCAATAGCAATGGCTGCAAAATGAACAATATATGCTTGTTCGGGTTCAAAACCACCAAGAATCATGACCCCGAATGTCTTCAGGGGTTTGTAGAATATATTCTCCATCCAATGGTAACGTAAATGTGCTGCAAATCCCATCTCTTTAACACTATGGTGTACCTTATGAAAATTCCATAGAAAAGCATACTTATGTAATAGTATATGAGTAAACCACTGTACAAAATCCAATACAATAAAAAATAGCAACAACTGACCCCACATTGGCCATTGAGATATGTTTATAACCGCCAGACTATTTGCGGTAATACCTATATCCCCAAAAAAAACATTTATTATTTTATAAATACCACTAATGGCTATCGCGAATAAAAAGAAGTTGAAAAACATATAAAAACCATCTAGCCAGAAATCTTTTCTAAAAACCCCTTGTTGCTTTCTCCAAGGAAAAACGATTTCTAAAAACCAAACTATCAAAGAGATAAAGATTAAGCCCCAAAAGTAATTAAGGTACCATGGCACATTAAAAATAATAGATTTCCAGGTCCAACTAAATGTTCCCGAAACTGCGTTTAAAAATGCATCTACATATGCTTCCATTCGTATTACGATTTTGGTAAATATACTTTTTAATAAACAGCAATTCTGTAACTCTTGTTACATATTAACCTACTATTATCTTAAGCTTCAATTATGACAAATGTCATACTTAAGCTGATAGGTTAATATTACTTTGCAGTATATCTTTAACATAAAACTATAGTGCTACTCTGTTTGTCTATATAACCTACACATCATTACAGTTTGCGGTTTAACACATAAAATAAAAATTAGTGTCATGAAAAAAAATATGGGAAGTACAGACCGATTTATTAGATTCTTTATAGCCGTAGCTCTTTTAACTACATTTTACACGGATACTGTTGGTGGAACTTTAGGCTATATAGTAGTGGCAGTAGCAGCCATATTAATCTTAACAACATTTGTTAGTTTTTGTCCATTATATACTTTGTTTGGTGCTAATACCTGCAGGGTGAAAAAATAAGGCTATTTCTTAAATGATTCTAAAACAAATTCTATTTGTTTTAGAATCATTTAATTTACCTATTTCAATATAACTTGACTTATGTAACTCTTGTTACATAATTAGAAATTGATAACTATTATATTTATTAAATTCTAAAAAATAGTTATAAAATGAGCACACATCATCAGGTATTGATTATTGGAGGTGGTACTGCAGGTATTATGGTAGCAGCCCAGCTTCTCACACAAAAGAAAGCTAAAGACGTTGCAATTATTGAACCTGCTGACACCCATTATTATCAACCTGCGTGGACTCTCGTAGGTGCTGGTACATATGATTTTGAAAAAACTGCCAGACCAATGTCTTCTGTTATACCTAAAGGTGCTACTTGGATAAAGGACAAGGCAACAGGTTTTGACCCAGAAAATAACATTATTCATACCTCATTAAAAGGAGATATTACTTATGATTATTTAGTAGTTGCCCCAGGTCTTGCCTATGATTTTAGTTTAGTACCTGGACTTGGAGAGGCAATGGATAAAGGTGTGGTGTGCAGTAATTATACAAATCCAAAACATACTTGGGATGTCATTAAAAACTTCAAGGGAGGCACCGCATTATTCACACAACCTACAACACCGATTAAATGTGGCGGAGCACCACAAAAAATCATGTATTTAGCTGATAATCATTTTAGAAAAAGTGGTGTTAGGAAAAAGACCGATGTTATATTTGCGACTGGAGGTACCGTTATTTTTGGAGTAAAAGAGGTAGCCAAAACCTTAATGGAGGTTGTAGACCGTAAAGATATTAACCTAAGATTTCACCATAAATTAGTCGCTGTAGATGGCGAGAAACAAATTGCATGGTATGAAATGGGACAAGAAATTACAGCCGGAGGTTGTGTCGTAATTTCAAGTAATAAAGTTGATGACTTAAAACTAGACGATAAGTTTCAATACAATTATAAAGATGTTAAGGTAATTATTGACGGAAATCGATATGGTATTCATTATGATATGTTACATACTGCACCACCTTCTATAGCTCCTAAATTTGTAAAAGAATCAACTTTGGTAAACCCTGCGGGCTGGTTAGATGTAAATCATCAAACTATGCAACATAATACATACTCTAATATTTTTGGCTTAGGAGATGTAGCTGCATTGCCAACAGCCAAAACAGGTGCGGCAATTCGTAAGTAAGCACCTATTGTAGTTGATAATATTGACCTTTTAATAAATACCCATAAAATGGGAACTAAATCTTACAACGGTTATTCTTCTTGCCCTTTAGTAACCGATTACGGTAAAATGGTTTTGGCCGAATTTGATTATGACAACAACTTTACACCAGACCCAAAACTGAAGCAGATGCTAATCTTTGATTCTTCTAAAGAACATTGGAGATTATGGATGCTTAAAAAATATGGCCTTCCTTATTTGTATTGGAATAAGATGATGAAGGGCAAAGATGTTTAATTTACTACCAAAAACAATCCCCATTGAAATGGGGGTTTTTTTTAGTCTTTTTAAAAGTTATAGTTGAGTATTACGTCTACATGAAACATATCTACCTTATTAAAATAGAAGTTAGGATTATCTGGAATATCACCATTACCAATTTTTGAAGTAAGTAAAAGCTCTGGTTTAAAGTGCTTTAATTTTTTAATATAGAAGAATATATCTAAGTTAATATGCGTATAATCTGGCATGGCATATTTATTAAGAACAGCATTGGTTACTGCTGGTTTCCAATGCTTACCAATACTTAATATTGAAGTTAGGTTTAGATCCTCTTTTAGTATTTCGAACTCATTTTTATAGTTCAGAACCAAAGCGTGATTATCGGCAGAGCCTTCGCTACGCTCTCGCTTTTGAAAACTGAACAAATCTTCTCTACCCCATTCCCTTGGAGATAAAAATTGACCTTGTGGCAATATTCTATTATAAGCTAAGCTCACCAACCCTCCCTTTTTTTTATAAGCAATCTTTAACCCTAAAACATCTGCTGTATTCTGATTAAAATAGCGGAGCGAATCTAAAGAATTACCACCATCTCCAATCTTATTCAGGTGTAACCACTCCCCTTCTATTTGTACAGATTCAGATATCTTCAAAGAAGGTTTAATGTAGATAGAATTGAACACATTATCTACATATTGGTTCCATACATTTAGCTTTAAATTCTTAGCTATTTCAAAATCTGCATTAAACATTAAAATATAATCTGACTCCGAATTATCTGAATATTGAGAAGCATTACCACCCTTGTTTCTACCAACCGGATATGTACCTATACTCTCACCAATTCCGTAAAATTGACCTGTAGATCTTGGTGCTATTTCATTTAATAACCCCAATTGAAAAGTACTTTTACTCGCTTTATAATTATACCAAAACCCTTGCACTAAAGTGGGTATCATTCTACCATCTTCAGGGTTTATAAGTGGTGTATTTATTTTCATTCGCCCTAGTGTAAAGGCATGCTGGTTCAATTTATATTTCACATATAATTCCCCTAATAAAAAAACAGCATCATTACTAAGGTTCAATCTATCAAACAATCCTTCTTCATATCTGCTAATTCTACCGGTAGTATTATCAGGAACAGTTAAATTTTGTAACCCTAAATTGGTGGTATTATATAAGGCTGCTCCTAATTCTAAATTGTCTAAAATGTCATATTGATATTTTAATTTACCACCTGTGGCCAAAGCATTAAAATCCTTTAAATCATCTTTGTTAGCCGTCATCATATAATACGTACGCCATTGTCCAGAAAGATTTCCTTTCTTCTTAGTAGCAACAGAATCTTGTCCCAAAGAAAAAATAGGCAAGCAAATAAAGAGTATTAATAGTATTCGCATAAAGCCTATTTCGTTTTAGTAATACCGTATTCTTTCTCGTAAAACTCCATTATAGGTGGAAATGGTCCGTATTTGTGTTGTTCTGGAGAAAAATCGTCAACCCAAGGACCATAAGGAGTAGATACCGGTTTTAATTTTTTATTGGGGTAATCATTTTCTTTATTTGCCTTATGTGGTCTTGCAAAACTATTAATATATCCCGCCACATGATAAGCCTCTTCATCTGTCAATTTAGGATTATCCCAAGTTGCCTGTAAATAAGGCATATTACTTTTTATGAATTCTGCAGAAGTAATTACCCTATTCATTCCTGCTCCGTCATTGAAACTATCTGGCCCCCATAATGGCGGATACGTATAGGTTTTACCATCCATTGGATTTAGTACTCCCGCTCCATTTTCTGCATGACAAATTATACACTCTTTGTTATATACGTCCCTGCCTTTATCTAAATCTACCGCAACATTCGGAATCTCGATCTTTGGGTAGCCTTTAAATTCTGCTTTTCTATTATCTGGTAATCCTTCTCCCAACCAATCCATATAGGCTACAATAGCGGTCATTTTATCAGAATCTTCAGGAAGCATCTTACCGTTCATACTGCGTTCCATACAACCGTTGATTCGATCTTGAATAGTACCTTCTCTATTACCACGACCTCCAAATTGAGGAAATCGTTCTAAAATACCTACCCAAGAACCAGAGCCCGCTTGAGCTCCTTTTTGCAGGTGGCAATTGGCACATGCTAAATTATTTCCACTATATCGGTCTTCGGCATTCTCGGCATTAGGTCCCATATACTTTGACGTCTCCGCAATCAAGTAATATCCTTTTTTTACCACTTTGGACATATTAGGAATTTCAGTAATAGCATCTTTAGGTTTCCAAATAGTTATAGAAGTAATTTCATCAGTTATTATTGGGGTATAACTTTCAGATTTAGGCTCGTAGATAAGTAACATTATAAATATGGTCATGACCAATATAAAAACCACTATAAAGAGATGATATAGTTTTTTGGTCAATGTTCTAAATTCTTCCATACCTGTGCAACGAGCTTATAAAATTATTGTGATACTAATTTAGTCAACCAATCTAGAAATTCAATTTAATAATGACAGTAACATGAGTTACAGTAGCGTTAAATAACCCTACTTACTTTTATTACTTTAAAAAATAACGGACATTAGTAGCTATCATCATATATTTATAACCAAACTACACTAATTTAAAATTCTACAAACTCATGAAAAAAGTACTTTTAATTTTAATAGCAATTATGGCTACACAACTCTCATCTGCACAAGAATGGATTACTCCTGTAATAGATGGTTACGGAAAAATTAAAGATTTTAAAGATGTGACTACACTACCAGATGCTGATAAGGAATACAATATCGTTTTTGACCTAAAAGACGATCGAGAAATGGAAGGGTCTAATATTGGATATTTTAAAATTGCACGTATGATTAACATGCTAGGTATTAATGGTATTTCTGCCGATAAAGTAAATATTGTAGCAGCTATACATGGTGGGGCTACATTTACCGCTTTAAACGATGCTAAGTATAAAGCCAAATACGAAAAGGAAAACCCAAATGCAGAAGTTATTCAACTTTTAAAAGATTACGGTGTAAAACTAATAGTATGTGCCCAAGCTACAGCATCTAGAGGTATTGGTGCAGAAGATTTAAACCCAAATACAGAATTAGGTTTATCGGCTATGATGGTGCTTGCCAATTACCAACTTGATGGTTATATTTTAATGCCATAAGAAGAATATTGAAGGATATTATATTTAAAAAGGGGACCAAATGTGGTCCCCTTTTTAGGTATTAAAATTTGTACTGCGCAAAGGCTGTTAAGTTTCTACCAGGGTCATTAATAGGCACCGTACCAAATGCTGCCTGATTATTGAAAGAAAAATTTAAGTGGTTATTATATGTCTTATCAAATACATTCAATACCGCAAATCCTAAAGTCACATTCTTGATAGGAACAACTCCAAAACGAACATCCATAACTTCATAACCAGCAGTAATTTGCTCACCAAAAGAAGGCGCTATATCTTCCTGCTTAGACGTAATCGTATAATTTACATTTACCCAAAATTTCTCCTTTTCATATTGTAATTTAAATCGAGTTGTTAATGGTGGCACTAATGGTAAAGACTCATTTAAATCTTTATTCTTGGCATATACATATGCTAATGCCGTGGTAAAATTAAAATCCTCTAAGAAATCAATTCCTCCACTAATCTCAAACCCTGTTTTATAGGCTCCATCTAAATTGCGAAACACTTTAGGGTTTACCGGCTCAAGCATGGGCATGTACTTTCTAGTTTGAGTTTCATCAATTACCGCAACTATATAATTCTCATATAATGAATAGTAAAAGGAAGTACTGTAATTAAACCTATCTGAATTTAAATCTGATATTGGTAAACTACCCTTAAAACCAATTTCGAATTGATTGTTAACTTCTGCATCTAAATTCGGATTACCAATATATTCGTACGAATCTTGACCAACCGTAAAATGATTTATAACACGTTCTATCATGTTTGCAGAACGAACTCCCCTACCATATGCCAACTCCATTATAAACTGAGTAGATAGTGCATACTTTAAAGATGCAGTACCACTAATATTATGCTCTGTACGTTTATCTAAATTTGGATATAAGGCTTGAAAATCTTCTGCCGAATCTTTAATTTCTGAGGTCACATTATCATAACGTAAACCCACAGTTGCAATGGTTTTTGAAGTTAAATGATATTTACTTTCAACAAATACCCCTAAATCGTTGATATAAGAATCTTGCCAAACCTTATCGGTAAAAAGAACTGGGGTTGCTAAAGCCCCCATAGCATTTCTCTTTACTAATCTAGTACGTTCACCATCTCTAGCTATACCAAGAAAATCGAGACCCGTGTACACCGTCATTTTTTCGGTTGGCTTTAATTTCAATTCGACTTTACCACCTGCTGTGGTAGCATCTATTTCAGACAAGGCATCTGTCATCATAAAACTAGGTCTATTCTTATTGCTCATAATATGATCAACAAAACTGTAGTACACTTTAGCGTCAACACTCTTTACTAAACCAGTTAAACCATTTAGTTTGTAATCTAAAGATAGAATACTACTATTATCTTTTTCTGTATCCATGGGTAAACCGGCATGTAACACATCACGCCCATACGATTGTCTCCAATGTGCTTGAAGACGTTGTTGTTTTGTAAAATTATACCCAGCTTTAATTCCGTAATCTAAACTTCTAAATGAAGAAGGTATTTCAACGCCGTCACCATCTTCATAGTTACCAAAATCACGAAACCCTACGTTGCCTACAATATCATACTTCTCGGTGGCCTGTTGTAAACGTGCCATTGACACGATAGAGCCGCCATTACTTTCAAAACCACCATCTACGCTACCATGAATACCATAATCTTCATCTGTAGGCTTTTTAGTAACCATATTAATAATGCCTCCAAAAGTAGCTCCGTAACGCACCGTATAAGGTCCCTTTATGATTTCGATTTTTTCGATTTCTTCAGGAATCACATGTGTAGTAATAGGATCCATACGATTGGGACAGGCGTGCATAGCCTTGGTTCCACCATCAAATTGAACATTTAATTGTTCGTATTGTGTTGCCCTAAAACTTGGGTCAATAGCATAGTTACCACGTTTAATTAATGAAAAACCATTGATATCTTGAAACAAATCGGCTACATTTCTTGGCTGTACAATATTCTTGACATAATCATTGGTTTCTAGAAAAAGTATAGGGTCCGTTTTCGCATTACCGGTAACCATTACACCGTTAATAATTATTGGAGCTTCTTGCATTGCAATAGCTAAGCGCTCGTTACTAAGGGTTACCTCTTGTACTATTGTTTTATACCCCATAAAGGAAATGGTTAGTACAGTACCTTCTTCTGGAATTCTAATTTCGAAATTTCCTTCAGAATCAGAATAGGCTGCCTTTCCATTTTTGGCTAGTATGTGAGCCCCTACTAAGGGTTCTTTATTAATTTCTGATATAATCTGTCCTTTTAAATTTTGTGCGTTTGTTAGGTTCCCCAATAGTAATACTGAGAGCACCCAAAAATATTTTAGGTTCATTTGTAAATGTTTAAATTATGTATAGGAATATGCCAAAACACCATAAGTAATAGTGTTGGCTTCATTAAATGGAGAATAAAATTCCTAAAATTGGGGAGGATGAATTATGCGTTTCGAAAAATGAAAATCATATAGAACACTATATTGTAGTTTATTTAATTCTTTTCGAGGTAACTGTAAAAAATTAAAGGTAATTAGCGGACCGACAAATAGTACGGTTTCGTTTTTCAACCAATCTAGATTTATCGGCGTCTGATCATCCCCTGCTTCTTGCAGTAACATTTTTGATAAAGCACATTTACCATCACAATGCATTTCTGGTCGAGCTGTATTTTCGCAAAATCGTTCTACAAAATCATCGGTAAATAGTGCATAATAGCTCATAACACTAGCTGTCTTAAGACTACTCGCCAGAGCAATAATCACAAAAAAAGTCGATATGATAAAACCAGACAATCTCATGCGGCAAAATTAATGACCACAATTGGTTCAAAATGTGACTTTGGTCACATAAACAGAATAATTAAGATAAACTCATTATCGCAGAACGATGAACTTAATCATTGTCTTAACACCTCCATTTTTATTGTTAAAAAAAGTTAAAAAAAGATTTATGTAACCTAAGTTACCCTTCCCTTTTTTATTATAGATTATCTTTATCGAAAATTAATTTATCTATAATTTTTATCTATTAATAATTATAAAAATTCTTTAAACCTAAATACCATGACGAATACAGAACTATCAAATATCGGATTAGATAAAAAAAGTTCAAATGATATCGCTAATCACTTAAATGATGTACTATCGAATTATCAAATGTTCTATATGAACCTTAGAGGTTTTCATTGGAATATTAAAGGAAGAAAGTTTTTTGAGCTTCACCTTAAGTTCGAGGAATTATACAATGACGCTTTAATTAAGGTTGATGAAATTGCTGAACGTGTACTAACCTTGAGCTTTACCCCTATTCATACCTTCGCAACGTATATTGAAAACTCAGAAATTAAGCCTATCGAAAATGTTGTTGACGGAGATATAGCTGTAGATAATATTTTAGCAAGCTTGACTATTTTACTAAAAAAAGAGAGAGCAACACTTAAAATTGCTGCCGAGGCTGAAGACGAAGGAACAGTTTCTTTAATGAGCGATTATATTGTGCAACAAGAAAAATTAGTATGGATGCTATCTGCATACAAAGACTAATTACTAAAATAGTATCTTAAATCCCCTGAAGTTTGTTAATTCAAATTTCAGGGGATTTGACGTTTAAAAACATTGTGTTTAAAATTATAAATCAATCATTCTCATATAAAAAAGCATTCAACATTTAATCTTGTTAAAATTGGGCTTTTAAGTACGATTTTTTTGAAATATGTATCAATGGTTACCTTTAAAAATCATCTGTTGTCTACTTTTGTAACCATCCTAAAAGCTGTAAAGAATATAGATTATGGAAGACATGATTTTTTACGATAGACTGCAATTTGCATTTACTATCACATTCCACTATATATTTCCTCAATTAACCATGGGATTGTCATTATTGATAGTCTACTTTAAATGGAAATACCTTAGAAATAAGATTGAAAAATATAACGATGCTGCTAAATTTTTTATGAAAATTTTTGCCATCAATTTTACCATGGGCGTCGTAACAGGAATTCCTATGGAATTTCAATTTGGCACTAATTGGGCAAAATTCTCTGAACTAACAGGTGGTATTATTGGGCAGACCTTAGCCATGGAAGGCATGTTTTCTTTCTTCTTAGAATCCTCTTTCTTGGCACTATTTATTTTTGGCGAAAAGTTAATGGGACAAAAATTACACCTCTTAACTGGCTTTCTAGTATTTCTAGGATCTTGGGCTAGTGGTTGGTTTATTTTAGCAACCAATGCTTGGATGCAACACCCAGTAGGGTATGAAATTTTGGAAAATGGAAAATTCGTTTTACAAAATTTTTCTGCACTGTTTAGTAATCCTTGGCTTCTACCCGCTTTTTTACATAATCAATTAGCTTCTGTAGTCACCTCTTCTTTCGTGGTCGCTAGTATAGGGGCCTTTTACCTGCTTAGAAATAAACAGACTGAACACGGAAAACTGTTTTTAAAAACCGGAGTTATTTTCGGTTTGGTTTCCAGTATTTTGGTGGCCTTCCCTACTGGAGATTGGAATGCGAAAAATGTCGCAAAATACCAGCCAGCAGCTTTTGCCGCTATGGAAGGTATTTTTGAGACCGAAGACGCTGGTGCAGAAATTGTACTTATTGGGCAACCTAATATGGTTGAGAAAAAACTAGATAACAAAATTGCCGTTCCGAACATATTAAGTTTTTTAACCTATCAAGAATGGGATAAGCAAATCGTTGGTATGGATAAATTCGAAAAAGAAGAATTGCCCGATAACATTCCTGCACTGTATTATTCGTATCATATAATGGTTGGTTTAGGCACAATTTTTATGGCTATAATGGCATTAGCAGCATTTCTATTATGGCGTAAAAAACTGTACACGGCAAAAGCATTACTTTGGATCATTATGTTTTTAGTTCCGTTCCCTTATATAGCAAACCTTACCGGATGGTACACGGCGGAGTTAGGTAGACAACCGTATTTAGTATATGGTTTACTAAGAACTAGCGATGGTATTTCCCCAACAGTTTCATCTGGCAACACCTTATTTACCTTACTTGGTTTTGTCGCTTTATATATGCTATTGGGACTTTTATTCTTAATCTTAGTAGGCAAAACCATTAACGAAGGGCCAAAACCTAAAACACATTAATTATGGAAATATTTTGGTACATTTTAATAGCCACTGTTTTAGCTGTATTTTTTATTTTGGATGGTTATGATTTTGGAACAGGAATTATTCATTTGTTCTTTGCTAAAAAGGAAAAAGATAAAGAAGTCATTGCAAAATCTGCTGGTCTATTTTGGGATTCTAATGAAGTTTGGTTAGTCGCTGCCGGTGGGATGCTTTTTATGGCATTCCCAACATTCTATGCTTCGGTTTTTAGTGGTTTCTATTTACCATTGATACTAGTTTTATGGTTAATAATTTTCCGCGCTATTGGGTTAGAATTAAGGGGGCAATTTAAATTCCAAATGTGGAAAGATATCTGGGACAAATCTTTCGGAGTTTCTAGTTTATTACTAGCCTTATTTTTCGGTATCGCATTAGGCAATATTGTAAGAGGTGTAAATTTAGGTGGTGTTGATAATGGCATATCTGTACATGAAGGACATTATTTTTTCCTACCCTTATGGAATAGTAGTTTTAGTCCTTTATCTGAACATCCTGGTGTCATAGATTGGTTTACAATTATTATTGGGTTAATATCTGTTGTAACATTAGCTATTCATGGTGCTAATTGGGTAATTCTAAAAACTAATTCGTCAATAAACAACAAGCTTAAAAGTGTAATCTTTAAGTTAAACATTGCGTTAACGATTCTAACGGTCTTTTCTTTATTTGTATGGCAAATAGTGAATCCAAATTCTTTAGATAATTTTATTCTTAAACCTTATCTTATTGTTTTTCCAGTTATTTATTTAACAGGCTTAATTGGGTTATTTTTTATTAAAAAAATCAAAAAAGACAGCAATGCTTTTGTCTTGTCAACCTTATTAATAGTTGGGGGAATTACATCATCATTAGCATCTTTATTTCCTGTGATATTGCCTTCTGTTAATGATACACATGAACCATTAACAATATACAATACAGCTGCTTCTGATTATAGTTTATCAGTAGCACTTTATTGGGGAATTATTGGTTTCATACTCCTCTTCATTTATATGATTATTCAAAAAAGATTAATGAAAGGAAAAGTAGATCATATGGATTATGGCCATTAGAATAAAGAGACTCATATGACAGGCACATTAATTTCATTAATTAGTATTGTTATAGGAATAATTGCAGCAAATGGTGTAGGCTTTATATTAAAAAAGTACTCATTTGGTGTTATAGGCAATACGATTGCAGGCGTTTTTGGAAGCATCTTATTCATAAAAACTTTTGGAAGATTAGGCTTTGACCCTTGGTCTATAATGAATAATGGTGATTTTGATGGTTTTCGACTGACTATTAATTTGTTAGTCTCAGCAATTGGTGGTGCCTTAGCCCTTGTTTTGGCTAAAAAAGTATATCATAAATTTAATAAATCATAACTATTATCCCCTTTTCCTTTCTAAGATACATACCAGTGTTACTATCAAGCAGAGGTTAATGAATCAATTAATCTATCTTCTCTTTTTTCTTATTTAATTTATAGATCAGCCAAATAAAGCCGACAACAAAATGGAGAATAATAATACCGGCAATGACATAAATCAATGTATTTGAACTGCCTCTCATCTCTAAGCTATTTTAAATAGTATCCTCAAAATTAAGTATCCCGTTAATATCTAAATATGATATTAATCAATATAGCTATTAAGCCTGTCGTCAAAGCAATTCTAACAATCCATCACTGTTTTGCAGTAGACTATTGTAACAAAATGAATTATACCTGTTTGTGTAACAAAGGTTACTGTATAGCTTCAAGATTAAAGTGACCTTAGTATAAACTTAAAAGCTTGTAGAAATGTCAAAAATAGTCATATTAGGTGCAGGAATTTCCGGTCACGTCGCAGCAGCTCATCTACGTCGAAAATTATCGAAAGAACATGAAGTTTTGGTTGTTTCGCCAAATAGTAATTACCAATGGATACCCTCAAACATTTGGGTTGGTATTGGTAGAATGAAGTCTAAAGAGATCCTATTTCCTTTGGCTCCTTTATACAAGAAAAAAAGCATCGGTTATAAACAAGCAAAAGTAACTACGTTTCACCCAGAAGGTGATACCGATACTACACAGCCTTTTGTTAAAATCGAATATGTAAACGATGAGAAAAAAGGACAAACCGAAAAAGTAACCTACGATTATTTAATAAATGCTACAGGCCCTAAACTAGCCTTTGATATGACCGAAGGCCTAAACCCAGGTACTAACAAAGCATATTCTGTTTGTACATATACACATGCCGAACATGCGTGGCATGCTTTGAATGACTTGATTCAGGAAATGAAACAAGGCAAAAAAGTGAAAATACTAATTGGCACTGGCCATGCAAAATCTACGTGTCAAGGTGCAGCTTTCGAATATATTTTAAATGTTGAACAAGAACTAAGGCGACATAATGTACGTGACAAAGCTGAAGTTGTATGGATTGCCAATGAGCATCAATTAGGTGATTTTGGTATGGACGGTATGCTGCTCAGTTACGGCAACAACATAATGAAATCTAGCGAAATGGTCGAAATGGTCTTTGAAGACCGTGGTATAAAATGGATTATTGGTGCAGGGGTAAACAAAATAGAAGATGGTGTAGCGCATTATGAAACGCTAGATGGTGAATACAATTCTGAAACATATGATTTTGCCATGCTAATACCTGCTTTCTCAGGGCATGGTTTTAAAGCTTTTAATAAAAATAACGAAGATATCACAGAAAAACTCTTCAAAGGATTTATGTTGGTCGATGCCGATTATACGCCTAAACCATATGAAGAATGGAGTGTACAAGATTGGCCTGAAATCTACCAAAATCCGTCGTATAAAAATATATTCGCCCCAGGTATTGCGTTTGCTCCACCGCATGCTATTTCTAAACCTAGGGTAAGTAAAAATGGTACACTCATATCCCCTGCTCCGCCAAGAACAGGAATGCCTTCTGGTATTACAGCGAAGTTAGTGGCAGACAATATTATTGATATCATTAACGGGAAAAAAGAATTGCACCATAAGGGTTCTATGGGTAACATGGGGGCAGCATGTATTGCATCTGCGGGTTATGGAATGACAAAAGGTAGTGGCGTTAGTATTACCACCTATCCTATTGTACCTGATTATCATAAATATCCCGATACACAAGGTAGACAGTTAGACAAGACTTTTGGTGAAATCGGTTTAGCTGGTCATTGGTTAAAATTAGCCCTACACTATGCCTTTATTTATAAGGCGAAAATGAAACCTTTTTGGTGGCTAATTCCTGAATAGTTTTGAGATACAATCTTTTAAAACTTGAATTAATAAAACTTAAAAACCAAAAGAAATGACACAGAGAATATCGAAATCGAAACGCTTTTATATGATGAACCCAATAATTCAATTTTTTAAGTTCATTTGGCTGAGTATTAAAATAATGCTCATTGTGGCTGGCGGTCACGGGGGCACAAGAAAAGCCAATAACTAATGACAAAAAAAGTAATTATACTAACCACAATCGGTGTGGTAATTGACGCTATAGCAGGGTATATATACTACACAGAAATTGGTTGTTTGAGTGGTACTTGTGCCATAACTTCTAAACCTTTGACCAGTACATTATATGGCGGTTTTATGGGTGGACTATTATTCAGTTTATTTATAAAATCTCCTAAAAAGAAAATAACCTCGGGGTAAACCCAAGAGGCATTCATAAGAAAGAACATTTTGATTTCGACGCAAGCATCGGAGCATTTAAATCTCGATTTTCGAGTAAACTAATTTTTCTTTTGTTTTTCGGTTGATTGTAAAAGGCACTCTTTATAAAAGAGTGCCTTTTCTTTTTTAAACAGATGTTTTTTAAGAAAGAAATTTCCTTAGGTAACATTAGTTACTGTGCAGCCTGTTTTACCGCCTTAATTTTGCATTAAATAAATGAATACGATGAAGTATAAATTAGGAATGATAGTGTTATTCGTCTTTTTTTCGGGACTAGCGCAAGAAACTAAGTCTATTACTAAAGATGAAGTGTTAGCCAAAGTTAAGGAGCGTAATAACACGATAAAAATGGCACAACAAGATGTGTTGTCTGCAAAGGGTGATTATAATCAGACCAATGCTATTTTATTACCCAATATCAGCGTTTCACATACAGCGATTGCCACCACGAACCCTTTAATGGCTTTTGGCTCAAAACTTAATCAAGAAATTTTAACAGCGGCAGATTTTAATCCTAGTGTATTGAATGACCCTCGACAAATTGAAGATTATGCGACTCGTGTAGAAGTTCAACAACCGCTCATAAATTTCGACGGAATTTTTCAACGTAAGGCTGCAAAGGCAAAATGGAACGCTACCGAACTACAGTCGGATCGCACCGAAGATTATCTAGCCCTTGAGGTTGAAAAAGCCTATATGCAATTACAACTTGCCTATAAAACCGTGAAGGTTATAGAAAAAGCCCAAGAAACAGCTTTAGAAAATAAGCGTATAGCCGACAATAGCTACAAACAAGGCTACCTACAAAAATCTGATGTTCTTTCGGTAGAAGTACGAGTTACAGAAATAGATAATCAATTGCAATACGCAAAAAGTAATATTCTAAATGCCAGCAACTACCTATCTGTTTTAATGAATGCTGATGAAAATGAAATTTTAAAACCTTCTGATTCACTATCCATAACTAGTTCTGCGACTGCAACGGCTGTAAACTTATCTGAAAATAGAAAAGATATTTTAGCGATGAATTCGGCTACCGAAGCATATAGACAAATGCATAAGGCAGACCAAATGGCTTTCTTACCTAGATTAAATGCCTTTGGCACTTATGAGTTACATGATGATGAAATTTTTCAAGGTCAAGCCCAAGGATATTTATTTGGTGCAGAATTAAAATGGAATCTTTTTGAAGGCAGTAAACGTTTTGGGAAATCTCAAAAAAGTAAAGCTGAATATGACAAATCTAAATTACAGTTAGAACAATACAAGTCTGAAAGTCAATTAGAACTTAATAAAGCAAAAAGAGGTTTTGAAGATGCTAAAAACAAATTAAAGCTTACAAAATTGGCACTTGAACAATCTGAAGAATCATTACGCATACGCACAAATAGGTTCAAGCAGGGTTTAGAAAAAACTACTGATTTGCTGATGTCTGAAACGCAATATTCTCAAAAGCAATTAGAATATTACGCTACAATATTTCAACATAATTATGCCTTGGCATATGTACAGTTTCTTACGAAAGAATAGGATAAATCAATTACTTAATACCAATCATAAAGATGAAAAATAAAAAATATATAATCACAGCAATTTTAGGAGCAACAGTCCTAATCTCTAGTTGTGGAAGCGAAGATAAAAAAGCAGTAGTTGATAATTCACCAGCTATAGCCGTTCAAGTGAAAACTGTTTCTGAAGACAATAGTAGTCCATTTTTATCGGTAAGCGGAAAAATCGAAGCAGCCAAGAGTGCTAACATCAGTACCCGAATGATGGGTTATGTAGATAAAATATATGTTGGCGTTGGTGATAAAGTAAGTGATGGCCAATTACTGATGAGCGTCAATAATGCTAATATGTCGGCTCAATTAGCACAAGTAAATGCGGGAATCACTGAAGCTGAAGCTGCATTCACCAATGCTGAAAAGGACTATAATCGGTTCTCAACGTTGTTTCAAGAAAACAGTGCCTCACAGAAAGAGCTTGATGATATCACAGCCAATTATAACATGGCTAAGGCACGATTAGAGTCTGCTAAACAAATGAGAAACGGTGTAAATGCACAAATGGGTTATGCGAATATCCGTGCTCCTTTTAATGGTGTGGTCACTAATAAATTCATTAGTGCAGGCGATATGGCAAACCCAGGTATGGCATTGATGGAAGTAGAATCTCCAGGTAAATATCAAGTTTTGGCCATGGTACCAGAATCTGAAATTCTTGATGTTAAAAGTGATATTGAAGTAACTGTGCAGATAAAAGCATTAAATGAGAATGTAAAAGGTAAGGTGACCGAAGTTAGTACCTCTTCTAAAAACACAGGAGGTCAATATCTTGTAAAAGTTATTTTAGACAAGACCGATGCACAGATATTATCAGGTATGTATGCCACAGTACAGTTTCCTGTAGCACGAAAAACGACTACTTCCGCTGTCATGATTCCTATTGAAGCTATTGTAAAGAATGGACAGTTGTCAGGTATTTATACGGTAAGTCAAAGTAACACCGCGCTGTTGCGTTGGTTGCGATTGGGGAGAACTTTCGGAGATGAAGTAGAAGTATTATCAGGTCTTTCTGCCGATGAGCAATATATAGTTTCTGCAGAAGGAAAATTATTTAACGGAGCAAAAATCGCAAATCAATAAACGAGTCTGGGTTAGGGATTGAAGCGGTTACCCCACAGGCATTTTTGTGCCGAGGAGTATGAGCGGAAAGCCCGACCGCCTGCCAACCGGCAGGTGGTAACACACAAATAAAATATAGAAATAATGAAGGAAGGTTTAGCTGGTAAAATTGCCAAATTATTTATAGGCAGCAAGTTAACGGTACTACTGATGATTGTATTTATGGTCGTTGGGGTGTACAGTTCGTTTTTGATTCCGAGAGAAGAAGAACCTCAAATTGATGTGCCAATGGCCGATATTTTTGTGGGTTATCCTGGCGCAAGTCCAACGGAAGTTGAGTCGAGAGTGATAAAGCCATTAGAACAATTAATTTCGAACATTAAAGGTGTTGAATATGTGTATTCAACTTCTATGAAAGAACAGGGAATGGTCATCGTTCAATTTTATGTAGGCGAGGATATTGAACGTTCGTTCGTGAAATTGTACAATGAAATTAATAAGCACATGGATCAAATGCCCGAGGGTGTTACGTTTCCGTTGGTAAAGACACGGGCAATTGATGATGTACCCATGCTGGGCCTGACATTATGGAGTGAGAACTATGATGGGTACCAGTTGAGCCAAATGGCACAAGAGTTAGAAAGTGAGATTAAAAAGGTAACCGATGTTGCGATTACCCATAAAATCGGTAATCAAGACCGTCAATTGCGCGTGGTTTTAGACAAAGATAAATTGGCTGCTAGCGGCTTAGATTTCTTATCGGTTTCTGAAATGATAAAGGCGAACAATGCACAATTGAGTTCAGGTAGTTTTGATAAAAATGATACCGAATTTTTGGTAAATACCGGTAATTTTCTGGCTTCGGTAACCGATGTTGAAAATCTTGTAGTTGGCGTACAGCAGGACCAACCTATTTATTTAAAGCAAATCGCGAGCATTATCGATGGACCAGAAGTTCCACAGAGTTATGTGTCTTTAGGTTTTGGACAGGCTAGCGATAAAGTTGCTGATTACAAATCTGAATACCCAGCTGTTACCATTTCGGTAGCAAAAAGAAAGGGTGCCGATGCGATGAAAATTGCAGATATCGTTATTGATAAAGTTGACCATTTACGCACTACACTTATACCTGATGATGTACATGTAGAAATTACCAGAAACTATGGTGAAACTGCATCTCATAAAGTATCAGAATTACTGTTGCACCTTATAGGTTCCATCTTTGCAGTAACACTTGTGGTTATGCTAGCGATGGGCTGGCGCGGTGGCTTAGTGGTATTTTTATCGGTTCCGATTACGTTTGCTTTAACGCTGTTGAGCTACTACATGTTAGATTACACGCTGAACAGAATTACTTTGTTTGCCCTGGTATTTGTTACTGGTATCGTAGTAGATGACTCTATTATTATTGCCGAGAATATGCACCGGCATTTTAAAATGAAACGGCTACCGTTTAAACAAGCTGCGCTGTATGCTATAAATGAAGTAGGTAACCCAACAATATTGGCCACATTTACTGTAATAGCCTCTGTACTACCCATGGCATTCGTATCTGGCTTAATGGGTCCTTATATGGCTCCAATGCCTATTGGGGCTTCTATCGCAATGATTCTGTCCTTATTCGTTGCTTTAACCATCACTCCCTATTTAGGATATATTTTCTTAAGAGAAAAAGATAAAAAAGGTGAAGAAGCGAAACAACAAAAACCTTTAGAGGAAACTTTTATCTATAGGATTTACAACAAATTTGAAAGACCTCTAATTGAAAATAAAAGTAAACGTTGGTTGTTTTTAGGATTGACTTTTTTATTACTCATGGGATCTATGGTATTATTCTTCACCAAATCGGTAGCCGTAAAAATGTTACCATTTGACAATAAGAATGAGTTTCAAGTGGTCATTGATATGCCAGAAGGTACTACGTTAGAACGTACGGGTGTAGTTGCACAGGAAATTTCACAATATCTATCAACCCGCCCAGAAGTGGTGAATTACCAAAATTATATTGGCACCTCTGCACCAATAACATTTAACGGTTTGGTACGTCATTACGATTTACGTGGTGGCAGTAATATGGCAGATATTCAGGTTAATCTTATTGACAAAGGTGAACGTTCTGCCCAGAGTCATGACATCGCAAAATTATTACGACCAGATATTCAAAAAATAGCTGCGAAATATAATGCGAATGTAAAATTGGTTGAAGTTCCACCAGGACCTCCTGTATTATCCACAATTGTAGCAGAGGTTTATGGCCCTGATTATGAAGAACAAATGAGAATTGCCAATAGCGTTCAAGATATTTTAAAGAATACCGATGATGTCGTTGATATCGATTGGCTTGTTGAAGCAGACCAAACCGAATATCAATTCGTAATCGATAAAGAGAAAGCAATGCTTTATGGTGTGGCACCGCAGCAAATTGTCTACACCATGAATATGGCATTATCGAATAGGGCTATAACTAATTTATATGATGAGAATGCTAGCGACCAAGTCGGTTTAATATTGGCATTGGATGAAAAGGAAAAATCAACCATTTCAGATATTTCACAGTTGAAAATAACCTCTAAACTTGGTACAATGGTGGCTATATCCGATTTAGTCGACATTGTAGAAACAACAAGCGCAAAGAGTATTTACCGTAAAAATCAAAAACGGGTAGTTTACGTGATGGCAGATATGGCCGGTGAATTGGAGAGTCCTGCTTATGCTATTTTGGGTATGGAAGAAAAGCTTAAAGAAATAGCCTTACCAAAAGGGTATAAAATTAACGAAATGTACTTAGGTCAGCCTGAATTTGAAGATGACTACACAGTTAAATGGGATGGTGAATGGCAAATTACACTTGAGGTATTCCGTGATTTAGGAATTGCCTTTTTAGGAGCCATCATCTTAATCTATATATTGATTGTAGGGTGGTTTCAAAACTTTAAGGCTCCTATTGTAATGATGGTAGCGATACCCTTATCATTAATCGGAATTATTTTAGGCCACTGGATTATGGGCGCATTTTTTACAGCGACCTCTTTTATTGGAATGATTGCATTGGCAGGTATAATGGTTCGAAACTCCGTTTTACTTATTGATTTCATTAACCTGCGATTAGCCGAAGGCGTACCTATTAAACAGGCGGCAATTGAAGCTGGTGCTGTACGTACCACTCCTATTCTACTAACAGCTGGTACGGTGGTTATTGGCGCATTCGTTATTTTATTCGACCCAATATTTCAAGGTTTAGCTATCTCATTAATGGGCGGAACTATTGTTTCTACGGTGCTTACATTATTGGTTGTGCCATTGGTTTATTATATGATCGAGCGAAAGAATTATCCTGATACGGAAATTCAAGAAATAACAGAAAATAATAAGGACTAAAAACGATAAAAATGAAATTACTAATCGTAACGGTCGTAGAAGAATTCGAAAAGGAAATTCTGCGACTCTTTAAAAAAGCGAGGATCGAGAGCTTTAGCGGTTCAGATATAGATGGCTATAAAAATCATACTTCATTGGTTCGTACCACTAGTTGGTTTCCAATTGAGAAGGGTGGTCTAGAATCGAGTTTGTTCTTCTCTTTTACCGAAGATGAAAATATTGATACGCTATTTGAGCTTATTAAAGACTTCAATCAAAATCTGGAAACAAACAACCCTATAAAAGCAGTGGTAGTTCCTATTGAAAAATCAATATAATCTTAAAAATAAATCAACATGTTAAATACATATTTTAGAGTAATAGTAGGTACAATGGTTTTACTGAGCGTCGTATTGGCAGTATATGTACATATAAACTGGTTATGGTTTACCGTATTTATAGGGGTAAACCTTATACAATCGGCGTTTACGAAATGGTGTTTGTTGGAAACCATTCTTGTGAAATTAGGAATCAAGAAAAAATAGGGTTTTAATATTTAGATACTAACCCTTTCTAAATAATTCACTCCTAATTCTAAACAGAACAGAGGCTACTATGGTCTGCTTTTCAATATATAAAAAGTAAACAACCTCAAGGCAAGCCTCAGAGCATTTAAATCTCGATTATCGAGTAAATTAAAACTTACTTTATGTTATCATTATATTGAAAAGCAAACACATATTGGTAGTTAATATCTTGCCAATGTAACAGCGTTAGTAAAAGATTCATTTTCTTTGCGCTTCTTTAAGTTACAAATAACAAGAATTAATTGACAATGAATTTGATATATGACCCTTGGCCTTGGTATGTAGCCGGACCTTTAATTGCCTTAACCATGTTTATTTTGCTATTTGCTGGCAAAAAATTCGGAATGTCCTCAAATTTAAGAACCATGTGTTCTATTGGTGGTGCTGGCAAATACGCTGATTTTTTTAAATTCGATTGGAAATCACAAAGATGGAATCTAATAATTGTTCTAGGAGCGGTTATCGGCGGATTTATTGCTTCCCAATTTATGTCGGATAATACCGTGAAAATCAACCCGGAAGTTGCCCAACAACTTGCAACGGATTATGGTATTGAAAGTGCCGGTGAAGCTTATTTACCTACTGAACTTTTCGCAACGGAACAACTTACTAACCCTTTCGTGCTTATCATATTAATTATTGGAGGATTCCTAGTTGGCTTTGGTGCTCGATATGCTGGCGGTTGTACCAGTGGTCATGCCATTTCAGGACTTAGCAATTTACAACTACCCTCACTTATTGCAGTAATTGGCTTCTTTATTGGAGGCCTTGTAATGATTCACCTTTTATTCCCTCTAATTTTCGGATAGTATGAAATATTTAAGTTATTTAACCATCGGTATATTTTTCGGAATCATCATGTATAAATCTGAAGCTGCTTCGTGGTTTCGCATCTATGAAATGTTTCAATTTGGTTCTTTTCATATGTATGGCATTATTGGCTCTGCATTGGTATTAGGCGTTATAGGTATTCAACTCATTAAAAAGTTCAAAATAAAAGCTATTGGCGGTACCGAAATGAATTTACATCCAAAGAAGAAAGGTGTTACTAACTATTTACTAGGTGGTATTATTTTTGGTTTAGGATGGGCGTTAGCAGGTGCTTGCCCAGGACCTATGTATGTTCTTGCAGGAGCTGGCTATTATTCGATTCTTGTTGTAATAGGAGGAGCACTTTTGGGAACTTTTATTTACGGTCTTGTAAAAGATAAATTACCGCATTAAAATACAGTGGTTTAATCACCTTTCGGTTGATAGTTTAGGTGATAGCCACAACCAGCCTACGCCCAGTAAAAATAGGACGTAAAACAATATTGGAGAAACAGGACGGTTATGAATAACCGTCCTGTTTTTGTTTATACCATTCTTAAATCTCTTTTGATTTGAGGTTATATTTTGAGTTGTGGATAACGCTTTCCAATCAATACTATCATAGACAAAAAACGAAAATTGAGCAGTACTATCACCTTCTATGCTTAAATGTTGCCACCCCGTTTTCTTCGGATAAATTGTTCCTTTGTAATGAGTAGACACCATTGGTTTTTGAAGTATTGGGATACGTATACTATCTTCATTTATTACAGTGAACTCCTGTAGATTTGTATACAAACTAAAATGAAATGGCTCATCTACTTTTGGAATTTCTGTGTAAGCCTTCCATTCAACCTGCACACTTTGCGTTTTTGCAATTTCGTCTAAAATTTTAGTCCAAATACTTTTATATACTTGATCCGAGCCATTCAATAACATTTGATAACTACTTAATAACGTTGTAGTTGCAACCTTGCCTAATCCCATTTGTTTATACACGGCTATAGTTTTACCTTCCCCTACTATTAGTGATTTCACCAAAAATTCTTCATCAAATTCATAAGGGTATTTTTCTAAGGCAATAGTACTATTCAATAATTGAACATCTTTTATTCCATCTCGTTTAAATCTAAAATAAGATGACCTTGTACTCAAATTGAAAAGAAAATCACTTGGCTGAATGAATACCCCTAACCCATTTTCTCTAATATTCTTTTCAAAGCGATTTTTAGTTGCAGACCCAAAACTAAAATAGGTATCTGCATCTGTAATGACTAAATCGAACCGTTTTAAAATCTCATCAGTAAACTGATAAACAGGTGTACTACTCGTATTGAAATATTCGAACTTAAACTTGCCTTTTGTCAATTGGCTTCTCACAATTTCTTCGTGACCTTCCTCTGCTAAAAAATTCTTTAGGTATTTTGTTTCAAAGGTTGGGAAATTGTTTAATATCAATACCCGTAACGGCTGCTTCTTCTTAATTTCTACCGGTAATGGATTGATATCTATTAAAACTCCAGTACTATCTTTTACCGCAAGTTGATACACATATTCTCCACTTGTTTTCGGACTACCAGCTAATGAAAAATCAGTATTGTCATTATCAATGACTTGAACAGAATCTAAACCATTGCCTCGTGAATCTTCAAAAACTAAAAATGAGCCTTTAACTGGGTGATTGTAGCTGCCAACAATTTCTATTTTTTCACCTAACGAAATTTGCTTGGTATACTTTAGCTGGGTAATTCCTAATGGTTTCTTAGCGGGAATATATTCAACCGAAATGTCTTTAAAACGTGAGAAATCGAATGGTTTTATGCCTTCCCCTAAAACATAAACAGAAGTAAGGGAATCCAGTTCCCTCCGAATAGATTTCTTCGGGTTATACGTCAACACTTTTACACCTTTTTTGAGGGACAACAGGCTGTCTCTTTGCTTTTCATTAAAACCTTCTGTAAGCAAAATACCCTGTTGGTCATTAATTTCAACCTCCTGAGTTGGTTTTAATACCAGAATGATCAGTGATGCAATGGTTAGAAATGCGACGATTATATTAATTAAAAAATTACCCTGTTTTCTTGTAACCCATTCCTTATAGAAATAGCTGCCGAATAAGACAAGTCCTCCAATAAGAACCGGTATCAGAAAATCTTTATGTACATATGAAAATCCTTCAATCATAGGTTTCCAATTGTTTTAAAAATAAAGAATTAATTTCATCAGTATATCCTTTTCGAGCGCCAGGTACTTCTTTAGCCTTAGGCAAAGCCGACAATAAGCCTTTCTGAACAATTTTATAATTACCGAGTGTTCTTCCTGTATTATTTTCAATATTCTTCAGCCCTTGAAGAATACGCAAATATTTCCCGGGATTGTCTATTGCTAATTGCGCTAATTCATTACCTGCAGCAGCAAAAATCACCTTGTCATTCTCCTTAAAAGCATCTTGTTGTTGAATCAGTACTTCTAATCTAGAAACCGCAGTTTCTATTGATTTAAATGGATGCGCTATTTCAATATTTTCTGTTTTCCTAAAATTGTCGATATCCTTTATAGAACCCGTTAACCTGTTTTCCTCCTTTATTGGTGGAGGGTCAAAACCAATTCTATGCACATAGATTCGTGCACTATTCTTTATTTCTTGAATCAATTTCAAGGCATCATATTGAAATGGTAATGATTTTTCTGGCTCATATAATCGTAAATACAATTCTGCATCCCACATTATACTCAATGCCTTTCTCAATTTCGTTTTTAGGGATTCTTCAAATAAAGTTGATTCTTCAGGGTCATCGTGATTATGTAAATAATCGTGTAACGGATCTTCAGCTTCATCTGCTTCTTCTGTAGCTACTAGGTTATGTTCATTATCTCCGTCATGGTCATGCGAGTATTCCTTTAATATATTTTCTTGATCTTCAGTATGATCATGGTCTTCACTTGCTTCATCAGTTTCGATCCCTTTGGGTGCTTCTTCCATTTCAGATTCATCACCCATAAATTGACCATATTTTAATCTGAGGGCTTTTTGGTCAAAACCAAGCTCATTACTTCTAAACTTAAACTCCTTAACCGTTATGTTGGGTTTGTCTTTTATTAATTTTTCAGTATCAATAATTAATTGGCGTTGACTTCTAAAATAATCTGGCATTTGGTCTACCCCTAAGGTTCCCTCTACTGCAAAATCACTGGTTACCGTATCTTTAATCACCGCAAAATAAGTCTCACTTCGAGTAACATTTCGTTTAGGTTCCTTTTCATCAAACGCTTCGATATAGAAATAGAGTTCGTCCCCTACATCCATCTTCAAACCATCTAAATCTATATTCTTGGTTACTTTCGAGCTACGTTGTCCTTTTTGAATGGTCTCGTTAAAATTCAATTTTTCTTCCCTAAACTTTACAGATTCTCCCGAACCTTTACTGACGGTTGCAATGATATATGCTTCATCGATTCCGTAATCATCAGTAATTGTACTTTGCAACTGGATTTTCTTTGTGTCTGAAAAATCAAAATACGTGTATTGCTCCATACCTGTAATCTCTATCTCTGGCGGATTATCTGGTATAGCTTCCAACGAAAATAAATCGGAGGTAAATTCCAATCCCGCTTCGTTCTTGAACTTAAAACTATAAAATCCCGATACTATCAAGGGCTGGTTTATCTTATAATTATTATCAATGTGCTGCAATGGAATTGTTTCTCCCATACGCTCCATGCTAACGCTAGAGACCGAATTATCGAACTTTAGCGCCCAACTTATCCTAGAACTGATGACTGCCTTAATATTAGGCTCAGTGGTCGTTTTAGTTCTTTCGCGCGTGTACGACGGATAGGAAACAGTAATTACCTGTTCTGTTATTTTTGGTGTAATTGTTTCATTTATCACTGAATCAGTAGCAACAAATTGTATGTGCTCATTATTTGAATTAGAATCTAAACCAGCATTTACTCGATTGAAGAGTTCTAGTTTATTTACTGCGAACCCTAAAATCACAAGTATCCCCATAATTAAAGTAGCTTGTCGTAATTTATTCGGTGGCGTTATCGACCCTAGTCTCTTCTTAAGTTCGTTCGATACTTTATAGCGCTGTAATCGGGCTAGACTAGATAAATCATCTTCTGGCTGTAATAAAAGTCCCGTACTAAAAGATGCTTCGGCTACATGTGCATCTATGTATGAACTGGTAGCCCTTAAATTTTGAGACCAAGGATGTTTTATAACTAGTAGCAGCAACAAACCAACTGCAAAAGCTAGTGAACCAAAGAATAAACTACTTGCTAAAAAATACGCAAACGAACCAATACCGATAGCGTAAAGCATAGCTTCTACGTACGCGAACATTTGCCAGCGACGATTGAATTTCATCAAGTATTGTTTTCCTGAATCCATTACTGTTTTCTATAATAAGCTACCAAGCGTTCAACTAATAACAATATAAAAAGTGCTGCCCATAAATAAGGACTTACCTTAAAACTCCCCAATTGTGGCTTGCTTATATCAGTCGCCTTAAAATTCGTTTGTAATTCAGATTCTGCCACTGAGCGTAAGTCAACCTTAGCCAACAAAACCTCTAACTCCTTATTGACTTCTAAAATGTCTAATAAACTTTCAACTAACCTCTGCTCAACTGCATTTTCAGCATTGATTCTTTGTGTCACAAAATAGGTTTCAGGTTCCAATCCGGTTTCGATGAGAGATTCTGCTATTGAATCTTTCTTAAACAATAGTATCTTCTGAAAGAAACTAGGCATTGGTTTTTCACTTAACCAAATAGTCAAATCGGCCGGCTCAGTTTTAGTTACTAAACTGTCTAACCTACTATCTACTATTATTTCCCTATCCAAATATTGCGCTAGTGTAGCGAATGCGGCTTCTAAGAATCTTTTGTCTTTAACCAAACTATCTGCGTAATAAAGAGAAACCTCAATAGGCTTTTGCAAAATTACTGTTACTTTACTAATGGTATCTCGATTAACCATTACCAAACTATCCCCTTCTGAATTCAAAGTATATTCTGGACCCAAGGAAATATTCTTGCTAGAAATTTTAGTTTGAAATGAATTACTGACTGAAGAATGCAATTGTAGGTTCTCCCCTCTTTTATACGCAATCAAAGTTTTTTCTACCTTTTGTGCTACTTCTACCACAATCCATTTGATGTGGTGATTTGTTTCTGGTCGTGAACCTATCAACCCTTTAGCATATCCATTGGTAAAAACAACGATACTATCAGTTTTTAAAGCATCCATTTCTGATGCTAGCGACCAATAGTCAATTACTTCAGTAGTATTACCATCCTTTAAATCGTGCTCCCAAATCGGAAAACCTTTCTCTAAAATGCGTATTTCCTGCCCTTCCGCAAGACTATCTAGACGAGCCATGAAATCTTGATTTTGACTCAATTCAGGTTCTACTATATACGTTAATGAGGAATTTTCTACTTTAGAATTCCATTGCGGTTTTGCTAAAATTATAGATAGTAGTCCGACTATAAGCATTCGTAGAAGCAGTAACCAAAACTCATTTAGTTGAATACTACTCGACTGTTTTGAAGTTGATTCTGACAATAATTGAATGCTCCCAATTTTTATGGTTTTTGCTTCCTTTTTACTCCATAAATGGATAGCTATGGGAACCAAAAGCCCCAAAAGCGTCCATAAATATAAAGGATGTGCAAATGACATATTAATGGAGTCTTTTACGTTGTTTTAAAAATAATTGCAATGCTTCGCTCAAATGCGCATCCATTCGAAAGACATGATGTTCTATTCCTTTTGATAACAATTCGTCTTTGACCATTTTTAATTTACTTTCCATTGCCAATACATATTGGGCTTTTGCTTTTTCTGTATCGACCTTTACCCTAGCCCCTGTTTCTAAATCTTCAAAGGTGATATTTGGACCGTAATTAAAATCCATTTCTTTCGAGCCCATTATCTGTAAGACAACAACTTCATTTTTAGAGGATTTCAATCCTTTTATAAAATTGGAAATCTCAGCATTACTTTCATACATATCGGTCAGAAAGAAAATCAATTCTTTAGTTCCTCTATTTGGTATACGTTTCGTTGAAACTTGTGCGCCTGGCCATTTGCCCGTATTGGAAAGTTTAATCAACTCTAACAGCAATCTATTATAATGCTTCTTATCTGCCTTTGGAAAAATACTTACCAAATCGCGTTCATTCAAAGCAAATAGCCCAACACCATCCCCTTGTTTATGTGCCATATATGCCAAGGTGGCAACGAGCACACGCACGAAATCCATTTTAGATAGGTCAGCTTCTTTGTGAAGCATTGAAGCACTAGCATCAACAATGAATTTAATGGTTACCTGACTTTCAATTTCAGATTGCTTGATGTAGTATCTACCGGAACGCGCCAACATTTTCCAATCGAGTAGTCGTAAATCATCCCCAGGCTCATAGCCTCTATATTGACTAAATTCCATACCAGGACCTACACTAACACTTCTATTTAAACCAGACGTAAAGCCCTCAACCACAATCCGTGATATCAATGATAACCCCGAAACGGTATTGATGACTTCTGGTTTTAATAAATCGTGATAGTCTTGTTTTTCCATTTACTCGATAATCGAGATTTAAATGCTCCGACGCTTGCGTCGAAATTTAAATTAAAATTTCATTTCAATGCCTCGCGAGCTTCCCCCGAGGTTGTTTACTTGCCTTTAATATCAATAGCATTCAACAAATGAGCAGCTACCTTATCTGAAGTAATCCCTTCTGCTTCTGCTCTAAAATTCACGAGAATTCTATGTCGAAGTACGGGTAATGCCACACTTTTAATATCATCTAAAGTAACGGCTAACCTACCTTCTAACAAGGCATTAGCCTTTGCCGTTAAGATCATTGCTTGACCTGCACGCGGACCTGCACCCCAATCTACCCAATCTTTTACGTAAGAATCTGTAGTCGATTCTGGTCGGGTTGCGCGTATAACATCGCTCACAAAACTGATAAGTGCATCACTAATGGACACTTCACGAACTAATTGTTGTAATCGTATAATATCTTCTCCAGAAATTACTTTATTTAATTCCTTTTTCACAGAGCCCGTAGTTGCCTTTAATATGGCTTCCTCTTCTTGCTTTGTTGGATACCCTATTTTGATATACAGTAAAAATCGGTCTTGTTGTGCTTCTGGTAAAACAAAAGTCCCCGATTGCTCTATCGGGTTTTGGGTAGCCAAAATAAAGAACGGCTTATCTAACGGATAGGTTTTATCACCGTAGGTTACCTCAAATTCTTGCATAGCTTCCAACAAAGCAGCTTGTGTTTTTGGTGGTGTTCTATTTATCTCATCGGCCAGAATGATATTTGAAAAAATCGGACCTTTATTGAACTTAAAGAACTTTTTACCCGTCGTATGGTCTTCCTCTAAAATCTCGGTACCAATAATATCCGAAGGCATTAAATCGGGCGTAAACTGAATACGCTTAAATTTTAAATCAATAGCATTCGCCAAGGTTCTGATCATTAGTGTTTTTGCCAAACCTGGCACTCCTTCTAATAATGCATGTCCGCCAGCCAAGAATGTAATCAGTAATTGAGATACGGTTTCTTCTTGCCCTATAATTACTTTACCTATTTCTCGCTTTAAGGCTTTTAACTTGCCAGACAGCATATCTACTTCATCTGCAATGCGTTGTAATTCTTTATCCATTCAAAACTATTTATGATGTTAGGGCATACAGCACTATGTTTACCCCAAATCGTGTATTGTCTATTTTGTACCAACGCTTATTTCTGAAATCGTAATCCCATTCACAACCGTAATCCTTATTACTATACAACACCCCAATTCTACCGTTTACCTCAATGGCTTTTAAGTATTCATGAACCAAATCATCTCCCCAACCATTTAATTCTTGTGATGTGGTTGGCGGACCGTTTTCGAAATCGAAAAAGATGGAATACAATTCGTGATTGTTGGGTATTTTTTTTAATTCGGACGGACCAAATATTTCTTCCATTTGCCGTTCGAAAGATTTTGCGAAAAGCCCGTCAATATCGTGGTTGCAATCATCGGCAAATACAAAGCCACCATTACGAACGTATTTCTCAAAATTCTCTTTTTCCTTTTTAGTGAATTCTACCAACTTATGACCCGAGATATAACAGAACGGACTTTTGAAAATATCATCACTTGCTAAAGTGATAATCTTCTCTTGGGTGTCCACTTTAAGGGTAGTGTATTCAACCAACGAATTCAACAAATTGGAAGGCATACGCTGATCAACATCCCAATCGCCAGATTCGTACTGTAATCTTGTAAAGAAAAATTCGTTGCTCAAGGGCTTGGTAACTTAATTTATTTTCTAGATGTAAAAGAAAAACTGGCTGTTGTGATGCAACACAAACAACCAGTTTAAATTTTGATTTTATCCTTTATACGGCATCGGATAGACTGGTAAACGTGAAATCACGAATTTTCATGTATGGTATTAGATTACCATCGATACGTACTTGCTTACCAAGTGTTTCTAGATTGTTAAGCATAATTATCGGACTCTCATTAAACCTAAAATTCTTCACAGGGTATTTAATTTGTCCGTTTTCGATATAAAACGTTCCGTCTCTTGTCAGTCCCGTATATAATAAGGTTTGTGGATCAACGCTACGTATGTACCATAATCGTGTCACCAAAATTCCTTTTTTAGTTCCTTTGATCAATTCTTCTAAACTTTGATCACCACCAGCCATAATTACATTTGATGGAAAAGGTACAGGATCAACTCCTTTTTCTTTTGCCCAAAAACGATCATAAGCTAAGTTTTTAACCATCCCGTTTTCTAACCAAGTTATTTTCTTTATAGGCTGTCCTTCTTGATTCCATGTGGAAGTTGGGACTTCTGCATTTAATGGGTCTGAATAAATATGTACACGTTCATCAACAATTTTCTGACCTAGTTTGTTTGTTCCGTCAGCTCCGGACATAAAACTTCTACCCTCATCTGCAGAACGTGCATCTAGTGACCTGAACATATTACGCAACAAATCTGATGCTGCTGCAGGCTCTAAAATAACTGTGTATTTACCGGGTTCAATTGCTTTTGCTTCTCTTGATAAAACAGCCTTTTCAATTGCTATTTTCGATGCTTCGTCTGCATCGAACTTTGTAACATCATTGAAATCTCTAGATACCCAACCCGAACCGGTACCGTCATTGGTACGCATGGTAACTGTAAAATCAACATTTGTCGATTTATTATAGGCAAAAAGTCCTTTTGAATTGATCATTGCACTAAAACCTGCTGAATCATTTAAGAAACCAGCTGCAGTAACATCCTGTGTCGAAGCAGGGTCAATACTACTACTAGCAACTGTAGCTCTATAGTCTGGTGAAATTGTTGCTGTTGATTCGCTATAACTGATGGCTTCATCATAAATTTGCGGCCCTAAGGGCTCCATAAACTCAGAGTTCTCTGGGGATAAATTAGCCAGTTCCTCTGCCCTTCTTACCACTTTTTCTAGCGACGCATCATCAAACTCATCGATTGTAGCTGTGCCCGATTTTTTACCAAAACTAGATTGTACCGCCAAACTTTGATTGGAACTGTACCCAGAGGTAGAAACCGTATTTCTTGCATACCTTATATTACCGCTGTTTGAACCGCTTAGGTTAATCTCACAGGTATCGGCCTTGGAAAAGCTTAAAGCTCGTTCCAAAATTTTTCTTGCTTCTTCTTTTGTATATATTGCCATTGTTGTCCTTTTTTTGGAGAACCTAATTAAATAGTTCTACCTGTGTTAATTACATTTACATCATTAAACCTAGCTGTAGAACTACCATGAGATACAGCACTAGCTTGAGAAGGCTGCCCTTTACCATCAAAGAAAGTTCCGAAAACACGGTAATCACTTTCATCGCAAATCTTAACACAAGAATTCCAAAACTCTTGAGTATTTGATTGGTAAGCCACATCTTCTAACATACCTACAATTTCACCATCCTTAATTTCATAGAACACAGTACCTCCAAATTGGAAATTATATCGTTGCTGATCAATTGAGTAAGAGCCTCGACCTGCAATATAAATTCCTTTTTCAACATCTTTTATCATTTCAGAAATAGAGTATTTATCTTTCCCTGGTTCTAATGAAACATTTGGCATACGCTGAAACTGTACATCTTCCCAACTTTGTGCATAACAACAACCATGAGATTCATTTTGGTCAATCATGTGAACTTGATCGCGAATAGCCTGGAAATTGGTAAGGATACCATTTCGTACCAAATCCCACTTTTTGGTTTTAACACCTTCATCATCATACCCTACAGCACCTAACGAACCTACTTGAGTTTTATCGGCTACAAGATTTACAACATCACTACCGTATTGGAAGTTTCCTGATTTTAATTTATCTAAAGATGCAAAACTTGTACCTGCGTAATTGGCTTCATATCCTAAAACACGATCCAATTCAAGCGGATGCCCCACAGATTCATGAATGGTCAAACCTAAATGATTTGGCTCTAGCACTAAATCATACTTACCTGCATCAACCGATTTTGCAGTCAATTTTTCTTTTGCTTGTTTTGCTGCGATAGTAGCATCTTCTACCATATCATAACTGTTACGATATAAACGTAAACCTGCAGGACCATCAAGCTTTTCAGATTCTAGACCGTCCATATATTCATACCCCATTCCTACTGGCGCACTCATATTCTCTCGGGTCTTAAAGTTACCTTTGGCCTTGTCAATTGCAGTTACTCTGAACGTAGGCCATAAACGGTGAATGTCTTGATCAATATAAGAACCGTCGGTAGAAGCAAAATATTTTTGCTCGTTTACCATAAACAAAGCTGAGTTCACATAATCTGCCCCATTATCCAACGCTGCTGCATTAGCAGTCAATAATAAATCTACTTTTTCTGATACTGGTACTTCTTTAAAATCTTTTGTTATAGGCGTTTTCCATGAGACCTCGCCATATGCATTTACAGGTGCCAATTTAACTGGATCTGTTTGAATTTTTGAATTTGCCTTAGCAATAGCAACTGCTTGTTCCGTAGCTTTTTTAATACCATCTTCAGTTACACTATTTGTTGATGCAAAACCCCAAGTTCCGTTGGCTATAACTCGAATACCAATACCGAAAGACTCTGTGTTTACAACATTTTGTACTTTATCTTCTCTAGTGAAAACATACTGGTTAAGATACCTACCTATTCTAGCATCTGCATACGTTGCGCCAAGTGACTTAGCCGTGTTAAGGGCAACATCAGCCATTCTCTTTTTTACCAAGGTATCCATACCCGGTTCTAGTAAAGCCTCTGTCGGGATATCATTACCTAGCAATAATGATGGCATCATTAATGCTCCGGCGCCCATCCCGGCATACTGTACAAAATCTCTTCTTTTCATCTGTTAGTTTTAAATGGTTCTTTGAGGTTAGATATACTTAGTGTTTATCTTACCATATTATATAAAGTGCTTATGAATCTACTATTCATAAAAACTTAGTATTCTTACTTTTCTAGCTCCTAAGAGAAAACAGCTATTATTAACTCCATTGTTAAATCATATAGATAGATTTAACAAGCTTAATTCTAGCTCTCTAAAAATAGACAGGGTTTTGTAACAATTATGTTAACCTTAACATAAAATATAACTTTAAATGATGTTTTTGAGAATAATGTAAAAATTAGCGCAAGAATTTTTGTTTTTTCAACAACCTGGCAAGGAAATCAATAATTGAATATTTGTTTTTTATCTACCGATGCATCTTATCCAAAATCTCTATAATTTCAGTTTTCTTACGGACAGATACCGGAACATTCTCTCCGTTCTTCAACATTAAATAGCCGCCATCTGTTTTTATGTAGGCACTTATGCATTGAAGATTCACTAAATGACTTTGGTGTACGCGTACAAAATCGTGACTGCTTAAAAGGTCCGCAAAGTACTTTAAGGTTTTGGTAACAAATATCTTACGTTTATCTTGAAGGTGAAAAATGGTGTTATTGCTATCAGATTCGCAACGTATAATATCATCTAAACTAACAATGATAATTTGGTCTAGCGTGTGTAACGATATTTTATTGGGTTTCTTCTCTGGGGCAGAAATAGTCTCCTTTAAGATCTGTAGTCGTTCTTTATTAGGCTGCAATTGCTCTTTTGCTCTAGATATCGCTAAACTTAAATCTTCGTTTGAATAGGGTTTTAATACATAGTCAATTGCGGCAAATTTGAATGCACGTATAGCAAACTCATCACTAGCGGTTACAAAAATGATTTTAGATTTTAAATCTGGAAATATCTCCAAAATGTCAAACCCTGTACCATCACCCAGCATAATATCCAAAAACAAGATATCTGGTTGATTTTTACGCAATACCTTGGCAGCTTCCACTACACTCTGTGCCGTGGCAATAATTTCAATATCTGTATGCTGCGTCTCTATATCCTTCTTTAAAAGGGTTAAGGCGTCAATCATATCTTCTACTATAATCGCTGTATGCATAGGTCTCTAATAATCTGTTAGTAAAGGTATTTTAAAGGTAATCTTGGTGCCATCAATGCTACCATCTTCATTCTTAATTTCACTTATATGCAGGGTATTTGCTCCTGATATAGATTCTAATCGTTCTTTAGTCACCGTCAATGCCATGGATTGATGGTCTGTTTTTGGCTTTTCGTTTTGTGATTTAAAAATACCCAAACCATTATCAATAATACTACAATGCAAATGCGTTTTAGAGGTGGTGAACTCTATCGACAGCTTTCCTGGTTTATCTCCTTTCAAAATTCCATGTCTGATGGCATTCTCTACAAATGGCTGAATTAACATTGGCGGAATCAATATCTCTTCTGCATCAGGATTGGTTTGAACATCAATTGTATACTCAAAAGGCTTTTGCGCCATCAGCTTTTCTACTTCTATATAATGCCGTAGCGCCTTAATCTCTTGATCTAAACTAATGTATTCCTTTCTTGAATTTTGTAGCGTCTCTCTTAATAATATGGCAAAGCTATTAATGGTCGCATCCATCTTTTCTGGTTTCGTACCTGCCATGGCTTTTACCCCATTTAAGACATTGAATATAAAATGCGGATTCATTTGTAATTGCAGTGCTTTCTGTTCTAGGGTCAAAAGGTAATTCTGAGTTTTTAACCGCTCTTGTTCCGCTTTGTTCTTTGCTTTTATCTTACGGATGTAAAACAATCCAATACCTAACAACACTAAAATTGCAAACGCCAAAACGGACCATTGAAACCAGTCTTTCTTATACAACGGACTATCAATAAAAAAGCTGAATTTTATTGGCTCGCTTTCTTGCCATCTAAAGTTTCTAGATTGTACCGAAAAATCATGTGGACCATATGCCAGACCTGCAAAATTTTGCTTGTTCTCCTTTACCCAAGGGCTCCATTCGGTGTCATCTAATTTTGTTCTGTATTCTATTTCCTTAGGGTGGTCAACATCTACCGTTCTAAATGAAAACCCTAGTTGTGTCTGTTCTGGAGTTAGTTGCAGTACCTTTTTACTATTCGTCCAGTCTTTTAAAACTAAGGAATCTATATTTTTATAACGCTCCTCTACTCCCGTAAAATAGACCGTTGGTGGTAGCGATGCTTTTTTGCTTTCACTTGGAATATGTTTCGTTAACCCATAAATAGCACCGAACCAAAGGTTACCTTGTTCATCTTTATCTACGGCATTTAAACAGGTCTCAATTCCTAAAAAACCATCATTTCTACCAAAGTGATAGATGTCCATAATCTCATTGGCAGTATTCATTTCAATTTTATCTACTCCTCTTTCAGAACCTGCCCACAGATACCCTTGATCATCAAAA
Source organism: uncultured Maribacter sp. (assembly GCF_963977385.1). GTDB lineage: Bacteria > Bacteroidota > Bacteroidia > Flavobacteriales > Flavobacteriaceae > Maribacter. The sequence continues at coordinate 123,152 of NZ_CAXBOU010000008.1, read as the reverse complement.
ATTAGCTGATATATATTGTTTGATGATAAGTTCTTAGCACCTTTCAATTGTTGAAAATGTGAAGGATCAGTGCTGTTCGCGTACCAAATACCCTTGCCCGATGTGCCTAAGAAAATATAATCTTCATGGAATAATACCGTACCAATTGCGGTTTGCTGTTCCAATCCGGTTTCTACAGCTCTAACCTTATCATTCTCAATGTAGCCTAGATGTCCTTTTTGTGTTGAGAACCAAAACCTACCATTATTATCTTTTACAAAATCTCTAATCAGCATATCAGAAATACCGTCTCGCATTGTAAATGTCTTTCGAACTTTTACACTATCGTTTTCTGAATAATAATTGAATTTTACGATTCCATGCGCATACGTTGCCGCCCATGTGTAGTCATCTTCTGCAATAACGGTACGAACCCAATCTGACGGAAAGCCTTTGCTTTCATCAATAATATGATTAGTAGTTCTTTCTACCGAAACGGTATCAATTTGTATTAAATAGGTTTCGCTAGATGAGAATACCAAACTGTCTACCATTTTGGTTTCCCTAAACAACAAACCTCTATTATCTGAACCAGCCCAAATATTGCCTTTGGCATCACTGGTAATCGTTTTAATTTTTACATCGAAAAATGAACCTTCGTTTGGTAATGGATGAATACCTGCAGAATCTATTTTTGATAATCCAGCTTCTGAACTTGAAAACCATAATCCGTCCGGGGCATTGTGAACCGCATAAATACGATTGCCTTTTAAACCCGTTCGTTGGTCATAATGCTTAAAATTATTCTGGAAGTATTTGTAAAATCCGCCACCAGAAGTTGCTATCCAAAGGTTGCCGTTATCATCATTAATGACTTTTCTTATATGCGGAGTAGCTAATCCGCCAGCCGTATTTAATCGTTTTATCTCTGAAAATTTTTCGGTCTCTACAATCGTAATTCCATCATTGTCAGTGGTTATCCATAATTCATCTTCATTTTGAATTGACATTGAGTTTATACGAGATGGTTCTGGCATTAAAAACTGATTGTCAGTATTTTCTACGTCCATTATAAAAACACCATCATCAAATGTTGCGGCAATTATCTTGTTATTACGTAGCAGAACCGACTTAAAATTATTGACCTCAACTTTAGATTGTTCAGTTGCAGATTCACTTAGTTCATTAAGCTTCCATAAGGCGTTGTTAGTAGCTAACCAATACCAATTTCCATCAAAAAGTATCGTGTTAATTTCACTTTTATCTATCTCTGGATTGATAGAAACTTTTTGAAGTTCTTTGTTTTTAGAATACCTATAAACTCCCTTTTTAGTTCCAATGAATAAAATGTTTTCTGCTGAATAAATTTGAAATATTTGAGGAGATTCAAAATTGACAAAGCGGTTCTTGACTTTTATAGATAAACCTTTTCTACTCCCAATAAATAATGAATCGTTTGAGTTGTATAAAGCGTCAATGTAGTTAGAAGGCAATCCATCACTTTCATTCCAAACTTCAAATGCTTCTCCATCAAAATTCGCTAATCCGCCACCTTGCGTTCCCAACCACAAATAACCCATGTCATCCTGTAGTATATCATATACTTGAGACTGTGGCAAACCATCTGCAAGTGTATACGATCTTAGTTGACTGTTTTGCGCAAACATTTGTATCGTTCCGAAGAAACAAAACACAATGAGCAAGTATTTCAAATACAGTTTCAAAAAAAGGTTTTCTATTTTAAGGTTTCAAGTATCTTTTTAACGCTGATACTGTTATAATATTTGATAAAGCGAACGGTCATTTACTGTAACGCTTTGGTATTCATTCTTGTCATTAGACTGCAAAATAGGTGCCAATACACACAGTACCGTTGTTTTTCCTTTTATTATTAATTTGTTGCCTTCAACAGTACTTCTCCAACGGAATTTTTCTATCGGAATATTCAATTTAAAAAGCACCTCAGCCATTTCTGGAGATTCTGAAATCCAATCCATAATAGTTTCTTTGTTTTCCAATTTAGGCATATCATCTGTGTTGTCAAAAGTAAACTCCCAATCTACTGGAATATTAAATTTGAAACTATAGGCTTCACCAAAGGAAGACTCTTGTCTTGTCTTTAAAGCAGTAAACCAATCGATGTTTACATCTGGATATTCTTGTTTAAATTCTTTGGAAAGATGAGCAGGTCCCTTAGATTCTGATGTTGGGTAGTACCCGTAATATGGTTTTGCTAAATAGTGTTCTGCAAATTTTCCTCCAAATACATTAAAATATGTTGATGCAGATACTTGTTTTGCACCTAGCGTATTTTTTAGTTCTTGTAACAAATCTTGATTTTCACCTAATCCGCAAGAATGAAAAATCACTTCTGAATTCGAAGTAGATTCATTTTTAATTAACTGAATTTCCTGTTCTTGAATAGCATTGTGTAATGTCTTAACCGTAATTCGTTTACCCGATTTCGTTGTCTTTAAAGACACACCCAACCAAGCATTACTATGGCTAACAATATGTATTTCTTTAAAACGAATACGATTATCCTCTGCCCTATTTATAAAGTTTATAATCTCATCAATAGAATACAAACCCGTTACAACTTGCATTTCTTTCTTAGTGAAATAACGTTTTGCATTGGTGTAATATGTATTATCACCTTCGTCAAAACCTGCAATAAACACTATAGATTCTTGCACTGTTGCAATGCTAAAAGGCGAAGCAAGCGCCGTCTCCGAGCTTTTCGAAAACGGCTTCTTGCAGCCTAGCACTAAAACACAAACCAATACTAAGATTGTATACTTATTCATTTTTATCTTTTAATAGTCAGTACTTACTATAGCATCTTTTGTAATTGCTTGAATCTTTTCCTTTTTTGTCAACTTAGAGCCATTCCATGTATAAGGCGTTGTAATGAATTCTACATTGTTCTGAGCTAAAGCATCATCTAGTGTTACGATGTTCTTTGTAATGGTAGTCTTCAATAAAATAGTACTCTTCACACCTTGCATATCTGAAGGGAAAACGAATGACTCGGTCTTTAAATACGATGCATCGGCGTAGTCGATTAAACTAGCAACTTTTTTAAAATGTCCGTTATTCCAAAAAATGTAACTCTTTCCTACTTGGTAGCCAGAATCTGAATCGGCTAAATCTATCGTAATTACATCTTCTACATTGAATAAACCTAAACTTCCATGGTTTTCAATATGTACCGGAATTGCACCAAGGCTATCTAAAACCATCTTGTCTAATTGTACTCCATTCTTAAAAGCACGTAGTTGGTATTTTGCCTCTGTCATGCCCGATTCATTCGTGGCAATACTTTCATACCCGTATACAAACTTTACCTGGTTGTCAGCAATGCTTCCAAAAGATTTTTGGGCAATCATTCCTCCCCAAACCCATCCGGTCTGATCTCCTGTTGTTACTCTGTACCAGTGGCTTTTTATACCGTCGATTTCCTTGGTATACAAACTCTTTTCCCAAAGCACCATTTTAGTACCAATATCAAGAAGCGTTATCTTTCCACTTCTAACAGATGGCTTTTCGCGAAGAAAAACTTTGTGCGCCAAAAGATATTCATAGGTTAATTCTTCTGCGGGAATTTCTTTGTCCATTATCTCAAATTCTACTTCTTGTGCATTTTGAGCGAACATGTTTACAAATGCAAATAAGCATAGGAATAAGGCACTTTTCTTTAAATTTCTCATAATTCTAAATTTTAAGGGTTATTAATAATTAATTGCTGTGATAGCGTCTTCAGTATCAAAGTCATCATCGTTCCAAGCAATGCTGCGAAGCACTGTAATGTCTTTGATCGTATATGTTTCTGTGTATTGTAATGCAGCTCTTAGAATTGTTCCTTCCTTGCCAAATGACTGATTAGGAAAAATGTAGTGTATGTCTGAAATAGGATCATACGCAAATTCGTTTTTGATACTTGGTAGCGCGATAAAATCATTATCGTTTGTTACCAAATAATAGTACTCTTCTGTACTTGAGCAGCAAGCGGAATATTCTAGGGTTACTTTAAGTATTTCAGAAATATTTTCTAATTCTGGATTCTTTAAAACTGAAATGCGTATTTCGTCTAATAAACCGAAATCTGAAATAGTCAATGCCCCTAAACGATTACCAGGGTTCTCTGATACAATTATATCAACCAACCATGCATCTTCCTGCTCTTGATTATTCATTCGTTGATTAGTCACATTATACTTATCCGTTAATTGAAACTCTTGTGCATTGGTTACACAAACACCTAGTATAAAGGCAAAAAGGATTAAATTTTTCATAGTATTTATTTTAGTTGTTTTGTTTCTACACCTCTAAATTAGGGTAGACAAAGCGTGTTTTAGGTGCTGTTCTAGTATTCGTAGACCTTCATCTAGAATTCGTTGAATGCTCCGTATTTATTATTATAAAAGGGTGCTCTTCAGTAATAATTAGCAAAAGAAAAACCTGCAAGAATTTACATTCCCACAGGTCTTCTTCTCTCTACAGAGAACCAACTAACCAAAAAACTAACTCACTATTTTTTCAAAGTCAATGTCATTTCTTTCTGGATTGATTTCATAACTATTTCAGCAAAGTCTACTCTTATCTTTTCCTCAGAAACCCATTTTCCATTTTCCAGCTTTTCAACACCAACTACTTTACCTTGGGCGTTAAATTTTATGCGTAGACTTTCATACTTACCTAGGTACTTTGCTACTAATTCTGAATACATCACTTTGAACTCCATGGTTACTTGTCTTTTATCTTTTTTATCCAATTCGGCATCAAAAATCAATGTATAGGTTGCTTTAAATTTTGTTCTTTCTTTTACTTCCGCTTCTGCCCCTACTGCTGAATTATTTACATTATTTGGCATTGGTAACGGTTGTTTTACTTTCGTCAATGTTCCATCTTCATTAACTATTGCTTCATCTACAGCAACAAACGAAGTATAATTGGTAACCAAGTTGTACTTAAGTCCTAATTCCACAACATCTGCTTTCACATCTTCATTAAACAGTTTATTGTAATCATCCAACTCCCCTATTTTCTTTCTCGCCCACAAGTAGCGTAATGCCTGGTTCGATTTACTTAACTGTCCATCAGACACATTGTATACTTCTCTAAATCGCTTCTTACCTTGATACCCAGTGACAATAATCTTCCCTTCTGCCTTGCCTCTATATTTTCCGTGAATTATTACTGGTCTTGCTGCAAAAACATCTGGTATACTTTTTTGAGCTAGGTCATACATATCAAATCCTTTAGATTCAATTTTAACTCGTGTAAGTAATGGTGTGGCAATGTATTTAGCAAAGTCTTTTGCAACTCCTTGTGCTTCCTCAGAAGTAGTCGCAATAAAAGATTCGCTATTTGATACTTTAGCCATACCCTCTATTAAATATCTATTTACACTAGAACCAATACCAAAAGTGAAGACATTTGCTTGATCTAGATTAGAACTAATAAGTTCGAAAGCTTCTTTTTCAACGCTTACATATCCGTCAGTTATAATTACCATAGAACGGGCAACGTTTATGTCTTTCCTTGGTAATTTGTATGCTTCATTTAATGCACTTAGTAATTCGGTACCACCACCGCCTTGACCTTCGGATAAGAACCGAATGGCTACTTCAATATTCTGTTCATTAATTTCTACCGGAGTCGGACTAAAAATAGTAGAGCTCGAAGCGAATAATTGTACATTGAACGTATCTGTCATTCGTAAACCACACAAAAGATTACGCATTAGTTCTCTTGACACCTCTAATGGATACCCGTTCATAGAACCCGATACATCAACAATAAATAAATACTCACGCGCCGGAATGTCTTCTAAAACAACATTCTTGTTTGGTTCCATTTGGTACGTAAAGAAGTTTTCATCTTCCCCTTCGTATAGCAGTAATCCTGATTGTATTTGGTTGCCACGTAGATTATAATTTAAAATAAAATCTCTGTTCGATGGATTTTTATTTCCTTCGGATAAAAAGACCTCAGCCGTTTTTGCATTTGGGTAATTGACTTTTACTTTATGAGTAGTACTATTGATATTCTGAATAATCATACCCGCATTTAGGGTAACCGTCATATCAAAATCAAAACTATCTGCAATTCCTTTAGCCGTATATGGCATATTGAAGCTTTCCTCATTTTCAGCACTTTCTCCCGTAAATCGTGGTCCAACTACCGCTGGTGCTACAAATTGATATTCGCCATTTATAGGAACTAATAATTCTGTGTAATAAATAGCAATTGAAATCTCATCGCCTGGCATAATATTACCCACATTCATTTGAAATACATTAGGTCTGTTCTGTTCTAATTTTGCAGCACGTTTACCTTCATCTATTGCTTTCTCGTACACTTTTTGAGCTTCTTGTTTTTCAAATATTTTTGCATTCACAATTCGGTTTCCAATGGTCATTTGCATTTTATGCACTGCTGCTTGTGTAGAAAGTGGAAAGACATATTTAGCTTCGATAGCTTGATTTCCTTTATTCTGATAGACTTGTGTAACCCGAACATGGGCAATAGTACCCGATATTTCAACATCTGTCTTTGAAGATTTTAATGGGATTATGGCATCTTCTGTGGATACCAATAAGTATGGGCTATTATCGTCCTGAGAAAAACCTGTGAAAATGGTGCAGCACAGTAAAAAGGTGTAAAGTAGTTTCATGATTGTAGTTTTAGATTATTATTTCTGATTCAAATCTAACTGTGAACAATCAAGAATTATGGAGGCTTTTAGTATTCGTTGGGTATCAACTAGAATTCGTAGTTGACATTTGGTTTCATTTATAAAACAGGAGAAATAAATGTCTAATAAACAAATACAACTACATTGAAAAAGTATAACATTAATTTGAAAAATATAAGAATCAGACTACTGATTTCTATACAACTGACCAAAATCATTTGCCGCCCTTTTAATGATGTTTACTTTTAAAACATTATTAAATTATGACTTGTTATGAGAAGAAATTTAGATGAAAAAGAATGTATCTCTTTACTTAAACAAAACTATATAGGGCGCTTATCTTATGTTTCAGCTGGGTTTCCACATATTGTACCTATAACGTACTTCTATGATGCAGAAACTAAGACAATAATAAGTTATTCATCTGAAGGTCATAAAGTAAGAGAAATGCGAAAAAACCCTTCTATTTGTTTGGCAGTCGATGATATAACCTCAATCGGAAATTGGAAATCTATATTGACACAAGGCACCTATGAAGAACTATCAAGAATCGATGCTAAACATATGCTTCATCAATTTTCTGTCGGAGTTAAAAAAGTAATTTTAGATAATTACGGAGAACATCCGAAATGTATTAGTGAGTTTTCCGCAAAAATAGACACTGAAGATACGCCCATAGTATTTCGCATTAACATAACAGAATTAACCGGAAAACTTAGAAATACCGATAACTAGGTTTTACACTTTTAAATGAATAAAACAAACACTCAATTATTAAAAAGAAATGCTCTCATTTTTCAATGAGAGCATTTCTTTTATACCTTAATTAGTTCCTATTAAGAATCTTTTTTCAAAACTGTTTCTTAAGATTTTTCGTGCAGTAACTAAAACTTTTTCAACCTCAGCAAGAGTAGTATCACGGATATTCGAAATCTCTTTGGCCGTAAAACCTTCATTAGCAAAGAGCTCAAAAACAGTTCTCATAGGCAAGTCCATCTTATCAAGTACAAACTGCATATGGCGTTCAATTCGCTCTTTATTCAATGAAGCATCTAATTTGTCTGCAAGTTCTTTTTCTTCATTCGTAATAAAAACATGGTCAAGTATATAGTTATCCTTATTTAAGGATTTATCATCCATTTCTTCTAACATTACAAAATCCCCATCACCATCTCTGCCATATTTCTCTTCCATAGCATCCCACTCAGGTTTAGAATAGGTGTCTATATTATCAAAGAACACCTGATCAAACTCCTCTTCTACCAAACTGTCTTCCAGTAACTGATCTACTTTTTTAAAGAGAAAAGCATGTAGTTCATTTTCATCTTTTATTTCTGCTATATTATCATAGACTTCAATAAATAATTGATCCGTAAAATCATTCGGATTAAACATGCCTTTATTCAATTTTCCATTGGACACTGCGCTATTTAATCGTTTAGCTACATACCTATATATTTTTGGAAGAATTTTTAAAAATTCTTTATTAAACGACTCTTGATTGTTCTCACTTTTAAATGTGACCAACCTAGCATATGTTTCTTTCATTATTATTCGTACATCATTTACTTCTGATTCCATAATATTAAAATTAAAAGATTTTTATTATGCTAAAAGTGCAACCTTATTTGTAAAAACGATATGATAAATATCAGTATATTCAATAAGGTTTTGGAATAATTTGCCGATTACTTCTAATTACCTCTAACCTATATCTATTATATATAATTATAGCTTATGAATAGTCCTAAAGATTTCGGAATTTCTGGCCTCACCGATAAAGAAGTTAGAACCTCACGAGAAAAACATGGCACAAATACCTTTAACTATAAAAAAGAAAACAGCTTTTTAGATGCCCTTAAGAGTATCGCTAAAGAGCCCATGGTATTATTATTACTAGTTGCCTCTTCTATATATTTCATAACCGGTAACTGGGGAGATGGTATATTTTTAGCTTCTGCAATTATCCTTGTTGGATCTATATCGCTGTACCAAGACTCTAGAAGCAGAAAAGCACTTGAAAACCTTAAAAATCTTACACACCCGAAAAGTAAAGTAATACGTAATAGTAAGGTGGTTGAGATTGATAGTGAGGAATTGGTTATTGGCGATTATCTTATGGTAGAAGAAGGTAGCACTATCTCTGCTGATGGTATTATTGTACATAGTAATGACTTCTCGGTAGATGAATCTATCCTAACAGGAGAATCGCTATCGATTTATAAAGATTCTCAAAGTTCAGATAATTCAATTTTTACTGGTAGTACAGTAGCCAGTGGTTTGGCCATTGCGCAAATTACGGCTATTGGAAATCTAACCAAACTTGGTAAAATAGGAAAAAGCCTTGAAGATATTAACGAGGAAAAAACTCCCTTAGAATTAAAAATTTCAAACTTTGTAAAGTTGATGTCGATTTGGGGCGGTGTCATTTTTTTATTGGTTTGGGCTATTAATTACTTGCGTTCAGGAATAGTTCTCGATAGTTTGTTGAAAGCCCTGACACTAGCCATGAGTATTCTACCTGAGGAAATACCTGTTGCATTTACCACTTTTATGGCATTAGGAGCTTGGCGACTTATGAAAATGGGTATTGTGGTTAAGCAAATGAAGACGGTAGAAACATTAGGTAGTGCTACTGTCATCTGTACAGATAAAACCGGTACCATTACACAGAATAAAATGGCCTTAGCAAAACTATTCACTTTAAAAAATGGACAAATAGTTAATGCTGATGAAAATCTTGAGACGGAAGAAAAGAACCTAATTACTATGGCTATGTGGGCGAGCGAACCGATACCATTCGACCCTATGGAGATTGCGTTACATAATGCATATGGGAAATTTTCCACATTTGATGAGCGACCAAAATACAAAATGGTTCATGAATATCCATTAGGTGGTAAACCACCTATGATGACTCATTTATTTCAAAATGAAAAAGGAAACCTTATCGTTGCTGCCAAAGGAGCCCCTGAAGCAATTATCGCAGTATCTAATCTAACACCATCAGAAGTAAAAATACTGCAAGAAACTATTTTAAATTTAGGAAAGGAAGGTTATCGATTATTAGCGGTAGCCAAGGCTATCTTTACTGGCAACGAATATCCTGAGAAGCAGCAAGACTTTAAATTTGATTTTAAAGGCATCGTGGCCTTTTACGACCCGCCAAAAGAAAATATATCTCAAGTACTCCAAGATTTTGAAACAGCCGGAATTCAAGTAAAGCTGGTTACAGGAGACAATGCCAATACAGCTATGGCTATCGCAAAGCAAATCAACTTCAAAGGATATGAAAAATGTATATCTGGTGATGAATTGATGCAATTAACAGATGCTGAATTACAAGAGAAAGTAAAAAACACCAATGTGTTTTCAAGAATGTATCCTGATGCAAAATTGAGAATCGTAAATGCGCTTAAGAAAAATAACGAAGTAGTGGCCATGACAGGTGATGGTGTCAATGACGGGCCAGCCCTAAAAGCTTCTCATATTGGCATTGCTATGGGAAAAAAAGGCACTGAAATAGCGAAACAGGCTGCCTCATTAATTTTGGTTGATGATGATCTTTCTAAAATGGTCGATGCCATTGCTATGGGTAGAAAAATCTATACCAATTTAAAAAAAGCAATACAGTATATCATCTCTATTCACATTCCTATAATTCTTACGGTATTTATACCGCTAGCATTACGTTGGGTTTATCCGAATATATTTTCGCCTTCACACGTAATTTTACTTGAATTGATTATGGGACCAACATGTTCTATCATTTTCGAAAATGAACCGATGGAAAAGAATATGATGTTCAAAAAACCTAGACCTTTTTCAACTACCTTTTTCAACTACAAAGAGCTAACAACTAGTGTTATACAGGGTTTAATTATAACTCTTGGTGCACTATCAGTATACCAGTATACAGTTGCAACGGGGTTTGCAGAAAATACTACAAGAGCCATGGTATTTATGGTTTTAATATTTGCTAATATCTTTTTAACCTTGGTCAATCGTTCTTTTTATTATTCCATTTTCACGACTTTGAAATACAAGAACTCTTTGATTCCTTTAATTATAGGCATTACCGTAACACTTTCGCTACTATTACTTTATGCGCCTGCCTTAACTAGGTTTTTTGAATTTAAAAGTTTATCGTTTACTCAGCTAGGAACTTCGTTTTTAGTCGGTGCTGTTTCAGTGCTGTGGTTTGAATTGGTAAAGTGGAGAAAACGTAGTAAAAACAAAGATTAATTAAAGCTTTTCACCATAAGCCAAATCACCTGCGTCACCAATACCTGGTACTATATAACCCCGAGAATTTAACTCTGGATCTATAGCAGCTATCCATAAATGGGTGTTCTCTGGAAAGATATTCTCTATATACTCGATACCCTGTTGAGACCCAATTACTGAGATAATATGAATGGCTGAAGGAGTACCATGTTCCTTCAAGGCCAAAAGAACATTTTCTAACGTTCTACCTGTAGCCAACATTGGATCTGTCAGTACTAAGATTTTACCTTCTAAAGATGGTGCTGCGAAATATTTTACAATTACCTCAAAAGTATCTTCATTGCCTTCATGCTTTCGAAAAGCAGAAATAAAACCGTTCTCTGCAGTATCAAAATAATTTAATAGTCCTTGATGAAGCGGTAAACCAGCCCTTAATATGGAACATAGCACTAACTGATCATGATTTAAATTCATTTCCTTAAGACCCAATGGTGAATCTATAATTTTCGGACTATAAACCAATTCTTTACTGAACTCATACCCAAGTACTTCCCCTATTCGTTCTATATTACGTCGAAAACGCATGGCGTCTCTTTGAATATGTGAATCACGTATTTCCGAAATAAATTGATTGAGAACTGAATTTTCTTCTCCTAAATTATGGATGATCATGAATGCTATTTTTATTTGTAAGGTACTGCTTTCATACATAAAACTTGAATATATCAATGCTACCATTCATATATTCAAGTTTTAAACTGATTGCTTTTTGGTAGATTACCGCCTAAGCATTCAGCATACCACCATCAATAAGGTGTGTACACCCAGTTATATATTTACTTTCATCAGAAGCTAAAAACAATGCGATTTCACCAATCTCTTTTGAGGTTGCATAACGCCCAAAAGGTACCGTTGCTGTAAAACCATCTTTAACAGCATCTGGACTGTCAGGAGACATATCGCTTTCTATTCTACGCATCATATCATTATCTACTGGGCCAGGGTGTATTGTATTTACACGAATTTTACGTGAGGCATTTTCGGCCGCAGCAACTTTCATAACTCCAACTACTGCGTGTTTAGTAGCAACGTAGGCGCCCAAACCAACAAATCCTTTTAATCCTGCAACAGAAGATGTAATGATGACACTACCACCCTCTTCCATCTTTGGGATTATGTATTGACAACCTAACCATACCCCTTTAAGATTTACAGATACAACCTTGTCAAAAATGTCTTCTGGGTATGCCTCAATGGGACTAGAAACTCCTTCAATACCTGCATTAGCGAAGAATATATCTATTTTACCAAAGGTTTTTAACGAATGGTTCAAAAACTTGATTGTATCCTCTTTTTTAGAAACATCAGCTTGAAAATATGAAACATTTTTGTGATTTAGTTTAGCACGCGATTCTTCAATAGCTTCTTTATTATTATCAACTAGAACAACCTTAGCTCCTTGTTCTAAAAATAGGTTTGCCGTAGCTAAGCCTATACCTCCGGTACCTCCGGTAATTACCGCAACTTTATCTTTTAATCTTCCCATGGGTATTAATTTTTAATTTGTTAAAAGAACAATCAAGATTATTCTACCAATGAATTCTGTTCATTATACTTTTACTATAACCATTATCAGTCTTCTTAATCGAATGATTAAACGTTCTAAAACTTATCTAAATAGAATTTCAATTTTTGATAGAAGTATCAATTCGGATTTGTTTTTACCTGCATAGGCATTTGCCATTGCGTTTGCTGTATCTATCGTCAATCTCTTTACATCGGGCGTAAACAACTTCACGTGTTCTAAATAGAAATCCTTAAAATAATTAAAACAATCATTAGCTTTTTCTTCGTACTCTAAACACCTATCGAATGTAGTCTCTATTCTAAATGCTGCATCTGTACCATACTCATCTTCGATAACATCTATATCTAACCAATAGCTACGTAGGTAAGACCGCAGATGATCTACTTCTTTCGTGTGTACCGAACCATCTACACTTGCCATAGCATAAAATAATTTTCCTAAATTCTCATAAAGTTCTATACCAAATTTCTGTGAGTTCAACATATCTTAATATTTATTATTAATGTTAGAAAAATACTATTATAAAACGCACTTTACTATGATAATAATCAGTTAAAGATTATATTTAAAAATGAACGTGTTTGAAAAAAATAGTAATATTTTCAATCTCTTGTCGGAAGGAATTTCTGAGGGAATTATTTTAGTCAATACAAAACAAGAAATTGTAGCAACAAATTCATCTGCAGAGGAAATGTTTGGTTATGATAAAGAAGAACTTATAGGGAAACCCTTAGAGTCTATAATACCGAAGAGATATCACCATAATCACGGAGAACATTTTTCTCATTTTATGGAAAAGAGTGAAAAAAGAAAAATGGGCCATGGTCGTGATCTTAGTGGTCTTAGAAAGAATGGTGAGGAATTTCCTGTAGAAGCGGGACTTAACCCTTTTAATCTATATGGGAACTCTTATGTAATGGCACTTGTTACTGACATAACAAATCGTAAAAACTACACTCGAAATCTCGAACAAACTGTTCAAGAACGAACAAAACAATTAACCGAAGCTCTAGAAAAGGAAAAAGAACTTAATGAACTAAAAACCCGATTTCTGTCTTTAGTTTCTCATGAATTTAAAACCCCGCTAAGTAGCATTCTTACCTCAGTAACCTTACTTTCAAAATATAAAGAAACCGAACAGCAAGAAAAACGTGATAAGCACGTAGATACCATAAAATCTAAGGTAAAACAGCTAGATGCAATACTAAACGATTTTCTTTCTATAGAACGTTTAGAATCGGGTAAGGTCAATTATTGTATTGCAGAATTTCCATTAAGCAGATTAATTAATGAAGTTGTGTATGATGCAAATATGCTATTAAAAACAGGGCAAAATATTCGTTATCCCGACAATGTAGATGAGGTGGTTCTTACATTTGATGAAAAAACATTGATCTTGGCTCTTTCTAACCTGCTACAGAATGCCGTTAAATATTCACCCGAAGATTCAACAATTAAAATTCTATTTACCATTGAAAACGATTTTTTTGTCTTAGAAGTTATCGATCAGGGTATAGGTATACCTGAAGAACAACAGAAATATATATTTGATCGCTATTTTAGGGCTGAAAATGCTTTATTGAATCAAGGTACTGGTATTGGACTTAATATATCTAAGCAGCATCTTAAGAATTTAGGAGCGACACTCACATTTAATAGCCAAGAGAATATCGGTTCAACTTTTACAATTCATATCCCTAAAAATATCAAAATTACCACCTAATGAAAACCATTTTATTAATAGAAGACGATAGAATATTAAGGGAGAATACAGCAGAACTTTTAGAACTTTCGGGTTATCAAGTTTTTACCTCAGCCAACGGTAAAATTGGAATCGAAAGCGCAAAAGAAAAGCTGCCCGATTTAATTGTTTGTGATATTATGATGCCCGAAGTAGATGGCTATGGTGTTTTAGAAGCACTATCAAGCAATGAAAGTACACAACACATACCTTTTATTTTTCTTTCTGCGATTACAGAGCACAAAGCTGTTCGTAAAGGAATGGATCTTGGTGCGGATGATTACTTGACCAAACCTTTTGAAGAAGAAGATTTAATGAGTGCCATTGAGAGTAGAATGGCCAAAGCTAAAATTCTTCAACAAATAACAACAAATAATGAGGTTATGGTTAAAGACCCCGATGAAATCGGAAATCTTAACCAACTTAAAAATTATTTTGATGATAGTGGGGAAATTTTAAATATAAAAGAAGGAGATACTATATATGAAGAAGGAGCTCGATCTATTAATGTCTATCTGATATTAAAAGGTGTCGTAAAATGCCATACCATGGATGAAGATGGTAAGGAATTAATTACAACTCTACATCATGCAGATGATTTTCTAGGGTTTGCTTCTTTAATGAACGATGCAGTTTATCAAGAATCGGCTACTGCTTTAGAACCTGTTGAACTGGCAGCTATAACTAAAGAACAGTTGAATGAAATTGTTACAGAAAACCATATTATTCCCCTAGAATTGATGGCACTTCTATCTGATAATATATCAGACATTAAACACCAACTATTACAAATGGCCTATAGTTCGGTTCGTAAAAAAACAGCCCAGACCTTATTACAATTTGCCGAAATAATGAATAAAGATGCTTCTGAGCCTATAAAAATATCTCGCGCTGATCTTGCAAGTGTTGCAGGTATCGCTACCGAAAGTTTGATTAGAACATTATCAGGCTTTAAGAAAGAAGGGCTAATCGAAATTGAAGGGCGAAACATACGAATAAAAGAACTTAAGATACTTAAATACGTTACCTAAATTACCTGGTATAATTTACACTCAAAGACCGTATGATAAATATCATAGGTTTTCTATCTGTCCTAGAATAGTTTTATAGGGTCTTCAAATAGAAAACCTATGAAAAATATTCTCATTCCTACTGATTTCTCGAGCAATGCAAATGATGCCATATCATATGCTCTAAATCTTTTTAAATGTGTGCGTACCAACTTCTATTTCATACATGCTTATGCTGATGAAGTTTATGGTCCTTTTCATAATGAGAATGAAAAATCTTTTGAACACGAAAAACAAGCCATTCATAAAAATTCTGAAAATGAATTAAGCAAACTTGTTAAAGAAGTAAAAGAACGAACGCATAACCCTAAACATCATTATGAAGGCATTACTTCGTTTGAATCATTAGTAGATGCTGTCAATGATTTTGTGAACATCAAAAATATTGACCTTATGATTATGGGTACTAAGGGTAAAACAGCAAACTCAGGTATAACCTTTGGTAGTAATACGGTTCAAGTATTTAAGTATGTAAAATGTCCCGTATTAGCAATCCCAGACGGGTATGAATTTGAACAACCAAAAAATATTCTATTTCCTAGCGACTTTATGTTACCCTATAAACGAAGAGAACTTAAACTCTTAGATACTTTGGCAGCTCAATTTAAAGCTCAAGTACATTGTCTCTATATATCTGATTTTGAAGATTTAAGTCATAGGCAACTAGATAATAAAAAGTTTCTAAAAGAATCATTACCGAATGCAATGTTATCCTTTGTTAGTAGAGCTGTCGAAAATAGAGCAAAAGCAATTATGACATACATAAAACAGAATGATATAGATTTCTTGGTTATGGTCAATTCAAGACACTCATTTTTAGAAGATATGCTGTACCGTTCTACCATTGATGAAATCGGGCTTACACCCATGGTTCCATTTTTAGTAATGCAAAATTTACCTAGGTAATCTTAAATAAAAATAGAATGAAGAAAATAGTATTAACAACAGATTTTTCAGAAAATTCTTGGAATGCCATTTTTACGGCATTAAAAATGTTTGCAGAAGTCGATTGTCATTTTTATCTATTAAATGCATATGAACCCAAGACGCTAAACTTGTTAGGCACTAAAAGTCAACAACGTTTAGGTGTCATATATGATTCTCTTTCAAAGCATTCTGAACAAGAATTAGAAGGAATGTTTAAATATTTTGAGATTAATCATAAAAACCCAAAGCATAAATTCACTACCGTATCTAAATCTGAGACCTTAGAAGAAGCCGTTAAAGAATTAGTCGTTGAGAATGATATTGATTTATTAATGATGGGAACACAGGGCGCTACTGGTGCTAAAGAGGTTTTCTTAGGCAGTAATACCGTCAAGGTTTTAAAGACTGTAAAAGACATTCCTATTTTTGCCATACCTGAGGGTTATAATTTTCAAAAACTACATACTATAATCTTTGCTACTGATTTCACTAAATCTTATAAGAAGAATGAATTAGAACAAGTCATAGAACTTGCCATTCTCTGGAAAGCAAAAATTGAAATTGTTCATGTGGCTATCGAATTTAATTTGAACGATACACAAAACACGAATAAATCCATATTAAAAGAAAGATTTTCAGGGCTAGATTATAGCTTTAAGAATATACCTTTTGAAATCAATATTTCTCAAAGTATTGACCAATATGTAGATAATATGGACTCTTGTATACTGAGTATTATTCGTCATCAGCATACCTTCTGGGAAAAAGTAATAGGAGAAGCCGTTGTTAAAAAAATAGCCTTTCATTCTAACATTCCGGTCGTCTTTTTACCTCAATAAAATTTAAAAACTTTTTAGTACTAATTAAACATCAAAATGAAAAATATATTAATTCCCACAGATTTTTCAGATAACGCATGGAATGCCTTACTCTATGGTATTTCATTTTTCAAGAAGACCCATTGCACCTTTCATATTGTTCATATAAATTCTGTAAATACTAATGCTAGTGGTGAAACAGCTATGTTTCTATCTCCTGAGGTCTTGGAGGAAACACTGTTAGTTGAAAGTAAAGAAAAACTGAATGAGCTAATGGGTAAAATTGAACATTTGCCTTTAAATGTAAAGCATGAATTCAATACTCTTGCGCTCTATGGTTTTCTTACCGACCATATTAAATCGCAAGTCAAAGAAAAACAAATTGACCTAATTATTATGGGTACTAAGGGTTCAACAGGTTTAAAATCGGTATCTATTGGTAGTAATACGGGTGATGTAATTACTAAAGTACATTGCACCGTATTAGCTGTACCTGAAAAAGCAACATATCATAGCATTAAGGAAATCGGGTTCCCTTCGGATTTTCAATTAAAGTATAACCTTAAAATCTTAGAAACTTTAAAAGATATATTACTTCTTAAAAAATCTGCGTTACGATTACTTTATATTTCGCTCAAAAATGAAAAAATGAGTGCCATTCAAGAAAAAAATAAAGCTCTTTTATTTGAACATTATAAAGATATAGAATGTACTTTTCACTTAGTTACCGGCAAGAAAATTGATGAATCCATTCAATGTTTTACAGAGAGTAGAAATCTAGATTTATTAGTTATGGTTGCTAAAAATCTTAATTTCTTAGAACGTATTCTATTTAGGCCAACCGTAGAAAAAATCAGCTATCATACCCAGGTACCTTTTTTAGTTATTCATGAGTCTTAAAATGAGTTAGTTTAACGTAGTTGGGTGAGTACTCAATTTTATTAGATTAATTCATTGATAGCTTTTTTAATGTCAACTTTTTGTATTACTCCAGATTGTCTCCATAGTGGCATACTATTCTTAAATATCAATAGCGTCGGCAAACTCTTAATCTTATATCTACGAGCCAATTTTTTTTTGGCTTCAACATCTATTTCTACTACGTTCAGTGCATCACCCATTTCCACTTCAATTTGTTCCAGAATTGGTTTCATCAATTTACAAGGTGCACACCAATTGGCATAAAAATGAACCAATGTCGGTATTTCTGAACCTATACTTTTTCTAAAACTCTTTTTCATAAGCTTATTTTTAGTTACTAATAATAAGTAATTTCTAATAGAGCGAACCTGACGAATGTCATAAAATATGTAAACAACTGTACTTAAATTCAATTCATCAAATAATAGAACTATGACACGTATTTTATTACCTACAGATTTTTCTAAAAACTCCTTAGCAGCAATTCGATACGGACTTACTTTATATAAAGATATAAAATGCACATTCTTTCTTTTGAATAGCTACATGCCGCCTGTTTACCATACAGAATATCTAATGGGTAGCCCTGCACAGATAGGTCTTGGAGATATTGTTCAAGAAAATTCAATGAATAATCTAGATAATTTAAAGAAGAAATTAGAGAAACAATTCACAAACCCTCTACACAAGTTCATCACCCATTCAGCTTTGAACGTGCTTTCTAGCGAAGTCACCAGAACTGTTGAAGCTGAGGATATCGATGTTGTAATTATGGGCACAAAGGGTGCTACAGGCGCTAAAGAAATATTATTTGGGTCTAATGCCGTAAACGTTATAAAAAATGCCAAATGTCCTGTTTTAGTAATTCCTCCTGGTTTTGAATATGAAGCGCCAGAGCAAATACTTTTCCCTAATGACTTTGAAATCGAGTTGGATAAAAACAGTTTAGCCCAACTTTTAAAAATTGTACATACGCACGTATCAGAAATAAATGTAATGCATGTTTCTACAGGTAATGAACTCAACCCTGTTCAACTAAAAAACAAAGAAAAATTAGAAAAAGTTTTGACCAAAAATGCTTTGTTTCATGATGTACCTAGCAATGAAGTCATTGCAGCAATTAACGACTTTCAAGTAAAGCAAAAGATAAATCTATTAGTCATGATTCAAAACAAGCACACCTTTTTTGAGCGACTATTTATTGAGCCGGTAATTAAAAAAATAGGTTTTCATGTAACCGTTCCTTTCATGGTAATACCACAATTATAATTATGGAAATTAAAAACATACTAGTCGCAACAGATTTTTCAAATGAAGCCTATAATGCGCTCTTTTACGCTACACAAATTTTTGCATCGAAACCGTGTACTTTTCACATTATACATATTTACGATGATTTAACAGCAACATCGGGTCCGAGAAACGTACTTTTCGTAGGTAAAAAAGAGCTTTCACATTTACGTACTACATCCCAAGAGAATCTAACCGAAACTGTTCATAGAATTGTTCTTGATACCGGTAGTAAATTACACAAATTCAATACTATATCGAGTAAAGGAACTATATCTAGTGTTATTTCTCAAACAATAGACAATCTTGAAATCGACCTTATAGTAATGGGTAATAAAGGAAAAACCGGCGCCAAAGAATTATTCATGGGCAGCAATACCATTAAGATAGCAAATACCATTACACAATGCCCTATACTAGCCGTACCAAAAGAAATCGCCTATAAACCTATTGACGAAATTGCATTTATAACCGACTTTAAAAAAGGCTACACCCGAAACACCTTGGCTATGCTATTATCTATTGCTTCTATTACTGATGCCGCGATAAGAGTTCTACATATTAACGAAGAAGAAATAATGAACCCTAGCCAGGTTTCTAATAAAAAATTATTGAAAAAATGTTTAGCAAAAACGCAACATAGTTTTGATGATATTTGGAATTATGCCGATAAGGCTAATGTAATTCAAGATTTCTTATCTGAAAGAAACATAAAAATGTTTGCCATGGCGTATCACAGAAGAAATTTCTTTGAACGTCTATTGCACGAACCTGTTATTATGGATTTAAGTATTTATGCCAACACAGCATTTTTAATTCTACCTGTACAAGACTGATAATTATCATAGTTATTCATCAGATTGAACGATATATTTAATTAATAATCTAACTGTGTTATCTATGAATAAACGTATTCTTATACCGACCGATTTTTCTAAAAACGCATTGAATGCAATACGTTATACGATTGATTTATATGCCAAGTTAAATTGTGATTTTTATTTTCTAAATGTATTTAGTTTTGAAAAATATACAACAAATAGTTTAAACATTCCTGAAGAAGGAAGCGCTGAATTTGAATTGGCAAAAGCAGTCTCTGAAAAGAATTTTGTAAAACTATTAGATACACTAGCACTCCATAACGACAACCCTAAACACAATTATTATACTAAATCAACTCACAATTTCTTATCTGAATCTATCAAAAAAATGATATCTGATAAAAATATTGAATTAATTTCCATGGGCACAAAAGGTGCAACGGGGTCAAAAGGTGTGTTGTTTGGCAGCAATACAGTAATGGCAATGGAAAAAATAAGGGAATGTCCTGTATTGGCAATCCCAGAAAATATTTCATTTTCACCACCTAAAGAAATTGTTTTCCCAACAGATTATAAGGATACCTTTAAAAGAACAGAATTAAATTATCTTATAGAAATAGGAAAGATGCACAATGCTGAAATTGCCATCTTACATCTTAATAAGAAAAAAGAACTTTCTGAAACGCAATTAAACAATCAGCAACTACTTAAAACCATTTTATCAGAGGTTAATTACAATTTTCATACACTAACAGAAAGTCATTTAGGAAAAGGAATACAAACTTTCGTCGAGAGTAGAAATAGTGATATGGTCGCCTTTATTAATCGTAAGCATATATTTTTTGGTAGTGTATTTTCAAGACCGCTTGTAAAAGAAATTGGCTATGACAGTAAAGTGCCCATTTTGGCACTACACTAAATACAAATTTTAAAACTAAAAATATGAAAAAAGTAGGAATATGGTTAGATAGTAAAAAGGCAATAATTGTAAGGATTACTCCAAATGGGGAAACGGTCGATACAATAGATTCCGAGGTTGAATTCTTTAATAAAACAGGTACTGGAGGATCTCGAGTAAAATCTGGTGTTACACAAGACGTAGTACATGAAAGTAAATATTTAGAAAAGGAAAAACATCAGTTCAAGAGCTACTTTAAAAACATTGTAGATGCAGTTTCAAATAGTGATGAATTAATGCTTTTTGGACCAGCGGATACGAGTGAAAAATTTAAAAAAGAATTAATGGAACATTACAAACCCTTGTTCGAAAAAGTATTGTCGGTCCAAAAGGCAGATAGTATGACCGAAAACCAGACCAAGGCCTTTGTTAGAGATTTTTTTAGACAAGAATAGTTGGTTGGTTAATGTCTAAAATCGAAACCGTCAAAGAATTGAATTCATTGGCGGTTTTTTAAAATATAAGTATGGATACACTTTTTAAGTTGATTGAAAATCCGATAGTCATTAAGGTGGCGAAATTAATCATGTGGATTCTGATTATTATCATTATCATTGGTTTAGTTCGAAAAACACTTAAAAAAAGAATAGATAATATCACTGTTAGATATAAAGCTCAAAAAGGTGTAGAAATTATAGGATATGTACTTATTGTATTCTTAATTTTAATGGCCATAACAGTAGATAGCTTAAAAGATTATACCATAATTATCGGCTTATTTACCGCTGGTATAACATTTACCCTTCAAGAATTAATACTGAGTATTGCGGGGTCATTCTATATTTTTTTCGTTCGCGTATACAAGCCTGGTGACCGAATTGAGATTAATAATATAAGAGGAGATGTTATAGATATCGATAGTATATACACTACCATTATGGAGATGGGCGAATGGGTGAGTAGTGATAATTATTCGGGTAGAATTGTAAAAATCAGTAATGCCTTTGTTTTTAAAGGTCCTATCAAAAATTACTCAATGGACTTCCCATTCGTTTGGGATGAGCTGAATATACTAATCACATATGGTTCTGATACAGCACTTGCGAAAACCATACTATTAAATAGTGCAACAGAGCTTTTATCTGATTATACAGAAAAGTCTAAAGCTAAATGGAAAGAAATGGTAGAGCATTACTACATTGAAAATGCAACATTAGAACCTACAATCGCCATGAATTTAACCGATAACTGGATTCAATTAAACCTAAGATATATAACAGATTATAAACGTAGAAGAAATACAAAGCATACTCTTTTTGAACATATAGAAAAAGCGATACTAAATACAAATGGCAAAGTAGTTTTGGCATCTACAACATTACAATTGCTTCAAATACCACCAATAGACATTAATTTAAGAAAGTAACATGGATACCAATAACACTATCGATATCATAAAATCTTCAGGTCAAAAAGTGAAATTTTCATTAGATAAACTACGAAATTCATTAAAACATAGTGATGCTAATCATGAGTTGGTAGAAGAAATTGTTAGCAAAGTCAATGATGAACTTTTCGATGGTATAACAACCAATGAAATCTATAACAGAGCATACTCACTACTTAAGAAAAATAAATCTGTATTTGCCTCAAAATATAAACTCAAGAAGGCTATTTATGAATTAGGGCCTACAGGTTTTCCTTTCGAGCGTTTTGTCGGTGCAATTTTACAATATTCAGGGTACAACGTCAAAGTAGATATTGTTTTAAATGGTGCATGTGTTACTCATGAAATTGATGTAGTGGCAGAAAAAAATGATACAGTCACCATTATAGAATGTAAATTTCATAATGACGAAGGTCGAAATTGCAATGTAAAAATTCCGCTTTACATTCATTCTAGATATAACGATGTAAAAGCACATTGGGTAACTAATAGCAATAATACCAAACCTCTTAGCAAAGGATGGGTCGTTACCAATACTCGATTCACTGAAGATGCAATTACATACGGAAAATGTGCCGACCTATACCTTTTAAGCTGGGATCACCCAACCAATGACGGACTTAAAGATAGAATTGACAGGTTAGGCCTCTACCCTATTACAGTCTCTGGTCTATTATCTAAACGTGAAAAGCAATTTTTATTGAGCAGAAATGTAGTGCTCTGCCGACAACTTATAAAAGATAAATTTTTTCTAGACCATTTGGGTGTTGCAGAACCGAGAAAGACAAATATTTTAAAGGAGATTGAACAACTATGTAAACCTTAATATCATGAAAAAAGTTAGCATAACATTTCTAGGAGCATCAGGTACTGTTACCGGCTCTAAGTTCTATATTGAAACACCTGAAATTAACATACTTGTAGATTGCGGTATGTTTCAAGGCTTAAAAGAATTACGTGAAAAAAACTGGGAACCATTACCTATCGATGTCAGTAAAATAGATATTGTTCTGTTAACACATGGTCATTTAGACCATACCGGTTATCTACCAAGGTTAGTAAAAGAAGGGTTTAAGGGTAGCATATTAGCAACAGAGCCTACCTTGGCAATTGCACGTATAATTTTGCTAGACAGTGCTAAAATTCAAGAAGAGCAAGCAAAAAAAGCAAATGAAGAAGGGTATTCTAAACACCCTGTTGCCCTACCTTTTTACGACCTTAGAGAAGCTGAAAATACCATTAAGTTATTCTCTGGGTGCAAAAAAGATGATTGGATCGAGCTTTCAGAAAATATACGATTTCAGTTTAAATATAATGGCCATATAATTGGTTCAACTTTTATACATCTTGAAATGTTTGACAAGGTCTTTGTTTTCTCAGGAGATGTTGGTAGATTAAATGATGAGCTTTTATCACCACCAGAAAGACCACAATGGGCAGATTATCTTTTCTTAGAAAGTACCTATGGCAATAAATTACATCCTAAGGAAAATATTACCGAGATTTTAAGCAGTCTTATTCAAAAAACTATAAATGATAGAGGAACCTTGATTATTCCCTCCTTTGCAGTTGAACGCCTACAATTGCTTATGTATTTATTATGGCAAATGTATAAGAAGAACAAAATACCCAATATTCCTATTTTTATTGATAGTCCTATGGGTAATAATGTACTCAACGTATTTCAGCAATATCCAAATTGGCATAAGTTATCGATGAACGAATTCGAAGCTATGTGCAACCATGTTAATATAATTACATCATACGCAGATACCTGGAAAACTATAGATGACCCTAGACCTAAAATCGTTATTGCAGGTAGTGGAATGGTGACCGGCGGCAGGGTACTCACCTATCTTAAACAGTTAGTTGATGAACCAAAAACAAATGTACTACTTGTTGGCTACCAGGCTGAAGGTACTAGAGGTAGACAACTATTAGAAGGTACGCATGAACTTAAGATATTCGGAAAATATTATCCGGTAAAAGCTAGTGTTCATTTAATTGAAAGTTTATCTGCCCATGCAGACCAAGCCGAACTTTTACACTGGATAGATGACATCAAAAATGTACCTGAAAAAGTTTTTTTGATACATGGTGAACCAGGCGCTTTAGATGCTTTTAAAGTAAAAATTAGAGACACTAAGGGTTGGGAGTGTCATATACCTAAATTAGACGAAACTATAGACTTGATGTTATAATGGCTTAACACTTGAGTTTAATAATCAGAATTTAATACCTGACCATTGTCATATGCATGCTATATTCTATATCTTAACTTTGAAATATATTCTTAATCAATACCTGCAACATGAAAAAGATATTCGTCATATTCTCATTTTTCTTGATGGGCTGTTCTTCTATAAGTTTAGTAGAAAATTGGAAGAACCCAGATATAGTTTTGTTCAATGCCAACAAGGTTTTATTGGTAGGTATGACGCAAAGTGCAGAAACTAGAGAAAATTTTGAAAGTCAACTTAAAAAAGAATTTACAAGTAGAAATGTTGAGGCATGGCGTAGTGTTGACATATTCGATTTATCGCTTACCAATTCAAGAAAAACAGAGAAAGAATTAGATGAAGTTGAACAAAGCCTTTTAGACAAAGATTTCGATGCGATTCTTTTGACCAAAATTACTGGCTCTGAAAATCGTGAGAATTTTATGAAATCTATTTCTCGTTGGGATGATCATCAGTCTCGTTTTAATGATGATTATTTAGAACATCAAGGTATTTACTATGATGATAATTATTATGAGAAATTTACGGTTTATCATGCAGAGACTACCTTATACTGTATCTGTGAGGGTAAAGAAAGAGCTATGATATGGAGGGGTGTTATCGATATAACTGACCCTAATAATATTGAAAAAGCCGTAAAAGATTATATAAAATTAGTCATTGTAGCAATGGAAGACCAAGATTTAGTTTTCACATCCCAAGTTGATTAATCGGTACTTTTTAAAATAACGGACTCAAAACTTTACCAAAACCTTCTTTTATTTTTTTGCTCCAAGGTCTTTGAATAAATTGCTCATAAAGTAGTTCATTGCTTACCAAACTATCATTTAGAAAGTCTTCTTTCAAAAGCTTAGCGAACTCCTTATTATACATAATAGCGTTAACTTCGTAATTTTGTTCAAAACTACGGTCATCTAAATTTGCCGTACCAATTGAAGAAATAGCATCATCACTCACCATAATTTTACTGTGTAAAAATCCATCAGGAAAAAGGTAAATTTTTATACCTGATTTTAGAAACAGTTCAAAATACGAATGAACAGACCAACTAACCACCTTATTATCTGCATTTTCCGACACTAGCAAACGAACATCAACGCCGCTTAAGGCTGCCGTTTGTAATGCGCGTATTAAAGATTGTCCAGGTATAATATATGGGTTGGTTATATAAATGTATTTTTCGGCCATATTAATCATAGAAAAATAGGTCTGTTCCAATACTGGGAAATCATCGTCTGGGCCACCGGCTACAATTTGCACTAATTCATTTGAAACCTTTTCTATGCTGCTTCCTGTAATTGTTAACGGTTGTAACAGCTTAGTACTTACTAAAAACCAATCTGTCATAAAAACTTGATCTAGTTGCTTGGCCGAAGGTCCCTCAAGCCTCAAATGCATATCGTGCCATTTGCCTAACCCAACTTGACCTTTTAGGTACTTATCAGAAATATTGATGCCGCCAGTGAAAGCTATTTCGCCATCGACCACTATTATTTTTCTATGGTTTCTATAATTAAGGGAAGATAAATACCGTCCAAATTTAAAAGGAAGAAATGAATACGCTTCAACACCTATATTTAATAAGAGTTTTAAATATTTCTTACTCAACGAAAAACTACCAATACCATCATAAATCATTCTTATGACAACCCCTTCATTAATTTTCTTCTCAAATAATTCGAATAGCTTAGTTGCTAGTTCTCCCTCTTCAAAAATATAATATTGTATATGAATTTGGACTTTAGCATTTTCTAATGCCTCAAATATAGCTTCGAACGTAGTTCTTCCATCTTTCAATAATTGTAACTGATTATTCGATGTAGGCGGAAAATGTGAATTCTTATAGCTAAGCTTCATCAATTTTCTATATCTGCCATTGAAAACATTTACTTGTTCAGAATTTGGCCAAGGTAGTTTATTAAACATGTCTTTCTTAAGCCGTATCAATTTTCGTTTTCTCCTATTTCGCCCTAATAAAAGATATAATATTATGCCACCGACAGGTAATGCGAAAATGGCTAAGAGCCATGCTAGACTCTTAGAAGGTTTTGCCCCATAAAGAATAATGGATAGCACTATCGATAACGTAATCAGTACATAAATACCAATAAAAATCGCTGTCCACATAGGATATTATTTTACATGGAACTTAAACTCCATTTTTTATATTCTTTTATAAAAAACAATATACCATTATAAGTAGCTATTGACAATTTTAAAATCGGTCTTATATATTCTTAACCTAGTTTGTGGTGAACATTCAAAATTAAAAAGGCTTTACTTCATAACGATCCTATTGATTTGTCAACTATACGACCATCTTCCATTTGTATAATATAATCGGTTCGATTGGCAAAATCCTCATCATGAGTAACAATTAGAAGCGAGAGCCCCTCCTCCTCTTTTAACTGCTTAAAAATATTAAAAACATTGTCAGAGTTATAGCTATCCAAATTACCTGTTGGTTCATCACCCATAAGTATAGAAGGGTTATTGATTAATGCCCTTGCTATGGCAACACGTTGTTTTTCACCACCAGAAATACGTGACGCTTTTTGCATAGCCAAATGCTCTATCCCTAACATCTTTAATTTTAGAATGGCATCATGTTCAATCTCCTTAACAGATTTTCGTGCTAATTTTTTAGCAGGGAGCATCACATTCTCTAGCACACTAAATTCAGATAACAAATAATGGAATTGAAAAACAAAACCAATATGTTCATTTCTAATTCTTGACAGTTCTGTCGATAATTTACCGGTTACCAATTCATTGTTTAAATATAATTCGCCAGTATAATCAGTATCCATGGTCGAAAGAATATAGAGTAAGGTAGATTTTCCTGAGCCTGATTTCCCCATTATAGATGCAAACTCGCCTTGTTTTATCGCAAACGAAATATCCTTTAAAACATGAAAATCTTTAGGTTTCAAAAAGTGTTTATTAATATTCTTTGCCTCTAATACTTTATCCATCTCCATTAATCTTAAGTTCCTCTAATGATTTTTACCGGGTCTATTTTTCTTGCTTTATTAGAAGGTAACCACCCAGCGATAAAGGTTGAAATTAAGGCAAAGACAATTCCAATTACATAATAGCCTATACTGAAATCTACAGGGTAGGTTGTTATTGTAGGTAACGCTTCCGTTTCAAAAGGTACTCCATCAATAATTACAGATAGTACAAAACCTAAAATCAATCCTAAGATTCCACCCACAACACCAATTATCATAGCTTGACTCATAAAAATGAACTGCACATCTCTACCTGAAAATCCGGTTGCTTTTAAAATGGCTATATCTTTCATTTTCTCATAAATGAGCATATTTAGAATGTTATAAATTCCAAATCCTGCTACTATAAGCAGCGTTATAGATACAGCATAGGTAATTAAATTTCGAATATTAGTACCTGTTTCAAATTGGGCGTTAGCCTCGTTTATATCGGTAGCTGTTACATCAAATTGCTTTTCTAAAATTTGAGCTAACGCAGGAGCATCTTCTATATTATTAAGTTTGATGTTGATATCAGTGACGTAATTTTGTGCCTCACCTAAAATTCGCTGCACAGTTTTTAAATTACAAAAGCTTTGTACATTATCGATATCCGCTATTCCGCTTTGATAAATACCAACAATTTTAAGAGGGAAAATTGCACCTCGAACGGTACTTACTTGAACCCTATCGCCTACTGACAAAGACATTTTACTAGCAAGCCCAGAACCCAATAAAATGCCATTATCGGTGCTTTTCAATGCCTCAGGTGAACCATCGATAATGTAGTCACGCATGTTAGATAATCTGGTTTCTTCCATGATATCGATACCTACCAAAGTACCCCCTAATTCTATTACTCCAGATAAATAAAATATTTGTGCGCGTACTTGTGGCGTTGCTCCCTTTACCTTATCCTTTATTTTTAAATAGTTAAGTATAGGAAGAGCATTATGAATCTTCTGCTGTCCCTGCTTAGGTTTAATAGAGCTTATCATATGAACAGCGTTATCAAAATCTGTATATAACGATATTGGCTGATCAATGGTTGGTTCTATTTCATTATACAAATGAATATGGGGTGTTTGGTTTAAAATAAGACTATCTAACATGGTGTTAAGACCTGTCATAAAACTAACCATGGTAATGTAAGCACCGATACCAAAAGTAACACCTAATGAAGCGGTAGCGGTAGATTTCATCTTAGTAAGAAGATGCGTTTTTGCAATGTTTAATATGACCCTCCAGTTAATCATTCCTTTGGCTTTAAAAGCAACGTTGTTTCTGAAATACCAGAAATAATCTCAACCCTTTCTAAATTTTGAAAGCCTACTTTAACTTGTACAATACCGTCCTCTGTTTCTACTTTATCATCATTTATAAGATATTCTCTAGGTATGGTAAGAGCATTCTCTTTTTCTGCAATTACAATATTACCCTCACCTGCTAAACCTGGATATAGTATTGAAGGGGCTTCTGAAAAAATCGCCTCAATTTTAAAAGTCTGAGAACGTTCATCTTTTTGAGGATATATTTTGCTAACCCTTGCCGTAAATACTTCTTTAGGGTACGCGTCTAGTGTGATTAATGTTAGCTGATCTATTCTTATCTTTATTATATCTACCTCATCTATCAGCATTACTATTTTAAAATTCAAGGCACTACCAATGGCTCCTAAAGGTTCTAAAGTATTTACAAGTTCGCCCGGTTCTTTAAATAAAGCATATACCCTACCATTAATTTTGCTGGTAATAGTATAATCATCAGTGATTATTTTCGTAGTAGAATAGCTATTTCTAGCCTGTGCCATTTTTGTTTCTAAATCATATTTGGTTCGGACATATCTAGCCTCTTGCTGTTTTAGCTGATTCTCTGATAGCTCATACGCTAACTTTCTAGTAT
The DNA here is from genome assembly GCF_963977385.1 of uncultured Maribacter sp. Lineage (GTDB taxonomy): Bacteria > Bacteroidota > Bacteroidia > Flavobacteriales > Flavobacteriaceae > Maribacter. Next base: position 93,590 of record NZ_CAXBOU010000008.1, on the reverse strand, counting down.
CAAATTCTGCTTTAGACCCAATGTTTTGCTCCCAAAGTCGCTTTTGTCTACTAAAATTGATTGAATCATTTTTGAATTTTAATTTTACGGCATAAATATCATCTTCAATCTCTTTTAAAATAGCTGCATTTCCTTGAACGTTTTCTTTCGACTGTTGCAAAGACAAGTAGGCGTTTTCTGAATTTAATTTAGGAGCACGATTATTAATCTGAAGTATTGCTTCTCCCCTTTTTACCAAATCTCCTTCCTCCACTAAGTTATCTTCTAAGATACCAGCAACAACAGCATAAATTTGGTATAAACTATCTGGTTGTATGGTAGCAGATGCATATACAGATGATGTTAACTTAGTTTTTTGAGGAAATACTTTTTCATGCTCTTGCTTACAAGAAAGACATAACAGAAATAGAAAACTAACTTTTAAATACTGCATAAACTGATGGTTGTAATTCCTCAAATTAAATGGAAAATCTTATGGAATACTATGAGTAAAATCATATAGCAAAAATTTAAAAATAAAGAACTGTTCAAGATTGTACTACCAATGTTATTATACCATATTTAGTATAATCTTTATTGAAGCAATGCATTCGCTAAATTAGGATAGTGATCAGGGTTTCAATAAGAAAGATTACCAACTTTAATGCTAAATTTACCATCCTTTTAAACTTCTAATAATGATTTATTAAAACATTTCAGTGAAATTTCTAAGTGATTATATTCTTCTTTTAATTTGTTAAATACAACCAAAAAAATCATAATTGCAATAAAAAATCTGGACAAAACATTGGAAGAATTAAGAACACAAAAAGGAAAAATAGAACTGCCCAAAGAACTCCCATTAATAAAGGATATAACAAAATACCTCCCTTTGCCTTTGGGTTCAATGAATGTGCAATTAAACCGTGGATACCCATACTTAAAAAAGTAAATATCATTGCCGAAGTCACTATCAAGAAAACTTTAGAATGCGTTTCTTTTATAGAAAACAAGTAAAAACCTAACCCCAAGGCAATTGCTATTAATATACTGTAGACTCTCCTAGCCATAATTAAGATATTTAAAGTGCATGATTAAAATAAAATAGTTGATGATTAGATCCCCTAAAGACTAAAAGAGGTACCCTACCATAAGATTCCATTTTTTTAACTAAATCTCGGTGAAACCACTTTTTGAACAAACCTTTATGTTCTCTTTCTAGCATTACCATTAAGTCGGCATTTGTATCTCCAAGATAGATTCTAAGTGCATTAAAAACATCTTCTGTAAATACTAGTTCAAAAGACATCTGATTATATGCCACTTTCTCTAAAAGCATCCCTTTAAACCATTTCATTTGCATATCACCTTGATATTCTTCTTTGGTGGTTATATGCACTACTTTTATTTGAGCGTTTAACTTTTCAGCAATTTCTGCCAATTTGCGAATAGCATAGATATCTTCATCTTCAAAATCAGTTGCATATACTATATTTTTAATGGGCATATAACTGGCATCCGAAGGAATACTCAACACAGGGCAAGGCGATTTTTGAATCAAACTCTTAGTTGTGTTACCCATGAGTATTTCTCTAATAGCACTGCCCCCTTTCATACCAGTGACAATTAAATACGCATGCCACTCTTCTGCGACAGAAATAATACCTTTTATAACGTTCTTATTCTCAAAGGGTTCCAAAATTATGTCCGGTGTATTCCAAACGTTACCCAAATGCTCTTCGCAAAATTTCTCTAATTTAGACCGATGCGATCTAAATGCACTTTTCTCTAAATGAGGAAAAGGCTCATCTAAACCCTCGGTACCAAGAACAGTAGGGTAATCGAAAACATGTGTAACCACCAAACGGGTTTCCATTTCCTTTGACATTTCATAAGCGTATTTTAACGCTGCTGCTGAATTTTCAGAATAATCTGTACTATATAGAATTGTTTTCACTTGAAATTGTTTTAATACTGTAGGTAAGGTATTACTCTATTAAACCAAAACACATGACACACGTCATACTACATCATCCTAAACCAAAATTCATAAATACACTTTCGTAAATTTCATTAATAATATTGGCACTTTATACATCAATTAAAAACTTTTGAAATGCACCAATTATTTAATCATGATGTTGGTCATATTAAATGGATAGACTGTTTACTACTTTAGATTTTAATTGAAATATACATAAATGAGCATTATCAGAAATAGACCTAAAGGCAGTTATATTCATGAAGCTGATTGGCAACAACTTTTTATATTAACAGAACATTGGAAATCGGATTTAGAATTTTTTAAGGAAGACTTAGAATTCTTAAATCATATTATTTCTAAGTATTTTATATGGATTTCTAAAAAAGATAATATCGATTTAGTTCGTGAAATTGAAGTAGGACTTCTAGAATTGAACAAAAAATGCGATGCTATATTGAAACAAGTCAATAAACATTTGCATCATTTGGCCGAGTTAATAGATAATCCGTTTGCTTACGATTCACATACGTTTAGAACAGAGCACGAGCAACTTGAAGATGACATAGCCATGTTCGTTAAAGATTTTAGAAAGAATCGCAAAGAGGTTTTTACAATTACTGAACATGTAATTGACGGAGAAGAAATGATAAAGAAGCTTGGTTTAGTTATTTAGTATAGCAAGCTTATAATTTTGTTAGACCATAGTGCTTGTTTCTGGTGCTTATTGAGTTTTACTCATATACTGGACAACTTAAACTTAAAATATCTTAATAATGAAAAAAATTATTATCCCTACCGATTTTTCTATAAACGCACAAAAAGCTATTGATTATGCACTTCGCCTTTTTAAAAGCGAAGCTTGCATGTTTTATATAATTCATGCTTTTCACGATGCTCCTTCCTCTGAAAGTTCGAAAGCTACAACTCAGAAAAATTTGAATGTTCTTATTGAAAAATTAAAGTCTCAGTACAATACTGAAAACTATCAATTTGAAGGAATTTTAAAAACTGATTCGGTATTGAACTTAACTAATAAGATTATAACTGAAAAAAGTGCTGATTATGTTTTTATGGGAACCAAAGGCACATCGGCATTACGTCAATTATTGGTAGGTAGTAACACCTTAGACCTTATCAAGTATCTTGAAAATTGTCCCTTAATGATTATTCCCTCAGAATATGATTGCAATTCAACTCAAGAGATAGTTTTCGCTACAGATTATAAACATACTTTCACTTCTATAGAGCTTAAGCCGCTCATACAAATGGTCTCTCTCTGTAAGGCTACCTTAAATATTGCTTATATAAAAACATCTGAGCATTTAAGTGAAATTCAAGAAAAGAATAAAGAATCTCTTAGAAATTCATTGAATCAAACTAGGCATCTTTTTTTTCAATTGAACCTACAAGATACTGTCGCAGATACCTTACATAAAATAGAAAAAGAAAATAAAAACATTGGTCTTATCTCCATTCTAAAAACTAAGCATGGCTTTTTTCAACAACTAACTCGAGAGAACATTGTAAAAAATATAACTTTTAAGACTAAAATACCTTTACTAGTTTTGCCGCAAATAAAGTAAATGAAGGAGTTGGATCAAGCAATTCAAAACTATAAAATTTGAAGTTTTCTCTTTGCATACTTAATAGTTGTAATTTGAATAGAAATTATTCGATACTAATAAATCACATCTAATGAAGAAACTACATAAAATACTTAATGAAATAACAGAACTTACTACATTAATAGAAACCGATTACCCAGAGCTTTATAGGTCTTTAGATGAAAACCCTATGACCTTGCCTATCAGCCAGCATCCACATATGGATAAGGAAGTTATGCAAGAATACCTTGAAAGTTTAAAGCAGTTATTATATCATTATTTGGATGAACACAATACTAATAATTAGAAAATAGAGCTCTATATTTTCTAATTTTATTTTGAAACATTCACCTCATTCATACGATTATCAACATCGTCTAAAATGAATCGTTCAGCAATAGATAGCTTTCTGAAGAGCCGCCTGTTTTTGTAATTATTTTTACGGCTTCTACTTAGTATATTATGTAATGTTTTAAGAACTTCCATCGTATGTCCGCCTTTATTAATCATCACACAATCAGCTTCAGCAGCGTGAGTAGCGTCTGTAATTTCACTACGCGTAGCCAACCCATGCTTATTCATACTTTCTAAAACCTGAGTAGCCCAAATTACAGGTGTATGAGCAGCTTCACAAATCCAAAGTATCTCATCTTGTATTTCACTCAACCTTTCAAAACCAATTTCTACAGCCAGATCTCCTCGTGCTATCATGATGCCCATTAAATTATGCTTCATGCCCTGTAAAATAATTGACGGAAGATTATTTACTGCTTGGTTCGTTTCAATTTTTGCCACAATCGGAAGTTCCGGTTTATTCAACTGACTCATGCGTTCTTGCAATTCTTGCATATCATTTGCATTATTTATAAATGAAAAGCCTACCATATCAGCATTCTGCGCAATAAAAGGCAGACACTTCTTGTCATAATCGGTAATGGGATTTATTTGAAATATAGTATCAGGAAAATTTATACCTTTCTGACTTTTAATAACTGATTTTTTTGAAGAAATACGAACAATTTTTAGGGTAGCTTGCTTACCTACTACGCTTTGTACCACCGCTTCAAATAATCCGTCATCGAAAAAAACACAATGCTCCGGTTTTAATTGTTCAACAATACCCGGCAGGGTACAACGTATAATTTTTTTTCCTTTTACCGCTTTTTGCTCGGTATCAGTTAAAATGATTTCATCACCTAATTCTACTTTTAACTTGGCATGTTTTTCTTTCTTACCAGTAATTTGTGTTCGTATCTTAGGGCCGGCCAGGTCCATATAAACCTTACAAGGCATGTTCATTTTAGCAACTGCCTTTTTTAGGTTTTCAATCATTTTCACCCAAGTGTACTCCTCATCATGGGCACAATTAATACGAGCTATTTGCATGCCATTTTTCAGCAGGTCGCACATCATTTGAAAGTCCTCTCCAAAATCAGTACTAAACGTAACCATAATTGGAGGTGCCTCATCTATTTCAGATTTTCCAAAGAGTGTGCTTATATTCTGCTGTAACTGCTTAAGACCGGTGGTGGCATTTATCTCATTAGTTGTAGTTTCTTTGTGGCCAAGCCATTCCATAATATTAATAACCTGAGTTTTAATATGGCTCTCACTGCTTGCCAGAGATGACAAGCCCATAAAATGCAATTGTTTTTGAAGTACCTCAATATTTTTTGAACGTAAAGCTAAATAATCAACCAGATTTATAGCACTATTACGAAATTGTGCTTTGACTCCGTTGATTTTATTTTTTTTTAAATCCTCAGCTTTAAGCATCCGATTATGAATTTCTTCTAATTGCTTTAATACGGTATCTTTTGTTTTCATTTTATTCGATTAAAGATATATTGGCATCGAGATTACTAGCATAGTTATCGACTATGGGAATATCATTTTCGAAAGAGTCGAATACATGCTGTAACAGTTGCTTGTCTTTTTTTTGGACTGTACTATATTCATAGTATTGAAAAGATAAAACTATTAAAACAATTTAATGCTAAATTAAATTTTAGCAATGTTACCGGAACGAAATTTGGGCAGCGCATTAAAATGTTCTTTTTGAATATAGGCCATTAATTGCTCTCTGACACTGCAACGTAGATTCCAACAATCAGAAGCATTTCTTGCACTAAAAGTTGCCCTAAGTTCCATAGAATTATTATCTATATCAGTAACCAGTAAATCTGATATGTTTTTATCCCACAACGGATCATCTTTTAATACGGCTGATAATTTTGCACGAAGTTCAGTAACCGGAAACGTATAATCTACATAGAAAAAAACGCTCCCAATTAGTTTTTGAGAATTAAAGGTCCAATTCACAAAAGGTTTGTCGTTGAAATAACTTAGGGGTAAAACTAGCCTACGCCAATCCCAAATTTTTATAACAACATAGGTAAGGGTAATATCTTCTACAGTACCGAATTCACCTTCAATAACTACTTCATCATCTATTTTAATGGGTTGTGTAAAAGCTATCTCAAATCCAGTAATTAAATTTGCAATTGATTTCTGGGCAGCCACACCAACAACAATCCCAATAACACCTGCAGAAGTTAGTATAGTGGTACCCAATTTTCTTACGGAAGGAATGTTCCATAATATAGCGGCAATAGCAAGGGTAATAATAATTATATATAAGATATTTTTAATAAAGCGGAGCTGGGTAAGTATTTTTCTATCCTTGGTTTTGTGGTTACCTATTATCTCAAATTTATTTTTCACTACCTCTTCCATTGCTCGTAAAAATGCTATCAACACCCAAGTAAAATTAACGATGATAAACGCTTCAACAACCTTGTACCAAAAGGTATCCAAATTCATAAAATCAATAAAACTGTAAATGAACAGAATGGGCAAAAGAAACTTTGCCGGAGTTTTAAGACGCAAAAATAACTGCTCTTTTAGAACGGTTGTTTTCCTCTTGTTGTTAAGTTTTAAAAATGTAAAAATCAGCCATTGTAATCCCAGACCTAATAATATACCTACAATCGGTACTATTAGATATACCGACCATGATTCTTGTTCGAAAAATTTTGAAATTTGGGTCTCCATACAGCGTTTTTCAAATGTACAGTTGAAACCTCTACCCTACTATGACCTTTATCATGGTTATATTTTCAAATAAAGAAACAGTAGACTATAATTAAAACATACCTCTACCCCTTTTTCGAACTCTCTCAATTCTATACACCCAAATTAACATTCGAGTCCGTAAAAAATCATACCATTTGCTAATATATGGTGTGTACTTCAATACTTTCTGATGGGATGTTGCGCATTATTCAAACATAATACTGATAAATTCAGCCACACATGCCGGTTTATCGGCCCCCTCAATTATCACTGAACAGCTCCATGTGACTTTGACACCATTTTCGGGGTATTCCTCAATAGCAACAACTTTTCCATTCAATCGCAACTTGCTATCAACCAAGACGGCATTTGGAAAACGAACTTTATTCAACCCATAATTCACCCCCATTGTCACAGATTTTATCTGTAAAAGATCTCCAAGCATTTTAGACAATAATGATACCGACATAAAGCCATGCGCAACTGGCTTTTTAAAAGGTGAATATTGCGTCGCCTTTTCCACATCCACATGTATCCATTGAAAGTCTAATGTAGCCTTTGCAAAATCATTTATCATTTCTTGAGTAATGGTAATCCATTCCCCTGACGGAAGTGTTTTTCCCTCGTAGGTTTTAAACTCCTCTAAATCCTCTAAAATTAATTTGGCCATTCTATTATCGTTTATCTTGAAGACTCTTTATCAAGGGTCAAACACATCTCAGAAACAAAACGTGCTTCCATCTGTTGCTAAATACAAACCCTCGTATACATTATCGATAGGCTGAGGGTCTTATTTCATGAAAATGCACGCCATAATCACCTCCTACTGTACCTCTAGAACATTTCTAAAGGTACATTCTTGAGATATATCGGCAATACTAATTAGGGTATCAATGTTGCCGTATTTGAAATAAACATTTATCTAAAAAAGACATTAAGGCTTTGTCCTATATTTTAGGTAATAAAAACAATTTCTTGAAATAATACAATTAATTATGCAACCCTTTATATCTTAGAAGTTCCAATAGCATTTCGGGTTCATCGGTTTGAATGATATTTGCACCGTTCTTTATAAGTTCTTGAATAACTTCTTCTCCTTTACCATATCGGATAAGCGCATCCTTTTCTCCCAATGTATTTATCCAAATTCTTGAATTGTTTTTTTTCAATAAACCACCAACCTCTTTGGTATTAAATTTAGAATCAATATGTACGACGGGAGGAGCAAACTTAACAATGGCAGAATCTGCCATTTGTAATGAATAGGCCCTTGGCATAAGTTGCGCCGACTTATCCAATTCCTTTATTAAATCTAATTGGTCATAATCATTGTCAAAATAAAATACCTCCTTCTGCATATCAAGGGCATGAACTGCCTTTAAAATACCCTTAACATTATCGGTTTTCATATCGACATCAACCATTATTTTACCTTTGGTTACTTTTAAAAAATCTTCAAAGGTTGGCACAGTTTCTTCACTTATTCTACCATAAGGTGCTTTAAGTTTATACTTTCTGATTTCAGCCAAAGTTAACTCTTCAACTTTTCCTTTTCCTGTAGTAGTTCTATCAATACTAGAATCATGCATTAAAACTAAATATCCATCTTTGGTAGTTTTTACATCAGCTTCAATAACATCAACACCAATTTTTATTGCATGTTTTGTTGAAGCAATAGAATTTTCAAAATTACCATTGTGTGCTCCTCGATGCGCTGCCACCAAAACAGTATTAGCATTAGAGTCATGAAACACACGTAAAACTTCAGGCAAATCTGTCGTGTTTTTCAGGCTGGCACAGGACACGAAAAAGACCCCAACAAAAAGAATTAAATACTTATAATTTCTCATTTTTTATGGTTTTCATTTAAAAAAAATCTACAAACTCTTTATTGCTTAGGCTCACTAATTAAATCTGCATAGCGACCTGCCCAATAAGGCAACAGGTAAATATAAGGCGCATATTCTTGCATGCCTCTACCACCATCATTTCTATATGCGCCATTGTGTTTATGTAAAACACGCTCGTCTGGAGGCAATACTTCTGAATAGGTTTGACTTCTAAAGTTCGGCTCAATTTTAACTAAATCTTTACGATGACTATTATCTATTTTCCAGTCGATCATATCCATCGGATATTCACGTAGATTCCAAGCAGATTCTTCAACATCAACTTTCTCAGCACCGGTTAATGCAAATAAGTAATTCCATAGCGGATTTTTTTCCGAACGCTCAATTTCCCAATGGCTTTTTACAGTTTCGAAATGCTTTGCTCGCTGTTCTTCTGTAAACGAATAATTAACAAAACCTGGGATAGTTAAAAAATACATTTCATCATCGGAGTGGTTCCATTTGTCACTCAAATACTCTCCTTCTTCAAAGCCGATTGTAGTTGCTGGTCTATTTGCATTTTCATCGTAACCATAGCGTTTAATTAACTTCAGAGCCGCCTTTTTATATTTTTCGTCTTTTGTAAAATGATATGTAGTTTGTAAAAAAGAAAGAATTAGTGTAGAATTTAATCTTCTATCGCCGACATTTATAGGAAAGCTATTTACATATTTTGGATTCCATTTACCCCACGCAGTTGGCTTACCATTCCAATCAACCAAATACCAATTATTATCCATAATGTGATCCATCTGAATTTTTATTTGATGTATCGCGCGGTCTTTCCATTCTTGATCCGGCGCTAATTCAGCAAAAAGTGCATGAACATAAAAGTGTCCACAAGTTTCATCACTACTCGTGGTAGATTTCCAACGCCATTTTTTATCCTCTGCTAATTGCCATATTCTTCCATTTTCAGCTACGTGTTTTTTATACCATTCTTCGGAAAAACCGTTGGCATGCAAACCAACTTCATAGCCATCACGTTCAAAAGATCTTGCTGGAAAACCATGCATAGGAGGAAGTGCAGTTAACCTTTCCATTGCTTCAAAAGCTTCATATGCATTTTGCTTTGCATCTTCATCTTTTGTTACCGCATAGCGATATAACTCCCCGGCCAAATACATAGATGTCCATAAACCATCATTATCAGTATCATGATAATAACCAGTTGTTAGGTCACCAGGTGTTTTCAATTCAAGATTAGCAGTAAGACCATATCGAATATGACGCAATCGTTGAATTTTTTGAAAATAATCAGCTTTTGCAGCCAAGGTCATCGACACAAATTTTATTTGAGACAAACCTGTTTTGGTCGCAATTAGCACACTATTTTCAGGACCTTCGGCAATATCAATAACTTCATCATCAACCAACCAACGCTCTGATGCGTAATAATCGTATTTTCCATCTTCACGTAGCTTAAACGCACCTTTCGTAGATCCAAACCAAAGTTCATCATTAATATTTTCAAGTGCCGTAATCTCCGTCCAAGGTAATTTTTGATTGACTTCACTTTCTGTTGCCGTCATTCCAGATAAAGTAATTATACCATTATCTGTACCAACTACAATATCATTATTATAAACTGCCATAGCAGTTAAATTTGATCCCGAGAATATTTTTTTTAATTCAGGTTTTGCAATAGCAATCGCATAAATAACATTTTCACTCAAAAGTAAAAAACGACCTTGCTTATCATCATACTGCACGGAAATAGGATTCAAATCTTTCTGATTAGCTTCCCAAATTACTTTTCCTGTTTTATTAAGTAATTTAAGTTCATTTGATGATGTTACTAAAGAAGTAAAATCTGAACCCATTACAAAATGAGTTGGTTTCTGAATACCATGCTCTACTTCAAAAGTACCACCCCATGCGTTACTTAAAACAGAGGTGTCAGTCAAATAAACGTATTGATTTTGATAGTTGTCGAAAGCAACTATTTTCATATCTGTTAGCGGTCTGTACTGCATATCTGATGACAATTCATTTTCATATGCATTTAAAAGACCATTATCTGAAAGCATTTTTATTGCCAAATTTCGATCGCTTCTAACCTGTAATAGCGCTGCTCCTTTATTCGCATCATTCAGCGCAAATTTTACAGCGTAATCTTGAAGATATGGTACATCTTTATACTCTTGAGCATTTGCAAGCATTGAAAAAATCAGACCCGCAATAACTATTAGTTTTCTCATAATACACAGAATTAAATCAGTCGTTAAAATTACCCATATAGCACTGTGCTTGTTTCATCATTATTGATTAAAATACATGATATTTTAACCTATTCTTGAAAAATTATTTTTCAAAAAACTATAAGAAAAACATGATTTTATCCATAGATATTCCATAATTATTAACAAATAAGCTATTTTCTAAAAACAATGCTAGGATTATACCTTATTTATATCAAATTAGGGAATTTAATAAAAAGGTTAAATTTCCATAGAATAATATCAAGAATCATGTTGTAGTATATACTAAGCATCACTATTTTTATTCAAACTTGAATTTACACAACATGAATTGGAACAAACCATTATTTTTAGTTTACTTATTCTTTATTCTAGCCTATGGTGTAAGTGATGAAACAAGCACACAAATATTCAATAGCTCACCTAAGTTTGAAAGGTTGGCATACAATAATCCAGGCTTAACAGTAGATTTAGGAGTTGGATTATGGGCCTCACCGCTACCAATGGACTACGATAATGACGGGGATTATGACCTTTTGGTTTCTTGCAGCGATGTGCCCTTTAACGGAATTTTCTTTTTCGAAAATACAAGTGGTGATTCTTTTCCTGTTTTTGCCCCTGCCGTTAAAGTTAGCGATGATCCTGTAAAACACATTCAAGTATCTTATGTAAATGGGGAGCCTCGTTTCTTAAGACCTGGCGAGGAATTAAAAGATTTTAAAAATACTTTTGCCGATAAATCCGAAGCACTATACTCTAAAGATGCCTTCGATAAACTCCATAATAAAATTCGATTCAACCAGTGGAAATATGTTGATTACGAAAATGATGGTGACTTGGATATCATTGTAGGTATTCAGGATGGCGAAGATTACGGCTGGGATAACGCTTTTGATGACAATGGCGTCTGGACAAACGGGCCACTCCACGGTTACGTTTATTTAATAGAAAACGTAAATGGTACCTACGAGTTAAAAGATAAGATAACTGCAGGCGGAGAACCTATTGATGTCTATGGTGCCCCTACACCAAATTTCGACGATTACGATAATGATGGGGATTTAGATATTATCTGCGGTGAATTCATGGATAAATTTACATGGTTCGAAAATATTGGTACCCGAGAAAAACCCAAATATGCCAAGGGTAAGTACTTGGAAAATAATGTAGGGGTTATAACTATGGATCTAGAAATGATTCTGCCCGTTTCATTAGATTGGGATAAGGATGGCGATATTGACCTGGTTGTCGGTGATGAAGATGGTAGGGTAGCTTTTATTGAGAATACCGGAAAAATTAAGAACAATATGCCTGTTTTCAATACCCCTAAATACTTTCAGCAACAGGCTGAGTACGTAAAATTCGGTGCGCTAGCCACTCCTTTTAGTACCGATTGGGACGATGATGGTGATGAAGATCTTATATGTGGTAATTCCGCAGGATATATTGCATTTATAGAAAACTTAGACGGAAAAGATACTCCAAAATGGGATGCCCCAAAATTATTATCCTCTGATGATGAAACAATCAGAATTCAAGCAGGTGAGAATGGCTCTATTCAAGGTCCATGTGAAGCGAAGTGGGGCTACACAACCTTATCTGTAGAAGACTGGAACAATGATGGATTAAAGGATATTATTCTAAACTCCATCTGGGGAAAAATAGTTTGGTATGAGAATATAGGTACAAAAGGGAATCCGAAACTAGGTCCTGAAAAACCCATTTATGTGCAATGGGAAAGTGAAACCCCCAAACCCGATTGGTACTGGTGGGATCCCGAGCCAAATACTTTGGCCACCCAATGGAGAACCACCCCTACTGCCATAGATTGGAACAAAGATGGCTTGATGGATTTAATAGTATTGGATACAGAAGGTTATTTAAGTTTTCACGAACGCTACAAAAGTAAAAATGAGCTTTTGTTAAAACCAGGCCAGCGAATCTTTAGCTCTATTAACGGTACATTTGATCGTAAAAATAAATTTATTGATAATTCAAACGGGCCATTAAGGCTCAATGAGCAAAAATATGGTGCGAGCGGTAGACGAAAATTAGCTTTTGGCGATTGGGATAAAGATGGCGATATCGATATTTTGATTAATGGTTTAAATGCAGGGCTCTTAGAAAATATGGGCGAAGATGTCGAATCAAAAACAGTCAGCTTTAATTTCAAAGGCAATTTATCGGATAAAAAGCTTGCTGGCCATACCACCAGTCCCACTATCGTTAATTGGGACAATAAAGGAAAGCCCGATTTACTTCTTGGTGCCGAAGATGGTTATTTCTACTATTGGAAAAATGATTAACTAAATAGTCGAAGTCGTTTTAGGGGATAAAATCACCATATTTAACTTGTCTTTTAAAAAAATATAGAACAATGAATAAGCGGGCATGCCTGCTTATTCTGTTTGTATCAATTCTTGGTAACGCCCCATCCAATAAGGCAAAAGCCAATACACAGGTTCTTTTTCTTGGGCAGGGTTACCAACTACAGCCTCGTAGATATTATTGTCCCAACGTACCGCACGAGATTCGCTTGGTGGACGTAATGCTACTTGTAATTCCTCTAAAATAGGTTCTCTGACCACTTTTAAATCTTCCCGTTTGCCATTATCAATATTCCAATCGATTAAATCTAGTGGTGCATCCTTTAAGAATTCAATAGAAGCGTCAAGCTCATCACTGCCACCCGAAAGATAATTATAAGTAAAATTAACAAAGGGACTTTTAGTTTCTCTATTCTTTTCAAACCACTGTTTCATATGGTCATCATATTCCTTTTTAATTTCTGGATCATCCTCATACTTTATCAAAGGTGGGTATACATATAAAGCCAAGTAAATATCGAAATAGGTTTCCCATGCAGGGTTTGTGTTATGCAACTTTTTAGCATTTTCGAGATACCCCTCCTCTTTAATCAATTTTAAATATTCTTTCTGATATTTTTCATTTTTAGTAATGTGGTATGTGAATTTCAAAAAAGAAAGTAACTCAAGAGAGTTCAAAGCCTTTTCAGAAGCCCATTCTGGGTTGCGGTTTAACATTTCAGGCGACCATACCCCCCACTTTGTATGCTTACCATCGGCTCCTATCAAATTAAAATCATTTGATATCAGATGATTCATAATCTTACTAAAGTGGTTTGCGACACGCTCTTTTTCTTCACTATCAGCAACCAGCGTATAATAACAGTAATAACCAAAGAGGTGACCACAGAGTTCATCGCTACTGGTATCTCCCTTCCATTTCCACTTTCCATTCTTAGAAATGTGCCAACGCTGTTTTACAGGTTTTTGCCTTGGATTTTGAATTATTTCCTCAGCCAATTCATGATCCGTATAGGTACGGTTCATATCGTGCGAATCCTCCCAAGAAACTGGTATAATCGTTCGCGCAAAAAAACCGTCTATTTCGGTCACTTCGCGCAAATATTGTAAAAAATCAAATGCTTTTTTAGCCCTTTCCTTCGCTTGAGGATCTTTTGTGGCGGCATATCGAAATGATTCCATGGCTAGATAGTTGGAAGTAAATTCACCGTCATTATCATCATCTTCAGGAACAATAGACGTTGAATCTCCGGGAATGGTTAGTTTAGACCTACCTATAATCCAGGGTTCGCGAACGTGACGTTGGATCAATTTATTATAGAAAAAATCTGCTTTAGATTTAAGGGTCATTTGTTTTTTCTTTATAGCACTAACTCCATTCGCAGTTGCTATCCATGCGTTTCCCTCCTTGTCAAAAACAATGTCCCTTACCTCATTATTCATTAACCAACGCCTACTTAACCGTACGGAATATTCCTTTTCCCCCGGTGTAAATCTTGTAATGCCGTAATTCGTACCGACCCACATAGTACCATTAGGTGCTTTTTTGACCACATTGATCTTGGCATTCGGCAACCCATCTTGAGGTAATTTTTTTCCAACTTTTTCTGTAGCATTCCGAATTGCAATGCCCCCCATACTTCCTACCCATAATTCTCCCTGATTGTCATAATCCAACCCTTTTACATAAGCACTCACCAGGTCATCATTCTTTTGATAAACCGTTGTATTTGTATCATTGCAGTGGAAGAGCCCTACATCGGTTCCGATCCATAAACCTCCTTTATTATCTGACAAAGCAGCACGTATACTTCTGGCCGAATCAAAGTTCTTTTGCTCCCAAGCTCCATCAGTCCACAACCAAATACCGTGCGGACCTAAGACATATACTCCCTCTTTTGCACAAACGATTTTAGCGATGGGCGATTTAGGCCCTTCCAATTTCTTGATTTCTCCTAATTTATAAGTATATACGGCATTCCATGTAGCCATCCACATGGTTCCTGAAGAATCTAATGCTACATCATATGCAGGCCCATGATCCGCATCGGTAATCATAAGTTGCCAATCAATAGAAGTTGCTTTTTTTCGATATACGCCATCTTTGGTAGCGACCCAAATATTTGAATCTACATCTGTACTCACGGCCCTTATATCATTCGCTTCTGGTCTATTTTCGTTGACCAAAAAACCTTCGTGATATTCTTGTTCAAATGGTACATCTACATAAAACGATTTATTCTCTCCTCTAGGTTCATCTGTTTTATAGTCACTTTTTTTACAAGAAATAACAGAGAGAATTAAAAGTAGAATTAATTTTTTCATGGTTTACGAGGTATTATTACCTTCTGGGCACACTATACCAATACAACATTTGTTAATTGGAAAAAATAGATGAACTCTTGAATGCAGCAGACAGTTCTAAATATTATTGGTAAAATGAATAAAAGAAGACTTTAAAAAAGCATTTTAATATGGCCTTCTTTTATCACAAATTTTAAATTACTTAGGCTCTACAAAATCACTTTTCAACCTTATTGGACTGTCAGTCACTCTATTTATCAATTTCTTTTTACCCTTCTTTTTTATAATTTCAAAAGCATCATAAAGCGTACCTATCGGTGTATAAGCTCCATATGTTATAGCATTCTTAGAAACTGTAATAATCTGAAAAAGTTGGGTGTATTCACCTCTTCTTACCATCCATTCTTGGTCTTCTGATTCATACATTTTTGGTCCACTTACAGATACGGCATAAACAGTACCGGCATCTTTTACTACCGTTAATCCTTTACCTTCATTTTCAGGAAAACCTCTTGCATAGGTATGGTCATGCCCTTGCAACACTAAATCTACCCCATATTTATCTATCAAAGGTTTTATAGCCTCTCTCAACTCCCAATTATCTCTACCCTCTTTCGTAGAATACACTGGATAATGTGTAGTTATTGTTATCCATTTTTTGGTGTTTGATTGTAATACAGAATCGAGCCATTTTACTTGTGCCACTCTCGCCTCCATACTTTCATCAAAACCTTCGCTATCTATAGAAATCAATTTCATGTCCTGATAATCAATTACAAAACAGGTTTCTTTCAATTCTTCTATCGGCCCATTTTCAGGTAGGGTAAACTGTGGTCGCCATAAAGAAGTCAAAACACCATCTCTATATTCATGATTGCCCGGCGTCATAACACTTGGCACTGTGGCGTGAATAAAACTACCTGCATGAAACCATTCGCCCCACTCTAAATTAGCATCTCTATCATTTATCAAGTCACCGGCATGTAGCATAAAATCTACTTGCGGAAATTGACGGTACGAACTACGAATTACTCTAGACCATAATGATTTTACATTATTCTGTGCATCGCCAAAATAGATAAAACTAAAAGGCTCACTCATATCTGTTCGAGCAGTTGTAATTTGAAACCATTCGCTCCAGTAACCATTATCTTTCTGTCCGTTACCAACTCTGTATACATAAGTAGTATTGGGTTGTAAATTTTCTATTAATGCCGAATGATAGACAGCTTTAACAAGTGGTTCTTTTCTATTTTGATTTTCAAATTTTTCAGATACTGCATTTATTTTACGAACGTCACGTAATAAAAACTCAGGGCCATCAGTTGCCAAAGCAACCTCTACAACTCCATTCGGCACTTGTTGATCGGTACGCCAATTCACAGCAAAAGTATGTGCAGGATCTGCAGTAAGATTCGAGATAATTCGATCAGGTGTATTTGATGGAAATATCAATTTGTGAGCCGGGGTAGAATCATGCTCCGTATAATGTGAGTGATTAGGATGTTCTTCACCATTGGCATGCACATGTTGTGCATGTAATGTGAAATTAAATGAAAATGCTAGCACAAAAATCGTAAGATTCTTCATTATTTTTACCATAAATTTATTCCCTATTCAAAACTATCTTACACTTAGCTTAAAACCAATATTCTTATATAACCATATTGTAAACACTATTCGCTTTGAATGTTTACACGCCTACCTGAAGTTTGACTTTCATGTAGTTTCTCTATTACTGTCACATTACTTATAGCATCATTTAAATGTACCGGAGTCGCTTTATCTTCTAATATAGCTAATGAAAAAGCATCTGCTTGCAATGTATATTGATTGCATATTTCAAATTCAATTTCAGTTACTTCTTCATCTTTCGTTAACCATATTTTAGAGGGTTTGTCGTCGGGCGGATTAAAAGGAAGCTCAAATCGAATACTACCTTTTGTACCGAAAATTTGAGCCTGTTGCGTATAATCTAATTGTGTAGCACAAAAAAAGGAAGAGCTGCCATTTTCAAATTCAAGAATTCCTGTAGCTAAAATATCAACTTCATATTCCGGATGATATTCAATAGAAGCCATTACACTTTTCGGCTCTTCGCCAAATAACAATCGAGAAACAGAAATAGAATAACAACCAATATCCATCAAACTACCTCCGCCAAACTCCTTACTATTTGTAATGCTTTCGGCATCGTCATCAAAAAAAGAGAATGAAGATTGTATAGTTTTTAAAGTGCCAATTTCGCCGGTATCTATCAGCTCTTTAGCTTTTATCCATTGAGGATGAAATTTGTACATAAAAGCTTCCATAATTTTAAGGTCAGGGTGCTTTTCTGCCTCTTTCAATAATTCTATAGCTTGCTGGCTATTCATAGCCATCGGTTTCTCGATCAAGACATGTTTTCCTGCATTCATCGCTTTTATGGCCCACTCTACATGAAGATGGTTGGGCAAAGGAATATATACTGCTTCAATCTCATCATCATTAAGCAAATCTTCATAAGATCCAAAATACTTAGGTATCTTAAATTCTTCAGCTGCTTTCTCGGCTTTAGCGATACCCCGTGAAGCTATAGCTACTACTTCGCTGAATTCACCATTTAGCATTGCAGGTATAACCTGTTCCATGGCTATGGAAGCAGTACTTATGATACCCCATTTAATTTTTCTCATGTTATTCTGGTAAATCTTATAAATCCGGTTACCTAGCTAAAATATAATCATCATTCTATTTTTTGTTTTTGTTGAATTGCACAAAAACAAGTGCCAACATAATTAATCCTACAGTGGCAACGGCACCTACGATGATAGGATCTAAAGTGCACTCTAACCATTTGAAGTTCTCTGGTAAGTCTCTTAGAAATGTTCCCCAGATAATAATAAGGATACTAAAAACGACCGAAATTATACCTTGTGACTGCTTAAGTTTGACATTGAATATTGCCAATAAAAACAAGCCTAAAATACCACCACCGAATATTCCGGAGATTTGCCACCAAATATCAAGGGCGCTTTCCGCATTAATCAACAAAAGGCTAAAAATAATTCCTAAGAAGCCCCAAACTACCGTCGTTATCCGTAAGAAGTTAATACTACTTTTTTCACTAGCATTAGGTCTAAAGTATTTTTTATAATAATCAAGATACAGAACGGTTGCAGACGAATTCAAAGCAGAATCTACAGTACTCATCGACGCTGCAAGAATGGCAGCTATAATTAACCCTTTAAGACCAACTGGTAATTCAGTTGCTATAAAAAATGGAAAAACTTCATCTCCTTTTAAAATTGATGGATCCAAAACATGAGCAGATCCCGAATAAAAAGCGAACATGGCTGTACCTATATACAAGAATACAACGGTTAGTGGCAAATAAATCAGCATGGCAATCCAAACTGATTTTTTTGCTTCTTTCTCCGTTGCGACCGCACTATACTTTTGGGTATAATTTTGATCAGCCATTAAGTTTCTTATATTCTCGGTGACTCCATAAATAATCATGACCCAAATAGTTCTACTACTCAATGAAAATGAACCGTCGCCCAAGCTGAACTTGTTCATGTCAAATGCTTTTTGAATCAAAAAATCGGGTTTCGAAAAAACCTCTGTTGTTAAAATATAGGCACTGAACAGAAGTCCACCAATCATGATAATAGATTGCATAACATCTGTCCATATTACGGCTTCCATACCCCCCATGAGTGTATAAGCGATAGTCAAAACACCAATAATTAAAATTAACATTTCAATATCAATATCTATAAAAGAGGTCAATAATAAGGAAGAAAGGTATAAGATCACTGCTGTACGCCCTACCATAAAAAGAACAAAGGATAATGATGCATATACGCGACCCCAATCCCCAATTTTTTCTTCTAAATATTTATAAACTGAAATTATCTTATGCTTCCTATAATGAGGAATTACATACTTGGTTACATACCAAGTAACCGGAAGTGCTGTAAGTGCAAATATTAAAGGATGCCAATTCGAATCAAAAGCTTTTCCGGGAACAGCAATATATGAGATACTACTTGTATAAGCACTCATCACGGCAATACCAGCAGCCCAAGCAGGAATACCTCTACCTGCCACCATAAACTCTTCTGAAGTTTTGGTTTTTCTTAAAAAATAAACACCCATTCCTATCATTACGAGTCCGTAAAGAACTAGAATGGCTGTATCAATTAATCCGAGTTGATAATTCATTTTTTATTTGGTTTGGTTTGGCCTCGGACCAAGAAGATTCTAAAAAGTGGTATGTCTTCTGATCTAAGGGTATTTATAATTTTATATCATACTAACATTAAACTTTTCTATATGTCGTTTAATTTCTTCGCGTTCTTTATTTTCAAATCTACGTAAAGGAAGTGCCATATAATCTTCGCATATTTCCATTACGGCCAAGGCACATTTTGTTCCTTTTGTATATCTTGATTCATATTTACCTACACTATAGATTGTATCATAAAGGGCCTTTACCTTTTTATGCAACTCCTCAACCTTGACAAGATTGTTTTCTATCGAAGCATTGTAAAGTTCAACAAACAATGCCGGAAAAAAATTAGCCCCTCCAGCAACTGCCCCATGGCCTCCGTGCTGTATTGTTTCAGGTAAATATGATTCCGTTCCCACAATGATAGCAAATTCTGGCGAATTCTTAAATGCAGCTATAAGAGAATACAGATAGTCAATATTACCTGAACTGTCTTTTACTCCTAGAGCTCCTAATTCTTTTGCAATTTTAAGAGTTTCAATCGACAAATGTAGTTTAGTACAACTTGGCATATTGTACATCATAAAAGGTAAAGGTAATTTAGGCACTAAGTTCTCGAGATATTCTACCATTTCATTTTGTGAAATAGGAAAATAATAAGGAGGTGCAATTACAACAGCATCTGCACCTGCTGCTTTTGAATGATTTGCTATAGCTATGGAACCCTCGAAAGAAGTATCTGTTATACCTACCAAAACAGGAACCCTACCTGCGATATATTCACATGCTTTTGATATAAGCTCTTTTCGTAATTCATAGGTCAAACTGGGTGCTTCCCCATTTGTTCCCAATAAAAAAATACCGTGAACACCTCCAGAGATTAAATGCTCTATAAGCTTTCTTAAACCTTTGTCATTTAATTCACCATTATCGGTTAATGGCGTAATCATTGGTGGGATAATTCCTTTTAATTCTAAACTCATGATTTTTCTAAACTAGACTACAAAGTAACTTTAAACGAATTCCATACGCCACAATAATATTATTCAAATCTTATGTTATATTAACCTGTATATCAATATTATTACGTATTATTGACAATAAGAGTTAAAATACTTAAATATGGAATTCGTTTTTGAAAGAATATTTGTTCCGAATAATCACTCTTTTATATCAAGGAAATTACCCCTATCCTCGAATGCAAGAATACATTCGCACAAAAATTTTGAATTAAATTATATCACCTCTGGTACCGGTCGTAGAATTGTGGGAGACAATATTTCTGGTTTTGAAACAGGAGATTTAGTTCTCTTAGGACCAGATTTACCCCATTGTTGGGAACTACTTGATGCTGAAAATAATGAACCTCCTACTTGCATTGTAACTCACTTTTCAGAAAACATAATAAATTCTGATTTTTTTAAAATGCCAGAACTTGAAAAAGTGGTAGACTTACTTAAACAATCCAATCGTGGCATTCGTTTTAAAGTTGAAAATGACACTGAAATACGTGAAATTTTAGGTGAAATGTCAGAAACTAAAGGATTGGAATATTATATAGGATTATTGAAAATATTCAATAGCCTCATAAAAATTGAAGAACGGGAGAAGCTTTCAAATCCTATGAACCAATCATCTGTCTTCTCTAAGAACATTGATAAAATAAATAAAATTTACGAATATGTCTTTCAAAATATTCAAGAGGGCATTAAGCTTGAGGAAGCCTCTTCAGTACTTAATATGGCTCCGAGTTCGTTCTGCAGATTTTTCAAAAAGAAAACAGGACTTACCTTTATGGAATATGTAAAAAATGTAAGGGTAGGAATCGCGGCCAAATTATTAGCAGAGACTGATAAGCAAATTACACAGATTTGTTTCGAAAGTGGCTATAATAACCTTGCCAATTTCAATCATTACTTCAAGGCAAATATGGGAAAAACACCATCTGATTACCGAAAAAACTTTAGATAAGATATATCGAAAATTAGATTATCTATTTCCAAAAAACCATTATTTCATTCACCTCTTTTAAATCTTATTCATTTTTTACTTGAGCATTTCGGTATCTAAAAGAACTCAAAGGTCATGGCATTATCATATAAAGTTCTTCGATAATTTAACCTAAATCGGTTGTGTTCTTGCGCTATAGCAGCATGGAGTTTGTTTTGATGATAAGTTAGCCCACAGGTAAAAAACTGGCCCAACAATCGTTCTAGAAAAGTCTCATTGAGCCACATAGTCTAACTCAAAACACTAAAACTAGATAGTCATTGAGAGTTACCAAATTTTTTCATCAACTACTTTCTACCGATTAAGTTAATTACTAATCCTATTATTAATATAATAAAGGAAATCAAACTTATCGGCGGTAATCCTCCTTGCCATTTATAAACAGTTATCCAGCCGGGGTAACTAAAAAAGAATAAGTGAGCACCTATAAAAAACAGAACACACATAATTACTTCACGAGAGGTAATAACCCTAATAATTTTGTATTGTTTTTTTAAGTTTTGCTTAAAACTAATATAGTAAATCAATAAAAAAACAAAGCTAAGTACGCCGGTTAATAAACTAAGTCCTCCTCGTGCATTTAGTATTCCTTCATCATAGAAAAATGATGGGTAGTACGAAGGATTCAAAATAGCGACGCTCATAATCAAATGCGTAAATGCCAGAATAAATCCGACAACACCCAATGATTTTCTAGCATCAAGTAATTGATCTGGTAATGATATGCCTAATTGTTTTAATGGACCTAAAGAAAAGTTGAGTATTAAAAGAATTAATGCAGCTAGTGAAAATCCTTTGTTTAGAATAAAAAAAGGTACATCTCTCCACGGTACATCTCCTATAATATTATAACGAAGTATGGAATAACCAATGGAGATAAATGTTGTGACAAAAATTATTCTTCCTGCAAGTTCTTTTCTGGGGGAAATACTATTCATTTTTAAAGTAATGGAATTTTAAGCGACCGCTTTATTATTAATTATATGGATATTAAACTTATTCTATTAGAATCTATTATGCCCACCTGGAAGGCCTTCATGGAAATTGGCTGCAATCAAAGAAAGAATAGAAATAAAGACAATTATAATAATGAAAAAGATTGTCCATTTTTTAAAATTGACCTCCTCGGAAACCGACTCAGAACCAATCAATTTACCTCTCTTGAACATAACAAAAATTAAAATAATATTGATAATATATAAATGATGGTTTAAATTCATTTGTCCGGCAAATACCCCAGTTACCACATAACTTAAAGTCGCATAGGTTGTTAAATACACAAAAAGGAATAAAGCAACATCTTTCATTATATATCGACTGTTACCTAATTTCCACAATAACAATATAGCAACGAGTATTAATAAAATAGCAACGAACGTAGTACTGATCAGCGCGACTGACTCTAATGAAGCAATATCACCCAAACGCTTCATTAAATGTTCATAAGAAAGCGATTCGCGATATACAATTAAAGGAATCAAGACTACAAGAATAAATAGTGCAGCCCTGTTTGTCCAGTTTTTAACTTTTGTTACTTCAATAGGCCATTTGGAACTAAAAACACCATAAGCCATTCCAGAACCGCCAAAAAAGCCTATGCTATACTCCATTACATTCCACATATTGAATGGTATTTCCATGGTATTTCCTATAACATGCAAAAAATTACCAAAGGCAAAACCGAAACCTCCTCCCAAGGCGGAAAAAATCGCTACTCGTATTGGCGAATTCCTATTTTCACGAGCCATATGCCATAATAAGGCTAAACTAGCTCCAAGAATTAATGCCCATGCTTCTGAACGTGGAGGTGTCATTTTAAAGCCAATCTGTTCAATTAGAAAGAAATAAATAATCAAGCCACCTGCGACCATTTCAGAAATTAAAGCTCCCCATTTCACCTTTTTCTTTTCCGTTGAATCGAGGACCATTCCAACCAAACCACCTCCTAACAAACCGAAAAGTGCTCCTATTACAAAAAGCATTCCTAGCCCATAAAAAGCATTTATAAAATTATCGGCACGACCGTAACCCACAACCATTCCGTAGCTAATCATACCACCTGCACCCCACCCTAGAGCAGAGGCTAGAGCTACAAGTACCATTTTATCGTACCAATCTTTTCTTTGTGAAACCAATACCAACGCTAGACCACCTATCGCACCGGCCCAAGCTGCACCTTGTTCGTGCCCGAATTGCCCTCTAATAGCCCAAGCGGTACCCAATGACATGGCTACTATCAAAATTCCTATTCCTTGTTTTTTAAAATTCATTTTTCTAGAATTTAATGGTATAATCTCCTGACCAATTTTCGTGATTAGGCCTAATGATTAACTTTTTCTGACTAGCGTTATAATTCCAATACTTTGGCGCTATCAACTTACTGTCAAAAAATACTTTGTCTGGTTTTTTGGAGGAATGAATTCTGAGAATATGTGGCAATTCAGCCCCTGTAAGAGTAATTATCAGTTCTGTTCCCTTCTTTAAATAAGAAATCTCAGTTTCTTGAGAGGTTTTAGGGTCGTAGTATTTAAGGGAATTTTTATTATTCGGAAATATTAAAAAGGTTATGAAGCCATCAGATGTACTATCTCCTAAATCGGTATAATGACGTGTTACATTTAATGGAACAATAGCCCCTTCTTTAATATAAACGGGGAATTCATCAAGCGGAAATTCTCTTTCGAACTTTTTAGGACCTTCGAGCAGGGCAGTATCCTCAAAAAAATACCTCCACTGCCCATCAGGCAAAGAAACTTCTCGAGATTTTGAATCCTGAAATATTGGGGCAATTAGAAAATCATTCCCAAACATATAGTGATATTTCCCTTTGCTTAATGTTGTTTGCAATCTTCTACCTCCTTCATGTGCAGTAATCACATACTGGTACATATAAGGCACTAACTCCGTGTGTAACCATGCAAACTTTCTAATTATTTCCATTTCTTGGGGAGTTCTCACCCATAAACGGCGTTCCCCATGACCACCGTTCAAAAAAAGACCACAAAATGCTGAGAATTGTGTCCATCTAATATAAAGTCGAGGCGGAATAGTACTCCCAGAGAAACCACCAATATCAGAACCAATAATATTATACCCTAAATCAGCACTTTTGAGAACATTTTCTATGGCAGACTCAAACCCTTGAACACCTTTTAATGCTATATCTTTTTTAGAATTCTGACTTTTACTTATCATATCACCCGTTACCCATTCATGCTTTTGATCACCAACCCAGTTTACCGGTGAAGCATCAATAGGGGCGAAACCCTCTGGATGATAACCACGATCTATCGCACGAGTGAGTGTCACAAATTCTGCGTTCTGAGTTAACCCATATTTATATTCACCTCGATAGTAATGATCCATATAGTTTCTAGTTGTCATCAACCCCGATGCAGTTTTTTTATAAAAAAAAGGCACAGGTCCCCACTGCTGTCTAAATAACGTGGCCGTACCATCAAGTTTCCAACCATCAATACCCAAATCATAAACTTGTTGCTGCAGCCCATGCCACCACTTCATGGCTTCTGAATTTGAATAATCAATGAAACCACCTTTGCCTTTCCACCATTCTAAAGGAGTAGAAGGTTCTGCTAAAAATCCTTTATCCTGTATTCGCTTGTACCATTCTGCATTTTCTTTGATTTGCGAATCCTTACTAAAACTGTCTACCATAGATGTCATCCATAGTACAACACGATAGCCTTCATCTTCAAGGTTATTAAACCAGACCTTCGGTTTTTTATAACGGGTAGTATCGACCTCAAAATCATTATACCGCATTGACCAAGGACTATCTAATAAAATAGTACGTACAGGAATGTCATGCTCTTTATATCCTGCCAATAATTCATCTACATATTCAGAAGTATTCACATCGTCTTCCCAAAGCCAACATTCCAAAGCCCAAGCAGGTGTAAGCGGAGGATTTCCATGTCGCTGCGAATTAAAAGGCATACCCCATACCGGTAGAAACCAATAAAAGTAGGCGCATATTCCTAGTGACAGAAATGAACCTAATATTATTTTTAAGCCTTTTCTTCTCATCGATTATGATTAGAAATTGAAGTTTTGAAGAAACGTAAATAAGTCAATAGAAAAACAAAAATGGCTAGAATGACACCAATAATACCTAGCATACTAAAGTATTCAGAATATACTTTACTATACCCTTTCACGGCCTCTCCATTGAAATAATACACTACTGATAGACTCAGTAGAAAAACAACACAAAATCCTGCAATAACCACAATCATTTTATCTGAATTGAAGTGGTTCTTATTTATTCGCTTCTTGCTGAACTGAAATAAAAGTATCCAAATAACCCATGAAATAACTTGAATAAAATTCAATGTTCTGAAATAATTTATTAAAGTCAAAAAGGGTCTGAAAATCAAATTAGTATCGGAATAAAAATCACGGTCTTTATATATCAAAACCTTAATTTTATCTTGTTGGCCATTTTTAAAAATCTCCAAAATGGCCCGCTCTTTCTCATTAGGCTTAATAGACTTCCAATTAGGAATTTCTAGTGCGTTATAAATGGAGCATGCTCTGCCATATCCGTGAAAATCAAGCCCCCCGATCATAGTCAAATTATTTGCTCTACAAAACTTTTTGAGTTCTTCAAAAATTTCACGATCATAGTACAAATCACTTCCAACATTCTCAACTTCAAAGCCGTCGACCCCTAAATCATGGTAGAACTCCTTCTCCTTACCTTTACCATCAAACCAATGATTAATTATTACAGCACCGCCATACTGATGTACAGAATCAATCACGGCTTTGTCTGACATTCCTTTTGTATCGAATTTACCATTGAGACCTAGCAAGCTCATATGGTTGGTACCTGAATGTTCTTGACCTACCATAATCAATGGTGCTATTTCAAATTCTCCGTTTCTTTGGGCCTGAGAAAATTGTAGGGTCTTTTTATGATTTGCATGATCAGATATAAAAAAAGCATCAAAACCATTTCTTTTGTGCCATCTCCACATTGCTTCTTGCGATATTAGCCCATCATGACTGTATTCGGTATGCGCGTGTGTAGTAACTAAAATTGAATTTTTAGAGTGATTAACGATGGTATTATTCGGTAACGGAATAAACAATATCAATACGAAAATTGAGAAGCAGATTCCTAATAACAAAGGTATGTTCGACAGCTTTTTTATTAATACGTTTTTACTGCCATCCCTCTTTTTATATGCTTGTATGACCCCAAATAAAAGATATAGTATTATAATCCAAATTAATGCAAAAGGCAACTCCTTCAATGGGTAGATAGATCTATTAAAAAAGAGTAAAATACCTAAAACTGGTTCAAAAATATATCTCCATATAGAAATACGAACCCCAAAATTTGCATCAGGTATATTAGTTAAGGCATTTTCAAAGTGAATTTCAAAATGGAAGAATGTTGCTAAGACTATTATGAGAAGAATAGAAGCAACAACTATGAACTTTTCAATCTTCTCCCTTCTCATTAGATTCATTTTATTGCGAACAAAACCTACACCACCTTATAATGCCCGTCATATTCAAATTCACCCAAATATTCTCTAATTTTCTCACGGTTTTTCTCTCCGAATCTACTAAGTGGTTGTGCCATATGATCAGAACATATGCCCAGAATACTCAATGCACATTTTATGGCCCTAATACTTTTGGTAGAAGTACTTCCTAAATTGTACAGCGTACTGTGCATTTTGATAACACTTTCCCTAAGCAATTTTATTTTTTCCAAATCCTTTGCACAAGAAGCTTCATATAGTTCAACGAACAATCTTGGAAAAAGATTAGCACCTCCGGCTACTGCTCCGTGACCTCCGTTCAAGATAGTATCGGACAGAAATATTTCTGCCCCAGCGATAACAGAAAAATCAGCGAATTCTTTAAACTCTTCAATGATTTGATAAAATGTCCCCATATCACCAGAACTATCTTTCACACCAATTGCGCCGAGTTCTTTTGCTCTTTTTATGGTCTTTATCGAAAGATGAAGTTTCGTGCAACTTGGAATATCATAAATTAAGAATGGGAGCGGCAATTTAGGAGCTAAAACCTCTAAGTAGTCTATCATTTCTTCCTGGGAGATAGGAAAATAATAAGGTGGTGCAACAACTAAGGCATCGGCACCTGATAATTTGGCGTATTCAGCTATTTCCAATGCTGAATCTATAGAAGAATCTGTAATATTCACTAAAACAGTCACTCTCTTGTTTACGATTTTACATGCCTCTTCTATAAGTTGTTTTCTAATAGGGTAGCTTAAGCTTGGCCCCTCCCCATTAGTACCTAATAAAAAAATACCATGAACACCGCCTTGTATTAAATGTTCTATTAACTTATTCAGCCCATTTAAGTCTAACTCCATATTCTTAAGTAATGGAGTAACCATAGGTGGAATTATACCTTTTAAGGGCAATTTCATAAGTATCTTTTATAAGTCTTCCTACAAATTAACATTAAAATAGTCCTTAAAACCACTACAATTTTGTGAGAAACACATCATATTTTACCCCAGTAGGACTTGAGTTTTACGATTGTGATTTATCCATCAAATTGCACTAAAACAACTCAATAATATTTGCCGAATAAGTACTAAAATTTAAAAGATTAAGAATTACATAGAAGCACCATAAAATATAATTAGCATTATCTTATGTGAGGTTCCAGTTTTTTTCAAGAACAGTTAATACCAGATACAATTCAAAATCATGATATACAAAAAAGAGACTTTTTAAATTTAAAGTCTCTTTATCGAAAACTCAACTAACTTAACTAACTCTAAATACTAATACGGTTTATTGGTACCCTGTAACAGCCACATTTTAGACCATGCACTATTATTACTTACATCATCACCTTTGTATTGTGTAGGTTCAAGCTTGTCAATTGCCTCTGTGGAATTTGAATTATTATCAATTTCATTAATATGATAATAAAACCGTAAAGGCAAAGCTGGACGCTTACTTGCGGGTCCGGTTTGTAGGTTAGGAAGCCCGGTTCTTCTATAATCGAACCATGCTTCTGTTGCTGATGACCAGCTAGCTATCCATTTTTGAGTAATTATATCTTCGAAACCGCTATACGCCGCAGATCCTGAAATATAATCGCCATAGCTATCCCCTACTCCCCATGCATTTAATGACTGTTTGATTCCTTCATTATAATATTGTTCTGCCGAACCTGAGGCCCATCCTTTAGAAGCGGCCTCTGCAATAATAAAGTTCACCTCAGCAGCCGAAATTAAGCGTGCTTGTAATAAATCACCACTAGCCTCTTTATAAATATCATTCAACTGAGATACATGAAGATTATATGAACCTTGATTCACATTTTCACTTAAATTATAAGCTGCGCCAAAAGTCAAAGCTGTTGGAAGCCCCACATAATCGTTATCATAATCTACAGGATAACCAACTGTATTAATATATGCATCAACAGAAGCTTGTGATATGTGCCTTTCACCTGTACTATCATCTACATAATCAGTAACATCCAAAACCAATGGTTGTTCAATTTTATTTGCCCAAACCCCTAATCTAGGATCGTCAAGAGCCTGCATGGCATCAACCAATGTAGCAGCCATTTTTACTCTAAAATAAGAGCCTTGAGGGTCTGTATCAAACTTAGTATTTGTAGGCCACGAATCGCCACTTGTGTTTCCAACATAAGCCATATTAGCGTCATCTTCTGATGTCAAAATCAATGGAAATTGCGAAGAATTAGAAAGAATCTTTTTAATTCCTTGTTCAGCAAGACCTGGTTCTTTTGCTGATAATCTCATATAATATCGTAAAGAGAGTGAATTCGCAAACTTTCTCCATTTCGCAACGTCACCACCATAAAGAATATCTTGGGCTTCATTAATACTGAAATAGGAATCTTGACTTTTAGACAGCAAACCATTTGCTATTTCTAAATCGGCTTGAATACCTTCATAAATTGTTTTTTGACCATCAAAAGTTGCATCAAAAAATTCTGCTCCCTCATCACCTCTTAGTGCATTCGTATAAGGTGCATCACCCCATAAATCAGTTAGAAGCCCGAATAGATACGACTTCATTATTAAGCCTACACCGCGATGAAAATCTAAATTATCAGTTTCTGCTTTTTCTATTAAGGTCTTATCATTAATCAATAATGAGTAATAGCTATTCCAGCTATGGGAATCGTTACTCCAATCATAGGCATTATGACCACTAGACCATCCATCTTTTTGGGTATGCTGCATTACACCTGCCAAATCACCAAACCCGAGTCCCACTACTGTTTTACCAACACCATTTATAACAGTTGGCACTAGTAGGTTGGGATCCACATTATCAGATCCAATCTTATCTGGATTTTCATTCAATTCTTCTAGACCATGGCACGAAACCAATACTAATAGACCTAAAACCACTATGGTAAATTTATTTTTTATTTGATTCATCACGATTTCAGTTTAAATTTTTAAAATGTTACAGCAATCTTAATTCCAATTGGTACCAACCAAGGTTCTACGTTATAACGTTCAACTCCTTGCTTGAACTGAGTACCTCTATTGTCCTTGCTTGATTCGGCTTGAAAAGCTCTTTCTGGATCAATTCCAAAAGCGGAGTCTTTAGTCCATAGCATTATGTTTCTACTATATATAGCGAAGTTTAGATTATCGATACCAATTCTTTCTAAATATTTTCCTGGTAAATCATAGCCCAAAGAAATTTCACGAAGCTTTATGAAATCTGCATCATACATATGCGGTGTTCCAAAATCCCACGGGTTTGCTACCGAGAAAGGAATAAAATTAGTACCTACATCACCTAAATTTTCATAGTCCAAAATAAAATTTCCGTCTTCGTCATGCTCACCTACCACACCTGCATTAAAAATTCCATCATAAACCACACTTCCACCTAAATCTTCTGCAAATCCTCCATTTCCTGGAGGTCCACCAATTGAACGAAAATTTTCGCCATAAAGATATTCATCCGCATGGTCTAGTACCCATTGTTTAAGTTCAGGACCTGCTTCTGCAATACCAGGATTATCTAATCTATCTAAAACGTTTTGACCATAGCCATCTTCTACAAGGTATCTCGAGGTCTGTGACATATATTGTCCACCAGAACGCCAATCAAAAGTCATATTCAAGGTGAAGTTTTTATACGATAAGCTAGATTGTAACCCCATAACAAAGTCAGGATTGTAATTACCAACCTTTTCACGTTCTTCTTGTGCCAACCATTCAGCATCCTCCCCTTGACCAATAAGTGGATAATTATAATAAGGTGAATTAACATCGGTTACCCTTTTAATTTTTGGAGAGTATATATTACCTACCAACCCGTCTTCACCGGTTACCGAATTAGCAACATATCCTCTAGATACACTTTTGTTCTCACTCCAAAATTCAATATAATCAACCCCGTCAGCCAAACCTAAAATTTTAGATTCATTAGTCGTATAGTTTACGTTCAAGTCCCAATTCCAATTCTCAGTACGAACTGGTGTAAAACCAAGAGAAAATTCATAACCTTTACTCTCTAAAACCCCAGCGTTGATACTAACACTGCTATAACCTGATGAGCCTGGTATCGGAATATTGGGTACAATCTGATTTTTATTCTCTACAGTATAATACGTTCCTTCAAATCTAAATCTGTTTTTAAACATCGTTAAATCGACTCCAAATTCCTTAGAAGTAGCTTCTTCTGGTTCAAGACCAGGAGTATTTAATCCACTACTAGCTGAATATAGTATAGCATTGTCCCATTGACCTGCATTATTATAGTAGGCACCTAATTGATAAGGGTTGGTGTCATTACCTACACGTGCCCAACCTCCTCTAAGTTTAAACAAATCTACTTTCGGGATATCTACTACCTCATTAACCAAAAAGCTCAAAGAAGCCGAAGGGTAGAAGTATGATCGGTTATCTATCGGCAATGTACTAGACCAATCATTTCTGGCTGTTACATCTAAATATAGCATTCCCTTATATCCAAAATTTGCTAATCCATACACACTGTTTATAGCTCTTTCACTACTAAAACTAGAGTATACCAAAGAGCTTGCGGCTATGTTATCAACCGTAAACAAGTTAGGGACTATTAATCCGGCTTTAGAGGCCGCTGAATTGCTAAGACCATTGTTCTTTTGGTACATTAAGTTTCCACCACCTGAAAGTGTCATATCAAAATCTCCCCATTTTTTCGTAAAAGAAGCCAATATATCTATATTAGTCTCAAGACCATCTGTAGTTCCTATACCATAGGTACCATTATTAGATTCACGACTATAGCCGGGAGCCATTTTTGTTTCTTGAGTCTGATTATAGCTATTTAAATTATAGCTGGTTCTTATATTAAACTCAGGCGAAATTTGCCAATCCAAAGCCAAGTTGCCATATATTCGAAATCTTGAAAAACTATTATTCACCTCATTTGCCAAAAACCAAGGGTTTGGGTAATCATTAGAAAAATTAAAGACATCCGTACCTGGTAATTTATAATCCTTAACATCTAAAATATTTATGTTGGCCGGTATATTATATGCAGCCTCTAAAGGATTGGTACCTCTGTTTGATGCAGGACGATTATCTGCATAACTATGTACTACATTCAAATTGGTACTTACAGTAAATTTATCATCCAAATTGGAAGAGGCAGATAAAGAAAAACTATTCCTCTTAAGGTCTGAATTTGGAATTATGCCGGAATTGTTCATGTTTGTAACCCCCAACCTATAATTCATAAACTCTGTACTATTGGAAACCGACATACTATTTGTTGTGGTTATTCCATTTTGAACAAATTCTTTAATGTTGTTTGGATATGATTTTAATTCTGTAGGAATCGGGTTGCCGTTTGCATCTAAGGGAGAATTCCATTGCACTGCAAAATATCCGCGATCTAATCCAGGACCACCATTACCACCTTGAGGAATAACATCTGGCATAATATAACTACCTCCTTGAGATTCTGGAGAGTATGAAAAATAACCTGAGCCATACTCAGATTGTGTATCTATGTATTTGTAGGGAATATCAAAAACTGTGTTAGAAGTAAAGTTAACCTTCATCTTTTGATTGTCTTTTCCTTTTTTGGTAGTAATCAATACCACACCATTACCTGCACGTGACCCATAAAGTGCTGCGGCACTAGGGCCTTTTAATATGGAAACATTTTCTATACTTTGTGGGTCTAAATCTGAGATTGCATTCCCATAATCTACCGGGTTTCTATCCCCAAAACCACCTATATTATTCAACGAATTGGCAATAGGCACTCCATCTACTACAAATAGAGGTTGATTATCAGAGCTTAATGAAATAGCTCCCCTAATAACCATACTTACAGATGAGCCCGTACCACCTGTACTGTTGAGGGTTACACCCGCAACTTTTCCTGAAAGCGAGTTTAGAACGTTTTCTTGTGCAACCCTAGTCAATTCTTCTGCTGCAACATTTTCTACAGAGTACCCTAAAGACTTATCTTCTCTTTTTATACCCAAAGCAGTTACTACCACTTCATCTAATGCCTGAGCATCAACTTCTAAATTGATATTAATTGTTGATTGATTATTGACTGAAATCTCGCGTGTTTCAAAACCAATATACGAGAAAATTAAGGTGCCGTTTCCATTTGGAACTTTTACATTATAATTTCCATCAAAATCAGTAGTCACACCCGAAGTGGTACCTTTTAAAACGATGCTAACACCTGGTAAAGGCACATTATCCTCAGAAGAAGTTACTGTTCCTGAAACCTCAAAATTTGTATTTTGTGCTTTTATAGTGGAACACACCAATAACAAAAGCAAAGTAAGAAAGGTCACAGCAAACCTTCTAATATTAATTTGAAAATAATTGGTATCCATAATTGATATTGTATTGGTTATTTTTTTGGTTTAATTCTATAAGTCAAATTCAATTTGCTACTTCAAATGTCAGTACGATGGCATTTGTATTTACTCCAATATAATCTGGAGATGCAGCCACAAACATTACCAATCGCATGGCACTATCTGTTATATCTTGTACAATTACTTTTCTTTCAAAATCTAAAAATCCTACAAACTCAGTACCTGAAAAATCAAGTGTACTAACACCATTATAGGTTAGAGAACCACCAGGCCCATATACCGATGAAACTTGAAAATCTTCATTTTCAACATAGGTAAACGTGGCACTTGCATCAGGAGTATACACTCCAGTACACAGTCCGAAGTCAGAACCACCATCATTTAAGATTCCAGCCCCTCCCGTTGTCACAAACTGATAAACAAGTCCACTAAAAGCGCCTCCATCACCTTTTACGTCATGCTCATAAGTACCATCAAAATAAAAAGTGAATTCATCCTCATACACTTCAGGCATTCCTAGTCCAGCCCCGAATATTCCCGAAGGCAATGGATTTGGAGCTCCATCAAAAGGTGATAGTGAAGCGTCAGCATTAGCAAAATAATCATTATTAGAATGAGCACTTTTAATTTTCCATGTCTTGCCCTGGTAATCAGGATTTGTTTGATTTCCTACTAGTAAAGCGTACGGAGTTAAATCAATTGCTAAGCTAACTTCAGCAGTCTCTACACCTCCACTTTGATCTGTGGCCGTTAAGGTGGCTACATAATATCCTCCTTCATTATATGCATGTAACGGGTTTTTATCGGTACTCGTTTTTCCATCACCAAAGTCCCATGACCAAGAGACGGCATTATTGGTTAATCCCTGAAAATCAACTTTTTTCCCATTTACGGAATGAAAAATATCAGCTGTTAGCGGAATAACAACGTCAATAGAGTCATCATCTGAATCACATGACGTAAATGTCAGTAACACTGATAAAAGAATTGCCGAAAATAAGTATGTATATCTATTTCTCATAAGCTGTGGATTTTAACCAGCACAAAACTGGATTATTCTCGCGTTATTAGTTTTAAGCCTGGGTTATTTTAATGTTATTTCATCAGATGTTCAAATCCAACTCACTTTATCATTAAACTATTATTGACCAAAACCAAAACTAGATATTAAATTCACAGTTTATTTCAATTATGTTATTAATTTCATAATATATCTTAACCCTAAGTTAATTTATTTACATATAATTTTGCCATTCGATATTATATTCATAAAGAATAACAATTAATATGATTTCAACATTAAGATTTAATCATGTATGAGAAATAGCCCTTATTTTACTGGACTTACCAACTTGTCATTTTTAATACTATCGCTCCTTTTTTCAATAACAAACAATGCTCAAGAATTAAAAGTAGGGTCGGCCAAGCGCATTATTACCCCTAATCCCCTAATTTCTGTTTCGGGCGGAGTTGGAACTCCAAAAATGGCAACCGAAAAAAATGGTGATCTTTTTGTAAGAGCTATGGTATTTGTAAAAGGGAATGAAAAAATAGCCATTGTTAATATTGATAATTTAGGGTGGCCAAGTGCACTTGGCGACAAATCAAGAAAACTTATAAAAGGTATTCCTTTTGATAATATACTTATAGGCGCGACCCATACGCATAGTGCCCCCGATGCCTATGCATTTCCAGATGAAACGGGACAACATGGCGCAGATCTTAAATACCTTGATTGGTGTGTCATTCAAATTGCAGATGCGGTAAACGAAGCTTTGCGTAAATGCGAGCCAGCACAATTAAAGATAGCTGTAGGTAATGCCGAAGGTAAAATTGCATATAATTACTATGCCCCAGATCTTTATGATCCTCGTTGTGGTGTAATACAAGCGATAGGAACCCAAGGAAAAAATAAAGGAAAGCCAATTGTTACTTTAGTTAATTATGCTATTCACCCCGAAGTAATCGGCAATAATCAAGGAATCTTAAGTCCAGATTTGATAGGTCCTCTTTATGATCGCATAGAAGAAAAAACAGATGGAATGGCGATTTTCATGAATGGTGCCCAAGGCGGAATGGTTACTGCAGATACCCGATTAGATAACGGTAATGAAGCGAACGACTGGGAAGAATGTAAGAGAATCGGCAACCTATTGGCAGATGAGGCCCTTCGCATCGTAAAGGATGCCCCCATTCAAACAAACGCAACTATATATTGCACACACAAAAAGGTTACTTTTCCAATCGAGTCTGAAATATTGAAATTTGTTATTAAACATTCACCATTAACTAAGGAATTATCCGATGGAAATTCTATTAGCACCACTCTAAACCTTTTAAATATAGGAACCGCACAAATTCTTACCATACCAGGTGAAGCTCTTCCTAATATTGGTTATTACTTGAAAAGAAAAATGCCAACAGCACATCCTTTCCTTTTTGGACTTACCAACGACGCTTTTGGATATATCCTTACCAAAGAAGACTTTGATAGTTTTAAGAGATATAAATACGTCAGTCGTACAAGCTTAGGTGAGAATACAGCAGAAATACTTACATCAGAACTTTTAGATTTAATCAATAACAATCCAAAACCAGAGAAATAAGAATATTTAAAAAACTTAACTTTTATATTATGAGAAGATATTTGATCCTAATCCCAATATTTGTCTTATTAATTTGCTCTTCTTGCAAAGATAATTCAAAGCAAAATAAAGACTTAACCGTAAATGGTACCTCGACAATACCATTTGAAGTCACTCCCAGCAATGCCTTGGAAAATTACTTAAGGATAGAAGATAATGCATATCAATGGGAACTAAAAGATACTTTTGAGTTGGAGGGGGTTAAAGCATATGACCTATTACTTACTTCTCAAAAATGGAGAGAACACACCTGGAAACATCAATTGACCCTATTTGTACCAAAAACGATTACCTATGATGGAGCGTTATTATTCATTACTGGAGGTAGTTTAACAGATGGCATGCCCAATTGGAAAACGAAAGAAAAAGAAGGTAGAGAATCGGCTCCTATGGCTAAGATTGCACAGAAAAACAGTGCTATTGTAGCAGTCTTACGACAAGTACCCATGCAACCTTTATACGAAGATGATTTGGTAGAAGATCAACTTATATCGTTTACGCTTCATAATTTCAAAAATGATAAGGATTATACATGGCCCTTACTATTCCCGATGGTTAAAAGTGCTGTTAAAGGCATGGATGCTATACAAGAATTTTCTAAGAAAGAATTAAATAAAGACATCACCCGATTTACCGTTTCTGGAGCTTCGAAAAGAGGTTGGACTACCTGGCTCACAGGTGCTAGTGACAAAAGAGTAGAAGCCATTGGGCCCATGGTAATTGATGTGCTGAATATGCCAGTGAGTCTTGATTATCAATTGACGGCTTGGAATGAATATAGTATTCAAATTCAAGACTATACAAATTTAGAAATTCCTCAGGCAGTAAGTACTCCCGAGGGAAATGCACTTACGCAAATGATAGATCCTTATTCATATAAAGAGAAACTTACCATGCCCAAATTAATATTTATCGGAACCAACGATGAATACTGGCCAATTGATGCCATTAAAAATTATATAAAGGAAATACCAGGTGAAAATTACATTCATTACACACCCAATGCCGGTCACAATCTTGATGGAGGGGAAAAAGCGTTAAAAGCCTTGAGTGCATTCTGGGGCCAAACTTTGTCGAAACAACCATATGCCGATTTAGAATATGAACTGGTCACCGATAATACATCTGCAACTCTAACAGTAGATTCTCACTCTAAAAACCTTAAAGCTAGTTATTTGTGGCTGGCCGATTCTGATGATCGGGATTTCAGAGATGAAGAATGGATTTCTACCAAAATAAATTTATCTAGTAAAGGCGAAGTCATTGAGAAAATTCTATTTCCTAAAAAAGGATATAAAGCATTTTACATTGATTTTGAATATGATGATCCAAATGGAGGCACATATACCAAAAGTACACGTGTATACCTAGCTGATGATGATGAAGTTCTCTAAAAAAAAACGGAATTGGCTCATAGTAATACCCTTAATAGGGATATTCGGCTTTGCGATTTTAAAAATTTTTAGCGGTACCCAAAAAAGTTTACCGGTTATAAAATATTATGAATATGATCAGGCAATACCTTTAAGTGATTCTGTCGAGATATTGATAGACACCACCAGTTTTAAATTATTATACGTTAAATATACTAGTGTTAACGATAGAAAAGTTACTGGTCTTTTAAGTCTTCCTAAAAATGTCACCGGTCCATTACCGGTAATTATTTTAATGCATGGTTTAGGTGATCACAAGGCCGTAGATTATGTGGAGTTCGGAAATGATTTATTTTTAAAGAATGGCTATGCGGTAATGCGTATTGATATTGGTGACCACGGTGATAGAAAAGGAGAAGTTTTTGACTTTGATTTAACCGGACCTTATAAGTATTGGTCACGCAGTATCATAAGTCAAACCGTTTTTGACCTAAGACGAACAATTGATTTCATTGAAACCCGAAAAGAATTAGATTCAAAAAGAATTGGATATTACGGTATTAGTCTTGGAGGAATTATCGGCACTATTTTTTGCGGTGTAGATGAGCGTATAAAAGTACCTATTGTAGCACTTGCAGGCGGACAACTCAATTTACTTTACGAACAAAATGCCTTTTCTAAAGATGCAAAAGACTTTGTAAGCATTATTGAGCCTTTAAATTTTGTATCTCAAATTTCACCTCGCCCTTTTTTGATGCTGAACGCCAAAAATGATGAAATAGTACCTCCTACTATGAGCAAGTTATTATTTAATAAAGCAGAAGAACCTAAGAAGATTATTTGGTATAATGCCAAACATAGAGATGCCCCGTTAGACACAATTTATGGCGATGGCCTTAAATGGTTCAATAAAAACTTATAATCTATAAAACATGAAAAATTCATTTGTAAATAAATTGACGTTAGCGCTGTGTTTACCTTTATTTTTAGGAAGTTGTTCAGAAAAGAAGAAAAAAGATACTGAACAGGAAATCGTTTCAAACAATATTGAAATGACTAGTGAAGAACCAAACACTTGGGCCGAAAAGCTAGGTTGGCCAGCAAATAAAAAAGTAATCATCCTTCATGCAGATGATATAGGCATGTGTCCCGAAGCCAATATGTCCGCAAAAAGGCAATTAACGGAAGGGGTTATTCAATCTGCCGCAGTTATGATTCCCTGTCCTAGTGCACAAGAATTCATTACATGGGCCAACGACCGGCCAAATCTCGATATTGGTTTACACCTAACATTAACCAGTGAATGGAAAACCTACAGATGGGGAACGGTCAGTAACGCTGCAGAAGTACCTGGTCTTTTAGATGAAGATAAAAAAATGTGGCATGAGGTGCCTCAAGTGGTAGAGCACGCTTCCGCCGAAGAGGTTGAAAAAGAAATACGGGCACAGATTGAACAATCTATTGCTTGGGGTCATAAACCTACCCATATCGATACTCATATGGGTACCCTATTCGGACATCCAAGTTATGTAAAAGCATATATGAAAGTAGCTGAAGAATATGGTATTCCCGCCAATATTATTGATATATCAAACCCGAAAGTATTGGCAGAGTTTAGAAGCAAAGGGTATCCTATGGATGATAGCGTTGTAAAAATGTCGGAAGCTTATTCGCTTCCAAAACTAGACTACTTTACCAGCGCGCCCAATGGAAAAACCTATGAAAATAAAATTGAAAATTTCAAAACACTAATTCAAGGTTTGGATTCAGGGCTAACTGAAATCATTTTTCATCCATCTGAATTAACCGATAATTTAAAAACCATTACCAATTCATGGCAACAAAGATCTTGGGAATCACAGATGTTCTCTGATCCAAACCTAATCGAATTCTTAAAAAATGAAGGAATCATCTTTACCAATTGGCAAGAAATCATGGAACGTTTTAATACGTTGAAATGATAAAATATGATGTATAACAAATAAGATAGCATTAACAGGCTATTGTTTTATTGGGTTTCTTTGTAGGTAAACGCTTAATTTCTAACACTTAAAAAATGAATTCTACTACAGGAATCATTCTAGCTATTTCGTTGATTATAATTATGTTCGGCATGGGATTGTCTTTGACCGTTACTGATTTTAAACGAATATTTATTTATCCGAAAGCAATAATCATAGGTCTTTGTTGCCAAATTTTAATCTTACCATTAATTGGTTTTACTATTGCTACTACTTTAAACCTTTCTCCTACAATTGCAATAGGTATTATGCTTTTATCAGCATGCCCTGGTGGGCCAACTTCTAATATGTTAACATTTTTAGCTAAGGGCGATTTAGCATTATCAGTATCATTAACTGCTGTAGCTAGTATCCTTACCATTTTCACCATACCGATAATTGTTCAGTTTGCAATAGAAGAATTTTCAAATGAAAGTCAAATTATCAGTGTTGATGCCCCTACCATGATCAAACAACTAATGGTAATTGTACTTATTCCTGTTAGCTTGGGTATGTGGGTGAAACATAGATTTGAACGATTTGCCTCGCGAATGGAAAAACCAGTAAAAATCATATCTGCAATAATATTCATTTTAGTTGTCGTAGGAATTACAATTAGTATTCGAGATGTACTAATGACCTATTTAAACGAAGCAGGCCTTCCAGCTATTTTACTAAATGTTTGTACTATGACCATTGGTTTTACTTTGGCCATACTATTCAAATTGAACAAAAAACAAGCAATAAGTATCTCTATTGAAACAGGTATACAAAATGCAACACTAGCTATAACTTTAGCAACTATAGCATTGAACAATGCTGAATTTTCGATAGTGCCTGCTATTTATGGCCTATTGATGTATTTATCAGCTACTGCAATTATTTTAACCAGAAAATATTTGGGTGTCCCTAATTAAACAATCGAACAAACTATAATAACTACCAATATTAAATTTACCTTTATGAGAACAGCTTTTTTATTTGCTATTTTAGTCACTCTTTTTTCTTGCAAGGAAAAAGCATTTCAACTACCTGAAGTTATGCCTATTATCCATCCAGCGGTGGTTACGCAAGAATTCATCTACGAACTAGAAGATGCATTAACTCCTGAATGCCACGCATCTACAGTTGAAGTTAGTAATGGTGTAGTTGTCGCTTCTTGGTTTGGAGGTACTGAAGAAAAAAATAAAGATGTAGGCATATGGGTTTCTAGAAAAATCGATGGCAGCTGGTCAACACCCAAAGAAGTTGTAAACGGAATACAAACAGATGGCACCCAATACCCATGCTGGAACCCAGTTCTGTTCAAACCTAAAGGAGAACCTTTATATCTGTTTTATAAAGTAGGACGTAGTCCGCAAGAATGGTGGGGTCTTCAAATGACTTCTATTGATGATGGTGAAACTTGGTCAGAACCTACCCTATTAGAAAATGGTATACTGGGACCAATTAAAAATCAACCAATTCAATTGGCTAATGGGGTCATACTTTCACCATCAAGTAATGAAACTACAGATGGGGACTGGACCATTCATATAGAAACAAGCAGAGATAGTGCAAAGACCTGGACAAGCTCAGGGCCATTAAACAACCCTGAAATTTTCGGAGCCATTCAACCAGTAGTTTTAAATTACGGTGATGGAAAAGTACAATTGTTGAGCCGAACTAAAAATGATGTAATAAGTGAAAATTGGTCAACGGACAATGGAGAAACTTGGGGTCAAATGGACGCAACTTCTCTTCCAAATCCGAATTCAGGAGTAGATGGAGTTACTTTGAAAGATGGTCGACAGTTTTTAGTATATAACCCAACAGGTAAAAACTGGGGAGATCGTGTGCCATTAAGTATTGCGCTATCTACCAATGGAAAGAACTGGAAACGCGTTCTTGACTTAGAACCGTTAAGAGAAAACACAGACAAAGAAGGTGAAGAATATTCGTATCCAACAGTTATTCAGGCGGAAGACGGCAAAATACATCTGGTATATACTTGGAATCGGAAAACAGTTAAGTATATAGTTTTAGACCCTACTAAATTGCAATAAATGCGAACTAAAAAATGGCAGCGAAGGTTATTTCGAGTACTAGGTGTACTAGCACTTATTCTGTTGCTCATATTTTATTTTTCTACCAATACAATTGATACTACACCCTATTTTGAAACAACCTACTACAAGAATACCATTCAAAAAATGGATTCTGCAATTCAAGATATAAAAGTCTCGAAAGGTGAGTTATTGGCAGGTTTCGCAAAAATCAATATTACGCCCAAAATTGTAAAAGACCAACCAGACCCCTCCAAAGGGGAGTTCAATGCTATAAAAATGGCTGGCAATGGCAGCGGACAAATAGCGAAAAGAGTTCACGATTCAATTTTCGCAAAGGCAATAGCTCTGAATGTTGAAGGTCAAGAGGTGGTCTTTATTAGTGCTGATATGGTTATTATTCCCGAATTAGTAGTACTAAAAGTTGCCGAAAATTTAAAAGGAAGAATAGACAGAAAACAATTATTTTTTGGCGCCACCCATACACATTCTAGTATAGGAAATTGTATTCCAGGTTTCGTGGGTAAAAGTTTCGGTGGGGAATATCAACCTGAAGTTGTGGACTGGCTGAGCAAAAAATTCACACAACTTGTTCTCAATGCCCTTGAAGATGAAAAACCTTCAAAATTCTCAAATGGGTATATAAAAACACCTAATTTGATCCGTAACCGTATAATTGGCGAAACAGGTAGACTTAACGATAAATTGAACCTGATATCTTTTGTACAAAACAACGGTAGAAAAGCAGTTATTGGAATATTTGGTGCTCATGCCACTACCATTGGAACTTGGAACGATGCATATAGTGCTGATTATCCTGGTTACTTTCAAAGGAGTCTTGAATCCGATACTATTGATTTAGCACTATTCTTTGCAGGAACTGTAGGTAGCCATTCAAACAAAGGCGAAGGAGAAAAATTTGATAAGGCTCAATACATAGGTGAAACATTAGCAGATTCGGCCAAGACCTTGATACGTACTATGGTTTATGATTCGGTAATTTCTATGACTAGAATAACCAGCGAATTGGAAATACCCGAGTTACAGGCTTTTTATATTACAGACCGATTGCGGGTTTCACCCTTTATTAGTAAAAAACTAATGGCTGAGATGGGGCCAATTTATCTACAGGGATTAAAATTGAATAATTTTATATGGTTAGCTATGCCTTATGAACTTAGCGGAGAATACGGAATTGATTTAAAAAACGCTTTAGAATTGGAAGGCTACACCTCTGCTTTAACTAGTTTTAATGGGCAATACTTAGGATATATCGTACCACAAAAGTATTATTACTTTGATTCATACGAACCCAGATTAATGGGGTGGTATGGCCCGAGTATGGGTGATTATTTAATGGAGTTGAACTTTAAGCTGTCCAATGCATTGACCGATAAACGATTATAGAAAGTAAGGTTATGAAGAAGTTTTTTAAAATTTTAGGCATGTTAATCCTTTTGATCGTTTTGGTCATTGGTGGAATATTTATGTATAACTGGAGGGATAGGCAACCTGGTTATGCGATTGACTTAAGGTTAGAAAACCAAAATGCTACCACTATACAAGCTGGCTTTGCAAAAAAACCTATAACACCTACCATTGTTGATACTTGGAACGATGCCAATGCCGATAATAAATACAACAAGGACGATGGTGATACGTATAACGACATTAACAAAAACGGAAAGTTCGATGCTTTTTGGATTGCAGGTATGAGCAATGCTAAGCCTGCCCAAGGTGTACATGACGATGTTTGGTCACGCGTCATGGTTTTAGACGATGGAAAAAGTAGAATTGCTATGATTTCTATGGATGCCATAGGTTTTTTACATGGTGATGTTATTGATATAAGAAAGCGGATTCCTAAAGAATTGAATATTGATTACACCCTTCTTTCTTCTACCCATACACATGAAAGTAATGACCTAGTGGGTATTTGGGGAGAAAATATGTTTAATTCTGGCGTGAATCCAGAAATGATGGAATATGCAAAAGAACAAACAGTGGCTGCCATAATTGAAGCTGCAAAAAATCTGCGTCCAGCAAAGCTTGTCTTTGCTGAAGATCTCACAGAGAATGATTCTTTACTTATTAAAGATACCCGTAAACCCATCGTAAAAGCCACAGGAATTCATTTAATGCAGGTCTTAGATGCAGAAACTGACAATACATTGGGTACGCTTATCAACTGGTCAAACCATCCCGAAACCCTCTGGAGTCATAACCTATTAATAAGTTCAGATTTTCCACATTATGTACGAGAGGCTATTGAAAATGGGGTGTACAATGACAGTCAACTCATGCAAGAAGGATTAGGTGGAGTAGCTATTTATTTCACTGGGGCGATCGGTGGTCTTATGGCACCCCACCCATCAATTTCTATTATGGATCCTTTTACAGGAACAGCCTACTCAGAACCTAGTTTTGAAAAAACAAAAGCACTGGGTGACCAAATAGCACTAATGTCATTAGAAGCACTTAGAACAAAAGGTGATACGATTATAACCTCTAACATCACGGTAAGGGCTAAAACGATATTTGCACCATTAGATAATACAACATTTAAAATCGCAAGCGGAATAGGGTTGATAAAAATGGGCATGCCCGAATATTTTAAGACACGTACAGAGGTTGGCGCTATTCGAATAGGACCCGCAATGTTTCTTAGCATACCGGGAGAAATTTACCCAGAAATTGTTTTTGGTGGTGTTGAAGCACCAGAAGGAAGGGAATTTGATATTCAGCCCATTGAAACTCCGCCGATTCAGACTTTTATAAAGGATAAATACAAATTTTATCTAGGTCTTTCAAATGATGAAATCGGATACATTATTCCCAAAAGCGAGTG
The DNA here is from genome assembly GCF_963977385.1 of uncultured Maribacter sp. Classification (GTDB taxonomy): domain Bacteria; phylum Bacteroidota; class Bacteroidia; order Flavobacteriales; family Flavobacteriaceae; genus Maribacter. The sequence continues at coordinate 49,234 of NZ_CAXBOU010000008.1, read as the reverse complement.
GGACACTGAGAAACCTTATTTATACAATGATGAAAGAGACACCTATGGAGAAGGGAACTCCCTTGGGCCTGAAACGGGACCTATCATTTATAAGTCACTTATTGAGGTAATCGAAGATTTAAATTAGCACATGATGATTTCATTACAAAGCTGCCTATAAGCTTTGTAGTAATTCATCTGTAATCTCAGAATAGTCGTCAACTATGCAATGGGCTAAGGTTAGTTTATCACGATTCTCGGTATTGGGCAGTGCAATACACTTCATTCCTGCAGCTATGGCAGACCGTATTCCATTTTCCGAGTCTTCTATTACTACACAATTATCACTAGATACTCCAAGTTTTTCGGCCGTTAACAAGTATGGTTCAGGATCAGGCTTACCTCTTTTTACATCGTTTGAGCTGACTATCACTTTAAAAAGGTTTTCTATTTCCAGTTGGTTAACAACGGTCTGTGCTTCTTCAAAGGTAGAACTGGTCGTCAGCGCAAGTGTATACTTCAAGCAGAGATTTTCAATCAATCTAATTACCCCAGGATAAATCTTCAAATTATCAGCAATAAGCTCTTGGTATAAGATTGACTTATCATTTATAATAGAACTTACCTCTTGGTCTTTTAAATGAAAATTACCGATTAAATCAACAAAGGCCGATGCATCTGTTCTACCAAGACAATATTGGCGATATATATCAGGTGTTATACTTAATCCAACTTTTTCAAAAGTTTTTTGAGTAGCTAATTCATGAAGGTCTTCATCATCAGTTATTACCCCATTCATATCAAAAATTACTGTGGTTATCATTATTGAGAATTAGAATAATTAATAAGCGATGAATTTTAAATATTTGCTTCCTTACTCTTTTGTTTTAAACGTAGCAGTTTTAGACCAAACGCTCCAGTTCAAATTTTGATCACGATACCTAACCCGCCAGAAATAAGTTGTATTTGCTTTCAAACGTTCGGTTTTTTCATCGGTAAGATCATCTGATTTCTGTCTATTTTCCAAATAATACCAATTCTCAAACTGTTTCCAGCTTTCGAATGCAATAGATGAAAAATCTTCGGAGGTAGATATCTGCCAATTAGATGCCGCATGAAAAGCTCCACTGCCGTTACTTTTAAATTTACCAGCTTTTAGTACAATTCCCATGGTATCGACAACTTCATTAATTGGGTAAATAGTCTCTGGCATTTGAGGTTTTCGCTCTTTTCTCCATACCGTAATACTATCGGTCATTTCATTATTGCGTACAACATTTGCATTCCCCCTACTAATTCGTTTAATCGTAAATTTTGGATCGTCAGGATTAGCATCCACTTCTACCACTACAAAACCATGTTGGTCTTGAGTCACTGTAAATTCGTCATAGTCCCTTCCTTCAAATTCCCCCCAATTATCCAAAGACCCACCAGCAGATGCCACATTTATCCAAAGGTGTTTATGGTCTTTTGATTGCCCTCTAGAATACCCGTGGGTATGACCAAAGAAATGAACACTAGGCTTACCGGTTTCGCTACTAAATTTTTCCAAAAGCTGTACTACTTTACCTGTACTCTCCTCCTCACCTGGTATCCATAGCTCAGACTTATAGGGATGGTGCAATTGTGCAAACACAAAATCAATATCTTGATTTTTGCTCGTGTCGTCCAAAACTTTCTCTAACCAATCATACTGTTCTTTTATATCTCTATAGCCATCGTTAGAATTCAAGCCAATTACTCTAGTATTACCATAATCCTTATACCACCAATGCTCAGCATAGGCAGGCGAACCGTTCTCAGGAAGACTAAAATATTTAAAGTAGTATGTGGAATTTTTCTCATGATTACCAAGCACAGGATAAACAGGCACTTGACTGAACAATTTCTCAGCAGGATTAAAAAAATCTTTTTTCCATTGGTCATATTTGGTTCCATTCTCTACAAGATCACCAGGAATCAATACCAACGCTAAATTATCGGGCAGTTTACCTTTCATTTCCTTTTTCAAATACTGCAAGACCCCATCATTAACTACCTCTGCCCATTTTTCAGGATTGTTATGATCAATCTGCATATCGCTCATGGCCACCATATTGAAGGATTCATGATCACTAGCAAAAGGAGGCGTCTTAAATTGATAAATTTCTGATACAGCTTTACCGGTTTTAACGCGATAATAATACTCCGTAAACCGATCTAAACCTTCAATCTTAACTTCATGTATACGAGCACTAGTAAAATTGACATCAAAGGCTATCCCTTTAACTTTTCGACCCAATTTTGGAGTTATACCAAATTCCACGAGGCTTTCCTCCCCAGAGTTAGTTTCCCAGGATACTTTTATTGAGTTGGGGGTCGCGTCCTGTAAATACGGTTGTATAGAAATAGTAACTTCTTCGCTCTGAGCGCTTAATTGAAATATAGCTCCTATTAGCAAAGAAACGTTTAGAATGGTAATTCGCATTTGTAGATTTTTATAATTAATATGAATGCTATGGCAATGACTTAAAACTCATCTCAAACTCTAATAAGTGATTAATACCTATTTATTCTTAATTTATTAAGTCAAAATGTAAAATAGGTTATCTATCATTAGCTCTAGAATAGCAACTTTGACGGAACAACCAATTTTTTAAAAAAATCGAAATATTTAAACGATAATTAGAAAATGGATGAAATCGAAAAGATTTCAAATTCCGTTAATTCTAAAGTATTATCCCGTTGAAATAATCAATGCCTATTTTAAAATAAATGTTTTTCACGACCATGTAGATGTGAATAAAAATCTTAACAATTTTTCGACTCCCCCTTATTTTGTTTTTCTTCTTTTAACTTCTATGGTATCAAATTCGTTGCCATCAATATCTATTACATGCAGAATAGCCTTTTTCTCATTCACTTCTATATTCATGAAATGTTCTATTTTTTTATAGGATACCGTTTCAGGTTGTACTGCATCAATATCATATAAAGGCGCACCTGCACCTGCAGAAGTAATGAAATGAATCCCATTATCTAAAGCGTGATGATAATGATGATCATGTCCATTTATAAATGTTTGAACACCATGTCTTTTAAAAATATCTCCCCAAAATTCACGCACCATTTTAGATTCTTCCACGCGGCTTTTCTTCACACTATAAAGCGGCAAATGCTGAAAAATAAATACATAACCTGCTTGTCTATTTAATTTCAACACCTCTTCAAGCCATTTTTTTTGTGTCTTCATATAATCGATCCCAGATTCCTCCCAATAAGCATCTTTCATATTATCGGTCGTAAAAGCAGGTATTGTGGTTCGTAAACCTTCACTATCCAATACCACAAACAATGCATCACCTACCGTAAAATAATAATAACGCTCATTATTAGGCAAGTCAAAAAAATCATAGTAATAAGGTGAATCTTTTTCATGGTTTCCCAACACCGGATAATAAGGTGTATTTCGCATAAAATCTTCATTAACCTCAAAGAAAGATTCCCAGTCACCCATGGATAATCCATTTTCCACCAAATCCCCTGAATTCACAATAAACTTGGGATTCAGTTTTTGTACTTGAGATATAATTTTTTTATGTACATTATTTCTGCTGCGTGTATCGCCAATAGCTACAAAATTAAAAGGAACAGCTTTTTCAGGATAAGTCATTAATGTGCCTTTACCTTCATCTGAACCATCATTCAGTACATCATAAGCGTATTTTTTGTTCGGCTCTAGCCCCGCCAATTGAACCTTATGCTGCTTGTAATTGCGTATGGTATCTTTTTTTCCATTTTCATCAGTAATTATTACTTCGCCTTCTAACGTAGACCAGCTAATAATGGCATCTTTCATATTCATCTGTTGAATATAAGGACCAAAAGCAATTTTTTCATTGGCCTGCGCAACCACTTGAGATACTGAAGAAAAAGACAGAATTATAATTAATAGGGCTTTTCTCATAAGGAGTTATAAATTTTAAATTAAAAAAACATAAAGTATTGATTACTGAATTTCAAATCCAGAAAAAGCACGTTGTCAAATATATCTTTTTCTATTAAAAGGCAATGAAAGTATTTTACACCAAACAGATGTTATGTTAACCTTTGTTCTATTTTTTTCGAATTATTTTTGTATAAATAGTTAATATTCCAATACATATACTTCTTTTAATCTTGTAACATTTAATATAGATGACACAAAACAAAATCGTTTTAGGTATAGATTTTGGCTCAACAGCTGTTAGGGTCTTAACCATGGATTTAGAATCTGGAAAAGTTCTAAATACTACAGATCAAGCATACGAAGAAGGGGAACATGGAATATTTCTTTCCCTAGAAAATAATCTTGTGGCTAGACAAAAACCATCAGACTATATCCGTTCAATGAAAAAGGCATTAAAAAAAACAATGTTGCAAAACAAGGTTTTAGGTTTAGAGATGGCCTGTGTTTCTGGAATAGGTGTAGATGCAACCGGATCTACTCCACTGCCAGTTACGCGAGAGATGTCTTCGTTGTCTGACTTGGATGAATTCAAGGATAACCTGAACGCATACGCTTGGATGTGGAAAGATCATAGTTCTCACGCAGAGGCAGAATTCATAACTGAAACTATTACTGAAAACCGACCTCAATACCTCGAAAAAATTGGTGGTGCCTATTCGTCCGAATGGTTTTGGGCTAAGATACTTCATTGCAAAAATATAGATGAAAAAGTTTTCAATGCGGCATTTACATGGATAGAATTAAGTGATTTTATACCAGCAATATTGACTGGTTGTAATGATGCTTTGACTGTAAAACGTAACATTTGCGCTGCCGGTCACAAAGGGCTGTACAATGAAGAATGGGGTGGTTTCCCCGATAAACAATTTATAGAAGAAGTAGATTCTTCTTTATTAAGAATTTTACAAACCTTACCTGCACAGACTCTTTCAATAGCAAACACAAGCGGAACTTTATCTAAAAAATGGGCCGAAGAGTTTGGTATGCTTGAAGGTATACCTATAGGTATGGGTATTTTAGATGCCCATGCTGGAGCTATCGGATCAGGGATAAAAAATGGTAGTTTGGTCAAAATTATAGGAACCTCAACTTGCGACTTGGTTTTGGCCGATTTAAATTCAGGTAAATCGAATATTACGGGTGTAGCTAGTGTTGCAGAAGAATCAGTTTTACCTGGTTATTATGGAATTGAAGCTGGACAAAGTGCCGTCGGTGATATACTCGACTGGTTTGTCAAAGTTATCTTGAATAACAAAAAATCCCATAGTGAGCTTACACTAGAAGCCGAAAAATTAAAAGTTGGTTCAAGTGGATTGATTGCGTTAGACTGGAACAATGGCAATCGCTCGATTCTATCAGACCCAATGCTATCGGGCATTATAATAGGCCAAAGTCTACAAACTAAAGATTTTGAGATATATCGAGCTCTAATTGAAAGTACCGCTTTCGGGGCAAGAACAATAATCGAAGATATGGAAAGGCAAGGGGTAGTCATCGACGAGGTTGTTAATTGCGGTGGCATTACCCATAAGAACAGTCTTTTTATGCAGATCTATGCTGATGTCATTAACAAACCCATGAAAATTGCAGCCTCTAACGAAACTGTTGCATTAGGTGCGGCAATAATTGGTGCTCATGCGGCATATACAGAAGAAGGCACCCCTATTTCCTTTAATGCCCTTCAGGATAAGAGCTGCAAGGTATTGGAAAAGGTATACACTCCGAATGCGAAAAATGTTCAAACATATAATGAAATATATAATCTCTATAAAAAGTTACATGATGCTTTTGGTATTGAAGGCATCAAAATAGAGATGTTCGGGATAATGAAAAATTTGATTCAAATAAAAAATAAAGCAACCAAAAATGAGCAATAGATTAATAGGTAGACTTCCAAAAGTAGGAATCAGACCCGTAATTGACGGACGAGAAAGAGGTGTTAGAGAATCTCTTGAATTACAATGCATGGAAATGGCCAAAAATGCGGCCAAGCTAATTGAAGAAAACTTAAGGTTTCCGAGTGGCGAAAGAGTTGAATGTGTAATTGCCGATACGAATATCGGTGGTGTTGCAGAAGCAGCCCTCTGTGCCGATAAATTTGAACGTGAAGGGGTTTCAGTCTCTTTAACTGTTACGCCCGCTTGGTGCTATGGAACAGAGGTCATGGATGCTGACCCAAATACAACTAAGGCAATTTGGGGTTTTAATGGTACCGAACGTCCTGGTGCTGTTTATTTGGCGGCCGCCTTAGCCGGTTACGCACAAAAAGGATTACCTGCATTCAGCATTTACGGTCGTGAAGTGCAAGATACCGGTGATACTGAAATTCATGAAGACGTAAAAGAAAAAATTCTACGTTTTGTAAAGGCTGGTCTGGCCGTTGCCCAAATGAAAGGCAAGTCCTATTTATCACTCGGATATTCATCTATGGGGATTGTCGGGTCTATGGTAGATCAGAATTTCTTTCATGATTATTTAGGTATGCGTACTGAATTTGTAGATCAAATAGAGGTTACTAGAAGAATTGAGGAGCAAATTTATGATCATGAAGAGTACGAAAAAGCTTTGCAATGGACGTATGAAAATTGTAAAGAGGGAAAAGACTATAATATTGATGCATTAAAAGGAGATAAGGAGAGGAAAGAATGGGAGTGGAAAATCGTCGTTAAAATGACCTTGATTATTCGTGACCTCATGATTGGAAATCCAAAATTAAAAGAAATGGGGTTTGGAGAGGAAGCTTTTGGAAGAAATGCCATTGCCGCAGGTTTTCAAGGGCAACGCCAATGGACCGATCATATGCCGAATGGTGATTTTCCTGAAGCCATATTAAACTCTTCTTTCGATTGGAATGGAATACGACAGGCATTTATGGTGGCTACAGAAAACGATAGTTTAAATGGCGTGTCCATGCTTTTCGGACACTTATTGACCAATACTGCTCAAATCTTCTCCGACGTTAGAACTTATTGGAGCCCCGAATCTGTAAAACGGGTAACTGGAAAAGAGCTAAAAGGAAAAGCCAAGGATGGCATTATTCATTTAATCAATTCGGGATCTACAACCTTAGACGCGACTGCCCAACAAAGAAATGAAGACGGCAATCCGGCAATGAAACCTTTTTGGGAAATTTCAGAGAATGAAGCTAAAAAGTGTCTGGATGCAACCAAATGGCCACAAGCCGTTAAAGAATATTTTAGAGGAGGGGGTTATTCCTCCCAGTTTAAGACTGCCGGAGAAATGCCCGTAACCATGTGCCGAGTCAATCTCGTTAAAGGCATAGGTCCTGTTTTACAAATAGCAGAAGGGTGGACAGTAGTTTTAGATGACGATATGCATAAAACGTTAGATGATAGAACTAACCCTACTTGGCCAACAACATGGTTCGCTCCTATTACCACCGGTAAAGGTGCATTTAAAGATGTATATACGGTAATGGCAAATTGGGGTTCAAATCACGGGGCTATAAGTTATGGTCATATTGGTGCCGATTTGATTTCCTTAGCTTCTATGCTTAGAATACCAGTAAACATGCACAATGTTGATGAGAGTGCAGTTTTTAGACCTGCATTGTGGTCATCGTTTGGAACCGATAAGGAAGGGCAAGATTATAGGGCATGTAAAGCTTATGGTCCCCTCTATGGAATAAAATAAAGGATAATACCTACGTTTGTAGTCGGTAAGCTCAAAGTCCGGATTTATGAAGAAACTTGTTGCATTATGTATATTGGCATGTTTACTTTTTTCATGTGCAGGAAAGAATGAGTTTAAAAAACCTTCCCCTGAAGATTTACCAGTTTCAAATCTTTCGGGGAAGGAATTGGCGGAAATACATTGTGCACGTTGTCATGCTTTTGTCCCGCCCTCCTATTTATCCAAAACTATTTGGAAAACCGATGTATTACCAGCCATGGGCAATAGGTTGGGAATATACAACGGAAGTAGTCAACCGGATAGCATTTTCGGGCCACCACAAAACAGGGTGGTAATTCAAAAAGCAAATGTTTTTCCCGAAGAGCCTCTTTTGGCTGAGGCTGATTGGATGAAATTAGTTGAATATTATGTAGAAAATGCCCTTGACACTATTACGCCACCAGTTCATGATAAGAAAATCAAAATCGGTCTAAAACATTTTAAATACAAGGAAGCATTATATAACAATCGCCCACCGCTTACTACCCTAGTGAAGATTCTACCTAAAAATCGAGGTATTGTCTTTGGCGATGGTAAAGACAGGAAAAATGTTCTAACCTATCTATCCTCTGATTTAGAGCTTGATTACAACTTGAAGCTGGAAGAGTCTCCGGTCAATTATTATGAAAAATTGGATACGTTATTTTTAACCACTATAGGAAGGAATTTATTTCCGAACAACCTATCGCATGGCAAGGTTCATAAAATCGTTCACGATAAAAAAGAGAAAAAATATATAGACCCAAGCGTTCTTATACCTAATCTACAACGCCCAGTTTCTATGGCCTATGGTGATTTAGATAACGACGGATTGGAAGATGTTGTTGCTTGTGAATTTGGTGATCTGACCGGTAAACTCGTTTGGTATAAAAATGATGGAAACGACAGCTATACCTCAAACATTCTAAGTACAAAACCTGGAGCCATTAGCGCCATTATAAAGGACAACAACAATGATGGTTTAGATGATATTTTCGTATTAATGTCGCAGGGTGATGAAGGTGTTTTTTACTATGAGAATCAAGGTAATGGCACTTTTAATAAGAAGAGATTGTTGACATTTTCACCACTTTATGGATCTCAATATATGGAGTTGGCCGATTTCAATAATGACGGATTTGATGACATTATATATGTTTCTGGTGATAATGCGGACATAACTCCTATTTTAAAAGATTATCACGGAGTGTACATTTTTCTAAATGATGGCGAGCTTAATTTTCAGCAGGCCTATTTCTATCAGCAAAATGGTGCCTATAAAGCGATGCCTCGCGATTATGATTTAGATGGAGATTTAGACATTGCTACAATTTCTTATTTCCCTGATTATGTAAGCTATCCTGAAGAGAGTTTTGTGTATTTAGAAAATAATGGAGATTTAACTTTCGAGGCCTTTTCTTTTCCCGAATCAACAAAAGGCAGATGGATTGTTATGGATGCCGAAGATATGGATGCAGATGGTGATATTGACATTGCATTAGGTTCCAATGTGAATTTTTTAGCTAAGGACGATACCACTGGATTAAGCAAAAAATGGTTAAAGGAAAGTCCCTCTATTATCATTCTAGAAAACACTACAAAGCAAAATAGATAAGGTCAACCTCGGTATACAGTTTAAGGAATACTACAATACCAAAAATCAAAACGAAATTTGGTACGCCAACAGCCAATATTTCTCATATTACAAAGTGGCAACTTCGCTAATGGCTCGTGAAAATACCATTACTCATGTTAAACACATCACTTCAAGTAATTCTATACAAGGCTAACAACCAAGTGTTTTAGAAGTTATAAGTTAATATTCAATGTGAATTCAGTAAGATTGAGGGGGTTATCAATCTGCTTCATACTATATATTTGTTAAATCCATATAACATCGATTTAAATTCAAATAAAGGCTATAGTGGCACCGAGGATTTAATCATCAAAGTAAACTGTTCTATTTTTAAAATCAAATCAAATGAAAAAGGTACTACTGCTATTCTTTATCACAATTACGATTAACATACAAGCACAAAATGAAATGTTGTGCACAGGTAAATATTGGACGGAAGATGAGGCTAATTTGGTCATGAAAGATTTTGCTAAAGAATGGAATGACCTAGTTTCTTGGGAAAGTCGTGCAGATGTTATTCGCTCAGGCATTATCTCAGGTATGAAACTAGATCAAATGCCAAAAATTGAGGGTAATTTCAATCCGATAATTAACAGAAAACATACTTTTGACGGCTATATTGTAGAAAATATTGCAATCGAAAGTTTCCCTGGATTTTACATTACTGGAAATTTATATAGTCCGGCTAACCCCGGCAAAAAAAATGCTGCGATACTTTCGCCGCATGGTCATTTATCTGACAAAAGATTAAAAGAAGATGTACAAACGAGGTGCGCCACGTTGGCTCGAATGGGAGCAATAGTATTCGCTTACGACATGGTAGGCTATGCGGAATCAAACCAGACAACTCATAAAATGCCCATTGCGCTATTGTTACAAACATGGAACAGTAAAAGAGTATTAGAATACCTACTATCTAGACCAGATGTTGATTCAGAAAGAATCGGCATGACCGGAGGGTCTGGTGGAGGTACACAAACTTTTGTGCTGACTGCAATTGACCAACGTATAAAAGTAGCTGTACCTGCAGTACAGGTTTCAGCTCACTTTTTTGGCGGATGTGTATGTGAAAGCGGAATGCCCATTCACAAAAGTGAAGAACACCAAACAAATAATGTTGAGATTGCTGCCTTATGTGCTCCACGACCTATGCTACTAATTTCGAACGGGTCTGATTGGACCCGAAATACACCGCGTATCGAATATCCATATATTCAGAAAGTATACGCACTCTACAACGCAGAACATAAAGTAGAAAATGTACATCTACCGACTGAAAAACATGATTATGGATACTCTAAACGTGCAGCTGCCTACATGTTTTTTACGTATCACCTTAAATTGAAATTGAGCAATGTAACCATCACCGATGGGGTTCAAGAAGATTTTGTCACTATTCTCCCAGAAGATGATTTAAAAGTTTTCACGGCTAACAATCCTCGTCCTTCAGACGCAATTATTGGAGATAAAGCTATAATAGAATATTTAAATTTGAAATAAATATAAGTTAGTGTAATACTTTCAATAGCAAAGTAGTTTGACTAACAATTACTTACTCTTAGGTTTTTCGGATAATATGAATAATATTAAATGACCGTTTTCTAATTTATCACTTTAAAGAATGTGATACTCTATTAGCTAAAAAGAACCCATCACTCAATTAGCTTATCATCTGTACCAAGTAAAAAAGTTGCAAATTATTTTCAAATCAGTCCATATATCCTCTGTTTTTAACAGAAAAAAACCTTGATAATGTTCATTAGCACTATCAAGGTCTTTTTTAATAGGATTGAATTCCTTTATTTAGAAGAATCAAAAGTAAAGGTATCCCAGCTTTTTCCTTCGGTATCGATCATTTCGAAAGTAACATTGTCACCATTAACCTTTACTGAAACAACAAAGTACATTGCTTCATTAAATCTTACCTCTTCTCCTTCTGCAGAATGAAATAAAAACTCTTTATCATTTTCTACAGTTCGACCATAATAAGCATCCCCGGGAATAGCATCACCTGCCCTTTTCAGCTGATAAATATTTGCTCCAGCTCCTGCTGAAACTATGTAGTTTACACCATCACGAATGGTTCTGTAATACAAGTGATCATGGCCAGAAAACACCGCAGTAACATTATACTTTTGAAACAACTCAGTAACCGGAGTACTCTTTCCTTCTACGTCAGAATAACTTTTGTTTCCAACTGTATAGTAAGGTCTGTGTTTGAAAATAAATATTAATTTATCCTTAGCTTCTTTAAGTTCTTTTTCTAACCAATCCATTCGTTCTTTACTTTCCGTCGCCTTAATCCAGTCCATTGCAATAAACTTAGCATTACCGTAAGTAAAACTGTACAAAGGGTCTTCAAGACCGAAAAAATCACCAAAATTATGGACCCCTGAAGCATAATTATCCTCAGAAGGCTGATCTTTAGGTCCGGAAACCTCATGATTACCTAAAGTTGGCCAAGTAGGATACTTTCTAAAAAACCATCCAGATTCTTCATCCAGTTTTTTATATAGTTCCTCCCCGATTCCACCAGCTCCCTTATTTACAAAATCAGCTGTTGTAACAGAAAACTGTGGATTAAGCATATCGGCTCTTTTTAAGACATCATGCATATGCACGCTCCCTTTTGAATCTCCAAACACCAAGAAATGCATTGGTTTTTTTAATTTTATGGTACCATCACTTTTTGTTACCTCATATTTATTTTTGAGTTTTTCCATACCCGGCCTTGGATCATAGGGAGCCTTATTGGTTATGCTACTTATCGATGTATTTTCAACAACATTGACAGTTTGGTTTTGTATATTTTTCGAAGTTTTGCACGAATTCAAGGCTACTAGAACTATCAATGCAACGATTAATTTAAATTTCATTTGATTAATTTAATTGATTAGATACTTATTTATACCGTTTCTTTATTTGCTGTTTTTCGACGATTGTGCTCCAATCCATGGTCAATTTATTCCCTTGAAAAATCATAACCTACGACTTTAATCTTTATAAATTAATATATGGTATTCCCCCTTATTTCTAATAGCTAGAACCGATACCTGATATAACTTCATTGACATTTAATTTCTGAACCCTAAAATTATCATTTATAATTCATGGCAATATCAAGATTGTATTAACTTACATTAAAACATTCCACATCTAATAGGCTTTTTTAAGAAAGACTCCTTACAAATATAGCTGCAAATCCTATTATTATATTTCCGCTATCTTACTCTCTTTACATTGTATATTAACCTTTGAATTTAAAATAGTGCTTTATATTTGTCAAACTAGGTAATATTCTATAATGACTTAAAAAGCTCTGTATACATATAACCTTAGATGATTAGAAGAACCCAGCTTAAGTGTAATAATTCAAAATAATTTGATAAGCATATGAAATACTCCGACAAACTAATTAATACGTTGACCCTGATTTTAGTTGTTGTTCTTTGTCAAATTGGGCACTCCCAAACCAAAGAACCAGTTGACTATGTAGACCCTTTTATTGGAACCGATTTTTTCGGCCATACCTTTCCAGGTGCTTCGCTACCTAATGCCTTAGTACATTTGAGTCCCGATATAAATACAGAAGGCTGGAGCTACTGTTCTGGGTACGTTTATTCTGAAAGCTCTATTATGGGGTTTAGCCATACACATTGGAGCGGGGTTGGTATGGTCAATGGTGGCGAAATATTGTTAATGCCTACTACCAGCAATAAATTACAGATAGTACCCGGATCATTGGAAAACCCTGATGCAGGCTACCGTTCTCGTTTCGACCATGAAGATGAATCCGCCACACCTGGTTATTATTCCGTTAAGCTTAAAGATTATGATGTAACTGCAGAGTTAACAACAACACAACGAGCCGGATTTCATCGCTACACCTTTCCAAAATCTATGAATTCTCGTATTATTTTAGATGTCGGACATCAAATTGGTGATATGACCAAAGGGGAGCTTTCCGAACTAAAAATAATTGACAACAATCGTATTGAAGGTGCCAAAGCCGCAGGACTAGGAAAGGTATATTTTGTTGCAGAATTCAGTAAACCATTTTTATACTACGGTACTTTTGATGCCAGCTATAAAACCCCAGAATCTGACGGTAGCATTTTCCCTTATAAGAATGCAGAAGTTGGCGATAAAATAGGAGCTTTTGTACAATACCATACTGAAGAAAATGAACAAGTATTGGTTAAAGTAGGTATTTCGTATACCAGTATTGAGGGCGCTCGAAGAAATCTACACCAAGAAATACCAGATTGGGATTTTGACAACGTAAAGGAAAATGCAAAGAAAATCTGGAACAAAGAGCTTTCCAAAATAACAATTAACGAAGCTACCGAAGATCAAAAGCAAATATTTACCACAGCACTCTATCGGTCGCTTTTGTCGCAATACATATCGCAAGACGTTGATGGTAAATATTTTGGTTCTGATGGCAAGGTACATGAAGCTAAAGGTTTCGATTTTTATGGTTCCTTTTCTTGTTGGGATACCTATAGAACCCAGCATCCGCTAATGACGTTGATTTCGCCAGAGCATGTTAACGATTATGTAAAATCTATCGCTGCCAAAGTGGAAAATTACGGTTGGTTACCCGCACAGCATTTTTTAAATGTATACGGTGAATCTATGGTCGGTGATCATTTGATACCTGTTATTGTAGATGCATATATGAAAGGTTACCGTGATTTTGACATTGAACTTTTGTATAAAGCCATGCGAAAAAAAGCTTTGGAACTTCCTAAAGCACCCGTTCCACACGAAGCGGGCAGATCAGGGTTAACCTACTATTTAGAAAAAGGATATGCCCCTATTGATAAAGTTACTGAAGCTGTACCTAACACCCTTGAATTAGCTTATGATGATTGGTGTATAGCTCAATTGGCGAAAGAACTTGGTAAAACGAAAGATTATGAACTGTTTACTAAACGAGCATATAACTACAAAAACGTTTGGGATCCTAAAACAAAGTTCATGAGACCAAAAAAATATGATGGGCAATTTTTGCCCGAACTAGGTGATAACAAACAAGAAATTGTTACCGTTGGAGACCATAGCTACTACAAATACTTTGACCCATTATTGGTAGGTCGTCGTCCTAATCGTCACTATACCGAATCAAATGCATGGCAATATATTTGGTCCGTACAACATGATCCTCAAGGGCTCATTAATCTCTTTGACAACAAAAATCAATTTATTGATAAACTAGATACTTTTTTTGAGATGAGTCCGGTTATTACACCACCAAAATATGTTGGTGTTGTCGGTACTATTGGTCAATATGTACAAGGTAACCAACCTTCTCACCACGTAGCCTATTTATACAACTACGCGGGTCAACCATGGAAAACACAATATAGGGCCAGACAGGTAGCAGAAGAAATGTATAGAATTGGTCCAGGAGGTCTTCCCGGCAATGACGACATGGGCTCGCTCTCTTCATGGTATATTTTGAGCGCTATGGGGATTTATCCTATGGCACCGGGCAGTAGCACTTATACCATTGGAAGTCCGCTTTTCGGAGAAATCACACTAAACCTTGAAAAGAATAAAACGTTTATCATTCACGCTAAGAACAATTCAAAAGAAAACAAATACATACAATCTGCAACATTAAATGGAAAAACATTTAATAGAACCTGGATTACCCATGAAGAGATTACCAATGGAGGTATTTTACAATTTAAAATGGGACCAAAACCAAATACAAATTGGGGTATTTCTACAGTTCCTCCTTCACTAACAAAAAAATAGAAAACTTCAACTATTCTAACACTTTAAAACTAAAATTTGTCATCAGTGGTATTTTAAGATAAAATATCATGTAAATCATGTAATATATAGGAAGTAAAAAACGTCAAAAAAAAGTTAATTTGTTAATGGGTTATTAAGCTATGTTCTAGAACTGATTTAATCAAACTCACAACCAAACCTTCTAAATTTTGACGATTCTATGAGAAAAGTAAATCAATACTGCATTTGGGTAGTTTCATCACTACTTTTATCGTGCGGTAGTTCAATAGAAAAAAAAGAGCCAGTTGTTTCGGTACCCGTCTATAAAGATGTACCCTATAAACAAGATTTTGCTATAAAATTCAACACCCTTGATAAAGAAGCTTCTTTATCAAGAGTGTTTATGGATAGAAATAAGGTAATTCAAATTGCATCTTCAGAAGGAATTCTACGTACTCATGATGGTCAATTTCTCTATCCTGGTTCACTGGTAAAAGACAAGACTTATCGTCCGCTAACTGATAAACATGTACAAAATATTACCGTTTTAAAAGATCAATTTGTTTATTTAGATGATAAAGCAGTGTTTAGTAATTCATGGGCAGGTAGCTTATACCTTACGCATGAATTACCAAATGCATTTACCGTGGCGGCTGGTACTGATTTTGAATTTCTTATTAGCGATGGTAGCACTCTTCAATTTTTGTCAAAGGAAAAAGCGCCATGGACAGGTATATTAGTAAACGATCAAGTTCAAGACATTTTATTTGAAGAGAACAGTAAAAATTTCTGGATTTTAGGAAAAAAATCAATTGCTAGTTTTGATACTTCTACGAGCGAGCTTAGAACATTATATCAGGAAAAAAACCTGACTGCTTTTACCTTCTTCAATGATAATTTAGTTGTTGGTACAAAGTCTGGTTACATAACCATAGATCCATCATCGGGCAAACAAATTGGGGAAGTACAAAAAAAACTTCCTTTTGATGAAATTACTGCCATGACTACTATCGATGGTCAACTTTGGTTTGGTTCTACCAAAGGGGCTTTTAAATTACGTGAAGACGGTAAATATGATTATTACTTTGGAAAACGTTGGTTGCCAAGTAATCATGTAAAACATATTTCAAAAGGTATTGATGGATCAATATTGATACTTACTGAGGCTGGATTAGGTCAAATTATATTTAAAGAAATGACTCTCTTTGACAAGGCGATGTACTATGAATCGCAAGTTCGAAATAGACATATCCGTTTAGGCTTCAATGCTAATTTAGTTGATTTAGACGATGGGAATATTGATTCTGGTCGACTTTCAGATTCTGATAATGATGGCTTATGGACAACCATGTATTTGGCTGGTGAGGTTTTTAGATATGCCGTTACCAAATCTGATGATGCCTTGCAAAATTGCATAGAATCTATGGATGCCATGGAACGCTTATTTAGTATCAATCCGGTACCTGGTTTTCCTTCGCGTTCTTTTGAGCGTAGTGGCTATATTGAAAAATTGCATGACCCAGACCGTTGGCAACATTCAAGTGATCCTGAGTGGGATTGGAAATCTACAACTAGTAGTGACGAGGCGATTGGACATATTTTTGCGTATGGCGTTATGGCCGAACTTATGGACAATGAACTTAAAGACCGCGCAATTACTCTTATCGACACATTAATGAGCCATGTAGTTCGTAATGATTTATATATGGTTGATTACGATGGTAAACCAACAACTTGGGGTAGATGGAATCCCGAATATGTAAATGAAAGACCTAAAATGGTTGGTGACCGTAAAATAAACGCCTCCAATATAATTGCCATGCTACAAACAGCATATCATTTTACAGGAAAAGAAAAGTATAAAGAAAAAGCTTTCGATTTAATAGATAACCACGGGTATTTAGAAAACCTAATGTGGCCCATGAAAGATGTTGCTCGTGCTCCCGATGATGCAGATGATTGGAGTAAAATGCTATCGGAATCATGGAACCATTCTGATGATGAAATGTATTTTGTTGGGTATTGGGGCTTATACAAATATGCCTTTAATGATTCTCTAAAAGCAAAATACAAAGAGGCAATTATTGACCATTGGGAAATTGAACGCCCAGAAAAAGAAGGTGCATGGAATATTATGACCGCACTAACGGGTACTCCAGATTTTGATTTAGATGAGGCCGCATGGTATCTACGTGAACATCCTATGGATCTTGTTTCTTGGAATATTGAAAACAGTCATAGAAAAGACATTGAAATAATCGAACCTAATTTTAGAGAGCAAACGATAAAAGAAGTTCTCCCTCCTGATGAGCGCCCTGTACAACGTCACAACGGCAATATGTTTCGCTTGGATAAGACTGGTAATGATGGTACCGAAGAATATTCTGCTGGCGATATTTGGCTTCTCCCCTATTGGATGGGTAGATATTTAGGGGTAATAAGCGAACCTCAAGAATAGGCATAAACTTTCAAGGGTATTCAAAAGAAACAAATCATTCAATCTAATATATTATGAGGGCCATTTTATTACTAATTATAGTGCTATTTCAATCTTCATTTAAACCGATTGGGGAGGAAAACAAATTCAGACAAGATGTTGCGGTCATACACAATAGCGAACAAGGTCTTCCAAAAGGTGCTATTGATAAAATACAAATTCATAACAATGCGCCCTTGGTAATAGCTTCGGGCGAAACCTATCAATGGAACGGGAATGAATGGACAAAATCAGGAAGTTCGTACAATGAAAAATCGTTATCTAAATTTAAAAATCTGCTTGAGAATTCGGGAAGAGTACTTTCAGAAATAAGTTATCAAGGAAAAACATATATCGGTTGTGAAAATGGTTTATTTATTAAAGTTAAAAAAAACCAATGGAAACAGATATTACCTACCGATGAAAACTATAGCTGGGCACTAAAAGATGTGGCGGCCCTAGTGATAGACTCAAACGGTAATCTATGGTTTGGTTCCAAAGAAGGTATTGGTAAAAATACTAATGGCACATGGCAATTATATACAGGTAAAGAAGGCGTGCCTTTTAACAAGTTTACCTGTGCTTCTGCAGGACCTAATGGTGAAGTATGGTTCGGTACGGAAAATGGTGCCATAAGGGTTGAAAATGATTACTTCTACTATCGTTCTTCAAGACGTTGGTTACCTGACAATCAGGTAAATGATATTACAGTAGATAAAGATGGTACGGCTTGGATTGCTACCAATAATGGTATTGGTCAAATAATTTCTAAGGAAATGACCTATGAAGAAAAGGCAGCTTATTTTACCCAACAGACGGAAGAAAGACATAATAGAATGGGCTTCATTTGTCAAAACCAACTCAGTGAGCAATTTAATATAGACAGTTATGAACTTGCCATTTCAGATAATGATGGTCAATATACTGCGATGTATGGTGCAGCACAAGCTTTTCGATATTCCATTACAGGAGATAAAGAAGCAAAAGAAATAGCAGATAGAAGTTTTAAGGCTGTAAAATGGTTGGTTGATATTACTCCAGAACCTGGTTTCCCTGCTCGTGTTATCATTCCTGTTGATTGGCATGAACCGGTAAATGAGCAGTACAGCAAAGAATACAATAAAAGAAATCAAAAAAATGACCCATTTTGGAAAGATATCTACCCCAGATTTCCGTTAAGCGAAGATGGTAAATATCGATGGAAATGTGATACCAGCTCTGATGAATTGGCAGGACATTACTTTTATTATGGTATCTACTACGATTTAGTTGCTGAAACCCAAGAAGAGAAAACCGCTGTTAAACAAGTGGTTGCGGATATTACTGACCACCTTATTCGTCATAGTTTTAAATTGGTCGATTATGATGGTAAGCCTACACGTTGGGGCAGCTTTGATCCTGATTATTTCAATTCAATTTGGGGTTGGGATCAACGTGGATTGAATTCTATGATGATGCTTTCTTTTCTTAATGTTGCCAGTCATGTCACCGAAGATCCTAAATATGACGAAGTAGCGAAAATGCTACGTGATGAAGAAAATTACCACATCAATGCCATGCATCCTAAAGAATTTTTTCCACCTGAAAACGTAGTGCCTTGGGATAACAATCTTGGATTGATGAGCTTTTATGGTTTGATTAATTATGAAAAAGATCCAGAACTTTTAATGATGTATCGTCTTTCTCTAGAATATGCTTGGTTAAATATTAGCAAACAAAAAAATGCTTTTTGGGATGGACTTTATGGAGCATTAGCGAATTCTTTTACGAAAAAAGTAAACGAAGGCTATTTTAAGACAAGTGAACTTTTCAAAGAAAATCCCTTGTTTGCTCAATCAGTTATTGATCGCTATGGTAAAAGTAGTCTTGATACCAAATATATTAAAGAAACCCTGCAACGTATCCCCTTAGATCTTATTGGATACGAAATGGACAATACCCATCGTCTTGATATACTTTTCGATACAACACCAGCTCAGGAAGCCGATATGGGGTGGGGAGTGGACTCTTATGCACTTCCTGTTGATGAACGCGGGCATGTACGATTAGATAGAGATGCTTTTGACTTTCACGATTCAGAAGGAAATGGCTATTCAGAACACGAGGGCACTTTTTATCTTTTGCCCTATTACTTCGCGAAATATCATGATTTAATTCCTCAATAGGATAAATCGAGAAGCACGAAAAAATAGCGCCTGTTTGAAATCTAATCTTCCATTCTATTCGGAAATTAAATTTTAAACAGGCGCTTCATATTGTATAAAACATATTAATTGTTTGCTTCTACTTGAGCTAATTCATTAGCCCCAGGTTTATATCCGTAAAGCGCATAATAAATGATAAATGCGTAGCACGATAGTGGTATTATATAAGAAAGATGAAGACCTACAGCAGGCATATCGGCCAACACTCCCTGTAGTAGTGGTAATATAGCTCCACCAACGGGCGCCATCACCAAAATACCGGCAGCCTTATTTGTGTATTTGCCTAGACCTTTTACTGCCAATGTAAATATATTAGACCACATTATCGAGTTAAAAAGACCAACGGCCAACATTGCCCACATAGCCACATAACCATTTGTTAGTATGGTTACAGCCAGTAAAACTACAGAAGCTAAAGCTGAAAAGCATAGTACTTTTTGAGCACTCGCTTTTTGCAGAATGGCAGCACCAAGAAAACGACCTATCATCAAACCACCCCAATAAAGTGGAATATAAGTAGCAGCTTTTTTCTCAGCAAACCCAGCAATATTAGCTTCCCCTAAAAAGTTGACTATAAAGCTACCTATAGCCACTTCTGCACCAACGTAGAGCATTAAAGCAATAGCGCCTAATCGCAATTGCCTAAATTTCAATACATTCCCTTTTACTTTCACACCATCGGTTTCTAATACTTTTGGCAGTTTTAAGAAAAAGAAAACAATCGCAATCAAAAAGGCGAAAATAGCTAAGCATACGTACGGACCTTCTACAGCAGCCGCTGCCTCCTTTGGAGAATTATAGTGCCCTAATATTAAAAAACCACCTGCTAAAGGTGCAAGTGTGGTTGCTAAAGAATTAATGCCTTGTGCTAAATTCAATCGACTGGAAGCAGTTTCAGGATTCCCTAAAATAATCACATAAGGGTTAGCTACCACTTGAAGAATTACACTACCTGTAGCCATGGTAAACAAACCGAATAAAAATAACGGGTACGAAACAGACCATGAAGCAGGCAAAAATAAGAGCGCTCCCAAACCAATCGTAATCAAGCCGGCAGAAATACCTTTTTTATATCCGATACGCTCTATCAGTAGACTCGCCGGAATCGCCATTAAGAAATATGCCCCAAAGAAACAGAACTGTATTAGCATTGTTTCTGTGTAGCTCATATTGAACAAGCCCTTGAAGTGTGGAATTAAAATATCATTAAGTGAGACGATTATCCCCCAAATAAAGAAAAGTGTAGTCATTAGGGCAAAAGCACCCCTGTACTTGTTGGTTTGAGTCGTATTTTTCAATGTTGTAGAATTAAATTATTATTCTGTTTTTTTACCCATTCGGGCGTTTTATAAAGCAAGGGTATCTAGAAGCTCTAAAATGAATATTTGTTTATATTCATTATTTTGCTTGCCATCAATTATTCGTGATTCGCTAGCATGGGGCATATTTACATTATAAGCCAACATTTTCCCATCGGGAGATACGACCAATGCTTCTCGGTTTAAATTATCAGGAGTCAACATAATCGACTTTCCAAAATCGTCTGTACTACCTACATAACTAGCATAAACCTTTCCATCACTAATAGAAAACAACCATTCGTCAGAAGGATGCCAACGGACATTACTGGCATCGGCTGTATAATTTGTCACCTGTATCGGTCTCTTTTTTGTATCATTCACCATATCAGAGCCGTCAACAGGTATTATAAACACTTGTAATATGCCCTTTTCATCTTTTGATAAATAAGCAATCTGTTTGCCAGAGTATGCCCCTCGCACAATACCATCATCGTTTATGCTATGTGTCAATCTTTTTATTATAATGCCTTTTGGAGGTTCTGGATAAGTATTAGCATCACCAGAATAGGCAGAAGTAATATCAACAGAACTTGATATGTCAGCCACAAAAAGGGAAGTTTCATAATCAACTCCGTTTTCGGCGCGTACTTTTCCTATAAAGGCACGTTTTGACCCCAAAGAATCAACCCAAGAATCACCAAAGGCCTTTTCAATTTCCCCTGGTTTTGATTCGCCCTTTTTTACTGGTTTCAATAGTACTGCAAAATAATGACTGAATCCTTCCGGTGCATTAATATTGTTTTCCATATAACCTATGGTGCGATCATAATCTTGTTGTAAAAAGTCGTCGTAAGTGAAACCGATGCGTTCCCCATTTTTCGAATATTCATGTCGGTGTGTACCACCTCGCTGTGCTCCTGGAGTTGTTGGTCTATCGGTGGCTACATCCCTTAAATCGGCAATCGAAAATTCTCTTCTTCCGTCGGCGCTGACAATAGCTCCATTTCTATTTCTTATATCATAATATCCCCGAACATCAACTTCTTCCAACTTAGGTCCATGAATAAAAACTACCTTATTTTCTGTTGGATGATACGAGACAGCAGCAACACCCGGTGCAGCATTTTCTCCTGAAACCGATTTCGGTTGCCACAAAACTGTTTCCTCTCCACTTGCTATGGCTACTTTTTCAACAGACTTGGAATTGGCAAGATTGGTATTGAACACCATGTATCGGGTGTCGTAACACAAAAAATGCCCGTCTGGAGAAAAATTATCATTGTTATCCAAAGCATGGGACTTTGCATTGAAGGTAATTTGCTTTTCAGTCATTATTTCATTTTTGGACATTACTTTTTCTTTACAACTCATCATGAGAAAAAAAACCATGATTAATATGGCACTCGGAACTTTCAAACTACTCATTTGTTAAGTTGTTTCTTTAATAGGTACTATATAAAACACAGATATTAAATGTTTTAAAAAAAATTCTCCTCGACCATAATACAAAGAGCATGGTATACAGGTAAATGAAATTCTTGTACTGCTGCGGTACTTGTTGCGGGGACGCATACTGCCACATCGCACAAAGATTTGATTTTGCCTCCCGTCTCCCCAAGCAAACCAACGACCTTCATACCCAAAGCTTTTGCAGTAATGCAGGCATCTAAAACATTGACGGAATTCCCCGAAGTACTAATGGCCAATAAAACGTCATTCTTTTTTCCATAGCCCAACACTTGTTGCGCAAAAATGAAATCGCCTCCAATATCATTTGAAATCGCAGAAATTAAACCACCATGGGCGTTCAATGAGATTGCCGACAATCCTCTTTCTAATTTCGAAGCCAATATTGCCCCCCTTTCTCCTGAACTTTTTTGAAGTTTTTTTTCAAATTCATCGGTAACCGGACGTTTCTTGGAAAAGCTTTTCATCAATTCTCCCACGATATGATCTGAGTCGGAAGCACTTCCACCGTTACCACATACCAACAGTTTACCATCGTTTTGATAACATTCGACCAATACTGCACCCGCTTTTATTACCGATTCTTTACAGGTTTCAAGTGCTGGATATCGTTGTATTAAATTTTCGACTATATCTTCTAATTTCATATTCCCCTTCTTATATTTTAACATAAGGTTATTCATGTTAATTCCTATTTGTTCTTGGTTCTCCTATTTATTGCATGGCAACACCTAGCGCTGCATAATCTCCAATTTTATCTCCTAATTTGGCAGGTAAAATACGACACACTTCAAGCGCTGCGTGGATAGCTTCTTTTTCGAGTACCTCATAAACCAACGGTTTTAGCAAGGCTTCATTTCTAGCATAAATGCTACCGATGACTATACATTCAGGATTTAAGGTATCGATAAGTATGGCCAACGCCTTGCCGAGATACACTGCAGAAATTTTTACAATTTCCAGTGCTACCTGATCTCCTATTTGAGCTGCAGTAAAAACCGATTTCGCTGTAATGGTATCGATATCTTCCAAAGAAGAGCAAAACCTGACGGTATTATTGTTTTTTAGTTTATGTTCAACAGCACTTTTAGCCAATTGTGCAATACCTCCACCACTACAAAAACCTTCAAAAGACCCCGCTTTACCAAAACCTATAGGTCCGTCATCAGCCAAACGAAGGTGGCCCACCTCTCCCCCAAGGTCATTGGTACCCGAGTATATTTTACCATTTAGTATGAGTCCGGCACCCATTCCAGTTCCAAAGGTCAGAAATATCATGTTCTCGGTTCCTACTCCTGCCCCCATCATCCATTCAGCAAGCGCACAGGCATTGGCATCATTTTGAAGGGCTACACGCACCCCAAATTCTTCCTCAAGGATTTCTACTATTGGAATATCATCCCAGCCCGGTAAATTTGGTGGTGATTTTATCAATCCCATTTTTGAGCTAAGTGGACCGCCACAACTTATTCCTATTTTTATCAGCTTTTTACGATCATATTTTTCGAAAATCCGGTGAATATGCTGCTTAAATTCATCTAAGATAGCTGTAGGTCCACGCTCTACTTTTGTTTCAAAAAATACTTTCTCATAAATATTGAAATTACCATCACCCAACACAATGGCACATTTGGTACCACCAATATCAAGGCCTACATAAAAGGCCTTAGGTTCTTTTGAATGTGTTTGGTCCATCATTTATTTATATTTGTTTTTCTTAAATCACCAAGAACAAAGTCTGGTAAAAAAATATTGAAGATTACCTTTTACTGTTTTAATAGCCATACATCGGTAACTCTAGACTGCTTTCTCCAATTTAAATGTTCCTCATCGGGTTTATCAAAAGTGATCTTTAATTTTCCATCTTGAATCAGGTCTTTCGGAAGTGGAAATTCCTTAAATTGTTCAAAACCTTTTTCATATTTAGTAGGCTTCAATCTTTGACCATTAGCTCGTAAAAGCGCCTCACCATATCCAGAAACACGTATAAGATAATTTGTATCGGCTTCAAGTTCGTCATATTCCAAAGTTGGAGAAAACTGAAATAATTGGGTGGACAACCGTTTTCTACTTACTCCGTCATTTTCCCATAAATAGTCAATGGCGTCATCTGTTTCAGAGGTCACATGTTTGGCATCGGCACTCGAAATGTTATCATAAAAACTACCATCTCCAGGGAATTCGTACGTTCTAATAAATTCAAGTCTTGCCAATTTTTCCTTTTCGGTAGCGAGCTTTTCGACCTTTTCAAACTCATCTTCTAGCCACCATCTATTATTTAAAGGGTAATCTATAAAGTCTAGAATCGCCCCACGTTCCGCACTACGAGCATTATACTTTGACACACTTGTCTGTGCTCCAATGGAGTGAAACAGCCCTTCGGCATAGTCAAAAACTTTCTGTTTTAAATTTTGAGCCACCAACTCGGTATCCGCTTTTTCTAAAGAAATAAGCGCATCATTTACAGCTTTTTCTGTTCCTATAGTATCAGCATTGGCAAGAATTTCATAGGCTTTGAATTCGAGACCCTTTTCATAGGTAAGCCTTTCTTGTATATAAGCATCGTAATAAGCACGCATAACCAATTGCTGCCATCTCCAATTTTCGGATAACTCGGGGTGTTGGGTTTCTAATTTTTGCCAAATAGTCAAGGTTTCTGCAATAACGTTATTACCTAAAACAGGTCCGACCCAATTTTGTTCCAGAGCAAAAATTCCTTTTGCAGATTCTTCGGCAACTTTTGGTCCGAAGAAAAACTGGCAATATTCAAAAATAATATCATGCACATCTTGCTTGGAATCCCAACCCAATTGGCTCCAAACTACTTTATTTACGTCATCATGAGAACCATCGGAATAGGTAATAAAACCATCGGTATACCCAATATCCTTATTAAACAACTTAGTGTATTGAAGAGGTTGCGGATTACAAGGTTCACGCCCTAATGTCAAGGCAAATGCCTGATCCCATCGCTCTACAGGATAGTGACACCGTACCGTATGAGTGATATCAGGATAAAAACGGTGCAAATACTTTTCAGGCAATAGCTCACGTTCAACATCTATAGGCGGACTACTTGGCCCATAAACAAGCCCTTTTAACCAATCAGGATTATCAGTTTTCAGATACTCAAAAAAATAAGAAACCTTTTCTTCATTAAAACCCTGCAGAGACACCCAAATTCCAGCATCGGGATGATATTTTTTTAATACTACAGATAAATCTTTAAGATAAGGTATCAATTTGGAAGGATGGTTTTCGCCCGGATCGCCACCAGGAACAAATACACCATCTAATCTTGGGCATCGGGCATAAAATGCTTCTTGTTCTTCCAAACCCTTTTGATGTGCATTTGGGATGTTTAAATCATGCGGAGCAGGGGTCCAAACCCAATAATCCGCATCATATTTTTCGCATATTTCACTTAAACGAACTTCCATTTCCTGTGGATTCACTTTAAAATGAGGACTGGACGAAGGGTCTTGAAAAGGTATATTTTCAAAACTGTTGGCACCAAAAAGTACTTGTTCCCGAAAATGTTGGTCGAATTGTTCAACCGTCCAAGCATCCCAAGAATTCGCTGTATTTCGATACCCGAATTGATGTCCACGAAGCGCATATTCGGGAACTGAAACAATATCCAAATCATTGGCGATTTGTATTTGTCCAGTTTCCATTTCAGCAATCCGCAGCAGTTTACCAATACCATAAAGTACTCCTCGAGCATCGGCACCGATAATCCACATAATATCTTTTTTTCCTTCTTTTTCATGAACAATACGATAGCCTTCCTTTTTTATAGGTGATTCATCGACACCTTTCATATCAGGAACTTTTTTACCAATAACATCGGTATCGCCTTGCAAGACTAAGGCAATTGTAGTGTTTGAACTCCAATCGTTTGCTTTGGACAATTTAATTGTAGTGCGTTTTTCAATTTCCTCGACCAACACATTTTCCGCAGTTTCACGAATAGGGTTTTTAATATCTGTAGATACTAAAATAGTTGCATCTGATAGATCCAAACTATCATTCACTTGCTCAGTACAAGAGAAATTTAAGCCCAATAGCAGTAATAATAATATTGCTTTTGACATTATTTTTCATATTTCGAATTAATGGGTACTATTTTTTTCAATATCCATCACATATCTAAATCCTACAGGATAATCACTGATTTTTTCAGGTAATACATAGTACCGTTGTTAGGTACAAATGATCATTAAAAACTAGAACCATCGCGCATTACTTTCTAATTTTCTAGGTACTGTTCTTTCTCAACTTTATATATTATTGAGAATTTAATTGATTTTTAACCCCCTAATATGAGCATTACAGTTTGCTTATAAATTGACAATACTCTTTTTCATATATCTAAAGCTATTCTATATAAAATTGCCTGGGAAAACCCAGGCAATTTAAAAAACTAACACAAACAATATTATTGCAAAATAATCTCTCGCATAGAATTTCTATTACCACGGTTGTGAAACACCTTGTACTATCCAAGGTCTTGCATATGGACTGTCATTAGAATCAGTAGTACTATAAGGTGTACCTTCTAAAGAAGCAGCACCAGCGGCATTATTAGCACTATTTAAATCAATTTCATCACTAGGGTAAATAAATCTTAATGGCATAACATCTTCACGAGCAAATGGACCTGCTTTTAAGTCAGGAAAACCTGTTCTTCTCCAATCCATATAAGCTTCATCTCCATTGAACATATTAGCAATCCATTTTTGCTGCATAACGATATCTAATGTGCCATCGAAAGCAACACCTGTGTTTGTAATATAATCAGCATAGCTATCACCAATACCCCAAACATCTAAAGAAGCCTTAATTCCTTCCAAATAATTACCTTCTGCATCAGAACCCCAGCCTCTTACTGCTGCTTCAGCTTTTAAGAATGATAATTCTGCGTAAGAAAATAATCTAGATTTCAAAAGGTTTCCACCATCATCTTTCTGGTTGAAAACTTCATTCATTCTTGATACATAAGCGTTTGTACCCCCTCTTGAACCTTCTGAATTTAAGTTATACTCATATGGATCAACACTACTTACAGCCACCGGCAAACCAACATATACACTACTGGTATCAATTAGTTTTTTGTCTGCTTGTAAGTCTGCGGCATATGTTGCTGCCGAGTATATCGCGTAATTGTTGGCATCTAATGTCTCTTCATTAATATAACGAACACCGTCAGCTTCTACTAAATCACCTCCACCTGGCACCTCAGCAGCAGGTACTACCTTAGTAGGTATTGCAACAGGAGCAAACCAAACCGAAATTCTAGGGTCTTCTAATTCCTTTAACATGTCAGTTAAAGTAGTACAAGGCTTAACTCGATAAAATTCAGAAGCAGAACCGAACTGTCCACTATTAGGCCAAGATTGATCTTCAACACCGCCTAAATAATTCAATACTAGTTCATCATCGATTTCGCTAAACAAAGGTTTAGCAAGTGTACTTGTTACCCCGGCTTGAGCAAAAGCAGGTAGTTTTTCAGATAAGCGCATATAATAACGCAAAGCTAAAGAGTTGGCCAATTTTTGCCACTTTGAAGCGTCACCTCCATAAAATACATCTTGATTATCTAAGACTCCTTCATAATTTGCAGCACCTAAAAGACTTGAAGCAGTTTCTAAATCTGCAATGATTCCTTTATATACGGTTTCTTGCGAATCGTAAGCTGGTCGTTCTCCTTCTAACTCAATTCCTTGTAGGGCTTCAGAATAAGGGATGTCACCATAGTAATCGGTTAAATTACCGAACAACATTGAATTCAATATTAAAGTAACTCCCTCATGAAAGGTTAAACCAAGTTCTACCGCTCTGTCATAAGCAACTTTATTCGTTCGTAATAATTCGTAATTCTTTGACCATATGGTACCTGTTTCCCAATCGTAACGATTGCTTGACCAAGAATCACGCTGCGTAAATTGAGCAGCATTACCGGTATCATTCCCGTATCCTCTGGCTGTTGTAGTTGTTGCCAAACCAGTCATTACAGCACTCATCAACAAATTGGGGTCGGCCTCACTAGGCTCTACACCATTAGGGTTCTCATTTATTTCAACTAGATCGTTATCGCAAGAAACTACAAGCAATAATGGAATCAATAGAAATATAATAGCTATGTTTTTCATTATTTTCATCTTCTTATTTTTTAATTTTATTTAGAAACTTGCGTTCAATTTAATACCTACTGGAATTGCCCATGGCTGAACATTAAATCTTTCAACGCCCTGTGACAGTACACCTCCAGAATTTTGGAAAGCAGATTCTGGATCAATATTGATTCCCGCTTTTGTCCATAAGATGATATTACGACTAAACAACGAAAGCGATAAATTGCGCATTCCAATTTTCTGAGAAAATTTACTATCAAATGTATAGCCAATTGAAATCTGTCTTAGTTTTAAATAATCAGCATCAAAAGTAGAAGCTCTGGTAAAATCCCAAGCATAGTTATCACCGTAGGTATGATATTGTGTACCTGGTCCACCAATATTCTCTTGGTCAGCTACAAAATTACCATCTTCATCATAAGATCCGATGACCCCTGGTAAAAATACACCATCATTCAAATCATCAACCGGGAAACCGCCATATTCAGCTGTTGGCCCCCCAACAAGTGGGTAGAAATCACCATTTGGCGATAAAAACTGATCAGCATTATTTTTAATATAGGTTGGTATATCACCAACATCACTTAAATCATGTACTTTATCTAGCCATCTTGTTGTTTGAAGATCTGACTCATAATAACGATGTGTTTGAGAAACGAACTGTCCACCTTTTCTCCAGTCAAAATTCATTGATAGATTCCAGTTTTTGTACTGAATTGATGTTTGTAGACCCAATTTAAAATCTGGATTGTAATTGCCAATAACTGGAGCCGCTCTATTTCCATCTTCATCAGATAATGTACGATCACTATCTTCCCATCCTTCGTCATCTAATAAAGGCCAACCATTATATGGAGAATTTGGATCATCAACACGAACAAAATCACGATCTATAATTTGACCTACTTCTTCGCCTACCCAAGTATATGCTCCACCTTTTGCTTCGCCCCAAAATTTTACAAAATCAGTACCATCAGCTAATTCGGTTATAATCGTCTTGTTAGTTGAATATGTTAAATTCATATTCCAACGCAAATCTGCTTTGTCAATTAGAACTCCTCCTAAACTAGCTTCAAAACCAGTACTATTCAAATTACCTGCATTAAAAAGTTTACTTGATGCACCAGATGAAATAGGAAGAGATTTTTGAAAAATTTGATTTTCATTGTCAGACTCGTAATATGTTAAGTCCATAGTCAAACGATTCTTGAAAAGCGACAAATCAACACCATATTCCGTAGAAGTATTAAGTTCAGCTTTAATCTTATCGTTCTTTAAGTCAGCAGGCACTGTCAATTGTGACGCCGTGCCCCAATCACCAGAATTACTCAATATTGTAAACAAATTGTGTGCGCTGGTATCATTACCTGCCTGTGCCCAACCTACTCTTAATTTCAATAAAGACACGTTTGTACCTAAATTAAAAATGTTATTCATTAAGATACTTGTAGAGACCGATGGATACAAGAAACTGTTATCGCTATCAGGTAATGTACTTGACCAATCATTTCTAAGTGTTGCATCTACATACATCATGTCTTTATAACTAATATTACCCAAGGCATACAAGCTGTTTACACGCTCTTTTGTTTGTATTTCTGAATATTCAATATTGTCGGATGCAATGTTTGATAATAGGAAAAGGTTTGGTATGATTAATCCTGAACCACCATTTTTAGTTTGGGTAGATACAATACCATTATTTACATTTCTAGTATTACCACCACCAGATAAACCAAAACTAAAGTTCTCACTTAATTTATCTTTATAGGAAAGTAAAAAATCAGCGTTGCTTTCAACTCCATCAATATTCACTATACCGTAAGCTCCGTTTCTCTCTCTATTAAAGCCACTTGAAATCGTAGTCTCTCTAACTTCATGACTATCATTATAAGCGTAACGTAGCATAAGGGAAAGTTTGTCTGAAAATTTGTAATCCCCTTGAACGTTACCATATAATCTCTTTCTCTCGAAACCATTGTTTATTTCATTCGCAACAAAATAAGGATTATTAAACTCAAACTCAGATGGATCATCTCCAAAATTATAAGGTGTATTCTGACTCTGACCTTCTATTAACCAATAATCTTTTAAATCACGAACATCAATATGAGGATTAATATCATAAATTGCCTGTAACGGATTAGCATTTCTATCAGTCGTAGATGGGCGGTTATCTGCACCTGAAATAACATACTTTAAACTTGTCGTTATTTTTAATTTGTCATTTACATCAAACCCACTGTTGATTGCAAAAGTATTTCGTTCTAAATCAGAATTTGGAATAAAACCCTCATGCCTCATATTCGTATAAGACATACGATAATTCATGCGATCGGTATTATTTTCGATAGCAATAGTATTCGTTGAAGTAATTGCAGATTCAAAAAAGTTTTTTGCATTATTCTTGCCTCTAGAAGTTAAAGGAGTTGCATTTGCTACGCCACTTGCAATTTCATCAGCAGTATAAGGCCATTGAATTACATTTAAACCGGCATCTAATTCTGGACCGATCCATCCTGAAGAATTTTCATCAATTGCAGAAGTGGTTGGATCTGGACGGCTACCGTTAGCAAAGAGATTACTCTTTTCTAAGAACTTATATGGTGTTTCATATACATTGCTTGAACTAAAAGAAATACCTAAGCCCTTACTTTTTTTACCAGATTTTGTGGTAATTAGGATGACACCGTTACCACCTCTAGAACCGTACAATGCAGCTGCACTAGGTCCTTTCAATACGGATACACTCGCAATATCATCTGGATTCACATCACCAATACCTCCACCATAATCTACTGCAACACCGTCACCTACATTTCCAATATTAGTTAGACCACTTGAAAGAGGCACCCCATCAATTACGTATAAAGGTTGGTTATCTGTTGTTAGTGAAGATGCTCCACGTAGAATCACACTTACAGTAGACCCAGCACCACCGGTTGAATTTATCTGAACACCTGAGACCCTACCATTTAATGCATTTAATGCATTTTCTTGTGTAACTGTAGTAAGGTCGTCACCATCTACTTCGGCAACTGAATACCCAAGGGACTTTTTCTCCCTAGTAATTCCTAGTGCGGTAACTACTACTTCATCTAATGCCTCAGAGGAAGCCTCCATAGTCATATTAATAGTAGTGCGATTACCTACAACAACTTCTTGTGTAGTCATTCCCAAATAAGAAAACACTAAAACTGCACTATTATTTGGTACTTGGATGGTGTAATTTCCATCAAAATCAGTAGATACCCCGGTAATAGTTCCTTTGAGTACTACTGAAACCCCGGGTAACAATTCTCCATCAATACTGCTGACGACTCCCGTTACCTCTTCTTGAGCATGTGCGATGCCAAAAAACATGCTTAACAGAAGAAACATCAACCATTGTAAGTTTCTTTTTTTCATAGTTGTTCGATTAAAAAATTTTAGTTTAGTTATTTTGATAAAACAAATCTATCCTAAAAATTATGTTAAAACATATAGTATCATATTATATTCATGTGATATTTTATCTTTTTTGACTATTAATTAACTAATTATTTAATGAAAGGTTAATATTGCATTAGTCTTATTTATTGAAAGATTAAGATATTTATTACATTTTATATAAGTTTCCTCACTAAATGGCAACTATTTTAACGGAAAAGATCAATGCATAATATTTTTTATTCAGATAGGCAAAAAGCCTCGGTTATGTACTGATTTAATTTGAATTCTTAACACATTGGAAATTTGCAGAAATTTTAAAACTAAAATAAGAGTCAATGATTAAATCTAAATTGGAAACCTAGTATTATAGAAAACTTAGGATTCAAGAAAAGTGTTCTACTTGAACCAAAATAAAATAGTAGAAAATTCTTTAACTATTAAAATAGATGCTTTGACACCTATCTATTAAAATACAAGACAATAAATATCTTCTAGTTATTATTTTAACCATTAGCTTCATTGAGGAAAATTTTACCTGTATTTTAGATATACTTTTATACCTATAATAATAACGATTAAGTTTTTATAATTGAAATGGCTAATTAACCATCCCTAACAACTCTTTAGTAGATAGTTAAATTTTCTAAATTTTTCTTATTAATTAGTTAAGTACTACCATACCATATAAGTATAATAAGTTTTTACGAATAGTTAGTAGGTACTATTCCTAAATACCTAAGCTTTATTTTTGGATTTGTCCTAAAAGTAATAAGCCCTTCAGTCATATAACTATCTAATAACTTGATTTTCATAATATTACCTTCTATCATTTAATAAAACATTACTGTATTGGCTAGCAACCGCTAAAATAATAGTGTGCATGAATTAATAGACAAAACTGCATTCGATAGGCCATTTAAATTTTAGTCCTAGTTAAAATTACAGAAATACCAATTCCACAATATTATATGTATTTTAACTCAATTATCCCTATAATCTTGAAACAAAGGCCCCATGGGTTAAAATTACATGCAAACAAAATAAGATATAACAAATTCCATATCTCTAATTCAAGTTAATTTGTGAGTATTAATAAACGGAAACTATGCTCGCAGGAATAGATTATTTTATTGTTATCGCCTACATCATCGGAATGCTCTTATTGGGCCTCTACTTTAAAAAGTTCGTTAACAGTTCTGAAGATTATTTTCTGGGTGGAAAAAGTTTACCATTTTGGGCTATAGGTATGTCTATCGTCGTTTCTGATATTGGGGCCTTAGATTTTGTAGGAGTCTCAGGACAAGCCTATAGGTACGGAATTTCAGTTGGAAATTTTGATTGGGTTGGATCTGTACCTGCCATGTTGTTGGCGGCATTTATTTTTATTCCATATTTCTGGCGTGGAGGTATGTACACTATACCAGAATATTTGGGAAGAAGGTATAACCAAAAGGTAAGAACAATTGCTTCGGTAACTTGGATTTTATTTTTCGCCTTGGATTTAGGTGTTCTTTTTTGGGCCAGTGCGGTACTCTTAAATGTTCTAATGGGGTGGCCCATATGGATTTCTATTGTTTCGACTGCTGGAGTGGTTGGCCTATATACTTATTTTGGAGGTATTACCGCAGTAATCATGACCGATGTAGTACAATTTGTTATAATGTTTATCGGTGGTTTTGCACTGGTTTTTCTAAGTCTTTACGAAGTTGGAGGTTGGGACAACATGGTTGAAAAAATCGCAACAATGGGACCTGAGTATAGAAACCATTTCGACATCATACAATCACAGAATACGAAATCCCCCTTTCCCTGGACAGGGATTTTATTCGGTCTAACCTTTGTGATGGCCAACGCGTATATGATAGGTAACCAGTCTATTGTACAGCGCTGTCTTACCGCAAAAAACGAATGGCATGCAAAAGCAAGTATGATTTTTGGTTCTGCCCTTAAAATGTTTATCCCCATATTAGTTTTGTTTCCGGGTCTTATGGCTGTCGTAGTTCATCCTGGATTGGCAGATGGCGATCAAGCACTTCCTTTGATGATTAAATCTATTCTGCCTCCTGGTTTGGTTGGCTTAATGTTTGCGGCATTTTTCGCTGGCTTAATGTCTAGTGTAGATTCATTGTTAAATTCTACCGCAACCTTATTTACAAAAGATATTTACGAACCGTTTATTAAAAAGGGTGCCGATGACAAGCATTATTTAAAAGTTGGGCAGATTACGACCTTGGTTTTATTGGTAATAGGAGTAGCTACCTCTCCAATTAGCAGTGATTTTCCAGGTATTTACGTGGCTATTCAAACCTTTATGTCTTATTTCCAAGGGCCGATATTCTCCATTCTTCTATTAGGTATATTCTGGAAAAGATCAACGGAATGGGGAGGACTTTCGGCATTGGTTATTGGAATAGGATTTGCCGTTTATCTAAATGTTTTTAAAGAACAATTCTTTACTATAGAAGATCCATTTCTTTATATTTCTTGGTGGTCGTTCTTATTAGGTGTTATCATAAACGTATCCGTTAGTTCGCTGACTAAGAAACATACGGCGGAGCAATTGCAAGGCTTGGTGTTTAGTTCTAAAATTTTATCGAAAAATAAAAAACTGTAATATGTTCAATTTTGATTGGCTTTCCGATGTTTCGCAAGAAACTGCAAAAATGATATTTCTTTGTTTATATGCAGTAATAGGTCTTTTAGTCTTGTTATTACCCAATGAATATGTTTATGAGGGTATAGCAAAGGAAGATCGTCACTGGTGGAATAATTTAAAACTATGGTCAATTGCTGTTCTATGTATTTTGGCATCGATCTATAATCATTTTTAACCCCCCTTAATCAACAAAGTATGGAGACAAATGAAATAAATGCGGGCATAAAAGCCGCTCAAATTAATAATGCTCTTGGATTTTTCATTCTGGTTTTTGGGTTTATTGTACTTTTTGCTATGATTTATACGGAAACTTTTGTTGAACATATGACCGATATGATTGCAGGATTGCTTCTAATCTCTATTGGAGGAGGTATGATATGGAAAGCAAGAAAAACCATAAAAAAATTGAAAGCCAAGTAGTTTTTATAATGTAATCCGTATGTCAAACAAAACCTTCAAGATTAAGTTGACCGAGGACTGGAAAATCCAATCCTCAGAACATATTTCCCAAAACGGAAAAGAAATATCTACGAATACCAAACTTTCTACCAATTGGTTACCGGCCAAAGTTCCCTCTACTATTTTGGGTACTTTGGTTGCTAATCAAATATATAAAGATCCATATTTTGGTGAAAACCTAAAAAATATCCCAACTGAACAATTTGAAGTTCCGTGGTGGTATACAACTTCATTTCAAATTTCTAAGGACCAAGCAGATCTAAATGCCAGTTTTAATTTTGATGGTATAAATTACAAGGCTAATGTTTGGTTAAATGGAAATCTAATTGCCGACTCTAAAACTATAAATGGGGCATATCGTATTACTTCTTTCGATGCTAGTGCTGCTACTATTGAGGGTGAAAACGTATTGGCCATAGAAATTATCCCTCCTAAACCAGGGGACTTCAGTACTGGTTTCGTCGATTGGAACCCAGCTCCGCCAGATGGTAATATGGGTATATTTAGAAATGTAACACTTCACCTATTTGAGGGTATAGAAATTAAGAATCCCTTTGTTCAATCAAAGGTTGATCTTGAAAATTTAAATAAGGCATCACTTACCGTTTCTGCAGAATTACAAAACACTACTAGTGCAGCTATTTCTGGAATTCTAGTCGGTAAAATAGAAAATATACAGTTCGAACAAAAAGTAACCATAGGGGCAAATTGCTCAATACTCATCGAATATGACCCTGCAGCATACCCCCAACTGAACGTAGATAATCCTCGACTTTGGTGGCCTGTACATTTAGGAAATCCAGATCTTTATAAATTAGAATTTCAATTTATCA
Organism: uncultured Maribacter sp.; assembly: GCF_963977385.1. Lineage (GTDB taxonomy): Bacteria > Bacteroidota > Bacteroidia > Flavobacteriales > Flavobacteriaceae > Maribacter. The sequence continues at coordinate 13,249 of NZ_CAXBOU010000008.1, read as the reverse complement.
TAAATGACAATATATCCGATACTATTGAAGTCAACTTTGGTATTCGCGAAGTTGAAGACTATTGGATAAATGATATTCACCGTGGGTATAAAATCAATGGTAAAAAAGTCTTAATTAAAGGTGCTGGTTGGACCGACGACCTTTTATTAATGGACACTGACGAGAATATTGAAGCACAGGTGAAATACGTCAAACAAATGAATTTAAATACGATTCGTTTGGAAGGTTTTTGGGGAAAAGACCATAAACTATATGACCTTTGTGACGAACATGGTATATTACTCATGGTTGGCTGGAGCTGCCATTGGGAACATGAAATTCATATGGGTGTACCCGTAAATGAACGTTTTGGAGGAGTTTACAAACCCGAAGACATTGATCATGTCGCCCAAGCATGGGAAGATCAGTTAATCTGGTTGCGTAACCACCCGAGCATATTCGTATGGACAGTCGCCAGTGACAAAGTACCCATTACCGAATTGGAACAAAAATACATTGATACCTTCGCAAAATATGACCCTACCCGCCCCTATTTGAATTCAACAGGAGGAGTTGGAAGTGACCAGCATGTTATAGGAAGTGAAGATGTTATCAGTGAAATTAGTGGCTCATCTGGAGTGAAAATGTTAGGCCCTTACGCCTATACCGCCCCAGTCTATTGGTTTACAGACACAAATTTTGGAGGTGCTTATGGTTTCAATACTGAAACGGGCCCGGGTGCCCAAGTACCCCAATTAGAAAGTTTAAAGAAATTTATTCCTGAAGACAAGCTTTGGCCCATAAGTGATGTTTGGAATTATCACTGTGGTCGCTATGAATTTGCAGACCTAAGTCGGTTTGTCACCGCCATTAATGAACGATATGGATCTCCGTCCAATATTGAGGATTTCGATAAAAAGGCACAGGCGATGAACTATGAATTGATGCGCCCTATGTTCGAGGCCTTTCAAGTTCACAAAGATCGGTCAACAGGTATCATTCAATGGATGTTGAATGCCGCTTGGCCAAAAATGTATTGGCAGCTTTATGACTATTATCTTATGCCAACTGGGGCTTTCTATGCTACTCAAAAGGCCTGTTCTCCATTACACCTTGTATACAATTACGGCGACCATAAAATTTATGCCATTAATGATTATTCACATATTGTTGAAAACTTACGGGCCCGAGTCCGCATTTATGATATCGAGGCAAATTTATATGTAGACAAAACCATAAAATTTAACATTTCAGAGGATACCTTTCATTCCTTATATGAAATTGAAGACTTGGATAACTTGTCCACTACTTATTTTATTGACCTGCGTCTAATTGACGACACAAATAAAGAAATCGACACAAATTTTTATTGGTTATCGACTAAAGAAGAAACATTAGACTATGAAGCTGATTTAGGCGAATTTGCCTATCATACGCCTAGTAAAATCTATGCCGATTTTACATTACTTAATACCCTTAATAAAGTTGATATCGCTGTGGATTATAATTTTGCACAAATTGAAGACGAGCAGCAAATGACGGTAACTCTTAAAAATACAGGTGATGCAATTGCCTTTTTAATAAACCTTAAATTGGAGGACAAAAATAACCGAGAACCTATTTTGCCTATTTTTTGGGAAGATAATTTTATTAGTCTACTCCCCGGGGAAAAAAGAACATTACACGCAACTTTCAAATACAACGCAGAGGTCGAACTTAAAGTAGAAGCCTGGAATTCAAATAAGATTACTTATGGAGAAATTAGCAATTAAAGGTGGAAGTCCCTGTCGCGATATAACGGCACAACCATGGCCTAAATGGCCAGTTTGGGGCAAAGAAGAAGAGGTTGCTCTTATTGAAGTACTTAATAGTGGAATTTGGTCCTATAATGGGCCAAAAGAGATAGAATTCAATCGACTTTTCGCTGAATTCACTGGAGTAAAACATGCTATTTGTACTGTCAATGGAACCATTACCTTACAAATTGCCCTTGAAGCTTTGGGCATAGGTGTGGGCGATGAAGTTATTGTGCCGGGTCTAACCTGGCAAGCTACTGCCGCTACCATAATTGACGTAAATGCTACTCCAATTTTGGTAGATGTTAGTGAAGAAAACTGGTGTATTGATCCAAAAGAAATTGAAAAAGCAATAACTCCAAGAACAAAGGCTATTATACCAGTGCATTTATACGGAGCTTTTGCCGATATGGATGCTGTTATGGCTATTGCCAAAAAACACAATCTTTATGTTATTGAAGATTGTGCTCACAAGCATGGAGGGGAATGGAATGGAAAAAAAGCAGGTAGTATTGGTGATATTGGTAGTTTTAGTTATCAATTATCCAAACATTTGACCGCCGGTGAAGGTGGATCTGTAACTACAAACAATTCTGAATTGGCCGATAAATTAGACGCACTTAGAAACTGTGGAAGAAGACCGGAAGCTGATGCCTTTGAAGAAGTAGATAAAGGTGCAGGAGATTATGGAGATGACGATGGTAATTTTATTCAGTCTGGAAATCTTAGAATAACAGAATTCCAGGCGGCCATCTTAGTTGAAGGTCTTAAACGCCTACCAGCACAAAATGCCAATAGGGATGCAAACGGCAAATATTTAAATGCATTACTTTCAGAAATTAAAGGGGTTGCTCCTATTGCCCGCGATAAAAGGGAAACTAAAAAAGCGTACTTTAATTTTGCGTTCAGGTATTATAAAAATGAATTTAAGGGCTTGCCCATTGAAAAATTCAGAAGTGCCTTGGAGGCTGAATTAGGAATTATAGTAGATGCCAGTTACGAGCCATTAAACAATTGTTCTTTATACGTGCCTCACACAAAACCTGCAAGACATAAATTAAACGATGCGTATTGGAAAGCTATTGACCCCAAAAGATTTTCTTTGCCTGTCTGTGAACGCATATTCAAGGAAGAGTCAGTTTGCGTCCATCACAAGGTATTAATGGGATCAAAGGCTGATATGGATGTAGTGGCACAAGCCATAAAAAAGATTTATACCCATGCCGAGGAATTGATGGATTGAGTAATTAACCCTGCTTACAAGTAGAAATTGCTAACTCTTAAAGGAAAAATATTTAAACATATGAAATTATCTATAGGTCTTGTTTTTCTATTCATGTGTTCTACTACTGTTTTTTCGCAAGATTCTCCGAAAATCCAAGAGCAAGACCGTTTACCTGAAAAGGGCATTTGTGCGCATAGGGGCGCCAATGAAACCCACCCTGAAAATACCTTGGCGGCATTTGAGGAGGCTATTCGGTTAGGTGCTCAGATGATAGAGTTTGATGTTCAACTGACCAAAGACAATCAGTTAGTGATTATGCACGATGATAAGGTGAACAGAACCACAAATGGCCGTGGGTATGTTAGTAACCTTACGCTAGATAAAATTAAAAAGTTTGATGCAGGGAAATGGAAATCCCGAAAGTTTAAAGGAGAAAGGGTTCCTACCTTGAAGGAAGTTCTTGATATAATGCCTAGGAATATATGGCTGAACATCCATTTAAAAGGAGATGAACGTTTAGGGGCGGCAACAGCAGAAGCCGTGATTGCAGCAAATAGAACACATCAATCAGTTATTGCCTGTGAAAATGATGCTGCAAAAGGTGTAAAGAGCGTAAATGCCAACCTTATGATGTGCAACATGGAACGTTTAACCACACGAGCCGATTATATTGATGGCACCATAGAAAATGGCTTTGCATTCCTTCAAATAAAAAGTAGTAGGGATGATGAAAATATTTTGACAGATTTAAAAAAGCTAAAGGAGAACGGGATTAAAGTCAATTATTTTCACTCCGAAGAGGAAACTGAAGTAAAGGCATTATTGGAAGCGGGAGTCAATTTTATCCTAACAGACCATTTAGTAGATATGCTCAATGCTTTCTCCAAAACGAATTAGATACTTAGTCAAACTACCCGAACATTGATATAAAAAATATAGTAAAATTCGAGTAATAAACACATTATTGTCAAATGAGAAAATACTTAATTGTTTCAACCCTATTATTAATTTTTTCCTGTTCCGAAACCAAGAAAGAAGAATCACAAAAAAATGCTTCTGTAAAAGAGGTGATGGATACTGTAATAACAAGATTGTATGAAAACGTAGCACCAAAGAACTACGATTCTATTGACGATACTTTTATGCTCAATTTTTTGACCGATAGCGAGAAATCGGTACTAGCTACCCGCTACCAATATTTTAAGGTAAACGTGCCTGTAACGGTTTCATTGATGAGACATGTAAATCAAGCCACTGTACCATTTTGGTTAAAAGAAAGCGGATTTGTAAAAACCAATGAACTCGTGAAAAATGAAGTCTATGAGTATGAAGTTTGGCAAAAAGATTTTAACGCAGGTTGGGTGAATCTGGGAATACCAGGTTTTGACATGGACAGAGTTACTTATTTTATTTCAGTAGGTACAAAGAATAGTAATGATCAGCTTAAAATCACAGAACGCTATCCTGAGAAATATTCTTTAGAAATCTTTAAAAAAGGAGCTTTTACATACCATGATTGGTCAGATTTGAAAATTACGGATTTGCCCAAAGAACTTGAAGGTCAAATATTATTTACAACAGTGAGGGGAAGGGCTAGGGAAGCGCATGTAGAAGGTGCTTTTCGAAAAACGATATTCCCATCATCGAATAAACTCGATCAAATTGTGCTTACCTGGAGTGAGGACCCTACAAGTTCTATAGATGTACAATGGAGGTCCAACACTACCGTCAAAGAAGGAACTGTACAATATTGGAAAAAAAACACTTCTGATACCATTGCCTCAAAAGCATCGGTATCAGGAATGGAAGATAGAATGTTATATAATGATAGATATATTAATCGATTTACATCTAATCTGAACAATTTGGAGGCTGGAAGCATCTATGAATATCGCGTTGGTTCTGAAGTAGGCAATTCATGGTCATCAGTCAGGAATTTTAAAACCGAAGCAAAGTATACGAAGGATTTCTCGTTTATATGGTTTGGAGATACACATAGAGACCCGAAATGGGCCGAACTACTTAAAGATGCGAACCTTCGACACCCAGAAACTTCATTTTATTCAATTGCAGGTGATGTTGTAACCACCGGACTCTACCGATCCGAATGGGATCAATTTTTTGGATATTCAGAAGATGTCTTCTCCTATAAACCCTTAATGCCAGTTCCTGGGAATCATGATCGACAAGATGGTTTGGGCGCCTGGATGTATTATCAACTATTTAGTTTACCTGAAAACGGACCTAAAAACGTAGATCCTGAAAGCACTTATGCATTTGAGTATGGAAATGCTTTATTTCTAATGATTGACTCCACCCAACCTAATGAAGCACAAACTCAATGGATAGAGAGTCAATTAAAAAATTCGGATGCCACTTGGAAGTTCGCCATGTTTCATTTCCCACCATATAATTTTGAGGAACCTTATTTAGACATTCAACAAGAATGGGGTGGCCTTTTCGATACATACCATGTTGATATGGTCATGTCTGGTCATATTCATTATTATATGCGATCAAAGCCTATTAATAATGGAAAAGTTGTGGACTCTTTTAAAGACGGAACTGTATATGCAGTATCTATCGGAACAAACGGAAATCATGATGATATTGGCGAAGAACCTTATGCTGAAAAGCGGTTCAAGGATGGTCAATTTTACCAATATATGACATTAACCGATAAGACTTTGAAATACACAACTTATAACAAAGTAGGAGAAATTGTTGATGAGCTTTTAATAAAAAAGTAACTATGAAAACTATTAAAATAGCACTTATTGGTGTTGGTTATATTGCAGACTTTCATGCCCGTGGATTGCAAACAATGCCCGATGTGGAGATTGTTTGTGTGGTTTCTAAACATATCGAAAGTGCCAAAAAATTTGCCGCTAAGTATAATATCAAAGAAGCTTATACAGATATCTCAAAAGTAATCGAGAATAATGAAATTGATGGTGTTATCATTAGTACGCCCAATCAATTTCATGCCCCTTACGCCATTTCATTTTTAGAAAGTGGAAAAGACGTTTTTCTTGAGAAGCCTATGGGAATTAATCCCAAAGAAGGACAGCAAATAAAAGCTGCAGCCAAAGCAAACGAAAGATTGGTTATGGTAGGACATATGTGGCGTTTTGATATCGACACTAATTATATCAAAGATGCAATCGATGCCGGGAGACTGGGAAAAATTTTCAAAACAAAAGGCTACGGAATTCACGAAAATTGGGGACCAGAAGGATGGTTTACGAATAAAGAATTAGCTGGTGGCGGTGCACTTGCCGATATGGGTGTTCATGCTATCGACACGGCAAGATATCTATTGGGAGACCCAAAACCTATTAAGGTTTATGCTAGAATTTCAACGCAATTCGGCGATTATGATGTCGACGATACTGGAATTATTGTGATTACATGGGACAACGGGGCAGAAAGCATTATTGAAAGTGGTTGGTGGCATCCGCATATGGACGGTCCAGAAGCAAGTACAGGCCTTTTTGGAACAAAAGGTTATGCAACTCTATTCCCTACAAAATTGAAACTAACGACAGGTGTAGAGTCTTTTGAAGAAATTATACCCGACCTTCCAAAGCGTGAAGATCATTGTGCCCAAATAATTTACACCAAACAAATGGAACATTTTGTGGATTGTATAAAAACTCGAACTCCCCCTATTCCTGGTATTTTAGAAGGACAAATTGTGTTAGATATTGTGAATGCAGCGTATACATCTTCAGAAACGGGAGAAGTTGTTAATCTTTGATGTAATAGACACTGTTTAGCTCAAAATGGTTATGTAATTTACATTGATTCATATTGAATTCTCAAAAAAGCCTTAAAAAATCATAGATTTCTTAAGGCTTTACAAATTATAGTCAGGATGACAAGATTAAACACATCTGCATAAAAACTTGTAAATCTATCAATAACACTAATAAAAATAAGCTATTTTCCGATTTGTTGACGATACAATAAATGAACTTTAGTTAAAATGCTTTACTTACTAATGTAACAAAATACAATTTCTTAAATATAAAATTATAAGTACAAGTTATATATTATTTCCTAAGACGAAATTCCGGAATACATAAACTTTTACGAAATTCTTAAGTAGGGTTAAACAGCATCGGGATTATTCGTTGTCATATTTATCCACGAAGCTACTTTAGCTAATTTGACTTTTTTCAAAACTCCATTCAGCAGACCATTTTCATAGATTGTTACTTTATATCATCAGTAAAACTGTATTATTTATATTGTTATTTTTGACACTACCAAACACTTATTTAAGTGTCTTTTCTTTTTGGTTTCTCCAGACCGTAATAGTTTTTATCTTATTTGCGTTCTTAAACCAATCATGGTTTTCAATAAAAAATTGAATGTTATTAATAGTATCATTATTTACTTTTATAATAACATCACCTTTTTGAAGTAATAACTTTTTGAACACACCTTCAGTTGGAACTTCTATTACAAGAGCTCCAACTTTATCATGCATACCTGTTGCAGATAATTCGCCCAAACTTTCAATCTCCTTTACTTCTCCATTATAAAATTTATAGGTTGATTGAAGCGCTTTTTCTGTAGTTTTTATAGATGGGATTTCCGGCTGTCTCGCTATTTTCTTAAGGTCTTCTTTTTGAACTCCAAATTGGTTCATTGGAATGGTCTTGAATCCTAAAGCATAAACGGGACTCTCACTTTTTAGTGAAAAATCGCCATCAGCGGGGTTAACAAATAAAGGATCCCCAAATCTGCTGTTCTGTTCTATTCCATATTTTTGGGATTCTATTAAATCTTGTTCTGATACAAACCAGTTGTAATCTACTTCTGTTCCCCACGTTTTTACTCTTATAGGGTGGTGAGCACTTCCAAAAATATTACCTCTAATAATATCTCCGCTATTTTCTAGCCATACATGTGGATGAATTGCATTGTTTAGAACAATGTTATTTTCTACCTTTCTATAATAACCTTCTCGTAACTTAATACCGTTTTTTAAACATAAATTATTATAAATATGATAGTTAGATGACCCATCATCTAGATCAATATCCCAACCATGATCACAACTCATTCTGTTATTACGTAAAACGGTAGTCTCAACTGCGTCCCATAAAACTGATTCTGGAAATTTTTCAACACGTTTTTCAGTTTCATCATTTCCGGCCATCCAAAAACGATCGCGTCCCCAACTGTTAAAACTACCATGATCAGAAGTTTCAAGAACCGTATCAAACACATCATTAAATTCTATAATATGACCTCCCCAAGCACCTTCACCAATATTAATACCTGCCCGTGGGGTATCGTAAATACTATTACGGCTTACAGTAATATTCATGGCCATACTAATTTGTACACCGGCTCCTTGTTTTTCCACTTTCCCCATATCGTGAATCAAATTATTATCTGCGATACAAAATGCAGGATATTTATTATTTTTGGGTCCAGTAATTGTATCTAATTCAGCTGCTGAAACTGGTGGGCCATAGGGTATAAATTTTGGATTTCTTACTGCAGATGGATCACCAATAAAGCAAATAGCACTGGCACCTACATCGAATATATGACAGCCTGTAATAGTTACATAACGATTATAACCACTTACAAAAACAGCGTTTCCTCCAATCTGGTTAAATTTACAATTCTCTATTTTGAAATGTTCTGCTCCCTCAATAAGTACAGCACCTCCTCTGTAAATAGTCCAATCGCTTCTTAACAATGGTTCTTTTGTTTTCATAAACGTTCTGACCGAACGATTGAAAGTGAATCCATCAAAAGTTATATGCTTTACCGGAGCTGTTTCTGTTCCTTTTATATGAATGAAATTTTCTAGATAAGCTATTTCTACATGAGTTTTTTCTAGGTCCAATCCAGAAACCGGCTTATAGTATAACGTGTTTTCTTCTTTATTTAAATACCATTCTTTTTCACTATCCAATTCTTCAAAAATATTTTCAACATAACGAAGTTCAGGATGTAGTCCGTTTTCAGGACGATTATTTTGCCAACCGCCTGTCATTTCTAATTTACCATCTTTATCTTTCCCCGTCATTTTAAAATGAAAACCTCCCCAAAGAGCTTTGTGAATTACATGAAAATACCCTCCTTCGGGATTACTCCATTGATCTACTTTTTCTTGGGAGATTGCATCTTCGGCCGTACCATTGAAAATACGTACTTGATTATCATAATTAGGGTACCTAGCCAATATCTGTTGCTCGTCGTTTATGTATAGCGACTCAAATTCAACACCTTTTGGAACTTTAGCTTTAAAAATTCCTTCTTTGTACTTTTCCCATTTTAATGAGAGTTGCTTACCTCCTATTATAACAGGAGATTCTCCAGGATAGGCGCTATAGCTGACTAAAGCATCCTTACCTCCTGAATCTTCCGCTGTAAAAATTGCTGATTGAGTTCGGTAATATTTACCTCCCCTAAAGTAAACCGTGATTGGTGTTTTGTTATGTTTCTTCTTAAATATTCTAACTAATTCTCTAGCACCTTCAAAAGTTGCTAAAGGATTTTCTATTGTACCTAAGTTACCATCATTACCCTGGGGAGAAACAAAAAAGTATTTGTGATGCAATTCTGCTTGTCCAAAAAGACCAACATGCAATGAAAAAAACAAAAACAAAAAAAACATTAATTTACCCTTCATTATTATATATTTAATTATTGCACTTTTTTCTTTGCAAATCAAAGATTCTATATCTTAATTATTTTTCAAAAAAACACTGATTATTGGATCTTGAAACTTTAATTCAATGAGCTATATAGAAAATTCCACCTTTAACTCTATACTTAAAATATCTTCTTTTGATATTAATATGACAACATGCTTTTAAAGCGTGCCGAGTTACTACCATCTAAATTCTTTTATATTTTTATCCATACTAAAAATATAAGGATAGTTTTCCCTCGCATTGGTCTCCAAAAAATCTATAGGAACGTTCTTTTAAACGCAATCCTGCAGCGAATTTACAAAACTTGAATACTAGCTCCTTACTTTCAATTCTATTATACTATTTTGTTTTATTTTGTTTCAATAATTATAATATTACTATCCTCCACCCTGTATTTCTGGCTACACGAAAAAATTGATTTTCCAAAAGGATTCATTAATTTTAATTCTCCTTCTTTTGTAAATCTTGTATTAACGTTTAAGACTTTACCCTTCTGTCTTACTGCCGAAGTTAGAAAAGCACCTTCCGTTCTTAGTTGTTCAAAGCTAACATCCAACCAATTTTCAGGAATTGCCGGAAAGAGATGAATTGTATCTGTGTGACTTTGAAAAGAGCATTTCCAGTAAATCCGCAGCAAAAACAAAAACCTTCTAGAGTAAAATGACGGTATGTAAAATTAGAATGGCCTTTTCCAGATTGTTCACCATTAATATGAAAGATATTAGATAAATGGAGAAGCTGTTAATCTTAGAACGTAATGAGAGAAAAATTAGCTCCAATCAAGTTCTTAAATTGCCAATATTTGAAGTAAATTTCACCAAGTATTCGCCTTTGACTAATTGAATAATCTAGGTTCTCTATCCGGACAGGTGGCACATTCTCACTTTTTGTTTCGAACGCTTTATGCAAAAGATGTTTGTGGCACGCATGAAAACAAAAAGTGAACTGTTTGCACAGCTCACTTTTTAATTCTGTCGGGATGACAGACTTAATTAAACTACTCTATCACTTTGATTATCAATATTTTACCTTGCTAATTTAAAGCTGTACACCGTTCTGCAATTTACATGCTAAATAGACACAAATGATGTAGTTCTTTATTTCTTAAAGTTAAGGATTCATTTTTTAAATTCAAAACTTATCAAATAGTTAAGCTATTATTATTTAGCAACTCAGGAAGAACGGTGTCTCTTTCGAAATGGTTAGAGTGAATATGCGATTTATACCGCATAAATTGTTATAATAATTATTTCATATAATCTTGCCAAGTGACTAATAAATATTTATTCTTCCCATTTTCGTTCTTATTTAAAAAACCGTATTCATACACAAATAGATAAACCTCTCCTTTTTGATTTTTCCAGTAGTGGGTAAAGAATTTTGGATCAAAACCTTCTTCAATTAGTTTAGATTTTCGAAGGGTTGTGAAACCAGATTTGTTATATTTCTTTAATATTTTTCTATTGGTTCTAAGCTGTCTTTCCACCATAAAATAAAAAGCTTCACTTTCTTGCCGTTTTTCATATTGGTCAATTGATTTGCATTTTGTGGAACAAAAGATTTTATCTGTGCGACCTTTTACAAGAGAACTGCAAATTGGACATTTTTTTGTGCTCATAATATTAATAGTATATTATACTTATAATATACTATTTAATTCATAAAACCTAGTTAGCATTGTATTATGAATTCTATGAAATCAATTACTCTCTATCATTTGATGATTAAAAATCAAAAGATGATTGGCATAAAATTTTCTCCTGATCGGCTTATACAAAGTTTGATAAAAGGCCTTCCAAACCCCAAATGGAGCAAACAGCACAACATGGCTTACATTCTTAATACTAAAGACAACCTTGGTATAATATTTATCACTTTTAAAGGTGTTGTATGGATTAATTACAATCGGTTTTTAACCAACAAACCAATTAATACAAACAACGACGAAGTTGATGTTGAATGGTTTCGTAAAAGAAAAACTGTACCAGATTACAGGCTCTGCCCTGAAGATTATTTATTAAAACTAGAGTTAAAAAAATATGCTAACAGTACGGTCAGAACCTATGTAGGTTTTTTTGAAATGTTCATTAACCATTACAAAGAAAAAGAATTGAACACCATCAATGAAAGCGACATCAGGGCGTTTTTGCAAAAACTAATTCATCGAAAGGTATCTAACTCGTACTTAAATCAAGCCATAAATGCCATCAAATTTTACTACGAAGTAGTTTTAGGAATGCCTAATAGATTTTACGAAATTGAAAGGCCTAGGAAAGAATCTAAACTGCCTATTGTAATTTCTAAGGAAGAAATACTTTCCATCATTAATAATACTAACAACATCAAGCACAAGTGTATTGTAGAGCTATTGTATGGTTCAGGCTTACGACGTAGCGAACTATTAAATCTCAAATTAAATGATGTGGATAGTAAGCGTATGTTGTTACGCGTAGAAAGTTCTAAAGGTAACAAGGATAGACAAACATTGTTATCTAAAACATCTCTTAGTCATCTAAGGCTTTACTTTGCGGAATATCGCCCACAAGTATATCTTTTTGAAGGAAGAAATGGAAAGAAATATAGCGGAGCTAGCGTGCTTAAAATTGTAAAAATAGCAGCAGAGAAAGCAAAAATTAGGGTTAGGGTTACTCCACATGTATTACGACATAGTTTTGCCACTCACCTATTAGAGTCGGGAACGGATTTAAGACAAATTCAGGTACTTTTAGGTCATGGATCATCTAAGACAACTGAAATTTACACCCATGTCGCAACAAATACTTTTGAAAGTATTAAAAATCCCTTAGATTAGTAATTCTAAAAAAGAAATATGCGTACTAGTACGCATATACAATTGTTAGGCAACATTTGAAAATGAAATTCAACAAGGAATTTGACGAGCTATCAAAACACAGCAGAGCAACAGCTATTGAATGCGGTTGGAGTTATCTTTCGTCGTATCATTTCCTAATTGGAATGCTAAAATTTGATAATGTGCCGAACAAAATATTTAAAAATAGAAATTGGGAATTTGAACAACTTTCAAAATCGCTGATTAAAGAAAAGAATGAAGAAGTCAAAGGGAATTACTACTTGACTAAAGAAATAGAAACGAGTATAAAAAACGCAAAATATTATTCTTGGATTTACGGAGATACAGAAATCAAACCTGAACATTTAATTTTTGCAATGCTCGCTGACAAAAAAAGTGATGCTGGAAAATATTTAAACTCGGTCGGAATGGATTACTCGGAATTTAAATCGGAATATGAAAATATAAAAGAATTGAATGCAAACAAATTATTGGAATCGATAGGTAAAAGTAATCTGGCAATACAAATCGGAATTCCTAAATTGATTAATAAACTAATAAAAAACGTTGCCTAACACCGTGTATAATTAATTGCTTTATTGAGCTTACTTGCGAATATTCCTGCGGAATATTCACGGGTTCGTAAATGTTTGCTAACTTAGTTACTTAACCACGCAACTAACCATACACAATCACGTTAGCAAAAATTAAAACCAACTGACAGATGAAAAGAAATATAATAAGATTAATT
>NZ_CAXBOU010000007.1:0-191951 GCF_963977385.1 uncultured Maribacter sp. | reverse complement strand
GGTAGCCGCCTTTTTCGAAAGTCCCTTACAGAAATGTAAGGGACTTTTTTTATGCCCAAAATTTAAATTTAGGATATAGATGATACTAGTGTTTGTATCTTTATAAGTGATATAGTAATTAGAAAGTCTGATAATAAATGAGGTATTTACCGCGGTTTGGTGATGAGGAGTATCTTAATGTAGTTTCGCATGGAGTTGGAACTTTTTTAGCAATTATAGGAGCTTTTGTTTTAGTATATTTTAACTCTAGCCAATCATTTTATTCTTTATTAGGCATTATAATTTATAGTGTTACTTTGATTAGTATGCTTGCGGTGTCCACTATATATCATGGTGCTAGAAATGAAGTTTGGAAACAAAGGCTTAGAATTCTAGACCATATCAATATCTATTACCTAATTGCAGGTACATATACCCCTGTAGCTTTAATTACATTAGTAGACGGGAATGGTTGGTTAATTCTATATACAGTTTGGGGTATTGCTTTATTTGGTACGATATTAAAATTATTTTTCACTGGTAAATATGAAATCTTATCGTTGCTGTTATATTTGGTAATGGGATGGTTAATTATATTGGATTTTCAAAATCTGTTAAATAAGACAACTGAATTAGGTATTCAACTTCTGATGCTTGGTGGGGCATTCTATACCATCGGTATTATTTTTTATGCTATTCGAAAGATTCCTTATAATCATTTTATATGGCACTTATTTGTGTTAGCAGGCGCTATAAGTCATTGGTTTTTTATTTACGTGGATGTAATTTGATCTTAGTAGTAACTATTGTGTAAATCTTATCAGCCAATGTAATTCTAAGATTCAATAATCTCTTTATACTCGTCAAAGAATTTTTCAATTTGTAACATCGATTTATTTAAAAACTCCATTGTATCTCTCCAGCTGTTTTTGTTGTGGATAGATACATCTTTTAATTCAACATAAATCCTCGAAATATCTTTTTGGTTTTCTAGAACAAAGAAATCCTCATAAACCGCTTCTGGAAGATATTCGTCTTTTATAATTGATTTTAATGCAACAAGTTTATCCCAAATTTTTATTCGTTGTTCGAATTCGGTATCGACATCTATGGAAACTATTGCCATTTTTAAGTCGAAATGAAATTTAAAGGATAAACCTTTTATCTTCGTTTTATATAATATCCATTTGGTCGGGAATGATTTTCCGAAGGCAATCCAAAATTCTTCACGTAGTTTTCTTGAATCTTCTTTACTGTACATTTATAAAAAGTAGGCTATGATAATTCCAAAAATAATGACTAAAAGTTTTCTTAGATTAAACTTATGTCCTTCAGAGCTCTCAAATAAAATCACAGTAGAAATATGTAAGAACACTCCAATTACTAATGCGTTTAGATAATCGGCATAAATCGATAATATTTCTATAGTGTGTGCTAAATAGGTTCCTATAGGGGTCATAATGGAAAAAAGAATCATGAATAGACCTGCATATATTGGTTTTATGTTGGAACCTAGTAGAAAGATGCTCAGAATTATAGCTATAGGGATTTTATGAATTAATATACCATAAATAATAGTGTCGTTGGTGCCTATTGGTAAGCCTTCTAATAATGAATGGATACAAAGACTAATAAATAGTAGCCATGGAAAACTTGTACTTTCTTTGGAAATATGTACATGCCCATGTTCTGCGCCTCTTGAAAAGAACTCAAGAAATATTTGAAACAAAATACCCATTATTATGAAGATACCAATTGTTTTAGGGTCAGTATGGGTATATACTTCGGGTAATAATTCAAAAATAGTTAGTGCTAATAAGAATGCTCCGCTAAATGCTAATAGAAGTTTAAAATATTCATTTTTTTGAGGTTTGGTGATTACTACAAAAAGAAAACTTAGGAGCACTCCCAGAACAGGTAAAATATAAATCATGTTGATGCTGGTTAGGCTTTATTAAAAGGAAATAGGTCTTAAATTAATCTAGCGTCAAAATTAGCGTATTTTTGCGGTACGAGAAAAAATGGATATGAGTAATAATTTTAAAATGGTCGCTAAGACCCTATTTGGTTTTGAAGAACTACTTTCAAAAGAACTTAGAAATCTTGGTGCTAGCAATGTTGTAGAAGGTGTTCGTAACGTTTCTTTTGAAGGAGATTTAGGGTTTATGTATAAAGCTAATCTCTGCCTAAGAACAGCAATTAAAATAATAAAACCTATTCATTCTTTTTCAGTTAGAGATGAACATGATTTGTATAAAAAAATTTATGCAATGGATTGGACAGAATACCTTTCTGTTAGTGAAACATTTGCAATAGATACTACTGTGAATTCTGAGGAGTTTACTCATTCATTATATGTCTCACAAAAATCTAAAGATGCTATTGTAGATAAGTTTAGAGATACAGATGGCACTCGACCAGATGTGGATATTAAAGACCCAGATTTACGAATTAACATTCATATTCATAATAATGATTGTAATATCTCATTAGACAGTTCTGGAAATTCTTTGCATCGTAGAGGATATCGTACAGCAACGAATATTGCACCTATAAATGAAGTTCTTGCTTCAGGTTTGCTGTTAATGAGTGGATGGGATGGTCAAAGTGATTTTCTTGATCCTATGTGTGGTAGTGGTACTATGTTAACAGAAGCAGCTATGATTGCATGTAATATACCAGCCAATATAAATAGGAAAGGATTTGCCTTTGAGAAATGGTCTGATTTTGATGCCGAGTTATTTGAAAAAATTATTGATTCTAGCCTTAAGAAAACAAGAGAGTTTCATCATAAAATAATTGGATACGATAAAGCACCCTCAGCGGTTAGAAAAGCTTTAGACAATATTGAGAATGCCAACCTCACAGATTATATTACGGTTGAAAGAAAAGATTTTTTCAAAACCGAAAAGGAAACTGAAGGACCTTTGCATATGTGTTTTAATCCTCCTTATGGAGAGAGATTAGATATAGATATGGAAAATTTTTATAGTGCCATTGGTGACACCTTAAAACAGGGTTATCCGGGCACAAATGCTTGGTTTATTACCAGTAATCTACCGGCATTAAAGTTTGTAGGTCTTCGACCTTCTCGCAAAATTAAAGTATTTAATAGTCACTTGGAATCTCGGTTGGTTAAATATGAAATGTATGAGGGTAGTAAAAAAGCTAAGTACCAAAATAACGACGAAAAATGAAACCAAAGTTTAAAGTACTCGTCTATAACTTTTTAGGATTTGCTATTCTTTTTATTATTTTTCGTTTTGGTTTAAATCTAATTCTTCAGTTAGAATCTTTTTACATGTCTTTAATAGCTGCGATAGCAGCATCTTTCTTGGCTCCTAAATTTGCAGTTGTCAAAAAGGAAGGTGTAGATAAAATTGTAATGAAATGGATTTTTATGAAAGGATTTAAAGAACTATAATTCTTCTGTTTCTTTTTTCGATTGTTCAATTTTATTTTCTACTTTGTTTTTCTTTTTGTAAAGTGGTAAAAAATAAGAAATACTATAATTATAACCGACTCCAAAATTACTGTCGTAGGTTACTTTATTAAATCCTGGTATCCATAAATTAGGAAACCGTTCATCTTCTTTTTGAGAAATGATAAGTCCTAGTCTTATACTTGCGCCTACATAAACGTTCGAGAACAACTCAACTTTAGTGCCAAAAACGGCTTCTAACCAAGTAGCTGAAAGCCCCGAGAATTTTTCGGGTATATCAGAGCCACTAGCAAAACCTTCTTCACTCCAATAGCGATTTGTATCGAAGTACTGATAATTATTTAACGTATTTTCAAATTTACTGAAAGCCAATCGCCCGCCTAAATAAATTAAATTATGCTCACCGTACCAATTGGCATAGTTATTTTTGTTTACACCTACTTTTAAATAGCTACCAGATGTGGTGAAATTGTAAAGATCTTCTTGTCTTGTTTTTTCTTCGTTTCCTAGTTCTGCTGCGATATATAAATTTGGCTTTAACCTATAATCTGCAACGATTTCAAATCCCTTATAATTATCATCTAAAGAAGATGTGATGATACGGCTTAAATCTATTCCTAAACTAATACCATACGATTGTTTGTATACTATGGTGTCTTTTGCGTTTAGGTCAATTGGTTTGCTTTGGCTAAAAGCAAAGCACAAGAAAAATGAAAAATAAAGATTAATGAAAAATCTTGACATGTGTAGAATCTGAGTTGGTGACTTGTGATCGTATTATTTCTATATCTTTAATCCAATTATCCGTGTCTGTTGATAAACTAGCTTGTAAATTATCGTAGTTAACAACAAAACCGCATCCACGAGATAAAAAATCTTCAAGTCTTTGATAAGAGAAATTAATCGTATCTATATTCCCGGTTTCTGAACCATCCTCTGCAGAAGCAGAACCTGAAATAATTATAAAACTAGTAGCGTCTGCATCTGTTTTTAATGGAATTGAAATTGTACTCAACGCTGTTCTATCAGCAACAGTATTGACCGTTACAGTTTTACCAACGCCTACCACTCTTAGCGTAGGAACGGTTTTTAATGCCGATGTGTCTGAGATATTGTAAAATTCTATAACTAACAAAGGTGTATCACCTTCTACACAAATATCATCTTTCTCACAAGATGCTACAGATAGGATGCCTATGAATACTAAGATGCCAATTCGAAAACTTCTCATATTAAACTTTCTTTTCTAAAAGTACAACATTTTCAACGTGGTGGGTTTGCGGAAACATATCTACAGGCTGCACTTTCGTTATGATGTACATATCTTTCATCAATTCTAAATCTCTAGCTTGTGTTGCACTGTTACAACTAACATAAACTACTTTTTTAGGAGCAATGTTTAGTATTTGCTGTACTACATCTTTATGCATACCGTCACGAGGTGGGTCCGTTATAATTACATCTGGCACACCATTTTGGGCAATAAATTGCTCATTGAAGACATTTTTCATATCTCCGACAAAGAAATCTACGTTGTCGATATCATTACGTACCGCATTTGACTTTGCGTCTAATATTGCTTCAGGAACCGATTCAATACCTACTACTTTTTTAGCCTTTTTAGAAACAAATTGCGCAATAGTACCTGTACCTGTATAAAGGTCATAAACAAGTTCATCTCCTTTTAAATCAGCAAAATCCCTTGTTATTTTATACAATTCATAAGCTTGTTCTGAATTTGTCTGATAGAATGATTTAGCATTAATTTTAAATTTAAGCCCTTCCATCTCTTCAAAAATATGATCTCTACCAGCGAAACAAATTATTTCTTGATCATAAATAGTATCATTTGATTTCGGATTGATAACATATAACAAGGAGGTAATTTCAGGAAAAGTTTCAGAAAGATGATTTAAAAGTAACTCTCTTTTCTCTTTATCATTTTCAAAGAATTGTACCAAAACCATAATCTCACCTGTTGAAGTGGTGCGAATCATTAAGGTACGCAACATACCATATTGATTTCTTGGATTAAAAAAAGTTAAACCATTATCAACTGCGAACCTTTTTGTTTCTAACCTAATGGCATTTGATGGGTCTTCTTGAAGATGACATTTTTTAATATCCAATATTTTATCCCACATACCAGGTATGTGAAATCCTAAGGCATTTTTATCTGTAATTTGATTATCAGATTGTATCTCATCAAGGGTCAACCAACGACTATCTGAAAATGAAAACTCCATTTTATTACGATAGAAATATTGTTTTTTAGATCCAAGAATGGGCGTTAACTCTGGTAATTCTAAATGACCTATTCTTTTTAAATTATTCTCAACTTCTTTTTGTTTGTAGAATAACTGGTGCTCATAACCCATATCTTGCCATTTGCAACCACCGCAAACACCGAAATGTTGACATACCGGGTCGACTCTTTTATCTGAAAGGGAATGAAAAGTAGTGGCTATTCCTTCAAAATAAGCTTTACGTTTCTTTGTAGTCTGAACATCAACTATATCACCAGGTACTGTATTGGTTAAAAAGATTACTCTTCCATCAGGGGCTTTTCCAATAGTTTTACCTTTGGCCGCAGCATCTAACACCGTTACATTTTCAAAAACCTGTCGCTTTGTCTTTTTTCGCATAGCGCAAAAGTAAGCATCCCATTGCATTTATTATAACAATCCATCCAATCGGATTTATTAAAAATAGTTAAAAATGGTATTTATAATCTCCAAATTTATATAGAAGAAAGTGCTGATTGAAAAAAAGCAGGAAAACCTCATTATAAGGTTTTCTTGCTCATTAAATATTTTGATAATTGGGTGAAATTATTCCTTGTTATTGTTGAATTTATTTAAAATACGCTCCATTTGTTTTCCTGCAGCCTGTCTTCCTCCAAGTCCAAAAGAAAGGGCAATGGTAACTGCTAAGGTACCCAATGTTATACCAAAAGCCATGTTAATAATATCATCGCCAATACCCATTGTTTTAAGTCCCATTGCTAAGAAAATTGCCAAAATACACATTCTAATAATTGAAGCAACAAACAGATTGTTCTGGTCCTTAGCCATTGCCTTGTGAGCAATTGAAGCTATCCAATTACCAATAATCAAAATAATCAAACCAAATAGTATATTTCCTGATACACCTACTAAGGTGTCTAATACTTCAGTAAGTTTCGCAAACTCTAACTTTTCTAAAGCAGTTGTAATTCCGAAGAGTACAATAAAGAAAAATGCGATATTACCAATCAATTTAGGAAGGTTTGTGTTTGAAGAAATCCCTCCAAGATTCATTTTTTTAACAATACCATCTAATTTAAGGCTCTCTAACAAATCTATTAGTAAACCTGCAACAAACTTACCTCCAACCACAAAAATTATAATTATAATAACTGCTACTAGAATTTTTGGAATAGCATTAAAGAATTGTTCTAGCATATGGGTTGCCGGTACAGAAATGGCATCCATGTTCAGAATGTTGAGAGCTGTAATCAGTAGAGGAATGAAAATAAATATGAAAACAATTTTTTTAAGAATATTGACCAAATCAATATTCTCAGGCAGTTTTAGTTTTGGTACCAAGCTTTGAATGGTATCGCCTGAAAGACCTACGAGTTCTGAAACTATAGTTGCTAGCATATAACCTATATAGCCTACTAAGCCAGCACCTACAATATTAGGAATGTAATTGGTGAAACCGTTAAGCAAGTTTTTAACAGGATCTAAAACACTTGTCATACCTAACTTTTCTAAGGCAAGCATGAAAACAAAAATCATAATAAAAAAGTAGATAAGTTTTCCGATAAGGGAAGAAAACTCAACCTTGCCTGTGCCCATTTTATCGTCTATTTTGGTGCGTTTTATAAACTTGGTAATTAGTCTTTTGATAAAACCAGCAACAAACCATCCTATTATAAGGATAAGGATTGCGCCTATTGTGCTTGGTAAAAAATCTCCGACCGAGTTGGTAAGGCTGTTCATAATATTTTCTAAATAGTTCATATATATGTATTTAAATAAAGGTTGGTGTATTAATTAGGACACCATTTTTTAGAGGAAGTCACTTTTGTATTAGTTAAGTAGGTTTGTAGAGTTTATATATGGGATGCGAAAAATAATTGTTAAGTTTGTATTTCTACAAGGATGATTTCTCTCCCACGCTGAATTTTCGACTCTTCGAAAGGAAAAAGGTATAGAAGGAATTGCTAAAGTTTTATTTAAAGTAATTTTTATCATGTCAATTTTAGAAAACATCAGTTCTAAAGATGCTATTGCATTAGAAGAGAAACACGGAGCCCACAATTACCACCCTTTACCAGTAGTTTTAAGTAAAGGAGAAGGTGTTTTTGTTTGGGATGTGGAAGGGAAAAAGTATTATGATTTTCTTTCTGCATATTCAGCAGTAAATCAAGGTCATTGTCATCCTAAAATAGTGAATGCTATGACGGAACAAGCCAAAACATTATCATTGACCTCCAGGGCATTTTATAATGATATGTTAGGTAAATATGAAAAGTATGCTACTGAAACTTTTCATTTCGACAAACTCTTGCCAATGAATACAGGTGCAGAAGCTGTTGAAACAGCATTGAAGATTTGCAGGAAATGGGCCTATGAAAAGAAAGGAATTGCAGAGAATGAGGCTGAAATCGTTGTTTGTGAAAATAATTTTCACGGGCGTACCACAACCATCATTTCATTTTCTAATGACCCGGTAGCACGTAAAAATTTCGGACCTTATACAGACGGATTTATTAAAATCGAATATGACAATCTTGACGCTTTAGAAGAGGTGTTGAAATCTAATTCTAATGTTGCAGGATTTCTGGTTGAACCAATACAAGGTGAAGCAGGAGTTTATGTTCCTTCACCAGGGTATTTAAGTAGTGCTAAGGCATTATGTGAAAAGTATAATGTACTTTTTATAGCTGATGAAGTTCAAACTGGTATCGCTAGAACTGGTCGATTACTTGCAACTTGTGGTAATTGCTCATGTTCTGATAAACATTGTAGCGGAACACCTGAAACAAAGCCTGATATTTTAATTTTAGGAAAGGCCCTTTCTGGTGGTGCATACCCTGTTTCTGCAGTTTTAGCGAATGATACTATAATGAATGTTATTCGACCTGGTAATCACGGTAGTACATTTGGCGGAAACCCAATAGCCGCAGCTGTAGGTATGGCAGCTTTAGAGGTAGTTAAAGATGAGAAGCTTGCAGAGAATGCGTTTGTTTTAGGTGAACTTTTTAGAGACGAATTAAATAAGTTTATACCAACATCTGATTTAGTACATAGTGTTCGTGGTAAAGGTCTTTTAAATGCTATTCTTATTAATGATACAGAAGAAAGTACTACAGCGTGGGATATTTGTATGGCGTTAAAGGAAAATGGATTGCTAGCTAAACCGACGCACGGTAATATTATTCGCTTTGCACCGCCTTTGGTAATGACAGAAGAGGAACTTTTAGATTGTGTTTCTATAATTATAAAAACACTGAAAGATTTTAAGAAATAGAAATAAAAAAATCCCCGATATCAATCGGGGATTTTTTTTGATTAAAATTTAATTATTGAAAATCTGCAGCTGCAAAAAAGGCAATAATCAATCCAAAATAAATGATTGTAAATATTAATAGAATGACAGCTAATGCAAGCCCAATATAAGATAAAACCTTACCGGTATTTACATTTTCATACCCTCTATAATTACCAGGGTTTGCTTCATGGTACTTCTTAGCTTTATTAGCATTGCTTAAACCTATAAAACTGAATATAGCGCCGAATGGGCCGCAACAGAATAAGGTTAGAACAATAGATAATATGCCAAAAGTAAGGGCATTACTAGCACCTGGTATCGATTTGTATTCTACAGAATTGTCCATTCAAATTATTGTGAATATTGTTCAGTCATTATTTGTACTTGCTCCATATAAGCCTCCCAGCCACCTATGCTCATAATACCATAGATTGAATAAGCTAAATAAAGAACTCCTAAAACTAAAACCACGATAGCTAAAATTTTACTTGTTTTTAAAGTGCTGTAGTTTGAATAATCTTCTGGATTCAGCTTGTATTTTTGCTCATCCTTTGTTAATAAGAATAAAGAAATTCCGCCTAGTATAATTCCTGGTAATCCACCAATACAACAGCATACAAATCCTAAAATAGAAAGTACGAGCGCTAAAGTAACATTGGGTAATTTTTGTTGTTCCATAATTTAAAGGTTTAGTTAGATAAATTTTAAAATGTAATTGGTCAATATAAAACTTACGGTG
The DNA here is from genome assembly GCF_963977385.1 of uncultured Maribacter sp. Lineage (GTDB taxonomy): Bacteria > Bacteroidota > Bacteroidia > Flavobacteriales > Flavobacteriaceae > Maribacter. The sequence goes on along the minus strand of NZ_CAXBOU010000007.1, from coordinate 182,250 downwards.
ATAATCATAAGTGTAATTGTAATCGTATTAGAATGTTTTATGGGGGATAACTTATTGAAACCTAAAAAGGCAAATAACAATAACATAGGATAAATAGCTGGATACATTTGAAAAGCAGCCCAAAAATCACCATTTAGTAAAAATAACGCTGAGCGTTGCAGACCACAGCCAGGGCAGTCTACTCCAATTATTTGTTTTGTAAAACAGGGCAACATGTAATTGTCCAATCCTAAAAAAATAACCAACGCTTTAAATCGCATTCTTAATTTGAATTATAAGTCGGAAAATTACCATTATTTTTGAGCATATAAAATAAAAACATGTCTCAATTTCAGATAGGCGATACCGTAGAAACTATTGACGACGTTATAAAAGGCGTTGTAGAATCAATTAAAGGAGAAAAAATTACTATACTTTGTAATGATGGTTTTTCTTTAGATTTCCTGGCCAATGAATTGGTGTGTATCTCAAATGAGATTCGCGTATCGAATTCAGAAATTGCTCAAATAAAAAAAGAAAAGGCGCTACCCAAGCCTAGAAAGTCTACAGTTCTTAAGGTAAAAGAACGAAATGCGCCTAAAATGGAGGTAGATCTTCATATTAATCAATTAATGAAAAACCCTAAGCAAGTTGGGAAATTTGAAATGTTGAATCTTCAATTAGATACCGCCAAACGACAATTAGATTTTGCCATTAGTAAACGTATACAAAAAGTTGTTTTTATACACGGGGTAGGTGAGGGGGTGCTAAAAGAAGAACTTGGTTATATGCTTAGAAAATATGATAACGTTAAATTTTATGATGCCGACTATCAAAAATATGGGCTTGGCGCAACAGAGGTCTATATCTATCAAAATTCTTAAAATTAACCTCCGGTAGTAACGGTTCCAAATTCGCTTACTTGTAAATCAGTAATTCTACTTCCGTTTTCATTTAAAAATGTAATACCGCTTAGGCGAATGGTATGAGTAAAAGTAACACTATCCTCAGTTGTTGTAGTTATAAATATACTACCTCCTTCAGCTTCAATTTCTTCCTTAACGGTTGGTGTTAGTGGGGGTGGAGAATCACAGAAATACGCGCTGGTGACATTATCAGAAAATATTCTATAACTAACTTGAGAACTACCTGGTACTGCGCTTTCTAAGTCAGTTGTAGTGACCGTATTTTGTAAAAGTCCACTTGGTAGTGTTACAATTAATGCTTCATCTCCATTTATTTTAAACAATACATTAGAAGTTGTAGTTGACACCGTATCGCAGTTCTGTACCGTATCGATACTATCGAAATCAACGGTTTCTATTTGTAAATCACCGTCATTACATCCAAAAATTAAAAGAGAACAACCAATTAAGAGGTATTTTTTCATAATTCAAATTTAATTTAAAATTTGGAAATCCGTCTGTCGCATCATCGTCATTTATGGGTTAATTAACTATTTTTGTCCTTTATTTATATAAGAGTACGCATATATGAAACATGTCTATTTAGATAACGCAGCCACTACACAAGTTCATCCTAATGTAATTGCCAAAATACAGGAAGCTTTGGGAACTTATGGTAACCCTTCCTCTACGCATAGTTTTGGTAGAACGGCAAAAACTGCTATTGAGAGTGCTCGAAAAACTATTGCTAAATATATAAATGCGCAACCTTCTGAGATAATATTTACTTCTGGTGGTACTGAGGCCGATAATATGATTATTAGATGTGCCGTGCGTGATTTAGATGTAAAAACAATTATTACTTCAAAAATTGAACACCACGCTGTTTTACATACCGTTGAAGAATTAGAACAAAAAGGTTTAATTCAATTGTTATTTGTGAATCTAGATACCTTTGGCAATCCTGATATGGCTCATTTAGAAGCTTTGTTACAAAAAGATGATTCAAAGAAGTTGGTGAGTTTAATGCATGTGAATAATGAAATTGGAAATAAAATAGATTTAGAAGCAATTACCCGTCTGTCAAAAAAATACGACGCATTAGTACATTCTGATACTGTTCAATCTTTAGGTCATTATAATTGGGATGTGAAGGCATTTCCTATTGATTTTTTAGCTGCTGCTGCACATAAATTTCACGGACCAAAAGGTATAGGTTTTGCTTTTATTCGTAAAAATTCTGGATTGAGTTGTATGATTTCTGGTGGTTCTCAAGAACGAGGTCTTAGAGCAGGTACAGAATCTTTTCACAATATTGTCGGTTTAGAAGAAGCCTTTATTCATGCTTATGAAAACTTAGATAAAGAAAAGAAGTATGTTGAAGAACTCAAAGCTTACTTTATAGAGAAAGTAAACATAGAAATTCCTGAAGCAAAGTTCAACGGTCATTCAGGAGATATGGATAAGAGTACCTACACGCTAGTTAATGTGTGCTTGCCTATTACTGAAGATAAAGCGATGATGCTTCTGTTCAATTTAGATATAAAAGGTATTGCTTGTTCTAAGGGGAGTGCTTGCCAATCTGGAAGCGATGCGGGATCTCATGTGTTAACCGAAATTTTATCAGAAGAAGATATGAAAAAACCTTCAGTCAGGTTTTCATTCTCTACATACAATACCAAAGAAGATATTGATTATACTATTGGAGTTCTAAAAGATATAATACAAGCTTAACTAGTCTTTATTTCGATCACGTTTACGTTCTCTTTCATAAGGGAATTTACGTATTGCTAATTTCATCATACGGTCAATAAGGTCAGTTGTGTTTTTGCCGCTTTTTTTATTGATTTGCTTTTCGTATTTCCAAAGTAATTTGCCAGAATTACCATCACTTATCTTTATTCCTATACGGCCATAATCTGCACCGCCTGAAATATAATCGGTAAAACTAAATTCTGTAGGAACCCCATTTGATAAAAGAATATTTAAATCTAAGGTGCCGCTAATAATACCATCAACGCCTAATATTTCACTCAATTCTTTCGTAGTGTAGACATCAATGTTCTCATAGCTAATATTATTCTGTGCGAGTATTGCTGTTGTATTCTCAACGTTTTGAAATTGTACGGGTAGTTTTTTCTTTTTACTACGTTTAGAAAAATAAGTTTCTAATGCGTTTTGTACAGCATAACCTTCATTCTGTTCCAATCTTTTTTGCTCAGATTTAGATACTATCTCATTAAGGTCTAAATTGGTGAGAAAAGGAATAATAGCCAAAACGTTATGGTCTGAGCTTAAGTTGTCAAAATTAGGACTTTCATAAATATTCTTTTGAGCCATTAAAGCAAAGGAAGAAAGTATTATTAGAAGAAAAAGTATTCTTTTCATTTGATTTTTTTAAAGGCGTATTCCTAATCTTAAATTTAATACTCTAGAGGTTAAATAATTCGGAACAGCATATTCATTTTTACTGTCTGCGTCTCTCACCCAAGTATTTGTGATTGAATTTTGATTATTGAATAAATTGAAAATTTCAAAACCAAAACTCAAATCTTTAAAAGTATGAAGCCAGTGTGTCTTTGGATATTGTTTATCCTTACTTGCAAAAATATAGGAAATTCCTAAATCTGCACGTTTATAATCTCTTAATCTATTCTGAAAAATATAAGGATCTGCATAACTTGGAGAACCACCAGGTACCCCAGTTTGATATACGAGATTCAAATACATTTTTAAATCAGGTATTGTGGGAATATAATCTTGAAAAAGAATCCCCAATTTTAACCGCTGATCAGTAGGCCTAGGTATATACCCTAGGTTACTTCTGTTTTCTTCAGTTTTTAAGTATCCAATACTTATCCATGATTCCGTGCCTGGTACAAAAGCTCCGTTCATTCTTACTTCGGCTCCATATACATAGGCCCCCGTATCATTATTCGCAGAATATCGAATTCGCACATCTTCTAAAGTATACGGATTTACATTTTCTAATTTTTTATAATAAGCTTCGCTTATTAATGTGAAAGGTCGTTCCCATAGTAGAAAGCTATATTCATTACCAGCTACTAAATGAAAGGCCTTCTGTGCTTTTACATTAGGCTGTATTGTTCCTGAGCTATCTCTCAGTTCTCTATAAAAAGGAGGTTGGTGATAAAGTCCGGCCGATAAACGAAATAACATATCCTTATCCCAATTTGGTTTAATAGCAAATTGAGCTCTTGGACTCATTACTGTTTGTGAAATTTTTGCCATATCGGTACCACTAACTGTCCAATGATGTGAGCGAATACCTAAATTATAATAGATATCTGCATCGTTCCATGTTTTTTGAGTGCCTATTTGTACATAACCAGAAAAACGATTGGTCTTCACAAAATTCAATGCATTTATACCATTATAGGCTACCAAAGGAGCGTTAAAAGGATTTGATGGCTGGTTGTTAATGAATTCGGCTCTTGGTGGTCGAATGGAAAACCCGGCGGAATCAATAAATTCAGACTCTCTTAATTGATCACGAATATCTTCATGTGTATATTTCGCGCCCCATTCCAGAACGGAACTATTCATTGTATGAGAGCCTTTATGTTCAACGTTGAAGATAAGTGCATCTAAATCATTTCGCGTACGATTAAATTGAGAGCCTATGCCTCGTGAAGTTAGAACTTCACCAGCCGTATTACTACCAAAATTACTGTCAATTTCACCAAGTTCGTACGAAGCAATTACATCTGAATACTCTTCTTCGGTAGTATGATAAATTGATGATATCAGCTTCAGGGTAGTGTTTTCATTTAAAAAATAACTTCCCTTTAATGCACCCAATGCTGTAGTATACTTGTTGTTTTCTTGCCCTTGATAATAGACTACCAATGCTTGAGGGTTGTCTAATGTCCCAAAATTGGTCTGTCTGTTTAAAGGTTCATTGGTGTAATCATTTACAGCAATATTACCTAAAAAATTTAACTGAAATTTAGGTGAGAAATGATAGGTTAAATAGCTTTGGACATCCGTAAAAGATGGAGTGAAATTACTCTGTGTTTGTTGACTATTTACTAGTAACGAATTGTTTCGATACCGAATACCAGATACGCTACTAAGTTTTTTGTTTTTTGATACGGTCTCTAGACTGGCGCTTGCCCCCACAAAACTTAGGTCTGCACGAAGTGAAAATAGAGTAGGAGTCTTGTATTTAATATCTAAAACAGAAGCCAATTTATCTCCGTATTTTGCTTGAAAACCTCCTGCCGAAAATTTTACATCTTTAACTAAATCACTATTAACAAAACTTAGACCTTCTTGCTGTGCTGAGCGTATTAAAAATGGCCTATAAACTTCTATCTCATTTACATAAACAAGGTTTTCATCATAATTACCACCTCTAACAGCATACTGTGTACTTAGTTCATTGTTCGATGAAACACCTGGTAGTAATTTCAAAATAGTTTCTACTCCAGAATTCGCGCCGGGTATTTTTCTAATAGTTTCAGGGGTAACGTTTAAAATATGTTCTAATGTTCTTTCACCATTAGCAGAAACAGTGACTCCATCGATTTGAATTACATCTGTTTTTAGAACAGGGTTGAATTCAAAGGTTTCATTGGTGGTTAGAAGTAAGTTTTTCAAGATTACATCTTTGTGAGCAATATGAGAGAATGTAATGGTATTTTCTTTATCTGCAGTAATTACTAGTGCATAGAATCCATCAGCGGAGGTAATAGTGCCAAGGCCATCAGTAGAAATGTTGACATCAGCCAAAGGTTGATTGTTTTCATCTAAAACAATACCCGTAATAGTAGCACTTTGAGCAAAACCTATAGCAGTGCACAGTACTATGAAAAGGACAAGAATGCTATAGTGTTTCAATTATACTATTTTCTATAAAAAGATGTCGTAAGGGTATTCACATTACCTACATTATCAGTAACGGTAACTTTAAGAACACATTGCGTCTGATCGGCTATCTTGTCATCGAAATTGTAAGTTAAAGTTCTTCGTTTAGGTTCGTATTCCATTAGAATCCATTCCCCATTTAAAGTTGCAGAATAGGTGTCAACACCGCTTAAATCATCTGCTATTTGTATACTTAAATATTTGTAATTGTTTAACCATTGCTTTTCTTTAAAGTTTTTGGTTCGAATGGTTGGGGCAATCGAATCTCTTGCTATTGTGTACGTTCCTAAATTTCTGGTACGTGTGGTAAATACATCACCACGCCTATAAGTATTAGTGTAATTAGGTTGTAGTTTATAGTCTAATCTACCAATAAACAACTGTTTTTGAATTTCCTTCGGGTATTTTGAAGCGTCAAAGGTGATTGTGAAATTTCTGTGAGCAGGTACTGTATTATTATGAATGGTAACAGTATCCTTTCCTTTTTTTAAATCGATGTAAAAATCTTCATAAAAAGTATTGGTAGGGAAATATACTTTTGCACCACCCAAATCAAAATTATTTGGTTTGTTGGCAATTACGTAATTTTCTGTTGATTCATTTTCTCTACTACGAACTTCATTGTTTTTAACTCCTTCAATTGGAATGTTGAGTTCTATTTTGTTGCCAGCAAAATCCTTTATTAATAATTTAGCAGTATAACTTAACCCCTCATTAATGTCAATTTTCCCATTATTATATAATTCTTTATAGATACCTAAATTGTTACCGGCCGATTTAAAGCTTTTTTGTATTCGTTGTCTATTTCTACCTAGATAATCATAATCAACAAGCGTATTTATATATCTAGTTTCTCCGAAAGAGAAAGATTCAAAATCATAAAGGGAATATATTTTTCCATTAACACTAAGTTCTACCGAATAAACACCATTTTTATTCGCCGCCATGTCTAAACGGTCAAAACCTATAAAACCTATTCCTAAATTACCAAGAGCTGTAACCTTATCAGATAAATATGTTCCGTCACTTTGTTTGCTGAAATTTACCTGTGTTCTTTCGTAATTACCGTTTACATGAGATTTGTCTGTCAATGGATAAACAAAAAGCTTTTCTAATATTGGGTTGGTGGCATCGGCCACATCAATGCCATATAATAAAGGATTAGTCGGTTTCTCTGATATACTACTTCTAATTTCAAAATGTAAATGAGGTCCTGCAGATCCACCAGTATTTCCACTATAGGCGATAAGCTCACCTTTTTCGACCTTTATTTCTCCATAGTCAGGGAAAACTTCGACCTCAAATGATTTTTTATCATATTGTAATTTCTTAATGTATGCCTCTATGGAAGGAGAGAATTTTTGAAGATGGCCGTATACTGATGTGTAGCCGTTTGGGTGTGCTATATACAATACCTTACCATAACCCCATAACGAAACTTTAATTCGGGTAATGGTACCATCACCGATAGACATTACCGGTATACCTTCACGTTGTTGTGTTTTAATATCGATACCAGAGTGAAAGTGATTTGAGCGAAGTTCACCAAAGGTTCCTGCTAAGATTATAGGAATATCCAAAGGAGGTCTAAAGGCATCTTTTGGATACTTCTCTTGAGCAAAGATTGTAAAACAAGTTAATAACAGAAATCCAAGGGATATTTTTCTCATAAGTAGATAGCAATACTGCGAAAATAATTAATCAATAACAATTCTATTGAGTTGCATACGCTAAAATTATAATAAACAGCTGTAACATATTCGTTTATCAATTTAAGTAGTCCTGATTTAGGAATATTTCACAAAACTATTGCTAAGTCATCGAATCTATGTTAACTTTGTGTAAATCGCATTGACTTTAATGTATGAGCGAGTTGATTAAAATCGTTGATTCTTTAGAAAATAAAATTAGTAAATTGTTGCATAAACTTGAGGTTTTAAACAATGCTAATTTGGAGTTGGAAAAGGAATTGCAGCATATTAAATCCTCTCAAGAAAACGCAAGTAAAACCGTTTCTGAGTGGGAGGAAAAATATAATTCACTCAAACTTGCAAGTTCAATGCTTGGCAGTAATACAAATAAAACAGAAGCTAAGCTTAAAATAAATACATTAATACGAGAGTTGGACCATTGTATAGCTCAATTGTCGGAATAATGTTAATATAATATGTCAGATAAGCTCAAAATAAAACTTTCGATTGCAGATAGGGTCTACCCTTTGACTATTGATCCTGCGCAAGAAGAAGGTTTGCGAAAGGCCGCTAAGAATATTGAACAGTTGGCAAAGAAGTTTGAGCAGAATTACGCAGTTAGAGACAAACAAGACGTATTGGCTATGTGTGCCTTACAGTTTGCTTCAAAAATTGAACAGAGTGGCATTGAGCAGACAGAAGGTACCAAGGAAGCTGAAGAGCGTTTACAAGCGCTTGATGACTTGGTGAGTTCTAAATTAGCTTTGAAATAAAAACGTTCTTTAAAATACATTAAGTTACTGCCCACATTGGTAATACCTTTTGACAAACTCAACATTTATTTTTTTTAAAAAGGGTGAGTTTAGATTGTAAAAGCAAGCCCTACTCGTATAGGGATCCTTGATCAGTCTGTTAGCCCTAAACCTGTTTACCGGAGTTTGATCAAAACTTCTCCAATGTGGGCTTTTTTTTTATTAATAATTAGACTATGGATAGTACAATGATAATTATTGCCGCAATAGTTGGGCTGGCAATCGGTTTTGCAATAGCAAAATTTTTGGAAAAAGGGAAAGCCTCTAAAACCATAATAAATGCAAAGAAGGATGCCGAACGCATATTGAAGGAGGCGAATACGGAAGGGGAGAGCATTAAAAAGGAAAAAATATTACAAGCAAAGGAAAAGTTTTTAGAATTAAAAGCTGAGCATGAGAAAGTAATAAACGGTAAGGATAGAAAAATTAATGAAGCTGAAAAGCGCACTAGAGATAAAGAATCTCAAGTGAGTAGTGAGCTTGCTAGAAACAAGCAAATGAACTCGCAATTAGATGGTAAATTAAAAGAAGTAGAGCAGAAAAGAGAACTGTTCGAAAAACGCCATGAAGATTTGGATAAGATGCACAAGAGTCAAATTCAACAACTAGAAGTAATTTCTGGGTTATCTGCAGAGGATGCAAAGAATCAGTTGGTTGAGAGTTTGAAAGAAACAGCAAAATCTGATGCCATGGCCTATATTCAGACTACGGTAGAAGAATCAAAATTGACAGCACATCAAGAGGCACGTAAGATTATTATTAATACCATTCAACGAATTGGTACTGAAGAAGCGGTAGAAAATTGTGTTTCTGTTTTCAATATTGAATCTGATGATGTTAAAGGCAGAATCATTGGTAGGGAAGGTAGAAATATTCGTGCTTTAGAAGCTGCTACGGGTGTTGAAATTATTGTAGATGATACTCCAGAAGCTATTATTCTTTCTTGTTTTGATTCAGTTAGAAGAGAGGTAGCTAGATTATCACTTCATAAATTGGTTACCGATGGTAGAATTCACCCAGCGAGAATTGAGGAAATAGTAAAAAAGACCGAGAAGCAGATTGAAGCGGAAATAGTAGAGATAGGTAAGCGTACCGTTATTGATTTAGGTATTCATGGGTTACACCCAGAATTGATACGTGCAGTTGGTAGAATGAAGTATAGATCATCATACGGACAAAATCTTTTGCAACACTCAAGAGAGGTAGCGAAACTTTGTGGGGTTATGGCTGCTGAATTAGGACTTAATCCTAAGATAGCTAAACGTGCAGGTCTTTTACATGATATTGGAAAAGTTCCAAATACTGAAAATGAAGTAGAAACTCCACATGCAATCTTAGGAATGCAATGGGCTGAGAAATTTGGTGAAAAAGAGGAAGTTTGTAATGCTATAGGTGCACACCACGATGAAATAGAAATGAAAACACTAATTGCACCTATTGTTCAGGTTTGTGATGCTATTAGTGGTGCTAGACCTGGAGCAAGAAGACAAGTGTTAGATTCTTATATTCAGCGTTTAAAAGATCTTGAAGAGGTTGCTTTCGGCTTCAGCGGAGTTCAAAAGGCTTATGCTATACAAGCAGGTAGAGAACTTAGGGTTATCGTAGAGAGTGAAAAAGTTACTGATGAAAAAGCATCACAATTATCTTTTGAAATATCTCAGAAAATACAAACTGATATGACCTATCCGGGTCAAGTGAAAGTTACGGTAATACGTGAAACAAGAGCTGTCAATGTAGCGAAGTAATTTTAATTCTACTAATATAAAAAAGCCTCTAACTAATTAGAGGCTTTTTTTTTGTTTTATAAAGTCCGAATCCAATTTCTTAATTTGTCTTCTTCTAATTGTGTAAGTTGATTTTTTCTTCCCTTTGGCATTTTCTTTTTAATAAAAACTTGTGACTCTATTTCAGGTGCCAAACTATTCATATTGCCTAAAGTAAATTTTATCCTATTTTTCTTTTTTGTGTGACAAGAATTGCATTTTGTTTTTAGAATATTAAATGCCACTTCCTTTTCGGTATATGTTTGATTTACAGAAATAGTAGTCTTAACACTTGAAAATGGAAATAATGAACTTATAATACCTAAAGTGATAAGCAAAATGAGTTTCATGTTCAAAATTAATAATTAAGAAAGGTTTTTTGCAAGAGTAAATTTGAAATGAACTCCGGTTTTAAGATTCAATCTCTTTTCAATGGTAATTATACCACCTAATTTTTCTATGAGCACTTTGATTGTGGTTAAACCAATACCAGTATCAGTAGCATTTTCTGTGCCTAATTTTTCAAACAAAACGAAGATTTTATTCCAATATTTTTCAGATATTCCTGGTCCGTTATCAACATAATCGAAGTTGTAATAATCATCATCCTCACTAAAAGAAACCGAAATATCAATAGTAGGTTTGTCTGAAAATTTTATACTATTTGATAATAAATCTCTGAATATTTGATGAAAACTATTAAGCGAATGATGTATTGTATGATTACAATTTTCTAATTGTAAATTAACTGGAGTTTCTGATAATTGTTTATTGAGAGTTCGTGTTATCTCCTCTGAAATATCAAAATCTATTAAAGCTATATCGGCATTTGTTATGGCATTGTAATTTATGATTCCATTGATTAATGACTCCATGTATTCTACTCGATTATTAATGATGTCCAAGAAATTTGGAATTTCGGTATCCTTAAAAAAATCGGAATAATCTTCCTTTATAAACCCAACTACAGAACTAATACCTAATAATGGTGTTTTCATGTCATGTGCTAATCTATAAGATAAATGTTTTAATTGATTATTTTTTATGCTTAATTCTTCGTTGATAATCTTCTGTTGAATATTTTGTCTTCGAAGTTCTAACTGGGCCATGACTTGATTGGCTAAATCTTTTAAACAACTCTGTTGTCTTTCTGTAAACTCTAGCCGTGGTTTAGTATCAATGACACAAAGAGTACCGATAGATTCTCCATCTTTAGTATTTAAAGGAGCACCGGCATAAAACTGTACTTGTGGGCCTCCTGTCACTAATGGGTTGTCTTTAAACCGTGCATCTTTATGGGCATCATTAACTAGTAATATGGAATCAGGGGAGTTAATTGCATGAGCACAAAATGCCAAATCTCTAGGTGTTTCAGTAGCATCGATTCCGTGATGAGACTTAAACCATTGCCTTTCCTCATCGATTAAGGATACCAATGCCATTGGGGTGTTACAAATATCTGCAGCAATGCGAGTAATCGCATCGTACTCTTGTTCTTTTAAAGTGTCAAGAATATTAAAGCTCTTTAATGCTTTAAGTCTTTGAGATTCATTTAAAGGTATTTCTGGCTTTACCATATAGTCTACGTAACTGAAATACTTATATCAAAAGTAAGAAAGTACTTACTTTTGATATAACGATAAAAATATCTGCTTCTTATAAAAAAAAATAGTTTTCTGTTAAATAAACTTGTTTAAAAAAAGGAGCTATTCTTGTGGCTTTGTCTCTTCAGTATCTTCACTGTCCTCAACATCTTTATTCAGATTGTTCTTTAATATGTTAAGTTTTTTCAATTTGCCTTTCCAGGCATCTAATGATTCTTTATGTTGATTAACCCTTTTAATTACGTCCTGAACTAAAGGATTGTTTTCAGATGCATTAGAAAAGAACTCTAAATTATTCTCCAGTTGTCGAATATCATTCTTACTCTCGTCAATCTTTTTCCTAATGAAAGCACGTTCGTTTTGTATCGCTCGTTCTTGATTATCATCATTACTTAGTTGTTGAATTTTGTTTCCATATTTCAACAATTCTGATTCTTGCTTGCTAACTCCCATTTTTTGGAATAGCGCATCAATTATCTTATCGAATTTTTGATTGATATTTTTCTTTTTGAAAGGAACTCTTCCATAGGTTTTCCATTCTTCAGTAAATGTTTTGATTGAGGCCAAATCCTTTTCTTGAGTACCACTCAATTCAAAATTCTTAAGACGTTCAATGCATTCCTCTTTTTGTTTGTAATTACCTTCTTCTTCTTTAAAGGCATCATTTTTAAGAGCATTTAACCTGTCGAAATAATGATTACAAGCATTTTTAAAGTCTTTCCATAACTTATCTGAATATTTTCGAGGAACATGACCTACTTTTTTCCATTCGCCTTGAATACGCTTCATTTCTGAAGTGGTAGTATCCCAATCCTCACTTTCTTTAAGCGATATGGCAACCTCTAATAAGGCTCTTTTTTTATCTAAATTTTCTTGTTGGTCTTTTTTAAGATTTTTGTAAAATGCATTTTTGTTTTGGTTAAACTTACGTACTGCCCCTTTAAAAGAATTCCAAGTTTTTGAATTTACTTTTTGAGGAACCTGGCCAGCTTTAAAAAATGTCTCGCGTAGTTCTTCAATCTTTTTAATCTGTTGCTGTAAAGTGCCGTGGTTGGTAGATACCTTTTCTGCAATACCGTTTATTTCCTCAATGATAGCATTTTTAAGCTCTAGATTTTCCTCTTTTATTTTGTCAAGATTTTTGAAATAATCTTGTCTTCTTTCATGAATAATTTTAGTTGCGGCACTAAATCTATCCCAAATATCTTCTCTATGATCTTTGCCAACCGGACCTAAATCTTCTTTCCAAATCTTGTGTAAAACTTGAAGTTCTCTAAATGCACGATTTAAATCTGGTTCTTGCGCAAGTTCTTCGGCTCTGGCAACTATTTTACCTTTCTCCTCTAAATTATGTTTAAAATCGAGGTCTCTTAATTCTCTATTTATGTTTAGAAAATCATAAAAAATTTCAATGTGGTGGTGATATGTTTTCCAAACATTATTATAATCACTTTTTGGAATAGGGCCTGCATGTCTCCATTTGGCCTGTATATCTTTAAAATTGTTATAGGTAGTATTTATATCTTCCTCAACATTTACCAAAGCTTTTAATTGTTCAATTAAGTCTAAACGATAAGCAAGGTTTTCTTTATGGCTTTTTTCTAAGCTCTTATAGTGTTGATTTCGTTTGTCGCGATAGTCAGAATATACTTCGTTGAATTGTCTTTTATCTACAGAATTATATCTGAAATCAATTTCATTACCACCACTAGAAATAAATTCCTCTTTTTTCTCTTCTAAAAATTCGTCAAATTTTTGATTGAACTCATCTTTAATAGTATCTACATGTTTTCTAATCGCTTGAACTTTTTCGTTTTTTACTAAACGTTGTAATTCACCCACTAGATTTTCCATGCTCATCTCATGATACTCTGGCATTGGTATATCATGTCGTTTTACCGTATCGGTATCCTCTGCATCCTCCGCATTAGAATCATCAATTTCTTCTAAAACATCAGTTTCTACAGTAGTTTCGACTGTCTTGTCAGCTGAATCTTCTGGTGTTGTTTCAATAGGAATTTCAGTTTGCTCAACAATATTTTCCACTGTATTTTCAGTGGTTTCGACTGTAGCTTTTTCCTCTATTGAACTTTCTGGTGTTTTTTGCTCTTTATCCTCAGACATAATCCTAAATTATATGCTTACAAGATAGTGACAACCCCAAGAATTGCAAAGTATTGCAGGTTCTTTTTGGTTTTCTTTTCAACGGGTAATCTGAGTAAATAGCAGTATTAACTGCAATGAAAAAAGTGTTATTAGAAGTTATATTGATCTATAAATTCCAAATAGACCACGATTTTTCGGCTTGAAATTCTAACATTCGATGCCCATTGCATATTGTTGCTCCATTTGCTTTTCCCATAGATAAAAAGGCCGTCTCTTCTGGGTTGTAGATAAGGTCGAACAATAAATGTTCTTTGCTTATTCTCTGATACGGAATGCCTGGCTTTTCTTCAATATTTGGAAAAGTACCAACGGGTGAACAATTAATTATTAAAGTGTGTTCAGAGATGATGTCATCGGTTATTTCTTCATACTTAAAACCATTATTTTTTCCACTTCTAGAAACAAATGAGAAAGTAATACCTAAATCTTCTAATACAAAAGCGACTGCTTTAGACGCGCCGCCGGTACCTAAAATTAATGCTTTCTTGTGGTGGTTTTTTAAATGTGGCTCTAACGATTTTTGAAATCCGTAGGCGTCGGTATTATAACCTGTCATACCTTTTTCAGTGAATTTTATAGTATTCACAGCTCCTATTTTTTTTGCTGCGACATCAATATCATCTAAAAACTGAATGACTTCTTCTTTATACGGTATGGTAACATTTAATCCCTGTATGTTTTCTGTTTTTTTAAATATTGTTGGGAATTCAGTTATTGACTGTAAGTCGAAATTATTATAGGAATAGTTAGACAGCCCTAATGCATCGAATTTCTTTTTAAAATACCCTCTTGAAAATGAGTAGGAAATATCCTTGCCTACCAAGCCAAAATTAGTTTTCTGTTTTTCTGTTTTTTCCATACCAATCTAAAAGTAGCAAAATACTAATACCAAAAATAATAAAGAAAATGGCGGTCCAGTTTTCTATTGTTGTCATATCTGGTAGAAATCGCTCATAGTTCATTATTATTCGCTTTCCGTTCGAATCTAATATTACTTCCCCATCGAGACCTGTTTTGTAAATAGTTTTTTTCCATGGCCAAACTACACCTAATGATCCAGTTATGAATCCTAAAATTATTGCTGTTGTGACATGTTTAAAATGTTTGAGAACATAGGTCAATAAATGAGATAAAGTAACAAGTCCAGTTGCAGAACCCAAGGTGAATACTGCTAAAATTTTAAGTGTATGAAGTCGTTCCGAATTTGAAGTGAAACTAAAGTCCCCAACAATTATCTCTGAGAAAGTATCATATAAAGCGTTGACAGAATCTACTAAAAGTAACACGTAGTTACCTAATAATATAAGTATAAACGATCCAGAAAGACCAGGTAAGGTCATGCCCGAAACACTTATCATTCCACATAAAAAAATGAATAAAAGGTTGTCGTTTTCTTTCGCCGGACTAAGAAAGCTAATAGCGATACCAACACTTAAGCCTATGATGGCAGCTGTAAATGTCTTCTTTTTCCAATAATCGAAATCTTTGCCAATATAATAGATAGAACCCAGAATCATTCCAAAAAATGAGGCCCAAACAAAAAGTTCTCTTTTTACTAGAAAATAATCTAATACTTTTGATATACTAAAATAACTGACCAGCATCCCAAAAATCAGAAGGGTCAAAAATGAACCATTAATATATCGGTAAAAACTTTTAAACCTGGCATTAATTAATAGCTTAAAAGCTTTGGCGTTTATTTTCTGTAGCGAATAAATAAACTCTTCATAGAAACCGCCTACAAAAGCGACAATACCACCTGATACACCAGGTACTTTATTGGCTGCACCCATACATAGCCCCTTAATGATCAAGAATATTTTATCAGTTAGGGTACGGGGTTCGTTCATCTGGGTGCGCGCTTACTTCTTTGAAGCTGATTTTTCTAATATAAAAATAAGAGAAAAACCGATGATAGCGGCAACAATGGCTAATGTTAATTGATTATCTCCTGTAAAGGCAAATGGAGAGATATTTTCGTCTATAATAATTTCTTTTTTGCCAATTTGAATTATCTCGATTATATTTTTCCAAGGCCAAATTTTATTCAATGATCCTAAAATGAATCCTGTTAAAATAGCAAGGGTTGCATCTTTATAATTGGTAAACATCCATTTTAAAATTCTCGCGAAACTTAAAAGTCCGAATACGGCACCAAAAGCAAATGTTGCTATAATGCTGAGTTCTTTATCATTTACCGCTTCTAAAACAGTTTTGTAAGAGCCTAATAATACTAGAATAAATGAACCCGAAATTCCGGGTAATACCATGGCACAAATGGCTATCGCTCCAGATAAGAAAATAAAAGGTAAACTACCTGAACTAGTAGACGGTGGTAATGTGGTAATGTAAAATGCACTTGCAGTACCAATAATAAAAAGGAAAATTGCTAAAAAATTCCATTTATTAATCGACTTAGCAACAAAGATTACACTTGCTAAAACTAATCCAAAAAAGAAAGCCCAAGTAGGAATTGGGTGTTCTTCTAAAAGCCAAGCTATAACTTTCGATAAAGAAAAGATGCTAATCATCATACCAACTAATAAGGCTAGTAGGAAATTACCGTTCAATTTCTGCCAAAACATTTTGAACCCCTCTTCCTTTAAAACTTTTAAGGTCTTTAGATTAACATTATTTATAGATGTGATGAACTCTTCATAAATACCAGTGATAAAAGCAATTGTACCACCAGATACGCCCGGCACCAATTCAGCAATACCCATTGCCATGCCTTTTAGCGTAATAAAAATATAATGTTTTAGTTTTCTATTTTCCATGAAATGTAGAACCTTTTCTATGAAGCTTTATTGTATTTGTTTACAATTTCTTTGGTCCATTCTGAATTAGCGAATTCAGGAAATTTATCTGTAAATAGATGTATTTTTTTTTGATTCTTATCTAATTTTAAGGCATCCATGAATGTGATTCTGGCATTAATTAAGTCTTGACCGATAAGTTGATATCCTACAGATTTGTATAAAAGTTTAAGACTTTCAGGATAAAATTCCCTACCCTGAGATAAAATCTGTACGGCTGCCATTGTTTCTCCATTCATATAAACAACATCGGCCCATTTTAACCAGGTATCCAATTCATAATTACCTAAATCTACCGATTGCTTGAAAGCGAAATCAGCTTGGTCATAATTTTTCAAGGCAGTATGTATTTGAGCACATTTTTTCCAATATGATGGATTTTCACCATCTATATTCAAAGCCTTGTTGATATAAAAAACTGCTTTTTCGAAATCTCTAATGTTGTAGTACAAATTTGTGATGGCCAACCAACCTTTATCCAATAAAGGATCTTCATGAACAGTTTGATAGAAATAGTATTTTGCCATTTCTGTATTCTTTAACTTTTCATAGCATTTGCCTATTCTAAGAAAGGCATGTGATGTTGGGTCTTCAATTGAAATGGTAGTCTCGTAATTTTCTATGGCTTCTTTATGTCTTCCTAATTTTTCAAGAACTTTTCCTTTTTCAAAATAGGCGCCTATAAATGAGTCATCTGAAATAATGGCAAAATCAAAAGCTGATAATGCTTCGTTATACATTTGTTTGTAGTAATACTGTTTTCCTAGCTGATGCCAAGCTACTTCACAATACGGGTTTTTTTCTAAGTATTCGTTTAAATATAAAATGGCGCCATTATAATCTTCTAAAAATTCAAAACAGTAAATAACATTATAGAGCGAAGAGTAATCTTGTTCATCAAACTCAATACACTTCATAAAACTTTCCTTGGCCTGTTCGAAGTTATCCATGAAAAGATACTCCATACCTAGAAGACTATAAATATCAAAACTGTTGGTAGTTATACTTAATGCTCTTTGTAAAAGTTCTACAGCTCCTTCATGATTATCTTTTTTAGAATATATATTCGCTCGTTGAATATAAATCTCTTCATTCTGATTATCTAAAAGTTGTAATTCATCTAAGAGTGCTTCGGCCTTTTCTGTCTGGTTTTCAAAAACCATAACTTCCACTTGAAGCAACTTTAATTCAATAGAACCTGGATGCTGCTGTAGACCAATTTTAATCCCTTTTTTAGCCAAAGAGATTTTACCATGATTCAAATAATGGTGCACTATATCCTCAAAATCTTCAGCATCAAAGAAGTAGACGTCGTCTGTCTTGAGCATTGATTCGAATTTGGTAATAGGTTTGTCCGGTCTCTCGTTAGATTCTAACGCCATAGGAACTTTGGGTTTTACTAGATATTTAAAAGTAAGTGTTTGTGGGGTAATTGAGCCTGAAGTAGGTTCTATATTATTAACAAATTAGTTAACAACCTTTATTTACAAAGAATTTAAAACATTTAAAATAGTAGTGCACCCTTCGTAAATTTCCTCATTTGAAATAGTTAACGGAGGAGATATTCTTACTGCTTTATTTTCGAACAAAAGCCAAAACAAAATCAATTTCTTTTCTTTAGCGCGCAGTACCAATTCATTTGCCGTTTCTGCCGAATCCATTATTAGAGCTAACATTAAACCCTTTCCTCGTATTTCTTTTATCTTCGGATGTATCAATAACTCCTTGAATAATTCTTCTTTTTTTAAGGTATCTTCTATTAACGAAGTTTTCAATAGAACTTGTAAAGTAGCTAAACTAGATGCTGCAATAACAGGATTTCCGCCAAATGTTGTGATGTGACCCATTTTAGGATTTTCACTTAAAGTTTCCATTATTTCCTTACTTGATGTAAATGCACCAACGGGTAGGCCAGATGCCATTCCTTTGCCAATTACCAGAATATCTGGCACACAATTAAAATGTTCAAAAGAAAATAATTTACCTGTTCTACCAAAACCTGGCTGTATTTCATCAAGAATAAGTAACGCGCCCATTTGTGTACAGCGCTCTTTTACTTTTCGTAAATAATCATCTACAGGAACGATAAAACCCGCACCGCCTTGTATGGTCTCTAAAATTACACAGGCAGTTTTATTGGTAATTTTTTCTAAATCTTCCTCATTATTAAATCTGATATGATAAATATCTGGTAATAATGGTCTAAATACACTCTTACGTTCTTCGAAATTCATGAGACTTAAACTACCCATTGTATTACCATGATAAGCCGATTTGGCCGCGATAATTTGTGAACGACCGGTATATCTACGCGCTAATTTTAAAGCACCTTCTATAGCTTCAGTTCCCGAATTCACTAAATAGGTAACTTCTAAAGGTTCTGGTAAATTCTCAGCCAATAATTTAGTATAGTTGGTCGCTGGCGATTGTGCGTATTCACCATAAACCATAACATGCATGTATTTTTCTGCTTGTTCTTTAATTGCTTCAACCACTTCTGGGTGACAATGGCCAAGTGTACATGCCGAAACGCCAGCTACAAAATCTAAATGAGCATTTCCTTCAGTATCGTAAATATAACTTCCGCTGGCATGCGAAATTTCCATGCCTAAGGGGTAGTGCGAGGTTTGTGCTTGGTATTTTAGAAAATCGTTTTTCATGTGAAAGTTCTATTTCACTTTGTAAGGTGTAGTAGTCTTTTTTGGGTCTGAAGTTTTATTCTTAGGTTGAATATTATTAACAGGATCCGTTTCATTCTTACTTCGTTGTTGCTCCTCGGCATCAATATCAATAGGATTGTCGATTCCTTTTATAACTACCAACTCCAGATTATTATCATCTTCGTCGAAAATATCATCCTTAGTTAAAATACGTTCATCACCTCGCCAAACAAAACCTTTAAGTATTCTACTATTTTCCGGTAAGTCTTTTTCTGGAAAAATATCACCATCGGGATCCGTATAAAAAGTTAGGTCTTCGATGTCATTTTCAGCCATGGTAATACGAATTTTACTGCAAACTGTCTTATCTATACCAATGAGTTCGTCGTCATCATTATACATGTAGTAAACTACTTCTGTGTTTTGAACGAGGTCAATTAATTTAAGTTCATTCTCAATAAACTTTCCGAAAAGATTAATTCCTTTTGCTTGATTGTATCCGGTCATACTCACACTATCCAATGAAATAATAAAAGCATTCTCTAATACCTTTAAAGAATCTAGTTTTTCAGTTTCTAAGTTTGATTTTAGATGTATGCTGTCACCAGTCATTTGATTGGCACCGTTCCAAATAATTGGATTTTTTATCAGTTGAGTAATACCTGTCTTCTGTTCAGAATGAATGCTATCACATTTTCCACTTAAATCTGTTTTGTAAAACTTAGCATTTCTGAAGGCTCTAAGTAAACGTTCTTCAGATTTACCGGTTACCATTAAAGTGTCACCGTGAACATAAAGAGAATCTTTTTGTTGAACAGAAATAGAAACAGCTCTTCTAGTCGCAAAAACGGAGTCTTTCGTTTTATGTACCTCGGCATAATGAGCTCTTATAATTCCTTTGTTTATCGTATCGGTGACTGTGATATTGTTTGTTGCTGATGCAAACTCATTAACCTTGTTAAAATAGACACTATCGCCTTCAATAATACGGTCATTGTAGTCTATTCGAGTGTTTTTTATGCCATAACCACTTTCTACTTTTGTGTCGTAAAACCCTCTTTCGCAATAAATTTTATATGTCTCGCCAACTATTGTTGACGGACCATACATATATGCGTTCTTGGATGATGTATAATAGTCTAACTGCTCAGAATCTAACGTGTATTCCGGATTTTGAACATGGACACTATCTAAAAACTGATATTTTTTTAATTCCATGAAATACTTGCCAATCTTACTGGTTAGCGTATTTGAAGAATCGATCACAGTACCATTGTCTTGGTAAAAAGCTTCTTGTTTTTCGCGATCTAAACGTAAGGTATCTGTTCTTAAAGTCATGTCAGAATTAGTTAGAACCACATTGCCCCATGCCTTGGCTAATTTAACATCTCCTAAATAATTGATTTTTTTACTGGTCATTTCAACGGAATCTCCCTGTTTTAAAATGACATTACCTATTGCTTCAAGTCTATTGTCTTTTTGGTAGTAAATAGCAACATCGCACCAGAGGTCGGCACCCTGATGTTCGAATTGAACTTGACGGTCATCTTTGCTAAAGATAGAAGCACCAGGATATTCAACTTCATTTTTAGTGAAGTTTGCCCCATAAACTATATTAATTTGTTTGGATTCTTCAGGATTCTTGTCTTGAGCTAAACCCAATAATGAGAAACCGAATACAAATAAGATGGATGCACAAAAGGTCTTCAATCTACTTTTTTTTCAAAAATAGAACATTTTAAAAGAGCGAATAAGACTATTAGCATACATTTAGTAAAGAGCTATTTTATAGAGGTTGGTTTTTGGCTCTTTTTTAATTGTTGTCCGAATCCTGAATTGTTAAATTATAATGGTTCATTTAAGGGTACGTTGACACCTTTTTCATGAATTTTATCTTCCTCACTTAATGCCGATAAATTCTGTTTATCGAAATCTTATGCATTATTGGCATTTTAAAAAACATATGGATTGCCTAACGTAATAAAGAATACGCTTGCTTTTTTTTCGGAAGTACTGAGATAGCTTTTTTTACACACGATAGGGTTGTCTAAATAAAATTTATCTAGGTCGCCATCAATTTCATGTTGCGATTAGATTGAGTGACCCATTAATATAGACTCACTATTTCCTCAAAATTTTCAATCATTGCCATTACACATATTTCAAATCAACAATTAATCTGTAGGAGATTGAAGTTACATTTTTGTTTCAAAAATTAAACACTCTAGAACCTGAACTATTCCAATTAATACAAGGGTAAAATGTGGCTTTACAGTTATGAAAGTTTTTTTATTTTTGGTACTGCTTTGATCAAGTAGGGTTGAAATAAATTTTAAAGCGAATCTTAAAGATGCTTTAAGGTTTTATTCCTAAATGATGTGGTTGGTTTGGATTGTTTTCTTCTTAAAATATAGGTATAAAAAAACCACTCGAAAGTGGTTTTTTTATTTTACAAAAGAGATTTAGAAATTTCTATAATCACCTTCTAAATAAGCATTTGCTTCATCTTCGGCGAATTTAGCATTTTCACTATCCCAGTGTAGAACTTGATTAGGGAATCTGCCAGCTATTACACCAAGGAGTATAGTTTCTGTAAGTCTAGATGCGTATGAGAAAGGAGCTGTAGTTTCATCGTCACCTAAACAAGCATCTACAAATTGATGATAATGTTTAACACCTTCAGTATCATAATTACGTATTGGTTCACCCATATTATTGGCTTTTTCAACTGCTTCAATTTCCGTTGAAATATCTACATATTTACCATCTACTATTTTTGTAGGTAGTTGCATAAAGTGAGGTAATAGCAGTCTGCCTTTTTCACCTATAAACATTGCGCCTTGGTCAGGTAAAGAGCCTGCGTTACTTACTTTAGTCTCTAAAGACATTTTATCTTCTAAAGAATCTTCAGAAGCTTCGGCTTCAGATTCCATTTTGTCAGAACCTGGTAAGATTAAATCTTCATGGTCTTGTGGAGCACCTGGACCATCATACCATACCCATTTTAAGGTTTCTGCAGTATACTTAGTTTGTGGAAATTCATAAGTTACTACATTATTTTGCGGAAATCCGAATCCGTTAGGTTCTCTACATTCATTTTTGATGGTCATCGGTACCTGTAAATCAAGTGCATTATAGGGCGTATCAAAAATATGAACTCCCATATCACCTAAAGTACCACAACCGTAATCAACTAATTTTCTCCAGTTACCTGGGTGATAAAAACCTTCTTTGTATGGTCTTTCAGCAGAAGTTCCTAACCATAGATTCCAGTCTAAAGATTCAGGAATTGGGTCTTGTCCTGCTGGCTCAGTTCCGTCATACCCCCAATCTTTAGGTGACCATGCACGTACCGTATGAACTTTACCTATAATGCCAGATTGTATTAATAGTGTCGCTAATTTATAATCGTAGAACGAATGAACTTGAATTCCCATTTGAGTAATCAAGCCTTTTTCTGCTGCCAATTTATTCATAGCTCTGGCCTCAGAAACATAATGGGTAAGTGGCTTTTGACAATACACTGGCTTATCCATCTCCATTGCCATCATAGAAGCAGGAGCATGACTGTGGTCGGGAGTAGAAACTACTACAGCATCAATTTCATCACCTATTTCTTTAAGCATTACTCTATAATCGGTATAGGTCTTTGCATTTGGATGTAGCTTTTTTGCTGCTGCCAAATTGTTGGCATCAACATCGCATAATGCAGTTACATCTACCTTGTTATGTGATGAAATAGCTTCAAGATCAGCCGCGCCCATGTTACCAACACCGATATGGGCAGTTCGTAATCTGGTGATTTTTTTCACCTCTTTTTTGCATGACCATAATCCGGATGGTAATAATACAAATGTGGACAATGCCGCAGCATTTTTTAGAAAATCTCTTTTATTCATTGGTTGGTAGTTATAGTTTTTTGATTTTTATATTGCGAAACCAAATAGGACTAGAATGGTCTTGAAAACCTATATATCCTGATTTGAACTTTCCATAATCCTTACTGTTTTTCCATTTATCGGAATTTTTCTTCTCGTACCAGGCATCGTCCCATGGTACAAAAGATACTACTTTTTTCCCGTTCAACCAGTGTTCTACCTGCTCTGGGGTAAATATGATTTTGGTTGTATTCCATTCACCTACAGGATTCAAAATTTTACCATTTGGCTCTGCTGGATGCATAGCATAATCAGATGCTGTTTGTTGTAAGGGTTTTAATTCTTCAGGTTTTTCAGTATAACCTAAACTTAAATTATAATCTGTTATATCATGCATGCTCGCATAATTTTCATCATCGATTAATTGATATTCTGGGGAAACTTCAGGTGGACTATCATAACCTTCTTTTAGGTGATAAAAAATACCGCTATTTCCTCCTTTAGGTAATTTCCATTCAACGTACAGCTCGAAGTTTTCAAATTCTTCATTACCGTAAATAATGTCTGTACCTCCTGTATAGTCTTGCTCTAATCCTAATTCTGTATCGAACTGTAGCTCTCCGTTTTTAGCTATCCACCCAGGTGGTAATTCTTTTCCATTATAAGCGCGCCATCCTTCAGTGGTTTTTCCATCGAATAAAGTAATCCAATCGTTTTCGGTTTCTGCTTCGGTAGTGGCTTTTGAATGTTCTTTCTCGTTTTTATCCGATTTACAGGAAACGATTAAAAATAGAAAAAGAATAATAGTGGGATAAGTGAATTTTTTCATTCTTTCAAATGTGTTTTGGTTGTATTTACTTAAATTTTACACAATAGGGAAATTACAAAAAAAAAGAATGGCGATAAAGGTATTTCCCTATATCGCCATTCTTGTTAGTCGAACAACCTATTACGGTCGCTAAAAGTTTACCTGTGAATTGTTTGAGTCCTGTCTGGACCTACAGAAACAATTTTAATAGGCACTTCTAATTCCTTTTCTAGAAACTCAATATAATCATTCAAATATTTCGGTAATTGATCAGCAGAAGTCATTTTGGTCAAATCTTCTTTCCAACCGTTCATTTCTGTGTAAACCGGAGTTACATTTTCTGCTTCTATATTATATGGGAAATGTTCTATTTCTTTTCCTTTATAATTGTATGCAGTACATACTTTAAGTTTTTCAAAGCCGCTTAATACATCACCTTTCATCATCATCAATTCCGTAACGCCATTAATACGAACGGCATATTTTAAGGCTACTAAATCTAACCATCCACAACGTCTTGGTCTGCCGGTTGTCGCGCCAAATTCATTACCTACACGACCCATAGTTTCACCATCTTCGTCAAATAATTCAGTTGGGAAAGGACCACTACCTACTCTTGTAGTGTATGCCTTAAAAATTCCTTTTACATCACCAATTTGATTTGGAGCTACACCTAAACCTGTACATGCACCAGCTGCAGTGGTGTTAGATGAGGTTACAAAAGGATAGGTTCCGAAATCAATATCTAAAAGTGAACCTTGCGCACCTTCAGCTAGTATTTTTTTACCTTCTTTTTGTGCTTGGTATAAATACTCTTCGCTATCTATAAAAGATAATGCTTTTAACTCTGTAACAGCTTTAAAGAAATCTGCTTCCAGTTCAGCTAGATCATATTGAATATCTACATCGTAGAAACTTATCATTGCCTCATGCTTATTAGCAAGACTGCGATATTTTTCTTTCCAATCGTTTAATTCTAAATCACCAACTCGCATTCCGTTTCTACCGGTCTTATCCATATAAGTAGGACCAATTCCTTTTAAAGTAGAACCAATTTTTGCTTTTCCTTTAGAAGCTTCAGAAGCTGCATCTAATAAACGGTGTGTTGGTAAGATTAAATGGGCCTTTCTAGAAATTAATAATTTAGACTTGATGTCCAAATTAAATTTCTTCAACGCATCTAATTCTTTTTTAAATATCACAGGGTCAATAACGACACCGTTACCAACAACATTTACTGCGTTTTTATGAAAAATACCTGAAGGTATCGTGTGTAGCACGTGCTTAATACCGTCAAACTCCAACGTATGACCAGCATTGGGCCCTCCTTGAAAACGAGCAATAATGTCATAATCTGCGGTTAATACATCTACGATTTTTCCTTTTCCTTCGTCACCCCATTGTAGGCCTAACAATAAATCTACTGCCATCTAAATATTATATACTTGGTTAATTCTTTTTATTTTCTTTTTTACCTACTTCTTTGGTAGGTGTATTTTTAGTCCCATAAAAATATAGGGAATGTGCATTAATCGTAATATCAAAAACTTCTTCGATTGTTTTTTTGATAGATTGAATTCTAGGATCGCAAAACTCCATTACTTCACCAGTATCGGTAAGAATAACATGGTCATGCTGCCGGTCAAAATATGACTTTTCATATTGAGCTTGATTTTTGCCGAATTGATGCTTACGTACAAGTTTGCAATCTAAAAGAAGTTCAATGGTATTATATAAAGTAGCCCTACTAACTCTATATTTCTTATTCTTCATGTTAATATAAAGTGATTCTATATCGAAATGTTCATCACTTTCATAAATTTCTTGAAGTATAGCGTAGCGTTCAGGGGTTTTTCTATGTCCTTTGTCCCCTAAAAAGGTAGTGAAGACGTTTTTTACAATTTCTTGGTTTTTATCCGAAGACATATTTACTGCATTAATATACAAATGTACAGTTAAATTTTAATTTCCTTTTTCTAAATACGGGTTACTTTGTCAATACCATTAATCTCCCTTAAACTATCGGTCAATTTTTTAAGAATAGCCTTATTTTTAACAACCACTGTAATCTTCCCTTTAAATGTGCC
This sequence comes from uncultured Maribacter sp., assembly GCF_963977385.1. Lineage (GTDB taxonomy): Bacteria > Bacteroidota > Bacteroidia > Flavobacteriales > Flavobacteriaceae > Maribacter. Next base: position 156,191 of record NZ_CAXBOU010000007.1, on the reverse strand, counting down.
GCCATCTGTGCTAAAGTTAAGATTACGCATATTCACGTGCATAATATCTGAAATGACTTCTGTGATGTCACTGACCAAACCTAGGTTATCAATACCGGTCAACTCTATATCTGCTTGATATTCTTGTTGGGATGAATCTATCCATTTAGCGCTTATTATACGATATGCGTAGTTAGATTGTAAGGATATTGCATTGGGACAGTTTTTCTTATGGACTTTAATACCTTCGGATACACTTACGAATCCGAATACGTCGTCGCCGGGTATAGGGTTACAACATTGAGAAAGTTTATATTCTAATTTTTCTTCTTCTTTGCCAAAAACCAGCATATCAAATTTAGAGGTGATTTCATCTCTATTAACATCTACTGGTACCGGAGTACGGCGCATTCGATTTTTGAAGAAACTTATAAATGCATTATTGTAAGAAGAAGCAAAATCTTTTAACATGGTATTGTCTATTGAGCCAATACCGACGCGATAAAAGAGGTCTAAACTTGTTTTAAGTTTAAAAAAGGTGACCATCTTATTAATGGAGTCCTCGTTTAAACTTACTTTTTGTGATTTCAATTTTCTGCGTAAAATCTCCTTGCCATCTTCGGCAACAGACTTTTTCTCTTCTCGTAAAACCGATTTTATTTTTGCCCTTGCTCTAGCAGTTGTTGCATAGTCTAACCAGTTTTGATTTGGTGTGGCTTGCTCAGATGTAATAATTTCTACCTGATCACCACTTGACAAAGTCGTGTTAAGGGGTACTAATTTTCCATTGACTTTAGATCCTCTTGTTCGCATACCTACTTCGGTATGGATATTAAAAGCAAAATCTAATGGTGTAGCCCCTTTAGGTAATGATTTTAATTCTCCTTTTGGGGTGAAAACAAATATCTCTTTAGAATACAGATTAAGTTTAAATTCTTCAACAAAATCGACAGCATTGGTATTTGCATTCTCCAATGCTTCTTGAAGTTTGTTCAACCATTCTTCGATTCCTTGTTCTTTTTGAGTACCATGCTTGTATTTAAAATGGGCAGCATAACCTTTCTCAGCTATTTCGTGCATGCGCTCACTTCTAATCTGTACTTCTACCCATTTACCTTTAGGCCCCATCACTGTAATATGTAAAGCTTCATAACCGGTAGATTTTGGAGAAGAAATCCAATCTCTTAAACGTACAGGGTTAGGGGTGAAGTGGTCTGTTACTATTGAATAAATTTTCCAAGCGAGAAATTTTTCGTTCTGTGCATCAGATTTATAAATTATTCTAATGGCAAACTTGTCATAGATCTCCTCAAAGGTTACGTTTTGATTAAGCATTTTTCTACGCATAGAAAAAATGGACTTCATTCTCCCTTTAATGATATAGTTAAGACCTTCTTTTTTAAGAGAGTTATCTATAGTGTCTGAAAATGCATCGATATACGCTTGTTGGTCTTCTTTGCTATCTTCTATTTTATCTTTAATAGAATTGTAAACCTCTGGCTCGGTATATTTTAAACTTAGATCCTCTAGCTCTGTTTTAATATTATATAGTCCAATTCTATGGGCTAATGGAGCATATATGTATAAGGTTTCAGATGCAATTTTAACTTGCTTATGCTCTGGCATGGAGTCCATGGTGAGCATATTGTGATATCGATCTGCAATTTTAATAATGATAACGCGTACATCGTCATTTAAAGTGAGGAGCATTTTTCTAAAATTCTCAGCTTGCTGAGAAATGTTCATGTCTTTTTTTAAATGCGATATCTTGGTGAGGCCATCTACAATACGGGCAACCGTTTCACCAAACATACGGTCGATATCATCTAAAGTGTATTCAGTGTCTTCAACAACATCATGTAGTAGGGCAGAGGCTATAGATACAGCATCTAGACCTATTTCTGATGCTACTATTTTTGCTACCGCTATTGGGTGGAATATATAAGCTTCGCCAGATTTTCTTCGTTGATTTTTATGCGCATCAACAGCAATCTCAAAGGCACTACGTATAAGTTTTTTGTCCTCATCCGTTAGGGTTTGGTAACTAATACGCAATAGTTCCTTGTACTCGTGAGCTATAAGCTTATTTTCTTCTTCTATTGCTGCCTGTGTCATACTATATTAAAAATAAGATAAACTTATATGATGAGCAACAAAAATTATGCCTTTAAATTACGTATACGGTCAATTAGCGGTGGATGTGAATAATGCATGAAAACATAAGCAGGATGGGGTGTTAAATTGCTAAGGCTGTTTTTGGATAACTTTTTCAAAGAAGAAACTAACGGAATAGCTGCATACGTGTTTTTAGCATAATCATCTGCTTGGTATTCAAATTTTCTTGAAAAATAGTTCATTAATAAACCAGTAATCTCTGAAACAGGACTATAAAGAATGCCGAAACCGATTAAGGCAGCATGAAAACTAGGTCTTTCAACTCCTATCGCTAATGATACTTCTGGGTTATTAATGAAAAGTGATAAAAGAAATAGCATGAATCCTGTTAGTAGAATGGAAGTACTAAGGTTAAATATGATATGCTTGCGTTTATAATGACCAATTTCATGTGCCAATACAGCAACAATCTCATCTTCCTCTAAATCGTTAATTAATGTATCATATAGTGTTACTCTTTTTTCTTTACCGAACCCTGAAAAATAAGCATTGGCTTTTGTAGAACGTTTTGAACCATTAATAACAAAAATATGTTGCAAGTCAAAACCAACTTGAGCGGCATACTTTTCAATTTTTTCTTTTAGGCTACCCGCTTCCAAAGGTTCTTGTTTGTTGAATAATGGAACAATTAATTTGCTGTAGAACAAATTCATGAATAATGTAAAAACTGTAATTAGGGCCCAAGTATAAATCCAAAAGTTTGTACCTGCATATTGAAAAAACCAAATAACTAAGGATAAAATACTACCGCCAATTATAACGGTCATAGCCCATTGTTTCAATTTATCAATCAAAAATGTTTTATGAGTTGTTTTGTTGAATCCGAATTTTTCTTCAATAACAAATGTTTGATAGTAAGAAAATGGGGTGTTAAGAATGTCGCTGCCAATCATAATTATTCCAAAGAAAATCAAAGCTTGTAGAATGATATTGTCAGAAAATTCTAGAGCTACTTCATCTACCCATGCGAAGCCACCAAAAAACAAAAAACTAAGAATCAATGCTAAAGAAAATATAGAAGTAACTATGCCAAATTTGTAATTACTAAGCTTGTAGGCTTGTGATTTTTCATATTCTTTAGTGTTATAAACATCACTGAGGTCATTCGGAATAGGGTCTTTGAAACGTTTGGCATTGAGATAGTTCATTACCGTAGCGAGTATAAATTCCCCAATTAAAATAAAAATGATACAGTAAAATACAAAGGTTTTGTCCATATAATATATTTCAAAACGTAATATTAAATATTGATAATTAGGTTGTTAGACGTTTAGCTTTCGCTGGCGTTTGGCTTCAAAGATAAGTATTGCCGCAGATACTGAAACGTTCATAGAATCTATTTCACCCTCCATGGGAATAATGATATTCTGATTTGAACTGTTAAGCCACTCATCACTTAAGCCAGAGTTTTCTGTTCCTACTACGATGGCGGTAGGTCCTTTGAAATCCACTGATGTGTACTCTTTTGAGGCAGATAGTGCTGCACAGTAAATTTGAAATCCTTCTTGTTTTAGGTAAGAGATTATTTCTGTTGTATTACCTACCTTAACATTTCTAGAAAAAACACAACCGACACTAGAGCGGATTATGTTTGGGTTGTACAAGTCTGTTTTTGGGTTAGCAATTAATACGGCATCAAGATTGGCGGCATCGGCTGTTCGTAACAATGCACCAATATTGCCAGGTTTTTCAGGTGCTTCTGCAATAAGTATTAATGGGCTGTCATTATCGAACGTCAATGATGATAGTAAATGGTCTTTACTTTTTACTATGGCTAGTACACCTTCCGTTGTATCTCTGTAAGCTAATTTTTTATAAACATCATTGCTAACGGAAATCAGTTTTTCTGGACTGAATGACTCTAAAAAGCTATCGTTTTGATGGTCATTTAAAATATCGGCACAAAAGAAAATAGTTTCTATTTTATATTTTGTACGATTTGCAATCTGAAGTTCACGTAATCCTTCTAGTACGAATAGACCGGTTTTTTTCCGCTCTCTAGACTTTTCTTTTAATAAAAGAACCCTCTTTATTAAAGGGTTTTGTAAGCTAGTAATGTGTTTTATTGAATGCATTATGTACAAAAGTAATCTAATCTGTTAAGTACTTCATAATTTATCGACTAACGGGTTTTTATAAAACTAATCACATAATTTAATTACACCTATGAATAAGTTTTTTATTATCGTCTTAGCTTTTGTTGTATTTGCTTGTAAAGATGCTCCCAAGAAAGAAGCTTCAACTGATACTGTAGAAAAAAAAGAAATGCAAGTAGCGCAAACTAATTATCCAAAAGAACTTTTTAAGGTTTTTGAAGCTCATGGTGGATTAGAAAAATGGAAATCATACAGAACCTTAAGTTTTGATATGCCGAAAGATGCTATTATTGAAAATCAGGTTATAGATTTAAAAAAGAGAACCGATAAAATAACAACACCAACGGCTACTCTAGGATTTGACGGTACCGAGGTATGGTTATTGGACCCTACAAATACCTATAAAGGAAAACCGAAGTTCTACCATAACCTAATGTTTTACTTTTATACAATGCCTTTTGTCTTTGCCGATAATGGTCTTAACTATGAAGCGGTAGCTCCTTTGGTTGTTGATGGTATAACATACCCTGGTTATAAAATTACGTATGATACAGGTATTGGTGCTTCTTCAACCGATGAGTACTACATACATTATGATTCTGAAACTTTTGAAATGAGATGGTTGGGATATACGATGACTTATTTTAGTGGTGAACCTTCAGATAAGGTAAACTGGATTAATTATAATGACTGGGTAAAGGTTGATGAGGTTCTCCTACCAAAATCTATAACCTGGCAGATGGTAGAAGACGATGAAATTAAAGGACCAGCGAAAACGGTTAGTTTTGAAAATGCTAGTTTATCGAAATCAGCTATGCCAAATAATTTTTATAGTAAACCAGAAAACGCCAAAGTTATAACAGAATAATTTCCTTTATTATAATTATTTATTAAACAAGGTGTCATTTTTATGACACCTTGTTTTTTATAAGTAACTTGAAATTTATCTAATTTTAAATGCATATGAATGTACTTTTTTTTGGAATTACAAAGGATATCGTAGGCAGGTCAGAAATCATATTTTCAGATGAATCTATTATACCTGAAACTGTAGCAGATTTGAAAAAACAACTTATTGATACATACCCTGAATTTTTAAAATTAAATTCTTTGGCCGTAGCGGTTAATAGTGAATATGCCTTTGATGATGTAATTTTGAATGGTACAGAAGAAATAGCAATTATACCACCTGTAAGCGGAGGCTAATGAAGAAAGTTATAGAAATAGTAGATGCTATCGATACAGCAAAAGTGTATTCAGAATTAAATGATTCCAAAAGTGGTGGTATCTGTGTTTTTGTTGGTACGGTTCGCGAATTTACAAATGAAGAAGAAGTTGTTGCATTAGAGTTCGAAACCTATAAAACCATGGCCTTAAAGGAAATGGAAAAGATAGCGGACAAAGCAATTGAAAAATGGTCGTTGAATAAAATTGTTATGCGGCATGCTATAGGTGAAAAGGGGGTAGCAGAGCCTGTTGTGGTTGTAGGAGCTTCTTCTGCCCATAGAGATGCTTGTTTTGAAGCTTGTCGTTTTTTAATCGATACGTTGAAAGAAACTGTTCCTATTTGGAAAAAAGAGAAGTTTAAGAACAAGTCAGTTTGGGTTTCGGCACATCCATAGATTTAACGGAATAAAATTGAAGAGGAATATAATGCAGTTGAAGTTAATTTAGAATTTAAAAAATGCTAGTAGATAATCATAATAGAACAATTAATTACTTAAGATTGGCGGTAACAGATCGTTGCAACTTACGTTGCAATTATTGCATGCCTGAGGAAGGAATCAATTTTGCTAAAAGTGATAAGTTATTTACAATTGATGAGCTAGTAAAATTGAGCGAGATTGTAGTTTCTCAGGGCATAGACAAAATTAGAATCACTGGCGGTGAACCTTTTGTCAGGAAAGATTTGATGGTTCTTTTACGTAGGCTATCTAAATTAGATGGGCTAAATGATATTTCTGTTACCACTAATGCTACACTGATAGGTCCTTATATTGATGAATTGAAGGAGTTAGGGATCAAGAACATCAATGTAAGTATGGATGCCATTAATCGCGAAACTTTTGAGCGAATTACACGTCGTAATCAGTATGATGTTGTGTACAATAATATGATTCGGTTAATTACAGAAGGTTTTAATGTTCGAATTAATTTTATAGCATTGGAAGGACAAAATACAGATGATATTCTGCCAATGTTAGAGCTAACTAAGCATTATAATGTTTCAGTCCGGTTTTTAGAAGAAATGCCATTTAATGGTGGGTCTAAAGAATTTCAAAGCATTAAATGGGACTTCAAAACTATTTTAGAACATATTCGTGTTGAACACCCAGAGTATTATAAATTAGAATCTCCAAAAACCTCAACATCTATTAATTATAAGATTCCTGGTTTTAAAGGAACTTTTGGAGTTATACCATCTTTTAGTAGAACATTTTGTGGTAGTTGTAATCGTTTAAGAATTACAGCAACAGGTGATGTGATTACATGCTTGTATGCAAAAGCTAGTGCTAATCTTAGAGATATTATGAGAGCAGATAATGTAGATAGTAATATTCGAGCAGAAATTTTAAAAGCTGTTGGTAGCCGTGCTAAAACAGGGTTCGAAGCTCAGGAAAAGTATAAAGATGTATTTAGTAATTCAATGACTTCAATAGGAGGGTAATGCAGAAAAAATTATCACATATCGATGAGGCTGGCAATGCCGCCATGGTAGATGTTTCACAAAAGACAGCATCCGTGAGAATGGCAATTGCATCCGGAATTATTAAGTTTCCATCAGAAGTGTTTAAGTCATTGTCAGACTTGGATTTTGTAGGTAAAAAAGGAAGTATTGTTCAAACGGCAGTCATTGCAGGCATTCAAGGAGTAAAGAAAACGGCTGAATTAATACCGTTATGTCATCAAATAAATCTGTCTAAAATTAATGTGGAGATTGAGCCAGGTAATAATGAGTTCAAGATTTCGTGTACTGTAAAATGTAATGAGAAAACGGGTGTTGAAATGGAAGCGCTAACAGGTGTTTCTATAGCAGCGCTAACCATATACGATATGTGTAAGGCACTTTCTCAAGATATTATTATTGATACTATTCAATTAGAACAAAAAACAGGCGGTAAAAATGATTTTCAACGCTAAGTTATATGGATTGGTGTTATCAGGAGGAAAAAGCACTAGAATGGGTGAGGATAAAGGATTGATAGCTTATCATGACTTACCTCAAAGGGAGCATTTGTATCATTTATTGAATGAAGTCTGTGACCAAACTTTTTTGAGTATTCGTAAAGACCAAAAGAATGAAATCCCTACACATTTTAATACAATTGTAGATACGGACCAATATCGAGGACCGTATAACGGGTTACTATCTGCCCATACAGCATACCCGGAAGTTGCTTGGTTGGTATTAGCTTGCGATTTACCATTGATGGATAAAAACGCTTTGCAAGACTTGATAGCTGCCCGAGATTCTGATAAAATAGCTAGTGCATTTGCCGATGAAAATAATCCACTTCCAGAGCCACTTTGTGCTATTTGGGAACCTGAAGCTTTAAAACAATCTTTGGCATACCTTGAGGCTGGGAATGGTACTTGCCCAAGAAAATTTTTAATAAATGCCAATGTAAATTTGGTGATTCCAAAGAATGCTGAAGTATTGCTAAATGCAAATTCTCGTGAAGAGTATGAGCAAGCTTTGGCAAAATTAAAGGTATGAGTGAAGATCGATACATACGACAAACAACCTTAAAAGATTTTGGGGCTGAAGGACAGCAAAAACTAAAATCTGCAAAGGTCTTAGTTATTGGTGCAGGCGGACTTGGTGTGCCTGTAATGACCTATTTAAACGCAATGGGCATTGGCACCTTAGGGATTGTCGATGCAGATATTGTGTCAATTTCAAACCTACATCGTCAAGTATTATATACCGAAAAAATGGTTGGTTTACCAAAGGTAGTAGCCGCCAAAAATCAATTGGAAGCCCAAAATCATGAAACCGAAATCAATACGTATCAAACTTTTTTAACGGTATCCAATGCACTTGAAATTATTAGTTCGTATGATGTAGTGGTAGACGCAACTGATAATTTTCCTACTCGATATTTGATAAATGATGCTTGTGTAATTTTAAGTAAACCATTTGTATATGGGGCGTTACATGGTTTCGAAGGTCAGGTAAGTGTTTTTAATTATAATGGCGGACCAACTTATCGTTGTCTTTTTCCAGAAATGCCAAATGCCGATGCGGTGCCTGATTGTAATGAAAATGGTGTGTTAGGAATTCTTCCGGGAATAGTAGGGAATTTACAGGCGTTAGAAACAATAAAAATAATGACAGGTATTGGTGATGTTCTATCTGGTGTGATAATGATGTTCGATGGCTTGACTCAACGTTTTCAGAGAATGAAACTGAATACAATTCCGAAGAATAAAGAAATTAAAACTTTACAATCAAGTTATGATTTCGATTGTGAAACACCGATAAAATCTATTGAATCCAAAGATTTTCAAAATCTAATTCTGAATGGTAAGATGGAGTTAATCGATGTAAGAACTAGTAAAGAATACGAGGCAAACCATTTAGAAGAGTCTAAGCATATTCCTTTAGGTGAACTTGAAGAACGTGTAAGTGAGATTAATATAGAAGAATCAGTTTATGTAATTTGCCAATCGGGTATTCGAAGCAAAAAAGCCGTACTTCGACTAAAAGAAATTTTTCCAGGTAAAGAATTCATCAATGTTGCAGGTGGCATGAACCATATAAATACCTATGCTCATACCAATTGAACAATTAGTGCTACTATGTGTTGGTTTTTTTATAATAGCCACGCTTTATTCTTCCGTAGGTTTTGGTGGTGGATCTAGTTATTTAGCATTGTTGACCCTTTTTTTATCTAGCTTTTTTGTAATTCGCTCAATAGCGCTCGTATGTAATTTGGTTGTTGTTTCTGGTAGTACATATCTATATTTTAAGAACGGTCATGCGAAATTAAAAGACTTTTTGCCTTTTGTATTAGCAAGTATTCCACTGGCATTTATTGGCGCCTCTTTTCGTTTAAAAGAAAATGTATTCTTTATTATTTTGGGTAGCTCCCTTATTCTTTCTGCTATAGTTTTGTCATTACAAACTCTTAATGTTAAGAAGCCGACTACGGAAATTAAGGAGTACCCTAATTATTTAAGTTACGTGTTAGGTGCTGGAATCGGTTTTTTATCAGGATTGGTGGGTATAGGTGGTGGAATATTTTTAGCTCCGGTTTTAAATCATTTACGATGGGATAAAGCAATAAAAGTTGCTGCTTTGGCCAGTTTTTTTATTTTAGTAAATTCTGTTTCTGGGCTATTTGGATTGATTACAAGTAACTCTTTATCACTGCCATGGATAGAAACTATTTGTTTGGTGGTTGCTGTGTTACTAGGAGGACAATTAGGGATACGCATCAGCTTAAAAAAATTATCTGCAAACGGAATTAGAAGGGTAACGGCCTTACTCGTGTTTATTGTTGGAATTCGAGTTCTCTTAGTAAACGGACTTGGGTTATTTTAAAACCAAGAATTAAATTGGTGTCAGTTTAAATTATATAGTTTTAACGTTATTATGATGATTACATTCAAAGAAGCACTTCAAAAAGTACTAGAACAAACATTAGATTTGGGCAAGGAAGAAGTTACGCTGATGAAAAGCTTGAATAGAATTTTGGCAGAAGATATTCAAGCTGACCGAGATTTTCCACCTTTCAATCGTGCTACTAAAGATGGTATAGCCATTAGCTATTCAAATCTTGTAAATACACCTCACAAATTTAAAATTGAGGGTGAAGCGACGGCTGGTGCACGGCAGCAAATTTTAAATAATAAAGTTAATTGTCTTGAGGTAATGACTGGGGCCGTGGTTCCTGAAAATGCAGATACTGTGGTGATGTATGAACATATTACTTTAGTAAATGGTGAGGTTGTTATTAACGAAAATGTTATCCGAGGTCAAAATATACATTATAAAGGCAGTGATAAAAAACAGGGTTCAATAGTAATAACCAAAGAAACTAAAATATCACCTGCTGAAATAGGTGTAATGGCTTCTGTGGGGAGTTCACAGGTTATGGTAAAGGCTAATCCGAAGATTTGTACAATAGCTACAGGTAATGAATTGGTTGATATTGATGTTTTACCAGAACCACACCAAATTCGAAAATCAAATATGCTGACTATTGAGGCGGCCTTAGCCACAGTAGAAATTCAAGCTACATCGCTTCATATCGATGATGATAAAGAAACTATACGGCATGGACTTAAAAAGGCGTTAATTGAAAATGATGTGTTGCTATTAAGCGGCGGGGTTTCTATGGGTAAGTTTGATTTCATTCCAGAAGTAATGGAGGAGCTAGGAGTGGAAAAGGTTTTTCATAAAGTGGCGCAACGACCAGGAAAACCATTTTGGTTTGGTATTCATAATGAATCGAAAACGGTTATTTTTTCTTTTCCAGGAAATCCTGTTTCTACTTTTGCCAATTATCATTTGTATTTTTTGCCTTGGTTACATAAATCTTGGGATATTCCCATAGAGAAATCGTATATTAAACTCTCTATCGAGTTATTGATTACTCCGTCGTTAACCCGGTTTATTCAAGTGAAATCAACATGGAAAGATGGTTCATTATGGGCTACCCCAGTTGTTGAAAATGGTTCTGGAGATTTAACGAGTTTGGCGCAAGCAGACGGTTTTATATGTTTAGAGCCTAGAGACGAAGCATATAGGGTAGGTGAAGCGGTACCTTTTGTTATAACTAGATAACCATTAAAATATAATCAATATGAATCCAATTTTAAAAAATGTTTTGGCGGTCGTGGCCGGAGTAGTTATAGGTAGTATTGTGAACATGGGAATCATTATGATTAGTGGTTCTATTATTCCACCGCCAGAAGGTGGTGATATCACTACAATGGAAGGTTTGAAAGCAACAATGCATTTATTCGAACCCAAGAATTTCATTTTTCCATTTCTAGCTCATGCATTAGGTACATTGGTAGGAGCATTTGTCGCTACGAAAATAGCAGCTAGTCGAAAACAACTTATGGCCTTACTGATAGGATTATTTTTCTTGATAGGAGGAACGGTAAATATTGCAATGCTAGGAGGACCAATGTGGTTCACTGCCTTAGACATTATTGTGGCGTACATGCCTATGGCTTATGCAGGCTGGATGTTAGCCAGAAAATAAACTTGGGTTATTAAGAATAATCATATAAAAAAAGCCCACTTTAAAAGTGGGCTTTTTAATTTTAGTTGGAGAAGTTGCTTATTCCCCTTCGTATTTTCCCATATATCGTTTCCATAGCTCGGTTTGGTGTGTTTCTAATGAAACAGACCTTCCGTCTATAAAAGCATGGGTAAGCTGATTGCCTGCCATATCTAAGGCATCTCCTTCAGATATGAATAAGGTTGCACTTTTTCCATTTTCTAGTGTGCCATACATATCATCTATACCTAATATTTTAGCGGTATTACCCGTTAAAAGTTGTAAGGCGATTTCTTTATCCAATCCTTGTTGAACCACTTGTCCTGCATAAAAGGGTAGGTTTCTGGTCTGAAAGTTTTCAGCATCCGAATTTTGGATTGCAACCATTAATCCTGCATCTACTAATAATTTTGGAAGTTTATAAGGCAAGTCATAATCGTCATCATCATACACTGGTAAATTATGCGTGTATTGTACCAAGACCGGAATATTATTGCTTTTCAGAAATTCAGGGATTTTATAGGCGTGATAGCCACCTATCAGAACTATTTCTTTTGTACCATTAGCCTTTAGTGTGTTGATGGCATCAATTATTTCTTTTTCACCATCTGCGTGTACATATAGTTTCTGACTACCATCAAAAACACCTTTCATTGCTGCATAAGCAGGGTTTACCTCTTTAGGAGTAGATTTGCCATAAGCAACTGCATTTTTGAAAAACGTAACAATAGCTTGTGTCTGTTCATTATAGTCTTTATTAGGCTGGTATCCTCTGTCTTCACCTGCCCACCAGCGACCTTGTCTAAAGGTGTTTGGCCAGTTTAAATGAACACCATCATCTACTTTGATAGCTGCGTCTTCCCAGTTCCATGCATCAAATTGTACAATAGAGGAAGTGCCGGAAATTCGACCGCCAGTTGGAGCTATTTGAGCAATTAAAACCCCATTTGGTCGCATACTTTCAACAACTTTAGATTCTGCATTATAAGCAATTAAACTTCTTACATGCGGAATAAAATCTCCAATTTCGTCCTCATCCTTAGTAGCTCTTACAGCATCAATCTCAACGAGACCTAGGGTTTTTGCAGGAGCAATAAACCCGGGGTAAATATGCTTACCTGTAGCATTTATTATTTTTCCCTTGCGAGCAATTTTCATTTTAGAATCACCTACAAAAGTTAGTATACCCTCTTCGAACATGATAAGCGAACTTTCAATTACTTCGCCATTGCCTAAATGAGCGGTTGCGCCTTCAATGGTGATGGCTTCTGTTTGTTTAGGTGCCGGCGTTTGTTGTGCCATGGTTTGTAAGACCAAACCGAAGGCAATTAATAAGGTTATATATTTTTTCATTTCTGTGATTTTTGTTTTAGTGGTGAAATGTATTTTTTGCATAAATTAAAGACTCTCACATGTAAAATCTCTTTTTACGCTTTGCTTTGGTTCTTGTGTTTCTTTACCACCGCTTTTTTCTTTAAGCATCATAGTAACTAACTCATTTCTTTCTTTTTTAATTTTTTCGCGGTTTTTCTTATCCGTTTCTAAATCAAAGTAGGTAGTTCCTTCTATCATTGTTTTTTCTGCTTTAGAATAAACAGACAGTGGATTGCCAGACCATAAAACAACATCTGCATCTTTTCCTTCCTTAATACTGCCTACTCGAGTATCTATGTGTAATAATTTAGCGGGGTTGATGGTTACCATTTTCCAAGCTTCTAATTCGGTCATTCCACCGTATTTTATTGTTTTTGCTGCTTCTTGGTTCAACCTTCTAATCATCTCTCTATCATCACTGTTAATGGCGGTAACGACCCCTTGTTTTTGCATAATAGCAGCATTGTATGGTATGGCATCATTTACTTCATATTTGTATGCCCACCAATCACTGAATGTGCCTGCACCAACACCATGTTCTACCATTTTATCGGCTACTTTGTACCCTTCAAGTATATGGGTGAATGTGTTGATTCTAAATCCAAAATGTTCGGCAACCTTCATCATCATATTAATTTCGCTCTGTACATAAGAGTGACAAGAGATAAAACGTTCACCATTTATGATTTCAGCCAAAACTTCCATTTCCTCATCATAACGATACGGCTCTCCGTTTTTCTTTTTGGTGTCATATTCTTTTGCTCTTTGGAAATAGTTCATATATAGCTGTTCTACACCCATTCGTGTTTGTGGAAAACGTGAAAAACTACCCCAGTTACTTTGTTTTACATTTTCACCTAAGGCGAATTTGATGAATTTTGGGGAGTTGTCATAGATTAAATTATCGGCTTGCTCTCCCCATTTTAATTTGAGAATTGCTGATCTACCACCAATTGGGTTTGCAGAACCATGTAATAATTGAATAGAAGTAACACCACCAGCAAGAGAATGATAAATGCCCATATGTTCTGGGTCAACTACATCTTCCATTTTTACTTCGGCAGTACTATTTTGTCCTGATTCGTTTATTGCCAATGCAGCTATGTGACTATGCTCATCAATTATACCAGAAGTTAAGTGCTTACCAGTAGCATCTACGACCTTGGCGCCACCAGCACTTAAATTCGTTCCAATCTTAGCTATTTTACCATTTTTAATGAGTACATCGGTATTCTTCAAAATACCGGCTTCTTCACTTGTCCATACGGTTGCGTTTTTAAATAAAATAGTTTCTGCTTTTGGTTTAGTCACAAAACCATATCCTACATTCGGATACATTACTGGCATCACCTTAGGAGCTTCTTTAGTTTTATCATCTTTAGCGTCTTTTTCTTCGAAGGCTTTAGATTTAGTTGCTGTAAATTGTGTTTCAGTTCCGTTCGGAAGTACTAATAGTCCGGATAGATTATCAGAAGATTCCGTTGTAGCCCCAGTCATTCTATAGGTACTTTCACCTTCATCAGTTGCAAATGAAATAGTAAACCAACTATTGTCATAAGCAATTTTGGAGCTTAGTTTTGTGGTATCTTGTTTTACCTCTATTTTGGGTTTTGAAATATCACCGCTTATTGATACGGCATATATTTTACCCTGTACGTTAAGGTTGTAATCTCCACGAATATCTTTTGTATCCATAGAAGTAATAACACTTTTAGAACCTTGAACCCAGTTTTCGTAAAGTGTTGTAGAACTATCGAACAAATCACCCGATGTAATTAAAAAGTTCGCATAAGCACCATTCTTCAAAGAACCAATTTCGTTCGATTTTCCTAATATTTGAGCAGGTACTGTAGTCAATGCTTCTAAGGCTTTCGTTTTAGAAAGTCCGTATTCAATGGCTTTCATTAACTTTTCCTTGAAATTTGAAGGAGATTTTAAATCATATGTGGTTAGAGAAAACTGAATTCCGTTATCTGCCAAAACTTTAGGATTGGTTGGGGCTTGATTCCAGAATCGCATATCTTGTAATGAAACATAACCTACTGCGTATGGGTCGGATACATCATATGCATCTGGAAAATTAATAGGAATGATGAACTTAGCATTGGTCGCTTTAATTTCTTCTATTCTTTCGAATTCATTTCCGCCACCTACAATAGTGTATTGAATACCATTGGCATCTCCAATTTTATCAACACGCAAATCGTGACCTTTATCCTTAGCTTCAAAAATCTGAACTAAATTTTTGTTTGCATTCAAGGCTTCTAAAGATAAATCAGTAGTCTTTGAGTTTCCTTTGGCATACCAATTGGCATCGCTATACATTTGTCTAAGCAATGCTAAGGTGCCCATTAAAGAGCTTGGGTAAGATTGACCTTTAGCAATACTTTTATCCATAGAAAAATACTGTGCAGAATTGTCATCTAGAATACGGTTAGCGTTTGTTCCCTCGCCATTTAAAGCAATTAAAACTCCTGTTCCTCTAGCAATACCATCTTGAACATGAGAATTTACAACACCAAAACCAGCTTCACGTAAAACCTTGGCTTCTTTATCATCATAGATAAACTTTGAAATAGCCTTGTTTTCTGGCATTACATGGTCGTTCCAATAATAGCCATCTCTTGATGGTTCGTATTGTGCAGACCTTCCTCCACCTGGTTTCTTTTTAGCTTGTTCCACTCCAAATTTTGAATAAACATCAATAAAAGAAGGATAAATAGATTTTCCTTTTAGGTCAATTACTATTGAGTTTTTCGGAATGCTGACCGTGCTAGAAGCACTTACAATTTTGCCATATTGAATTAGTAAGGTTCCTTTTTCAATAATTTGTGTTGGAGTGACATAAATTTTAGCATTTGTAAAAGCTGTGAAATTGTTGTTGTTAACTTTTACCCCCGCATTTTCGGGAAAATACTCTTGAGCAGATAAGAATGTACCACACCATAGTAGGCATAGCGCAAAAATTAGTTTTTTCATTATGTTTGGTTTGAATTAGTGCTTTAAAAATACTCGGATTTCCCAGTATGTACGGTCTATTTCACTTTTGTTTAACAATTGTATTTAGCTTAACTCGAAATATGTATTTTAATCTTAAAATATTATATGAAAGGCTCTTATAATCTACAATGATTACGAAATGTATAAAACGATTATAGAGGATGTTGCTTATGATAGGCAACTAAGAGGGCAACAACGGCATTGTAACTTCTAATGCCTTCCGTTTGATTATTGGCCTTTAGAAACGTATTGAAAATAGATTTAAAAACTGGCTCCATCGGATTCTCATAAGAATTCCAGAAATTAGACATTTCTTGAAAATTGTTTTTTACACCAGGATTTAAAGTTGAGAGTAATTGATTGAAATCTTCTTTATTTGCACTTCTAATATCATTTAAACAATACCCTAAGGCGTACGCATATGCTGCATACTGAAAATATGCATCCTTATTATTAGCTGTAACCAAGTAGCCGATAAAATTTGTTTCGTTCTCTGCAGAATAGCCCAACTGATGACCTATTTCATGACCAACTACCACCGGAAATCTAAAATTTGGAAGTAAGCTGTTTACTTGGGCTTCATTTGTAAAAGGGTTAAGATATCCGGCGTAGCCCATATATGTTAAACCTGTGCTGAATAAGGAAGTTTTTGCGCTAGGGGTATTATATGCTAAAAATGGATGTATGGTTTTAATGTCTTCATAACCTAATATTGTCTTATCAAAAATTACATCTTGACTATACGGAATATTAACGGCCAGACTAGAATCATTAGTGATTTTTAATTGTGTCTCATTGGTTTTTTGAATTAGTTGATGAGTAAAATCTAGCAGTTCTTGATAGTCTCTAGTTTCTGTTAATACTAATTTATCCGCTAAAGGCTCTCTGTAATAATTCATGCCCCACATAAAATGAAAAGTGAAATACGCGACGGAAAGTATCATCAAAACATTACGAACAAATATCAATTTATGTTTCCAAATGAATTTTCTATTTCTGTAGAAATAAGCAAGTGCCAATATAATTAAGGCGAAATAGACAAGGTCGCCTACGGAGAAAGGAATCCAACCGAAAAGTATTCTAAACATTCTAGAGATGAATGGGTAAAAACCTGTGCTGTAATATTTCTCAACGAATTCGGTGTGATTACCGAGCCATTTTACGATTATGATTTGGGGAATCAATGAAAGTGCTACAGCATTTTTAAATGATATCTTCATTATCTCAAAAATAGCGAAATCCTTTTTCTATCAGTATTTTTGTGCTCATTAACTATGAAAATAAGCTATGAAAATTGATCAGTTAGAACCTAAATCGGTTTGGAATAATTTTTCAAGATTAAATGCAGTGCCTAGACCTTCTAGAAAAGAGGAGCGAGTAATCGCCTTTATGCTAGGTTTCGGTAGTGAACTTGGTTTAGAAACTTTTTCTGATGAAATAGGTAATGTGATTATCAGAAAGCCTGCGACTACTGGGATGGAAGGCAGGAAAATGATAACACTGCAAAGCCATTTGGATATGGTGCATCAAAAAAATTCAGATACTCAATTTGATTTCGATAAACAGGGTATAGATATGTTCGTTGATGGAGATTGGGTAAAGGCCAAAGGCACAACTTTAGGTGCGGATAATGGCATGGGCGTAGCTGCTATAATGGCGCTGTTGGAGAGCGATTCTGTTCCTCACCCTGCTCTTGAAGCATTGTTTACAATTGATGAAGAAACAGGGATGACAGGTGCTTTTGGACTAAAAGGCGGAATCTTAAAAGGAGAAATACTTTTAAACCTCGATACAGAAGAAGATGATGAGATTGATATAGGCTGTGCTGGCGGTATAGATGTTACCGCAAGTAGAACATACAATAAGAAGCCTGGTACTCATGGCGATGCCGGACTTCAGATTACAGTAAAAGGATTAAGGGGTGGCCATAGTGGTATGGATATTTATAAAGGCCTGGGGAATGCAAATAAAATCATGAACCGTTTACTTTATCTGGGTCTTGATTATAATATGCGCATAGGTACTTTAGAAGGTGGAAGTTTACGAAATGCCATACCAAGAGAAAGTAGTTGCAAATTAAATGTTGGTAGAAAGCAAGTCGCTGAGGTTATGGCCAGATTCAACGAATTAGCTAATGCGATTAAAACGGAACTAAAAGTACAAGAGCCTAATCTTACCATAAACTTAGAAGAGATTAAGCCTTCAAAAGAAGTGATGGGGCTTGGCGCACAAAGTAAATTGATAAAAGCTATTTATGCTGCTCACAATGGGGTATACACAATGAGCGCGTCTATTCAGGATTTGGTTGAAACCTCGAATAACATAGCGAAAGTTTTAGTGAAAGATGGTGAAATTACGATTGCTTGTTTAACGCGTTCTTCGGTTGATTCGGCAAAACTAGACTTAGCAAATTCGTTGCGTTCAGTTTTTGAATTGGGAGGATTCGATGTAGAATTTAGTGGTGCTTATCCAGGTTGGAATCCAAATCCGAATTCTGAAATTCTTTCTGTTGTTAAGAATACATATATCGGTTTAATTAAAGAAGAGCCTAAGATAATTGCATGTCATGCTGGTTTGGAATGCGGAATATTAGGTCAGAATTATCCAGAAGTTGATATGGTAAGTTTTGGGCCTACAATTTTAGGGGCTCACTCACCAGATGAACGCGTAAGTATTTCTTCTGTTCAGAAATTCTGGAAATTACTTTTAGAAATTTTAAAGAATACTAATTAAAAAAATAAAGGCATTAAAAAACCCGATAGTTTAAACTATCGGGTTTTTTAATATGTAACACTTTTACTGTGCTATTCCTGTAATCTCTAAATCAAATACTAAGTCAGCATCTGCAGGAATTGGCCCACCACCTTGTGCGCCATATCCTAAATGTGAAGGAATAAATAATCGAACTTTATCGCCAATTTTCATAGTCAATAAACCTTCTCTGAATCCTGCAATTAATCTTGATTCAGTTGAATAATCCATAGGAACTGGCATATAACCACCACCTTGTTCTCTATTCAAATCGAAAGTTCCGTATTTGCGAGCGACCTCTTCGTAATTACTATCGAACAAAGTACCGTCTGTCAAATAACCAGCATACATAACGTTTACTTTTTGGCCGATTTTAGGCTTTTCACCACTACCGCTTTCTAAAGTTAAAACTTTAAGTCCAGATGGTAAAGCCGTAGCTTTTGATTTCTGACCTTCAATTAGTGTTGCAAATTCTGTTTTAATTTTTTGTACTTCTGCTAATTTGTCAGTTTTCTCTTTTTCTATAGCTGCTAGCCTTTCTTCTTCTCCATCAAAATAATCAGTCATTATTTTAACCGCATCAAATTTACGAGCCTCTTTACCATTACGGATAATTTCAACAGTATTCATGGTAACCGTTTCTACTGGTTTATTACCAGCACCTACAGCGACGTTCGCAATAGAGTCTACTACATCCATGCCTTCTATAACTTCACCAAAAACGGTGTGTTTATTATCTAGCCATGGTGTGGCTTTGTGGGTAATGAAAAATTGGCTACCATTAGTAGTCGGTCCTGAGTTGGCCATAGAAAGAATACCTTTCTTATCATGAACTAAAGAATCATTGAATTCATCCATGAATTTGTATCCTGGGTTTCCTGTTCCTTGTCCTAATGGATCACCACCTTGAATCATAAAATCTTTCATTACTCGGTGGAATATAATTCCGTCATAGTATTTTTTACCTTTATATTCTTCACTAACAAAAGTGTTAGTGCCTTCGGCTAACGATATAAAGTTAGCAACCGTGATAGGAGTTTTATCTTGTTCTAAACGAACTATGATATCGCCTTTAGAAGTTTTTATATCGGCAAAAATACCGTCGCCTAAGTCAGCTCTTTTGCTAGTTTTACAACTCGTTATCATTATAGTGATAAACGCAAGCAAGTACATTTTTTTAATCATAATAGTCATTTTATTTTACTGTGTTATCTTGTTGTTTTTCAATTTGTAATATATGAATCGTAGATTTTAATGGAATATTGCTTCCGACTTTGTTTTCATCACCATGATAGCCAAAAGCAATAGAAGAAGGAAATAGGAACGTAGCACGTTCATTTACTTTTAATGATTTTACAGCATTTCTTAGACCTAGAAAAAGTTCCTGTTTGTCAACTTTGTACGTTACTACGCCAATATCTTCTTTAGAGTATATTGTATCATTATCTAAAGTTAGAATGTCATAATTAAAAACGACTAGATCATTTGATTGTGGGGTATAATCACTTTCTTCGTTAACATTTAAATAATGGTACCATGATCCAGAAGTGCTATGCGAATAGTGTTTAAGGGAATCAAGTTTTATGATATCTTGAATTTTACTTTCTTCAGTCTCTAATAATTTACGGCTTCTTTCAATAGATTCTTTAAAAAAACTACCGCTTTTTGTCTGAACTGGTTTTCTGGGTTCTGGACCGTCACAGCTACTGAAAATTAGTAATAGAAATAATATTGAAACTAATCTCATGATTGTAATTGATTCTTATATAATGGCAGTAATGAAGTAAAATATTTAATAGTTTCTTCAATAGATTCGTCACTTTTTCCGCCAGCGGCATTGGTATGGCCACCTCCGTGAAAGTGTTTTCTTGCAAAATCATTCACTGAAAAATCACCCACTGATCTAAATGAGATTTTAAAGATACCTTCTTCCTTATTTTCTATGAATATCACAGCAAAACGGATACCATCTAATGTTAAACCGTAGTTTACGAATCCTTCAGTATCGCCTTTTTGATAATTATACTTATCTAATTCTTCCTGGCTCAATGTAATATATGCGGTTTGGTAATCTTGTAGAATAACCATGTTCTTTAGGGCGCAACCTAAAAGATGTAATCTACTAGGTGAATTGGTGTCGTAAATACGATGGTGAATTTCAGTGCCTTCAGCACCCTTATCCATAAGATCAGCTATAACTCTGTGGGTATGGCTTGTGGTTGCCGCGAATTTGAAGGATCCTGTATCTGTCATGATACCTGTGTATATACAGTTGGCCATTTCAGAAGTTATACTTTTTTCATCTCCTAATTGGTTGATTAGAACATAAACCATTTCACATGTAGAGCTCATGGTCACATCTGAATACATGATTTTCGCATAATCAGATGGTTCTTGGTGATGGTCTACCATTACAAATGTAGCATTCGCAGATTCTAATGTTTCGCTCATATGACCTACACGCCCCAAGTGATTAAAATCTAATGTAAAAATAATATCGGCATTTTGAATACATGATTTTGCCTGCATGTTTTCTTTTTCAAAATTTAATATCTTGTCTGCTCCTGGCATCCATTTTAAAAATTTTGGAAAATCGTTTGGGGAAACTATGCTTGCTGTATGTCCGCTATTTACCAAATAGTGCCAAAGTGCCAACGTTGAGCCAATGGCATCACCGTCGGGATTTTTATGTGGAATAATCGCTATTTTCTTTGAAGAAGAAAGTAGCTTTTTAAGCGCATTTAGGTGCTCTAAATTCATGGCGGCAAAGATACAATTTAATAATATAAGCTTTAAATCGAATAACTTAATTTTACTCAGACTTAACTATTAACCATGAAAATACCTTCGATTTCCATTATTGCAATCTTATTAATGTCTTGTTCGGTAAACAAACAAAGCAAAGTAAGTACTAAAGAAAAGAACGATTTTGTAATTGCTTTTGGTTCTTGTAATAGAACTGATTTGCCAAATCTATTATGGGACGATATTTTAAATACAAAACCTGATGTTTGGGTTTGGGGAGGTGATAATGTTTATGCGGATACAAACGATATGGAAGCATTAAGGATAATGTACAATGAACAGAACCAGAATAAAGAATATAAAAAACTTATTGAAAGTACCGAGATTGTAGGTACATGGGATGATCACGATTACGGTTTAAATGATGGTGGAGTAGAATTTGAGGCTAAAGCCGAAAGTCAGCAAGAATTTTTGAATTTCATGAACGTATCAATGGATAGTCCTTTAAGAAAACAGGAGGGAGTGTATAGTTCAAAGAAGTACAATTTAAAGGAGGGTAGGATAAATTTAATAATTTTAGATACCAGATACTTTAGAACAGCATTAACACCAGATAACGAAACAAATAAACGAGTTAAGCCAAATGAATACGGAGTTGGTAGTGTGCTAGGAGAAATACAATGGGCTTGGTTAGAAAAAGAATTAAATCATTCTAAAGCTGATTTTAATGTTATTGTTAGTAGTGTTCAATTTTTATCTAATGAGCATGGGTTTGAGGCTTGGGGTAATTTTCCTCACGAGGTAGACCGTTTAGAAAATTTGATTTCTAGCTCTAAGGCTAAAGGAGTTATTATATTATCTGGAGATCGCCATATTTCCGAGTTCTCTCAAGTTCAACTAAAGAATATGGACTATCCATTAATTGATTTTACGAGTAGCGGACTCACACATGCTTATAAAGGATTTAAAGGAGAATCTAATCCGTACAGGGTAGGGGAAGTTATCTTTACAGAGAGTTTCGGCACCTTAGAATTTGATTTTAGCTCTAGAACTGTTGATTTTAAGATAATTGGTGATAATGGTGTCGTCTTGCAAAAATTAGAACAACACTATGAATAGTTGCGAGTTATGAGGAAAAACGTATTTTTGCGCAAAAATTAAGATATGAGTACGAATAGAACATTTACTATGATTAAGCCAGATGCCGTTGAAAATGGACATATTGGAGCAATATTAGAAAAAATTACAGCTGCTGGTTTTAAAATAGTGGCTATGAAATATACACAACTTAGCTTAAGAGATGCACAAGAGTTTTATGGTGAACATAGAGAGCGTCCTTTCTTTGGCGAGTTGGTTGAGTTTATGACAAGAGGACCAATAGTTTCTGCTATTTTAGAAAAAGAAAATGCAGTTGAAGATTTTAGAGCATTAATAGGAGCTACTAATCCTGCTGATGCAGCTGAAGGTACTATTCGTAAGATGTTCGCTACTAGTATTGGTGAGAATGCAGTACATGGTTCAGACAGTGATGATAATGCGGCAATTGAAGGTTCTTTTCATTTTGCAGGAAGAGAGATTTACTAAGTCAAATAATATTGTATAAAAAAACCAGCCTTATAGGCTGGTTTTTTTGTTCTTTTAAATAAATTTCTCTGCTATAATAGATTGGAATAGTCAACTAACGAAGAACTAATTTTTTCACAAGTTCTTTTCCTAATTCTTCATTAATCATCCTGATGATCTTAGATTTACCTAAACTAAGTTCCTCTCTTAAAACAGAAGAGGAAAGAGAAACATATAGGGTGTCGAAACGTAATTCAATTTCAGTAGTATAATTATTTACACCATTACCCATTAGCCTTGCCCATGCGTCTCTGGCATCTACTTTATCCATTCCCTTTTCCAATTTATTTTTTTGAATAAATGCAGAAAGTGCGTCTTTCATAGATGTATTTTTGTTGTCTCGCCTTGCCATTATGGGTTTATGTTTATAGGTTCAAATCTTTCATACGTATAGATGATGCCTTGGTTATTTTTTACAGAGAAACTTTTTTCTGAAAGTGATAGTAAAACTTCTTCCCAAGTATTTAATTCTGTAGCATAATTCATGAAAACAGAATCATTTGAGATTCGAATAAATAATGGTTCAGCATCATTAGAAGTTTCAAACGTACCATTAAACTTAGGGCTAACTTTTTTTCTAAACCCCTTTAAAGAGTCTAAACTAATATAGTCGACCGTACTATTTATTGAATACTCTTTTTTAGCCCCATCTTTAAAGGTAACCTCTTTTATTTCCCAATACCCATTTAAAAGATGTAATTGCTCTTGGTCAATTTTTGAACCACAAGAGATAAATAATAAAGTGCAAACTAGAAGAAAATTTTTCAACATTATAATTTAAATATTTTATAGGATTGATGAATTTTTTTGACCACACTTTCAGTTCGTTCTGCATGAGTGTCACTTATGAAAATCTGCCCAAAATTTTCATTATTCACCAAGGTAATAATATGTGATACACGATGTTCATCTAATTTATCAAAAATATCATCTAAAATTAGAATAGGAGTTGCTCCACTTTGTGACTTCATAAAGTGAAACTGAGCAAATTTAAGTGCTATTAAAAACGATTTCTGTTGACCTTGACTTCCGAATTTTTTGATAGGAAATTCGCTAATTTCAAAGTTGAGGTCATCTTTGTGAGTACCGACACTTGTGTATTGTAATGCGCGATCTTTATCAAGGTTATTGTTTAACAAAGTTAATAAATCATCATTCAATAATTTACTGTCATAGTTAAGTGCAACTTTTTCAGTACCACCAGTAATCGCTTTGTATTGTTCCTGAAAAATCGGAATAAAAGCTTCTAAGAAAGAAGTTCTTTTGTTGAATATTTCAGTTCCGTATGTATTCAATTGTTCATTGTAAACGGCTAAAGTGTCTTTGTTAAAGGTACGATTGGCTGCAAAATATTTTAATAGCGCATTTCTTTGAGATAGCACTTTGTTATAATTGATAAGGTGCTGTAAATAATTTTTGTCTGATTGGCTAATAACGCCGTCAATAAACTTACGACGGGTATCGCTACCTTCAATTATTAGATCACGGTCTGCTGGTGATATAATAACTAATGGAAGTAAACCTATATGGTCTGCGAAACGGTCATAAGCTTTTCCGTTTCTCTTTATAATCTTTTTGTTGTTCCTCTTTAAACTACAAACTATTTTTTCTTCCCTGTTTTCTTTTTCGAAGGTTCCGTTAATTACAAAGAAGTCAGACCCATGCCGAATGTTTTGAGAAGAAATAGGATTGAAGTAGCTTTTTCCAAATGAGAGATGATAAATAGCATCGAGAATATTGGTTTTTCCAATGCCGTTATCGCCTACAAAACAATTTATTTTGGAATCGAATACAAGTTCTTTGGATTCAAAATTTTTGTAATTGATCAGTGATAATTGTCTCAGCAGCATTAAAATTATTGAATTTTAGATTTGGAAGAATGAAAACTACTTTAAAATATCCAAAAATAACGAATAAATACACTATAGGATTTCAATAAAACCTTTATTTTTGCGCGACCAATAAAATTAGAGATGGCTACATATAAGAAAAGAGGATATAAACCAGAAACCAAAGCTGAAAAGCAAGAATTTGATGAACAAGAAAGCACAACTGCTGAGGTTTTTAGTTCTTTAGATGAAGGAGCTTCTAGATCAGAAGAGTGGGTTTCTAAAAACCAGAACTATATATTAGGGGCTATCGGAGTAATAGCTATAAGTGTTCTAGGCTATTTGGCATACAATCAATTTGTAGTTAAACCTAATGAGGCTAGTGCTGCCAATGAAATGTACTATCCTCAACAATATTTTGACCAAGCTTTGGCTAGTGCAACTGCTAAAGATTCATTATTTACATTGGCATTAGAAGGTGCTGATGGTAAATATGGTTTTTTAGATATTATAGAAGAGTACAATGGTACTAAAGCTGCAAATTTGGCCAATTATAGTGCAGGTATGTCTTACTTGAATATGAATAATTATCAGGATGCAATTACCTATTTAGAAGATTTTAGTTCTGATGATGCTGTATTAGGTGCTTTGGCAAAGGGTGGTTTAGGTGATGCATTTATGCAATTGGGTCAGCCTTCTGATGCATTGGGTTACTATGAAGCTGCTGCGTCGCACAGTAATAACGAATATACTACTCCGAAATTTTTATATAAAGCAGGTGTAACCGCTATTGAAATGGGAGAGAAAGACAAAGCTTTAAGCTTTTTTGAAAGAATTAAAAATGAGTTTCCAAAATCAGAAAATGCAAATTCTATAAATGCTTTTATAGGAATGGCTAAAAGTGGTGAATAATGGCAACAATAAATAAAAATTTATCAGTTTATGATAAAGCAACAATCCCAAACGCGAACGGACTTCGGTTTGGGATTGTTGTTTCAGAATGGAATTCTGATATAACTGAAGGGTTATTTTCGGGAGCATTAGAAGCCTTGTTAGACTGTGGTGCACTATCATCTAATGTGTTGAGATGGAATGTGCCTGGTAGTTTTGAACTCACCTATGGTGCTAAGAAAATGATCGAGACGCAAAAACTTGATGCGGTTATTGCTATAGGTAGTGTAATACAAGGGGAAACAAAACATTTCGATTTTGTGTGTGATGCCACTGCGCAAGGCATTAAAGATTTAAATGTTACTATGAATGTTCCTGTTATATTCTGTGTGCTTACGGATAATAACATCCAACAATCCATTGATCGAAGTGGAGGTAAGCATGGTAACAAAGGTACTGAGGCTGCAATTGCTGCCATTAAAATGGCTGTACTCGGAAAATAGTTGTCACCATATTTCTTTCTAATTCTTTGTAAAGCCTAACTTTAGTATAGGTTTACTGCGCCTGTTAACAAATTTTGGCATTCCTTATATGCCCTGTTTTTCTATTTTAAGTAACTTTGGTACTATGGGGATGTTGAGTAAAATAACGCGGTTACGAAAAAACAGACAATTCGACTATAATCCTAGGTATTATAATGGCAAGGGTAAAGGCAATCCCTTTAAAATGGAACCTAAATTTGACCAATTTCGTAGCACATTAGATACATCTCGAGGATTAAAAAGAAAAATCAATCGAGCTTTAGAAGATGCTAAAAGAAAAGGAGATCGTAATCTGAAAATTCGGATGCTAGTTATTTTAGCTGTTTTAGTGCTTATTTTCCTTTATATAATTGATTTTGACCTCTCAATATTCTTTTCTTCATAATGGCCGATATTATTAGATTATTACCTGATCATGTAGCAAATCAAATTGCTGCAGGTGAAGTTGTTCAGCGTCCATCTTCTGTGGTAAAAGAATTATTGGAAAATGCTATTGATGCCGGAGCAACTGAAATACAACTTATTGTTAAGGATGGTGGTAAAACATTGATTCAAATCGTAGATAATGGCAAAGGTATGAGTGGTACCGATGCACGGTTGAGTTTTGAACGGCATGCTACATCTAAAATTCAAAAGGCAGAAGACTTATTCAATTTACATACTAAAGGTTTTAGAGGTGAAGCATTGGCTTCTATCGCTGCAATTGCACATGTAGAAATGCTTACCAGAACTGAAGAAGACGAAATAGGTACTCGTATAAAGATGGAAGGCAGTAAAGTTATTGCACAAGAGGTTGTTGTAGCTCCGAAAGGAACTTCAATGCTTGTAAAAAATTTATTTTTTAATATTCCTGCACGGCGTAATTTCTTGAAATCTGATCAAGTAGAATTTAGACATATTACTGATGAGTTTCATAGAATTTCACTGGCACACCCTCAAGTTGCATTTAATTTCTATAATAATGGTAGTGATGTTTTTCAATTACCGGCTAATAATTTTAGAAAACGTATTGTTCAGATTTTTGGTAGAAAAACTGATGAAAAGTTGGTGCCTGTTGAAGAGGAAACTCAGGTTGTCAAAATTTCTGGTTACATACAAAAGCCTGAGTTTGCAAAAAAGAGTAGGGGTGAGCAGTTTTTCTTTGCCAATAATAGGTTTATTAAGAGTCCATATTTACATCATGCTATATTAGGTGCTTTTGAGGGATTAATTCGTCCGGGTACTCACCCAGGTTATTTTTTAAACTTAGAAGTTGATCCAGGCACTATAGATATCAATATACATCCAACTAAAACAGAAGTGAAATTTGACGATGAGCATACTTTATACGCTATGCTTAAATCTACGGTAAAACATAGTTTGGGTCAATTTAATGTCGCTCCTGCTATTGATTTTGAGCAAGACCAAAACTTAGATACCCCATATTCTTATAAAAATAAAGAAGTGGGTATACCTCAAGTTGTTGTTGATTCTTCATTCAATCCATTTGAGGCAGTTAAAACATCCAAAGGTAATTCTACTAGTAACTATTCTAAACCTAACGTTGAAGGATGGGAAAATTTATACTCTGGCATGGAGGTGTCTTTAGAGGGTAATTCTCATAGCCAGTTAGAATTTGAGTCTGAAATAGTAAATAGTAGTATTTTTGACGAAGGTAAAGAGGGGGTGGAGCATACAACTACCACTTTTCAATTAAGAAAAAAATATATTATAACGACTATTAAATCCGGTATGGTTGTTATTAATCAGAGTAGAGCACATCAACGAGTTCTTTACGAGAAATTCTTGAAAAATATAACTATTAAGGAAGCGGTTAGCCAGCAATTATTATTTCCGCTTACGCTGGCTTTTTCTTCAAGTGAGATTAGTATTCTCAATGAAATTAAAGAAAATTTATGCACTGTAGGTTTTGTATTGGGAAAAGTTACTGATGACGGTGTAGAAATTAAGGGAGTACCAGTTTTAGTTGCAGAGAGTGAAGTGCAAATGATAATGGAGCAGTTGATTTCCGATTTTCAACAAGAGGTGCCGGGAGATAGTTTTTCGCAAAGTGATATGTTGGCAAAAACGCTTGCCAAAACATTATCAGTAAAGACAGGAGAAACATTAGACGAGTTTTCTCAGGTAAGATTGGTAAATGATTTATTTGCTTGTAAGGAAACAACTTTGAGTCCGTTTAACAAAAAAGTATACATGACAATAACTGAGAACGATATTGAACGAAAATTTATTTAAATGGGAAGACTAACAGAAACAATCAAACACTTACTTATAATTAACGTTCTGTTTTTTATAGCCACCCAAATGTATGGGGAACAAATGTACGAGTGGTTCTCGCTATATTTTCCTAAGAATGAGCATTTTCAGCTTTGGCAAATTATTACGCACATGTTTATGCATGGTGGCTTTATGCACATATTATTCAACATGTATGCGTTATGGGCATTTGGTACACCGTTGGAAAAAATGTGGGGTAGAAATAAATTTTTGTTTTTCTACATATCTGCAGGTCTAGGTGCGGCGTTGATACATATTGGTGTTAACTATTATTATTATAATGCGGGAATGAGTGCTTTAATAGACTCGGGTTTAACCGAAAGTAGTATTTTAGAAATCATTAATAACGGACAATATAATACAGAATGGTATTCTATTGCGGGTAAGGCAACTATTGATAATTTTTTAGGTGCTTTTAATACTCCGGTAGTAGGTGCTTCAGGTGCTATTTATGGTATTTTAGTGGCATTCGGAATGTCATATCCAAATAGTGAACTTTTTCTTATTTTTCTACCTGTACCCATTAAGGCAAAGTTCTTTATACCTGTGCTTATTGGATTAGATTTGTTCTCTGGTGTAACAGGGTATAGTTTATTCGGACAAGGAATTGCACATTTTGCGCATGTTGGTGGAGCATTGTTCGGATTCTTAATGATGTGGTATTGGAAAAAAAATCAGTTTAATAATAAAAGGTGGAACTAAGATATGGCTCAACCCGATTTAAAATATCAGTTTAGTAGGTTAAACATTGCAGAGAAGCTAATTGCGATAAACGTAATAGTTTTTATTGTAAATGCTTTGGTGCCTTTTTTATTGGGTATACCTAAAAATAGTATTGTACAGTGGTTCGAATTGCCAAATGATATCGTTGATATAGCATTTCAGCCGTGGTCAATCGTTACGTACTCCTTTTTTCATGGTGGAATTGGGCATCTATTTTGGAATATGCTGATGATATATTTTGTTGGGAAAATCTTTCTTAATCTATTTGATACAAAGCGATTTTTGAACGTTTATATACTCGGTGTCATATTAGGTGGACTGTTTTTCGTTTTAGGCTACAACATCTTTCCGGCATTTTTTAATACTAATGCATATTTAATAGGAGCTTCAGCAGGAGCAAGTGCAGTTCTGATTTTTATATGTACTTACCTGCCGAATCAAGAAGTAAGAATTATTTTTTTTAATGTAAAACTTTGGATGGTAGGAGCGGCAATTGTTTTATCAGATCTAGTTCAATTGCCAATAAGTAATTCTGGAGGGCATTTAGCACATTTAGGAGGTGCTTTCTTAGGCTATTTATACGCGAGCCAATTACTTAAAGGAAATGATATAGGCTCTGGCTTCTCTAAATTTATGGACAGTGTTGCAAATATCTTTAAGGGTTCTGAAAAAAAGGCTCCTTTAAAAACTGTTTATAAAAATAAAAGCAAAACTACCGGTACTTCTTCTAAGGCAGATTATGATAAAAAGACGCATCAGAAAAAGATTGATGCTATACTTGATAAGATAAGTAAGTCTGGTTACGAAAGCCTTTCTAAAGTAGAAAAAGATTTCTTATTCAAGGCAGGTAAAGAAAACTGATCAAGATGAAAAAAGTTTCTTTTTTTTCGAAAATCATGTTGCTGTTAAACATGATTTTTTCTTTTTCTTTATTAGTTGCGTGTATAATTCCTTATACCTCTTCGGCTAGTCTGGCATTTGTTAGTTTAGCAGTTCCATTATTGGTGATACTAAATATCTTGTTCTTTTTATATTGGCTAGTACGTAAGAAGTATTATTTGCTACTCTCTCTTTCTATACTGATTTACGGTTATTTTTCATTAGGGACATTCTTTGGTTTCAATTCAGTTAACAAATCTTACAGTAACAAAAACTCATTGTCCATTATGAGTTTTAATAGTTTGGGATTTCAAGGTAAAAAACATGAATGGGAAAGTACTGCTGGTGATACCATAGTAAAGTTTATTCAAGAAGAGAGTCCTGATATTGTTTGTTTTCAAGAGTTTGATAACAAGAAAATTAGATCTAAATATTTTGAAGAATATCCTTTTAAGTATGTTGATTTTGAATTTGGACCCTATAATGGTCGTGTCATTCAGGCTATTTATTCAAAATATAAGATTTTAGATAATGGTATTTTAGAATTTCCTGAGTCCTCTAATAGTGCAATTTTTGTTGATGTTAAATATGAGACAGATATATTACGCATCTATAACTTACATTTAGAATCTTTAAATATTAGACCTAGTAGTATTAAAAAAGAACGATCAGATAAATTGTTTGGTAGATTACGAAATTCTTTTGCAAAACAACAAGAGCAGTCTACTATTGTTAGAGAGCATATGAATAATAGTCCTTATCGAAATATTGTTTGTGGTGACTTTAATAACACTCAGTTTTCAAACTCGTATTTCACTGTTAGGGGTGATTTAAAAGATAGTTTCTTAGAAAGGGGTAAAGGTTATGGGAAAACAATCAACTTCTGGAAATTTCCATTTAGAATAGATTTTATCTTAGTTGATCCAGTTTTTGAAATACTATCTCATAAGAATTATGATATTAATCTTTCTGATCACGAACCGATTATGGCGACTATTAAAATTCCGAGCGAATAAATAGACAATCTACAGTATCCGCAAGTATGTGTAATAATAACGCTAAGCCGATTATTCTAGTTTTTTTAATGGCAAAAAGTATCATGTAAATAACTATAGCCCAATAGGTGTGTAATGGGTGGAAATTAATACTACAGCGATTTGGGTCGAACATTGGGTTGGCCAATATATGATCTAAATCTATAATGATACCTAGTAATAGAATTATGGAAACCCAAAAGCGATTTTCCTTATAAAAATAGAAAGCTATAAAAATTGGCACAATAAAATGGATGCCATAATGAGCTATAAACCTAACCATTAGTTGGTATAATAAATTCGTGGTTTAAATAATCTACCGTGTTTGGGCCAACATTAAAAAGTAAGTCTAAGATGCTTAAGTTAGGTGTAAAGCCATGGCGGTCACCAAATACTTGAACATAAGGTTCTATATTTAATTGGTGTTTTAATTTGGCACTAATCATAAATCTATAATCCTCTTGGTCAACAGAAATAACATCGAACTTTTTCGTTTTAAGCTGAGGCATTTCTAATTGAAGACACTCGAAAACAGTTTCTATGGTTTTAAGATTAAAGTCCAACAAACTCTCAAAAGGTTGTGTATATAAAGGTTTTATTTCGTCTTCGTAGAACTCAAAGAAAGGTGATGTTCTATATGCTGTTTCTAATGTTCTCCAATGTTGTCTTTGCCATGGGTACGAATTGTCTATCCTAACATCTTTATATTTTTGTCTACCATTAGTTTTGTTGGCATGAACAATAGGAATACTTAGAATATGTTTGCCGCGGTCGTTGCAAATATATGTTCGATTTCTTAGTGTCTGTTTTTGATAATTATCTTCAACCTCCCAACAGATGTCATGGTGCATAATGTAACTGAACGTTACTATGTTCGGAAAATAAGCCGGATGAATTAATTTCATCTGTTGTGTTCTTTTGTTTTTAACAATGAAAATTATTTTTTAGCCTTGTTTCGTTTCCAAAACCAGTTTCCAACGAAATAGGTTACTAATAAAATCAAGAAATATTTGAAATAAGATTGTGGTTCACCATCTTCATTTACAGTTGTGAAGATACGGTCCCATCTAGGTCTCCAATTACTAATGCCTTCCGTGAAGTTATCGAAACTCATCCAAATGAAAATTGGTGTTCCAACTATGTGGTTTTCTGGTACATATCCCCAAGCTCTGCTGTCTTCTGAGTGGTCTCTGTTATCACCCATCATCCAATAATAATCTTGTTGAAAAGTATATTTTGAAGCAGGGTTTCCATTTATGATTATTTGATTTCCAGAAACCGAAATTTCATTTTTCTCATACTCCCTTATTATCTTTTTGTAAAGCGGGAGAACCTTTAAGTTTAGGTCTACAGTTGCACCTTTTTGTGGGATATAAATAGGCCCCATCTGACTGTAATTCCATGGATAATCGGGACTTTGAGGAAACAAGTTGATACCTCTTCTGCCTTTTTCTGCCACATTTTGAATAACAGAATCAATGTTTGCATCAGCTTTAAGTGTTTTAACCATGTCAGCAGTTAAAGGTACTGTGCGCTCGCGGTCTGTAATCTCCTTTAATGATAACCTATATTTTTTAATCACATTGGCAGGTATGCCTGAGCCCTTTGTTAAGAGTTCTATTTGTCCGTTTTCAGCTTGATTGTAACCTGATAAATAATTTCTTATTCCGTTTACTTGCTCTTGATTTAGAGGATTTGATAAATACTTTCTTGTGAAGTCGGTAATATCTAGTGCGTCAAGTGTTCTTGAAGAGACACCTTTTGAACTATATATATTATAATCAAATTGTGGTTTGGCACTTCCTGGTAATTCTAATTGTTTCCCATTAATGAATACATAACCATTTCGAACTTCTAATGAGTCGCCTGGAACTCCAACACAACGTTTAACATAGTTCGATTTTTTATCTATAGGCTTGTCAACACCTTTTTCTTTTTTAAAGAATACACGCACTGTATCGGCTGGCCAGCTGAAAACTACAATGTCATTTCTTTCCACTTTCGTGAAACCTGGAAATCTGAAATATGGTAATTGTGGCTTTTTTAAATACGATGGTACTCCTAAAACAGGTAGCGTATCGTGAACCATTGGTGCGGCTACTGTAGTCATTGGTGTTCTTGCACCATAATGGAACTTACTTACGAATAAAAAATCACCCACTCTTAGTGTGCGTTCTAAAGACCCGGTAGGTATTACATATGGTTGTATGAAATAAGTATGCACCAGTGTAGCCGCAACAATAGCAAATAAAATTGAACTTACCCATTCGCCCATAGCTGTCTTTGGCTGAAGACTTCTGTCTTGAATATAAGTAACATCAAGAGTGTAGTTTACATAATAGATATAAAAACCTAGTGTAAATACAACTAGCCATGTCTCTAACGTACTATTTCGGCCAAAACTTCTTATGGTTTCAACCCAAATGACAGGAAACATTAATAAGTTAATAATAGGAATAAATAAAAGAACTACCCACCATTTTGGTCTATTTATAATTTGCATCAATACAATAGCATTGTAGACAGGTATAGCTGCTTCCCAAGCTTTTCTACCAGCTTTTACATATAATTTCCAAGTTCCTAAAAAGTGTATAACCTGTACAAGGAGAATAAAAATAATCCATTGGGTGGCATTCATGAGTTTTGTTTTTTATAGATATAATATGAATTTTCAATACTGCTTTCAAGCATCAATAATCCATCAGTCTTTTTGTTTGTTTATTGTTACACTTTTTAACCAAGGTTTAACACATCTCGCATAGAGAAAATACCGGTTTTTCCGATAATCCATTCGGCAGCAGTCACAGCACCTAAAGCAAATCCCTCTCTATTATGAGCGGTATGTTTTATTTCTATACTGTCAACAGCATTCTCATAGGTTACGGTATGGGTACCTGGAGTTTTTCCAATTCTTTTAGATGTAATTGGTAATGAGCCGTTAGTAGTGTCGTCTAATTTCCATTGACTATATTCTGAGTTAGCTATAACGCCTTCCGCCAATGTAATTGCTGTACCACTTGGGGCGTCTAATTTTTGAGTATGGTGAATTTCCTCTAATGAAACTTTATAATCAGGTAGGTTCTTCATCATTTTGGCTAAATAATCATTTAACTCAAAAAAAATGTTCACTCCGAGACTAAAGTTTGAGGCATAAATAAATGCTCCATTTTTTTTCTTACATAATGAAATTGCATCTTCATATTTATCTAACCATCCTGTTGTACCAGAAATAATAGGAACGTTGTTATTGATACATTTGGTAATATTACCGAAAGCCGCCTCAGGCATACTGAAATCTATAGCAACATCCATACTACTGAAATCAATATTCTGCGTATGCTCATCAATTTTGGCTGCAATCTCATGACCTCGATTTAAGGCAACTTGCTCTATCATCTGACCCATTTTTCCGTATCCGAAAAGTCCAATTCTCATTCTTAAAATTTTATAGTTAGGGCCATTCCGTAATTCGGAGTATTGGTCACTTGATTGAAATCAATAAAAGGTTCGAAATCTATGCTTAGATCATCATCAATATTGAACTGTTGTAAGTGGGCATCTACATTAGCATCAACAATATTAAAAGCATATAAAGCAATTGCGGCTACTAGCCATAAATCTCGATCACTTTGAAATCGATTTTGTTGGTATTCTAAATCATCGGTATCTAATGAAGGAAGAGTTCCCGTATTTAAATCATAAAATTCATCGTCAATATAGCCGGCTTGTCTTCTTATAAAAGCGGTTCTAAAACGTTTATAATTATTGTTATTAAAATTGTACATGTAAATACTACCTCCAATAGCTCCCCAAACAATAGGTACTTTCCAATATCTTCTATTGTAAACCTGGCCCATGCCTGGTAAAATAGCAGAATAAAAAGCAGCCTTGCTTGGTGCAAGAGGATTGAACTCTTTTTTGACCTTCTTAAATGAAACAGAATCTTGAATAATAATACCTTCTTCGGCAAGCGTAGCTGTGATACTATCAGTTTCAGAAACAGGAGCAACCTCCTGTTCTTCTTGAGAAAAGCAAAAATGTATTGAAAAAAGAATTATAATAAATGAAGTGATGTAGCTACGCACCTGTAATCAATTTTTTGATACGGTCGAATTCCTCTTGAGATTTAAAAGGAATAGTGATTTTCCCTTTTGAATTATCTGTAGATTTTATATCCACTTTTACTGATAATGCATCAGTAAGCTCTTTAATTCCTTTGCGAACAAAAACTGCAGGACCACTATGAACTGTCTTTTTTATTTCTTTAGGTATAGTATCTTCAGAATGATAAGCTTTAACGGCACTTTCTGTATCTCTTACTGAAAGGCTATTGCTTATAATTTTTTCGTAAAGAGTAATCTGATCTTGCTTTTTGTCAATATTGACTAAAGCTCTACCGTGGCCCATGCTTAGAAAACCATCTCTCATACCTGTTTGAATGATTGGATCTAATTTCAATAAACGAAGGTAATTAGCGATAGTAGACCTTTTTTTACCAACTCGTTCGCTTAATTTTTCTTGAGTAAGATTGATTTCATCAATTAAACGTTGGTAGGATAATGCAATTTCTATAGGGTCTAAATCTTGTCGTTGAATATTCTCAACCAAGGCCATTTCTAAAGATTCTTGGTCATTTGCAATACGTATGTACGCAGGTATAGTTTCTAGTCCTAATAATTTAGATGCTCGAAACCTTCTTTCCCCAGAAACTAATTGAAATTCATTAAAGCCTAACTTTCTGACTGTAATAGGTTGAATTACACCAAGTTCTCTAATGGATGTGGCTAATTCTTTTATTGATTCATCATTGAAATTAGAACGAGGTTGAAATGGATTTACCTCAATATGTTCTAAATCGAGCTCAATGATATTACCAACTACTTTATCTGCATTTTTGTCTGTTGCAGTATTTATATCATTTTCGGGATCTTTTAAAAGTGCCGAAAGACCTCTACCTAAAGCTTGTTTCTTTGTCGCTTTTGCCATACTTAAACCGTCTGCTTATTTTTTTTGACTATTTCATCGGCCATATTCAAATAATTGGTCGCTCCTTTACTAGCAGCGTCATATTTGATGATACTTTCTCCATAACTCGGCGCTTCGCTCAAACGAACATTACGTTGAATAACGGTATCGAATACCATATCTCCAAAATGCTTGCGCACTTCATCAACTACTTGGTTCGATAAACGCAATCTAGAATCGTACATGGTTAATAACATGCCTTCTATATCTAAATCAGGATTATGTAAGCGTTGAACACTTTTAATAGTGTTTAAAAGTTTACCTAAGCCTTCAAGTGCAAAATATTCACATTGTATTGGTATAATGACCGAATCTGCAGCAGTTAACGCATTCAACGTTAATAACCCTAAAGAAGGGGCGCAGTCAATCAATATATAATCGTAATCTTTTTTAAGGTCTATAATAGCCTTTTTCATCATGTATTCGCGCTCATCTTTATCAACCAATTCGATTTCAATGGCGACAAGGTCGATATGTGCAGGAATAAGGTCTACATTAGGCGATGTGGTGCTTATTATAGTTTCCTTTGCCGTTTTAGTATGTTCCATAAGTTGATAGGAACCTAATTCTACGCCGTCTACATCGATACCAAGACCAGATGTGGCATTTGCCTGTGGGTCTGCATCGATTAATAATACCTTTTTTTCCAAGACACCTAGCGAGGCAGCTAAGTTGACTGTAGTAGTAGTTTTACCTACTCCTCCTTTTTGATTGGCTATAGCAATAATCTTGCCCATATTCAAAGTAAGTTAGGTCGTAAAAATACAATTATTTATGGGGCTAATGAAAGGATTTTGTTAACACTAGGTGAATAACCGACAGCTTTTCATTAAAAAAGCGTTAAACTTTTAATTATGAAATGATTAGGTTGCCTGTTTAGTTGTAGTATTTCTATTGGCAATAACTTATTAAAATGATATTAAAACTATTCTTTATCCTTTTGTTTTAAGCTATCCTCATATTCAATAAGATAAATTTCCTCGTTTTTTTTCTTTAAATAATACTCCTCACGTGCAAACCGCTCAAGCTCACCTTCATCAGATAATTTTTCAATAATTTTCTTATCCTTTGCAATCTCTTCCTTTAAAAAGTCTTGGGTTTTTTCTAATTTTTTGATTTCCTTTCTTAATTCTAAATGAATCAATAAAGAATTGGTGTCAAAAAATAACATCCAAACTACAAAAACGGAAAGTACCAATACATACATATTTGTCATGATTTTAAACCATTTTTTCTGTTTTAAATCTTTAAAAGCCATTAGGACTGCATTAGTTTTTCGTTGATGATACTTCTGACAATTTCAACAGCAACGGTGTTGTATTTGTTATTAGGTATTATTATATCAGCGTACTCTTTTGTTGGTTCAATAAATTGCTCGTGCATAGGTTTAATGATAGACTGATACTTTTCTAAGGTTTCATCTAAATTCCAACCTCTTTCGTTAACATCTCTTTTTAACCTTCTTATAAGTCTTTCATCTGTATCTGCATGTACGAATATTTTTATATCGAACATTTTACGAATGGCCGAATTGGTCATTATTAAAATTCCCTCAACAATAATAACTTTAGTAGGGTGTGTTAAAATTGTTTTTGCGGTTCTATTACACTCAAGAAAAGAATACACTGGTTGTTCTATAGACTCTCCGTTTTTAAGTGCTATTAAATGTTTTTCTAAAAGAGCGAAATCAATAGAACTAGGGTGGTCGAAATTAGTTTTTCTTCTTTCCTCTAAAGTTAAGTGTGATAAATCGTTGTAGTAAGAGTCTTGTGAAATTACACCGACTTCTTCATTAGGTAGTTCATTAATAATTTGATTTACAACGGTAGTTTTGCCACAACCGGTTCCACCAGCTATACCTATAATTAGCATACATTCAATTTTGCGTCAAAAATACATATTTGAATTTCAAAAATCCCCAAAACTTAAAAATCAAGTTTAATTAACATCGCTTGAAATACTAAGCCTTATTTTTGCACGATGCAAAATGAACAGGTAAAACCCAATTTTGAGTTTGTGGCCTTAATGGCTTCTTTGATGTCTATCGTGGCCTTAACTATTGATGCTATTTTACCGGCAATAGCTGATATTGGAATTGCTATAAATAGTCTAGACCCTACGAGAAATCAGTTGTTAGTTACTATGATTTTTTTAGGATTAGGTGTAGGTCAATTATTCTTTGGTCCACTGTCCGATAGCCTAGGTAGAAAACCAATAGTATATTTCGGGTTTACAATTTTTCTAATTGCAAGTGTTATTTGTTTGTTTGCACCAAATCTTGAGATTATGTTGGTGGGGCGCGTTTTACAAGGTGTTGGGCTTTCTGCTCCAAGAACTATTAGCATATCTATAATTCGCGATACTTATAAAGGAGATTATATGGCGAAAATAATGTCGTTCGTAACTGCTTTTTTTATTTTGGTACCAATCGTTGCTCCTGCCATAGGTAAGACTATTATGCACATAATGGGATGGCAAGGTATTTTTTATATGCAGTTGTTTTTTGCGTTAGTAGTGGGGATTTGGTTTTGGAAACGACAGGACGAAACCCTTAATCCAGATTATAAGGTTAAATTTTCGTTCGGTATTTTTTTAAAGGGAACAAAAGAAATTTTCAAGTATAAAGAGACTGTTTCTTGCACCATGATATCAGGACTGATAACAGGCTCGTTCTTGGTTTATTTAAGTTCGGCGCAGCATGTATTCGAAGAGCTATATGGCTTAACAGAAACGTTTCCATATGTTTTCGCGGGTCTTGCCTTTTCTGTTGGAATTTCTACGCTTTTGAACGGTACCTTGGTTTTGCGATTCGGAATGCGGAATTTATCATTTTTGGCATTGGTTATGTTTACATCACTAGCCTTATGTTATAGCTTTATATTTTGGAATTCAGAAGATCCTGGTTTGGTTGTTCTGTTAACGTTTCTTTCACTATTGTTTTTGTGTTTAGGCTTTATTTGGGGTAATATGAGGTCAATTGCAATGGAGCCTATTGGTCATATTGCAGGTATTGGCGCTGCCATTACTGGTTTTGTGTCAACCATATTAGCAATTCCGATTTCTATATTTGTTGGTGGTTTTATTGAAGACTCTGTGTGGGCTCTTTTTGCAGGTTTAGGCGTATGTGGTTTATTATCCATTCTACTTTTTTTAGCTTTTAAAACACGACCGTTGTTTGCGAACAACCACATATACACCAATTAAGGAAGTTTTTTTAAACTAATTTAAATTTTACTCCTATAAATAATTCATTTCCATGAAATTGGAAGCTGTTGCAATTTATACTTATTTTTATGCTGCCTATACGTTAAGTATCTGATATACAATGTAATATTTGTAAATTGATAATGTCTCGAGTATGGTATTTTTTGAGACCACCAAGGCATATGAAATGAGAGAATTTAAAAAACTAAACTTTGTTGTCGGATTATTAGTATTGTTTTTTTTCTTAGGATGTAAAAATAATAAGCAAAAAGCTGAACTAGCTTCATTGAATCTATTAAGAGGCGAACTTCAATTATGTGGAAATGGTCAATTTGGTGATGTTAGTTTTTCTGAATCGTGTAGTTATGAAACTAGAAAAACTTTTAATCTTGCAATTTCTTTACTTCATTCTTTTGAATACATCGAAGCTGAAAAAGCTTTCGTGCAAGTTATTGATGAAGATCCCGATTGTGCAATGGCCTATTGGGGAGTTGCAATGAGTATCTATCACGGATTGTGGGCACCACCTGAACCATCTGTTTTAAAGAAGGGTATTAAGCTACTTGCAATTGCAGAAAAACTTCCAAAGTCTAAAAAAGCGGAACAATATATAAGCGCTATTGGAGCTTTTTATAAGGATTGGCTGACGGTAGATAACCAAACAAGAAAAGAACTTTATTCCCAGAAGATGGAGAATATGTTTAAAGATTATTCTGACGATACTGAAGTAGTAATTTTTTATGCGTTGGCTCTTCGTGCTTCTGCGATACCGACAGATAAAAGCTATTCAAAACAACGTGCCTCGGGTAAGATTTTACAAGATTTATTTAAAGAAGAACCTAATCATCCTGGTATAGCACATTACATTATACATTCTTATGATTATCCAGAATTGGCTGAACTCGGACTTAGTACTGCAAGAAGGTATGCAGATATAGCTCCGAATTCTGCGCATGCACAACATATGCCATCACATATATTCACTAGATTAGGACTGTGGAATGAGTCTATTAATACGAATATAAATTCAGCAGCTTCGGCTATTTGCTATGTCGAAAGCATTGCACCCGGCGCACATTGGGATGAAGAAGTACATGCAATGGGGTATTTGGTATATGCATACTTGCAAACTGGGGAAAATAAAAAAGCCATTGAACAATATGATTATCTGAAATCATTTGAAAGAATATTTCCTCCAAATTTTAAAATTGCCTACACAGCGGCTGCTATTCCTGCTCGAATAGCTGTAGAGAATAAAAATTGGGAATCGGCCTCTTTATTAGATTTGCCGCAAATCCCAGAAATGGAATGGGAAAAATTTCCTTGGCAACAATCATTGCTCCATTTTGCAAAAGCCTTAGGTTCTATTCATATAAATAACTTAATTGAAGCAGATAAGGAGCTTACGTTATTGAAATCATATAGAGAGGAGTTAATAGGCTTAAATGATAGTTATAAAGCAAATCAAGTTGCTATTCAAATCGAAATAATTGAAGCTTGGGTAGAATTTAAGAGTGGAGATGTAGAAAAGGCATTAAGTCAAATGAGAAATGCTGCAGAAATGGAAAGTTTGACTTCAAAACACCCAGTTACACCAGGTGAAATCTTACCTGCAGATGAGCTTTTGGCCGATATGCTTTTAAAAGCTAACAGGCCAAGTGAAGCTTTAGATGCCTATGAATTAAACCTTAAAAGAAGACCAAATAGATTTAATGGAATTTATGGGGCTGCCTTAGCTGCCAAAGAATCTGGTAATAACGAAAAGGCTATTTTTTATTTTGAATCACTCCTTGATCTCACCAAAGATTCTAACACTGACAGACCAGAGATACGTGAGGCTAAAGAATTTCTTCAACTTAATTCGTAATCATGAATATAAAGTGTTTAGTATGGTTTTTGTGTACGCTCATTTTTTTAGTGCTGTCATGTAATAGTTGGGAGAGGGAGGAACTTCCTATTTATAATCCATCAGATTTTAATGCAGAATTGGTAGATGTTAGTTTACAGACTAAAAATAAGAATCATACCGTTTTAGATTTTGAACTAATAAATCAAAATGGAAAAATAGTAACTCAAGAAGACTATAGAGATAAGGTTTATATTGTTGATTTCTTCTTTACTAGGTGTCCAAGTATTTGTCCTGTTATGACAGATAATATGGTTAAGATTCAAAATGAATTTTTAAATAATAGTGATATTATGTTATTGTCACTTTCCGTAACCCCTGAAATAGATAGTATTTCGGTACTACGAAAATATGCAAATGATAAAGGTGTAATAGATTCTATATGGAACATAACTACTGGGAGTAAAAAACACATTTATGAGCTAGCTCGCAAAAGCTATTTTGCAGTTGTAGAGCAAGGGGACGGTGGGCTACAAGATTTTATACATACGCCTAATTTTATTTTGGTCGATAGGAAAAGACAAATTAGGGGTGTTTATAATGGCACTGAAGATGAAGAAATACTGCGTTTATTTCAAGACTTAAGAATTCTTACACACTCATAATTAATAAATTAAAAAGAAAATACCTCATTATATTTTAGGAAGGAAGTCAGATATTGAGTTAATAATTTCTCGTATAAAATAAAAATTCACCAAACCCATAATTTAAAACGAGTTTGGT
Source organism: uncultured Maribacter sp. (assembly GCF_963977385.1). Classification (GTDB taxonomy): domain Bacteria; phylum Bacteroidota; class Bacteroidia; order Flavobacteriales; family Flavobacteriaceae; genus Maribacter. The sequence goes on along the minus strand of NZ_CAXBOU010000007.1, from coordinate 114,177 downwards.
GAAATTTGGTAATGTTGATTTTTAAAAATTATAGTGAATTATCCATAATTTCCTTCACTACTTCTGGGTTCAATAGCGTACTAGTATCCCCTAAATTGCTTGTATCGTTACTTGCAATTTTACGAAGAATTCTACGCATAATTTTACCACTACGGGTTTTTGGAAGTCCAGATACAAACTGAATTTTGTCCAATTTAGCAATAGGTCCGATATGTTCTGTTATCTGTTGGTTTATTTCTTTTCTAAGGTTTTCTCGGTCTCGACTTTCCCCTGTCTCTTTCAAAATAACATAACCGTAGAGTGCATTTCCTTTTACATCATGAGGGAAACCTACAATGGCTGATTCTGCTACTGCAGGGTGTTCATTAATAGAATCTTCTATAGGCGCTGTACCTAAGTTATGACCTGAAACAATAATAACATCATCAACACGACCAGTAATTCGGTAATACCCAACAGCATCTCTAAGAGCACCATCACCTGTAAAATACATGTTTTCATATGCTGAGAAATAAGTATCTCTATATCTGTCATGATTACCCCAAATTGTTCTTGCAATTGCGGGCCATGGGAATTTAATACATAATCGACCTTCAACTTGATTACCTTTTAATTCTTTGGCGTTCTCATCCATAAGGGCTGGTTGAATACCAATAAAAGGTAGTGTCGCATAGGTAGGTGCTGTTGGTGTTACATAGGGTATTGGGGTTATCATTATCCCACCTGTTTCCGTTTGCCACCATGTATCAACAATTGGGCTATTTTTCTTTCCTATATTATTGTTATACCAGTGCCATGCCTCCTCATTAATAGGTTCGCCCACCGAGCCTAACACCTTTAGGCTTGAAAGGTCGTGTTTTTCAACATAATCTAAATTCTCTTTTGCTAATGCCCTTATAGCTGTAGGTGCGGTATAAAATTGATTTACTTTATGTTTTTGAATCACATCCCAAAAGCGACCAAAATCTGGATAGGAGGGTACCCCTTCAAACATTAATGTGGTTGCTCCGTTCGCCAATGGTCCGTATACGATGTATGAGTGACCGGTAATCCAGCCTATATCGGCGGTACACCAATATACATCATTTTCAGTGTATTGAAAAACATTTTTAAAGGTGTATGCGGTATATACCATATAACCGGCAGTGGTATGAACCATACCTTTTGGAGTACCCGTTGAACCAGATGTGTATAGAATAAATAATGGGTCCTCTGCATCCATAATTTCTGCAACACAATCAGCATACGCATCATCTAATAAAGGTTGTAACCACTTGTCTCTACCACTTTCCATGTGAATATCAGAACCCGTCCGTTTTACCACGAGAACATTTTCTATACCAGGACATTCTTCGAGCGCCTTATCTACGATTCCTTTTAAATCGATTGATTTTGTTCCTCTGAATGAACCATCAGAAGTAATGACCATTTTACAATCAGAATCATTGATTCTTGTTGATAATGCATTTGATGAAAATCCTGCAAATACTACAGAATGTATGGCTCCTATTCGAGCACAGGCTAAAAGTGCTACTGCAAGCTCAGGTATCATTGGTAAATAGATGCACACTCGGTCACCCTTTTTTACCCCATGGTCTAATAATACATTTGCCATACGGCAAACTCTTTCATGTAATTGCCTGTAAGTTATATGAACTGCTTCCTCTTCAGGATTGTTGGGTTCAAATATGATGGCAGTTTTTGTCCCCCTAGTTGGTAAATGTCGGTCTAAACAGTTTTCTGTAATATTTAGTTTGGCTCCTTCGAACCATTTTACTTCTGGTTTTTTAAAGTCCCAACTCAAAACATTATTCCAGCGCTTTCGCCAAACAAAATGCTCTTCGGCAATTTCTTCCCAAAAGGCCTCCGGGTTTCGTACCGATTTACGATACACTTGAAAATATTCTTCTAAATGTTTGATGTGATAATTACTCATTGTACTCGTTAATTTTATATTATAAAGGTGTTCACACCTTTATTCTATTGATAAAAGTTGATTTGTTTCAATTAATGTCCAGTGGCTTCGCCAGCTCCACTTGGTATTCTAATATTTTCTACAATTTCTTGAACTTCTTCTGGTGGTTCAGGTGTGAATTGTAAAACAATGATTGCTACAATAAAGTTAGCAATCATAGCGATACTGCCAAAACCTTCGGGAGAAATACCAAACCACCAATCTGCCTGCGTGCCGCCACCAAACCAACCGAATTTGAATTTGGTCATATAAAATAACATAAGAATTATACCTACCACCATTCCGCTAATAGCACCTTCCTTATTCATTTTTTTGTAAAAAATCCCTAGTACTATTGCAGGGAAAAATGAAGCTGCTGCCAAACCAAATGCCAACGCAACTACGGCTGCCACAAAACCTGGCGGATTTATTCCGAAATAACCAGCGATAATAACAGCAACTGTAGCCGAACCCCTAGCAACCCATAACTCTGCTTTGTCTGAAATATTCGGATTAAAAACTTTCTTTACTAAATCATGTGATACAGAAGCAGAAATAACCAGTAGAAGGCCTGCAGCTGTAGAAAGCGCGGCAGCCAGACCGCCTGCAGCTACCAATGCAATTACCCACGCAGGTAAATCTGCGATTTCAGGATTTGCCAAAACCATAATATCGTTGTCAATTGTAAGCTCGTTTTTTTCTTTATCGGCTACGTATTGAATTTTACCATCGGCATTTTTATCATCGAAAGCTAATAATCCTGTTTCTTCCCAATTTTTGAACCAAACTGGCATATTGGAATATTCTTCGTTACTAACCGTGTTAATTAAATTCGTTTTTGCAAATACAGAAACAGCGGGTGCTGTAGTATAAAGAATCGCAATTAATAACAATGCTAAACCAGCAGACTTTCGTGCGTCCTTAACTTTCTTTACGGTAAAGAATCTAACGATTACATGGGGTAGCCCGGCAGTACCTACCATTAAAGCTAACGTTATTGCAAAAACATCTGTTATTGATTTAGAACCGTCCGTATACTTATTAAATCCAAGTTCAGTAGAAAGTCCATCTAATTTATCCAGCAAAAAAGTTCCTGAACCATCATTTAAGGTTGAACCCATTCCTAATTGCGGAATAGGATTTCCAGTCATTTGTATCGAAATAAAAATAGCAGGAACCATAAAGGCAAAGATTAGTACGCAATACTGCGCTACTTGGGTATAGGTGATTCCTTTCATGCCTCCTAAAACGGCATAAAATAATACAATGATCATTCCTATAATCACACCCGTATTAATATCTACTTGTAAAAACCTAGAGAATACAACACCAACACCTCGCATTTGACCGGCGACGTAGGTAAATGAAACGATCAATGCACAGATAACGGCAACAATACGTGCAGTTTTTGAGTAATATCGATCGCCAATGAAATCTGGTACGGTAAACTTGCCGAATTTACGTAAATAGGGAGCTAGGAGTAATGCCAGCAATACGTAACCTCCCGTCCATCCCATTAAGTAAACCGAGCCATCATATCCAGCAAAGGAAATAATACCAGCCATTGATATAAAAGAGGCGGCAGACATCCAATCTGCAGCAGTAGCCATTCCGTTAGCTAGGGGGGAAACTCCACCACCAGCTACATAAAAATCTTTTGTAGAACCAGCTCGAGAGTAAATTGCGATTCCTATATATAGAGCGAAAGTGACCCCTACTAAAATATACGTCCAAGTTTGAACACTCATTTGATTGTTTTTTTATGGTTGGTTTTATATGATGCTATTCGTTATAGCCGTATTTTTTATCTAGTTTGTTCATTAATCGAACATAGACAAATATGAGTATTACGAAAACGTAAATAGAACCTTGTTGGGCAAACCAGAAACCTAATTTAAATCCCCCAATTTTGATGGAGTCTAATGCATCTTTAAATAAAATTCCAGCTCCGAATGAAACTACAAACCATATAGCTAAAAGTATAAATAGATACCTTACGTTCTGTTTCCAATAAGCCGATGCTTTTTTTTGTTTTTCTGACATTTCAATTCAAGTAAATTATCTCGGGCAAAACCACGAGGCATTAAAAAGGAAAATGTTTTTATTATCGAGATAAACCTCGAAGCATTTAACTTTCGATTATCGAGTAAATTAGGTAAAAAAGTTCAATTTGGTAAGTAAATAACACCACTAGAAGAATCTTTTTTTGCTCCTGTAACAGATGAAAGAACATTTGTTTGTTGTTCAACCCTTAAGACACCCATTAAAGCAAACACCAATGCTTCCTTAAATTCTATTATAATTTTTTCGGGTATGATGACCTCAATGATTTCACCCAATTTTTGTTGCAAGGTTTCTATAAAGAAAGAATTCAGAGCACCGCCCCCTGTAACTAATAAACGTTGTCTTTTACCTTTGGAGTTTAAATTGATTTGCTGTGCTATTTTATCACAAATATGATGTATGCTTGTATGTAGTAAATTTTCAATGGAGTCATCCGTTTCTTCCACGATAGGTACTACGTCTGCCAAAAACCACTCATAGCCAATAGATTTTGGGTATGGCAGTAGATAGTATTGTAGGTCATTCAAGCGTTTCAGCATAGTATCATTTACAGCGCCTTTTCGTGCCAAATTTCCGTTTTCATCATATTCTAAATTAACTTTTCTAGTAATATAATTTAAAATCATGTTCGCTAGACCAATGTCATAGGCTATTCGCTTTCCTTTTACATCAAAAGAAATATTACTAATTCCGCCTAGATTAAGGCAATAATCATATTCACTAAAAAATATTCGATCACCAATAGGCACTAAAGGCGCACCTTGACCTCCTAATGCTAAATCGTTTGTTCTAAAGTCGCAGATTACCTTATGACCGCTTGTATTTGCTAAATGCTGACCTGAACCCACTTGAAAAGTTAACCCCATTTCTGGTCGATGGTGCGTGGTATGACCATGACTGGCGATAAAGTCAACATCTAGTTTGTCTTCATCAATAAACAGCAATGCTTGCTCTCCTAACCATGTGCCATAGGTATTATGCAGTTCAATTAGTTTTTCTGCGGATAAACCAATGGCATCTTTTAAGGTGTTCAACATTTCTGCATCGTAGGATACGCTTTTGGTATTCTTAATGTCAAATTGCCAAGCTCCATTATTCTCCCAAATATGACAATAAGCAAGGTCTAGGCCATCTAAGGAAGTTCCTGACATTAGGCCGATGATTTTATATACTTTCATTAGGGTAGAATTTTGAGGATGCTCTTTTATGTTCTAATTGAATTGTCAATTTTGTTATGTTAGAGAAACAGGAAGCTTTCCTTTAGCTTCAAAAGTTCCTAGAAAATGCTCTGTAGCTACATCTTGAAATTCCTTGAAATTTTGATAAGCAATAACAGCAGCAATTGTATTTTTTGTTTTGAAAAATTTTAAAGCATACGGGTTTCCAAAGTGATATAGGACCACTCTTTTCGACTGAATTATTTCATTCACAAAATCTATTTCCTGTTGAAGGAATCCGAAATTGTTCGTTGGTTTAATTTGTGGTGGTGTAAGTAGTAAAAGTATTTCGGTTTCATTGACGATTTCTTTTTGCATTTCTTTTACAGAAGCTGAAATTTCTTTTTCAGATTGGTATGTGTCATACCTTTTTAAGGTTAGAGTGCAGAAATTCGATGTTCTAAATTCTTTAATTTCTTCTACGGTTCCGTTAAGGAAAGTAAGCGAATGTTCGGCAATTTTTCTGTTAAGAGAACTAGGGTCCGTTAATTTTTCTGGTATATCTTTTTGTTGAATTGCTTTTACTTTTAACTTCCAAATACGTTCAATGCTTTTATTAATTTGAGCTTCCGTTGCATTTTCTAAGATCATTTGTATTCCCTCTTCAATATGTTCGGCAAAACATAATACGTCATTACCCGCATCAAAGGCAAGCCATTCTAACTCACCATGAACAGGATAATTTTTAGAAACTGCATGCATGTTTAATGCATCTGAAATAACCACGCCATCAAATCCCATTTCATTTCTAAGAACACCTGTAATAATATCTTTATTAATACTTGATGGTAGATTTTTATTATTCGTTAAGGCAGGAACGGATAAGTGTCCCACCATAACTGAATCTACTCCTTCATCGATAAGTTTTTGGAAAGGGAACAACTCATTCTCCAAAAGTTCCTTTTTAGATTTATTAATTACAGGTAGTCCTAAATGCGAATCTGTTGCGGTGTCTCCATGACCCGGAAAATGTTTAATACTTGTAAGAACACCTTCACTTTGCGTTCCTTTTATATATGCAGTAGCCAATGAAACTACGTTCTCTTTATCATCACCAAAGGAACGATAACCTATTACCGGATTATTAGGATTCGTGTTAATATCAACCACGGGTGAAAGATTCCAATGAATACCCGCTGCTTTACAATCTTTAGCGATTTGCTTACCTACTTCAAAAGTCAGGTCTATATTTTTGACATTTGCACCAAGTGTTATGGCGTAAGGATACTGAGGTGTATTTTCAATTCTCATGGCCAGTCCCCATTCTGCATCAATTGAAATTAATAGGGGATAGGTGGCAGCTTTTTGATATCTAATGATGAGGTTTTTAAGCACCTCAAAACTGTTCTCATTTTTTACTACTTTCTTTTTCCCTTCAAAATTAGTGGCAGCACTTGCCCTAGAGTGAAAAAAACAAAATCCACCAACATGGTATGTAGAAATTAGTTTTTCAATTTGCTGTATTTCTTCTTCTGTATCGTTAATGAAGGCAGCAGGCATAAATAGTTGACCTACTTTTTCAATTTTAGAAAGTTGGTCAATAGCCTCAGTTGTTGATATCATTTTATTCATTAGGAACTGTAGTTTTTTTACCGAAATCTGCCGGATAAGAAATAAACTTTAATAAGAAAAGAGCAGGTAAGGCTGCGATAACTACCCAAACAAAAAAGCCATCATAGCCTAGCCATTGTTGTATATAACCGCTTACCATGCCGGGCAGCATCATGCCTAATGCCATAAAGCCTGTAGCTATGGCATAATGAGAGGTTTTCGATTTTCCGTCGGCAATGTATATGAGGTACATTAAAAATGCTGCAAACCCGAATCCGTAGCCAAATTTTTCGAATATAACTGTTGTGGTTACGGCATAAATGTTGGTTGTATTGGTTACTGCCAGTACTGCATATAAAATGTTAGGTAAGTTCAATGAAAGCACCATGGGTAGCATCCATTTTTTTAGACCATCCCTTGAAATTAATATACCACCTAGAATTCCTCCTATGGAAAGAAATACAACTCCCGCGGTACCAAAAATGGTTCCAAGTTGTTCGGTTGAATAGCCAAGACCTCCTTCATCTGGAGTATCTAATAGAAAAGGTGACGCCATTTTTACTAATTGCGATTCTCCCAAACGGTAGGTTAAAATGAAAGCTAATGCGATACCTATTCCTGGCTTTTTAAAGAAGGAGGAAAACACTTCTAAAAACCCTTTAGGTTTTTCCTTTAGCTCGTCATTTTCCGACTCATATTTCGGAGTAACGAAAAAGTTTGCAACAGTCATTATCAACATTAAAAAAGCTGCTGCAGACATCGTAATACTCCATGCTTTAGTGTTATCACCATATTTGTTTTCTAAAAAGCCTGCTAGAACAACAATCAACCCTTCTCCTGTAACCATGGCCAATCTGTAAAAAGTACTTCGCATACCAACAAAAAAGGACTGTTTTTTTTCGGTTAACCCAAGCATGTAATAACCATCTGAAGCAATATCATTGGTTGCTGATGCAAATGCGGCCATCCAAAAACAGGCTAGTGAAGAAATGAAAAACATATTGGTCGGTATGGTTAAACCAACTCCCAAGAGCGATATTGCTATTAAAAGTTGCATAGCTAAAAACCATTTTCGCTTTGTGCTTTTTAAATCAACAAAAGGGCTCCATAAAGGTTTTAAGACCCATGGTAAATATAAAATACTGGTGTAAAGTCCGATATCTTCATTGCTTACGCCTAATTTTTTATACATAATCACTGATACTGTGACCACTAATACATAGGGTAAGCCTTGCGTGAAATATAGAACGGGCACCCATGCCCATGCTCCTTTATCTTTTTGTATCATTTTTTGCAAGTTGCTTTATATTAATTATTGTCGGTTCAGTCTCAACACCATATACATCTATAAAACTAAGTGCTAAAAAGTTGTTTGATATCTGGTTTCTTGGAATTAGCAGTCTATTTGGGCTGCCATCTAAGAAAATCTTATAAACTAATTTTTTAATAGGGTATTCGTCTTTTGCCTTACGACCAGATTTATAAAGTAACGCATAGCGCATATTTTTGGTGTCATCGAGATGAAGAATAAAGTCTTTTTCGTTTTGTTCTGTAATGGATAAATGTGGTGTTTTCAATGTAGCCATATTTGATAATGGGAAAGCGGGATTCAGAGCAGGTAGTTTGTAATACTTTTTATGAATGTATTTTACAACATCGTCATTATCGTTCATAAGAGATTTAGCACTGAACATTATGTTGCCAGAAATCTCAGGTGTTTCTCTAGCTAGCTCTAATTGCATTGGTAATTCTTTTATATCGTCCCACGCTTTATCACTGTTATTTCGAATTTTATAAGCACCGTTTCCAACATAAAGGTTTGTATTGAAATTGTTTTTTGACCACCAATCAATAATAGTTTTATGTGATGCTACGGGTAAATCCATACTCCAATATACTTGTGGAGCCAAATAATCTATCCATCCTTTTTCCATCCAAAGTAATGGGTCTGCATATAAATCTTCGTAGGTAGTTTGTCCAGCTTTGGTGTTTGAACCTTTAGGATCTGTTGAGTTGTTTTTCCAAACTCCGAACGGACTAATACCAAACTGCACCCATGGTTTTATCGACTTAATTGTTTCGTACGATTGTTTTACTAAAGAATCAATATTGCTACGTCGCCAATCATCAATTGTCTGATCTTTTTTAGCATAGGATTCAAAGGCAATAGAATCATTAAAAATGGCATCTTTAATTTTATACGGATAAAAATAATCATCAAAGTGGATGGCATCTACATCATAGTTTGATACAATTTCAGCAATGATGTTTGAAAAATGGTTTCGAACTTCAGGTAAACCCGGGTTGTAATAGTTCTTTTTACCATAATGCACCATCCATTCAGGGTGTGTGCAATAATCATGAGATTCGGCAAGGACTTCAAAATTTTCATCAAATGTTGCCCTGTACGGATTTAACCAAGCGTGAAATTCCATTCCACGTTGATGAGCCTCCAAAATCATCCATTCCAATACATCAGTGTTCCATTGTGGTGGAGTACCTTCTTCTCCCGTTAAAAATCGTGACCAAGGTGCGTAATCAGATTCATAAAAAGCATCGCCAGCAGCTCTTACTTGTACAATAACTGCATTGTAATTCTCTTTCTGATAAAAATCTAAAATCTTTAGATAGTCGGCTTTCTGTTTCTCGGTAGTATCATTACCGTTCTTTGGCCAATCGATATTAACGACAGTTGCAATCCAAACACCTCTAAATTCAGTTTTAGGATATTTATCATAGGTATTGAAAATTCCGCAAGAATTAAATAGAATTATAAGAAGAAAGAGGAATGTGTATTTTGACATAATGTAAAAAAAGGCCCATTTTAGAACTAAAATAGGCCTTTTTAATCAAGTTTATTTGTTAATTAAATTTATGCCTAACAAAGGCTTCCATTGCGGCATAAGACGATAAGCCCAACGCTTTATATTTATTAGCGGTATTTCGATTTCTCTCTTCGGCACGCATCCAAAATTCTCTTGAATCATCACCTTGAAACATTACTCCGTCTTTTTGAGATTGATGACAGAAAATGGCATGTCTTTTCTTTAAAACTTGACCAGGACTCATTGGTACGGCCATTTCAATTTCATTGATATCCCATTCGTGCCATGCTCCTCGGTATAGCCACACCCAACAATCTTTCATGTATGATTCAGATTTCAGTTGTTCACAAGCAGAGAAAACAGCATCTAAACAAACTTTGTGTGTGCCGTGTGGGTCGGCTAAATCACCTGCGGCATAAATTTGATGAGGTTTTATCTTTTCAATTATATCGACAACCAATGCAATATCTTCTTCTGATAAATTCTTCTTTTTAATGGTGCCCGTTTCATAAAATGGTAAATCTAAAAAATGCACTTTTTCATCTTGTAAGCTCATATATCTAGTTGCAGCATATGATTCACCCCGTCTTATTTTACCTTTTAGGTTACGAACCTCTGCCGAATCTATTTGCGTCTCGTTTTTCTCGGTAATTGATTTTATAATTTTTTCAGCCTCATCTGAAGGATGTATTTGCATGGCTATCTCAGCATATTTTCTAGCATCAGTATCAGATACCGCTATATTTCCTGAAGTCTGATAAACGATATGTACATCGTGTCCTTGTTCTACAAGTCTATCAAAAGTACCTCCCATAGAGATAACATCATCGTCTGGGTGAGGGCTAAATATGATAACACGCTTTTTAGCTGGTGTAGCACGTTCAGGTCTATGTGTATCATCTGCATTTGGTTTGCCACCAGGCCAGCCAGTTATAGTATGCTGTAGTTTATTGAACATTTTAATGTTAAGGTCGTAAGAATCTTCTAAAGCTAGAAGATCTGCCATACCGTTATCATTATAGTCTTTATCCGTTAAGCTTAAGATAGTTTTGCCCGTAGTTTCACATAGCCAAACCATTGCTTTGGCTTTTAAATCTTCATTCCATTTACAGGCATCTACTAGCCAAGGTGTTTTGTTACGTGTAAGTTCGCTTCCAGCTCCTGTATCTAAAACAAAAGTACAATTGTCATGGTTCTGTAAATAAGTCGCAGGTACATGCGATGAAACTTCACCCTCAATAGTCTTTTTAATTATTTCAGCTTTATTCTGACCCCATCCTAAAAGAACGATACGTTTTGCTTTTCTCACGGTAGAAATACCCATGGTTATTGCCTTTCTGGGTACATTGTCTATTCCTAGAAATGAAGGGGCGGCATCAACGCGTGTTATATGATCTAAGGTGATAACCCTAGTACCTGAATTAAAATGAGACCCGGGTTCATTGAAACCTATGTGACCTGTTCTACCAATACCTAATAATTGAAAATCGAGACCGCCATTTTCTTTTATTTTTCGTTCATAACTAAGACAATATGCCGTTGTGTCTTGATTACTTACTGTGCCGTCTGGAATATGGATATTTTTTTCAGGAATATCAACATGATTAAATAGATGCTCGTGCATGAAGTAAAAATAACTTTGAATGTTATTCGGTTCCATGGGTAGATACTCATCTAAATTGAAGGTTACCACATTTTTAAAACTCAAGCCTTCTTCTTTGTGCATGCGTACCAATTCTTCATACACCCTTATTGGAGATGACCCTGTAGCCAACCCTAAAACACAATTTCTTTTTTGACCTTGTCTTTTCTTTATTAGACTCGCAATTTCCTGTGCCACTTCAATAGAGGCTTTATTAGAATCTTGAAAGATCACATTATGAATCTTTTCGAATCTTGTTTCTTCAAACTGTCCTATAGGTTGGTGACCAATGTCAATTTTAATGTCTTTAACGGCGTTTTTCATAAAGTTTCAATGAAATTTTAGGTTTTTAAATCATGCAAATATATACGTTATTTTACTTAAATGCGGCTTTTTGCAAGTAATTATGCTGTTATTTGCTGTTAATTAATATTTAAATAGTGTTTAGATTACATTGACGACATAAAACAGCAAGTTAATAAAATTACTATCTTTGCTCGTATTATTAGATAATAATAGCAATTTTATGCTTAAAGAGGAACGTCAGCAGACAATTTTAAATGAGGTAGATCTTCATAATAGAATATTAATAACAGATATTGCTGAAGCTTTAGATGTGTCCATAGATACTATAAGGCGAGACGTTAAAGAACTCGACGCGGACAATAAATTACGAAAAGTTCATGGCGGTGCAATTTCTATGGGTTATATGACCAATAGTGCTAGAAATACCAACATCTATAAGATAGAGGATAAAGCAACGATTGCTGCTAAAGCAGTTGGGTTGTTACGAGATGGGGCTGTTATTTTTATAGATGGAGGTACAACTTGCATGGAACTCGCACGTATTATTCCTGAAAATCTGAATCTTACCTGCTTTACAATTAGTTTACCGGTGGCTATGGAATTATCGCACAAGGCTAATATTAACGTTATTTCAATTGGTGGTCAAATATCAAAGGAAGCTCAAATTTCAATTGGGGCCAATGCAATTCATCATCTTTCAGAAGTACGGTTCGATTATAGCTTTATAGGTACAGGATACGTTGATGCCATTTACGGATTAACAGAGTTCGATTGGGATATTGTTCAAATTAAAAAAGCGGTTATTAAAGCTTCTAAAAAAACAGTTTTATTATCTATTTCAGAGAAGTTAAATTCCCAGCATCGATATAAAACATGTGATATTAATAATATTAATACGATGATTACTGAATTGAAGCCTGAAGATAGACTACTTAAGCCCTTTAAAAATCACGATATAAAAATTATATAATTATATGGATTATAAAAAAATTACTGAAACCCCATCTAATCATGAGAATTTGGAGTTGATGGATACAAAAACTATTCTACAAAAAATTAATGAAGAAGACCATAAGGTCGCTTCGGCAGTAGAGAAAACAATACCGCAAGTGATTAAATTGGTTGACGCCTTGGCTCAACGTTTTGAAATGGGAGGTAGATTGTTTTACATTGGAGCAGGTACTAGTGGGCGCTTAGGTATTTTAGATGCGTCAGAAATACCACCAACTTTTGGTTTGCCACATGAACGTGTAATCGGATTAATCGCAGGTGGTGATACCGCTATTAGAAAGGCCGTTGAGAATGCAGAAGATGCGACTAAGCAAGCTTGGATAGATTTGATGGCACATGATATTACAAAAAATGATGTCGTTGTTGGTATTGCTGCTTCTGGAAGTACGCCATATGTTATTGGTGGATTAGAAGACGCGAAAAAGAATGGAATACTAACGGCGGCAATAACAAATAACCCAGGTGCGCCGATTGCAAGAATAGCAGACATCCCTATCGAAATTAATGTTGGCCCTGAGTTTCTAACAGGTAGTACCCGAATGAAAAGTGGTACATCTCAGAAACTAGTTTTAAATATGATATCTACCGCCCTAATGATTAGGATAGGTAGAGTGAAAGGAAACAAAATGGTGAACATGCAACTAAGTAATGATAAGTTGGTTGACCGTGGTACACGTTATATTATGGAAGGTTTAGATATTGAATATCCTGAAGCAGAAGCATTGTTGAAAAAACACGGCTCAGTGAAATTGGCCATAGATGCTGGTAGGGCTTAAACCCTAAGATTTTTTTAACTAGTCTTATTTTAAAGAAAGAACGCATCAATCGATGAATATTAGATTGATGCGTTTTTCTTTCGTTTATTTTATTGGAATTAATTTATAAAGGCCCTTACCTTCAACGGCTACATAAATAAATCCGTCTGGACCTTGTTTTACGGTACGAACCCTTCCAAAACCATCCATTAATTTTTCACGTGTAACAACTTTTGTTCCGTCTAAAACCAATCTCTCCAAGTATTGAAAGGCTAAAGAACCCACCAATAAACTTCCTTTCCAATTTGTATATTTATCAGAGGTTACATAAGCCATACCACTTGGGGCAATTGAGGGTACCCAATAATGAATTGGTTGTTCCATACCTTTCATTTCTGTTTTATCGGTAATGGGAGTGCCACCATAATTAATTCCATAGGTTACCAAAGGCCAGCCATAATTGGCACCTTTTTTTATTATATTTATTTCATCTCCACCTCTTGGTCCGTGCTCATTATCCCAAATTTTACCGGTTTTCGGGTGTTTTATTAACCCTTGAGGATTTCTATGACCATAGCTGTATATAGCGGTCTTAGCCCCAGCTACGTTAACAAACGGATTGTCTTTTGGTACACGACCATCATCATGTAACCGGTATATTTTTCCGCCATCTCTTTTAATATCTTGGGGGTTACTATCTCGGTCACCTCTTTCGCCAATAGAGAAGTAAATGTATCCTTCATTGTCAAAAACAATTCTAGAGCCGAAATGCTGCCCTTTTGTTGTATTTGGTACTGCTTTGTAAAGCAATTCTTTATTGATAAGAGTGTTGTTTTTCAATTGTGCCCGCATTAGAGCAGTATGTCCTCCTTTTTCGTCCCCTTCAGCAGATGCATATGTAAAATATATCCATCCATTTTTTTCATAATTAGGATGAATTTCAATATCGAGAAGTCCGCCTTGCCCACGTTGATAAACTTCAGGAATATTACCGATTATCGATTTTTTACCATTTGAAAAATGAATTAATTTTCCTTCTTTTTCTGTTATTAAAATACTTTTATCAGGAAGGAAGGTGAACCCCCATGGAACCTGTAGCTCATCGACGAACAGCACTGCTTTAAAAACAGGAATTTCTGGTGTATTTACTTTGTTTTCAGCATCTTGCGCGCAAGAATTGTTGAGTATTACAACAAATAAAATTCTTAGAATGATACTTTTTTTCATATTGGTGCGTTAGAAATATGTTAGAGGACTAATGATTATTTAAAGATAAAATATAAGTATATAAAATTACACCAAAGAACGGTAAAGATCCCAAATCACTATTGTTCTTTTAAACGAATCTTAACCTATGCTTCCAAAACAACAGCGGTTCACGCTGTATGTACTGCTTCTGCTTCTTATTTCGGTTGTTGGTACTACGGCACTTGCCAATTCTAAAGTAAGCACCTTATTTGAGGAGGTTTCTTTAGTTATAGAAAAGGCGGTTTCAATAACCACGAACAGACAACCTAATTTAGAAAAGAAAATTAATGTTGCTAGCAAGTCAATTGAGGCCGCACCAGCAATGTTTGCAACAATCATTAAAGGGGCAGATGATATTGATAACTGTGATGATAACGGTTTTACAATAGCACGTTTTAATCTTTGTGGTGAATATGATGACCGAATAATAAGCTTATCCGGCGGTACTTATACTAATGTATCATGGCAAATATTGGGTGGTTCTTGTAGCCCGAATGTAAATACGGAATGTCCAAATACAGGCTCTTGTTATACTCAAGTTTCTGGTGCTCAAACTTTTTCGTTAGATGCAAGCTCAGTTCCATCAACAACAGGTGCCGAATATCGAGTAATTGCTGACGGACAAACATACTATTTCAAGGTAAAGAAAAGCACCATTACCCAAACCTTTGTAAAACAAGATTATATCTGCGGTGTAGATGGTAGAATACAAATTACCAATTTATCTAGTGCCTATGAGTTTAGTATTGATGGCGGTGTTAGCTGGCAAAGTGCTATATTTTCTAATCTAGCGCCTGGTACCTATAATATTAAGGCAAGATTAAAAAATACGGCAAACACTTGTGAATATCCGTATGAGCCTATAGTAATTGAAGAGAAAGAGATTCAGATATCTGCTACTTTTACAGATGCATTATGTAGTGGTGATACCGGTAGTATAACGGTTACAGCTTCTAATGTACCTGGTCCTTATAAATATACGTTGTTGAATTCTAGTGGTGTAGCACAAGAATTTACTGCTTTTGTATCAACTAATCCTTACACTTTTTCTGCTGTAGGTTTTGGTACGTATACTGTTCAAGTAGAAACACAACAATGCACGGGTGACCCGTTGAACGGAATTACAGCACCAAGACAGAGTTTTGATACTAGTGGTAACCCACTAACTATTGGTGCAGGGGCTTCAGCTTTAGATGCCTCTACTGAAGTTAACAGTAGTTTTGGGTGCTCTGATATTTCTAGTGTAGATATTACTTTAAATACTACAGGTGGCTCAGCTCCTTATACCTTTAGGGTTAATGGTGGGCCAGTGCAACCATCCTTCGGTAATGCGTCAACAGATTCTGGTACGACCACATATACGGTGACAACCGATGGTACATATGACTTCGTTATAACCGATAGTAATGGCTGTATTATAAATGCTTCTTCTGATGTAGAAACATTATTACCACCAGATATAACGGTTACAGGTATTGACGGTACATGTAGTAATGGAGGAGCAAAATTAGACTTTATAATAAATAATGGAAGAGGTTATAATATTTCGTTTAGAGAAAGCGCTTCTGAACCTTGGGTTGGTACACCTCAAATTTCTGTAGCGGCAGGTACGTATAATGATATTGAAGTAAGGTACCAACAAGGTGGTTTTGAATGTACATTAGACTTGCCTTCTATAGCGGTAACAACAGTAGGTACTTTGACAGGTTCTGCAAATAAAATTTCTGACGTTAGCTGTACTAGTTCAGGAACCAATGGCGGTCAGATAGATTTTGTAGGTCCATTTTCAGGAGGTTCTGGCAGTGGTTATGTTTTTAGTATTGATGGAGTTAATTTTTCAACTACCACATCATATAGTGGTTTGTCTGCGGGAGTTTACACGCCAATTATTCGTGATGCAGGCGGATGTCGCTTAGAAATTACATCAATTGAAATATTTGATGTAGATCCCCCAACTAATTTAGATTTTGTTCAAAGTAATATAAGTTGTTCGGCCGGTACTTCAGATGTTCAGTTAACTCCAACAAGTAATGCAGCTATCAACAGATATGAAATAATAAGCCCAGCTTATTTTGATAATGGTAATAACGATACTTTTACAGGATTACTGACTTCTCAAGCTTATATTTTTCAAATTACTGATGTTAATGGATGCTCTTATACAGAAGGTTTCAGACCTATTGTTATGAGCTCAATTCGTGTTCGTGTAAAATCGGGCGGAGATTTGAGAGTTTGTAATGGTGCTACAGATGGAACAGGAACATTTATTATCGACGGATTCGCTAATAACTATACATATGATATAAATGGAGGCCTGTTTACAGGTGGTCCACAAAGTGATACTGAAGTTGTTCTTCCATTATCAGGTGCAGGTACCTATACTATTACTATAACAGATGCTGATACTGGTTGTACGGATACCGCCTCTTTTGATATTCAAGATGCGCCGATTTTAGACTTATCTACTAGTGTTGTTACGCCAATGAGTTGTGCAAATGGCAATTTAGGCGCTGTTAGAGCAACAGCAACAGGGGGATGGGGAGCATACAGATATACGTTAATACCACCAACCGGACCACAAATTGGTCCAAAATCAGGAAGAAGTTTTAGTAATCTTTCTGCCATTGGAACCTATACCTTATCTGTAGAAGATGTTGAAGGTTGTACAGCTACTTTTTCTTTTGATTTAAATCCAATTGATGCTCCGACTGTTTCTTTAGACGGACCAGCATCTGATTTTTGTTATGTGGCTGGAGTGGGTGCAACGGTAGCGGTAACTTCAACTGCAGGAACGGCAGTCGTAGGTACACATCAATATAGAATTAACGGCGGAACCTTACAGGCGAGTGCATCTTTCTCTGGACTTGCACCTGGAAATTATACCATTGAAGTGGTAGATGGTAATGACTGTTCAGATAGTCTTCCTATTACTATAGAACCTCAATTAAGAGTGAATACTAGTATAGAAACTGAAATACCATGTGGTGGTAATCCTGGTAGAATAAATGTAAGTGTTAACGGTGGTTATACTATTGGAGCAGGTGCAAAACAATACGAAGTTAGTGAGGATGGTGGAGCAACTTTTGGTGCTGCATTTCCATTAACTTCTGATAATTTTTTCCATGATACTGCTACTCCTGGCGACTATGTTTTTAGAATTACAGATAACAATACTACTAGTAGTGGTTGTGTAGCGCAGTCTGTTGCTATTACTTTACATCCACCTCAGAATATTGCTGCAGCAGCTGTTACTACTAGACCGGTAAGCTGTAGCTCAACTAATAATGGTGCGGTTACTATAACACCAGATGCAACAAGTGGTGTACCACCATATGAAATTAATTTCAATGGAAATGGATGGGCATCTGAAACTGTATACTCAAACTTAACGGTTGGTACGTATTCTTATTTGGTAAGAGATGCTAGAGGTTGTGAAACAGTTGTAGATACTTTTGATATTGTTTTAGATAATACTCCACCGCCAGCTACTATTGTTACTGAAGTTCAGGCGATTTGTGGTGGTAGTGGTCCAGTAAGTGGGGGTATTACTGTCGATGTTACGCAAGGCACCCCAAATTTCGATTTTATTATTGAAGATAATACAGGCGTAGAAATTACACGTAGAGAAGATGTTGATCCTTCTGCATTACCATTGCAAATATTAGATGCAGGCTTAGTAACAGGTAATTATACGGTTATTACTGTAGATTCTAATGGTTGTACAGATATAGATACTGTAACCATAACTTCCAATGAAGTTGTGATAACACCTATACCACCGCCAGCACCTGTTGATTGTGATGATACGGCTTTTACTTATGCTGTTTCCGTTAGTGGAGGCACTGGTCCTTATCAAATAAGGTTGATAGATCAGCCAGCTTTTTATAACTTAAATAATACGCCTGCGGCTGATGATCATACATTCAGTAATGTTACAGACGGAATTCAATATGGTGTAGCTTATACCGTAGTTGTTTTAGATGTAGGTACAGGTTGTACTTATGAGCAAGAAATACCACCAATAGACGGTTTTTCTGCTTTAGGTGTTACAGCAGATTCTACACCTGGCGCTTGTGATACTAATAGGAATGGAGAAATAACTTATGAAATTACAGGTTATGACATTGGTGATCTTTTAAGAATAGAATTGATAAACAATGAAGATGGGTCAAGTATTATACTTGAGAATTCAGTTTTAACTACAGGCTTACCTTATAATGGAGCTTATCCAGAATTACCAGGTGATTATCAAATATTAGTTACTAATATAACAGATACTTGTACAGCGGCAGATCCGGTTTTAGTTCTTCAAAATTTACCGGACATAGATATTTTACAAGAAGTTCCTGCCAATTGTAATGCATTTGGTCAGGTAACCGTACAAGGTAGAGGAGGTTCTGGCGGGCCATATGAGTTTGCCTTTATGGATGCCGGTATTGCTCCAACTGCTATAGATTGGACTACTGACACTACATTCTCTGCACCAGATGGTACTTATGATGTGTATGTAAGAGATGTAAGTGGTTGTACTTCATTTGATATAGCTACCATTATATCATTAGATCCAGATTTGGCAGTGCCAGATTTTACAGTTGTAAATCAGTGTGATCCTACTTCTACTGCTTTTGATATTACGGTAAGAGTGCCTAATACTATAAATACGCCAAGATTTACTTTGGGAGGTGATGAACAATTACCGACGATAGTAGGTGGTTTTTGGGAATATACGTACATAGTTAGTAGCCCTGGGGATTATGTGGTAGATGTTGTTGATGCTAATGGTTGTAGTAGTCAAGGTACTGCCACAGTTTATGATTTCTTATCTGCTACAGGTAGATTTTCAACTGATAGTACTTGTAATGATGCTGATGGAGTAATAACAATAAGTACGAACGGTGGTAGTGGAGATTTTGAATATGAGCTTACGGGAACTGATTATAACTCAAATTCAGTAGGTCCTATTACGCAAACTAATAATCCGTTATTCACAGGATTGACACCTGGAACTTATGAGGTGTTAATCACAGATAATATTGTGAATGATGGTGCTGGTTTCTGTGAAACTAGGGTAACAAACATCATACTAAATCAAGCAGCACAACCGGTTATTGTTTCTGAAGAAGCAATAGATATTAGTTGTAGAGATGAAAATGATGGTTCTATAGAAGTTGTTGTTGGTCCGGCTAATGCAGCTGTTCCATTTACTTCTCAAGATACACCATTAACTTATATTTTAAATAACTTAACGACAGCTACAGAGCAGGATAGAAACACAACTGGTGCATTCTCTAGTTTGCCTGCAGGTGACTACCAAGTTCAAGTGGTAACTGCTCGTAATTGTGAAGTATTATCTGCGGTTCATACAATTGATAATCCTGATGCTTTTAGTATAACTGCTAGTGCACCAGACTTTGCTTGTGAACCAGGTGCTAATAGATATAGTTCAACCATTATTACCGTAGGTATAGTTGATCTAGGAACAGTTGGTTCTGGATATCAGTACAGTATTACGGGTTTTTCAAACTATCAAACTGGTAATACTTTTGAAATAGTAGATAATGGTTCTACCCAAAACATCACAGTTTATGCAATCGATGGCAACGGTTGTCAAACAACTTTTAATGTTCCGACTATCAATCCACCAACAGATGTTATTCCCACGATTATTGAAGTCGATATTTTAAACTGTAGAGATGACGAGCGCGTACGTATAGAAGTTATTGGAACTAATGATTTTACTGTGAATACAGTATCTGTTACTCCAGTTGCTGCAGTAACAAATACTTCAGGTAATAATTATGTTGATGTGTATCTTTCTGATGTTGGAGATTATTTGTTCGAGATAACGGATAATACTGTCGGATGTACATATCCAATGCCAGTACATACGGTTAATCAACCTATAGTTCCTACAGCTTTAATCAGTGAGGCTAAGCCTGTAAGTTGTGCTGTGCCAGGAAACGATGGAGCGTTGTTTATTACTGTTGGTGATTATTCGGGAACATATAACTATGAGGTTTATCAGGCTACCGATGTTTCGAGGTCTACAGTATTGGCTTCAGGTAGTTTTGATACGAATAATTATCCTGATGGTAATGGCGAGGAAGCTCGTATAGAAAACTTGCCAGGCGGTAATTTAATAGTAGATATCGTTTCAACGGGTATGCCGTTTTGTTCTGCGACAAGTAATGTTGCTAATATTAGAACTCCGAACGGCCCTCTTCAAGTAACTGCTGAATCTATAGGTAATGTAAGTTGTACCAATGATACTGGTGAAATAAACGCTACAGGAACTGGTGGTTGGGATACTATCCCTTATGAATTTAGGTTGTTGATTAGTGCTGACAATGGTGCTACCTATGCGACAGAGATAAACGCATTCTCAAACAATAATAAGTTTACAGGCCTTTCTTTCGGATTTTACCAAGTAGAGGTTAGAGATATAGAAGGTTGTACGAATACCTTTGAAATTGAACTGGAAGAAGTTCCTCAAATAGTTGCTGGCATAAGAGAGCCACAGGGTCTTGATTGCCCTAATGGTAACAATGCAGTTCTAGAAGCTTATGATATTACTTCCGGTGATGTATTGACTGCTCTGGCAGGGGCTAGTGGAGGCTTTGTAAGTGCTGGATATAATTATACATTACTTTACTTGAATGGTAACGATAATACAGATATAGTTTCACAAAGTGGACTTCAAAACACACCAACCTTTGTTGGGGATAGTGGAGGATATATCAGTACAGGTTGGTATGCTATAGAGGTATCATCTAGTTTTGGTTGTTCATTTGTGACTGAAGCTTATTTTGTAGATCCACCACCACCAATTCAACCTTTATTAGTACAGACAAGAGTGCCCGGTTGTGGAGGTGATGGTGAAATGAGGTTGACCGTTGAAAATCCTGACCCATTATTTACCTATGAATACTTGAGAGTAGAAAATGGAGCAACTCTTGGAACATATATCCCAATGATTGGAAATTCAGTTACAGTTTCGGGTGTAGAAGGAATAACTTATCAATTTGATGTAAGAAAGGTAAACTCTGCAGGAGCTTGCCCAGCAATACGATCAAATGGTATTACCATGACCAATGCAACGGGTATTACTTTATTACCGAATTTACCAGATGATATTTCTTGTGCTTCAGAACTAGATGGTAGAATTGAATCATTTGTAAATGGCGGTGTAGGTGAAGACTTATTTTATCTTTATGAGGGTGATCCAGTAGATGCATTTAATCCATCAGCGACAGCTACCTTGGTAAGAGGACCTCAAGAAAACGGAACGTTTGAAGCATTACCAGAAGGAACAAGCTATTATATTGCAGTAACTAGTGGTGCTACTTGTATGGATATTGCAGGTCCGTTCGAAATCATTAGACCAGAACCAATAATTTTTGATGCAGTACCTAGCAATGTAAGTTGTAATGGTGAAGAAGATGGTACAATTACTGTTTCTGTAAGTAATGGCGGAGTTGGTTTAATTCAATTTGCTATCGCACCTAATTTTAATGAGTTCTTTAGTGATGCTGACAATCCTGGTACCTATACGTTCGATGAGCTAGCAGCTGGTACTTATGAGATTCTAATACAAGATGAGAATGGTTGTTTTGAAAAAGATTTCATTACGGTTGAAGAGCCTGATCAATTACAAGTTATTAATATCAGTACAACTCCAGAGCTTTGTATTGGAGCTAATAATGGGTCTGTAGTTTTCGATATCGCTGGCGGCACTCCATTTAATGATGCCTTAGTGAGCGCTACCCCATATTTTGAATATAAGATTGAAATGGTGGATCCTATAGATGAAACAGGTACTGCCACATTTGCTCCTTACAACGGAGAGATTATTGAAGATTTACAAGGTGGGGCATCTTATGTTATTTATGTTCAAGACGTTAATTTCTGTTCAACTTCTGAACTTTTTACCATAGATATAGGTGTAGATTTAACGGCAGAGCCTCAAGTGCAATATGGTTGTGATGGTATATTCCCAACAAGTACAGCGACCATTCAGATGATGAACGATAATTTGCTTCCACAATTTATGTTTGCTCTTGATCCTTTAGATCCTACCGATGCCATAAGTTCTAATGCTACAGACGAGTATGTATGGGGCGATTTACCTGCTGGTGATCACATAGTCTATATTTATCATGAGAATGGTTGTACCAATAGTGTAGAATTTAATATCGAAAGCTATGAGCCATTAAGCTTAGTGGTCGATAAAACCGGACCTAATGAAGTGGTTGCTTCTGCTGCAGGTGGTTATGGTGAATATGAATTCTTCTTCAATGGAGAATCTTATGGTGAAGAGACAACATTTACTACCAATGAAAGTGGTATGGTGAATGTTAGAGTAGTAGATGCTAAAGGTTGTGTTTTAGAACTAAGTGTACCTTTTGAATTTACAGGGATGTTAGAATTCCCTAATTTCTTTACACCCGATGGAGATAATTTAAATGATATATGGTCACCAAAGAATAGGGATCTTTTTAATGGTGTCGTAGTTAAGATTTATGACCGTTATGGTAGAGTGGTGGCTATATTAGATGAGGTCAGTGGTTGGGACGGAACTTACGAGGGCAAAGAGGTGCCAACAGGAGATTATTGGTATGTGGTAAATGCTAATAGTAATGAGATACGATATGTAGGTCATTTTACCTTGTATAGATAATCATAGTCAAATATAGGAGAGGAGATACAATTTGTACCTCCTCTTTGCTTTAATAGAATACAAAGCCCGAAATTGTAAGCCCAAATTATATTACACTTTAAAAACAATCCTTTTTAGGTACATTTGATAGACAAACAGAGCTATCGTTGATGAAGTATATTTTATATATTATTTTATTGGTTATTTTTCAGAGTTGCGCTTCTCAAGTTAAGCCAGTTCTGGTAGATTCAGAAATGGAAACCAATGTAAAAGAGAATCTTGCCTATTATCTATATTATCCAGAAGATTACCTTGAAGAGCCCGAAAAGAAGTTTCCAATTCTTTTATTTCTACATGGCGGAGGTGAATCTGGAGATAGCTTAATTACTGTAAAGAGAAATGGTCCTCCAAAATTAATTGTTCAGGGAAAAAAATTTCCATTTTTAATACTTGCACCGCAAAATCCTAATGCAAAAAAATGGTGGAATACTAGAGCAGTTAAACAATTACTAGATTCGATTGTAGAAGGAAATCGAATCGATAAAAATAGAATTTACTTAACGGGTTTAAGTAGAGGTGGAGGAGCTGCTTGGGAAATGGCCGTGCAATACCCAGATACGTTCGCTGCTATGGCTGTGGTTTGCGGAATGACCCCTTTGCCTTATGCATCATGGATTAACAGGAAAATGCCAATTTGGGTATTTCATGGCGAAAAGGACAAGTCGATTCCCATTGAGGAATCTGAAACCATGGTTGCCAAGCTAGAGGAAATGGGCTATGAGGTACTATTTACAAAATACCCGAATGTTGGGCATAATGCATGGATCAAAGCATATGAAACAGAAGCCCTATATGATTGGTTTATGAATCAAGAATTGAAATAGAATTATTTATAATAGTTACCTTATTACTGAATTTTACAAATTAATAAAAGGTTGATTGAAAATTATTTAAGAATAATGTATTTGATAAGGTTATAATGTTCAAGTCCATCATTAAAAGAATCTTAAAGAATGGACTTTAACATTATAACAAAAGTGAAATTATTTATACTGTATTAACTCATTTTTTTGAAATATTTTGAGTGGTCCTCTGTTTTGTGTAACTATATAATAATCATTAGTGCCATTGGCACTTTTAACTTTCGAAACAGTTTTAGCATCACCATCTGCTAAAAAACCACTTTCTACAGTAGGTATAGTTTTAAAATTTCCTTTACCATCACCTTTTAATAAGATACCATTAGAAGCATCGTATTTACCAATGAAGACTTCGTTGCCGTAGTCATTACCAACCAATAATAAATCTATATTTCCATCATTATTAAAATCGGTTAGTGCAATGTCTTTAATGGGAGAAAACTGTGTTTCAAATGGTAGTGCTTTATATTTAAACTTACCATTGCCTAAATTTTCTACATATATACTTTTGTCAAAATTTGCCTTTAAATTTTGTGCACCATCTAATTCTTCTTTTTTGAAAAGTGTTTCTTGAGTTGTCTTTGCATATTCTTTATACATATTGAATTTGTCTCTAAATAGAGGGCTTTGACCATATAAATCACCTCCAAAATTTACAGGTACAGAAGCGTAAGTTGTATCTGAATAGTTTTTTCTAAAAAAGGCAAACGATACTGGGTCAATAGTTCCATTGTTATCAAAATCTTTATAAAGTATGGTAACCGGTCTGTTTGTAGAGGGTTGGAAAAGATTGTTGCCGCCTAAATTGCCTACAATGAAATCAATATCTCCGTCTTTGTCAAAATCTGCTCCTTCAATACTATTCCACCATCCAAATAAGTTATCTAGGCCGGTTTGTTCAATCTTTTTTAATCTCGTTTTCTCGTTTTTAAAGAATGTTATGGACATGAATTCGCCTGTAACAATTAAATCTTTTCTACCATCGTTATCAAAGTCTTGCCATATTGCATCGTTAAGCATACCAATACTCCGTAATTCAGGTGCAATGGAGTCAGTTACATCATTAAGAATGCCATTTTCATTTAAAAGCAGAAAACTTTTTTCAGGTAATGGGAATTTTGCAAAAGGTGTTCTACCTCCTATAAACAAGTCTGTAAATCCATCTTTATTAAAATCCTCTGCTGTTACAACAGATCCACTTGCCTGAATACTAGGCATATTTTCATTTTTTAATTGAAAGTTTCCTTTACCGTCGTTAATCATTAATCGATCTGTATAAAATTCGTTTCCATTCATGAACTCATTGCTACCAGAAACTAGATAAAGGTCAAGATCTCCGTCGTTATCCAAATCAAAAAGAACTAGACTTTCTTCCTCGAAAGTTTTATTGTAAACATCTTCAAAAAGTAATTGAGTTGAAAAATTACCTTTAATATCTTGAATGAAAAGTTGTGGTGATTTTCCGGAAGAACTTCCAACGATAAAATCTTCAAAACCATCCCCGTTTATATCGCCAGTAGTTACACATGGTCCATTTTGAGTAAGTTTTTTTGGTAGAATTCTTTGCACATTAAAATCAATCATATCTAATTCTTCGTGCATGTATTCTACGCCAATCTTTTTTGAGATTTCTGAGAAGATAGGATTAGATTTTTTTGGTATTAGTGGGAAATCCAACTCCTGATTTTTGATAGAAACAGCATTTTCATAATTTAATGTTATTGTCTGATCAACTTTAATGTTTTCTAATAATTGATATTTACCATCAGCCCATAATACCTCTAAAGATTTTACAGTGCTTAATTCGCCAAGACCAAAATGCATGATTTCGTCAACGGAAGACATATAGCCTCTAGTTAAATATTGTTCATGATATTGAAATTCGCTATCCTTTTTTCTAACAACTAGTTTTGCACCTATGCCATTTCGGTTAGTTTTAGTGCCTATTAATTTGACTTTTAAATAATGTTTCGTTTTTATTTCATTATCATTTGTATTGTTTTTGAATATAAATGCTTCATCATTTATATTATTTACAACATAATCTAAATCACCATCACCATCTAAATCACAATAGGCTGCCCCGTTTGAAAACGATGGAATATCAATTCCCCAATCACTACTAGCATCTTTAAATAAACCATTTTGATTATTTCTAAAAGCATAGTTAGGAATTTTTACAACTGGAACAGAATCTAATATTTGACTTGGTTTTAAATATCTTCTAACATTGAAATTAAATTCTCCAAAGTCTAAATCTGTAATATCTCTTGGAAACCCGTTTGTTACCATTAAATCTTTAAAACCATCATTGTCAGCGTCAAAAAATAGGGGAGACCAACTCCAATCAGTTCTCGATACTCCTGCAAATAAACCAATTTCACTGTAAGGCACGTTAATACCTTGGCCCAGTTGTAACATATTTCTCATATATTGATAGCTGAAACCATATCTCTCATTCATTACATAGTCATTATACTTTGTATCTCGAATGGTAGTTTTTAGTCTTTGATTTGTTTCACCTAACATATCAAGGGTTATGATATCTAAATAACCATCATTGTTATAATCTGAAATGTCATTACCCATAGAAAACTTGCTCTGATGTTTGACCATTTCATCTATATTATTACTGAATGTACCATCTTGATTATTAATATAAAGTAAATCATTTGTTAGGTAGTCATTACTGATATAGATGTCTGACCATCCATCATAATTTAAATCTGCAATAGCAATACCCAAACCGTAGCCTTCAATAGTAATGCCTGATTCTATTGTCACATCAGTAAATGAATTATCGCCATTATTGTGGTATAAGCGATCATTGCTTAAAGCTGATCCATCCGTAATTTTTTTTCTGTAATTAGAGGGTAGTTCATGTATGTCAACATTATTTAGTACGTAGAGATCAAGTAAACCATCTTTATCATAATCGAAAAATGTTGCATTCATGCTATTGCCTGTATCAGCTATGCCATATTCTTTTGCTAATTCTTTAAAGATAGGTACACCTTCATCATTCAATCCTTGATTGACAAAAAGCATATTTGCTTTTTGTGCATTTGACGGATACATAGCAGCACAAATGTATATATCTAGGAAACCATCATTGTTAATGTCTACTACTGCTACGCCTGTTTTCCATTTATTGTTGGCTGCAAGACCACTGATATCAGTAACATCTTTAAATTTTAGTTCACCTTGATTTAAATAAAGTTTATTTGAAACCTGATTTCCTGTAAAAAAGATGTCCGGAGTATTGTCATTGTTGAAATCGCCTATTGCGACACCACCTCCATTAAATATATATTCGCTGGTAAGTATATTGAAACTATCAGTTTCAATTATTTTATTATTAAATGTTATGTTTGATTGTGAAGCGTCTATTTTGGAAAATAGTTTTTCCTCTTTCTTTCCGCATGAGCTGATTATTAAAAATATAATAATTGAAATGAATAATAGATTTTTCATTGTGATTTACTTGTGTTGCAGTATTAAATAACTTAAAATACTATGATAAATATTATTGTTCAAATTTAAGATTAAACATAATAATGATAAATACATTGAGTATAACTTCAAATGTTGATGTTAATAAATAATGTACAGCTTAGTAAAAGAACTTCAGTATAAATTCCTTCTAAAATATTAAATATATACTCAGGAGAATATCAAAAAGGGGGATTTAGCACTACTATGTTTAAAATAATTTAAAAAAATCAGCTTTCTAAAAAAAACCACCCTGCATAATCAATGCAGGGTGGTTTAGTATTTATTTACACTAAACAAAGTGTTAGCGTTAAACTTAATGTGTTATTCCATATCCTTTATAAAGTCAATTGCACTTTTAGGTAACAATACTTTATCGACAACATGGGCTACACCATTTCTTGCCAAAACGTCGATTGATATTAAATTGGCATTTACATCGTTAGTTTCATCACCAATAACGAAAACATCGGTACTACCTACTACACTAATAATTTCTAGGTCTCTTCCTAGTGCTGTGGTTTCCATTCCAGCCTCAAAATCTTCATTTACTATTTTGCCTGCTAATACATGGTATAAAAGTATTTCACTAAGAAGTGCTTTCTCATCCTCTGTATCGAAACTAGCTATACTGGTATAGTCAGGTCCTAAAGTATTGAATAAATCGGAAAAAGCAGCATTAGTTGGTGCAAAAACAGTTGCTGGCCTAAAATAGGTGAAATTGGTAGCTGTTGTGTCTTGAACATTAGTAGCATCGGTGAAGGCACCAACCAAATCGGTTGCAATCAATGCTTCTTCTAAAATACTCAATTGCGCAGAACCGCTTACAACAGTAGCCAAATCATCGGATGCTAGTAAGGCTATAAAGTCTAAGGCTGCTTGTGGTAAAAGAACTTTGTCAATTATATCAACAAATCCATTTTTAGCATCTATATCTGCAGTCGCTGTACTAGCAGTAGTTGCTGTAGCATCGCCAAAAGCGAATCCTGTACCGTCGGCAGTTACATCAACAACATTATCTTTTAAAAGTGTTGCTGCCGGTCCTACTACTAAATCTGTAGATTCATTAGCTGGTGGTAACACATGGAATAAAAGAATATCGCTAAGTAAGGCAATTTCGACATCATTATCAAAATCATCTAGGCTGCTATAATCATCGCCCAATGCAGTAAATAAATCAGCAAAAGCTTGGTTGTTAGGTGCTAATACTCTTGCCGTATCCAATTCCGTTATTGCACCAACTAAGCCTGCTTTATCTAAAGCTGTAGCTAAAAGGCTTAATTCTTCTGTGCCATTTGCCCATTCCATAAGCGTAGGTCTAAGGTCAAAATTTAAAGCCTCAATTGCTGCCTGTGGTAGAAGTACCTTATCTATTAAATGAACGATACCATTGTCAGCATAACCATTGGCCTGAACCACTGTTGATAAAGGGTTGGTTTCTGGTAATTTGCTTGCATCTTGCAATTGTACATCACCATCTGCAGAAATAAATACAGAAAGCTCATCCCCTAAAACAGTACTTATCGAACTTCCATCTGAAAAAGATCCTGCTTCAGTAATCCCCGAAATCAAATGATATCTTAATATTTGGGAAAGTACTCCTGGATCAACATTGGCTAAAAATTCATCTGCAGTCTCAAAACCTACTGCATTAGCTAAGGCAGTAAAAGCTCCGTCATTAGGTGCTAATACCGTAAAAGCCTCAGTACCATTTAAAGTTGCAACAAGGTCGCCTGAAGCTGCTTTAAGTGCAGCGTCGAGAGCGGTTGTGCTTCCTCCTGTATTAATTCTAGTATACACCGAACCTGGGCCAATAATGGCACTGCCTGGCGATTCGATATCATCATCATCACAGGAGTTTAATCCTACTAACGCGAGCATCGAAAAAACAATACTTATTGTTCGAAATTTATTCATGTCTATATTTTGTTAAGATTTATTTTATTGAAAATTTAATTAATACCCAGGATTCTGAGTTAATATTCCACCACTTTGATCAATAGCATTAATCGGAATAGGGAACAAATCAAATTTTTCTGTGTAAGTGCCGAACCTGCTATAATCTGATTTACTAATGTCTGCTGCTTCATTAGCTATATAGGTATTGATAACTTGTTGTGCAACTCCCCATCTTCTTAAATCAAATAAACGATGACCTTCCATACCTAATTCTAAACGACGCTCAAAACGAACAGCCTTTCTTGCAAAAGCAGCCGTAGGAAAAGATCCATAAGGTTGTATCTGATAATTTGCCGCTGCACCATCACCCGCTTCATTTTGTATATATGTCATATTTTGAGCTCTAGTTCTAACTTGGTTAACATATGAAAGTGCCAAAGGTAAATTTGGGCTAGACTTCTCAACAGCCGCTTCTGCAGCCAATAAAAGAACATCACCAAAACGCATAACGTTATAATTTATGCCAGACCAATCAGAACCCCAGCCCCCGGTTCCTCTATTCGCATCAACTTCATCTGCTTGATATATGTTCTTCTTAGGAAGATATGGTCCAGAAACATCACTAAATCCAGCTCTAATCCATTCTTTTCCCGGGTTAGGGCCAAAACCATTATAATCAATACCTCTTCTTGATACTGTGTAGTCAAGTCTAGGATCTAAAAGACCTGTAAATGGGGTAAAATCTTCAGTACTGTTAATGCCATAATCACTTGTAACATCTGTTGCTGCGAAGGTATCCAAAAGAGGAAGACCTGCTGCATCTGTCTGATAGGCGTTAACTAAATCTTGTGTTGGTTGATAAAACCCACAGCAAGTTCCTAAAGGTCCACCTCCTGGAAAATTCAAAGTACCAGCTCCGTTTCCATTAAATGATCTACCATCATCTGAAACGAATTGAATAGCGAACATTGATTCTGAGCTATTTTCACCCGCAAAATTAAAATTATTTACGAATTCAGTATTTAAAGAATATGGTCCTGTAGTTACTACTTCATTTAAAAGTGTAAACGCATCATCCCATTTTTCTTGATACAAATAGGCTTTTCCTAAAAAGGCTTTTGCAACCCAAGAATTAGCACGTCCATTAACAACATCAGAACCTAAGCTAGTAGTTGCTTCTTGTAAATCAGCTTCGATTTGAGCCCAAATCGGACCTGGATTCGGTTGATTGAATTCAAAATTTACTAAGTTCTCAACAGAAATAAATGGAACGTTTCCAAAGAATTTTTGAAGTTCAAAATTATAATAAGCTCTCAAGAAAAGCGCTTCACCTTTTTGTTGGGTGAAATCACCATCCTCTACTTGGTTTATCAAATCTAGTACAGCATTACAAGCATTAACACCGCCATAAAGCGCGCTCCATCTACCTAAGAACCAGTTGTTTCCGGTTTGCCAGTCTAATGTCTCTACTTGAAATAAAGCCGTGTTATCACTATCTGTACTACCTCTGTGGGCATCATCAGAAACCACATCGGTCCACCAGTTGTCACCACCTGCGGCAACACCTTCACCTTGTCTACTAATACGTTCCCCATCCATTGCCGAATATGCTGCGGTGAGTTTAAGGTCAACGCCTGTTGCATTCTGTAATGCCGAGTCGGAAAGTGCACCTGTAGGGGCAATCTCCGTAAAATCATCACTACATGCACCTAGCATCATGCATGTAAGTGTTATAGAATAAAATATTTTCTTTTTCATTTTTTAAAATTTTAAATTAACGCCTAATGAATAAATAGAGGCTAAAGGGTAGTTGTTATTTGAAACACCAATTGTAAGGTTGTCTATTGAATCATTATCATTAAACCTTGGTTGTAATTCAGGATCAACACCATCGTAACCAGTAACTGTTAATAGATTAGTTCCTTGAATGTAGAACCTTACACTGTCCATACCCATCATACCAGCAACTTTCTCATCAAAAGAATACCCAATTTGTAAGTTTTTAAGTCTCATGTAAGAACCGTCTTCTACAAAGAATGAATTTGAAGTACCTTCATTATTGGTAATACTAGCGCTAAGCGCTGGTAAAGTTGCATCAAGATTATCTGGAGTCCAAGAATCTAATACTCTTACACTTCTATTTGCATTAAAGAATGTTGGGAAATCAGTATACACTTTATCGTTATTAAAGATATCATTTCCTTGAGAACCTTGTAAAAAGGCGGACATATCAAAACCTTTATAACCCATGGTTAAATTGAAACCATATGTGAAGTCTGGGTGTGGAGAACCAATAAAAGTTCTATCATCATCATTGATTACACCATCTGGTGTTACATCGGCATATCTAAACCTACCAACACCATCTTCAGGAGTTGCAAAACCTTGATCAGGTGCCGCAGATACTTCAGCAGCAGATGCGAAAATACCTTCAACTACCCTACCATAAAAGGAAGACAGTGGTTGGCCAACTTGCGTTCTCGTAACCGTACCCGTAGTTCTGAAACCACCATCGCCAGGTTGGAAAGCACTAATTAAATCAGTAACCTCATTTTTGTATGAAGAAAAATTCATATCAATACCATAGCTAAAACCAGATGAAGTTACATCGGCAAAGCTTAATGTAGCGTCGATACCTTTATTTTCAATTGACCCTAAATTTACATACGGAGCATTTGCTGCAATCGCTGTAGAACTGAATAGACTGTTATCTGGGCTAATTAAATCTTTAGTTTCGATAATAAAATATTCTGCTTCTAAATTTAATTTGTTGTCAAAAAAGCCAAGTTCAATTCCAAAATTGGTTGTTTCACTAGTTTCCCACTTTAAATTAGGGTTACCAGCAGATTCTAAAATAGCACCTTGAGTAACTCCACCGCTACCATTAAACCCGTAATCGGCATATTGTTGACTAAGCGCAGAAATATTATAAGTAGGATTGTTTACTGGAAGTGTTTGGTTACCCAATTGACCCCATGAACCTTTAAACTTTAATCTGCTAACTGTATTATTTTCTGGCCAAAAGCCTTCGTTGCTTACTACCCAACCACCACTAAAAGATGGAAAAATATCGCTTTTATTGTCACCTAGAAACCTTGATGACTCATCTTGACGTACTGTTGCTGTCAAATAGTATTTGCCTGCAAAATTGTAGTTTGCGGTTCCAAATACTGAAAATAGTGAAGATGCATTATCATATGCATACGCTACGTTTGCAGCACCACCACCATTACTTAATAGATAATATTCTGGAGTTTCAAAGAAAAAATTCGTTCTAGTAATTTCTTTACCCTTACCAGAAACGTTAACCGCTTCAATACCTGCAAGTGCATTTAAATTATGATCACCAAATGATTTACTATAATTTAAAGTATTCGACCATACCCATTCGTATGTGTCTTGATCAGCCTCTGTCAGTGTATTTGTTGATATTGGTTCTGAAGATTCAGGTATCAGTGCTCTAAATTGTCTAGTATTGAACGCTCTTAAAGATCCACCAATAGACGTTTTGAACTGCAAACCATCTAATATGTCTAAAGTAGCATAAATATCACCAAATACTCTTAAGTTTTTAGTGTAATTATCTGATTGTCTATTAGCTTCAGCTACCGGGTTGTTAGGGTTTGATAATCCTGTATCATTACTATAGTTACCTGCATAATTACCTTCGTCATCAAAAACAGGAACTAACGGAGACATTCTAGTGGCAAAGCCAAACCAAGATTGTCCACCACTTCTATTATCAAAAGAAATATTAGTATGTTCTCCTATTTTAATTCTATCACCTACTTTAAATTCCGAATTCAAACGAACCGAACCTCTCTTGTAGCCAGTTGCAATTTGAATACCTTGTCGATTTAGATAGCTAGCAGAAAAAAGAAACTTAGATTGCTCATTACCATTCTCTAATGTAATAGAGGCATTTTGTGTAATAGCTGTTCTATATATTTCATCTAACCAATCAGTACCACCACCTGGCTTTACAGTTGCATCAACAGGAGCTCTTTGAAGTTTTTCGGGAACTACTGGGTTTGGACCATTACCGTACTGTGCATGAGATGGGAAACCACCATCATTTCTTAAACTCTGAAAAATCATATTCCCATGTTGTTGGGTGTTTAATAATTCAGGAAGATTTGTTGCACTAGAAAAACCAGTGTACATGTCAACAGAAATTTTTGCGGAATTCATATTATAACCACCACCTTTAGTTGTTATGATAACAACACCGTTAGATGCTCTAGCACCATATATTGCAGCAGCACCATCCTTAAGAACGTTCATCTGTGCAATATCAGCAGGGTTTATAGAATTTAAGATTGATGCGTCATCAGTTTGCACACCATCAATAATATATAGTGGGTCATTACTGTTACCTGTACCATAACCTCTAATTCTTACAACTGGTGTTGCACCAGGAGAACCATTGTTAGTAATAGTAACACCAGAAACTCTACCTTGTAATGCTTCTGCTGCATTCACAATAGGAGCTTTAGTAGCTTCTGAAATATCAACACTACCAACAGAACCTGTTAAATCGCCTCTTGTTTGTGTTGAATAACCAGTTACAATAACTTCATCTAAAGCTGCAGCGTCTTCTACTAAAGTTGCATTAACAGTAGTTTGGCCGTTAACTGCAATTTCTTGGCTTTTGAAACCGACGTAACTAAATACTAATGTTGCCCCATCAGCAATATTCATACTGTAATTTCCATCGAAATCTGTTTGGGTACCATTGGTAGTACCTTTTTCAAGGACGTTTGCTCCAGGAAGTGGTTGCCCAGCATCATCTAATACAGTTCCTGTAATCGTAGATTGAAGTGTTTTTACTTCAACTTCATTTGAAGTACTTGTTTTCTCATTTGCCTGCGCCATTTGGGCACCAAGACACATGAGCATCGATAAAAATCCGGTTTTAAAAAAGGAAGACCTTTTTTTGGATTTAACCGACTTGTAATCACGTTTTTGACTCATAATCGTTGTTGTTTGTTAGTTTAAATTAATTTCTGAATTTTGAACTTTTATAAACATTGTATGAAGCTTTTAAATGTTAAAAAAATCAAAATCCGGTATAATAATAGCACTTTTACCGCATATAGGTATAATTCAAATGGGTTATTTTACGAGTAGTTTAATTCTATTAACGACTATTGTGATTAATATTATCTCTTTAAGCGCTTGTAATTATTGAAGTATCAATAATTTAGAGGTATTTTTTTTTACAAATTCCTAAGTTTAAAACTTTAACATATTTGATTTAATTTGTAGTAAAATATCACGGTAAAAAACCAATCTATAACGATGTAGTGCTAATGGTGATCGATTATTCGAAGATTTGAATACAGCTGATTACAATTAATTTTTGGTCTTTATTTGTAGTAAAGAATATATAAGAATTACCACCGTCTTTTAAACCAAATTTCTTTCTAATTTTCTCAACTGAATCAGGGAAATTTCTAGTAGTAATATTTGCTTTAGATATACCTTTTATTGATTTCTTAGTGTAATCAAGAATATCTAATATTCTAAAAATACGACCAGGAAAAGACATCAATTTTTTTGAAGTGTAAAGGTGTGAATTAGAATGTAGTTTATTTAAGTTATAATACTCAGCAATATATTGGAATGAACCAGATTTTAAAATAGCGGCATTTGGTTCATATAAAAAATTCTGGGGTTGAGAATATGTAGAAATAGATGACTGTTCTTGACTAAATTGAAATTGGAAGGTTTGTTCAATTTCATTTTTGATGTTTATGGTTTTTATTAATGGCTCTTCAATATAACCTTTTTCTAAAACCCATAAAATTTCTTTTACATCGTTACCTATTGCTACGATATGTATTTCCTTTACATTTTTTAATTGTCTTAATCCATTATTTAAATCTAGTAATGGGCCGGTTTTTATTAAAATATTACTTGATTTTGTAAATAGAAAATCAATGTGTAACGTAACATCTGGCTCACAATCAGATAAATAATAGACTTTCTTATTGTTCTTATCTCTTCGTGAAGGGTCTATATATATCCAATCAAATGATTCTGGTGTATTCTTTAGAAAAGATATACCATCTTCAGAAATACATTTGATATTCGTGGCTTTTAATTGAATATAATTATGTTGGGCGATGGCAGACAGTTCTTCATTTTTTTCAACATGAATAACATTTTTAAATTTCTTGCTGAAAACAAAAGAATCTATTCCTAAACCAGCTGTAATATCTATTATATCATCACCTTCTAGTAATGAAAATTTGTAGTTAGCCGATATCTCTGATGATGTTTGTGAAAGATTAAGTTTATTGGGGTAGTAGATATTTTTAGTTGCGAACCAAGTCGGTAATTTTTGTTTTGCTTTTGCTTTAGATTCTATTTGCTCTACAAGTTCTTTTGATGAGATTTCGGCAAATGGCGATTTCTTTAAAAGAATCTTATGAATATCTGTATTAAGATTATCATTGATAAACTCTTGTGCTTCATTAGATAAAATAAAAGGATTCACGAAAATTTTAGAGGTTATGGGTCAATGATTTAACGATTTGATTCTCTGATAAAAACTCTTTCAATATAACTTTTATAGCAGTGTAACCGGGTACTGCGACAATCATGCCTACTACACCGAAGAGTAAGCCAGCAATTATAATAATCAAGAAAATTTCTAAAGGATGTGATTTTACACTATTGGAAAATATGAATGGTTGAGAGAAAAAATTATCTACCAATTGCCCGAATAATAATCCTAAGAATACATAACCTGTTTTAGGAAGAATTACTTCGCTAAAATCAGAACCTAAATTACTCGTCATGGTTAATGTTAACATTATAACTCCTCCAATTATAGGACCTATATAAGGTATGATGTTGAAGAGTGCACATAAGAATGCTATAACCACAGCATTTTCAATACCTACAATTAATAAAACTATGGTATAAATAACAAAAAGTATGAATATTTGAAGCAGTAAGCCAACAAAGTATCTTGATAACAGGCTGTTTATTTTTTCTATTGAATTAGTAGTTCCCTGTTTTTTAGTATTTGGAATGAAAATAAGCAGTCCGTGCTCAAAAAGTTTTCTGTCTTTTAGAAAGAAAAAGGAAATAAAAAGTACTGAAAATAAGCCTATACTAGCAGAACTTAATATCGTTAAAAAGGAATTTAAAAAATTAGGAATAAACCCTATATCTAATCCTTTTAAAATATTCCTCTCCAAAGCTACATCATCAATAACATCTTCAACGATATGAGATGATAAGCCTAGGTAATTGGTGATTTGATGGTATAAAGTATTTAGACTTTTTTGTAATTCATCAATGTCAAGAAGAGAAAGGTTTTGGCTTTGTTCTGATAACAGCGGGACGAATAATGCTACTATACCGGACAAAATCCCAACCATTAACAGCATTGTAATAATAACCGCCAGAATATTAGGGAATTTAAGTTTTAGTCTTAAAAATCGAACCAAAGGTCTTCCTATTAATGCTACTACTGCAGCAATGGCCAAATATGCCAA
Organism: uncultured Maribacter sp.; assembly: GCF_963977385.1. GTDB lineage: Bacteria > Bacteroidota > Bacteroidia > Flavobacteriales > Flavobacteriaceae > Maribacter. The sequence continues at coordinate 77,126 of NZ_CAXBOU010000007.1, read as the reverse complement.
TACCGACCGTATCGTGTATAGGAGATAAAGTAATAAGGTAATACCCACTATGAAGCCAATAGCCCTAAGAATACCTTTCGAAATAGTTTTTGACGTCATTAGTTAGCTTTTAAAAACATAGGTGATAATATTTGCGCCCATTTTTAGCGCTTGTTCTCGTATTTCAGCGGAATCATTATGAACGGTAGGGTCTTCCCAGCCATCACCTAAATCTGACTCTGATGTAAATAATAATACAATTCTTCCATTCTTAAAAACCGCGAATGCCTGTGGGCGTTGACCATCGTGTTCATGAATTTTTGGCAATCCTTTTGCAAATGTGTAACTATTTGAAAATATAGGATGTTCGGCTCCAAGCTCCTCAAGAGTAGCATCAGGAAAAAGTCTTTTAATCTCTCTAGTTATGTAAGGTTTCATGCCATAATTGTCATCAATATGTAAAAAACCTCCAGCCAAAAGGTAATTTCTTAAGTTTTCTAAATCATCTTCAGAAAATACCACATTACCATGGCCAGTCATATGTATGAATGGATACTGGAAAATTGAAGAGCTGCCAACTTCAACAGTTGCAGGTTTACTACTTAAAGTTGTTCCGATATTATTGTTACAGAATTTAATTAAATTAGGTAACGCCGTAGGGTTGGCATACCAATCGCCACCACCTTGGTATTTTAAAATTGCAACTTCTTGTGCCTCCAATGAAAAATTTGAGAGTAAAATGCAAAAGAGGAGCGAAGTGACAAAATTTCTCATAATCAAATCTACGAAATTAGAAGATTAAAAATTGACACGGAGCTATTTTCAATCTGTCGTAAATTCATCTAAAGTTAATTTAATTATCCGTTATTAATCGAGGCGACAATAGTACAGGCAACAATGGCGGCGGTTTCTGTTCTCAATCTAGTTTTACCCATGGCAACAGGTAAATACCCACTTGTCATTGCACTTTTAATTTCATTTAGAGTGAAATCACCTTCAGGACCTATTAGAATGGTTACATCTTGATCTGCCCCAACTCTTCGTTTAAGTTCATGACGTTCGCTGTCTTCGCAATGCGCTATAAACTGTAAACCAGTAACGGGTTTTTTTAAAAACTCGGCTAAGCTTAAAGGTTCGTTTAATTTTGGTAAATAGGTTTGAAGAGATTGCTTCATGGCTGATTCAATTACGCGTTGCATTCTATCTAACTTAATGATTTTTCGCTCAGAACGCTCGCAGATTATCGGAGTTATTTCATCAACACCAATCTCTGTTGCCTTTTCTAAAAACCATTCGAAACGATCGTTCATTTTTGTAGGGGCAACAACCATGTGAAGCCAATGTGCCTTAGGGTGCGTCTTTTTCGAGGATATGAGTTCAACCTCACATTTCTTAATGGAATCACCTATGATTTTGGCTTGAAATAAATAGCCATGGCCATTAGTAATCCATAATTCGTCATCATTTTTTTTTCTGAGCACTTTAATAATATGCTTGCTTTCGTTATTGTCGAAAGTAAAAATAGTATCGGTGGCTTTTATATCAGAATTATAGAATAGTTGCATACAATCTTTGGTTGAATCAAGAAATTAAATATCTCGCTTTTGCAGTTACATCTTGTTGCGTGAAGGCATTGTTTTTGAATTTATAATATCCTACTATGCCTATCATTGCAGCATTGTCTGTACAATATTCAAATTTAGGCACATAGGTTTTCCAACCATATTTAGTTTGTGCTTCAATTAGAGCTTTTCTAATGCCAGAATTTGCAGAAACTCCGCCTCCTATGGCTATCTCTTTAATTCCCGTTAGTTTAACAGCTTTTTTAAGTTTTAGCATCAAAATTTTTATAATAGTGAATTGAATTGATGCGCAGATATCCTCTAGATTGTTTTTTACGAAATCTGAATCTTCTTTTGTCTGTTTTTGAATGAAGTAGAGTATGTTGGTTTTTAATCCGCTGAAACTAAAATCTAATTCTTTCACCTTTGGAATGGGGAATTCAAATTTAAGTGGATTACCTGTTGCTGCATATTTATCAATTAAAGGACCGCCAGGGTAGGGTAGGCCTAAAATTTTTGCGCTTTTGTCAAAGGCCTCACCAACAGCATCATCTAATGTTTGACCAATAATTTTCATATCAAAAAAATCATTGACCTGTACAATTTGAGTGTGCCCCCCGCTTATAGTTAATGCTAGAAAAGGAAAATTAGGTGCCTTCATGCTATCGTCGTCGATATAGTGCGCTAAAATATGAGCCTTCATATGATTTACCTCAATAAGAGGTATTTGCAAGCCTAGTGACAATGATTTAGCGAATGAAGTGCCTACAAGAAGTGATCCCATAAGACCAGGTCCTCTTGTAAATGCTATGGCTGATAATTGTTTTTTATCGATATTTGCTTTGGCTATTGCTTGATCGACTACGGGGACAATGTTTTGTTGATGCGCTCTTGATGCTAGTTCTGGTACAACCCCTCCGTATTCCTTGTGAATTTCTTGGGTGGCGACAACATTACTAAGCACTTTATCGTTCATTAAAACTGCCGCAGAAGTGTCATCACAAGAAGATTCTATAGCAAGTATATAAATTGTTTCGTTTTCCAACATATTTGGAATAAAATTTGAATAACAAAGGTAAAACATATAGCTCTATCAAAAAACTTAGGAAAATATTGGTTAGAACATTATTAGTGCTTTTACTGATATGTGTTTTAGGTACCTTAATATTTTCCCTTCCAGTTGTTCAGACGTTATTAGCACAGTATGCTACCAAGCAAATTAATAAACAATATGGTACCAATATAAATATAGAACGATTAAAACTTTCTTTGATTTCTTGGGACACTGCATTAAAAGGTGTCTTCATAGAAGATTATAAAAAAGACACCTTGTTTTATGTTAATGAACTAAAAACATCTATTCTAAGTATAGGCAATTTGGCTCAAGGAAATTTGGAATTCGGAGACATTTCTGTCGATAGGTTGAATTTTAAATTGAGAACCTACTATGGTGAAGAGAACACTAATTTAGAAGTTTTTGTAGATAAACTTGATGATGGTCAGCCAAGAGCGCCTGGTACACCTCCATTTAAATTATCTTCTTCTAATGTGGTTATTAATAAAAGTAGATTTAAATACATCGATGAGAATTTAGAAAAATCTACTATTTTAAATTTTGATAGCCTAAATATAAATGCGGGTGATTTTCTTATTCTTGGCCCAGAAGTGACGGTCGATATACAAGATATGTCGCTGTACAGTAATAGAGGATTAAAAGTGAATAGGTTGGCCACTAATTTTAAGTATACGAAGCAACAAATGCGTTTCGATTCCCTTAAAATAAATACACCGTTATCCGAATTAGATGGTAACCTGGCTTTTAATTATAATCGGGAAGATTTTCATGATTTTTTAAATAAGGTAAATGTTGTTGCTGATTTTAAAGAGTCGAAGGTTTCTTTTGATGAAATTAATCTCCTTTATAATGAATTTGGAAAAGGTAAAGAAGTTACGTTCAGCGCAGATATAAATGGTGCTCTAAATGATTTAAATACCGATAATCTTTTTCTGTTTTCAGATAATACAGGTATACGTGGAGATTTCAATTTTAAAAATTTATTTAGTAAGCAGAAACCTTTCAGTTTAAATGCTGAAATGAAAAATGTAACAAGTAGTTACTATCAATTAAATGCTTTGTTGCCTAATCTAATTGGCAACTCATTGCCCTCTAGTTTTAGTAAACTTGGTCAGTTTACAATTCGTGGTAATGCATTTATCACCAACTCGTCTATTGATGCAAAAGTAAACTTGAATACCGCAATTGGTAGTAGCTATGCTGACATTGTATTGAGCGATTTCAATAATATAGATAATGCCACTTATAAAGGGTTTATTTCCTTGATCGATTTTGACTTAGGCGATTTTGCAGAGAATAAAAATTTAGGTAAAACAACTTTAGATTTTAATGTAGAAGGAAAAGGTTTTGTTAAGGAAAAATTGAATACCGAAGTTATAGGTCAAATTTATTCTATAGAATTTAACAAGTATAATTATCAAGATTTAAGAGTTTCGGGTTTAATTAAAGATCAATTGTTTGATGGTTCATTAATAAGTAATGATGAAAATTTAAAATTTAATTTTAAAGGTCTTGCCAATGTTGCTGAGACTAGAAACAATTTTAATTTTATAGCCTCTGTAGATTATGCAGATTTAAAGAAACTTAATTTTATTAATGATAGCGTTTCCGTTTTTAAAGGTAATGTAAGCATGGATATTACGGGCACTAGCCTTGATAATATTGAAGGCGATATTAAATTCACTCAAACCAATTATCAAAATGTAAATGACACCTATTATTTCGAAGATTTTTCGATTACCTCAAGTTTTGATAATGAGAAAGCACGTATTATAAATATCAATTCTCCAGATATTATTACCGGTTTTATGAAAGGTAATTTTAAAGTACGTGAATTGGGTAAACTTGTGCAAAACTCTTTGGGTAGTATTTATACAAATTATAGACCGTTTGAAATTTCTGATGGACAAAATCTTTCTTTTAATTTTAAGATTTATAATAAAATCGTAGATGTTTTTTTTCCTGAAGTTCGGTTTGATCCTAACACTTTTATAAAAGGAAACATTGTTGCTGATGAGGGCGATTTTAAGCTCAATTTTGAATCACCTAGCATAGAAGCTTTTGGTACTGCTGCAGATAATATAGAGGTTCGTATAGATAATAAAAACCCTCTTTTCAACACATTCGTTTCTGTTGGGGAGTTAGATACTCCTTATTATAATTTCAAAGATTTTAATTTAATCAACACTACTCTTAAAGATACTTTGTTCTTTAGGTCTGAATTTAAAGGAGGAAGTGATTTTAATGATTCTTATAATCTCAATTTTTACCACACTTTCAATAAAGACAATAAATCAGTAATTGGTCTTAAAACATCCGATGTCAATTTTAAGGGTAATAAATGGGTGTTGAATAAAGATGGTGATACTAAAAATAAAGTAATCTTAAATAGGGCTTTAGACAGTATTACTATTCAAGAAATTGTAATGAATAATGAGGATAAAGAGCAAATTAGATTGCGAGGTCAGTTGGCTGATTCTACCTATAAAGACCTTCAGTTGCAGTTTAAAATAGTCTCATTAGATAAAATTACTCCTGTAATTGACAGCCTTAAATTGCAAGGCGAGGTGAACGGAACTTTGAATGTATTGCAAAAAGATGGTATTTATTTACCATCATCGAACTTGAATATTAATGGCTTCGGTATTAACGATATTGAGCTGGGAGATTTAGCAATTAGTATAATTGGTAATAAAGATTTAACCGAGTTTCAAGTTAACTCTCAACTCTCTGATAATGGATTGGAAAAATTCAGCGTAGTTGGTAGTATTGAGAATAAAGATGAAATACCCAAAGCTAATTTAATAGCCAATTTTAATAACTTTAGTTTAGAGCCTTTTAGTCCGTTAGGCGAAGGTGTCATAGATAATATCCGAGGAGATATTGATGGTAGGGTCAGTATCGTTGGTAATGTTAATAATCCGAGTTTTAATGGGCTATTAACTTTAGATAATGCAGGTATAGCAGTCCCATATTTAAATGTAGATTATGGTTTTGCACCACGTTCACGAGTCGTACTATCTGACCAGACTTTCAATTTTGAGAATATAGCTCTAGAAGATGTAGCAAAAGGAACTAGGGCGAATTTGGATGGTACCATAACACATAGCTTTTTTGACAATTGGGTATTAGATCTAAATGTTGATACCAAAGATCAACGTTTTTTAATATTAAATACGGATTTTAAAGAAGGTGAGTTGTATTACGGGACTGGGTATTTAAATGGTACAGGCCGTATTTTTGGACCTACTACGGCATTAAATATAACTGTAGATGGTTCAACTGCGAAGGGGACTTCTTTGAAAATACCGTTGAGCGATGTTGCTAGTGTGGGTGATTATTCTTTTATCAATTTTATAGAGAAAAATGATATTCAAGCGATAGAAAGGCAACGACAATTAAAAGACTATCAAGGTTTAGAGTTGGAATTTAACCTAGATATTACACCAGATGCGGAAGTCGAAATTGTAACCGATACTAAAACAGGTAGTTCTTTAAAGGGTACCGGAGAAGGAATTATTTTGATACAGATCAATACGAATGGAAAGTTTGAGATGTATGGAGATTTTGTTGTGGTTACCGGAGAATTCAGTTATAAGTTTGGTGGTATTATAGATAAGAAATTTAAAGTGGAACCAGGTGGTACAATTAACTGGGACCAAAAACCCTTAGAAGCAATTTTAGCAATGGAGGCAGTGTATTCTCTTAATGCCAATCCTGCACCTTTGCTAGATGATGCACAATTTACCCGTAGAATTCCGACCGATGTAATTATTAGATTAACGGGAGAACTACAAAGTCCAGATATTGATTTTAGTATCGACTTTCCAGGTACAAATTCTATAGTACAATCTGAACTTGAATATAGGTTGCAGGATCCGACAGTAGAAGAGAAAAATGCTATATTTCTTTTAGCTCAAGGCACTTTTGTTAATTCGCAAAGTGGTATAAGTCAACAGGCAATTACAGGTAATTTGGTTCAGAGTGCATCAAGTATTTTAAATTCTATTTTAAGTGGGGGTAATGATAAGTTCAATCTTGGTCTTTCTTATGAGCAAGGTATATTAGATAGATCTGCAGATATTACAACCGATGACCGAATTGGGGTGACGGTTTCTACACAAATTTCTGATAGAATATTATTCAATGGTAAAGTTGGGGTGCCGGTAGGTGCTTCTAGTGAAACGTTGGTAGCAGGTGATTTTGAAATACAAGTTTTATTAAACGAAGAAGGAACGTTAAGTGCTAAGTTTTTTAGTAGACAAAGCGAGATTCAAGCATATTTATCAGATCAACAAGGTTCAACACAAGGGGCTGGTTTGACCTATGAAGTTGATTTTAATAATTTCAAAGAACTTTTTAGAAAAATCTTGACTAAAAAGAAAGAAATTGAGGAGCCTGAAAAACTAGAAGAAACTCCTTCTTCGGTAATGGGAAATGATAGTTTAATTCGATTTTACGATAAGCCTAAATCAATAAATTGATAAGCTAATGTGTGCTTATTGTTAAGAAATGTGACATTTTAAGAACTATTGTATTAAAATGTCACAACTAAAACGTTTTCTTTAAATTCTATTCGAAATGGGGGCTTACATTATTTTATTATTGCGTTAAGATTTAGTACTTTCGTTGGCTTAAATTTTTCGATGTCTTCAGAAATAAAAAAAATAGCAGTACTGACTTCAGGAGGTGATTCTCCAGGCATGAATGCAGCCATAAGATCAGTTGTTCGTACCTGTGCCTATATGAAGGTAGATTGCGTTGCAATTTACAGAGGGTATCAAGGTATGATTGAAGGGGATTTTAAACCTATGGATGCCCGTAGCGTTAACAATATTATTAACAAAGGTGGTACAATACTTAAGTCTGCCAGATGTGATGATTTTAGAACACCAGAGGGTAGAAAAAAAGCCCATAAAGAGCTTCTAAAAGCTGGAATAGATGCATTCGTTGTTATTGGAGGTGATGGTAGTTTTACTGGTGCCATGATTTTTAACAGGGAGTTTAATTTTCCAGTAATTGGTATACCCGGTACAATTGATAACGATATTTTCGGAACCACTTTTACATTAGGCTTTGATACAGCTCTTAATACAGTGGTAGAATGTATCGATAAGATAAGAGATACAGCCAGTTCTCATAACAGACTTTTCTTTGTAGAAGTTATGGGTAGAGATGTTGGCCATATTGCCTTAAATGCAGGTGTTGGTGCAGGTGCTGAGGAAATTTTAATTCCAGAAGAAAACCTTGGACTTGATAGACTATTAGAATCTTTGAAGAGAAGTAAGGAGTCAGGTAAATCTTCCAGTATTGTAATTGTTGCGGAAGGTGATAAATCTGGTAAAAACGTATTCGAACTTAAGGAATATGTTGAAGAGCATTTGCCAATTTACGATGTTAGAGTATCTGTTCTAGGTCATATGCAAAGAGGCGGGGCACCATCGTGCTACGATAGAGTACTTGCTAGTAGAATGGGGGTAAAAGCAGTGGAAGCTTTACTTGAAGGTAAAACGAACCTAATGGTAGGTATTCAATGTAATAAGATAACCTTGACCCCTATTAATAAGGCGATCAAAGGGCATACTAAAATTGATAAGGAACTTATTAGGGTTTCAGAAATAATGACTACATAATATTAAATATTAAAAATAGATAAAATGTCAAATTTAAAAATAGGAATTAACGGATTCGGTAGAATAGGTAGATTAGTCTTCAGAACAACGGTAAAACGTGGTGATGTTGATGTAGTTGCCATTAATGACCTACTAGATGTAGAGCATTTAGCTTACCTTCTTAAATATGATTCTGTTCATGGTGCTTTTGATGGTACTGTAGAGGTAAAAGATGGTCATTTAGTTGTAAATGGTAAAACTGTTCGTATTACAGCAGAAAGAGATCCTAAGAGTTGTAAATGGGACGAAGTAGGTGCAACAACTGTTGCTGAATGTACTGGTATATTCACAACCTTAGAAACTGCTCAATATCATATCGATGGCGGTGCTAAAAAAGTAGTAATATCTGCGCCTTCTAAAGATGCCCCAATGTTTGTAATGGGAGTTAATCATAAAGATGTTAAATCATCTGATACTATTGTTTCAAATGCATCTTGTACAACTAACTGTTTAGCACCAATGGCTAAAGTATTGAATGATAAATTCGGTATCGAAGAAGCTTTAATGACTACCGTTCATGCTACAACTGCAACTCAAATGACAGTTGATGGTCCTTCAAGAAAAGACTGGAGAGGCGGTAGAAGTGCTATGTTGAATATTATACCTGCATCTACAGGAGCTGCTGTTGCAGTAACTAAAGTAATACCTTCTTTAAAAGGTAAATTAACAGGGATGGCTTTTAGAGTTCCTACTGCTGATGTTTCAGTTGTTGATTTAACTGTTCGTTTAGAAAAGGAGACATCTTATGAAGAAATAAAAAAAGCATTTAAAGATGCTTCTGAAGGAGAATTGAAAGGTGTTTTAGGATATACGGAAGAGTTACTTGTTTCTCAAGATTTTATAGGAGAAACTCACACAAGTGTATTTGATGCTGGTGCAGGAATTGAATTGAATTCTAAGTTTTTCAAATTGATTTGCTGGTATGATAACGAAGCAGGTTTTTCCAATAAAATGGTAGACCTTATTCAACACGTAAATACGCTATAACCAACAATTTGGTATAATTAAGATATTTCCTGAAAATGAGGCATTTTTTTCCTTATTTTCAGGTTTATTTTTTAAAGACATTCGGTATATGATTTTAATAGTAGATAGTGGTGCAACCAAGTCAGATTGGATTGCTTTGGATGAAAGTGGTAAGCAGCTTTTTTTAACGCAAACATTGGGCTTAAGTCCAGAGGTTTTAACTAAAGATGTTATTGAAGATCGCTTGGCGAATAACTTTGAACTTTCTAAAAACCGTGAAAAAGTATCTCACCTATATTTTTATGGTGCCGGTTGTGGAACGGATCGTATGAAAAAATTCTTAAAAGCTATTTTTAAAGATTTCTTTCCGAATGCTAAAGCAGATGTAAAAGAAGATACTTATGCTGCAATATTTGCTACTACGAAAGTAGGTCATCAAGGTATTGTCTGTATTCTTGGTACAGGTTCTAATTGTAGTTATTACGATGGTAATCAATTATTTCAAAAAGTAACATCTTTAGGTTATATACCAATGGATGATGGTAGTGGTAATTTCTTTGGTCGCAAATTAATCAGGGATTATTATTTTCATAAAATGCCAGCAGATTTAGCGCATAAATTTGCTAAGCAGCATGATTTAGATGCTGATGTTATTAAAGAAAATCTATACAAACAACCCAACCCTAATACTTATCTCGCAACGTTCGCTCGCTTTTTGATTGAAAATAAAGACCACCCGTACTCTAAAGGTGTTATTGATAAAGGGTTTCAGCAATTCATCAACAATTATGTAATGCAGTTTGAATTGGCTACGAAAGTGCCAATTAACTTTGTAGGTAGTATCGCCCATTACTTGCGAGATGAGCTGACTTCTGTATTGTTAAGGAATGATTTAATTGTGGGGGTTATTCGACAGAAACCAATAGAAGGTTTAGTAGAATTTCATCAAGCAAATATGTAAAATTTTATTTTATAGCAATCATAGAAATTTCAACATTTACAAATTTGGGTAAATTTGCAACTTCTACGGTTTCTCTTGCAGGTGCAGTTTCAGCATTAAAATAGGAGGCATATACTTCGTTTACTTCAGTGAATTGATTCATGTCACTTAGAAAAATAGACGATTTTACGACATGTTCAAAGGTCATTTCAGCTTCGGTTAAAATGGCCTTTAAATTTTCCATAGACTGTTTAGTTTCTTTTTTAATATCTCCAGAAACTAATTCACCATTTTTCGGATTCAAAGGTATTTGACCAGAAATATATAGTGTGCCGTTGCTTAATATAGCTTGATTGTAAGGGCCTATTGGAGCAGGAGCGTTAGTAGTGTTTATTATCTTTTTCATGTTGTAATATTTATATAATTATTAGTTCTTGCTTCTGTTTTCCCATTTAAGGTCTTTAAGTATAGATGAATCGATACCGATAAAGAAATACCATCTTTTGTATTGACCAAACGGAGTCCAGTTAAAACGCATTGTAAAACTCTTTAAATCTCGCTGAAAACGTAATTGAGTTAATGTAAAACCTTCGTTTTTAAAATCATAACCAGAAGAACCGCCCACCGACCATCTGGGCGCTAATTCAATATCTCCTGAAAACATTAATGAATGGCTGCTAAACTCATTTTGCCTTGCTGAATTACTATAACTAGCTGAATATGCCAGCCTTAAATTCCATGGTATTTTGGTGCCATATATAGGGTTTTCAACATCAGAATCTTTATCTCCTTCACGAATGGGGTTATCGTTAAAACTATCGGCCCTACCAAAGAGGTCATCATCTCTACCTCCACTTTGTGCTACATAATCAAATGGGTCCGTGTCATCTTCTTTCTCTTCTCCTTTATCATCTTTCTTCCCAAACATTTCACTGCTTATGGAGTATGAAACGTTAGCATTAGCTCTTGAAAGTCTAAAAAGACTTCCACCATTATCAATGTTGAATGTGTTTATTCTTGTGCCATTATTATCAATGGCATAAGGGTCAAGACCTGCTGAAAAGTTTATCGACATTTTGTTGTCAAGAATGTTGGTGCCCCCATTAACACTTAGAGGGTTAAGACGTAGTGAGTCTGATTCAAAATTGTAGCCTGTAGAAATATTGAAGTTGCTTAATAAAGAAACTTTCTTAGGTTCTAGTTTGGTTGAATCTTTATCTCTCACTTTGGCTTCTAACGTGTTAGCTAGCGAGAAACCTAAACTGCTTGATTTGCCTAATGAAGGAGCGCCATTTAAAGTTCCTTGAAAACGGCTATATTGAACAACATCACCATCACCATCTAGGTATTCATCGTAGAATTGGTCAAAAGAGGGTGCGTACCCATAGCTAATAGATGGTCGCATGGTATGTCTTATTGCTTGTATTTTCTTGTCTTCTCCTAAATCAAAAGTACCATAAAGTGTAGTGCCAATGCTCGCGCTTAAATTATAGGTGTTATAACGGTCAAAACCAGAAATGGTATCTCTTACGACTGATTCTGTATCTAAGTCGTAACTCTGATTGTATGTGTTTAAACTCCAAACGTCTTTGTAATTACCACCAACACTTACACTGAAAAATTTGGCTACTTTAAAATTTGTGGTTAAAGGTATGCTATGGCTTGCACCAACTCTCGCATTATCGAACATTCTTGTGGTCAGGAAATCTTCATCATTCGTGGTTAAACTATTTTGTGCATTTACGCTGTATTGGAAATTAACATTTTGAATAATTCCCTTTTTTATACCGTCTCTTTTTGCGAAAGGATAAATACGCTCCATACTTGCTTGAAAGGTAGGTAAGGTCATATTTATGTTATCTGTGTCAGATTCAGTTGCGGTTGGTGATGTCAACTGTGAATGTGTAGCAGTCATACTCATATTCACTGATGGATACTCAGGAAATGTTTTTGAATATGAAATTGATGAAGATAATGTGTTGTTCTGGGTATTAGGTAAATTTCGTTGTTGCAGTGAATTTCTATAATATTCACTACTACCGAGGTTAACTGATGCTGAAAATCTAGAATTCGGACTCGCCTTTGTATCTTGAGAATGAGAGAATTGAATATTATAATTTTGCGATAGGCTATAATCGCTGAATCCTTTTTGACTATTTACCTGGTTTTCGAATCTTAGATTAACATTGCCCCTATACTTATATCGTTTCGTGTAAATTGACGCTGTTCGAAAAGCATAACTACCATTGGTGTAAAAATCTCCTGAGAGTGTTATATCGGCATAATCACCTAAAGGTACATAGTAACCCATGTCTTGTAGAAAATATCCTGTATCTGGGTCGTTACCAAATGAAGGCATTAAAATACCTGCAGACCTGCCTACCGAAAGTGGAAAATACGCAAATGGCATTGCTATTGGTGTGGGTACATCCGCGATATATAAGTTGCTGAAACCTGCAATCACCTTCTTTTTAGGAACAAATTTTGCTTTTCTAACTCGAATGTAATAATCAGGGTTTATAGTGTCTTTTGATGTTGTGAGTTTACCTTCGCTTAGAAAATAAACCGAATCATTCTCTTTTTTAGTAATTTCCGCGTATACCTTCATGGCATCACTACCTAATTGACCTGCAGCTGCCTGTTGCTCTGTTCGTGAATTCCAAATCAATGCTTTTTGAGTATCAAAATTAAATCGTATAGAATCGGGTATAACAATATTAGAACCTTGTTTAAAATAGGGTAGCTGACTGTAATTTCCCAAAGAATCTATCATTCTGCCAGCATAAACTTCATTTTTAATATAATCCATAATGATTATACCAGCCTTTAATTCTGTATCTTGATAATAAATTTCCGCTTCGTTATAGAGATAAATTTTATTCTCTTTTTGACTTAATTTAACGTAATCTTTCGCTTTATAAGTTATTTTGTCTAATAATAGAGGTGGCTTTTTGTTTATTGAATCTGTAGCTAAGGAGTCGGCTGTAATAGAGTCTCTAATGCTTGTGGATGGGAATAAAGGAGCTATTAGAGTATCCTTCTCTACTTTAATGTCAAGTGGAATGATTTTGTCTTCTTGCCCAAGAGCATAAAAAGCACCGGCAAAAACTAAGAATAGGAAAAGTAAGTATTGTTTGTTTGATTGCAAGGCTATATATCCTATTTTTGTAAAGGTTTGGCCGTCCAATGAGCCAGTGTTTAAGATGTCAAACTTACATATATTTTTTAATCCTCATGTAGGGTGTTACAATAAATTTAACCATTATCAGGGCTATATAATCCCTAGTTCGTATGAAAATAAAATTCTTTTGCATTTCATTAGTTTTGGCAATTTCATTTTTGCTTCAATCTTTTTCAGGGTCTTATATAGAAAATAATTCTGACGATCCTTTTATTGTTGTGTTAGATGCGGGGCATGGTGGCCACGATCCAGGTAATTTAGGGAATGGTTATTTAGAGAAAAAGATTGCACTGAATATTGTTTTGAAAGTAGGCGAAATTTTATCTAAGAATAAAGATATCAAAGTTATTTATACACGTAAAGACGATACTTTCATTGATTTATACGTTAGGGGTGAGGTAGCGAATAAGGCAAATGCAGATTTATTCGTTTCTGTGCATTGCGATTCACATACTTCAGATGCGCATGGTGCAGGTACTTTTGTACTTGGGTTACATGCAAATAAGCAAAACTTTGAAATTGCCAAAAAAGAGAACTCGGTAATTTATTTAGAAGATAATTACGAAAACAGATATGCCGATTATGATATTAATTCACCAGAATCTGTAATTGGTCTTACAATAATGCAAGAAGAGTTTTTGGACCAAAGTGTTGCTTTAGCTACTATGATTCAGGAAAATTTTTCAAGTTCATTAAAGAGAACAGATAGGAAGGTAAAACAAGCTGGTTTTATAGTTTTACACCAAACATTTATGCCAAGCGTTTTAGTAGAAACGGGATTTTTAACGAATAAAGATGAAGGGGCATATTTGAATTCTGATAAAGGACAAAAGGATATGGGTAGTGCTATTGCTAAGGCAATCTTACACTATAAAGAAGGTGTTAAGCCAACAGTGGAGGCATCAGTAGAAAAGCCTAAAGCACCAACAATTAATGAAGAGATTGCGGAAAAAGTAGTAGAGAAGAAAAATGATATAATAGAACCAACCAAGGAAAAAGTAGTAAATGGTTCAAAACAAGAATCGATTATTGAGTCGACAAATGTTGAAGAAGCGAGAGAGGTTTTAAATCAACCAATAATTGAAAGTAAACAGAAAGAGGCTATTACTTCTAAAGAAGTTGCAGCGTCAATTGTATTCAAAATTCAGTTGATGGCTAGTAGTAAAAATGTACAGCTTAATCCTAGTAACTTTAATGGTCTTTCAAATTTATCGCAAGAGCCGTATAAAAATTTATATCGCTATATGTATGGGGAAACTAGGTCATATAGAGAAGCGAAAATGATGCAAACCTTAGCTCAAGAAAAAGGGTATTCAACAGCATATATTGTTGCATATAAATTAGGAGAAAGAATTCCAATAAAAGAAGCAATGGATGAGGTTTCTGAATTTACCCCTTAAAGTGTGAATATTATTCCTAATTTTGAGTGTACTAAAAATATAATTGCTTGAAACTATCTAGAGAATTAAAAACGGGAATTATTGTAATAGGAGGTATTCTTTTGTTTATCATGGGATTCAGCTTTTTGAAATCCACTCCTATTTTTGACAATAGTAAAACCTTTTATGCCATTTACCCAAATGTTGGTGGACTTCAATCTGGAACTTCGGTTTCAATTAATGGTTTTAGTGTTGGTAAGGTTAACGATATAAAATTTTTAGATGAACAGGGAAACCTGTTAGTTACTTTTACAGTTGGTAATGATTTTAAATTTTCTAAAAATAGTTTAGTAGAACTTTATGATACAGGTATTATAGGAGGTAAGGGGTTACAGATTAAACCTGTTTTTGATGCTACGGGTATTGCACAATCTGGTGATACTTTACAAACTGAAACTAGGCCTGGGATAACAGATTTAGCACAACAAAAATTAACTCCATTAGTACGGAAATTTGAATCGGCAATTTCTGGTGCAGATTCTGTTTTGGTCAACGTAAATTCAGTATTAGATACTAATACAAAAAAGGAATTGAAAGAGGTTATCAGTGGACTAAACGTTTTGTTATCGAGTCTTAATGGTAGTGCAAATTCGCTCAATAGTATATTGGAAGGTAATAAGGAAAAGTTAGATAATTCATTTAATAATCTTGATGTACTTACCACAAACTTCGCTAAGCTTTCTGATTCAATAAATTCAGCAGGTATCGGTCGTACTTTAGCGAGCTTAGAATCTACAATGGCTAGTTTAAACCAAGTGACCCAAAAAATAGAAAACGGTGACGGAACTTTAGGCTTGTTAATGAATGATAAGGAACTATATGCAAATTTGAATAGTTCTAGCAAAGAACTGGAGCTTCTTTTGCAAGATTTTCGTTTAAACCCTAAGCGGTATGTAAATGTTTCAGTTTTTGGTAAAAAACAAAAAGATTACACAGTTCCTGAAGATGATCCAGCTCAGAAAATAGAAGAATAAATTTATGCAGTATCTCCCAAATATTATTTTTATAATCCTCCTAATTGTTGGTGTTGGTTTTTTTGTCAAGAATATTTCAAAATTAAAACGAAATATTTTCCTTGGTAAGGAGGAGTCATTAAAAGACAATAAGCCACAACGATGGAAAAACATGGCAAAGATTGCTTTGGGCCAAACGAAAATGGTTGTTCGTCCTGTTGCAGGCATACTTCATATAATCGTCTATGTAGGTTTTGTTATCATAAATATTGAAGTACTTGAAATTATCTTAGACGGTATTTTTGGTACACATAGGTTATTTTCTGTTTTAGGTTTGTTATATGATTTTCTTATCGCATCATTTGAGATATTAGCCTTTCTAGTTATAATTGCTGTTGTAGTTTTTTGGATAAGAAGAAATGTAATTCGTTTAAAACGATTCTTTAAGCCAGAAATGACTGGTTGGCCTAAAAAAGATGGTAATCTTATCTTGTATATCGAATTGGTATTGATGTTTTTATTTCTGACCATGAATGCGGCAGATTATCAATTACAGCAAATGGGTGCCGAACATTATGTCAAGGCAGGTTCGTTTCCGATTAGTAGTTTTATAGCTCCTTTATTTGAGAACCTATCTATTTCAGCTTTAATAATAGTAGAACGTATCGCATGGTGGTTGCACATTACAGGAATATTATTTTTTCTTAACTATTTGTATTATTCTAAACACTTACATATTCTTCTTGCATTTCCAAATACCTATTATGGAAAGTTAACACCTAAAGGCCAATTTAAGAATTTGCAATCTGTTACAGATGAGGTGCGTGTGATGATGGATCCTGATGCTGACCCTTATGCAGAACCTGCAGAAGATGCTTCAGTCCCAGATAAATTTGGTGCTTCAGACGTACAAGATTTAAGTTGGGTTCAATTATTAAATGCTTATACCTGTACAGAATGTGGTCGTTGTACAAGTGAATGTCCGGCTAATATAACTGGTAAAAAATTATCTCCTCGTAAGATAATGATGGATACTCGTGACCGTTTAGAAGAAGTTGGTAAGAATATAGATAAAAATAATGGTGAGTTTAAAGAAGACGGTAAGCAGTTATTAAACGATTATATTACGCCAGAAGAATTATGGGCATGTACGTCATGCAATGCTTGTGTAGAAGCTTGCCCAATAAGTATAGATCCTTTATCCATTATTATGGATATGAGACAATATTTAGTAATGGAACAATCTGCCGCGCCTACAGATTTAAATAATATGATGGGTAATATTGAAAATAATGGGGCACCTTGGCCATTTAACCAAATGGACCGTTTAAATTGGAGTAAAGAATCTTAAAAGAAGATATGGTAAGTGAATTGAAAGTGCCGACAATGGCAGAGTTTTTTGCGGCGAGTACCGTGCCTGAAGTTTTATTTTGGGTAGGTTGTGCTGGTAGTTTTGATGATAGAGCAAAAAAAATAACTAAAGCTTTCGTTAAGATATTAAACAAGGCGAATGTTTCATTTGCTGTTTTAGGTACAGAAGAGAGTTGTACTGGTGATCCAGCAAAGCGTGCAGGTAATGAGTTTTTGTTTCAGATGCAAGCAGTTACCAATATTGAGGTGCTTAATGCGTATGAAATAAAAAAGATAGTAACAGCTTGTCCGCATTGTTTTAATACGATTAAAAATGAATATCCTGGTTTAGGTGGTAATTATGAAGTTGTTCACCATACACAGTTTTTAAAACAACTACTTACCGAGGGTAGAATATCTATGGAAGGAGGAACCTTTAAAGGTAAACGAATCACTTTTCATGATCCATGTTATTTGGGTAGGGCTAACGGTGTTTATGAAGCTCCAAGAGATTTAATAAGAAAATTGGATGCAGAGTTAGTAGAAATGAAAAGCTGTAAACAAAGAGGTCTTTGTTGTGGTGCTGGTGGTGCTCAAATGTTTAAAGAGCCTGAGAAAGGTGATAAAGATGTGAATATTGAACGTACTGAACAAGCCTTAGAAATAAAACCTGACATAATTGCAGCAGGATGTCCTTTTTGTAATACAATGATGACCGACGGTGTCAAGAACAAAGAGAAAGAAGATTCAATAGCTGTAATGGATATTGCAGAATTGATTGCTACGGCAGAAGACCTATAAGACATTCAACATATAATTTTAAATACAAAAATAAAATAATTTGCTAGTAGAATTTAATACATTACCTGAAACTGCACGAGTTTGGATATATCAATGTAGTCGATCATTTTCTGAAGATGAATTAATTGAAATCCGCTCAGATATAGATGCGTTCTTAAAATCTTGGACGGCACATGGTAATGATTTGAATGCTGGTTATGAAATTAAGTATAAAAGGTTTATCGTCATTTCATTAGACCAAACCGCTCAAGGTGCTACAGGTTGTTCAATTGATGCATCTGTACATTTTATACAAGCTCTAGAGAAAAAATACAATGTTTTGTTACTTGACAAAATGAATGTTTCATACAAACAAGGGGAGTTTGTAGCCTATAAAAGCTTACTGGATTTTAAGGCAATGGCCAAACAAAAAGCTGTTTCTAAGAACACGATAGTATTCAATAACTTGGTCACCAATAAGGGCGAATATCTTGAACATTGGGAAGTACCTGCCTCTGAAAGTTGGCATTCTCGTTTTCTATAACATAAATTCTTCTTAACTACCTTGATTTATTGGGTTATATCGATGAAATGCAATAATTTCATACCGTAATAGTTATCTCTGTACATATATTTTTATGCGCCTTATTTTAATAGTTTGTTGTGGGTTATTTTGTTGTTCAGGTCTTTTTGCTCAAAACCCTTTAGTTACCAAAGATAGTCTGGCTCAACAGAGTTGGGTAGATAGGCAATATGAAAATATGACCCTTAATGAAAAACTTGGTCAATTATTTATGGTTAGCGTTGCATCTAATCAAAACAAACAGGCAACAGATCGGATTAAAAATTTGATTATTACAGAAAATTTAGGAGGCGTTATTTTTTCAAAAGGTGGGCCAGTAAGACAAGCTAAACTGACCAATGATTATCAAAACGCATCAAAAATTCCATTAATGATTGGAATGGATGCTGAATGGGGTCTTTCAATGCGGTTAGATTCAACCTATGCCTTTCCATGGAATATGACTCTAGGTGCAATACAAGATAGTTCAATTGTTGAAAAAGTAGGTTATCAAATAGGTAAGCATGCAAAACGACTAGGGGTACATATCAATTTTGCACCAGATTTGGATATTAATACTAATCCAAATAATCCAATAATTGGTAATCGGTCTTTTGGTGAGAATAGAGACAATGTTGTTGAAAAGGGAATCGCTTTTGTCAAAGGTATGGAGCGGGCAGGTGTATTGGCTAATGGAAAACATTTTCCTGGTCATGGTGATACTGAAGTAGATTCGCATCACGATTTACCAGTAATTCCTTTTTCTAAAAAACGACTTGATAGTTTAGAATTATATCCTTTTAAGAAATTGATAGCTTCTGGTTTAAGCAGTATAATGGTGGCCCATCTAGAAGTGCCTGCATTAGAAATGAAAAAAGGCCAACCATCTTCTATTTCTGAGCAAATCATATCAGGAATTTTAAAGGAAGACCTTGGTTATAAAGGTTTAATTTTTACCGATGCTCTTAATATGAAAGGTGTATCTACAAAAGGAAGCGACGGTGGTGTGGAATTAGCTGCATTTATGGCAGGTAATGATATGTTGTTAATGCCTGAGAATGTTGTTAGTGCTAAATTGAAATTGACGAAAGCTTATGAAAAAGGTAAGTTGACAGAAGAACGCTTAGCATATTCCGTTAAAAAAATACTTTTGGCGAAATATAAAGCGGGGTTAAATATTTATAAACCAATTAGTCTTGATAATTTATACGCCGATTTAAATAGTCTTGAAGACGATATTATTTATGAAGAAGCAATAGAAAATTCTATTACGGTTGTAAAGAATAAATTAGATTTACTCGCAATAAAAAACTTGGACAATAAAAAGATTGCCTACGTTAAATTTGGTAATTCTTCAAATGATGCGTTTGTGAAGGGGCTTAAAAACTACGCCAATGTTACCGAAGTAAAAGCGAATGATATAAATACATTAAAGGTGAAGCTGAAAGAGTTTAACCTTGTTATTGTGGGTCATCATATGAGTAATGAAAGTCCGTGGAAATCGTATAAATTTTCTAGTACTGAGCTGAATTGGTTGCAAGAGATAGCGAATGAACGGACATCTAATCTTGTTCTTTGTGTATTTGCTAAACCATATGCGTTATTAGATATTCCATCATTTCAGAGTATTGATGCCGTTGTTATGGCTTATCAAAATAGTGATATTGCACAAGAGAAAACAGCAGAAATTCTTTTTGGTGCTGTTGGTGCTTCAGGGAAATTACCAGTAAGTGCAAATATAGAGTTTCCTGTAAATACAGGGGTAAGGACTCAATCTTTGAGTAGATTAGGGTATAGTATACCTGAGCGAGTAGGGTTAAGTTCAAAAGGTTTGGGCAATATTGACCGTATGGTTAATGATGGCTTAGATAGCTTAATGTTTCCAGGAGCACAAATTCTAGTGACTAGAAAAGGAAAGGTAGTCTATCAGAAAAGCTTTGGTAAACCAACGTATGATTCAAAAGAGAAGATTACAAATGATTATATCTATGATTTAGCGTCATTGACCAAAATTTTGGCAACCTTACCTATGGTAATGAAATTAGAGGAAGAGGGGAAAATAGAATTAAATGACACCTTTGAAGAATTGGTGCCTAATTATTCAGATACAGAAATTAAGAATGTAACTGTCTTAAAAGCTTTATCGCATTATGGACGTTTACCAGCTTGGATACCCTTCTATATTAATACTTTGGATGAAAACAGAAAACCTTCTAGTGAGTTCTATAGAAATTCACCATTGCCGGGTTTTTCAACCAAAGTTTATGATAACCTTTATTTGGCAGATGCCTATCAAGACTCAATATATAATAGAATCGGAAGGCAGGATCTAAAGTCTAATAGGTATCGTTACAGTGATGTGCCTTATTATGTGATGAAAAAAATCATCGAAAAGAAGTATAATCAATCGTTAGATTATTTAACAAGTAATTTTCTATACAGGAGACTTGGTGCAAACCATACTTCATATAATCCTTTAGAAAAATTTGATAAGAATATGATTGTGCCTTCAGAGGAAGACGATTATTATAGATACGGAAGGGTTCAAGGATATGTCCATGATATGGGAGCTGCAATGCAAGCAGGAGTAGGAGGACACGCTGGACTATTTAGTAACTCTAATGATATTGCGAAGATTATGCAAATGTATCTTCAGAATGGTTATTATGGAGGTACCAAATTTTTCGACTCTAGAACGGTCAAGAAATTTAATACCTGCTATTTTTGTGATAAGAATGTACGCAGGGGAGTAGGGTTTGATAAACCTCAATTAGAACACAGCGGACCTACGTGTGGTTGTGTCTCAAGAAAAAGTTTTGGGCATAGTGGTTTTACGGGTACGTATACTTGGGCAGACCCAGAAGAAGAAATTGTATATGTGTTCTTATCCAACAGAACATATCCGTCCGCATCGAATACCTTATTAGTTAAATCTGGGTTAAGAACAAGAATTCAACAAGTTATTTACGACTCAATTATAAATTAAAAAGGTAGTTTTGTAGCAATGAAAATAGCAATAGTATGTTATCCTACCTTTGGGGGTAGTGGTGTTGTCGCAACAGAATTGGGAATAGCGTTGGCAAATAGAGGCCATGAAATTCATTTTATAACTTATAAGCAACCTGTACGTTTAGAGTTGTTAAGTAATAAAATATTCTTTCATGAAGTTCATGTGCCAGAATATCCACTTTTTCATTATCAACCTTATGAATTGGCATTATCCAGTAAATTGGTAGATACAATTAAACTTCATAAAATAGATTTACTACATGTGCATTATGCCATACCTCATGCATACGCTGGGTATATGGCAAAGAAAATGTTAGAGGAAGAGGGTATTTATGTTCCTATGATTACAACGCTTCATGGTACAGATATCACATTAGTAGGTAAACACCCTTTTTATAAACCTGCGGTTACATTTAGTATAAATCAGTCTGATGTGGTTACTTCAGTTTCAGAAAGTTTAAAAAAGGGAACTTTGGAAACTTTTGATATAAAAGGGGAAATAGTGGTTATTCCGAATTTTATTGATGCAAAAAAATATAGTACATCTTTTACTGATTGCCAACGTTCTAATATGGCTACAGAAGATGAGAGAATTGTAACTCATATTAGTAATTTCAGAAAAGTGAAACGAATACCTGATGTAATTAAGGTGTTTAGTAAAATACAACTTGAAATACCCTCTAAGCTAATTATGGTTGGTGAAGGGCCTGAGAAGGAAGGTGCAGAACGGCTTTGCGAAGAATTAGGAATTGCTGATAAGGTAATATTTCTTGGAAACAGTAATGAGATTGACAAAATTTTATGTTTTTCAGATTTGTTCCTTTTGCCTTCAGAAACAGAAAGTTTTGGCCTTGCAGCTTTAGAGGCTATGATAAACAAGGTGCCGGTAATATCAAGTAATGCTGGTGGTATTCCAGAGGTGAATACCGAAGGTGTAAGTGGATTTCTAAGTAATGTAGGTGATATTGCAGATATGGCAGCAAAAGCTATTACAATCTTGAAAAATGATGATGTATTAGAAAGGTTTAAGCTTAATGCACTAAAGGAGGCACAAAGATTCGATATTCAAAAAGTGGTTCCACTTTATGAAGAAGTTTATGAAAGGGCATTTAAAAGTCGTTTTAAAAATGTTTAGACCCGTCATTTATTATATTCTTTTTTTTATAGTGCAGTTAAATTCTTGTAAAGGTATAGTTTCAAGTGGTTTGCAGGATAATAATAGCACAGACATAGTGAATTTATTAAATGAAAACTATAGTGGTTTTGAAGAAGAAGAATATTTTCTTATTAAAAATCAAGAGGCCTTAAATCTATTTTATGGTAAAATTAATAGAACGAGAAAGCCTGGTTTGACGCCACCAGAAATTGATTTTACTCAAAATATGTTATTGGTTTGGTGCGGAGATAGTAAAATCTCATCTTTTGCAGATTTAGAAATAAAAGAGAGTGACGAAAATTTAATTATTCATAAACTCAAATCTAGAACTGAGAAAGAAAACAATTTAATAGTCAGTCCATTTAGTGTTTATAAACTACCACTTAGTTCAAAAGCTCTAAAAATTCAATAGTAATTAGTCGATAATTCATCTACATTCAACTATCAATCGATTTTAATTGCCATATACAGTAATTATTTGGCAACCACTTGAACTACATTTAATTTTACATTTTATAACCCAAATTTCTCATTATGAAAACTACTAAATTTTTTGGTTTTTTATTACTATTATTGGCTGCTAATTACAGTTTTGCTCAAGATGAGCTTCAAATTACGGCAAAAGATAGTATAGTTCAGAGTTCTTGGATTGTCGGTGTTGGTTTCAATGCCGTTGATGATTCTGGAAACGTTTTTGATGGATTATTCAACGTTGGTCAAGAATGGAATATTGTTCCGTTTCCTTCCCGAGTAAGTATCGGAAGATATTTTAAAAATGGCTTAGGAATCGAAGCTATTGGTACTTACAATAAATATAAAGAAGGTAATATTATTGATGCAGTTGTACTACTTGAAGATATTAGTTATTATGGACTTGACGCTCGGTTAACTTATGACTTAAATCAGATAATTGGGCAGACAGGTTGGTTTGATCCATATATTGGTATTGGTGCAGGGTATACTGATGCTAATAATTTGGGTAGAGGTACTTACAATGCTGTGGTAGGATTTAGAACTTGGTTTTCAGATAGATGGGGACTCGATTTCAGTTCCTCAGGGAAATGGGCGATGAGTCAAGATAATGGCGCCACCAATCATATTCAACACGCTGTAGGTGTGTTGTATCAATTCGGAATAGAGAAAGGCTTGTCTAATAGAGGGGAAGAGAAATTGGAGCTTATGGCAGCTATAGAAAAGGAAAAGCAACGTCAATTAGACTCAATTGCAGAGGTCAACAGATTAAAGGACAAAGTATTGCTGACGGAAAGACTTGAAAAAGAGAGAAAAGAGGCAGCATTGGCTGCTGCTGAAAAAGCGAAATTAGATGCCCTTAATAAGAGAAATGAAGATATAAGGTCAAGAATCGAGAATTTGGGTTATGTGTATTTTGATTTGAATTCATCTGCTATAAAAGGAAAATCTAAAACTATTTTGGATTCGTTGTCCGTCATAATGACGGAAATCCCAACTTTGAAATTAAAGATAACCTCCCATACAGATTCTAGGGGAGCCTGTTCATATAACGATAGGCTATCGCAACGAAGAGTTGATAAAACAAAAGATTATCTATTGTCTAAAGGTATTTCGGAAGATAAATTAGTTACAGAAGCTTATGGTGAGCGTATGTTATTAAATGAATGTGATGACAGAACCTATTGTTCTGAAGAAAAACATTCAGTTAACAGACGTTCTGAGTTTGTTATACTAGAGTTTTAATAAGTAGAATACAAAAATGGCAGCCCGAAAGATTAACGAAATTCTATCGGGCTTTTATTTTTATATGAATAAACAACTAATAAATTGGTCTTTAACGAAGTGAAGCAGATAACTAAACCTTAGGCTATATTATTTTTATAAGCCAACGCTAAAGAAGAATATAGTAGAGGTTGATTCATTACCTACACTATCCTTAGTAACTATTTTCCAATAATAGGTTTTACCTGCCTCAACAGGAATATCATCAAATCTAGTTTCAATAATGTCAGTGCCGAATAATTCAGGGTCTTTGGCTTCACCAAAATATAGATCATGAGAAACGATATCGTTATCTAAATCTTCTGATTTCCAGATTAAATTAACGGTAATACTAGTTTGGGAAATTGATGCTCCAGAAACAGGAGATATAGCTGTTGCAGGAAACGGAATAGTTGATTCAAGGCCAGGGCCTTCATTATAGAAGCTCCAAATTTCACTACTACTATTAATTTTTCCTGTAACGTACCATGAATAAGTAGCGCCTCGTTCAAGAATAATGGCTACCTCGGTAGTCTCACTTTCATATAATTCTGTCTGAGAGATAGAAATATTGGTTAGATGTAAAATATATGGGTCATTATTATTTTCATCTATCCATTCAAAAATTAGTTCACTTTCTGTATCAGATACTATAATACCTTCTGTACAATCAGAATCGTTCTCAGGAAAAACAAGCGATAAATTTATAGTCTTTCTTGCGTATTCTAAAACATCCAAATCTACACCGCACGATTGGATTGCTATTATTACGAAAATTAAAAATCCAACTTTTTTCAATGCTTTATAAATTTGAAGGATTTATTTACTTTATCATTCTTCACTCTTAAAAAATAAATACCTGAGCTAAAAGCATTTGTATTTAATTCAATTTTAGAATGTTTAACTAAATAAGTTTCAGAATGTATCAAAAGTCCTGCTTCCGTAAAAATAGCTATTTCAACGGTATCAGAAGTCAATGATTTTAAATCTATTGTAAGACTCTCATTAACTGGGTTTGGATAGATCAAAAATGAGTTCTCTATATTAACAGTTTCTTTAAATTTTCCTTGACACAATTGATTTGTACTTACACTAACATTATTTACTTCATCATATAATGGAATGCTTATGAGTTGATTTCTAGCTAGCATACTTTTACCATTAATTTCTATAATATATTCTTTAGCTCCATTCATTTTTAAGGTAACGCTATTGGTCAATGAGTTGAAGTCTAATTGTACACTTAATGGTAAAGGTTCTGTAATTATTATTTTAGAACAGGTTTGATAATTAGGAAAGTCTATTGATGAAATACAAAGGTTGTATTCTCCTAAATCTAAATCATCTATTGCTAAAGTTTCTGTAAATGGTAATGTAATAGTGTTATTAGGTCTTGTTATCGTTGCTGAGAAATCTTCATTGGTGATTGATTCTATTAAAATAGATCCATTGTTAGAGCCAATACATGAAGTGCCAACAGAGGTGATTTTAAATTGATTTGATGGAAATGAATTAATCGAACAACCATTATCATTAACAGATTCGCCTAGCGGAGTATTAGGGCAATCATCTACTGAATTAGCAACACCATCATTGTCGTCATCTTGAAACGTTGTCACTATACAACCTGTTGAACCTACAATAACACCATTAAGAGAGTTTGGACAATGGTCAATGTTATTTGGTACGCCGTCATTATCATCATCTAATTGAGAGCTAGAGCACCCATTAGTATCTACGCTCTCTCCAAGCGGTGTATCGGGACATTGGTCATCAGTATTGGTGACACCATCATTATCGGTATCCGTATCACTGGTTTCGGTTTGGGAAGTATCTAGGGTAATTAGAAAAACCCAACTTTTATTCGTGTTATTCGGGGGCAAACCAATAGCTACCGTAGCACCACTATTTAGCGTTGTTAGGGTTCCATTGACCAGGTCACCACCATTTCTAGGATCATACCATTTTATACGATATGGTGTAGCACCTGACAGGGATATCGTGGTATTGCCCCCATTTTTTAAAAACCCAACGTAATATTTCTGGTCCTTAGACAATAAATATCCCTGTGAGAGTAGGCCGTCATTATTGGTCATTTCCCAAAAAGGAATGTTATTATCCTTAAAAAAAGTATAGGCAAAGCGCATTCTGTTGTAGTAGGAATCAAAATCCCGATAGTTGGAGGCGGATAGGTCTTCCCCGCCACCTGCATAATAATGAACTCCGGCACTACCGGCAGTGAGTGCCGCCCAAAGGGAATCTGCTGTCCATTTATCAATATCAGGATCTGCCGATGGGCTAAAAGGTTCTGTATAACGTACTATCCATTGATTTACTGTAGCGTTTGATTCGTTGATCCAGTTCAGGATCGCGTCATGACCATGTAGTTCATCGTCCCAATTTCCTTGAAAAGAAATAGTGTTCAGGTTTTGCCCACCTAATAAACTGCTAAAAATGGAATCATCGTTACTGGGGCCGTTATGTACCGATATTAAATCTTTGTAGGGGGTAAGTGTATCTATAAAGTTTGCCGCTTCCAATATTTGCGCTGCTGAATACTGATCATCACCACTTGCCCAATTAGCCTCTTCGCCTATAGTATAGATTATTCCATTTAAATGACCGAACCTTGCGATCATCTCCCGATAATAGATTTTTCTTGAGTCGGCAAAGCTATCGGTTACAATTCCTTCATTATCTTCAAACCAATTTAAATTTTCGGTCTCTAGAAAAACCATTTCTGCGGTAATGCCAATAGTGGTCATATGGTCAAAGACAATTTCCCATTGCGCTAGTTTCGATACATCATAGGTCGTATAATCGGTAGTGGTGGTAAACGGAAATGTATCACCACCATCTCCAGTAATACTCATTGCCACAAAATACTGAACGTTCATTTGTTCTGAGGCCAGGTAATTCATTGCTCCTATTATTTCAGTACCTTTTCCTTCTTGCCATGAGGGATTACCTACCTTATAATCCGCAGCATGTGCCGAAAATGTTTTTCCATTGGCCGTATTATCAAAATCGGTGTACTCTAAAAACGTTTCTGGGGAGTCTGCCCCAAATTCCAGATAATGCTCACCATTGGAAAATTGGGCATATCGTTTTTCGTTATACCCAATTTTACCCTTCGCCCTAAAATCAACTCCTGTTTTATCGGTATTGGCTATGGTAAAACTCCCGGAATCCCCATCGAATTCTGCACTATCTCCGATTATGCTTGGGTTAGCGGCAGTGACATCTCCTTTTTGAAAAGAGGTTGAGTAGGAGTAAACCCCTGTTTCCGTAGGTAAAAAGTTTACCCGCCATTTTGTTCCGCTGGTGGCACTGGTATTATGGGCATTACCATCAGCCGCAAAATACCCCGGAATTTTGAAGGTCTTTCCACTGGGTGCCGTGAACGTAACATCCATTCTATGATTTTCGTATGTTGTGGCCGTTTCCTGAAATATTTGTTCCGAGTCATACGTCAATGTTACTTTGTGATATTGTTTAAGTTCACCACTTACCGTTGCCCCAGTAGTGGTTTCACCGCTACTTTCTTCGGCTAAAACCGTTTCAATATTTCCTAAATTTAAGGGGTCCGTAACTTGGGGCTGGTACAGCATAATTCTATCGATAGCATGCCCTTTTGAGCGTGGACTTATTTCAAGCGTGTATGTTCCGGTGGTATCAAAAGTCACATAAATGTCATGTGGGTCATTGTCCGAAGTTGACGTATTAAAATTCCACTCCAATGTATTCGTATAGATTTTGAAAAAATCAGCGCCACCAGCACCTTCCGGGTTCGGGGTTTTCCCACTGCCAGAGGGATAAACGGTGCTGTCATCTGTTTTGGTCGCGTAGTAATCACTGGCGTCGGGAAACCGTAACCAGCTATCATTGAAATCAGTTGTGCCAGAGCCAAAGGTAATACCGTTACGCCATTGTACACGATAAGTGCCAGGGGTTTTTATGGTTAGTGTTGTAGAGATGATCGAATTTCCTGGGGAATTGAAGTAATTTTCACCGTTCCAAACAATATAACCGTTTCCAGTAAAGCCGGTTTTGGTGTTTTCGATGACCCAATTATCCTTTAGATTTAAATTTTCGGCCTCGATTATTATTAAACCATCAATGTCTTGGTATTGTGAGACTAATAGAAACGGTAGTGTGATAAATATACAGAAGAAATATGTTTTAAGATTCAGATAGGTCATGAATTGGTTTTTCAGTTCTGGGTTTACATAGTTAACTTTTTGAACTTCTAGTTAGCTACGTTATTATTTGATAAATAGACTATTGTTACCTGACTTTTTGACCAAATTCTTTACGATACAATACGTATTCATATAATGACTTTTTGGTTATTTTTATTAATTGATACATTGATATTTATAAAACAAAACATAGTATTGAAAAGAATACCTCTTAATACCTCTGTAAAGTACTTTTTATAAAGTAGTATTGTATATTCTAATTAGTTGATTGATTTTGCATCTTGTTGCCAATAATTAGAATTAATTTTCGTTATCATATCTTTAAGTAGAAAAAAATGAATGTTTTAATAAGTTCAGCAGGTAGAAGGGTTTCTTTGGTAAGGTCCTTTCAAAAGGAATTAAAAAAGTTAGATCCCAAAAGAAAGGTTTTTGCTGTTGATTCTGATCCAGATATCTCTTCAGGTTGTCATGTTGCTGATGGCTATTTTAAAGTACCTCGTTTAGATAATCCTGACTATTTTAAGACCCTTTTAGATATTTGCTTAAAAAATAATATCTCATTAGTAATTCCAACAATAGACACGGAGCTGTTACCCATGGCCCAACAAAAATCTGATTTCTTAAAGAATGGCATTACATTATTAACATCAAAAGAAAGTTTCATTAATAAATGTAGAGACAAAAGACTTATTCACGATTTTTTTAAATCTAACCGAGTAGACATAGCTAAAGAGTATTCTAAAGAAAATTTCAAATTACCTTTATTTATAAAACCTTTAGATGGTAGCAGAAGTGTAGATACTTTTATTATTAAAAAAGAATCGGATTTAACGGATTATCATTTTCAAAATGATAAACTTATGTTTTTAGAATATATAGATCACAATGAGTTTGATGAATATACTTGTGACCTATATTATAATTTAGAAAGCATATTAACGTGCGTAGTTCCTAGAAAACGTATTGAGGTTAGGGATGGAGAAGTAAATAAAGGAATTACTGTTAAAAATCATCTTGTTGATTATATAAAGGAAAAATTACCAAAAATTGAAGGAGCTATAGGTTGTCTAACAGCTCAGTTTTTTGTTCATAAAACTCGTGATCAGGTATATGGAATTGAAATAAACCCAAGATTTGGAGGTGGTTACCCCCTTTCCTATGCCGCAGGTGCTAATTTTCCAAAATGGATATTGCAAGAGTATTTTAAGGGAGAAATAATTGAGGATAAGTTTGATTGTTGGGAAGATAAATTATTAATGTTACGTTATGACGATGAAATCTTGGTGCATGGATATGAAGGTTGATGCAAAAACTGTTATCTGTTTTGATTTGGATGACACATTGTATAATGAAATAGATTTTTTAAAATCTGCTTACAAAGAAATAGCTAAACATATAGTTGATGAAAAATGGGAGTTCTTGTATGCTAAAATGTTATCCTTATACAGGAAAAGTGAAAATGTTTTTGAATTTCTGACCAGTAATTATCCCATTTCTATAGATATATTACTGAATATTTATCGTAATCATATACCAAATATCGAACCTTTTAAAGGTGTTTTTTCATTGCTAATTGCAATTAAAAAAGCAAATGGCTCTATATGTATTATTACAG
Organism: uncultured Maribacter sp.; assembly: GCF_963977385.1. Taxonomy (GTDB): domain Bacteria; phylum Bacteroidota; class Bacteroidia; order Flavobacteriales; family Flavobacteriaceae; genus Maribacter. The sequence goes on along the minus strand of NZ_CAXBOU010000007.1, from coordinate 46,951 downwards.
ACGGTAGGTCATTAACACAACGAAATAAATTAAAAGCATTGGGTATTATAGACCTTTTTGACACTATTATTATTTCAGAGGAAATAGGAACTGAAAAACCTAATATAAATAACTACAAGACAATTGAAGATAAATTTCCTAATTGTACTTATACCTACATTGCCGATAATTTCAAAAAAGATTTTATAATACCTAATCAAAGATATTGGAATTCTATAGGGATTATAGATAACGGACTAAATATTCATAATAATTGTTTTGATTATCAATCTAAAAAAAACATTCCTAAACAATTAGTTGCTAAAATAGATTGTATACAAATCGTAAAATAGAAAATAAAAATGCCTCAGTTAAGAGATATTGAAATACTAACACATTGCGACGTTAATAGGCTGAATAGGGCTTATTTGATGGCAAAAACAATGCCTAATGATTTAATTATTACATTGATAATTGGGTTTAAAGACATTAAAGACAAAGAATATTCTCTTGAAAACAAGCCAAAAAACATAAAGGTTTATTTTGAACATTATGATCCAAAAACAATTTACCCTACCAATAGGTTTAGGAATATTGCTTTTGAGAAATCTACAAGAGATTATATTTTTTATTTGGATGTAGATTTTATTTTCCAACATGATTTTTGGACTAATTTTGAGAAAAATTACTTGGAAGAGTTATCTCCGGAAAAGGTTTTGTGTCCTTTACCTTTATTTGAGGAATTAATACCTCCTTATTTAAGTGATTATAAACCTGAGGAATTAGTTCAAAAGGAAACTCAAGAAACTCATGAAGTTATACTTAAAAATGACTTCAAGAAAACTGCAACTTTATTTAAATTTCATGATCGTTGGCTAACGTATCCGCAAGAGGAGGAGTTACAAGATATCACTCCAGTAATGAGAAGCATACGAAACGGTACCATACTGCCGGAACCGTGGGGTATTATGTATAGAGATAGTTATTTATTTGCTGATGAAAGTTTTTTAGGCAGAGTAAAGGATAAGCAACAATTTGTCTGTCGTTTATTGGATTCTGGATTAGAGTTCTATAGTATGCGAGATTGTGTAATGTATCATCTATGGCATCCAGATTCTAGATATGACATTAATCGTGAGAAAGAAAATTGTGTAAATACACTACTTTTTAACAGTAGATACTTACACAAGTATCAAAATTTCTATTTTCTACTTGAAAACGAAACTCTTAAAAATTCTCTTTTAGAAGTATTAGATAAGTTTATCTCAAAAACACCTATTATTGTATTGAGAAATGCAGATAGTCCAAACGAAGTAATTCCAGTTTTGAAAAGCAAGCAGACCATTATATCTAATGCTCAATTTTATCCTGAATATAGTGTTTATGGTTATAAATTAATATTTGTTTATGGTACTGATACTAATGAGGTTTCTTTTCAAAAGTTGGCCAGTAATAGTAAAAAGAGTAAAGCCATATTCAACTTAGGATATTTTTCTTCAATTATCAATATTAATAATACAGAAGAAGCTTGTAAAAATATTCAAGATTTAACAGGATGGCTGCTAGATGATGAAAAAAATAATAGAGTTAATATATTAAGCCCTGTTTTAAGTTTTGACAATCTCATTGAGTAGGATAAAACTTAATGTGTTTTATAGTTTTAACGATTTTAGGACACTTTGGGCCGCGTTATAGCCACACATGCCGTGAACACCTCCGCCTGGAGGTGATGAAGCTGAACAAATAAATATATTAGAATTTGGTGTGCTGTAAGGATCTATTCGTGTAACGGGTCTAGTAAATAACTGAGAGATATCTGCTACACCTCCAGTAACTGCACCACCAAAATAATTAGTATTATAACTGTAGAAATCTTTGCTTGCCATGGTGTTTTTAGCTAGAATAATATCTTTAAAACCAGGTGCAAACCTCTCAATTTGGTTTTCAATTTTAGTTGTCATATCCATTTTTGAGCCATTAGGTACATGACAATAAGCCCAACCAGTATGTTTTCCTTTTGGTGCTCTTGTATCATCAAACTGACTTTGTTGAGCAATAAGAACAAAGGGTTTGTCACTATGTTTTCCTTGCCAAGCATCTTTCTCACTTTTAGCTATTTCGTTTAGTGTACCACCTAAATGAACAGTAGATGCTTTTAGGCAGTTAGAATCTTTCCAAGGAATAGCTTCATCAAGGGCAAAATCTATTTTAAATACACCTGGACCAAATTTGTAATTGTTTAATCTTTTTTTATACAAACTTGGTAGTTTATCTTGAGCAATTTTGGCAAGCTGTAAAGGATCGGTGTCAAACATATACTTGCTTGCTTCAGGCAATTGATTCATATTTGTAATATGCGTGTTTAAAATCAATTCTCCACCCAATACTTTAAAATAGTCTCCTAAAGAATTAGCAAGTGATTGGGATCCTCCTTTTGGAATAGCCCAGTTTTCTACATGACCTGTAATAAGAAACATCAACCCTATGGCAGAAGTAAATAATTTATCTAAAGGTAAAATACTATGAGCTGCACACCCTGCAAATAAAGCTTTAGCTCTTTCGGTCTTAAATCTACTATTTGCAAATAGTGTTGATGGCTGCACAGCTTTTAATCCAAATTTAGCCATTAAAAGAGGGTTGCTTGGAATTCCTAAAGGTTTTAAGCTGTCAGCAATCAAATCTTCTGCTCTTTCAACGAATGGAGTTATTAACTCACTATATCGTTTTCCATCCAAGCCCAAATTAGCTGCTGTCTGTTTAATTGATTTTGATAAAATAACAGCGTCTTCATTATCTAAAGGGTGTGCAACGGATGCTTCCGGAATAATCCAATCCAAACCATATTTTTCTAATGGTAAAGTTTTTAGATAGGGAGACATATATGCCATTGGATGAACCGCAGAGCAAATATCATGTTTAAAACCAGGTAATGTCAGTTCGGCTGTTCGCATGCCACCACCAATGGTTTCTGCAGCTTCAATAATAGCTACTTTTAATCCTTTTTCAGCTAAGCATATTCCAGCACTTAACCCATTAGGGCCAGAACCGATTATAACTACATCATATTTTTTATCCATAAATAAAAGTTTAGGTTCAATACCATACATATTTATTTAAAACAGTATAAACAATCTCATAGTATAAAAGTATATTTAAATTCAACAATCTCGACTTTAAATGGACCAGGAAAGACTACAGTATCTTTATTGAGTCCTGGGCCAGAGAAAAGTGAAGTTGTAAATTTATAGTTTACATAAGTCCACTATGGTCCTGGAAACTATATTTTAAATTTCATTATATCCCATGGTCATAAATAATCCATGTTAAATTTATAGAATTGCTTGTGCTTTTTTAAATTTTTAGGAATATAATTAAGCCACATAAATAATTCATTTAAAACAATGACGCCCAATTAGTTATTATTAAAACTTTTGGTTATTGTCTTTTAGCGCAGCGGTTTTTTGTTCTTAATCGGATAGAACTGAAATAAGTCCTTAAAACCTAGTTTATCATCTTTATGGTTCTATATATTCTTGTAAGCGGATAAAGTAACCATGTTCTGTTATAGATACAAGTTAATATATGATAGGGTATACTTCTATAATCCTTTAATGACATAAACGTAGACAATGGATAGGCTTCTAGCCCTATAAAACCATTGAGCATATTTTTCAACTGTGGTAAAGGAAGTGGCGATTTTATAAACCTGGTTATAATAATAAAGACATAACGCTGTTGTTTCACATGGAGTCTTTTTATGCAGTTCGTATTAGAGACTCCATTTTCTAGGAGTTGCATACGCAATTCATATAGTTTTTTAACTGAATAGGAAAGGTCGTTAAAATGTTGGTTTAAATGTGCAATAGATTTTTTTCTAGTAATGGAATTTAAGGACATACGATACCGGTGTACATCATAATCCATAAATATAACTTTAGTAGCCTTGCTGAAAAGGGTAGGGGTTAGGTAAGAGTCTTGAACAAACTTACGGTCGTAAAAGGTAGTGCCTGTGTTTAGGTAGAATGATTTTTTTGTTATGTACCACCACACTTCTGCTTCATAATTATGTTGTGCTAAAAATTCTATTCCCGTAGTAACTTTTAAATCAGTAGTATTACTGTTTCGATTCTTGGAAGCCGTATGGTTAGAATTGCTAACTTTTTTTGTGTTGAATCCAATAATATCTAAGTCATTTTTTTCTGCAACCTCAATAACATTTTTAAGGGTGTCTTCTGCAAGGTAATCATCTGCATCTAAAAAATAAATATAATAGCCTTTAGAAATCTGCACACCGGTGTTTCTAGCAGCACCATTTCCCATATTTTTTTGAGACTCTAGACGAATATTTTTGTGATATTTGGCAAAATTAGTTACAATTTTAGCGGTAGTATCGGTAGACCCATCATCCACAACAATAATTTCAAAATCTTCAACAGCTATTTTTTGTTTGGTTAGACTTATAAGACAGTCCATTAGGTGTTGTTCAGCATTATATGCCGGTATTATTACACTTAGCCTCATAATTAAATATTATATACTCCCTTCAAATCTAGGCATGGTAGCGTTGTCAGCAGCTGAGATACCCTCGGTCTTAAAAACTTTTTTAACAGTAAGCAGTAAAATTTTGAAGTCTAGTATAAAACTTTGGTTATTTACATACCAAACATCATACTCAAATTTTTGCTCCCAGGAAATAGCATTTCTACCATTTACTTGAGCCCAACCTGTAATTCCTGGAGGAACTGAATGCCTTCTTTTTTGTTTTTTATTATATAATTCTAAATAAGACACCATTAAGGGTCGTGGTCCTACAAAGCTCATATCTCCTTTAACAACATTTAATAGTTGAGGAAGCTCGTCTAAGGATGTTTTTCTAACAAAGGCACCTACTTTGGTGATACGTTCTGCATCTGGTAATAACTTACCACTTGCGTCCTTTTTATCGTTCATTGATTTAAACTTACAGATGGTAAAAACGCTCTCGTTCTTGCCAGGTCTTTTTTGAAAATAATAAGGATACCCATTATTTGCAATAAAAAGCAGAATTGTGATTAAAATAAATATAGGAGAAATAAAAAGTAATACTGTAAAAGCTACAAAAATATCTAGTATTTGTTTAATGTAAGTGTACATAGTTGAGGGTTTTATTTAAACGATTTCAAAGGTATTTATTTTTCTATTGTTTTCTGTACATAATCGACAACGGATGAAAATTCTCTACAAAGGATAGATTTATCATATTTTGTTTCGGCTAATTTTCTAGAGACAACTCCCATTTGTTTTAAAGTATCAGGGTTCTTTTTCAAAAAGACAACTTTGTCTGAAAAATCTTTTGGCGAAGTGGGGTCTAGGTAAACAACACATCAAAAACATCTTTTTTATTTCTATATAAGGAGAATATCTTAGAATTGATTTCCAATCAATTTGGTCAATCAACGTTCATGGCTATTTCATTTTTTAAGGTGTCATCAATATCAAATCCTATTGCACTATTAGAATTAACCTTTATATCCATGAACCAAAATTTCGTCATCATAACGTAACATCAATAAATTAGCTTCCCAACAATCAAAATTATTTTCTATTTTTTCATTAGTATAATATTCCTCAATCAACCATTTTTGAAAGTTGGCACCAGCTAAATAAGATAGGGGATACCCGCCTCCAAACCTTGGGTTAATTTCTATACCATAAATTTTAGAGGTTGTTTTATGCATAAAAAATTGCGCAGTTAAACAACCAACGGCATCTTCAATAAAGTCTAACCTTGCTTTAATATAACTTACCAATTCATTTTTAATAGTAAGCGCTTTGTAAACCTCACCGTCTCTAACCTCAATCCTCTTTCTGGGGACTACGCATTTCAAATAATGGTTTTGATCATAATAGAGGTCGCATGTATATTCATCATATTCATTATGATTTAAATATTCCAAGAACATTAATTTGTCATTTGTAAAATGATATTCAGTTAACTCTTTATTATTTAAAATGATATATGTATCAATACTCCTACTACCATCTTCAGGTTTTATAAATAGAGGTAGTTGGTAATCCTCTTTTGAATATTCATAAGCGACGTTAATATCCCTAGATTTGAAAAATTCATGAATAACTCTTTTATTCCTACATTTTGTTATAAAATTTTCAGAAGAAATTACAGCTATAATTCCGTTACGTTCTAAGCGGTTTTTATTAGTGGTAAGCAGTAAAAGTTCGGTGTCGATTGTTGGAATTAATAAGCCAACTTTAAATTCTAAACATTTTTCTATAAGTTTATCGATATAATCTGGATTATCTAACCTAGGTACTTTGAAAAAAGAATCCGCAACATGACATGCCGCAGATAATTCTGGTTCTGAATCAGAAGCGATAACCTTAGATTCAGGATATTTTTTTTTCAACTCATTTTGAAAAGCCCTAACCAACGATACCCGTCTTCCTGCTGATGTTATCAAAATATTCATCATATATACTTATAAAGGTAAAAAATATATGAAGTATAAAAAATAATTTTTCAATACCTTAAATCGGGTTAATATTATATTGTTGTAAGATACTAATCAATACGTAATAAATAAAGTTTTTAGAATTTTCCATCGTTCATCTGTACTTTAAGATATTCGTTTATGCTGCTCTATACAATAAATACTTTTGTGAAATAGAAAATCCTAAGGTTGTATTTTATAAAGTGTCTATAGAAGAAGAAAACAAAGCTTTCTAGTTTTATTCTAGGAGGATAAATACATCAAAGCATAATTTCACATGAAGAAAAATAGTTATTCTAAGCGTGAGATTAAGTACCCGTTTTTAAAGAGCCACAACGTTTCGTTGGTACTTTACCGTTAAGTATGTTTGCCAAATATTGTCGATTGGTATCAAGTATAAAAGTAATTAAGGCTATTAGACCAAATATGTTTGGATTTTATAAAAAAAACATGAAATTCAGTTTTTAAAAACTAGAAACCGACAAGAATCATGTACATTTTTCTATTAATTCTCTTCCGACATACGGCCCGATAAAATTTAAAACGCAATAAAATACCTTTAACCTATATTAATAATGGTAAGTGTTGCAAGGGCCATTAATGGGTAGTAGATTTTATAGTAATATGTTAAAACGCCGTGACAATGAAAATACCATAGTGCAGTATGTGAAGAACTAAGGAAAAGTAATGGAGTATGAAGTTTGATAAAAAGATGGTCAATTGAGATTGGCTAAAAAAATAATAATTTGGCGCGGACTTGCCTTAGAGATTAATTATAAAAAAAAACAGTAGTAAATCATTAAAATATTTTTCGCTATTTCGTTAAAGTGAACTAGATGATACGGAAAAGGCTATGCCCGTTTTAATTTAATTGTAAAGGTAGCTTACAATAATACAAGCAATGAAATTGTTTGATTATAACTGTAATTAATCGATAAGAACCTTCTTTCATGTACTTAAAGTATAAAATTTTCTATTTTGTCGAAATATATTAAGTTTTGAATAGCCTAAAATAAAAATAATATAATTTCACTCTCAGCCATGGATTTTTTCCTTTTTGTTCTATTTTTAAATATTTTATGCGGTTAGGTAACTAATTATTAGATATTTTTATAAAATTTATTCAAATAGCTAGCGTCTTAGATGATGTTAATTTAGATTTTAAAGAGAATTTTTGAGATGATAAAAAAATATAGAAACATAAGTGCCTTTTTGGTTATATCAGTATTTCTATTGGTGCCGTTTATAGTTGTCAAAACAATGGGTGGTGATTATGAAATGTTCCCAGCTGCTATATTTCCTGGTGGTGCAAACAAAAAATACATTGGTGCTGAAATAGAAGTAGCAAGTATGGATATTTATGGTAGGAATAAGGTTACCAATGAATTTGAGGAATTGAACAAACGATCTTTTCTAAAGAAAATTTACATCCATCATATGATTTACTTTATAAAACCTGAAAGTTTGGGAGCTATAGCATATGACAAAAACAACCTTGAATTAAATAATATTTATACTAAATATGCCACACCTGAAGATGTTGAGCAGACTAAAGAGTGGATAAGAAACGGACTGCGGGAACAAAATTGTTATGATTCGGTTTTTTTAGTAAAATTTAAGAAGTTAAAAATCGATAAGGAAACTAGAGAATTAATATCTAATAAGGTTATAGATGAAAGGTACTTTGAATTATATTGATAGTTTTATTGGAAATATTTTCAAAAGAATTGAAAATAGCAGTAAACTAGATACCCAATCCATTGCTTATTTTAGAGTTTTTATGGGCATCTTTATGTTGTCCCATTATCTGCCAGATTGGTTATGGTTTGGTGATGCCCCACAAGCCTTTTTTAGTCCCCATATGTTTACAGCCACTGGTTTGTTTGACGGTTTTTGGGATAAGAACCTTTATTTTTTATTAGACTTATCTAATATAATTTTATTTGCAATGGTAACATTGGGTATAAAAGCAAGATTGTCATTTTTCCTTTTATTCATTGTAAATTTTATAGGCTTTAGTTTTGAATTTAGTTTTGGCAAAATAGACCATGAAGTCCATTTATTTTTAATTGTTTTGTTGACCTTGGCATTTACCAATGCCGGAACAAAAACGGCATTAATTAAGGATAAGTTGATAAAATCTAAAACTCAACAATGGGCACTAAGCCTTTTGTGTATTTACATCGCTTTTGGCTTTTTTACCGCGGGTTTGCCTAAATTTATACGATGGGTAGATTTTGACATTAACCATATTGGTTTTCTAGATTGGTTCTTTAAAGGCTATTATACTTATGATAGACAATTGCTGCTTGCTGATAGTGTCTTTAATACACCTTACATTGTTTTCGAAATTTTGGATCATATTGCCCCAACTATAGAGCTTTTAAGTTTTGTTTTTTTACTTTGGAGTAGGAGGGCTTGGAGAATTTACCTTATAATTTTATGTTTCTTCCATTTAGGTAATATGATGTTGTTAAATATTGAGTTTGCTTTGAATATAACTGGTTATGGACTCTTTATTATTGCACCTTTCTTATCTAATTTTAGAAGATATCTCCCAAAAGGTGAAAATGCAAAATACCTGTTGATAGGTTTGGTGTCAATTTTAGTCTTATATCAGATAGCAGATGAAATTTACTATTGGGATTATACTTACGAAGTAGGATATTTTTCGCATAAATTTATGGTGGATTCCTATATTAGTGTGGGCATGTGGTTAGTAACTATAGCTATCGGTTTGTATTCCTTGTTTAATAATTTATATGTTTTACCAGAAGACTCCAAACTGAGATAGTTCTATGAAATCAATAGCATATTGATTGTATATGATTTTCATTTAATTAACAGCACTGGGTAATTGAGAACTAATTTATTTTTGAAATCTTGCCCCTTTTTAATACAGTTCTATTTTTTGTCATAAATGTCAGTTTCGGAAAATAATTCTTTTTCAAAACGGTTTTTGTACTCGTAAAAGGCATGTTCCTAAATGCTGAATACTGAAGATAATTAATATGACCCAGTCCTCATTTTTCGGACCATATATCTATATGATGGTATGTCTTTGAATCAATATAGATATCATCTTATGTACTAAAGCTAAATTATCTTTTAGCGTTCCATATATACATTTTGAATCGGCCTCCTAGGTGTAAAAACTGGTTACACCCTTTCTCCTGTACCATTAATAAATGATAATCTGTTTTATTCTAAGTTCCCGAGCTAATTTAAGGATAGCACATTCCTTTTCTATTTCATTATAAATTTTGGTAATCCTACATTAGCTAAATTCACCTTGTTTCATGGGACATTTAAATTTTAAGAAAATAAATTCAAAATTTAGGTTGTCCTAATTTTAGGGAAGGCAACATGTAGATAAAGTCTGTTGACTATTTTCCTTCTTTAGTTTTGTATAATTTCCTTTGAAATTATACTTTTAGTCATTGTAGATATTGGTTAAAATAATAATAGAAGAAAAATTATGCATAACGTGATAGAATACGATTGAATAATTTTATCTAAAAAATAGAGTAGGGAAATCTTTTTTGTGCAATCATAATTGGATATAAATATCTAATTGGAAAGGTATATAAAGTCCTACATTTTTTTTGGCAGGTTAAAAACATAATTTTTAAGATAAAAAATCTTCATAAAGTTCAATCGACCTTAAGCATAACATAAATGCTTTTCTTTTATTTTCATAATGAAGTGGGATCATGCTAAGGAATAGGGAAGATTCAATAAGGCGTATTAACTTTATATTCATCTTCATTTTTAAAACTAGGTTTTCAAATGAATAGATATAATTTTTAATGTAATCATGGTTGGTGAAATTGAGAAATGCATGCATATTCTCATTAAAATTGATTTCTGCCATATTATTGATTATTAAATCATAGTTACCAAAAATGGAATGTGATATTTTGGCCATATCGTAATAAGGTGATCTCATGCCCTTATTTTCATAACCCTTAGGATCTATCAGCTTAATGTCCATATTTTGCTCGGAAAACAAAATGTTAGAAAAGCAAAGATCACCATGAGAAAAAATATACTCCTCTTCATAATAGATGCTTTTCCGTTTAGTTAGTTCATCTTGTATTCTTTGATAATGATCAGTTATCGATATTCCTTTAAAATTTTTTATAAAAGAATTAAGTTCTTCATAATATTGGATGCCTTCGAGTTCTCTTAAACGTGCATTATTTTTTTCTAAGAGACTTTCAAATGAATTTTTCTCATAGTTAAAGGTTGTCACCTTTTTAGACTCCTTAAAATATTTATGAATAAGCGACATTAAAGCTTTAAATGAATCCTCAGTTAGACTTTTTGATAAATATAAATAGGAAACGTCCTTATAATCATAGGATACCATAGAGTATTGAGAGAAGTCTGAGTATTGTTTATATTCAAAAACTTCCACATAATAATTTTTTAAATGCAGTGGTACATTAGCTAAAAATTCGTATTCTGTTTTCAGCTTTTTAAAATTCATTGATTTTTTAACATAAAGGTCACCTACACTTTTTAGATCATTAAAGTGCCTAGAATCATGATTGTTACTTAGAAGTGATTTCAACTCAGGTAAGGAAGTAAGGTCAATTATAAATTCGGGGAAGTTTACAAAGTAAATATCTTTTTTTCTATTTTCCTTTAAATAAGAAATAAGACGGTTTTTATCTCCTTTATATACAAAACAGTTATTATGACCCCAAAATGTATTGATCATGGAATACCCTGCAAATTCTAAAAATTTGAAAAGATTTGAAAGGTTCTTTGAAAATACACTAGAGCTTATTAGCAATATTTCATCTGGCACGGAATCTTCGGTCAGTAAATCTATGTTATCGATAACCTTAATATTTTTTTTTGAGCCTAATACATCGTCTATATTTTTTTTTATAGTTTCATTTCCTATTCTGATCTGTGAGAATTGAGTGCTAACGCAATATTCCTTTATTTTATCGGAGATAATATTATTATCTAAATAATAAAGCTGAGTCATTTTAAACTTGTTGCTATATAGGTTATAAATACTTTTAGTTTACCTATGATATTTTTATTCCAACTAGATTGCCCTCTATGTCTTGGTTTTTCTATTATAGGGAAAAAATACGTCGGTTTTATTATTTTATACAACATGTAATCTAAGGTAAAATCATTTGGAAGTGAGTCAATATTATTGATTAATTTTTTTTCCAATATTTTCGGTTGACCGTTGAATTCCTCGACTTTTTTAAAGGAACAAATACTTAATATTAACCTTAGAAAAAATGAAAAAAAGGCATCAGATTTAGGTCTATTCTTTCGAATTGAAAAAATTGAAGTGGGTTGTTTTATTTTATAAATACTATCAAGATGGGTGAGAAAATAAGTGTACGCATCAAACTGTCTATCTGAATGGTTTAATAGTATAAAATCTGCATCACTTTTTTTTAACGCCTCTTTTATTCCCTTACCATAACCTTTGTTTTCTTTAATTTCAATAATTTCAATTTTATTTTCCAGATTTTTTAATTCGTCAAATAATAAAACGGAGCCATCTTTTGAGCCATTGTTGACAAAAAGAAATTTATTAATATTAAAAATGCGTTCAAGCTTCTTTAAATCTTTGTACATCTCCTGAATGTTACCTTCTTCATTATAAAAAGGCACTATAATATCGAAGGTAGATTCTTTGAATGGACCTGAAAATTTAAAAATAAATTCTTCAATAGAAATATTCTTGTCATCCACATAATGGCCATCTTCACCACAATATGGCTTACCAAATAATATTTCATCGTAATTAATTTTATTTTTCTCCAACCATTTTATCGCTATTGGTTTCGTGATTTCATGAATTTTGATGAGATCCCCTTTCAAGGATTTCATATTCCTAGCAGTGAGTATTGTAATATCGAACTTTTTGGTTGATTCAGAAATAGTTTGCCTTACCAAATCATTTACCGGTTTTTCATGATAATCAAGATTTTTATTATCAACGGTAATAGTATTATCCAAATCTATTACTAATTTATTTTTCTTCATTATTTAGATTTTATGACTGAGTTTCTAATAAATATAATAAGGGAAATTATAATACCTGACCCAAAAATATAGATGGTATAGGCTGTTGATGCTACCAAATAGTCATCAAACTTATTGAATAATAAAAATATACTGTAAAAGGACAATTGTACGCCCCCAAATCCTAACGGTCCATTGGGCAATAAAGAGGAAAAGGCAATGAATACGGTCAACAAAATTATTAAATCTATTCTATAGTCCAATTCATTAAAAAATAGAAATAAACTTAAAAGTTCAAAACTCCATATTAATATGGAAAAGGATAAAATTGACAACGATTTGGTTCTTAAAATATTTTTGGCCTCCTTTGAGTTTCTTAAAAATTCATAAGAAAATTTTAGAAGTTTAAAACTATAACGACTTTGGAATCTATACAATAGTCTTTTGTGTAGCATTAGTACTGCATCTTGCATGGCTAACAATACTACTAGTATTAATACTAATACCAGCATAATACTTACCAATGTATTTTGTATTTCTAATATTTCATTTGGATAAAGGAATAACCCTAGGGAGAATAGACTGGCCAAAATAAAAAAATCAAAAAATCTTTCAATAATAATAGTATTTAAAGAGGTAAATCCGGAATTAAAAACCTTTTTAAATCTTAAAAATCTATAGGCTTCACCCAGTTTAAAAGGCATAATTAAATTAACCCCGTTGGTTTTGAACTGTTCAACAAACAAGGCTTTCAAACTTGCATTTACATCTCCAGAAATAATATAGAGTCTTAAGGTACGGATGCAATGGGAAATAATATAGCACCCAATACATAGTAATATTTTCCAATTAAAATAATTAGACATTATATCGCTAAACTTTAGTTCATCTATTTTTAAAAAATTAAAAACAAGAACTATGAAAATAACACCAATAATCAGGAATATTATTTTTTTAAGAATATTGATCATACTTTATTTTTATTTGAAAAATATTCTTCGGGGGTTCCTAAAATAATAGTATCTAAAGTATTTTTATGTACATATCCTTTAATTTGTTCATTATGGGATAGCATCAATTTATAGATATCACTAATGTACATTTCATTTTTGGTCTGTAACTCACGGTAGTATTTCATGTAGATTTCTTTATTGGAAAAACCATAAAGACCTGTTGTCGCGAATTTAGAAATGACTTTTTTCTCTGCAATTTCAACTACATAATCTTCTTCTGTCAATTTAATAAAACTAAAGTGGTCTTTATCCTCTATAAAGGCATCAATAGCTCCTGTATAATTTTGTTTTAAATCATTGGACATTAAAGAGATATCCCGGCTTTTTAAAATTGTATCGCCATTGAAAAAGAAAATAGGATAGTCATTAGTTATCATATTGCAACCAATAAAACCTGTTTCTGCTTGGCCTTTTGTATCTGGGGTACTGATTATCTGGTGAAAATTATTGAATTTTGAAAGTTCTTTTTCAATTTCACCTACAAAATCTTTATGCGCCTCATTTATGACGATAAAGATATTGACCTCATTTGAAAAATGAAATTCAGTTAGGCTTCTTTCCAAAATAGTTTCTCCACTTTCCAATTTAAGTAGATACTTGGGCAATGTAATATTTTGAGCAGTAAATCTTTTACCCTTACCAGCTAGGCAATAAATGAAATTAAATTGTTCGATCACGTTGATATTTAATGTTTATTATACAGTCTAAATTGAATTTTGGGCTAACTAATATTTAGCAGACTTTTTATTGAATGTGCTGAATTTATTCTTGATTTTTCTCTTTTTAAGATTCCATCCAATAATACTAGTACAAAAAACGATAGTAGGATAATTATATTGAAGATGACAAAATATTTATCTCTCATAAACTCCTTAACATCGATTTCCTGATTAAAGAGAAGGTTCAAAATTCTAACGATTCTTGGTGAAGTACAAAACAGAAGTAGATATCCATACAAAAACTTAAAATACTTTGTGTAATATAGTAAGGGTATAATCAATAAAAATAAAACATAAGCCTGTCCAAAATGAAAAAACCCAAAAAGTGAAAAAAGTAGGGAACAAGTGAATATACTTTTTTTATCTACATGATATTTAAACGACAGGAATGCAAATAGTATAATAAAAATGGTTAGTCCTATTGTTAGAATATTTATTCCCAACAAAGGTTTATCCGTTAGTAATCCGTATAAACTCATAATATCACCAGGACCTGACCCTATTGGATTTGAAGAGGAACTGGTCGCAACCTTTAAAGGAAGAAATATAGTTGGTAGAAACTTTAAATTAAATTGAATAGAATAGATTAAAGGAAATACCAAAGTTAAGACGCCGCTAAGTAAGACAGATCTATAGTAACCCATTAGTAAAAAACCGAAGATAATGGGTATGCCAAAGCTATATTTTATTGTTAAAAGGGATAAAAATATAGGTAGCAAAAACTGATTATCCCTAAATTTCCAAGAAAAATAAATGAAAATTAATATTAGTAACGTTGATTGGCCATTTGTAAATACACTTAATAATGGAAAACCTAAAACAAATGGCAAAAAAATAATCACCATTTTTTTATAGCTAAAATTAAAATTTTTTTTTACCTGCAGAACAAAAAGTAATAAGAACGCCGCATTGATTAAAAACCAAATAATTTTAAAGGTATCCCATGAGACGGAGGAAAAAGGGTATAATAAGTAATAGAGTTGAAAATAATAATTGGGGACACTTCTCATGAACCAATCATTGAAATTCTCTAAATAAAAGTGGTAAAAATCAATATTATCTGAAAATAATTTGGCAGGGAACCATTGAGCATCTTTTCCACCATCCTCCCCAATGCCTTTGTAACAACCAACCAATAGTAAACTTAAAACCATAAGGTAAAAAGCAATCTTGTAAATAAACGGTTTCGCCCTAAGTAATTGGTTAGTAATTTTCATTAATAGTTTTATATATATATTATTCGTTAGTTTCCTACAGATACTGGATTAGGTGATTTTTTTAAAAAAATGACTTGTATGGCAAACGGAATTTGAACTATTGTTATCATATTTTAGTTCCTAAAATAGGATAGCTCTTACCAGTTAATTTTACCATGGTACAACATTTATGTCAGAATTTTTATGGTTACATTTAAAGTTATTAAATTGTAAATATGTAATAATATATTTTCTATAAAACACGTTAATAAACGATAAAGAGATACAAGTCATTTATTTAAATAAATAACGCGTATTTAGAAGTGCAATTGTATTTATTAAGACATAAAAATAAAATTCAGATATAGTTTGTAATTTATTATGAAATAAAAATACACTGACCAATATAAATATACTTGATATTCAATTACTAAGCTTCTTTAGGCTGCGACAAGCTATTCGGTTTTTTATACTCAAAATATTTCTTTAATCTTAGAAATTGTGATTCAAAATATTTGTAGCTAAGCCCTGCAACAACATAAGTAATTAGAGTTCCTATTATTAAATTCAGGATTAAATAGTCTGTATGTAAATATTGAACACAGAACATGAAAACTAAGGGATGATAGACATATAGGCCATAACTAATTTTTCCTGTATATTGAAAAAATCGTGTTTCCAATAGTCGGTTTACACCGTGCTCTTTAGGGATACACAACAAAGAACCTATCATTGAGAAATAAACGAGGGATAGAAGTAGATATCTTAAATTTTGTATATAATTACTGCCTTCACCCGCTAAAAGAATCCAGATTAATAAAGTTACCACTACCAACCCCACAAATAGATCTATAAAATATTTAATATGTTTAAGGGTTAGTAGTTTTTTTAATTCCAATAAGGCAAGGATTGCACCAATGGCTAGTGAATCTATACGGGTAAAGGTGAAAAGGAAAACAGAATAGTTATTATTTAGAAGGATTACCCTAACTAAGATGGCCAAAATTATAATGGCCAAAATTATTTTTCCTAAATTTTTTTTAGCAACATAGAATATTACAAAAGGCCAAAACAAATAAAAATGCTCTTCTACGGCCAAAGACCAAAAATGGTTAGGGCCTGATACATCCCATCCAAAAGTTCTTGCGAAACCTTGTAGATAAGTAAAATAGTAAAATTCATCATTGAAATGAAATTCATTGATAGTTAGGAATAAAGGGGAAACAAAAAAATAAATAACTAAGAAAAAGTAATACAATGGAAATATTCGTAAAGTTCTTCTTACGTAGAAATTCTTAAAATAGCCTTCGGTATCTTTAGTATTAATAAGAATACGTGTAATTAAAAAGCCAGATAATACAAAAAAAAGGGTAACACCGGTTTGGCCAATAGAAGCAATTTTTTTTATTATGGATAATGTTGGCGATAATTCATTACTCATTTCATGGAAAAAATGGAAGAATATAACCATCAGAGCAGCAATCGCCCGTACGCCATCTAAATTTTTATAATATACTAATTTCATGTTTTCTTTAAATGATGTTAGTCTTTATAACTAAAATTAAATATTTCTTATTAAAATAAAGATAAAACGAGAACTCAGCATTAAATAAAATTATCTCAATTAGTCTAGGTGTAAATGAACTTTAAAAGTATTTAAATTTTTTATAAAAGGATATTAAGGGGTATTGTTGATATGTTCGATTGAAGATATAGGTAAGCACCGAATAGGATGGACTTCTATAATCTAGGGTGGACATAAACTTGTTCATAGGATATGCCTTTATGGCTTTGTAATCATTAAGTGTTTTTTTTAATTGAGTATTAGGTAGACTAGATGTTATAAAACGTACAATCACTATAAAGCATAACGTTGTTGTTAAGCATATATGCGAAACAATGCTTTTTTGTTTAATTCATTTTTAGAAATAAGAATTTTTTTAGGTCATATAATTTTTGAATTGAGAAAGAGATATCCTTAAAATATCTGTTGGGATGTTCAACGGTTTTTTTCTTGTTATTGAATTAGGCGATTTTGGATATAGGTCATACTCAATAAAAGTCATTTTTTTTGCTTCACTGAATATTGTAGGGGTCAAATAGGAGTCTTGAACGAATTTCCGATTATAAAAAGCTACACAAGTCTCGTCAAAGAAAGATTTTTTGATGAAATACCACCAAACTTCAACCTTATAACTATACGTGCCCATAAAATTAATGCCGGTTAAACCTGGATTCATCTTTTCATCAAGAGCTTTTTGTTTAGCGTTTATTTTATTAGAATCAGTCAGGTTTATGGAGGTAATACCTAGCATGTCTAGATTATTAGCGTATGGAAGTTAACATAAAGTTCCTGAAGCATTATAGGCCGTGTAGTTATCTGCATCTAACACCAGAATAGAATCCCCCTTGGCATTTTTTACACCCGTATTTCTTGCGGCACCGTTTCCTTTATTTACTTGAAGAATTTGTTCATTATTAGTAAACTAATTTCCCATGTCCTTTACCAAATCTTCCGTTCTGTCAGTTGACCCATCATTAACCACAAGAATTTCATATGCTGAAGTATCAATACTTTTTGTCACGAGGCTTTTTAAACATTGAGTTATATGATCTTCGGCATTTTATGCTCGGGGATGATAATACTTAGCTTCATTTATTTTTTAAATCTTCTTGTTTTGTTTATTGATTACCCCTAAATTTTGGCATAATTATATTATTATCAGCTGGTAAAATTTCAGAAATAAAAATATTTTTAAATTTAATATACAATTTTGGTGATCAACATAATAAATATACTATGAAAATTTTCATCCCAATTTATGGTGCTTCTCCCATTTATCTGGCCCCACCCTTTTACGCCTGTTGTATTTTGTGTCTTTTGGCCTGAAATACCCTGTTAAGTGGAATATAGAAGACCAACAACGGTAAAGGGCTTACCAAGCTTATGTCTCCCTTTAAGATTTTAAATAATTAAAAATTGTATTCAAAGGAGTTTTTCTAACAACCTTGGTAATGCTTTGTCCAGTTGGTAAAAACTTTTGATTGTCATCTTTTTATCGTTCACGGATTTAAATTTGGAAATGGCAAAAATATTCTCGTTTTTACCTATTCTATGTTGACGATAGAAAGGTTTGTCTTATTTTGAATAAACAGGTCTATACAAGCTAACATTGCCATGGGGAGTGCCAATTGTAATCCTGTGAAGGACTCCAGAAAAATTTAAAACTCGCTTATAAATACACGCATAGTTCTAGTGCTAATTATTGAATTATTTAGATTTTTATTGAATTTACTACTGACGCAAATTTTTCACAAAGTATAGACTTGTCATATTCAGTTTCAGCCAATTTCCTCGAATTAATCCCCATCTTTTTGCGTAATTGAGGTGATTCTTTTAGGTCAAGAAGTTTTTCTGCAAAATCTTGCGGTGATTCTGGATCAACGAATATGCCACACTCATGTTCCTCGACTAATTTTTTCGTCCACCCTTTTGAATTAACAATAATGGGCTTGCCGGCCGAAAGGGAATCGAATAATTTATTGGGTGAATTGGTATAGAGTATTGGAATATTAGAGAAAGTAACCAATGAAACATCACAAATATTCACCAATTCTGATGTTTTTTCCATAGCGAAAAGGCCTAGATAGCTAACATTCCCAAGACTTTTATTTTCAATGGTTTCTATTATCAAATCTTTCTTAGCCCCATTGCCGATAAATATAAATTCAATATCCTTGTTTTCTTTTAATAGATCTGCAGTTTCTAATATATATTCTATTGCATTTGCCTCACCCATGGCACCAAAATAAATTACCTTGAATGTATTTGGATTTATCTTTAATTCTTCTATTAATTGCTTGTTTAAAGGGCGCGACCAAAATTCATCAATCTTGGCCATATTGGGAATCATGGTTATCTTTGTCTTTGGGATACCCGTTTCGATTACCCCATCTTCCATTCCTGGAGACAAGGCTACGATATGGGAGGCATTTTTATAGATGGTTTTTTCAAACCATTTAGCTAGTTTGATTAATAGCTTATTTTTTAACCCTCCCATTTGTATAGGTACTTCTGGCCATAAATCTCTAACCTCGAATAGATAAGGTATTTTTTTAAACTTTTTGAGTACTAATGCAGGAAAACCAATAGTTAAAGGGGTGGAAGTGGCAATGACAAAATCTATATCTTTCTGTTTTAAGGCAATATGGGTAGATACTAGCATAAAATGTATATATGCTTTTAGCCTGTTCATGACACCCATTGATTGCGAATAATCAATTTTTAGGGTAATTATATCTATTCCATTCCGCGTTTCACGTGATATTTTTTCTTCCGCATCTCGACTATAGCAAATGACCGTAACACTATGGCCATTTTTTATTAACTCAAGACTGTTCCAATAAGAGCGTGTACCACCCGGCTTATCAGGGGTCTTAAAGTATTGGTGTAGATAGAGTATTTTCATATCATTTTCTTGAGATTACTTGTGATAATATTTAATGAGAGATGTTCTGAATTTTTAAAACCTGAAAAAAATCATTTTTTTTATTCATTATTTCGGATTTAAAGTTAATCATAAATAGATTAGATTGTATTAATGCCCCTAATTAGAACTGCTTAGTTTTCTAAAGCTTTAATTTTTATATTCAAGTTCATCGTTTTTTTATAATGTTATGAGAATTTTTTAAGCTATTTCATAAAATTAAATCATTGAATATATGATTTACGACTCAAATAATCATACAAATGAAAACACACACACACATATATTATTCACATTGAATCTAAAATAGCAAATGTTAAGATTTAGTGCCCGCTATATAGTCGTGAATTTTCAACAAACGGAAAATATAGATTCTGTTCAAATTGCTTTGACGCCAAGACTATTGCATTTATCGAATTATTCTTTGTTTTAGTTAAACTACTAGTTTTTAAGATTACTTTTGAGGAAGAGTACTATACTGAATAGATTAAGTTTAATTTCTAAACTTAATCTATTGCTATACTGCATAATAATGCAACTATTTTATCGTTATAAAGTTAAAATTTATTTAAATGAGAATATTGGTTGTATCTAACAACTACCCTTCGTCGAATGCACCTACCTATGGTATTTTTGTATATAACCTAGTTCAAAAATTTGTAGAACTTGGACATGAGGTTACTGTTATATCAATGAAAAATATATTAGGTATACCTAAAGGAAAAGGAAAAAAAATAAGTTATGGTGAGGAACGCGCTACTGTATATTATCCAAAATCAATTAGTGTATCAAACAAATGGATTTTAGGTTATAACACGCATCTGATAGGTGAAACATTTGGAGTATATAGTTTAAAGAAATTTGTTAAGAATAACGAATTAAAGTTTGACATTATCTATGCCCATTTCTTGGTAAACGGTATTAAAGCTGTTAAGGCACTATCAAATACAGGAAAGCCTATTTTTGTAGCAGAGGGAGAGCTAAAAAATATTAACCTTAGAAAGTCTTATTACAACCCAAAGGTGTATTTAAGCTTGATTTCCAAAATTAGAGGTTTTATAGCTGTATCTCCACAGATTAAAGATAATTTGATTGAAGTTGGTGTTAATTCAGATAAAATTATTATCAAGCCCAATGCGGTTGACTTGACTCATTTTTATCCAAGGAATCAAAATGAAATGCGTAAAAAACATGGATTACCTATAGATAAGAAATTGGTAATTTTTGTTGGGCGCTTCGTTGAGGACAAAGGTCCCTTGAGAGTATTACAGGCCATTGAGCATATGAACGATGTAGAAATACTTTTTATTGGAAAAGGTCCTCAAGTCCTAGAAAGTGATAAAATTGCATTTAAAGACAAGGTCACCACCTCCCTAGTTCCAGAATTTCTCTGTGCTGCAGACGTATTTGTATTGCCAACCTTACACGAAGGTTCTTGCAACGCTATAATAGAAGCTATGGCCTGTGGATTGCCAATAGTCTCTTCAGATATCCCAGAAATAAGGTTTCAATGCGATCCAGCTTCCTCAATATTAGTAGATCCTATGAATGTAAAAGAAATTTCAACCGCAATAGGTCAAATTTTAGAAAACCCTTCTAAAAGACAGAAAATGGGAAAAGCAGCAGTAGCCTACGCCAAAAATTTTGAAATTACAAAACGGGCAGAAGACATTCTCAATTACATTAAGACCAATAGCTATTTTCATGAGCAATAAAAGCTGTCATGCCAAAGTATTTTATGTAAGCCCTATGAGCTATAATAATTTGGCTATGTATGACTATTCCTTACTTTCTAACATAGCCCATTTTAAACTGGAATATTTTTGTAATACTAAATATGATGCTCAAAAACTAGCGTTAAAAATGAATATGCTATATGACTATAGCGATAAATCTGGAGTCTCTAAACTTATTAGCTATTTAAAATCTCAATTAAAATTATTAAAAATAATTCAAACAGAATATCCACAAATAGTTCATTTTCAATGGTTTAAAATTCCTTATTTGGATTATTACTTTTTAATAAAAATTCGTAAAAGTGGAGCCAAAATAGTTTTGACAGCACATAATGTCCTACCACACAATACGGGCGATCGTTATTTTAGAATCTATAAAAAAATATATACCATAGCAGACCGGCTAATTGTTCATTCTGAAAAAACTAAGGAGGAACTAGTGGAGTCATTTGATGTTCAAAAAGAAAAAATATCTGTCATTCCCCATGGTACACTAGATTTTAGTAGCAACATTGATTTGGAAAAAGTTGCCTTTTATAAAAACAAGTTCACTAAAGATTTTGGACTATTGGGCAAAACAGTATTTTCGGCATTAGGTGTGATAAACGATTATAAGGGTATAGAGTTGATTGTAGATGCTTGGAAAAGCGAAACTATATCTGAAAAGAATGACATACATCTTATAATTGCGGGTAAGGGCACCCATAAAAAGTTAGTGGAATTGAACGAAAGGAGCAACGTGTCCTTAGAAAATAGATTTCTTTTAGATGAGGAATTCCTTGCTTTGTTACAAGTTACCGATTATGTGCTTCTTCCCTATAGGAAAATTTCGCAAAGCGGTGTTCTATTAACTGCAATGAATGAAAAAAAGAAAGTTATCGTTTCAAATGTCGGCGGGCTTACCGATCCGTTTAAATTTGGTAAAGTAGGTCATGTTCTAGAAGATCTGACTACTGATGCTATGAAAAAGAGTATTCACGATGCCATAGCCAATAGTAAGAAAAACCCAACGGATGAGGTATGGGAAAAAGTTTTGGATTATTTTAAATGGGAAGGAATTGCTAGGAAGACCGAAAGCCTTTACAGTAAATTAATATTATCAAAATCAAATTAATATTTTTTATCCATTAACCGTAACATATCAACTATATTATTTCATTTTTATTATGTTCAACTAAATTTGCATTGTAAATTACGCTCCAGTTCATAATTATATAAACATTTTGATTTAGAATATGAATTTTTAAAAATCTGGAATAGAATTTTAAGTAACTATGATAAAATCAAAAACAGACTATTTGAATTATTTAGAAGCAGATAGAATTGCCTTAAAAAAGGCTAATACTTTTTATCAAAAGACTAAAGACTTTTTTTACCCAGATTATATATGGGATTTTCAAAAGTGTCTTAGAAAACTGGAGTTCTATTACAACTGTAAAAGGAGTATGTTGGGAAAGATTTACCTTATTTTTTTGAAAATAAAATTTAGAAAAAAATCTTTAAAATTAGGATTCTCTATACCTGCTAATGTTTTCGGGCCCGGTCTAGCTATCGTTCATTATGGTACTATTGTAGTAAATCCTAATGCCAAAGTAGGAAGTAATTGTCGAATTCATCCATGCACCAACATAGGAGCTTCTGGAGGTAATCCTGAAGCTCCTCAAATAGGGGATAACGTTTATATTGGCCCCGGTGCTAAGATTTATGGTAATATCCAACTTGGAAACAACATTGCAATCGCAGCAAATTCAAGTGTAAATAAATCATTTATTGAAAATGACATAATGATAGCAGGGTCACCAGCAAAAAAAATAAAAATTATCGATATAAAAAGTATCATCCCGCACGCATAGATATTTCAATTGTTAGGTTTTTGATACATAACATTAATAATAAATAAATAAAATTTAAACATTGTGATAGCAATTCATTACGGAAATAAAGACGACTTTAGTCGCGATTGGAAAGATTATTGTGAGAATAATTCCATCCCCTATAAACTAGTTTCTTGCTACGATAATAATATAGTAAATCAATTAGCTGATTGTAAGGTTTTGCTATGGCATGTGGACAACTTACAATTTCAAGATCAGATATTCGCAAAATATTTAATTCAGGCCTTAGAAAACACCAATATCAAAATATTTCCAAACCAAAATACGGTATGGCATTTTGATGATAAAGTTGCCCAAAAATATCTACTAGAGGCAATCAGGGCGCCAATGGTAGAGACTTATGTTTTCTACAATAAAAAAACAGCTATGGAATGGGTAGAGAAAACCTCATTTCCAAAAGTATTTAAACTTCGTAAAGGTGGAGCTTCGGTAAATGTGTTTTTAGCTAAAAATCGCGTCCATGCTAAAAAATTGGTAAATAAAGCCTTTGGAAAAGGATTCCCTACCTTGAATATGAATACCATTTTAAGGGAACGTTACAGAAAATACAAATTGGGCACAGAATCAGCTCTAGGGCTTTTAAAAGGTGTTGCACGTCTTTTTATAGGTACTCCATTTAAAAACATGTCAACCAACGAAAAAGGATATATTTATTTTCAAGAATTCTTACCAAACAATGACCATGATCAACGAATCATTGTGATTGGCAATAGAGCGATTGGGCTTAAGCGTATGGTAAGAAAAAATGATTTTAGGGCATCTGGTAGTGGGGAGTTTTACTACGATAGGGAATTGTTTGATGAAGAGTGTGTTAAAATAGCTTTTGAAGTAAGTCAAAAACTTGGTTTTCAATCTATGTCCTATGATTTTATTTACAATGAAAAGGGGCAACCCCAAATTGTGGAGGTATCTTATTGTTATAACAAAAAAGTGTATTTGCCTTGTCCAGGTTATTGGGATTCTGATTTAAACTGGCATGAAGAAAAAGTTTCAACTCAAGATTGGATTTTAGAGGACGTTCTTAATTCATAAGTATGATTGAATTACTCAAAAAACTAAATAATTACTGTCTGTATTTATTAGTTTTATCCATCACATTTGAAAACTGGGATCCATTTAATTTTGGCGGTACCTTATCAGTTACTTTCATGGCTAGTGTACTATATATATTAAGCTGGCTACCAAAACTTAAAGAATTAAGTTTGTCGCTCTTTAAAAAGTTCGGAATTCCACTTTTATTATTTATTATCACTGGTTTCATTTCAACCGCTTTCAATAGCATTTATCTGGATGAAATGAAGGAAGCTTATCATTATCGAGTGCTGCTTTTAATAATCTTGATGTTTCTGATAGCAAACCACTATTACAATGATCAAACTATTCTTCCGAAGACTTTGCTATTGTATGTACTTAGTATTTTAGTGATGTTCCTGCTGTATAAACTAGGTATTGGGGTAGAATACATTAGTAACAGGCCAAGAATTTTTGGTGAAAATCCAAACATAATGGGTATGAAAGCCTTAATTGCTTTTTTAATTGTGTTGTCAAATATGTTAGAAACGAACTTCTCCTTAAAAAAAATTCTCTTTGGCAGTTTGATTATGATACCATTATTAAGTTTGGTTATTGCTTCTGGATCACGTGGGGCATTTTTATCCGTATTTATAGGTTTAGCCTTATTTGTGGTTTTTATGCGTATAAGTATTGGTAAAAAAATAGTTTTAGGGTTATTTGGAATAGTAGGTTCGATATCTTTTTTTCTTTTCGTATTAGCAAATAATGTAGATTTTCAAAGGAGATTGCTGGATAGCGTAGAAACAGGTGATATTGGCAGGAACCTTGCATGGGTGGGAGCACAAAAAGTAATTGAGAATAATCCGATAATTGGAGTGGGTTTTCCAGCAGCATTACCGGAGATGTACCAAGAAATAGGTATAGCCATGGATCCCCATAACGTATTTTTATACGTTGCTATGACCACTGGTTTAGTTGGCTTTTGCTTTTTTATGATATTTATTTGGAGAATTGCTAAAATATTGTTCTTGTCATACAAAAAAAATGGAAAAATAGTTTACTTGGTAATTTTTTTCATCATTGTTCTAAATATGGCAAAAGCCGGTGGTGGAATTAGCATGATTCTGTTTTATTTTTTCTTCGCCGCTTTGATTGGATCAACTTTTTTACTATCAGATCATGAGGAAATCGAACATACTGTTAAACTGAAGAAAAATTAGAATTTAAATAAAAATGTAAAGCCTAAAAAATTTATATTGAAGGAAAAACAAGAAAGTAGTAATACCATACAAGCTTTTTGGATGTTGATTGGTAGTTTTAGCTCCTTGGCTTTGGCTATTTTCAGCGCCGCTATACTATCCCGATATTTGGATAAATTTGAATATGGAACATATCGTCAAATTCTATATGTCTATACTACCTTATCCATATTATTTAGTGCGGGTCTTCCCAGGGTTTTTTCATATTTTCTACCCCGTTATCCTATATCTGAAGGTAAAAGTATTGTATGGAAAGTTACCACAGTACTTTTTTTAGCAGGATTTTTATTTTCACTTTGTTTATTCTTTGGGTCAGGGTTAATTGCTAATGCGTTAAACAATAAGGAACTAGAAACTGGCTTGAAAACATTTGCTATTATCCCGACCTTATTATTACCCACTTTGGGCATTGAAGGGATATTCTCAACGTATAAAAAAACTATTTATATAGCTATCTACAATACCCTTTCCAAGTTATTAACTCTGGGTTTTATTGTACTGCCGGTTGTTTGGCTTAACGGGACCTATATAACAGCGCTTTATGGATGGATTATGGTTTCTTTTATTTCTTTGATAATTGCATTGTTTTTTAAAAACATACCTTTTAAAAAAATAAAACCCATAAAAACGGGTCTTAGCTACAAAGAAATATTTAGTTATAGTTTACCCTTAGTTATTGCGAGTTTTTGGGGCTTGCTAATTAGTGCGGCTGACCAATTCTATATCAGTCGGTTTTTTGGGGCAGAAGTATTTGCCGAGTTTGCAAATGGATTTACAGAAGTACCTTTTGTAGGAATGGTAACTGTTTCCGCCGCTACAGTAGTGATGCCAATTTTTTCAAAAATGATACATGACCAAACGTCCACATCGAATCTTATTCGTATGTGGACTTCTGTATTAACGAAGTCGGCACTAATTATTTATCCCATAGTTATATTTTTTTTATTCTTTTCTAAAGAAATCATGGTGCTGCTGTATTCAGAAAAATACACTACATCAGCAACCTATTTCAAAATTTTTATAGTTTACAACTTATTCAATATAATTGTCTTTGCTCCATTAATGTTGTCGATGGGCAGAACAAAACTCTACGCAAACGTACATATGTTTCTGGCCGTTGCCTCCTGGGTATTGGGCTTTATTATTATTAATACATTTAATTCTCCTGTGGCCATAGCTGTACTATCAGTTACTTTGCGAATAGCGAAGGTTCTAATTTTTACTTACTTAATAGCGAAGCTATTAAAAATAAAAGTACTAGATCTTTACCCCATTAAAAGTTTATTATTAATAATTGTGCATGGGCTATTTACAGGAGCTTTAGTTTGGCTTGCGTTTACTTATGTTATAACAATAAATAATATGTTTATTCAATTAGGCATATCATTTGTAGTCTATACCTTAATTTTGTTGGTGACTGCAAGAATTGCAGACATTGACTATCTTATAGTACTGAAACCTATATTAATAAAGTTTAGGGAAAAATTTTTTAAAACATAATAATTTTGAAATCTACTTTTATGAATATAACTTTAATTGCGGGCGCCCGTCCAAACTTTATGAAAATAGCACCTATTATTCATGCTATTGACGCTTCTAACCGGGATCAAGAAAAAATAGCCTATAGGTTAGTGCACACTGGGCAACATTATGATGCCAAAATGAGTGATTCATTTTTTGAACAATTACGAATACCTGCTCCAGATAGCAATTTGGGATGTGGCGGGGGTACCCAATCGGAACAGACGGCTGCTATATTAATTGCCTTCGAAAAGGAATTGACGGAAAACCCTACAGATTTAGTTTTGGTTGTAGGTGATGTCACCTCTACAATGGCTTGTGCCATCGTAGCGAAGAAAATGAATACGGCCGTGGCCCATATTGAGGCAGGTATAAGGTCTTTTGACTTAACCATGCCAGAGGAAATTAATAGAATGGTTACGGATGCCATTACGGACTATTATTTTACAACCTCGGAAACAGCAAATCAAAATCTTAGCAATGAAGGGATTGACAGTGAAAAGGTTTTTTTTGTTGGTAATGTAATGATAGATACACTACTGGCTAACATGGGAAGGCTAAAAAAACCCATTTTTCATGACCAAATGGCGTTGGATGAAAAGGAGTATTTGGTGATGACTTTACATCGTCCTGCTAACGTCGATGAAGGTGAGAAATTTAAAGAACTAATAGAAGAAATTTTAAAAAATTCAAGGGAAGCGCATATTATTTTCCCTATGCATCCACGTTCGGCCAAAACTTTCAGTGAGTTGGGCATCACCTCCCCATACCTTACCATTGTTGACCCAATGGGGTATTTGGAATTTAATTATTTGGTAAAACATTCAAAAGCTGTCATTACAGATTCGGGTGGAATAACCGAAGAAACAACTGTGATGGGTGTACCCTGTTTAACCCTGCGTGATAATACGGAACGTCCTGAAACCGTAACAATGGGAACCAACGAACTCATAGGCACCAATCCAAAAAATATAAAGCCGGCTTTGGATAAACTTTTTAACGGTCAATGGAAAACAGGAGGTATACCTCAATTATGGGATGGAAAGGCGGCAGAGAGAATTGTTGGACTCCTTATAGGCTTATATGAATAGTAAAAAAATCGTCCTAATTTCTCAAACATTTTACCCAAGACAATCACCTAGAGCTCTGCGCACTACAGAACTGGCCAAACAATTAGCATTATATGGTCATGAGGTTATTATATATTCAGTTTTGGGGAGTTATGATTATACTTCCTTTGAAAAAGAGTTTAACCTTAATGTCAAATCCATAGAGAATTTAAGGTTCGCAACGTTTAATAGTGACGGAAAAAGAAGGAATGATTTGCCTACAAGAATTTTGTCAAAGTTTTTTGGCAAAATATTAGAATTCCCAGACGTGGAGTTAATGTTCAAAATTCCAAGTATAATCAAAAAAGAAACGAAAGTAGATTTACTCATAACTGTAGCCATTCCATATCCTTTGCATTGGGGAGCAGCTTTGGCTAAGGTTAGAAAACCAGCGCAGTTTCCAAAGGTTTGGGTAGCTGATTGTGGGGATCCCTATATGGGAAATGAGTTTCATAAGCCCAATTTCTATTTTAAGTATGTGGAAAAATGGTTCTGTAGAAAAGTTGATTTTATTACCATACCTGTAAAAGGTGCCATTAGCGCCTATTACCCTGAATTCTATTCAAAAATTAAAATTATTCCACAAGGCTTTAATTTTGAAAAAACACGGGCCTTATTAAAAAAAGGTAATGCCGAAAATAAAATTATAACCTTTGCCTATGCAGGCGCATTTTACCCGGGAATACGAGATCCCCGTTTATTTCTTGAATATCTGTCTAAACTAGAAACCAATTTCAAATTTATACTGTATACGAAAAATACGGAGCTGTTAGCACCTTTTAAGGAGAAGTTAAAAGGAAAAATGGAAATTAGAGACTATATTTCTAGAGAAGAATTGCTACAAGTGCTAAGCCAAATGGATTTTGTTGTGAATTTTGAAAATGGAACGGCTATTCAAACTCCAAGTAAACTTATTGATTATGCCTTAATTGGCAAACCTATACTCTCTATAGATTCCTTTAATTTGGATAGGATAAAGGTAAACGAATTTCTAAAAAACGATTACTCACGAGGTTTAATTATTGAAAATATCGAGCAATATGATATTAGAAACGTATCAAAGCAATTTTTAAAATTAAGTTGAGTTTAATTTCTCTTAAGAACAACATAAGTGGCTAGAATTTCTTTATTTTTTATCTTATTTATTAGCTTTTTAAAAAAATTAGAAAAAGTACTTAAACCATAAAGATATCGAATTATATGAATAAAAAGAGATTAATTATTTACGGCAGTTTTTTATTAATTACAATCGTTTATTTAGTAGTGTATATAGATTATAATAAATACAATAATATAACTAAATTTTTTTATAGTCATTATCCTAAACATGACTTATCCGACTTTGATAATGTTTACAAAAGCATCGAAGGGGATAACATGCTAGGAGGTCAATTTATTGTAAAGAACGATAAACCTTACTTAGCTGTTGATAATTTTGATGATATTCTTTTAGATAGCTCAAATAAAATTATTCTAGAAGCAAATCAGTTACACCCAACACAAAGATTAGCCCTATTTTCAATGGGGTATCTGTTAGATTATTTTACGGAAAGGATTAACGAGAACGAAATCAATGAGGCAGTGATTGAACAAATAGGAGATTGTTATTTATTTATTTACCAAGAAATAGCAAATCCATTTTCAAAAAATTATTTCACCATAAATGATCATGCAATTTCTGAACGTGTACAATTTTTGGCAGTTTTTTCGTCTTATGTCAAAAAATACTACCCCGAAAAAGAAAATCTATTAAATGCCTTACAAAGGGATTATAATTTGTGCGTAAACCTTTTAATGGACACTAATTTTTTCACTTGGCAAACGAATCATGGCATCATGCAGTTGAGAAGTTTAGGTCAACTATTAGCAATTACATCTGACCCTTTAGCGAAAAAAAAAATAATCCAAGCGTTTGATAAAAGATTAAAAGATATAACTCCTTATTTCATAGGAGAGGATGGAGCTATTTACGAATCTGCCACGGAATATTGGCATTATATTTATAGTCAATTTTTAAAAATCTCAAAAATTTCAGAAGTGCAGGACTTAAAGAGTATTCAAACCCTAGCTTCTAAACTTAACGATACTCAATTTTTTTTGAATTATGTGGCATCAAACGATGGTTACATGGAAGGTATTGGGGATAGTTATTCCTACTATCTAAGTCCGAAGGATACACTTGAAATAGATAATAATCGATTTTTTGATTTTTCAAACAACCTTGCAGGAGCAAATTGGACTTTTGATGACAATAATATCAATATTTTATTTACCTCCCTTTATACCCCCCCCAATGTACACAAGCAACCGGACGATTTGATGGTTTCTTTATACATTAATCATCCATTCTTTTCCAATACGGGAACATACTCATATGATTACTCTAAAGAAAGAATTTTTTTTAGAAACGCTGAAGATGCTCATTCTACGGTTTCATTTGATATAGCAAATTTTACGAAATCAGATAGTTCCTGTGTACAACTAAAAACAATAGACCTAATAAATTCTAAGGCTATTATGATGGGGAAGAAGTTTTATAAGAATGGAGATATCATCACCAGAGAGGTGAATTTAAACCCAAATAAAGGAGAACTTGTCATCCAAGATGAATCAAACAACGACAGGATTTTGAAAAGTTCTTTTAACCTAAATCCTAATACCCGTATTTTTAAAATATCCAATAACAAATTCACTTTGTTAAACAGTGACTCTATTGCAGTAGTGATTTCCTCTAATCATATAATTAACCTGGTAGAATCAATAATAAGCACAGAGAAAGAAAAAATTGATACGGTTCAAAGATTAGAAGTAAAGGGTAAGAACAATGTAATTTCAATACACTTTAATGCTCCAACAGAGATACTATCGAAATTTTCGGTTCATGACTCAGATTTTACTAGTAGAATGAGGAAAGAAAATTCCTTATTTTTGAAAGAAAAATATTACGAAAAATCAAAAGTGGGATTAAGAACTAAACTAGTGTACCAATTTGGTTTCATAATAATTGCGTTTATTTTTTTATCATTTTTTTTTGAAATAAAACATAAACCTAAAAACACTTAAATTAAAAGTCAGGATAAACAATAGTGTCATCTAAGTAAGCTCTGTTAAAGGCCATAACCCCCAAATATATATTATAATAATAACTCGCTTTGTTTCTAGATATAGAAAAGTTTTTTAAATGTAATTGAGTGGTTTCATCAAACCTACCTAACATGGCCCAGCCATATGATAAAGTTTTTACCGAGGATGAATTTGTCCTTAGATCAATGTAAAAAGGTATATCTGAAAGATCCACCTTTTTAGCCTGATCTAAGGTGTTATTTAAAGTATTTAAAAATAACTGAATATCATTGTCATTCCACTCAATACCTTGATTGTACTGGTTTATGACCGCTTGGATTTCCGCATTGGTATGGGTAATATCGTTAGCGCTACTTTTGTTCCCCCAAGGCCCCGCCCATACATAGCCGTTATGTGGGTCATTAAGCCGTAACTGATCTCTAAAACCACCGGGATTTGTCCCTCCATAATTTGGCCATTTAGATTGTACATCATTGTTCCAAGCTTCTACCCAACTTAAATATTCATTTTTCTTTATAGTGTTTTCTTCCAATAATGAAAGATATAAGGCCATATTGGAAGCCATATGGGAAGCCATATGGGTATTACTTCTAATAATACTATTTGGACCTCTCGATTTCCATTTATCCCATAAATTTTTGGTGAACCAAGGGAGGTACTCATCATATTTTTGTTGAAAATTAGCTTGCGCCATAACCTCGGGGTACTTCTTTAACAACCAGAGCATTTTAAACACATTTCTAAGCCCATGCCCGTCATATAATTGAAAAGCCACCATATCCCCTTCAAATGGAACCTCCCAATCAAAATAAGAGTCATTATGATATGTACTTGGTCTAGCCTCTTTCTTGATTCGATCTACATACCAAAAGAAATCATTGACATATTTGATATCCCCAGTAGCCTGAAACATATAAATTAAACCATCAATAACCCTAAAATCGTAATATCTACGCTGATTACCTACCTCGGGCCCGGTACTCTGCTCGGTATAATAACCTTTAGATCGAGCCCATTCCGCATCAAACTTTTGTTTCCATTCCAGAACACTTGCATTTAATTCATCTTGTACTCTATTAGCGTTTACGGTGACATTTCCTTCTTCAGTGATAACCGTACCGTCCTCATTAGTTTCTTCTACAGTATAAACGAATGTATCTACGACTTCCTCTACTGTTTCTACCGTTGTAGCTACCGTTTCATTCTCAACGAGCGTTGGTGGGGTATATGTTAACGTATTGTTTTCGTTTATGACCACGGTTCCAAATTTAGGGTCTGAAGTTCCAACGACAGTAACAGTATTAAAATTCTCAAAAGTATCGTTGTTAAGAACATCGAGCAGGATACTTGATTTCATATCTGAAAAATAGATATCATCAACTACCAGACTGTAGACGCCTGAAATGTCATCCGTTTTGTTTATCACGTAACCTGAAAGTAAATCAGCATCTTTACTACAAGATAAGTGGCTAAATAAAATAGGTGCCAAAAGTAGTAACTTTGGCATGAATTTTTTAAAATGATGCATCATAAGTAGGTATTTTGTATTGGGGTAAAAAAAAGTAGTATTTGGGTTACAATTATAAAACAATATTTAATAAAGCCGTTGAAATAATCGATATTTTCGATGAACTACAGGTTTGAATGTAGTATATAACTAATAACGATGTAATAGCTTATATATTTTGAAGATTATGCTAAACTAACTTTTCTGTTTTATAAGATAATTAAAAGCATATTTCTTCTTAATCTATACGAGGCAAGTAAGATGATTGGATGTTTTTTTTCGATGAACTACATGAATTTATTAAAAATTCGATGAACTGCTCATAATGTTGATTTTTTAAAACGCTCTTGTTTGTCACAAGTATATAAGCACCTTTTCTGTACATTGGAGGAAAGTAAATAATTTGAATCGCTGCATATTTTTTGTTATGTGTAGATAATATCTTACTATTAAGGTTTTTTTGATATTTTTCAATTAAATAATTATAAATATTGAAAATAAGTGATAAATGTAAAATTTATTGTAAAGTAAAAGTCCTAAAGAGAATTAATTCTCTTTAGGACTTTTATTAATTAAAATAGGGTTTAGCTACAATCGTGCATCCACATGTTGTTTTAAAATACCTTTTACATCATAAATGACACCATCAGGTTTGAGCATTTCCTTCAAATCCATTTCTAAAAATTGGTTGTGAGCTACCGTTAATACGATAGCATCGAACTTGTTTGTGGGTAAGGATTGTGTTACTTGCATGTTATATTCGTGTTCTACATCCTTAATAGATGCCCAAGGGTCGTAAACGGTCACATGTGTTCCATAGCTTTTTAAGTTGTTGATAACATCCACGGCTTTGGTATTGCGCACATCGGGGCAGTTTTCCTTAAACGTGATGCCCAACACTAAAATGGAGCTCCCTTTTATTTTAATATCCCGTTGTACCATCAATTTAATTATTTCTGAGGCTACATATTTGCCCATGGTATCGTTCATTCGGCGTCCTGCCAAGATAATCTCAGGGTGATACCCATATTCTTGGGCTTTTTGTGCTAGATAATAGGGGTCCACACCAATACAGTGACCCCCAACCAAACCTGGTTTAAAGGGTAAAAAGTTCCATTTGGTGCCCGCTGCCTCTAATACTTGGTGGGTATCGATGCCCATTAGGTTAAAGATTTTAGCCAACTCATTTACAAAGGCAATATTGATATCTCGTTGCGAGTTTTCAATGACCTTGGCAGCTTCCGCTACTTTTATGCTTGGAGCCAAATGCGTTCCGGCTGTGATGACCGAGGCATATAGTGCATCTACATTTTTACCCACTTCAGGTGTAGAACCGCTGGTTACCTTTAAAATTTTTTCTACGGTATGTTCCTTATCTCCTGGATTAATACGTTCTGGGGAATACCCAGCAAAGAAATCGGTATTATAGGTCAATCCACTAGCTTTTTCCAATACAGGTATACACTCATCCTCGGTAACCCCGGGATATACCGTAGATTCATAAATAACAGTATCGCCTTTTTTCAATACTTGGCCTACCGTTTCACTAGCCTTATATAATGGGGTCAAAATCGGTCGGTTGGTGCGGTCTACTGGTGTGGGTACGGTTACGATATAATAAGTGCAGTCAGCGATATCTGACAATTGATCGGAACAGTATAGACCAGTTTCCATTTGGGATGAATCTTTAAGAACGGTTTGAAGAACATCATCTTCTAATTCTAAAGTGTTATCATGCCCTTTTCGAAGTTCCGCAATGCGATCTGCATTGATATCGAATCCTATGACAGGATATTTTGTGGCAAATAAACGGGCAAGAGGCAAACCCACATAGCCTAATCCAATGATGGCAATTTTAATGTTATTCATATTGTTTAAATTTGTGGATTCGGCTACGCTTAGCAACCGAATTATATTTCTAATTTATTTATTCCGGCTACGCTTAGCAAACCGATTACTACTATTTTATGTATTTATTTTAACTGGTCTTACTAAATGCAATTTTAAGCTAGGCTATTTTACTATTTATTACTTTCTTAACTCTTTATTGTAACTAACAACTCATTTCAAATTCTCCCAATACCATTCTACCGCCTCTTTAAGGCCTGTTTTGATATCGTACTGTGGATTATAGCCTAAAAGCTGTTTTGCTCTATCAATAGAGGCTAACGAGTGGGGTACATCGCCAGCACGGGTAGGTCCATAGGTATTCTCTATGCCAGCAATCTTACCGTCGTAAGCGCTAAGATACTCTTTCAACAATTGGGTGAGTTCGTTCAAATCGGTACGTTCACCAAAGGCTACATTATATACGGTATTCAAGGCATCTTGGTTTTCGGTAACCAAGGCGCGAACATTCATTTGAATGACATTATCGATATAGGTAAAATCACGGGAATAGGTGCCATCACCATTAATAATGGGCGATTCATGTTGCATCAATTGCATGACGAATTTTGGGATGACCGCCGCATAGGCACCGTTTGCATCTTGTTTTCTGCCAAACACATTAAAATAGCGCAAGCCAATGGTCTCCATACCATAGGTTTTGCTAAAAACATCGGCGTATAATTCATTAACATATTTAGTGATGGCATATGGGGAAAGAGGTTTTCCAATAACATCCTCTACTTTCGGCATGCTTTTAGAATCGCCATAGGTTGACGAACTTGCAGCGTATATAAAACGTTTCACTTTAGCATCACGTGCGGTGACCAGCATATTTAAAAATCCAGAGACATTGACGTCATTACTGGTAATAGGGTCATTGATGGAGCGTGGTACCGAGCCTAAGGCTGCTTCGTGTAATATGTAATCTACCCCTTCACAGGCCTTTTTACAATCCTTCAAGTTTCGAATATCACCCTCTATCAATTTGAATCTGGGATTGTTCATTAAGGGGGCTAAGTTCTCACGCTTTCCTGTGATAAAATTATCCAAACAAGTAACTTGATTGCCATTCTCCAATAAAGCATGACATAAATTGGATCCAATAAAGCCAGCGCCACCGGTAACTAAAATGTGAAATTTTGAATCGAGGTTGTATAAATTCATTTATGTATTTTGAGATTGTAATTATGTTGTTTGATTTATTATTTAGAACAAGTTTTTATATCAAAGACTTTTAAAAATGGACTAAGCGATATCTATCTATACTAATGACATGCATATAGCCGTGTTATTACGCTAATGGAATGTAATAATTTTTATACCATTCTGTAAAATGCTTTACCCCTTTTTTTATGGGTGTATTTGGGCTGTAATCATAATCTTTTATCAAATCATCGACATTGGCCCAAGTTCTTTCTACATCACCCGGTTGCATAGGGAGCATTTCTTTTTTTGCCGTTATTTCCAAACTTTCTTCAATAGCGGTAATAAAATCCATCAACTTCACAGATTTACTATTACCAATGTTGTAGATTTTGTAGTTGTTTTTGTGTGAATCCTTAATAGAACTATA
Organism: uncultured Maribacter sp.; assembly: GCF_963977385.1. Taxonomy (GTDB): domain Bacteria; phylum Bacteroidota; class Bacteroidia; order Flavobacteriales; family Flavobacteriaceae; genus Maribacter. Next base: position 10,475 of record NZ_CAXBOU010000007.1, on the reverse strand, counting down.
TTGGTCTTCGATGATACGAACAACCCCTTCGGTGATATCATCGATATAGGTAAAGTCCCGCTCCAATTTTCCATTATTAAACACTTTAATGGGTCTGCCGTTTATAATGGCATCGGTAAAGAGAAACATGGCCATATCCGGCCTGCCCCAAGGGCCATAAACGGTAAAGAAACGTAAGCCAGTGGTTTTGAAATTGTATAAATGCGCATAAGCATGGGCCATTAGCTCATTGCTTTTTTTGGTAGCTGCATATAGACTAACAGGATGATCAACAGCGTCGGTTGTTTCAAAAGGTATTTTTTCGTTCATTCCGTAAACGCTCGAGCTACTGGCGTATACCAAATGTTTTATCTTAAAATTACGGCAACATTCCAAAATATTCAGGAAGCCCACCAAATTGCTATCTACATAGGTCTCAGGGTTTTCGAGGCTATAGCGAACACCAGCTTGAGCCGCTAAATTGCAGACTTTATCGAATGCCTGTGCCTCGAATAATTGCGGGAGATTTTTACGATCCTCAAGGGCTAAACGAATAAAGGAAAAATGGGTATGGCTTCCACTACTGGTTAAACTATTGAATTGCTCGGCATCGGTCTTGGCGATGCCTAGTTCTCTTAATCGAGCATACTTTAAATTGATATCGTAGTAATCATTGATATTATCCATGCCGACTACAGTATACCCTTTTTCAAGCAGTGATTTGGCCACAAAAAAGCCAATGAACCCTGCAGCACCGGTTACTAATATTTTCATGACTGCCCTAATTTGTAATAGTTAAATCCTATAGAATTCATTTTATGGCTGTCTAACAGGCGTCTACCGTCAAAAACAAAGGCAGGTTTTAACATGTAGTCATAAATTTTCTTCCAATCATAACCTTTGAACTCGTCCCACTCCGTCAAGATAGCTATGGCATGGGCTTCTGCCGTTGCTTCGATAGGATTATGGGTTACTTTCAACAATTTCCTATTTTCTTCAGGAGAACGGGTGTTCAGATAATCAAGGTCTGTATAAATACGTTCTGCGGATACTTTTGGGTCATAGACCAAAATTTCGGCATGTTCTTCCAATAAGGCATCGGCTACCGCTATTGCAGGAGACTCCCTTGTATCATTGGTATCCTTTTTAAAGGCCCAGCCATAGAGTACAATTTTTTTGCCCGAAATGGTATTGTATAGAGAAGAAATGATATGCTCTGCAAAACGACTTTTCTGATAGTCGTTTGCGATAATTACCTGCTCCCAATAATCGGCTACTTCAGCAAGACCATAAGAACGTGCGATATACACTAAATTGAGAATGTCTTTTTGAAAACAGGATCCACCAAAACCCACAGAGGCATTTAGAAATTTAGGGCCTATGCGGCTGTCATACCCAATCGCCCTAGAAATCTCCTGGATATTGGCATCCGTTTTCTCGCATAATGCCGAAATTGTATTAATGGAAGAAACGCGCTGTGCCAAAAACGCATTGGCCACTAATTTAGAAAGTTCGGAGGACCAAACATTAGTTTGTAAAATTCGTTCTTTAGGCAACCAATGTTCATAAATGGAACTTAAGGTGTCTTTCGCCTCTTGGCCAGAAGGTGTATCGTCACCACCAATTAAGACCCTATCTGCTTTTAGAAGGTCTTCAATAGCCGTGCCCTCGGCCAAAAATTCAGGATTGGATAGTATTTCAAAATTAACCTTATTGCCTGTGTTTTGTAAGATGCTTTTGATGGCGCTTGCAGTACGAACAGGAAGAGTAGACTTTTCAACGACAATTTTGTCATCGGTAGCAACTTTGGCTATATTACGGGCACATAGTTCAACATATTTTAAGTCCGCGGCTTGTCCTTTCCCTTTGCCATAGGTTTTGGTTGGGGTATTCACCGAAATGAAAATAATTTGGGCCTCGTCTATGGCTTTATCCACTTCCGTTGAAAAAAATAAATTTTTATTCCTTGTTTTGGCCACGATTTCTTTAAGTCCCGGCTCATAAACAGGTAGATTGTCTAAATTAGAATCGTTCCAGCTGTTAATTCTATCTTGATTAATGTCAACAACGGTAACTTTTATTTCAGGGCATTGACTTGCAATAACAGACATGGTTGGGCCACCTACATAACCCGCACCAATACAGCAAATATTTGTAATATTTTTCATTTTTTTTATTTGAATAGAGTGCAAAAATTGTAAAAATAGTTTATTATGTAATATTAAGTCGTTAAAGGGTTAATTTAATGGTTTTAGTCTTCTTTAATGTGGATTCTGCTAAAAAATTCATTTTTAGCAGAATTAAAATGATTCCATAGCTATTGAACTCAATTTATAGGGTATTAGTATACTTTTATCCCATATTTTTGACGTTCGTAGTATTTTAGGTATTTCCTATTTCGTCGTTGAGGTCATTGAACTATCTTCGTATTATCTATAAACCAACAATACATTTTGAAAAAAGTTTTAATTACAGGTGGAGCAGGATTTTTGGGATCACATCTCTGCGATCGTTTTATTAAAGAGGGTTATCACGTGATAGCAATGGACAATCTTATTACAGGTGACCTTAAAAATTTGGAGCATTTATTTCATTTGGAGCAATTTGAATTTTACAACCATGATGTGACCAAATTTGTTCACATACCGGGGAATCTTGATTATATTTTACATTTTGCCTCACCGGCAAGTCCAATAGACTACTTAAAAATTCCGATACAAACTTTAAAGGTGGGTGCTCTAGGTACACACAACCTTCTAGGCTTGGCAAAGGAGAAAAATGCGAGAATTTTAATTGCTTCAACTTCTGAAATTTATGGAGATCCATTGGTGCATCCACAAACTGAGGAGTATTACGGCAATGTAAATACCATTGGTCCAAGAGGTGTATATGATGAAGCTAAACGTTTTATGGAATCTATTACCATGGCCTATCATCGTTTTCATGGGGTTGATACTAGAATTGTTAGAATTTTCAATACCTACGGACCTAGAATGCGCTTGAACGACGGTCGTGTGATACCCGCTTTTATTGGGCAGGCGTTACGGGGGGAAGATTTGACGGTATTTGGAAACGGGGACCAAACGAGGTCGTTTTGTTTTGTTGATGATGAAGTAGAAGGAATATATCGATTATTGTTAAGTGATTATTCCTTGCCCATTAACATAGGGAATCCGAACGAGATTACCATAAAGGATTTTGCAGAGGAAATTGTAAAGTTAACCGGTTCGACCCAAAAAATAATTTACAAACCACTTCCTCAGGATGATCCCATGCAACGACAGCCAGATATTTCTAAGGCTAAAGAAATATTGGGTTGGGAGCCAAAAGTTACCAGGGCTGAAGGGATGAAAAAAACGTATGCGTATTTCAAATCTTTGCCTTCGGAGGAACTCTATAAAAGGGACCATAAAGATTTTAGCACCTACAATAAGGTATAAGATAGTTTGCTGGTAAAATTAAAAAAAAAGTGATACCTTAATAGTAGAATAAAAAATAATCTTTTTTGAAGTAATTTTATTATTTATCCGTTATTATTTGTAGAATTTTTTTAAATTCTAAGGTAAAGCAAATTTTGATTTAAAGTAATTGAACGATTTAATTTTAGGCTTAAACGAAATAAGGTGACACAATTTATTTTTAAATTAAACTAGATGTATATTTACTAAAATATTAATAGGCTACAGTGATAGATATAAAAGAAAAAATATGGCTGTCCTCACCACATATGGGGGATACAGAGCAGGGTTATGTCAAGGATGCTTTTGAAACCAATTGGATAGCTCCTTTGGGTCCTAATGTCAATGCCTTTGAACATGCCATAAAAGAAAAACTTGGATATGCCGTTCATGTAGCTGCATTAAGTTCTGGAACTGCTGCCCTTCATTTAGGCTTGCAACTTTTAGGGGTTCAACAAGGTGATGAGGTGCTATGTCAAAGTTTTACGTTTTCAGCTTCTGCAAATCCTATTTTGTATGTAGGCGCCACACCTGTATTTATCGATAGTGAAAAAGATACGTGGAATATGTCTCCTACGCTTTTGAGAAAGGCAATAGAAAATAGAATTAAGGAGAAAGGGGTCCCAAAAGCGATTATAGCAGTACATCTCTACGGTATGCCTTATAATGTAGAGGCGATACAGAACATAGCCAACGAATTCAACATTCCAATATTGGAAGATAGCGCGGAAGCATTAGGAAGCACCTATAATAAAAAAGCTTGTGGCACTTTTGGTGATATCGGGGTATTATCCTTTAACGGGAATAAAATTATCACCACTTCTGGTGGTGGTGCATTGGTGTCTAAAGATAAGGCATTCACAGATAAAGCAATATTCTTGGCTACACAAGCTAGAGATAATGCGCCGCACTACCAACATTCTCACGTTGGTTATAATTATCGAATGAGTAATGTTTTGGCAGGTATTGGCCGGGGACAAATGGAAGTATTGCAAGATCGAGTAGATGCCCGTAGGGCGAATTTTGCCTTTTACGAAGATATGCTGGACTCATTTAAGGAAATTGAATTTTTAAACGAACCCGAAGGTTATTATTCCAACCGATGGTTGAGCTGTATACTCACGCCTTCTTTTGAAATGCGTGAACGGATACGTTTAGCATTGCAGGATGAAAATATCGAATCGAGGCCCTTATGGAAACCGCTGCATCTACAACCTATTTTTAAAGAATACAAGCAATTTACGGATGGAACTTCTGAGTCTTTATTTAATCGTGGTCTTTGTCTGCCCAGTGGTAGTAACCTTGGCCGTGCCGATTTAGAACGAGTTGCCGATTGCATAAAAAAAGTATTATTATGATACAGAAATATTTAACCTATACTTCAAAACGTTATGCCTCAAAATGGCTTGTTTTGTGTATTGATCTCTTTACCATTGGCTTTTCTTTTTTACTATCCTATTTCATACGTTTTAACCTTACCCTTAATTTTGAATTAGAAAATTTATTGGTTCAGGTGCCTTTGGTATTGACAACTGCCTTAGTATCCTTTCTAATTATTGGATCGTATAAAGGGGTTATTAGACATACAGGTGTTAGGGATGTATATAATATTTTTAATGCGGTATGTCTGTCAAGTATACTGTTAATTACCATAGTTATTGCCAATAGGCAGTTGAATGTTTACAGCAGTTTTACCATACCACTTTCCATTATTATCATCAATAGTTTAATAACCTTTGTTGGTTTGACCGCTTCCCGATTTGTATTTAAATCGATGTATAATCAGATAAAGGGAGGTGTAAAGGCATATAAAAATGTAGTAATCTACGGTGCCGGGGAATCTGGGGTGTTGACCCAAATGGCTATAACCAATCATTCCCAAAGTAGGTATAAGGTAGTCGGTTATATTGACAGGGATGTTAAAAAGATAGGTAAAAAAATCAACGGTATTCCTGTTTTTTGCCGTAGGGACTTAACTGAAAAATTTATTATCAAAAATAATATTTGCGAAGTAATTTTCTCCATTCAAAATATTAATGCTAAAAAGTTACGCAAAACCGTGGAAGGATTAGTTGACTACCCTGTTGTAGTGAAAATAGTTCCCCCTTTAGAAGATTGGATCAATGGGGAGCTTAAAGTTTCACAAATTAAACAAATACAAATAGAAGATTTACTGGATCGTGCCCCTATAAAAATAAAGAATAGTAAGATTGCTCTTGAATTAATGAACAAAAACATTATGGTTACTGGTGGTGCGGGGTCAATCGGAAGTGAAATTGTTCGTCAAATTTGCACCTATGGATATAAATCCTTGGTGATTATTGATTCTGCGGAATCTGCACTCTATGATTTGCAACAAGAACTAAAACAAAATGGATATCATAATTTCATCCCTATAGTAAGTGATGTCAGGGATAAAAATAGGATGAACGCACTTTTCACAGAATATAAGCCTGATATAGTTTTCCATGCCGCTGCTTATAAACATGTTCCATTAATGGAGTACAATTCTTATGAGGCTATTAAAATTAATATAGGGGGAACAAAGAACATTGCAGATTTGGCTGTAATCCATGGTGTTGAAAAATTCGTTTTTGTTTCTACCGATAAGGCGGTTAATCCTACCAATGTCATGGGAGCGACCAAACGAATTGCTGAGTTGTACATTAGTTGTATGCAAAAAGAAAATAAGACTAAATTTATCACCACGCGTTTTGGTAATGTGTTAGGGTCTAACGGTTCTGTTATCCCCTTATTCCGTAACCAAATTGAAAAAGGAGGGCCCCTTACCTTAACCCATAAAGATATCACGCGTTATTTTATGACCATACCCGAAGCTTCACAGCTCGTGCTAGAAGCTGGTGCTATGGGAGAAGGGGGTGAGATTTTTATTTTTGATATGGGTGAATCCGTTAAAATCTATGATCTAGCCAAGAATATGATTAAATTATCTGGTCTACGTTATCCACAGGATATCGATATTGCGATAACTGGATTGCGACCCGGAGAAAAATTGTATGAAGAATTATTGGCCAATGGTGAAAATACTTTGCCCACCTACCATGAAAAAATAAAAATCAGTAAAGTGCGAGAGGTTGATTTTACTAAAGTGAGATCAAAAATTGATGAGCTTTGTATTACCAATATGTTCTTTAATGGAAATACAGTAAAATTGATGAAAGAAATAGTACCGGAATATATCTCAAAAAATTCATCCTTTTGCGATTTGGATAGGCAGACCGCTGAAAGTGTTCCGCAAACGAAATCAAACCTAAAAATAGTGCAGCGCTAAATCCATATAATTTTCTATTTCCAAAACACTTAAAAAATGATTTTAAAAAAAATAAATTTTAATAGCTTATTAGTATTAGGTATAATACCGCTAATTTTTTCATGTGCATCAAGAAAGGATGTTGTTTACTTTCAAGATGCAAGTGCTTTTGAAACTATTGTCAGTGATAATACCCATACGAATAAATTCAAAGTAGATGATGTTGTAAATATTCACATATCTACATTAGACCCCCAGGCAAGTGTACCCTTTAATTTGTTCAAAGGTTCAGATGAATCTGGGGTGAGACCTCAACAAGTGGATTATATTATTGATAAAAACGGGGAGATAGATTTTCCTGTAATAGGTAAAATTAGATTAGTGGGTTTGTCTCCAGAAGAAACGAAAATTTTATTGACCGAAAAACTGAAAGATTATTTGAAAGATCCAATTATCAATATTAGAATTCAAAATTTTACGGTTACCGTATTAGGAGAGGTAAATAGACCTGGAACATATCCTGTTAATGGTGAGCAAATAACTATTTTAGAGGCTATAGGTTTGGCAAATGATTTGACTATTAAAGGAAAAAGAAATAATGTGATGGTCATACGTGATTTTAACGGTACTAAAGTCTATACCCGTTTAGATTTGACTAAGAAGGAGGCTTTAAGTTCACCGGTATTTTATTTAACACAAAATGATGTGGTTTATGTAGAACCGAACAATTCGGCAATTAAGACCTCAACGTTGGACAATAGAGCTTCCATATATCTTTCTGTATTCTCTTTGTTGGTTACCTCTACTATTTTGATACTAAGAACGAACTAAATAGGTAATTTCTTATTTTCTACTAACAACCCAAACAGTTATTAATGAATTCAAAACCTAGTACTAATTTTAACGATGATTCCTCTTTAAAGGATGCAATTTCAGCCTATATAAAGCAGTGGAAGTGGTTCGTGCTGTCAGTGGTGTTCATGATCGGGGCTGCGTATGTTTATTTGAGATATGCAACGCCAGAATATGCCTCTGGTGCCAAATTAGAAATCATTGAAGATAAAAATTCAAGTTCTGAACTTTCTGCTTTTTCTGATATGCAATTTTTAACGGGGGGCAATAACACAGTGGAGGATGAAATTCAAATATTGAATTCCAGGTCCAATTTTATTCAGGTTGTAAAACAGTTAGATCTTAACGTAAAACTAATAGCACTTGGTACGATTAAGAATTCTGAAGTATATACCAAAAAGCCAATTAAAATAAATTTCATTGCAAATGATTCTATAATAAATGAAGCTTCTTTTACATTTTTTATTGAATTGACTTCTGGTAATACCTTTGGCTACAGTCTTGATTTGGATAGCCCTAGTAAAATATTTTCGTATGGAAACAAAGTTCCTACAGAAATTGGGGATATCGTACTCACACCTATTTCACCTTATTTTGAGGGTTATAAAGGTAAAAAGCTCCAAGTAATTATTAAGCCAGTGTATACTGTAGCTGAAGCCTATCAAGCTAAGGTTTTGATAGTTCCTGCAAGTGATTTATCTACTATTTTATCTATAAGTCTTAATGACCCTATTCAACAAAAAGCATCGGATATTATAGATAGATTGATTCTAACCTATAATACTAACGCAATTGAAGATAAAAAAATAATCGCGGATAAAACCTCTGACTTTATTAATGCAAGAATTAGGGAAATATCAACCGATTTAACTTCTACAGATCAAACAGCGGAAGATTTTAAAACATCAAGAGGAATAACGGATATTGCTAGTGAGGCCAATTTAGCGATGAATGTAGGTGCATCTAGCAGGCAAGAACTGGAAAATGCTAAAATGCAATTGAATATTGCCTCTGGGGTCAGGGAATTTGTTTCCGGAGAAAATGGGTATGAGGTTCTACCAACTAATATAGGTCTTTCTGATCCTACCATTGCAAATACCACTGCAAAGTATAATGAACTGGTTTCTGAACGGAACAGACTGTTGCAAAGTGCTGATGAAAAAAACCCGATTGTTGTTAACCTTGATCAGCAACTGAATTCATTAAAGCAAACAATGAACTCCAGTTTAGAAGGTATGGAGCGTAACTTAGGAATGCAGGTGAATAATTTGTCGGGTCAGCTTTCGCGCATGAATTCCATTAAATATTCAGCACCAAGGAATCAACGAGCACTTACCGATATTACCCGACAGCAACAAACAACTGAATCACTATATCTTTATTTGTTGCAGAAACGGGAAGAATCGCAGATATCGGCCGCATCCAGTCCTGAACAATCAAAAATTATCGATGGCGCCCATGCCATAGGTGATAAACCGGTTTCTCCTAAAAGGTCAATCACTTTCTTAGCTGCAATTATGCTAGGATTTATAATTCCATTTGGCATCATTTACACAAATGATTTACTGGATAATAAAATCCACAATAAAAACGGATTAGAGAAATTATTGGATAATCAAGTACCTGTTCTCGCTGAATTACCAAGAATTTCTAAGAAGGAATCTAAATTGATTACTAAAAATGATCGCTCCGTGTTAAGTGAATCATTACGTATATTGAGAACGAATTTAGATTATCTTATAAAAAGTAAAAAGGGATTAAAAAACAATATTATTTATGTTACCTCCAGCGTTCCTGGAGAGGGAAAAACTTTTTTATCTTCTAATCTAGCGATGGTATTTGCAAGTACTGATAAAAAGGTGCTGTTGATTGGGGCCGATATTCGAAATCCTAAATTATATAATTTTTTCACGCATCCAGAAATTGATAAATTAGGCAAACCAGGTAGAAGTAAGGATGTTGGTTTAACAGAATATTTATACGATGATTCTGTTAATATTAAAGACATCATCACCCCGATGTTAGCATATACCAATACCATAGATGTTATATATTCCGGTAAAATACCACCTAACCCCGCAGAATTACTTATGAGTCCAAAGTTGAAAAGTCTTTTTGACCAAGTTGCAGAAATGTACGACTACGTTATTGTAGATACTGCCCCATTATTAGTGGTGACCGATACGTTATTGATAAGTGAATATGCAAATCATACGCTTTATGTAACTAGGGCAGGGGTTACTGAAAACCGAGTTATAGAGTACCCTTTGAAGCTTAATGATGAGGGTAAATTAAATGGTCTTTCCTTTGTTGTGAATGACGTAAATGATTCAAATCTTGGTTATGGCGGTAAATATGGTTATGGCTACGGTAAGACTACGACAAAATGGTGGAAGTTTTTTTCTTAAAACAGTAAACAAATCCCTTCTTTTCAGAGGTTCCAGGAGAGTTGATATTACTTTTATTTTCAATTTGGCGTTTTCTCTTGTGGGTAAACTATTCAATTTTAATCTCTTAAAGTATGCGTACTTTTAGTGGAGTTTTCTCTATAAAATTAAATTAATTACGTACTTTGTTTTATTAAAATTAACACCTCTTCTATTCTTCCAGTTAGAGTTTCCTCTTGTGATAAACCATCCAATTTTAACGGCTTAAAATATTGGCACATTTAATCGAGAAATCTAGCTATTAGGCGAATATAATCTCTTAAAAAAGGATTAAGCCCGCCCATATATTAAATTTGTTACTTATTAAAATAGCCAAATTCATCATGTTGAGAAATTACATAAAAAATAAAAAATCATTTTTATTTCTAATTCTAGTAATTGGATTATACATAAATATTGATTTGGCCTTTGGGCAAATTAATTTTAGCCAAAGTGAATTGGGATTTGAAGTGCCCGGTGATTTAAGTG
>NZ_CAXBOU010000006.1:0-196217 GCF_963977385.1 uncultured Maribacter sp. | reverse complement strand
AAGGATAATCAACAAAGTTATTAAGAAAGGGTAGGTTTTTGCGCAGTCTGACGGTTGAGCTATGAACAGTACGGGAGCAAACTAACGTTTGCTTTCCGCCACGCACATAGCGAAATCTTTGTGTTTTGTTTTTTCTTTTTTGTTCCAAAGCAAAATCCCAAAGATTTTGCGGACTTCATAAAAATACACAAGCCTTTTGATTAAGCCTTAAGCCCGTATTGTTTATAGGTTTTGTTGTACGCAGGCTTTTTATTCATTTTCCAGTTGCAAATTTTTGATATTGACCTGTCCAGCAGGAATTTCTGTATTGTTTAATTTATAAAAAAGGTTACCGTTCTTTACATTTAGTCCTGCTCGTACAGTTCCTCCTAATCCTCTTTTGAATAGAGTTACGAAATAAAAAGAGCTTATGTTATTTGGCATTATTGTTTTTTGCAATGAAGAAGGTTTTTGAAGGTTATTATCCAGAATATCATTTAAACTTCTTAAACCATAATTTAGTAATGACAATTTATCAATGTCCATTTCTTTGTTTGAAACAAAAATTTTAAAATAGTTATCAAATGATAATCCATGCACGAATTGGGAAGAAGGAATCTCAATTGATAATTCAAAAGGGTTATTCGTTTCATTAATTATCCGAGTCCAAAAAATAGCATAAATATAATTTTCTCCATTTGGGTCATTATATTCTAGTCCACCTTTTGGTAAGCTATTTTGTATAATAATTCTATTCCCACTATTATCATTATACCTGTACTCCGTATCTAAGAATTTTTTATGATTTTCATCTTGAGACCTTGGCTCTTCGTTGGTTTTTATCGATTCTAGTGTTTCGATTTCAGTAGTGATTTTATCTTTAGGTGACCTGTTTTCTTGACCACAGGAAAAAAATACTATAGTTGCTATTATCGATAAGATTAAAAAATTTCTCACTTGTTTTTAGCTTGCGTACAACGCTTTTGAGTATGCTTAGTTGCGTTTTCTCAAGGCACTAATTTAGTAATAATAATGGACTTTGGTTCAAGCACCATTTTTCAAAAACAGTAAGTTGTAGCAATTAAGTATACGCAATGTTGGCTGTAGGCATTTTCTGTTTTGTTGTTATTTGACCATTCTTGATTTTCATATTTTGGAGCTTTTGCGCTGTTTTTGGTGGAAATTTTAAGTTTAGAAACCGATATTTTGAAGCTTGTTTACCTTCTTTTAATCGAATATTAAGGTTGCTGTTTTGAGGATTTTGGAGCATTTGGGCTTGATTTTGATTAAAAACCTAAAATTTTGATTTATTATATTTCTATTGCGAACGATAGGAAAGCCGGTTTATCGATGCTTTGACCTAAGTTGGGCGTTCCTTTTAGAGTTCGATTTAATTGGGTTCTGTATTTTCTATTGAAAATGAATTTTGTCGTTTCGATCCAATCTGGAACGTTGTCATAATCTTGATTTTCGAACAAAGTACTGAGCTTGGGTAATCCTTTATGAGTCTGGGATTCCGCAATTCTTCAATTTGTTTCAATGAAAATTTTCTCGTTTAGGTTCAAAGGCTAAGTTGGGGAATTCTAGAATATCGATTTACAGAATTTGCCTGGGCTAATTTAGTTTTGTTTTTCGTTTTTAGATACTAAAATTTTGAATGGAAATAAGGTTTTTGTTGGTCAGCCTTGCTTACTGCCAACAATTGGCTAAGAGTACCCAGGTACTCTTATATCTATTTTACCCGTAATTTAATCAAAACTTATAACGCATCCATGTATACAGATAAATAGAGGTGTTTTATTCGTATAATATGCGTTTGTAAACGTTTAAATTTAAATATGTAGAATTGTTGAAAGCTGACGAAGAGGTAACTAAAAAAATAAAGCCCATCTGTATTAGATGAGCTTTACTATAAACAACTTAAACTAAAACAAACTTATTCGAAAGATGTCTCTCCTTCATTTGGGTTATAGACATAATTAAAAGTGTAATATGGTGTTGCATCTGCAAATGCGTCTGGCTCAGAAGGGGCATTTTCGTAATAGCTGATAATCTCTACTTTGGCGTAATTACCCTCTGTTGTTCTAATAACAAATACTTTACCTGGTATTGGTGTAATAACGTGCGATGGTGGCCCTGCATAGTTGTACCAGCCGTTATCACTACCGGTCGGTATGGCAAATGCCGCATCGGCATCTTGGTTAAAGGTAAGCCCGTTTGCAGAAGTTACACTTGCCAATGTACCCGTTACTATCGCAGCACCTACGTTTCCGTTTCGTGTTGGCTCATCGGCTGTTCCTGTTTCTGCACCGCCGTTTATGGCAATGGTGCTTCCCCTAAAGGCAATGTCCCACTCCGTATCACTGGTGGTTTGCGCGCCAGTTTCAAAATCAAACTTTGCAAATTCACCGCCTACAGCTTCTCCTTGTCCGCCAGTTTGTGGTGCATAAAGGTTGCTTACCGATTCTGTCTGTATCGGTTCTGATGCTGGGGTATTGTCATCATCATTACTGCAAGATGCTAATGCCACCGCTAAAAATGCTACTGCTAAAATGTTCTTCGTCATGGTAATTGTAATTAAAACCTGCTCTTAGTCAGGTGGGTTAGAATTGATAATTTAGTTTTACGTATCCTTGAATTCCCGGCATTGTCGGGATATTGTTATCGGTATAGTCCAATAGATTATTGGCGCCTACCTGTAGTGTAAAATCATTATAGAATATTTTACTGGCAGCCGCGTTTACGGTCATAAAGCCGTCAATGAAACTGCTGTCGTAAGTATCGATAAGTCCGTTGCCGTTCGTATCAAACTGTGCATATTTACTTCTATACAGCACCCGTAGATTTAAATTGGTGCTTGCGGACGGAATATCATAATACACTTTAAAGTTTGCATTGTGGCGCGAACGATTTACAAGCCCAAAATAATCGGACTGAGAAACAGCTTCTGTCTGACCTGAACTTGGATTTCGAACGAACACCTGGCCCTCTTCTATATCTTGTTTTTTCTGTTTATCATAAGCGTATAAAAGCTGGTAGCCGGCACTTATATTTAGGTTGTAAGAAATTTTATAGCCTGAATTAACTTCGAAGCCGGTAGTATAAATCTCATCGAAATTGATATAGCTAAAAACATTTTGTCCGTTTGTTTTACGTGCAATAATGCGTGTGTCAATAAGATTCTTAAAATCGTTTCTGAAGAAATTTACTTCAGTAGTGCTGTTTCCCCGTTTAAAGGTGAACCCCAAATTGTAACCAACGGAACTTTCTGCTTCTAGGGGTTTACTAAGGTCTTCTTCTGTGACTACGACATCAAGAATCTGCTCTTGTTCTTCGAGCTCTTTTAATTTGTCTAACGCTACATTATACCCTAATACGGTATAGCCAACGGCAGAATTGGTAAAATCGAAATAGAGCTGTCTAAAGTCGGGTGCTTTAAAGCCGTATCCAACCGAACCTTTAAGAGAGAATACATCGGAAACTTTGTAGCGCATTGCCAATTTCGGACTAAATTGATTATTATATTCGGAATGATTATCGAACCGAGCACCTGCAATCACATTTAGGTTTTCTATTGGGTTAAAATCATACTGTGCATATAAATATTGAGAAGTGAAATTTACGGTTTCATCAAAATAGGTTCTGTCCAATTCATCTAGTTGGAGACCAACACCAGCGGTTAAACTCCCATTTCGGAATCCTTTTGCTTCACTATCGTTTTCTGATGCAAATTTGAAGCTCCCGCGAACTTCTGGACGAAACAATTTCTGATTAAAATCATTTTCACTTAATACATCGGCAGAAATAGGGTCTACCAATAGCTCATTTGCAGTGTAGTTGGTATAATATAGCTCGTAGGCCATGGTAAGATTTGGGTTCCATTTATGGTCGAGTCTCGCATGCGCATTCCATTCACGCTCTTTGGTATCGCCTTCGTATTGTATACTGTCTAGCGTAAAACCAGCATCTTGATTTTGATCATAGAAACGGGCAGAGGTAAAGAGCGATAACTTGTTACTAAAATCATAATACAAACGACCATTTAATGTGTAATTGGTATACGGATTTACAGTTTGCCCCGCTACATCTTCATTTAAGTCATAGCCATTACTGGAGAATCGATTGGCAAAAAAACCGTATCGAAACTTTTTAAAACCTTGTTTTATGTCGATATTAATATCTTGCTGTGAGAACGTACCTATACGGTAGGAAGCATTCCCAGCTAAGACATCGGAAGTAGGTTTTTCTGTAATAATATTTATGACTCCGCCTAAGGCTTCAGAACCGTATAAACTGCTCGACGGACCTTTAACTACTTCAATCTGTTTAATATTACCAACTGTAAGTCGGCTTAAGTCAAAATTACCTGCGCTACGACCCACAAGAGGAACACCATCCATCAGTATAAGAATATAATCTGAAGCGATACCTTGGATTTGTACACCTTGAAATCCGCTTTCATCAGCTACCGTAATAATACCAGTCTGCTCATTTAAAATTTCATTTAAACGAACTGTACCAGATTGTAAAATCTTCTTTTTTCCAATCAGCGTTACGGGTAGGGGTAATGATGACAGTTGTCTTTGTGTGCGTGTGGCCGTAACGATTACTTCGTCTAATAATTGTGAGGGGATAGTATCGATAATGACTTCTACTTGTGCTTGAGAAATAACATATTGAAAACCAATAAAGAGTAAAAGGATAGTAAAACGGAATTGCATTATATTTATTTAGACTTATTCTTAATAGAAGGCAAATATATAAACAATTCTTATTTAGAATAAATAAAAATAACTATTTTTGGCAACGAACTTAAAACAATAAACCTTAAGTAATGAGAACACCTTTAACTATCGTACTAGCACTATTAATTTCAATAAGTGCTTTTTCACAAAAAAAGAAAAATAAAGATGACCGCAACGCTATTAAAAGTATGTGTGGTTGTTATGAAGTAACCTTCAATTTCGCCGAGACTTTTAATTATAGTACAGATTCTTTGTACAACCCTTCAAAAACCAAAGTAGATAAAGGATTGGAGTGGGCGCAGTTAGTTACCGATGAAGATGATAAAATTTCTATTCAACATTTACTACAAGTAGGAGACCCATCAGCCCCTCACATTGTAAAACACTGGCGACAAGATTGGTTGTTCGAGAACACGGACCTGTATTCTTATAATGCAGATAACACTTGGACTTTCTCAAAACTACCGGCTTCTCAAGTAAAGGGACAGTGGACACAAAAAGTATATCAGGTTGATGATAGTCCTAGGTATGAAGGTTCTTCTACTTGGGTTCATGTAGATGGAAAGAGTTATTGGGAAAATACGTCAGATGCACCATTACCAAGACGTGAATACACTACAAGAAGTGATTACAACTTAACAGTTCGTGGTAACCGTCAAGAAATTACAGATTACGGTTGGTTACATGATCAGGATAATACGAAGGTAATTCGTGAAGCTGGTAAAGCTGATGAGATTGTAGCTAAGGAAAAAGGATACAATACTTATGTAAAGGTAGATGATAGCAAATGTGCCGCTGCTGCCCAATGGTGGAAAGATAATACTGATAAATGGGCATTGGTGCGTACCAAGTGGGATGACGTTTACGGTCGCAATCAAGACTTATCATTAGAAGAGAAAGTAGATAACAAGGTGTTATACAAGTTTCTTTTTGATGATGAATATGATGAGCAAGCTGAAATTAACGAGGTTATAGAATCTTTTGTAAAAAAATAAAAATATGTATACTGTTAAAAAAATTGCGCTTAGTACGCTATTATTTGTGGGACTTTTAGCCACGGCACAAGAAAAAAATGAATTGTTTAATCGCGATTTCTGGAAGGGAAACCCAACTGTAGAAATCGTGAAACAAAAGATTGCAGAAGGTAATAGCCCTACGGCATTTAATGATAATGCTTTCGATGCGACAACATTTGCCATTCTAGGTAATGCAGATGTTGAGGTAGTAAAATATTTAGTGTCGTTAGATGGCAATTTTGTAGATAAGAAAACTCACGATAGTCGTATTTATTTACATTGGGCAGGCTATTCTGGTAATACTGATGTGGTTACCTATTTATTGGATCAAGGCTCTTCAGTAACCGCGTTAGATAGTCATCGATATACTCCACTTGCTTTTGCTGCAAATGCGGGGTTAACAAACCCTGTTATATATAAAGCTTTTGAAAAGAAGGGGGTTAACTTGGTTGCGGAGAAAAATGACCATGGAGCAAACCTATTGCTAATGGTTGCGCCTTCTCTAAAAAATGAAAAAGAGTTGAATTTCTTTTTGAACAAAGGATTAAAACTTGATAGTACAGATGAAGAAGGTAACGGAATATTTAATTATGCTGCTAAAAAGGGAAATATTGATTTTCTGAAATTACTTGTCTCTAAAGGGGTTGATTATAAATCATTGAACAAAAACGGCGGTAACGCTTTTATGTTTGCATCACAAGGTGGTCGCGGATTTAGTAATTCGTTGTCTGTTTATGAATATTTGCAGAGTTTAGGTTTAGAACCTAATAGTATTGAAAATAATGGTAGTACACCATTACATCGTTTAGCTTTTAATACTAAAGATGAAGCTATTTTTGAGCTTTTTCTTTCTGCTGGGTCAGATGTAAATCAAGCTGATGAAGAAGGAAATACGCCATTTTTAAATGCGGCTTCTCGTAACAAACTTTCGATAGTTCAATTATTATCTAAAGATGTAAAGCAAATTGATGCTACTAATAATAACGGAGAAACAGCTTTAATGTTAGCCGTTCATGATAACCAAGTAGAGGTAGTTGAATTTTTACTTCAGAAAGGTGCTGCTATGAATGCTAAAGATGAAACAGGTAATACGGTAGCTTATTTCTTAGCAGAATCTTTCAATAAAAGAACGGTTGATGCTTTTGATGCAAAATTAAAGATGCTTAAAGCGAAAGGGTTGAAACTTAATACAGTTCAAGCTGAGGGGAATACGTTATATCATTTAGCGGCGAAGAATAATGACCTTGATTTATTGAAAAAATTATCTAATAATGATATTGAAATCAACGCTAAAAATGATGAGGGGCTAACTGCTTTGCATTTGGCAGCTATGAAAGCGGAGAATGATGAGATGTTAAAATATATGATTTCTAAAGGTGCTGATACTAAAAGCAAGACCGATTTCGAAGAAACAGTGTACGATTTAGCAAGTGAAAATGAATTATTAAAGAAGGAGAATACATCATTAAATTTTTTAAAGTAATATGAAAAGATTAATCAAATTCATTCCGGCAGTATTATTGGTCGGGGCTCTATTGACGGCATTTACAACCGTAGAAAAGAAAACTGTAAAATGCTTAATTCAATTGACGAATTATACTGGTGAAGGCGCTTATTTAATCGTGTCGATTGTAGATGCGGATAATGAATATGTAGAAACGCTATATGTGCAAGGCAAGGATAGTGAATGGTATAGTGAAATATCAGAATGGTGGAAGTTTTATGGCAAACATCGTCCGAATATCGATGCCATTTCTGGAGAAACGATAAGCGGAGGTGAACGTTCATTATCTGTTTTGCAAATACCTATTGATAAAATCGATAAAGGATATAATTTACGTTTTGAAACTTCAGTTGAAGATCAAGGTTATTTCGCAGACGATATTCAATTTGAACTGACCACTGAAAATCTAACAACAAAAGTAGAAGGCAAAGGATTCATACGTTACGTGCGTATGTTACCTCAGTAAATTTATCAAATAAATTATTGCTACATGTTCCGGAATGTCTGAAAATGATGCTTCGGAACATTTAAATTAAGCAGTTCAACTAAAGTTTAAAATAATTACTTCATATGACCATTTCTGTATGGCGATATAGTCATCTAGCGCTTGCCCTTGTTTCCTCCTTGTTTTTAATAATAGCAGCTGTAACTGGTGTTATATTGGCTGTTGAGCCTATATCGCATCAAGCGAGGGGATATGCAACCCATGATTTAGAAGAGGTCTCTTTGGCGACTACTATTGATGCGCTACATGGGGCATATGATGAGGTTTTGGCACTTGAAGTAGAATCCTCGGGTTTCGTAAAGGCTTCTGTTTTAACCATGGAGTTGGAAACCCTAGACGTATATGTTGACCCAACTACAGGAGAACAGCTAGGTGAAGTTGTAGAACGACCCTATATCTATACCTTTGCTACCAATTTACACCGTTCCCTTTTCTTAAAAAGTATAGGTAGATTTTTCGTTGGTCTTATTTCATTACTACTTTTTTTAATTGCAAGTACCGGACTTGTTTTATTGGCCAAGCGACAGGGCGGATTTCTTAAATTATTTACAAAAGTTCAGAAAGATTATTTTGAATTACGCTACCATGTTATTTTAAGTAGATATTTTTTTATTCCTATTGTTATTCTTGCACTTACCGGAGTCTATTTATCTGCTGAAAAATTCAATTTACTTCCTGATACTACTATTGATAAGCAAGATATAGTAGCTAACGGTACAACGGTAGCTTTTAAAAATATTAAGGAGATTCCATTCTTTAAAGAAACTACACTCGATGAGGTTCGTCAAGTAGAATTCCCATTTTCTACTGATGCTGAAGACTATTACCTAATCGCTTTAAACGATAGGGAGGTAGAAGTTAATCAGCAAACAGGAGCAATTGTTCGTAGTGGTGAATATCCGTTTGTAGTGCTTGCATCGCGTTTAAGTTTGGTTTTGCACACAGGAGAAGGCAATATATTATGGTCTGTAATTCTTCTGCTCGCAAGTGCTTCGATTTTATTCTTCATGTATTCTGGTTTTGTGATGACCTTAAAACGAAGAAAAAAAGGGAAGCTCATTGCGAATATGCTGGATAAGGATGACTGTGAGTTTATTATTTTGGTAGGGTCGGAGAGTGGTACCGCATTCGATTTTGCGCAACGCTTGTATAACGGATTAACCAAGGTTGGTAAAAAAGTTTATATGACCGAACTAAATAACTATACCACATATGCCAGAGCTAAAAATATTGTCGTGTTTACTTCTACCTACGGAGAAGGAGAACCGCCAACCAATGCTAGAAAGTTCAGAACTACGTTTCCAAACATTTCTCAGCCAAATGAAATTGTGTATTCTGTAGTAGGGTTTGGTTCTTTGGATTATCCTGACTATTGCAAGTTTGCGATAATGGTTGATGGACAGTTACAGGCAGATGCTAATTTTCGACCTCTTTTGCCTCTATTTAAAATTAATAAAGCTGATTTTGATTCTTTTGAACTTTGGATGATTCAGTGGAGTAATCAAGTAGGATTTACTATTCCAATAGAGCGCCCGATTATAAAAAAAGATAAACGTAAAAAAATAGATTTTAAAGTGCTTGAGCGCACCGAATTAAATATAGATGATACTTTTCTTCTACGCTTAAAGCCGATGAATAATGTGCAATTCACGTCAGGCGATTTGTTAGCTATTTTTCCGAATGGAGATGATATGGTTCGCCAATATTCGATAGCTAGAATTGGTGATGAGGTTTTATTGAGTATTAAAAAGCATGAGAAGGGTCGTGGTTCTAATTATCTCTTTGGTTTAAAAGTTGGCGACATGATTAAGGTAGCAATAAATATCAACGTAGATTTTCGTTTATCTGAGATTTCACAAAATACTATCCTTATTGCAAACGGAACCGGCATAGCTCCGTTCTTAGGAATGATAGCAGAGAGTAGTAATCAGAATATCAATTTATTCTGGGGTGGCCGCACAAAGGCTTCTGTGGCTATTTATAATTCTGTTTTAGAAAAAACAATGATGAATAAGCAGCATGTGCAATTGCATACAAGTTTCTCGCGTGAAGCGAATAAGCAATATGTTCAAGATACCGTTCTGGAGCAAAAAGAATTGGTGCTCCGCAGTATTATTAGCGGCGGTACTATTATGATTTGCGGTTCATTAGCTATGCAGCACAATGTTCTTGATGTATTGGAGCGAATTCTTCAAGAAAACGGAACTATCACTTTTGACGAATTTGAAAAAAGCGGACAATTAAAAACCGATTGCTATTAGATTCTAGTAAATACGTTAATCCCAATTCATTCTTTGTAATCGAACAGCATTTAATATCGCTAAAAGTGCTACACCTACATCTGCAAATACAGCTTCCCACATCGTTGCTAATCCGCCTGCGCCTAGCGCTAGTACAATTACTTTTACTCCGAAAGCTAGTGCTATATTTTGCCACACAATTTTTCGGGTAGATTTTCCGATTTTTATTGCTTTAGCAATTTTAGAAGGTTGGTCTGTTTGTATAATTACATCAGCAGTTTCAATGGCTACATCACTGCCTAAACCACCCATTGCAATACCTACGTCACTTGCAGCTAGTACTGGTGCGTCATTGATACCATCACCTACAAAGGCTATTTTAGTACCCGGTTGTTTTTTAAGTTTTTCAACTTCTTCAAGTTTGTTTTCTGGTAGTAATCCACCTTTTGCCCAATCGATATCTAAATGTTTTGCCACTTGTTGGGTGATGGAATCCTTATCCCCCGAAAGCATTATTATTTTAGTTATGCCCGCGTTACGAATATCTTTAACAGCTTGTATTGCATCTTCCTTCAATTCATCGGCAATAGTAACGTAGCCAGCAAATTTACCATCAATGGCGACCATAACTATAGATTCTACAATAGTATTTGTTTCAGGTAGCACTTCAATTTGATTCGAAGTCATCAGCGCTTTATTACCCACTAAAACCATTTTATTATTTACGGTTCCTTTCAAACCCTTACCAGCAATTTCAGTCACATCGGTTGCTTTGAATTTGGGACCCTCTATTTTGTATTCCAAAATGGCCTTGGCAATGGGGTGGGTAGATTGCTCTTCAATAGCAATCAAGTACTTCATGAAATCTACCTCTGTAAAGATCTGATCTTTAACAAGATCCTTTATCTTGAAAACTCCTTTGGTAAGTGTTCCTGTTTTATCCATGACCACTGTATTAACCTTAGTCATCGTATCTAAAAATGAAGCTCCTTTAAACAGAATGCCGTTTCGTGATGCAGCTCCTAATCCTCCGAAATATCCTAACGGAATAGAAATGACCAAAGCGCACGGACAAGAAATTACTAGAAATATCAAAGCCCGATATAGCCAGTCTTGAAAAACATAATCTTCCACAAAAAAGTAGGGTAGAAAAGTTAACGCAATGGCGAGGTAGGTCACAATAGGGGTATAGACCTTTGCAAACTTTCTAATGAATAATTCCGTTTTTGATTTTCTAGCTGTAGCATTCTGAACCATATCTAAAATACGGGCAATAGAACTATCTTTAAATGCCTTGGTAGTTTCAATCTCTATGACACCATCAAGATTGATGCTGCCTGCAAAAATAGATTCACCTTTTTTAAGGGAGTCCGGTTTACTTTCACCCGTTAAGGCGGCAGTGTTAAATGTGCCGGTATCGGAAAGTAAAATTCCGTCTAGCGGTACTTTCTCACCAACTCTTACTTGAACTTTCTCACCGATTTCTACCTCTTCAGGAGAAATAGCAATATAGTTATGATTACGGTATACTAATGCTTCATTTGGTCGTAGATCAAGTAACGCCTTAATGTTATTCTTGGCTCGGGTAACAGCGGCACTTTGAAAAAGCTCACCTACTCCGTAGAATACCATAACCGCTACACCCTCAGGATATTCGCCAATACCGAATGCGCCTATCGTAGCAATTCCCATTAAAAAGAATTCAGTGAAGAAATCACCTTTTTTAATGCTTTTCAAGCCCTCATTCAATACCGGTAAACCAACAGGTAGATAAGCGACTATATACCAAGCTAAACGAACATACCCTTTAAAGAAGGGTAAAAGTTCGAAATAATCTAAGGCAATACCTATGACCAGCATGCTAAAACTTATAATAGCAGGTAGGTATATTGATAATGTTGAAGTTCCCTGTGAAGTGTCATGATTGTGACCATCTTCATCATGGCAATGTTCGCATGTCTTCTGGGGAGCAGTAAAAGATCGCAAGTCTATTTTCTTCTTTTTCATAATGCTTGCAAGGTCTAAAAACTAATAGTGCAACAGAAGTGCATTTAGTGTTCACTGCACGTATCACAAATACCTTTAATAACCAGATTTGCATCTTCGGCAATATAACCAGTAGGTAAATTGATATGCGGTATTTTATGCTCGGTCAAACAAACTGTTTTTTCACAATGACTGCAATAAAAGTGTAGGTGTAAATCTTGGTCTATTTCACATTTGCAGCCAGGCTGGCATAACGCAAATTTCGAAATATTTGTACCATCATCTATTTGATGTACAATGCCTTTTTCTTCAAATGTTTTGAGGGTACGATACAGGGTCGTACGCTCAGCTTTTTCAAAAGCGTTCTCAATATCAGTAAGAGCTACGGCAGTTTCTTTGCTAGCCATATATTTGTAAATGAGTATACGCATCGCTGTAGGTCGTATACTTTTATCATCTAATGTTTTTTCAATTTCAGTCATTAAAATAGGAGTTTTGAAATGCTCTTAACACTAATGTAATCAATGTTATAGAATGTTTCAATTAGAGATGATCTTTAATGTGAGATTATAGAGATTTACTTTTGAAAACAAGATGCGTTTTGTCTGATTGTTCTCCAAAAAATGAAAAATAGTGTCACTTCTGTTCAAAATAGAATTTTTGATGATTCATATTATATAATTAAGACTTTCTTGCTTTGATTTTTTGTTTCAAATAACTATTATTCTCTTGACTTGGGTTGTTCAAATGATTAATTAAAAACGATTGTAACATTAATGTAATCAGGTAAATACCTGATTTTAGTTAGAGATGATCTTTAACCTTAAATTGTAGGAGTAAAGCTTTTTGCATGCAAATTAAATTTTACTCGATGTCGTATGCAATATGAAAAATGGCATCACCTTGGTTTACAATAGGTGATTCATTTATACAGATAATAAACCCTGATTCTTTGGCTTTGGTTTTCTTTTCAAAATACCCGAAAGGACCTGAAATACTACCTAATTCTTCACCTTTCTTTATTTTTTGTCCAACTTTCACAACTGGGTGAAACATACCCGAATGCTTTGCTCTCAACCATTTTGATGCATGAACTAATTTTGGGGTGATTTCTTTGATTTCGTATTCAGCTAATTCTTTATCGAAATTACGCATACCCAAGTGTTGCATCATTCGTAATGCGCCGACTACTCCGGTATCTGTAATTTCCTTGTCAATATGAAGTGATTTTCCACCTTCATATAACAGTACTTTTTTATCCAATTGATGTAATGTTTCACGGAAAGATTTTTCTCTTCCAGCAGATTTTACAATAAATTCTGCCCCAAAAATTTTAGCCAATGCAAGTCCTTCTACATCATCTTTGTCAATTCTTATTTGAGGTGCGTTAAAACGACTGTCCCCACCTGTATGATAATCAATACAATAATCAATTACAGGTGCAATGTCTTTCACCAAGTGATACGCAAACCTACTAGCCAAAGAACCACGCAAGCTTCCTGGGAAAACCCTATTTAGGTCTCTACCATCCGGAAACTGTCTTGTTTGATTAAGAAAGCCGAAAATATTCACCACAGGAATACAGATAACCATACCGCATTCTGGTTTGTTATACTTTTTAGAAACTAGTTGCCTCACAATTTCTACACCGTTAATTTCATTTCCATGTATACCGCCAGTTATTAATAGAGTAGGACCATCTTTTTTACCACGCTGTACTATTATTGGTACTTCAATTTTAGTTCTGGTGTGTAGTTTGGCAATATCTAAATTAAGTTGGGCACCTTTACCTTTTTCAATGGTTTCTCCTAAGACCGTGTATTTTTTATTCGACATTTTGTTAAGCGTAAATTTTGACTTTTCTATTGTAAAACCTAAAAGGTTACAGATTGTTATATTCTAAAGGATGAAATTACTATTTAAATCAATAGTGTATAAACAAAATATCTGGCCAATCAATTATGAAAAATTTTAATCTGATAGATGGGATTTAAATTTACTATTGGCGACAACAAAAAAAAATGATAAAAAAAGTATCAACTATTTAATAGATTTTGAAAGCTGATTAATCCCATTGTGGACGAATACCTGGAGCAAATGGAAATTTAAGTGATTTATAATATTCTAAACTTTGGGTCGGTTTTTCAACACCTACAGGCAATTCTTTTTTCGAAAATGTTTGAAAATATAATAAACATGCATCTCGCCACCACTTGGCTTCTTTTAATTGAATTTGTAAAAGCATCTTCACTTCGTTGTATTCACTTTCAGATACATAAGGTTTTACGTCATCCCAAGTACGAATCATGTTATTTACTTCATTGACACCTTCTTGATATTTTAGAGCAACACCATCCCATAGGGTTGTTCCATTCTGTAATTTAAAGTCCCATGGTACATGATGAAACCAAAGGAGATATTCTTCGGGTATAGTGTTTACATCATTAAATGTTTTCTCTAAATATGGGGCGTATTGCTCAGTAGCATTACTGCCTGATGGTGTACGGTCAAAACCAATACCATTTGTATCTGCTTTGTGATAATAAACCGGATTCCAATCTGGTCTGCTTAAATTATCTACCCATGGGCCAGGTCCGTAATGGTGGCCAGTATCAAAAATATGATGTAAGCCTAATGGATTCATGTAATTAACAACGGCCTCTCTAGAAGAAAGCATTAGTTTTTTTACCGGTTCAATAAAATCTTGATTAGTACTATAGGTAGCTCTCAACCATTCATCAGCAATTGTTTCGGAACTTACATCAGGATTCCATGCCAAACGTCCAAAGCCATACCAATTAGCTTGAGCAAAAGGATGTCCTGTCCAATTTAAATCAGAGCCAATATTGGCAACACCAGCTATTCCTGTTAAGGTATTACCATACAAACTTCCGTCAATAACCTTTGCTACAGTAGAGCCTTTACCTTTCTGATATGTATCTGAATCTAAGACTTCTTCGAAAAGTTTCGGCAAGAAAACCAAATGACTACTAAAGCCTAAATACTCTTGTGTAATTTGAAATTCCATTACTAATGGAGTCTTTTTCATAGCCCCGAACATGGGGTGAAATGGTTCTCGAGGTTGAAAATCTATTGCCCCGTTTTTCACTTGAACTAAAACATTGTCCTTAAACTTACCATCATAAGGTAAGAATTCATCATAGGCTTGTTTGGCCCTATCTGTATCGTCGTGTTCGGAATAAACGAAAGCTCTCCAAATTAATAGTACCACCAAATGGTTTTAATGCAGTGGCCATCATATTAGCCCCATCTACATGATTGCGACCGTAATTTTGTGGACCTGGTTGACCTTCTGAATTTGCTTTAACCAAGAATCCGCCAAAATCAGGAATTCGCTTATATATTTCAGCTGCTTTATTTGACCACCATTTTTCCACTTCTGTATTAAGTGGGTCGGCGGTTTCTAGATTGCCAATTTCAATAGGTGCAGAAAAGCGAGCAGTTAAATAGACCTTTATTCCATATCCTCTAAAAACACTGGCTAGGGCTTCTACTTTTTCTAAATACATAGGTGTAAGTACTAAGGCATTCGCATTTACATTGGTAAGAACTGTGGAATTAATGCCAATTGATGCATTTGCTCTTGCATAATCAATATAACGTTGATTAATATATTCGGGTAGTTTTTGCCAATTCCATAATGAGAATCCCGCATACCCACGTTCTACACTACGATCAAGATTGTCCCAATGATTCAACATTCTTAAATCAATTTTTGGACTGTCTACTAATTCAATAGATTTTAATTTTTTATTTGTTTGTATTAAATGTAAAAACCGAAACGTAGCATACAGTATTCCGATATCTTTTTTTGAGCTTATTACAATAATCGATTTCTTTTTATGGATCAATGATTTGATAATAAACCCTTCGTCTGTTAATACCTCAATATCTTTGCTAACTAAATCTTTTAAATCATTCGGTAAGTTTTCATAAACGTCAACAATTAGGGAGTTATCTGAACTTATGTTGTTTGAATATTTTACTTGCTTATTTAACATTCGAGGTAACGCAAGGGAAAACTCTTTCTTTGCATTTTTTAAGATATTGCTATCATCCTTAAAATATATAGAACTTACTATTTCAGCATACTCGTTAAATAACTCAGAATTTTCAATTTTATCATATTTTAACCAAAGCTTATAGCCATCAGCATACTGACTATGTAGCTTAGTAAACATTGTTAGAAATAGGATTATGAATACGTTTATAGGTTTCATTTTAGAGGTTTTTACAAGCACATTACCTTTGAAAATAGGGTAATTCTATTGAAAAGTGTTAATTTGAATTAACATACTTGCCAATAACAATTAAAAAGAAAAGCAAAATTAATTTATGAAATATAAGATTCCCGTTGCCTATAGCTCTTTGTTGTTAAAAAGTTGAATAGTGAAATTAGCTACTAAAACCCTTTCGTTAATTTCAAATTAATAATATCAAATAAAGCTATGAATGTGATAGATTTAAAATAAAATTATCTTTGATGAATCTATTCTATAATTGTTTTCTTAAAATCATATGAACATTTCTAAACTTTCACTACTTATTGTTTTTTTAATTCTATTAATTTCTTGTAAGAATCGTGATAGTAATTCAAATGAGAATTTTGAATATACAAATGAATTAATTCATGAAACCAGTCCTTACTTATTACAACATGCACACAACCCTGTCGATTGGAAACCATGGTCAGAAAGCGCTTTCAAGTTAGCGAAAAAAGAGAGTCGATTGGTTGTTTTAAGTGTTGGGTATTCTACTTGTCATTGGTGTCATGTAATGGAGGAAGAATCTTTTGAAGATGTGGAGGTTGCCAAATTAATGAATGACAAATTCATCAGTATAAAAGTAGATAGGGAAGAACGTCCAGATTTAGATATGGTGTATCAAACTGCATTGCAATTGGTAAATGGTACTGGTGGTTGGCCTATGAACGCTATAATCCTTCCCGATGGAAGTCCAATATATTTGGGTACGTATCACGAAAAAGAGGAGTGGAAGTCTATTCTTGTTAAGTTCAGTAATGAATTTGAAAAGAACCCTGATAAAATGAGAGAGTATGCTGCCATGCTATCAAATGGAGTGCAGGAAGTATATGAACAACCCACAAAACAAATGGCCAATGCAGTTACTTCAGATAAAATTATTAAAGGAATTGAGGAGTGGTCTGCGTTGTGGGATTTAGAATGGGGTGGTAATAAAGGACAGCAAAAATTTATATTACCAACGAACTTGAATATGTTATTGGATTATTCTGTTTTACAACAAAATACCGATGCAAGAAATCATGTTTTAAATACCTTGGATATTGTTACGAATGCTGGTATTTACGATCATGTAGATGGAGGATTTTTTAGATATAGTACAGACGATAAATGGAAAGTTCCTCATTTTGAAAAAATGTTATATGATAATGCCCAAATGATTAATTTGTTATCTAAGGTCTATAAATTAACAGGGAATAAAGAGTATGCCGGCAAGGTAAAAGAAACGTTTAAGTTTCTGAAAACTGAAATGAGAAATGAAAATGGGGGTTATTTTAGTGCTATGGATGCTGATACCGATGGCGAAGAGGGTGTGTATTATGTTTGGAAACAAGAGGAGTTGAATATGTTGTTAGGTGCAGATTTTGAGTTGTTTTCACAATTTTATAATATTCAAGAAGGTGAAGTTTGGGAGCATGGAAACTACGTACTAAACAATACTATTTCTAAAGCAGATTTTTCTAAAGAAGTTTCAATTACACCTGATGAATTGGAGAAAAAAATAAAGCATTGGAAAAACGTTCTATACCAGGCTAGACAAAAGAGGGAGAAACCTGCTATTGATCATAAAATCATTACTTCTTGGAATGCCCTTTTAATAGATGGTCTATTGGAAGCATACACGGCGTTTGAGGATGAAGAGTATTTGAAGGAGGCTAAATCTATTTTTGAGTATATAAAAACCAATAATTATAAAAACAGTGTACTGGTTCATTCGTATACCACTAATAGTAAACAGAAAGAAGTTTTTTTAGAAGATTATGCTTTTCTTGCTAAAAGTGCATTTGCATTATATGAAGTTACGCTAGAGGTTTCTTACTTAGAGGTTTCAAAAGAATTAATGGATGTTTCTATAAATAAATATGAAGGTGCATCTGAATTGTTTTATTACAATGTGTCAAGCGATTTGGTGCCTAAAATAATCAACACATCTGACGGAGTGGTGCCATCTGCAAATGCAATTATGGCACAGAATTTTTTTAGAATAGGACATCTTGATTATAATACTGAATATTTAAAGAAGGCCGAGGTGATGGGTTCTTTATTGATGGAAGATTTTGAAAATCATGCTGTAAGTTATGGCACATGGGGTTCATTGTTGTTGCAACAAGCATATCCTTTTTATGAAATAGCTATAGTTGGTGAAAATGCTAAAAGTCTAATGACTAAAATGAATGCGGACTATTTGGCAAACACACTTCTTGTAGGTTCTACAATTTCTAGTGACATCTCTCTTTTTAAAGACCGTTTTGATAATGAAGAAACATTCATTTATGTTTGTCAAAATAACACCTGTAAACTTCCGGTAAAAACAGTTGAAGAAGCTTTTGAACAAATGAAATCTTTTGGTTATCAGGGATTTAAATAGATTGGATAAAAGTTGATATTTAATGGGTAAAATATTAGAATTTGTAGTGCCTAATTAAGTCAGAATTCAATAGTAAAATTGCCTTTATCTTTGTTAGATGGAAGAATGGTATGCCTACCCCTTATTGATTATTGTTGGCTTCGTGGTTGGTTTTATAAATACGGTTGCAGGTGGCGGGTCATTACTTTCTTTACCAATTTTAATATTTCTTGGCTTGCCGTCAACCATGGCAAATGGTACAAATAGGGTAGCTGTCATATTTCAAACTGCAATAGCTACTGCGGGTTTTAAAAGTAAAGGAGTTTCAACGTTTCCCTTTAATATATACTTAGGGTGTTCTGCATTTTTTGGTTCTATAATTGGAGCTTATTTAGCAGTTGATATAAGTGCTGCCATCTTCAATAGAATATTGGCCATTGTGATGATTTGTGTAGTGCTTATTATAGCCTTCGGGCCTAAAATTAGTATCAAAGAGGTTCAAGAACGGCTTACAGGAAAATATTTATGGTTAGGTATTATCGCATTTTTCTTTTTTGGTATTTATGGAGGTTTTATAAATGCAGGTTTAGGTTTTATCATAATTCTATTTCTTCATTATATAAATAGAATGACTTTAGTGCGTTCAAACGCGACTAAAGTTGCCGTTGTTTTCATGTATATGGTTTCTGCTTTGGTTGTTTTTGCATGGAACGAGCAAGTGGATTGGGAAATCGGAATGGTATTAGCTATTGGTAATGGTAGTGGGGCTTGGGTGGCGAGTAGGATTTCTGTAAATATGGGTGATGGTTTTGTAAAGAAATTCCTTATTATCATGGTGTCGATACTAGCCATAAAACTTTGGTTTTACCGATAATTTAAACAAGATTTGTATAACTATTAAAATAAAGAAGAATGCCAGGGTTCGAATTGTTCGGGGAAAGTGAAAAAAGTCAAGTACAAGATGTGTTAGATTCTGGGGTACTCATGCGTTATGGTTTTGATGGTATGCGAAATAACCATTGGAAGGCTTTAGAGCTTGAAAAGGCTTTAGCAAAGAGAATGGAGTCCAAATATGCGCAAGTACTTAGTAGCGGTACTGCAGCACTTACCGTTGCTTTGGCAAGTGCAGGAGTAGGGGCAGGTGATGAGGTGATTATGCCGACATTTACCTTCGTAGCAAGTTTTGAATCTATTTTAGCCATTGGTGCGGTACCAATTTTGGTTGATGTAGATGATACTTTAACCTTAGATCCATTAGCGGTAAAACAAGCTATAACTAGTAAAACAAAAGTGGTGATGCCTGTTCATATGTGTGGCTCTATGGCAGACCTTAAGGCATTGAAAAATATATGTGATAACCATAATTTATTGTTGCTAGAAGATGCCTGCCAAGCAATTGGTGGTAGTTTTGACGGTA
Source organism: uncultured Maribacter sp. (assembly GCF_963977385.1). Lineage (GTDB taxonomy): Bacteria > Bacteroidota > Bacteroidia > Flavobacteriales > Flavobacteriaceae > Maribacter. The sequence goes on along the minus strand of NZ_CAXBOU010000006.1, from coordinate 176,195 downwards.
AGCCTTTGGGTAGTTATGGTGATTTAGGATGTTTTTCATTTGATTATGTAAAAACAATTACTTGTGGTGAAGGTGGCGCTGTTATTACGAATAGTGAGAAATATAAGGTAAATGCAGACCACTATTCAGATCATGGTCATGACCATGTAGGTAATAATAGGGGAACGGAAACTCACCCGTTCTTAGGATATAATTTTAGAATTTCTGAATTGAATGCAGCTGTTGGGTGTGCTCAAATTCAAAGGTTAGATGATTTTATCGCGATTCAGAAAAAACACTATTCCGCATTGAGGACTTCCATAGAAACACTCGAAAATGTTAGTTTTAGAAGGGTGCCAACAGGAGGTGTAGAGAATTATTCATTTTTGACTTTTTTCTTGCCAACAGAAGAAATAGCAAAGAAAGCGCATACCGCTTTGGGCGAATCTGGAATAGACGCGTGTTTTTATTGGTTCGATAATAATTGGCATTACTACAAAAAATGGGAACATTTGGCGAATCTTAAATCTCTAGGCAAGCTTCCGCAAGAAGTTATAAATCAGTTACCTGATTATTCAAAATCTAATTTCTCAAAATCAGATAAATGGATAGGTAGAACCATTTCATGTTTAATAAAACTTAGCTGGACGGATGAACAGGTAAATGATCGTGCAGCAAAAATGAAAGCAGTTTTAGAAAAATTCGTTTAGAATTTTAATAGGCTACATATTCAACAATTTCTAATCCATAACCTACAATACCTACACGTTTAGCCTGGGTACTATTGGTCATGAGCTTCATTTTATGAATACCTAAATCATGTAATATTTGAGCCCCAATTCCAAAATCACGGCTATCCATTTCTATTTTTGGAGCTTTGTTAATGCCTTGTTTTTGCAGTTCTTTAAGTTCTTTCAATCTAGAAAGAAGATTAAGTGATTCAGAATCTTGATTTATAAATACGATGGCACCTTTGCCTTCTTGATTTATTTTTTTGAACATATCCTCTAACTTTTCGTCAGGGTTATGCGTTAAGGTTCCTAAAATATCATTGTTGATAAGCGTAGAATTAATACGAGTCAATATTTTTTCGTCTGCAGACCAAGAACCTTTAGTTAAGGCTAAATGAATATGATTATTGGTGGTTTGTTTATAGGCTCTTAATCTAAAGTCACCAAATCTTGTTACGATTTCAAAATCAGTTTCTTTTTCAATCAAACTATCATGCTCCATTCTATAGGCTACTAGATCTTCTATAGAAACAATTTTTAAGTCAAATTTCTTAGCTACTTTAATTAATTGAGGAAGTCTTGCCATGCTTCCATCCTCATTCATTATTTCTACAATAAACCCAGCTGGTTTTAAACCGGCTAGTCTTGCAAAATCAATCGCTGCTTCTGTATGACCTGTTCTACGTAATACACCGCCTTCTTTAGCAACCAAAGGAAATATATGACCAGGTCTTACTAAATCATGTGGTTGGGTATTTTTATCGGTCAATGCCAAAACGGTCTTAGACCGATCAGATGCTGAAATTCCTGTGGTAACACCATTTCCTCTTAAGTCTACAGATACTGTAAATGCCGTTTCAAAAGGGTCTGTATTGGTATTGACCATCATATGCAACCCTAGATCTTTACAACGGCCTTCAGTTAATGGCGCACAAATAAGGCCTTTGCCGTGAGTCGCCATAAAGTTAATGGTTTCGGGCGTTGCTAGCTCTGCAGCAGCTAAAAAATCTCCTTCATTTTCTCGATTTTCATCGTCAACAACAATAATAACTTTACCTGCGCGAATATCTTCAATCGCCTCTTCAATGGAATTCAATTGTATTTTGTTAAGATCTGTCATGTTTAAACAATCAGCTTTTATCTTTTTTCTTAAATAATTTTTTGAAGAAATCTGAAATAAATCCAAAATTCATCATTCCCTTATCCTCGGTTGCCCTTTTTGTTAAATATACGCCTAAGGGTAGCATGATTAATGTTGGTAGCCATGCTCCTAACATAGGGTGTATATTACCTTCTTTTGCATAGTTTCCAGCAAAAACTCCAATGAAATAATAAATTAGGAAAAGTACGATTGCAATGACCATCGGTAATCCTAATCCGCCTTTTCTGATTATGGCACCAAGTGGAGCTCCAACAAAAAATAAAACAATACAGGAAAAAGCCAAAGCATATTTATTGTGAAGCGAAAGAATATGCATTCGGTAGATTTTATATCTCTTCTGCATTTCTTCTTTTTTACCGCTAACAGAACCTAGAATACTGCTAGTGGCATTTTTTGCGCTGCTTAAAATTTGTATCTGTTGCCAATCTGGAAAAAGGACTAAAAAGTTTTCCTTAATGGAATCTTGCCAGGCAATATTCGATTTTGCTATTATTGCTCTTTCGGCTGATATAGAATCTTTCTTAGTTACCATATCCACTTTTGCAGAATCGGTATTCTTTGTAATTAATGGAATAAAAATTCCGCTTCTACTTTCTATATTTTTTGAAAACGCGCGAACAATCTTGTAATTATCACCTCGCAAAGAATCAATGTCTTTGTTGAGTCGAGAGATATTTTTCATCTTATCGGTACTAATATCCCGTTCTTGTTCCAATTCATCATTGTCGATTTCGGGAATTTCGATATTCATGGTGTACGTGTCGAAGTCAGCTTTTGCAAAAGGAAACTTCATTTTGCTTTCATTACTTTTAGAAGTAACATCTTCATAGTAATGCCCATCCTTTAAAACCAACTGAATAAGGTCTGAAGATTCACTACTGATTAATTCTCCGGTCTTCGATTTTATTACCGTAGTATTTAGATTGCTCTTCGATTTAATGTGGATAATTACATTTTTTAAGAAACGGTCATTATCTCCATACTTCTCATCAACCTTAATATTCATCCCTTCAAAATCACTAAAAACCCCTTCAGATACTACAGCAGCAGGTTTTATCTTAGCAATGTTTCTACGAAGATTATATATTTTTCGTTGTGATAGCGGAATTACGTTATTAGCAAAGAAAAACGTAACACCACCTAAAATTGTCACAAAAACAATCAAACTTAACATGGATCGCTGTAGTGAAATACCCGAGGCTTTCATTGCAGCAAATTCATAATTTTCTGCTATGGAACCGAAAGTTAAAATGGAGGATAAAAGTACTGTCAAAGGCAGTACCTTCTCAGTAAGGTCTGGCATTAAATAAAATAAGAACTTACCGATAATAACAATATCTAAACCTTTACCTGCTAGGTCATCAATAAAAAGCCAAATCGTTTGGAATATGAAGATGAACATCAATATTACAAACGAACTGACAAAATTAAAGACGAACCTTGATAGGATATATCGGTCTAGTATTCTCAATAGTTCTAATTTCTTAGAATGAAATAGCCTTCATCCTTATATTTAGCTTCATCAAAAATAAATAAGGTTTTGGACAAAACTTCGTCTGTTTTAAAAGAATTAACAGTGATTGTAGTCTTAGTGCCGTTCTTGCCTGTTTCAATTAATTTGTAAATATGCATTGTGCCCATATCTATCCCCAATAATCTCGATTTTATTTCGGTGTCAGAATCAATAGGTGTCAATTTTACATATTGAATTTTTCTTCCTTGTACATCTTGTAAGATATCCCAGGCATAATTATGACCTTCTTTGTAAAAAGTCAACATTTTTGAAGGTGTCATTGCATCTTCATCTTCAGACTTATCTTCAATGGTCACTTCTTCATTTTCTGGTACAATAGTATACACTTTCTTACCGTCATACAATTGTTGAGAGCCTAGGTAATTGAAAATGTATTTGTTGCCTGCAAGTGTAACATCACCTCTAGTCTCTTGGTTAATACCTGCTTCAACGTTCTTTAAATCGAACTTGAAATCAACAAAGATGTTATTGTAACTCTGAACTTTAGTATAGACTTGATCTAATAAGGCTTTAGCCTTGTCCGCACCTTGAGCATTAGCAAAAGTTGCGGTAAGCATAATCGTTAATACAATAATAATTTTCTTCATCTCTTTTTTAATATTATTCATTATCCAATAATTGTTGAAGGGCTACCATGTCTGATATATAAACCTGCCTTGCTTTACTGCCTTCAAAAGGACCTACAATTCCTGCAGCTTCCAATTGATCGATTATTCTACCAGCGCGATTGTACCCTAATTTTAGTTTTCTTTGAATTAAAGATGCTGAACCTTGTTGTGCAATGACAATTACTTCAGCTGCTTCGCGGAACTTTTGGTCCCTTTCTGAAACATTATAATCAACACTCGTGCCAGAATCTTCTCCGCTATATTCAGGAAGCTCGTAGGCATCTGGGTATGCGCGCTGACTACCAATATATTCAACAATTTTTGCAACTTCAGGTGTGTCAACAAATGCGCATTGAATTCTGGTAACATCATTACCTTGGGTGAACAACATATCGCCACGACCAATTAATTGGTCGGCGCCAGAAGTGTCTAATATTGTTCTAGAATCTATTTTAGAGGTAACTCGAAAAGCTAATCTCGCTGGGAAGTTGGCTTTAATTATACCTGTAATAACATTAACGGATGGTCGTTGTGTTGCAATTATTAAGTGAATACCAATGGCTCTAGCCAATTGTGCAAGTCTTGCAACCGGTGTTTCCACTTCTTTTCCGGCAGTCATAATTAAATCGGCAAACTCATCAATTACCAGTACAATGTATGGTAAAAATTTATGTCCGTCATTCGGATTCAATTTACGAGCCTTGAATTTTGTATTGTATTCCTTTAAATTACGAACCATAGCTAATTTCAATAGTTCATAACGGTTATCCATTTCAATACAAAGTGAATTAAGGGTATGAATCACCTTTGTATTATCAGTTATAATTGCCTCTGCGGAATCAGGAAGTTTAGCCAAGAAATGACGTTCAATCTTATTATACAAGGTTAATTCAACTTTCTTTGGATCTACCAATATAAATTTAACTTCAGCAGGATGCTTTTTATATAATAAAGAAGTTAATACGGCATTTAAACCTACAGATTTACCTTGGCCTGTTGCACCTGCCATTAAAAGGTGTGGCATTTTGGCTAAATCGACAACAAAGGTTTCATTACTAATAGTTTTACCAAAAGCTATTGGTAATTCCATTTCTGCCTTTTGAAATTTACTCGATGCAATTACCGAACGCATAGAAACAATAGTTGCATTTTTGTTAGGTACTTCAATACCTATAGTTCCCTTACCGGGAATTGGTGCGATAATACGAATACCTAACGCCGCCAATGACAAAGCGATATCATCTTCTAGGTTTTTAATTTTAGATATTCTTACACCCGCATCAGGAACAATCTCATATAAGGTAACAGTAGGGCCAATAGTAGCTTTAATTTGGGCAATACCAATTTTGTAATTTTTGAGAGTCTCAACAATCTTATTCTTGTTTTCCTCTAATTCTTCTTGATTTATAGTAATGCCCCCGGTAACACCATGTTGGTCTAAAAGCTCTATGGTAGGGAATTTATAGTTGCCCAATTCTAAGGTAGGATCGAACTCTCCAAAATCATCTACCAATTTATTTGCTAGAATATCAATTTCTTCAGGCTCCTCAATTACTTGCTCAACTTCCATAGCAATTGTATCCTCTGGTTCCGGAGTATTTATTTCAAAATCTTTATGATCATCTCCCTTTTCTAAATGCGGAATTTCTGTTTTATGAGTGTAAGTATCTACAATTACCGGTAAGTCTTCGTCTAAAGATGTAATTATTGTTTCGTCAACCTTGGCTGCCTTTCTTTCTTTACTAGCTTTAAATTCTGTTGCGATCGCTTCTTTTCTTGATTTAAAAAAGGACGATATACCTTCAGGTGTTATTTCAAACAGTCTCACAAAAATGAATATGAGGCCGAATACCAATAACAAGAGTACGCCAATTTTACCAGCATAGTCTTGCAAAAAATCATTCATTTCGAAACCTATTAATCCGCCTAATAACGGACTACTGGTTGCGAAAAACCCTAAGGCAATTGAAATCCATATAATGAAAAGTAAGCCCCAAATCCACTTTTTAAATAATGCTTTTAAAGGAAGACCTAAAAACAAATATATTCCTGTGATACAAATTAAAAAGGGGAGTATAAGTGAGGCTAAGCCAAAGCCCTTATACATGAAAAAGTGACTTATGCTTGCGCCGAATTTATTCAATAAATTTTTGGCTAGCTCATTACGATCTTTGAATTCAGAGAGAAGACTTTGATCATCTTGCCAATTAAAATAAAACGATATAAATGAAAAGAACAGTGCGATACTAAAAAGCATCAGCAAACTACCCAAAATGATTTTATTCTGTTTGGATAATTTAAAAGATGATTCTTTTTTAGTAGGTTTTGGCTTTGATTTAGTTGCCTTCTTTGCCATTAAAAATTAATTCTGGTGCTAAATTACAAATTTACGATGAGCTATAGGAAACAATGATGCGACCTATAAAATTTTGGGCAAGTAAATGATTAAACCGATAATGGTTGCTGCTATTGAAACCAGCATAACTGCCCCTGCAGAAATATCCTTAATGAACCCGATTTTTACATCGAATTCTGGTTGTACGAAATCAGATATTTTTTCAACAGCCGTATTCATGCCTTCTATACCGAGTACCAATGCAATGGCGAATATTTGAAGTATCCATTCTGTATTTGATATTTCAAAATAAAAACCTGCAGCAGTCATAACTGTGGCTATAAAAACCTGAATTTTTATGCTTGCTTCGGTACGTATCAGCAAGAAGGCACCTTTTAAGGCAAAACCAACACTTTTAATACGATTGGCCAAAAAGGATTCTTTGGGCATGAATGTCGTTTTTATTAGTTCATTAACGCCTCTAGAGCAGCTTTATAATTTGGCTCATCAGTAATTTCAGCTACTTGTTCAGTGTATAATACGTTTCCTTTTTCATCAACGACCACTACGGCTCTTGAATGTAATGGAGCGAGGGGGCCATCAGAAAAATCAACATGGTACGATTTTCCAAAATTACCATCTCTAAAATCAGAAAGCATTTCAACGTTTTCAATTCCTTCTGCACCGCAAAATCTCGCTTGTGCGAAAGGAAGGTCTTTAGATACACAAAGTACGATAGTGTTATCTAATTCTGCAGCCTCTTTATTAAACTGTCTAACCGATTGTGCACATGTACCTGTATCAACACTTGGAAATATATTTAAAACCACTATTGAACCTTCATAATCTGAAAGTTTTACGGTAGATAAGTCATTTTTAGTTAGCTGAAATTCAGGTGCTTTTCCGCCAGTTGTGGGTAAAGAACCTAAAGTGTGTATTGCATTTCCCTTTAATGTAATTGAAGCCATGTCCTTAATGTTTATATGATTGAAAGCGTGAAATTATAAAATATTAAGATGAAATGTGAGCTTAAATGAATAAAAAAAGTCCATTCTATATGAAAGGACTTTTTTCTTTATACTGTATGGATTACTTATCTATGGAGCCCATCACCCGCTGCATGAACTGGTTTAAAGCTTGTTTTTTAGGTGTGCCTTGTTGTATGCTATTTGCTACATCTAGTGCTCCGTACATGTTTGAAATCAGTTCTCCGATTACATCAAGTTCTTCATCTTTTAAAGAGGGTAACTCAGTTAATCTTTCTAAAGTCTCAATGGTCTCTAGTATGTAATCGCTGTCTTTTTCTTCTATGAACTCGGTTAGTAACTTAATTATGGGTAATCTCACTGATCAGTTCTTTTAGTAAGTCATATTTATTAGTCTGAACCTGATTTTTGAATTTCCCTTGCTCAAATGAAGCAAAAGTTGGCAGGTTATTTACATTAGCAAGCTTTCTTGATTCAGGAAATTTTTCCGCATCAGCTATTACGAATGTTACATTTTCATTTTCTGAAGCTTCTTTCTTAAATTTCGGCTTCATAATACGACAGTTACCACACCATGTAGCCGAGTATTGAACTACGACGTTGGCATTATTATCAATGATTTCCTGTAAATTATCTTGTTCTAATTCCAATAACATAACCGTGATTGTTTAAATAGTTGTTAAGAAGAACATGAAGTAGGGTGCTTCATGTTCTTGATCTTTAAGGTCTTGAATTTAATTGGCATGCGCTGAAAGATAGCTTGCTACACCATCTCTATTGGCAGACATGGCATCTTTACCTTCTTCCCAGTTGGCTGGACATACTTCGCCTTTTTCTTGTACGTGAGTAAATGCATCAATTAAACGAAGGTATTCGTTAACGTTTCTTCCTAAAGGCATGTGATTAATTCCTTCATGAAAAACTGTACCTTCTTCATCAATTAAATATGTTGCGCGGTAGGTCACATTGTCACCTTCAACGGTAACAACATCATTCTCCTCATCATACTTTTCATTGGTAATATCTAAAATACCTAAAGTTGATGCTAAGTTTCTATTGCTATCGGCTAAAATTGGGTAGGTTACGCCTTCAATGCCACCATTGTCTTTATTAGTACTCAACCAAGCAAAATGTACTTCTGGAGTATCGCATGAAGCACCAATGACTAAAGTGTTTCTTTTTTCAAATTCACCAATAGCTGCTTGAAATGCATGAAGTTCAGTAGGACAAACAAAAGTAAAATCTTTTGGATACCAGAATAGAACCACTTTTTTATTATTTTTTTGAGCTTCTTCTAAAACATTAAGTTTAAAAGTATCGCCCATTTCATTCATTGCATTAACACTAAGATTTGGGAATTTTTTACCTACAAACGCCATAATATGTCTTCGTTTTATAATTAATTATAAAGCAAAATTAAGACATGAAAGAGGGTTGGCAGACTTTCTAAATTAGAATTATCAATAGATGAATAACTATTCTGAATAGCTAAAAGAATATGTCCATTTTAATGCGAATGGCTTAAAATTTAATATGGATTATTGTGAACTTATCAAGCACACAAGATAAATGTCTTTGTTTCGTTAAAGTAGAAATTAAGCTTCTTTTTTAATGAGCTGTCTTATTTTAATATTGAAGGCCGCAAATATTAATGTCATAATAGGACTCAACCAATTGAATATGGCGTATGTGAAATATTCTGAAACACTTACGCCTAATACTCCAGATTGATATGCTCCGCAGGTGTTCCAAGGTATTAGTACAGAAGTAACAGTACCGGAATCTTCCAAAGTTCTACTCAAGTTTTCAGGTGCTAACCCTCTATCTTGATACGCTTTTTTGAACATTTTACCAGGAATTACTATTGCCAAGTATTGATCACTGGCTATTACATTTAAACCGATACAACTAAGAACTGTACTTGTAAAAAGTCCGAATACACTTTTTGCAACGGCTAGTAATGATTGGGTAATTCTCGCTAGTGCGCCAATTCCATCCATTATGCCTCCAAAAACCATGGCGCAGCAGATAAGATAAATGGTCCACAGCATTCCATTCATACCTCCCGAACTAAAAAGCTCATTCAATTTTTCGTTTTCAGTTACTATAGCAGTGTCCGTCAGCATAGAATTGATAAGGGCGCTGAATTTAGAATCTGAAAGACTTGATAAAATTTCAGGTTGAAAAATAAAAGCAAAAACAGCTGCCAAAAGAACTCCTACACCCAGTGCTATTAGAGGCTTGGTTTTCAATAAGATCAGAGCAATTACCGCTAATGGTACTATAAATAAATATGGTGTTATATTAAATGTATGCGCAATTGTTTTTAGTAATCCTGTTACATCTGCATTACCCGTAGTGTCAATATTTAAACTGATTATAGAAAAGGCAATAATTGTTATTAATATGGTAGGGCCTGTTGTATAGAACATATACTTAATATGTGTGAACAAGTCTGTTCCTGCCATAGCGGGTGCTAAATTCGTGGTGTCACTTAAAGGAGACATTTTATCCCCGAAATATGCTCCTGAAATTACCGCACCTGCAATCATGCCTGTTGGTATGCCCAATGCTGTTCCTATACCTACCAGAGCGATACCTACGGTCGCCGAAGTTGTCCATGAGCTACCGGTAGCAATAGAAATGATAGCGGCAATTACAATTGATGCAGGTAAGAATATTGATGGACTCAACACTTTTAGTCCGTAATAAACCATTGCTGGAATAATTCCGCTTACTAACCAAGTGCCCGCCAATGCGCCAACCAAAAACAATATCATGATAGGAATGAAAACACTTTTTAGGTTCTCATAAATTTCCCTAACCATGGTTTCGAATGTGGTCTTATTGAAAAAACCAACTATCGCAGCAAATAAACCTCCAATAAGTAATATAATCTGATTTGAATATTCTCCAAACCATTCTCCATCTGCAAAGAATATGTTATAAGCTAACATTGCCATCAAAAGTACAACGGGAATGAGGGCTTCTAGCAGATTAAGTTCTTTGTTGGCTACGATATGTTCGTTTTCCCTATGCTCATTTGAATTTTGGTTTGACATTTAAAATGCGTTTGGTTAATACGTAATATTACGATTTATGCTACGGATGTGCAAGCCGTATCATAATTTGAATATTATGAGTTTACGCCAATGATATCCAGTATTTTAAGGTCTATTAGGCATTGTTTCATTAGCGAGTAAGTTCTTTTAATATCATCATCTAACCCAATTGAAAAACGAATTAGTCCGTTTCCTAGGCCCATTTCTTTTTGCTCATCTAAAGGAATTTCAGAAGAAGTAGAGCTTCCTGGTGCGCTGAAAAGAGTTTTATAGAAACCTAGGCTAACTGCTAAGTATCCCAACTTTCTTTCCTGCATTAATTCCATTAGTGCATTCGCATTTTCTATTGTCCCAACATCCATGGTAACCAATCCACCATATCCATATTCAGGATTCATTTGATCTTCCATAATCAAATGTCCAGGATGGGAGGGAAGTCCTGGGTAAACTACACGTAGTCCGTCTTTTTCAAAATTCTCCGCTAAGAACATTGCATTATCGCTATGCTTTTTCATGCGTATGTGGAGCGTTCGCATATTTTTCAATATTGAAGCTGCACGTAAACTATCTAATGTACTACCCAACAACATACCAGCACCATTATTAACGTCTTTAAGGCTAAGGCAAAATTCTGATGTACCGCAAACTGCACCTGCAACACAATCGCTAGTTCCGTTTATAAATTTGGTAAGACTATGAATAACAATATCAGCGCCTAATTTAGCAGGGGTTACAGAAAGTGGTGAAAAGGTATTATCAACCACCAAAGGAAGTTCATTGTTCTTTGCTATGCGTGAGAGTGCAGAAATATCGGCAACCTCTAATAAAGGGTTGCTAACACTTTCACAATAAATCATTTTCGTTTTTGACGTAATGGCTTTCGATACTGCATCAAGATCTGTGATATCTAAGAAGGTTGTCTTAATTCCGAATTTGATTAAGAAATTTTTCATAAACGCATAGGTGCCTCCATAAATGGTTCTGCTACTAATAATGTGGTCACCTGCGTTACAAAGTTGAAGTATAACGGCAGTAATTGCTCCCATACCACTAGCAGTGACGTTTGCGCTTTCGGTACCTTCTATTGCAGCTAGAGCTTCTCCTAAGTATAAATTGGAAGGTGACGAATGTCTACTGTATAAATAACAACCTTCAGTATTCCCCTCAAAAGTATCGAACATTGTTTTTGCCGATATAAAAGTATAGGTAGAGGAATCTGAGATGGATGGATTAACGCCACCATATTCTCCGAAATATTGTAAGTCTTGTAAATCGTTGCTAGTTTTTTGGCTCATGGATTGTAATTTTAAGTAAATCTAACTTTTTATAGAGTGATTGTCAATGTGAACTTCATTAATTGGTTTTTTAAACTAATATTTTCATTTTAATAGATTTGTATTCTATGAATGATTAAATTTGTCGGACTCTTTAGAATCATAATCACTATGAAACTTGACGAAACGGATATCAATTTATTAGTGCTTTTACAGGCAGATAGTAAAAAAACTACTAAAGAATATGCTTTAAAACTTGGCTTGTCTACAACAGCTATTTATGAGCGTATAAAAAGGTTAGAAAGGACTGGTGCTATAAGGAATTATGTTGCCTTGGTAGATAAGGCGGTGGTTGATAGGAATTTTACGGTATTCTGTCATGTAAAACTAGTGCAGCATGTAAAAGATAATATTGCTCAATTTGAAGCTCAAGTTTTACGATTACAAGAAGTGGTAGAATGTCACCATTTAAGCGGTGATTATGACTATCTGTTGAAAATTCATGTTCAAGATATGGAGGCGTACCGAAATTTTATGGTCAACAAACTAACTGCCATGAATCATATTGGTAGCACACAAAGTTCTTTTACAATAAAAGAGGTCAAGCATTCTACTGCTATACCCCTTTAAAACTAAAAATAGTATTAATTTTGTATCACATTAGAAAACAAATAATTTATGGATCAATATGATGTAGCCATTATAGGCTCAGGACCTGGAGGATACGTAGCAGCAATACGTTGTGCACAACTAGGAATGAAAACAGCAATAATTGAAAAATATTCTACTTTAGGTGGAACTTGTTTAAATGTAGGGTGTATACCTTCTAAGGCAATGTTAGATTCTTCTCATCATTATGAAGATGCCATTAATCATTTTGAAGAACACGGAATTGAAATTCCTGGAGAGATAAAGGTGAATTTGGAAAAAATGATTGGTCGTAAGCAAGGCGTGGTTGACCAAACTACCAAGGGTATTCAATTCTTAATGGATAAAAATAAGATTACTGTTTTCGAGGGAATAGGAAGTTTTAAAGATGCTACGCATGTTAGTATTAAAAAGAACGACGGTAAAACAGAAGAAATAGAGGCAAAAAATATAATAATTGCTACAGGGTCTAAACCATCTACCTTACCATTTATTAAGATTGATAAGGAACGTATAATTACATCTACTGAGGCTTTAGAGCTTAAAGAAGTGCCAAAACATATGATTGTCATTGGTGGTGGTGTAATCGGGTTAGAATTAGGTCAGGTATATAAACGACTAGGTGCTGATGTAACTGTTGTTGAATTCATGGATCGTATTATTCCTGGTATGGATGCAGCCCTTTCAAAAGAATTGACGAAGGTGATGAAGAAGCAAAAAGTAAAATTTGCATTATCACACAAAGTAAAATCAGTAGAAAGAAAAGGCGATACTATAATTGTAAAGGCTGACGATAAAAAAGGTCAGGAAGTTGTTTTTGAAGGTGACTATTGTTTGGTTGCTGTAGGTAGAAGACCTTATACCGATGGATTGAATGTTGATGCTGCTGGTGTACAACTAGATGATAGAGGTAAAGTTATCGTTGATGATCATTTAAAGACAAATGTTAGTAACATCTACGCTATTGGCGATGTTATTAAAGGTGCTATGTTGGCTCATAAAGCAGAAGAGGAAGGTACTTTAGTTGCTGAGCAGATAGCAGGTCAAAAACCTCATATCGATTATAATTTGATACCAGGTGTAGTTTACACATGGCCAGAAGTTGCTGCGGTTGGTAAAACAGAAGAGGAGCTTAAAGAGGCTGGTGTTGATTACAAAGTAGGGCAGTTTCCTATGCGTGCTTTAGGACGTGCAAGAGCAAGTATGGATACCGATGGTTTCGTAAAGATATTGGCAGATAAGAAAACTGATGAAGTATTAGGGGTGCATATGATTGGTGCTCGCTGTGCAGATTTAATAACTGAAGCTGTAACTGCAATGGAGTTTAGAGCATCAGCTGAGGATATTTCTCGAATGAGTCATGCTCACCCAACATATGCTGAAGCAGTTAAAGAAGCAGCATTAGCAGCTACTGATAATCGTGCTTTGCATATTTAAAAGTGTAGATGAAATATATAAAAAAAGCAGCCTTATGGCTGCTTTTTTCGTTTTAATAATTTGCTCCTAGAGTTTAACTAGATAGAACCTTAATTAATTTTTTATTAAGCCTAAAACTCGAAGTATTTTTTCGGTTATCGTTCTTACGATTTCAAAAGCGATAAGTGCAGCTTGTTCTAAATATATTCTTGTAGTAGATAAAAATGAAAACAATCCAGATTTAACTTCAGCTTTATGGCTTTCATATTTTAAGGCTAAGTAAGTGCTTGCAATCATAAATAGTATTGCGCCAAATACTGCTACCCACGGATTTAAAGAATGATGGAAAAAGCGATATAGCCCAATACCCGTAAAACTACCGTAAAGAATAATAAAATGAATAATGTATATCGATAAAGTGCTTTGTCCTATTTTCAACCAAGTACTATTCATTAAGAATTTACGTAGAATAATGAATATTGAAAAAACGATAAGAACATCACCTAAACGAATGAATAGATAGTTGTTATTGAAAATAAATTGGAATAATTGTATGCCTGTTACTTCAAAAATGGAATAGAAAAAGTCTGAAGAAAAAAGAATTAAAACCAATCCGGTTAGTATATAAATAGGAACGATGTAGGAATATAAATTTTTATTGTCCTGATATTTGGAGAATAGTACGGACATAAAACTACCGATGGTCGCATAGCCCAACCATGGTATTATTGTAAATACAGACCCATTCGACTTTGATAGGTAATTCGCTATAAATTGAGGTAAATATTCAAAACTAGATGCCTTATATGTAGGTTCAAATAAGAATAATAAAAACGTTGTGGATATCAATATAGTAGGGAAAACCCATTTTTGTTTAGCGAAGGTGAGTAAGTAAAAACTGGTGATAAACAATAATGAAAATCCTATACAATGTAAAACGTCTATAAGGTAAAACGAGTCGTAAATTTCTCCTTTGAAAATACCGAAGAGGTTCATTCTTAAAAGGTATCCAATGGCTAAAAGTTCTAATCCTCTTTTAAGCCCTTTTTTTACACGAGGGTTGTCCCAACCGGTCTGTGGAGATTTAATCAATAGAAAGGTGAATATAAAACCAGATACGGTAAAGAAAACAGGCGCTGTAATTCCTCTAAAATATTTCCATGTGCTAAACAGAAAATTAGAATTATCTCGAAAGGCATTATCTAGTAATCCATCAATGAAATGACCTTGTAACATCATTAAGATTGCCCAGGCTCTTATGGCATCTAAAAAAAACAATCTTGACTTAGAGTTGCTCATTATAGTAATTATATCCTATATACTTATAAAACAGTATGTTTGGATGTTTACGGCTACAAAATTAGATAAAATAAGTTAAGGTTTATTCTAATTGAATTAAATTCGCAAACATTCAAAAAAATCAGGTCCATGGGGTATGTTTTAGCATTTGCAGGTAGTAATTCATCCACTTCTATCAATTATAAATTGGTAAAGTTTACATCCTCTTTAATAAATGGTCATGAAGTACGATTACGTGATATGTCTACTTATCCATTTCCTATGTATAGCCAAGATGTTGAAAGGGATAGTGGATTCTCAAATTCACTTGTTGAATTTAAGAATGAAATAAGAAATGCCAAAGGTTTGATAATTTCTGTAAATGAGCATAATAGCTACCCGTCTGCTTATTTTAAAAATGTTATAGATTGGCTTTCTAGGTTAGATGCTCAGTTTTTATTGGATAAAAAGATTTTATTACTGGCTACATCAAATGGAGGTCGTGGTGCTATTGGAGCTTTAGAGGCCGCTGAAAAAATGTTAACTAGGTTTAAGGGTGATGTTGTGGAAAACTTTTCTCTGCCAAAATATGGTGAAAATTTCTATGAAGAAAAAGGAATTACCAACGGGGATTTAGCCAAAATTCATGCTGAGAAAGTGGCTTCTTTCGTTAAATCAATTTCTTAATACTTAGGAGATGATTTAAGGGATAAAACTCGAGGATATTCTGAATGTTCATATATACTTAGTTACCTTTATACCGTGTTAAAAGCGTTTAAAAAACATATTGAAAATTCTTTTTCTGAGTTGCTAAGTAATCACTTCATAATTGCTTGTAGTGGCGGATTGGATAGTATGGTGCTAACTGATTTGTGCCAGCAGGCTCAACTTCAATTTTCTCTAGCACATTGCAATTTTAGATTACGAGGAAAAGATAGTAATGGAGATGAAAATTTTGTTCGTGAACATGGAGAGAATTTAGGTGTAGTGGTTTACGTGACCCATTTTGATACTATTGGCTATGTAAATCAACACAAAGTTTCAGTTCAAATGGCAGCACGCAAACTTCGCTATACTTGGTTTGAACAGCTATTAGTAAAGCATAATATTCCATATGTATTAACCGCCCACCATGCTAATGATAATGTGGAGACTTTTTTAATTAACCTTTCTAGAGGCACGGGTATTGACGGATTAACAGGTATACCAGCTAAAACAGCTAATCTAAGAAGACCTCTGTTGCCTTTTACTAGGCAGGAGTTAGAGTCATATGCTGATGAGCAAAAACTAAAATGGAGAGAAGATGCTAGCAATGCCGATACTAAGTATTTGAGAAATAAAATACGATTAGAGATTATTCCGAAATTGAATGAACTTCATCCTACTTTTTCAGACAACTTCAAAAACACACTACATTATTTAAATCAGACCGAAACCATTGCCTCTGCATATCTTCAAAAATTGAAAGACGAACTTTTTATTGAAATAGATGGGAGGTTTGAAATTTCAATCCATAAATTAAACGAATTAAGTCCTTTGTCGACCTATTTGTTTGGACTTTTTAATGAATTTGGTTTTAAAGAATTAGAGAATCTTGAGACTTTGTTAGACGGATTGAGCGGAAAACAATTAGTGTCTTCAACTCATGTTTTGGTGAAGAATCGTGATGTATTGTTATTATCACCTATTGATAAGAAGGAAGAGGAGGAACAGGAGTTTCTTATAAACGAAAGTCTGGTGGAATTAAATCATCCACTATCACTAAAATTTTCTATAGTACCTGAACGTTATAATAATTCGCTAGAGGAGATATTCATTCAAAAAAATACGTTAAAGTTTCCTTTAGTGATAAGGAAATGGAAAAAGGGCGACTATTTTTACCCAATTGGCTTAAATCGTAAAAAGAAACTTTCAAAGTTTTTTAAAGATGAGAAGGTTAATGTTCTTTCAAAAGATGAGATATGGTTATTATGCTCTAATGAGCAAATTGTATGGGTTATAGGTATGCGGGCGGACCATCGATTTAGAGTTGAAAATAGTACCGAGGAGATTTTAAAAATAGAAATGACATGATGAGAATTATTGCTTTATTACTCTTTATGGTTGTGTTGCCTCTTGGTGCATATGCCCAATCAGATGATAACCCTGTAGTTTGGGAGCAGGAAATAAATAAAATTTCAGAAACCGAGTATGAATTGGTAATGCAGGCAAAAATCCTTGAAGGTTGGCATATGTATTCTCAATTCACATCAGAATTTGGATCATTACCTAGCGAGTTTACTTATAATGGCAGTGGAACCATTTATGAGTTGGTTGATGGCACATTTGAGAGCGAAACAATAAAGGAGTACAGTGATATTTTTGAAGTAGAGGAAACTTATTTTAAAGATGATGCGATTTTCACACAGCGTATTAAAATCTTAGACCCTTCAATAAATCAAATTGATATTGATTTGTTCTTTCAAGTCTGTAAGGAAGTTTGTATTCCTATGGATAAAAAATTTATTTTCACTTTAGACGGTTCTGAAGCTAAAGACCTTATTGCCACTGTAGATGATAGAAGTTTAGCTCTTGGGCAACAATTACGATTAGACTTAAAGAATAAAGAACTTCTTACCCAAGGTCAAGATATTATTGCAGAAAGCACAAATATTTGGGTCATTTTTGGATTAGGCTTCCTTGGCGGCCTTATTGCTTTATTGACGCCTTGTGTATTTCCGATGATACCTTTAACGGTGTCATTCTTTACAAAGCATTCACAAAAGAAATCGAAAGGGATTATAAATGCATTGCTGTATGGTTTCTTTATAGTGCTTATTTACTTTTTATTAAGTCTGCCATTTCATTTATTTGATTCGGTCGATTCGCAGATACTTAATTCAATCGCAACAAATGTATGGTTGAATCTTTTCTTCTTTTTCATATTTCTATTCTTTGCTTTTTCCTTTTTTGGATATTATGAGCTCACCCTACCAAGTTCTTGGGCAAATAAGATGGACGCAGCTTCCTCTAAAGTGGGTGGTGTTATCGGTATCTTTTTTATGGCGGTTACCTTGGCCATTGTATCATTTTCATGTACAGGGCCTATTTTAGGAGGGTTATTAGGTGGTACAACTTTGGCCGAAGGCGAAGTAGCAACAAACCTTACAGCGGGTATGACCGGTTTTGGTGTTGCGTTAGCATTGCCATTTGCACTTTTTGCATTATTCCCAGCATGGTTGAATTCTCTTCCAAAATCTGGTGGATGGATGACTACGGTAAAAGTGGTATTAGGGTTTTTAGAAATAGGCTTAGCATTAAAATTCTTATCTAATGCAGATATGGTAGGTCATTGGGGAATATTAAAACGAGAGATATTTCTAGGAATATGGATTGTTTTAGGCATAGCTATGACACTTTATCTTTTCGGTCTTTATAAATTTCCGCATGATGGTCCGATTAAAAAATTATCTCTCGGGCGTAAGTTGACAGCTTTCGTAAGTTTGATATTTACTATTTATTTGATATTGGGTGTAACGAAGGTTACGCATTTAAAATTATTGAGTGGTTTTCCACCACCAGAATTTTATAGCATATTTGAGCAAGAGAGCGATTGCCCATTAGGTATTGATTGTTTTAAAGATTTTGATGAAGGTTTAGCCTATGCTAAAGAAGTGAATAAGCCAATTCTTTTAGATTTTACAGGTTGGGCATGTGTTAACTGTAGAAAAATGGAAGAAAATGTATGGAGTGACGCAGAGGTGTTTCCTATCATTAAAAACAATTATGTGCTCATTTCATTATATACAGATGATAGAGAAGAACTTCCAGAATCTGAAAAGTTCAATTTTCAATTCGATAGTGGCCGTGTTAAAGAAATTAATAACATAGCCCAAAAATGGGGTACTTTTCAAGATGTGAACTTCAATTCAATTTCTCAACCATTTTATGTGTTGTTGTCTCCTGATTTGAAAGTGCTTAATACTAGCATTCAAAATTCAGATATCCCTACCTACAAAAATTGGTTATTAGAAGGGCTTCGGAACAATAATTAATGTTCGTGTAATGTAAGATGTTGACTGCTTGTCAATAAAAAGCAGAGTTGCGAGGTGCTTAGTGTTAAAAATAACGCTAACTTAGAATTTAATTCCCCCGTAATATATGAGAACATTAAAAAGAATCGGAAAAATTCTATTGGTAATTTTTGTCCTATTAATCTTAGGAATAGGAATTTTCGTCTACACCTTAAAGCCTGATTACTCTGGTGAGAAAGAACTTGTTCATCTTGAGCAAGAGGTGAATGTGTATTATGATACTTATGGTATTCCACATATATATGGAGAGAACGAGAAAGATGCTTTTAGAGCATTAGGCTACGTTCATGCCCAAGACCGTTTATGGCAAATGGAGCTATTGCGAAGAATTGCGAGTGGCGGACTATCGGAAGTTTTTGGCAGTGATTTAGTCGGCACCGATAAATTTTTTCTTTCTTTGGGTATTGCCGATGCCTCTAAAATTACTGCTAGTAAGGTAAATAAGAGCGATCAAGGTGTAATTCTGGCCGAAGCTTATTTAGATGGTATCAATCAATTTATAGAAGAAGGACCAACGCCTGTTGAATTTTATCTGACAGGTATTGAAAAAGAAAAATTCATTTTAGAAGATGTGTATAACACCATTGGATATATGGCATTCAGTTTTGCCATGGCGCATAAGACCGACCCACTTTTAACGACTATCAATTCAAAATTAGGTTCGGATTATTTGAAAGATTTGAATATTGGTTCAGACATTAACACGGCATGGATTGAAAATTATAATCCATCTCAAAACGATTCAATACAGAACAATCTTACGGCAGCAGTTAATAAGGCATTAAGTGTATTGAATGTTCCGTTATTTGAGGGCAGTAATAGTTGGGTCATTGCTCCTGAAAAGACGAAGAATAAAAAAGTCATATTTGCTAATGACCCTCATATTGGTTTTGCGCAACCTTCTGTTTGGTATGAGGCTCATTTAGAAACACCGAACTATTCTAAATATGGGTACCATATTGCAGGTATACCTTTTCCGTTGTTAGGACACAATAGAAAATCTGCCTATGGTATAACGATGTTCGAGAATGACGACGTCGATTTTTATTACGAACAAAACAATCCGGATAATGAAAATCAATACCTCACATCTAATGGGTATGTAGATTATGAAATTATAACTAAAACCATTAAAGTTAAGGATAGTTCTAATGTTGACTTTATGTATAAAAAATCTGTACATGGGCCTATTCTAAATGGTATTGCAGACCAAATTAAAGATGAACGGCCGATAGCAATGTCTTGGATTTACACCCAAATGGAGAATAAAGTAATAGATGCTTTATTTGGATTAAGTCATTCTAATAATCTAAATGAATTTAAAAAGGCATTACCGAAAATTCATGCGCCAGGTTTAAATATAATGTATGGTGATGCAGAGGGTAATATAGCTTGGTTTGCAACTGCTCAATTATATAACATTCCAGATTCAATAAATACTAAATTGGTTTATGAAGTAGGAGAAGGGCTTCCCTTGAGTAAAGTGTTGCTAGATTTTAATGAAAATCCTCAGGCAATAAATCCGCCAAGTCATTATGTGTATTCAGCAAATAACCAACCTGATTCTATTGCTGGCATGCTTTATCCAGGGTATTACTTGCCAGAAAATAGGGCGAAGAGAATTGTAGACTTATTAGAGCCTAAAAATGATTGGGACAAAGACTCTGCAAGTGAAATGATTACAGATGTAACATCTTCGGTAGAGCCAACAATAGTTTCAGATTTAGCCAAATTGATTGATGTTAATTTATTAACTGAAAAGGGAATGAAGGTTATTGACTGTTTAAAAATGTGGAATGGTAGTTATGAACTTTCCTCTATTGAGGGTACAGTGTATAATCGATGGATTTATTATGTATTGAAAAACACCTTTAAGGATGAATTAGATGAAGAATTGTTTAGCCAGTTTTTGAGCACTCATTTCATGAAACGTCTTATAGCACCTTTATCTAGAAAGGAAAACTCCGTTTGGTGGGATGATTTGTCTACTGCTGATGTTGATGAAACCATGAAGGATATTGTAAATAAGTCTTTTTCTGAAGCTATCACATCGCTTGAGAAAGATTTAGGTAATAATAGTGATAACTGGATGTGGGAAAAAGTTCATACCATAGAACACGGACACCCTATAGGACAAATTGCGGCACTACGTTCCTTTTTTAATGTAGGTCCTTTTCCTATTGAAGGTGCTCGGGAGGTGATTAATAACCAGGCTTTTTCCTATGATGAAACAGGCTATTATAAAACGAGTTCAGGACCATCAACAAGAAGAATCATTGATTTTTCAGATGTAGAAAATAGCATTAGTATTTTGCCTACGGGCCAATCCGGTAATCCCTTTAGCAAGCATTATAGAGATCAGGCAGAAATGTATGTAAATGGTGAGTTTCGTAAGATGATGATGAATGAAGCTGAAATTAAGAAGAGTAAAGAAATCCTTACATTTAGCAAAAAGGATTAAGAATGCTTACAAAAGTTTATGGTAGTGCAGTTTTTGGTGTAGAGGCTACGACGATAGTTGTTGAGGTAAATATTGATAAGGGAATAGGTTATCATTTGGTAGGCCTTCCTGATAATGCAATTAAAGAAAGTAATTACCGCATTGCCGCCGCACTACAAAATAACGGCTATAAAATTCCTGGAAAAAAGATTACGATTAACATGGCTCCGGCAGACCTTCGAAAAGAAGGCTCTGCTTATGATCTTACTTTAGCCATTGGTATTCTAGCAGCTTCTAATCAGATACAATCCGAGAATATTGAGAAATATATTATCATGGGAGAACTCTCTCTTGATGGTGGACTACAACCCATAAAAGGTGCTTTACCTATTGCGATTAAAGCGCAAGAAGAGGGTTTTACTGGTTTTATGTTGCCAACAGCAAATGCAAAAGAAGCAGCAATAGTGGGTGATTTAAAAGTATATGGTATTGATAATATTAAACAGGTTATTGATTTCTTTGATAAGGGAACACCGTTAGAGCAAACAATTATAGACACACGAGAAGAGTTTTATAAAAACCTTGACTTTCCTGAGTTTGACTTTTCTGATGTTAAAGGGCAAGAAAGTATAAAGCGCTGTATGGAGATTGCAGCAGCAGGTGGACATAATGTCATATTAATTGGTCCGCCAGGAGCTGGTAAAACGATGTTAGCGAAAAGATTACCTTCTATTTTACCACCCATGACGCTACATGAAGCATTGGAGACGACTAAAATTCATAGCGTGGTCGGTAAGATTAAGAACATGGGTTTAATGAGTCAACGACCATTTAGAAGCCCACATCACACAATTTCGGATGTAGCTTTAGTCGGTGGCGGTTCATACCCACAACCAGGTGAAATTTCTCTTTCACATAATGGAGTTCTATTTTTGGATGAATTACCAGAGTTTAAACGAGGCGTTTTAGAGGTGCTGAGACAGCCATTAGAAGATAGAGAAGTAACGATATCGCGAGCAAGATTTACGGTAACCTACCCTAGTAGTTTTATGTTAGTGGCCAGTATGAACCCTAGTCCGGGTGGGTATTTCAATGACCCAGATGCACCAGTAACATCCTCACCGGCAGAAATGCAACGGTATTTAAGTAAAATATCAGGGCCTCTGTTGGATCGTATTGATATTCATATTGAAGTCACGCCAGTTCCTTTCGAAAAACTATCGGAAGAACGAAAAGGAGAGGGGAGTGTAGAAATAAGAAAACGAGTTACATCAGCACGAGAGATACAGACTTTACGATTTTCTGAATTAAACAATGTGCATTATAATGCACAAATGAACACCAAACAAATTCGTTTGTATTGCAAACTAGACGAAAAATCAAAGTCCCTTTTAAAAAATGCGATGGAGCGTTTAAATCTTTCCGCCCGTGCCTATGACAGAATTCTAAAAGTAGCAAGAACAATCGCCGATCTTGGTGGTGATATAGATTTGAATGGTGATCATATTTCAGAAGCCATTCAATACAGAAGTCTAGATAGAGAAGGTTGGTTGGGGTAATAGACTATCCCATCACCTTTCTAAGTGCCTTGTCAAAAAGTTTTACATCTTCTATAGTACCAGTACTAATTCTTGCCCAATCTGTAAATGGAGGGAACGGTCTACCTATAAGAACATTCTCTTTTTCCATGGCCGCCATCATTTCTCGTATGGGTCTTCCTGTTTTGAAAAAAACAAAGTTAGTATGAGATTTTTGATGTTCTAGATTTAAGTCATTTAAAGTATTATAAATATGACTTTTTACTTCCACATTTTTAGCAACGCTAAATTTGTAAAACTCATCATCTCTTAATGCTCCTTTGGCAGCTTCAATCGCTAAAACATTAGACATTGCCATGATATTTTTTTTCAGTCTGGTAGCAATATCTGGTCGGGCAATCAAGTAACCGATTCGTAACCCAGCAAGGCCATATACTTTCGAGAATGTTTTAGAGACAATAACATTCATGTTTTCCTTTACTAATTCAACCATTGAAGGGTAATCGGGTTCGGTAATAAAATCATAGTAGGCCTCGTCACTGAAAACCATGGTTCTACTACTAACGGAAGAACAGAAATCTCTTAATTTATTTCTGTCAAGTAAAGTTCCAGTAGGATTATTGGGGTTACATATAAAAATCAAACCTGTTTTAGAGGTTATTCGTTTCTCCATTTCATTTAAATCATGTTCCAAGTTTTTATCTACGGGAACTCGATGTACGGTAGCGCCAAAATTCTCGGTATAGGTCATAAGAGATTGAAAGGTAGGGTCTGCGGCAATAATTTCACCTCCGTTAATTCCGTAGGTTAATCCAGCGGCCTTTAGACCTTCTGTAGAACCTCCGGTTATGACAATGTGGTCTTTAGTTACACCTTCTTTGAGAGCTATTTGCTCAACCAATGGATGAAGAACCATAGATGGGTATCTACAGGCAATATCTAATGAATTTTTAATTACCTCTCGTACAGCTTTTGATGGTCCATAAGGATTTTCATTGGAATTCAATTTGGCTATACCTGTTTGTACTGTAGTATTAGGTGTTTCAGTAGGTAAGGCGAAAGCACCTAATCCACCTAAAAAAGTAAAACCGCCAGATAGTCCAGCAGTTTTAAGCCATTGTCGTCGGTCAATAGTATTCATGAGTATACCCTTTGGTTAAAAGGTACGAAAAATTGCTTACAAGAATTTTATTCTGGGCAACTGATGGTTACGCTTAATTAAGAAAACAACTCTTCATTATTAATATCATCGTCATGTTTTTTAGGGGCTGTAAAAATATCTTTTAGAATAAAACTTGTTACTATGGTTAAACCCAATGTTAAAGTAGGAATTGAATAGTCCCAATTTAGTAAATGCATTAATCCACCACATATAAGGGTTATAACACCAATAACCATTACAAAGTTCCAAATTATTTCGGTTAGGCTATTTTTTGCATTATCTTTTTTATCCATAAAATAAGAAGTGCCTTCCATAGCAAACCATGCTATAAATGTAAATGCTGTACCAATTTGAAAAATTACCGTGTACGGGAAATTTAAAATGGTTAAAACACCATTAGTAGTCCAAAATAATACCAAAGCCATTTTTATAAGGTCGATAGTAAGTTTTTCTTCTTTTCTCAAAAAACGAAAAGTGTATAATACAAGTATTGCAGTAAATGATATAAATATAATACCTGCAGAATATTTCCAATGAAGAACCTGCATTAGCATACCTATTAAAAGGGTGGCTAAGGCTGCCCGGATTGGATTTTTAAATGCTTTTTTAGGTTTTTCCATGTCTATTTATTTTAATTAATAACTTTAATATTGGCTTTCAGTCCTTCCATAATTCCAATAATATTATTTACGGTTTCATTTAAATAGTACCGTACCACAATATGGGGAATACGAATGGTTGTAAATCCATTCTTGAAGGAATGCATTGCTTCTTCTAAATTATTAATAGCCTCATGTTCGGTCAATTTATCATATTTAGAGTCAATTTCAATATTGAGTTTTACTCGCGATATGGCTATATCTATAGATTTTTTACCATCCCACCATTCTAGCATCGAATTTACTCCTGCCTCTTTAAGGGCGTAGTATAATTGAATAGCCTCTAATGGGGTATCGTGTTTGGTGATTAGTTGCTCAATACGTTTATAATGTTTGTTGCAGAGTTCTACACCTGCGCTTTCCATAGCATTTTTGTGATCTAAATAACCGAGTTCTTTCTTACATTCTAAACAAATCATTAATAGGTTAAGTTTAAGGTTTGGGGATATTTATAACCTTGATATTTTAAGATTAGTATGTAACCTCGATGAATGACGTCGATCTTTTAGACGAACGGTAGTTTTTTAGATTAACGGCATTTTGAAATGTTAAAATTGTGGTGAAATTGATTTTGATGATGGTGAGCTAATTCATATTTACAGATTATATTTACAAGAATGATAATTTTAATCCATGTTTAAGAAATTAGGACCTGGTGTTCTTGTAGCAGCAGCGTTTATCGGCCCGGGTACAGTTACTGCTTGTACCCTTGCCGGAGTTAACTTTGGCTTTAGTCTGCTGTGGGCCATGCTATTATCGATTATTGCGACCTATGTTCTTCAGGAAATGTCAGCAAGATTGGGTATCATAACACAAAAAGGACTGGCCGATGTTATAAAACAAGAGCTAAGGAACCCTTGGATAAGAAATGGTGTAATTACTCTTATATTTTCTGCTATCATTGTAGGTAATGCTTCGTATGAAGCAGGTAATATTGGTGGTGCTACCTTGGGGATGGAGGCTCTTTTCGGGTTAAGTTATAGTAAGTTATACCCAGCTATATTGGGACTAGCAGCTTTTTTACTTCTCTTTTTTGGAAATTACAAAGCCTTGGAAAAGGTTTTTATATTTCTTGTATTAATAATGAGTCTGTCTTTTGTTATGACAGCCGTATTGACGCAGCCCAATCTTTGGGAATTACTAAAGGGCTTATTTGTGCCATCAATTCCTGAAGATGGTATTTTGACTATTATAGCTTTGGTAGGTACTACAGTTGTGCCCTACAATCTCTTTTTACATGCCGCTTTGGTGAGTGAGAAGTGGAAATCAGAAAAAGATTTGAAACTGGCGAAAAGAGATACGTTAGTATCTATCATATTGGGTGGACTAGTATCTATTAGTATAATTATATCTGCGGCAGCTATAAAAAGTACTGAGGTTAATAATGTATTGGATATGGCAAAAGCTCTAGAGCCGCTATATGGTTCTGCAGCTCTTTATTTTATGGGTATAGGTTTATTGGCGGCTGGTATAACTTCTGCTATAACAGCGCCATTAGCCGCTGCGTATGTTGCGAATAGTTGTTTTGGATGGAAGGCTGAATTTAAAGATGCTAAATTCCGGTTTATTTGGATAATGATTTTAGTGTTAGGCGTGGTCTTTTTATCCTTTGGTATAAAACCGATAGAAATTATAAAATTTGCCCAAATTACCAATGGACTGCTTTTACCAATCATAGCCATATTTTTACTTTGGGTAGTAAATAGGGTAGGTGTTATGGGAAAATATAAAAATACCTTATTGCAAAATTGTATTGGGTTGGCTATTATTTTTCTTTCAGTTCTATTGGGAGTAAAAAGTATTTTAACGGTGCTCGGATTGTTTTAAATGAATAAGAGAAAAATAGATATTAATTGTGATGTAGGTGAGGGTATCGGTAATGAACCTGATTTGTTTCCTATGATTAGTTCTTGCAATATTGCTTGTGGAGGTCATGCTGGTTCTAAGGAAACTATTAGACAATGTCTAGAATTAGCATTGAAATTCAATGTTAGTATAGGTGCGCATCCTTCATATCCAGATAGAGAAAATTTTGGGCGTATTTCTATGGATATATCCGATGATGATTTAATCAGAAGTATAAGCGATCAAATGAAGTTGTTTATGATCGAGTGTAATTATTTAGGAGCAACGCTTCATCATATAAAACCTCATGGAGCACTTTATAATGATATTGCAAAGAATCAGCATTTAGCGAAAGTTTTTTTAAGTGCCATTATACGGTATAAAAAGAATGTTGTTTTATATGTTCCATTTGGTAGTATCATTGAAAAATTAGCAATTGCTAGTAATTTTAAAATATGGAGAGAAGCTTTTGCGGATAGAAACTATACTAATGATTTGAATTTGGTTTCTAGAAAACAAAAGAACGCATTAATTTCAAATGGAAAAGATGTTTTAAATCATCTGCTTTTGATGTATAACGAAAAAGAGGTAAGAACTGTTAACGGAGAAAGAATTCCGATTCAAGCAGATACCTTTTGTATTCATGGCGATACACCAACAGCTTTTCAAATTTTGATGTATATTACAGAGCATTTATCAGAATATAATCTACAAGCTAAACCGTGAATTCCCCTAAAATAAACATAAAGTCTTTTGGTATACATTCAATTCTTATTGAATGGCCCAATGAGGTAAGTGAGCATATTCTAGAAACTATTTTACGTTTTCAAACTTTTATACGTGAAAAATTGTTAACAGATAAGGATTGGGAAATGGTTCCTTCCTATAATTCTTTACTACTTATCAATAGGAAGAAAATTATTGATTTCGATAAAATAAAAAAGCAATTAAAGGCCGAATATTCGCAATTAGGTGAGTCTGAAAAACCAGATAGGTATTTATGGAGATTACCTGTTTCATATGATTTTGAATTCGGATTGGACCTTGAAGAAGTTGCAGAAAAACTTAATAAATCTATTCCTGAGGTTATAGCACTGCATACAGGTACAACTTATACCGTATATGGAATTGGTTTTTTACCAGGTTTTATGTACCTCGGTGGAATATTGAAGGAATTAGAAATACCGAGAAAATCAACGCCTAGGTCTAAAGTGGTTAAGGGTGCGGTTGGTATAGCAGGTAAACAAGCAGGTATTTATCCTCAAGAATCACCTGGAGGTTGGAATATAATAGGGAATTGTTCAGTGCCTATTTTTGATGCAACAAAAGAAGATCCTTGTTTTGTAAATGTGGGTGATAAAATTGAATTCTATCAAATATCGAGGGCGGAGTATAATTTACATAAGATAGAGGCAGAAGTTGGTATTTATAAACTTAAAAAATTTAAGATAAATGCTTAAGGTATTAAAATCAGGTTTTTATACCACAGTGCAAGATTCGGGAAGATTTCATTATAGAAATAAAGGGGTTCCCGTTTCTGGTGTTATGGATGAAATATCGGTCTTCAAAGTAAACTCATTATTAGAAAATGAAGTTACTGCTGCTGTTTTAGAAATTACAATGACTGGGCCGACGATTATGTTTGAGGAAGAAACATATATGGCATTAGGTGGGGCAGAAATGTCAGCAACCTTAAATAATTTGCCGATTCAGAATTATAAAGTATATCAAATAGAAGTTGGTGATATTCTTTCTTTTGGCCGACTAGACAAAGGGTTTCGGTCATATTTAGGAGTTAAAGGAGGGCTTACTTCCAAGGAAGTATTAGGTAGTAGGTCGTTCTATAGACCCATTACTAAAGAGAATAGGTTGCGAGACAACGATGTTGTTCCGTTTACATATAATAAGTTATTTCAACCTAAGATTTCGGAGATAAAGGTTGATTCTTTTCTGGATAATACCATCTTAGAACTAAGTAAAGGTCCTGAGTTTGATTTGTTGAACGATAGGCAATTAGAAGAAATATTTTCGAAGTCTTTCACAGTTTCTCATGAGAATAATAGAATGGCATACCAAATCAAGGAAACTATTTCTACACATGAAATATCTATGTTGACATCTGCAACATTGCCAGGAACTGTCCAACTTACTCCGGCTGGCAAACTAATTGTCTTAATGAAAGATGGACAAACCACTGGTGGTTACCCAAGAGTTTTACAATTAATGGATAAGGCTATTTGTATTTTGGCACAAAAAAGAGGTGGAGATATGGTTAGTTTTAAACTAGTGTAATATGTTCTTTTTGTTGTATTCAAGATTGTATCACAGCTAGTAATCTATAAGTATTGGAATTCATTTTCTTATTGTTTTTTTTCTATTTCTATTTTATGTACTATTGTAGTATGAAACTATCTATTTTTAATATTAATGTGGTCATAGTCATTCCAATTTAGGAATGATATAGCTTTTCATTGTATTGAAAAACCTGTATCAGATTTATTTGATACAGGTTTTTTTATGTTTTAAAATTAAAATCAGATAGTTTTGAAGTATTGAATATGATATATAATGATGGTTTAACTATTTGAAAATCATTAGTTTAACTGTTTTTTAGATGAAATGAATTTGTACTGTCAATTATTGTTAAAAATAGAAATTTTTATAAACTTTTATCTTTGATTAATACGATTAAATAATCAAGATAAGCATACTAGATTTACATTATGGAATTGAACAAGCATAGTAAGAATGTAACCCAAGATCCCACTCAACCGGCAGCCCAAGCAATGTTATATGCAATAGGTTTAACAGAAGATGATTTAAAAAAACCATTAATTGGTATTGGGAGTACTGGTTATGAAGGTAACCCTTGTAACATGCACTTAAATGATTTGGCACAAGAAGTAAAAGTTGGTGTCAATGATAGTGGATTAGTAGGGCTGGTTTTCAATACTATTGGTGTCAGTGACGGTATATCTATGGGTACCTACGGTATGCGTTATTCATTGCCTTCAAGAGATATTATTGCAGATTCAATGGAAACTGTAGTGCAGGCTATGAATTATGATGGTTTGGTAACTGTAGTGGGTTGTGACAAGAATATGCCCGGAGCATTAATGGCTATGATTCGTTTAGATAGACCTTCTGTACTTGTATATGGCGGTACTATCGCTTCTGGTTGTTATAAAGATAAAAAATTAGATGTTGTTTCTGCTTTTGAAGCATGGGGAGAAAAGGTAGCAGGTACCATGAATGAAGAAGATTACAAGGGTGTAATTCAGAATGCATGTCCGGGTGCAGGTGCTTGTGGTGGTATGTATACAGCAAATACAATGGCTTCAGCAATTGAAGCATTGGGTATGGCTATGCCTTATAATTCGTCTAACCCTGCAATTGGTAAACAAAAACAAAATGATGCTATTGAATCTGGTAAGGCTTTAAAAAACTTATTAGAAAAAGATATTAAGCCTAGTGATATAATTACACGTAAATCATTTGAAAATGCGGTTCGGTTATTAACCTTGTTAGGTGGTTCTACAAATGCAGTATTACACTTTTTGGCAATTGCCAAAGCAGCTGATGTTGAGTTTACTTTAGATGATTTTCAGAAAATAAGTGATACGACTCCATTTTTAGCAGATTTAAAACCTAGCGGTAAATTTCTAATGGAAGATGTGCATCGTGTAGGTGGTGTACCCGCTGTAATGAAATTCATGTTGGAAAACGGAATGTTACATGGCGATTGTTTAACTGTTACGGGCAAAACAATTGCTGAGAATTTAGCTGATGTGCCTGGGTTATTAGAGCATCAGCAAGTAATTAGACCTTTAAGCAATCCGATTAAGGCTACCGGCCACTTAAGAATTCTGTACGGTAACTTGGCGACTGAAGGTTCTGTTGCAAAAATTACTGGAAAGGAAGGTTTGTATTTCTCCGGACCAGCAAAAGTTTATAATGATGAGTTTTTTGCGAATGCAGGCATTGGAAAAGGTGAGGTCACAAAAGGCGATGTTGTGGTCATTAGATATGAAGGACCAAAAGGAGGACCTGGAATGCCAGAGATGCTGAAACCTACTGCAGCAATTATGGGTGCCGGACTTGGAAAAGATGTGGCTTTAATTACAGATGGTCGTTTCTCAGGTGGAACACACGGTTTTGTAGTTGGGCATGTATCCCCAGAAGCACAAGACGGTGGTGTTATTGGTTTATTGAAAGACGGTGATATTATTACTATCGATGCGGAGAAAAATGAGATTTCAGTTAATCTTACAGATGATGAAATAACGGCAAGAAGAAAAGAGTGGATACAACCGGAGTTGAAAGTGAAAAGAGGTAGTTTATATAAATACGCTCGAACAGTATCATCGGCTTCACAAGGCTGTGTAACTGACGAATTTTAAAATATTAATTAAAATTCCCGAAAACTCTCCCTTAATTGAAGGGAGTCGGGTGGAGGCTTATGGAAACATTAAAAGAAAAGAAAACAAGTACAGATTCTAAGAAAGCTATACAGATTTCTGGAGCAGAGGCACTAATTCATTGTTTGTTGGCAGAAGGTGTCGAAACAATGTACGGTTACCCAGGTGGTGCAATTATGCCCGTGTATGATGAATTATATAAATTTCAAGATAAATTAACGCATATACTAACAAGGCATGAACAGGGTGCAACACACGCTGCTCAAGGGTACGCGCGTGTTTCAGGCAGGGTAGGTGTTGCTATTGCAACCTCTGGTCCTGGAGCAACAAATTTAGTGACAGGTCTTGCCGATGCGCAGATAGATTCTACTCCAATGGTTTGTATAACGGGGCAAGTAACTAGAGAGTTATTAGGTACCGATGCTTTTCAGGAAACTGATATTATTGGTATTTCAACTCCTGTGACAAAATGGAATTATCAAATTACCGAAGCTTCAGAGATTCCTGAGGTTATGGCGAAAGCATTTTATATAGCCAAGTCGGGAAGACCAGGTCCAGTTTTGATAGATATTACAAAGAATGCACAAATTGAAAAATTTGATTTCTCATATAAGAAATGTACAGGAGTACGTAGTTATAAGCCGGTTCCAAAACCAGAAATAAGTGCAATACAGGCTGCTGCCGATTTAATCAATAATGCTAAGAAACCATTTATCGTATGGGGTCAAGGTGTTATTCTTGGTAAGGCTGAAAAGGAGCTTAAGCAATTGGTTGAGAAAGCTGGTATACCTGCTGCATGGACCATTATGGGTGCTTCTGCATTAGATACAGACCATCGCTTAAATGTGGGTATGGTAGGTATGCACGGTAATTATGCACCAAATTTAATGACCAACGAATGCGATGTTTTGTTGGCTATAGGTATGCGTTTTGATGATCGTGTAACAGGTAGATTGGTAGATTATGCTACCCAGGCAAAAGTGATTCACTTTGAAATAGACCCAGCTGAAATCAATAAAAATGTACATGCCGATGTGGCGGTATTAGGTAATTCTAAAGAAACTTTGGGCCTACTGCTTCCGTTGATCAAAGAAAATAAGCACGAAGCTTGGCATAATATTTTTAAAGAAAAGTATGAGATTGAGTTCGATACAATTATAAATAATGATATTCACCCGACCAAACCTGGTTTAACCATGGGAGAAGTTATTGAGCAAATTAATTTAGCCTCAAATAACAAGGCGGTTATTGTTTCTGATGTAGGCCAGCATCAAATGATTGCTTGTAGATATGCTAAATTTTCCCAGACTAAAAGTAATATTACTTCTGGCGGGTTGGGAACAATGGGATTTGCACTTCCTGCAGCTATTGGCGCAAAAATGGGCGCTATGGATAGGGAAGTAATTGCTATCATAGGTGATGGTGGTTTTCAAATGACGATTCAAGAGCTTGGAATAATATTTCAACATAAAGTTCCTGTTAAAATTGTTGTTTTAAACAATGAACATTTAGGTATGGTACGCCAATGGCAAGAACTGTTCTTTGAAAGAAGATATGCTTCTACGGTTATGGTTAATCCTGATTTTGTAAAAATTGCAGAAGGGTACGGTATTGAAGCAAAACGAATTTCTGAACGTAAAGATTTAAAATCAACCATTCAAGAAATGATGGCTTCTAAAGAACCATATTTCTTAGAAGTTAAAGTGGAGCAAGAAGATAACGTTTTTCCAATGATACCCTCAGGAGCTTCGGTATCAGAAATAAGATTGAAAAAATAGAAAACGTTATGAACGATTCGAACATACAAGATATTCCAAAAATACACACGAAGATTGTACGTAAGTCTGAAGAAATTGGGTTTACAATGCCATCAGATTTGTATGTTGGTAGTTTTCTAAAAACGTTGGTCGCGTCGAAACCAAAAGGAAGATTTCTTGAAATAGGTACTGGCATAGGCTTAAGTCTATCTTGGATGATTGAAGGACTTGATACTGATTCAAAATTAATATCGGTCGACAATGACAAAGAGTTAATAGAAATTGCAGAAAGTTTTTTTGGAGATCACAAACAGGTTGATTTAATATGTGAAGATGGTGCAAAGTGGTTACAGCAGTATGATGGAGCAAAGTTTGATTTGATTTTTGCAGATGCTTGGCCAGGAAAGTACAGTGAAATAGAAATAGTGTTAGACTTATTAAAGGTCGGTGGTTTTTATATTATTGATGATATGAAGAAACAACCAAATTGGCCTGAGGGACATGAGAATTTTGTTTTTGAATTAGTCGAGTATTTAGAAAAACGTGATGATTTTCATATTACAAAAATGGACTGGTCTACAGGATTAATCGTAGCAGTAAAGAAAAAGTAAAAACAAATTAATACAATGCCATAAAATTCTTTTAGAATAAAAGAATAGGAAAATAGCTTATGGAAAATAAATTTTTCACCATATCAGTATATTCAGAGAATAATGTAGGATTACTGAATAGAATTTCGGGGATATTTTTAAAGAGACATATTAATATAGAAAGTCTCAATGTCTCAAAATCGGAAATTGATGATGTTTCGAAATTTACTATTGTAGTTAATACTACCGAGAAATGGGTGTACAATATTGTAGGGCAAATTGAAAAACAAATTGAAGTAATTAAAGCATTTTATCATACTGATGATGAAACAATTTATCAAGAGTCAGCTTTGTTCAAGATTGCATCTGGTCTCCTTTTCGATGAACGTCAAATTCAGAATATAATTAAAGATAATAACGCTCAAATCGTGACAGTTTCAAGAGATTTCTTTGTTATCGCTAAAAGTGGAAGAAGAAATGAAGTTGATGAAATGCACGATCAATTGAAACCTTATGGTATTATGCAATTTGTACGTTCAGGTCGAATTTCTGTAACTAAAGATGTTATGCAGATTTCAGCAATACTTAAAGAATTTTAAATAACGAATCAATTCAATAATTAATAAAGTAAATATAAAATGGCCAATTATTTTAATACACTATCATTAAGAGATAAACTAACGCAACTTGGTAAATGCCGCTTCATGGATTCGTCTGAGTTTGCAGATGGTGTAAATGCTTTAAAAGGTAAGAAAATTGTAATCATAGGTTGTGGTGCACAAGGTTTAAACCAAGGTTTGAACATGAGAGACTCAGGTTTAGATATCGCTTATACCCTTAGAGATGCAGCTATAAAGGAAAAAAGACAATCTTTTATCAACGCTACTGAAAATGGTTTTACGGTAGGTACTTATGAGGAATTGATTCCTAGTGCAGATGTGGTAATCAATCTAACTCCAGATAAACAGCATACTGCCGTTGTAAATGCTGTTATGCCATTGATGAAGAAGGGAGCAACACTTTCTTATTCTCATGGATTTAATATTGTTGAAGAAGGTACACAGGTTCGTAAAGATTTAACTGTAATTATGGTCGCACCTAAGAGTCCAGGTTCAGAAGTTAGAGAAGAATATAAAAGAGGTTTTGGTGTGCCAACGTTAATTGCGGTTCACCCAGAGAATGATCCAGAAGGTAAAGGTTTAGAACAAGCTAAAGCTTATGCTGCTGGTACAGGCGGACATAAAGCAGGTGTATTAGAGTCTTCTTTCGTAGCTGAGGTGAAATCAGATTTAATGGGTGAGCAAACTATTCTTTGTGGTTTGTTACAAACTGGTTCAATTCTTTGTTTCGATAAGATGATTGAAAAAGGAATAGATGCTGGCTATGCGTCGAAATTGATTCAATACGGATGGGAAACCATCACTGAGGGAATGAAGTATGGTGGTATCACACATATGATGGACCGTCTTTCAAATCCTGCTAAAATAAAAGCATTTGAATTATCAGAAGAGCTAAAAGATATTATGCGCCCATTGTTTCAAAAGCATATGGATGATATTATGACTGGTCATTTTTCTAAAACTATGATGGAAGATTGGGCAAATGATGATAAAAATTTATTAGAGTGGAGAGCAGCTACAGGGGAGACTGCTTTTGAAAAAACACCAGCAGGTAATCAAGAAATTACAGAACAAGAGTTTTATGATAATGGCGTGTTGATGATCGCTATGGTAAGAGCTGGTGTTGAATTGGCCTTTGAAGCTATGACTGAATCTGGTATAATAGCCGAATCTGCTTATTACGAATCATTGCATGAAACTCCATTAATTGCTAATACAATAGCGCGTAAGAAATTGTTCGAAATGAATCGTGTGATTTCTGATACGGCTGAATATGGTTGTTATTTATTTGATCATGCATGTAAGCCACTTTTGACAGGGTTTATGAAAAATATCGACACAGATGTTATCGGTACTAATTTCTCTGTAGAAATGGATAATGATGTAGATAATGCTACATTAATTGCAGTCAATAAAGCATTACGTGAGCATCCGGTAGAAATTGTCGGTGCACGTTTACGTGAATCGATGACAGCAATGAAACCTATAGTTTAGATTTTTTTAAATCTTATATAGACATATAAATTGTCCGGTTGAGTACATTCGAATAGTTGCAATCCGTATTGGTTTGTAGTAATATTTGGACTGTTCTTAAGCGGACAATTTAAGTTTTAGATATTGTTTTCATTTTTAAAATGGTGAAATCTGAGCAGAAAGATAAAATAATATGAAAGGGAAGAAACCAACCTATTTTCCACAATTGACTGATGTACGAAATGCAGCAAAGATTATATCTGAAATTTCAGATATAACTCCGTTGACAGAGAGTATCAGACTTTCAAAACAGTTTGGATGTCAGGTGCGTTTAAAGCGTGAAGATTTGCAAAGGGTTCGTTCATATAAAATTAGAGGGGCATTTAATAAAATAAGCTCTCTTACTAAAGAAGAAAGGGCCAAAGGTGTTATTTGTGCAAGTGCAGGAAACCATGCTCAAGGAGTAGCATTCGCATGTTTTCATTTGAAAATAAAGGGTACTATTTATATGCCTTCGGTTACGCCAAAGCAAAAAATAGAACAAACGAATTTGTTCGGTGGTGACTTGGTTGAGATTGTTTTAGAAGGTGATACCTTCGATGATGCATCACAAGCTGCTCGTACGTATGGCCAGAAAACCGGTAAAATATTTGTTCACCCTTTCGATGATCCTAAAATCATAGAAGGTCAAGCTACGGTTGGACTTGAGTTGATTGAACAAACTAAAGCACCAATCGATTATCTATTTGTATGTATTGGCGGCGGTGGTTTGGCATCAGGCCTTATTAGTGTTTTTAGTGAGCTTTCCCCTAGCACTAAGATTATTGGTGTAGAACCTAAAGGTGCCCCATCAATGAAAACATCTATGGAATCTGGAAAGGTGGTTGCTCTCGAACATATCGATAAATTTATTGATGGTGCAGCTGTGAAAAAGGTAGGTGAACTGACATATCCTATTTGTAGTTATTATTTAGACAATATGATTACTGTTGAAGAAGGGAAAGTTTGTCAAACCATACTTGATCTTTATAATAGAGATGCTATTGTGGTAGAACCTGCAGGTGCCTTAACCATTGCAGCTTTAGACGATTATAAAGATGAAATTAAAGGAAAAAATATTGTCTGTATTATTGGTGGTAGTAACAATGATATTACCAGAACAGCTGAGATTAAAGAGAGAGCTTTATTGTATGGTAAGCTAAAGCATTATTTCATTATCCGATTTCCCCAACGACCAGGAGCTTTAAAAGAATTTGTAGTTGATATTTTAGGTCCGACCGATGATATCACGCATTTTGAATATTCGAAGAAGTCGAGTAGAGAAAATGCTCCGGCGGTGGTAGGTATTGAACTAAAACAACCAGAAGATTTACAACCATTGATAGAGCGTATGAAAACTAACAATTTTTATGGCGATTATATAAATGATAAACCTGATTTGTTTGAATATTTGGTTTAAACTATATTTAATTTTTACAATTAAATTTCTATACCATTTTAGAAATCAATCAATCAATGAGTCATCAATTCGATTTTTTAATAATAGAAAATAATGAGCGATATTAAAATACCAGAAGAATTTCAGATTACATCAACTATAGATCAACGACATTATTTGGTTGATGGTGAATTAAAGGAGTGGAAAGGGGAAACAACAGAAGTTTATTCAACGATTTCTTCTACCAGTGATTATAAGCCAACGTTATTGGGTAGTATTCCTGATTTAAAAGAGGCGGAAGCTTTAGATGCTTTAAATGGGGCTATGAAAGCATACAATCGTGGTCAAGGTGTTTGGCCAACCATGCATGTGAAAGACCGTATTGAATGTATGGAAGTTTTCGTTAAAAAGATGAAAACCAAACGTAATGAGGTTGTAAAGTTATTAATGTGGGAGATTGGTAAATCTTTACCAGATTCGCAAAAAGAATTTGATCGTACCGTTGAATATATAGAAGATACTATTGAAGATTATAAGCAACTAGATCGTGATGCTGCAAAGTTTACAAAAAACGACGGAGTTTATGCGCATATTAAGCGTGGACCTTTAGGTGTTGTTTTATGTTTAGGACCATATAATTATCCGTTGAACGAAACTTTCGCCCTTTTAATTCCTGCAATTATTATGGGGAATACGACCATTTTTAAACCGGCAAAACATGGAGTATTATTAATCACTCCTTTATTAGAAGCTTTTCAAACTAGTTTCCCTAAAGGTGTAGTCAATGTTATTTTTGGTAGAGGAAGAACGGTTGCCGCTCCTATTATGCAAACAGGAAAAGTAGATGTTCTTGCATTAATTGGTAACAGTAAATCAGCCAATGCCTTACAAGAACAACATCCAAAGAGTAACCGTTTGCGTTTAGTTTTAGGGTTAGAAGCTAAAAACCCGGCGATTATATTGCCTGATGCAGATTTAGAATTGACAATTAATGAATGTTTAGCAGGTACGCTATCTTTTAACGGTCAACGTTGTACCGCGTTAAAAGTGGTATACGTTCATGAAGATATTAGGTCGAAATTTAATGAAAGCTTCGCGAAAAAAGTTGATGAGCTGAAATTTGGGAATCCTTGGGAAGATGGTGTTAAGTTAACCCCGTTACCAGAACCAGGAAAGCCAGAATATATTCAAGAACTTATTGATGATGCACTTGCAAAAGGGGCAAAAATATTAAACAAAAAAGGTGGTAAACGATTTGATAATTTTATCTGGCCAGCGGTTTTATATCCGGTGACTAAAGATATGAGGGTGTACAAAGAAGAACAATTCGGGCCAATTATACCTATAGTGCCTTTTACGGATATTGAAGAACCGTTAGATGATATGGCCGAAAGTAACTATGGTCAACAAGTAAGTTTATTTGGTAAAGATGTATATGCACTTTCGCCATTAATTGACACCTTGGTGAACTTAGTTTGTCGTGTGAATTTGAACAGCTCTTGCCAAAGAGGTCCAGATGTATATCCGTTTACAGGACGAAAAGATTCTGCACAAGCTACTTTAAGTGTTCATGATGCACTACGCTCTTTTTCTATTCGAACTTTTGTTGCTTTTAAGGATAACGAATTGAATACTGAAATTATTCAACATTTGTTAGAAGCTAAACTTTCTAATTTTGTTAGCACAGATTATATATTATAAAAAGCGACGAAATTATCGAATCATAAAAACCTCTCCTATTAATTAGGGGAGGTTTCTTTTTTACAATTAGCGCTGATTTCTTCAGCTCTTTCTAGCCCTGAATATGGGTAGAAAGGTATAGTTTGCTCTTCTTCTTCGAATAATACAATAGCTCTGTCAATATCTTCACAAAACGGGGTAATTGACTTTCCAAAGAATTTAGCTGACCCCATATCCCATTCTGCTTTACTTAATATAACCCGAGGATTGTTCGGCGAAATAGATTGAGCTTTTTTATAAATAGCCGTATTTTCTCCTGATAAGGTCATTCCGTATTTCTGTCCGTCAAATGCAATATAAGCGGTATTTAATAATGCATAGGATATCATTATCTCCGGATTGTCTTCTGAAATGGAAGCTGCTATATCTAAAAATACTTTTGCTCTTGTGAGTTTTGTAGTAAGTAATGCTTCATCTTTTATGCTAAAACTACTTATAACCTCTATTAAGCCTGCATAGTAAGGTGGTAACCAATTATTTTTTTCTGCCGTTGCAATTCTCTCGAATAATTGTACCGCTTCTGTATTTTTTTGTTCTTGCCATAATTCAAATGCTTTAGACATTCCTTTTTCATAAGGAGTCTGCGATGATAAATTCAGTGATAAAATTAAAGTGGCTACTAGTAATACTGTTTTCATGTTTTTAATTTTTAAGGTTATTTATTATTCTTCAAATATCTTCTTATTCTCATTTTTTAAATAAAATAGATTACCGAGTTGTCGATTTTTGGTATTGAAATGTAGCAACTAAAGATTATCAAGTTGGTTATCATTTTTATTGTCGCTAATCGTCCAAAAGAATCCTATGAAAAAGAAGCGGTCTGCAGCAGGGGTAATTGCTCTTCGGTCAAATAACCCGTCCGTATTGGTTTGATTGGCATACTGGTATTCATTTACGTTTTTAGTTCCTAAAACATTACTTATGGAGAAATACAATATTTTTTGAGGACTAATTAGATATGCATAATTGGCATTCAATGAATTGAAATTTTTAGCTTGTTCATTTAAGAAACCACTTTTGTTCGGATCTGTGTAATTTCGTCCTGAAGCAAAATTGTAACTCAGTCCTATCTGACTTTTCCAATCTTCAATCCAATGTTTAATAACTAGGGAAGCATTATGTTTAGAAGCAAAATTTGGCGTAGCGTTTGTGGGATAATTTTTATAATTTCTCTCTGTGTCCAAGAAAGAATAGGACAACCAATATTCAGTGTTTTTGATTGATTTGTTATCCCTCCAAAAAACATCGAGTCCTTTTGCATATCCATTACCCGAATTCGAATAGGTGGAAATAGGTAGTGCTAATGGTGTATCGAACTTTACTAAATCATTATAATCTTTATAATAAGCCTCTGCTCTAAAGATTTGTTTATTTTTTACATATTGATAATTGGCAATCCAATGTGTGGTATTTTCAGCTGTAAAATCAGTGTTGAATTTTAAGTATTCATTTTTAGGATTTTGAAAAAATTGACCGTAGGCTAATGAGAATTGAGAGTTTGCGCCAGATTTGTATGCCAAAGATATTCTTGGAGATAGATTGAACTCTTGTAATAGTTCAGAATATTCACCTCGTATTCCAATCTTGGTCGCCAGATTTTTTGAGAAGAAAATATCGGTTTCAATAAAACTGCTAAAAATATTATTTGCAAACCCATATTCATTTTCAATGGTTTCGTCGTTATAGTTTTCGGTGAAGTTTGTGATGAAGTATTCAGCCCCAAAGTTTAATTTATATCGGCTAGAAAAGTACTTGTTCAGAGTAAATTTAAAGTGAGCTGAATTTTCAATATCAGTGATGTTTGCTGAACTAAATTTTAAATCAGAACGGTCGTTTGCAAAGCTGACACCAGTGACAATGCTCCAATCTTTTTCTAGGAAATCTTTATAAGATGTATTCACATATAAGTTTCTATTTTTTAATCCGAATCTTAAACCATCAATTTCATTAATATCTTCTTGGGTTAAATCAAAATTTACGGCACTATATGCTCCATAAACTTTTAATAATCCATCATTATTAAATCTATATCTGTATACCGCTTCACCTCCTAAAGATTCTACAGGCTTGTGCCATTTATTATTATCTGAATATAATTTCTGATATGGAGCTAAATTAATGTAAGATGTATTCAAGCTCAATGAGCTCTTATTCCATTTTTTGGTATTCCCAAGTCCGACGCCAACAGACATTATTGCAATTTCTGTTTTTTCTTCTTGGGGCTCATCAACACTGTTTAATAGTAAAACACTAGATAATGCTTGACCATATTCTGCTGAATACCCTCCTGTAGAAAATGTTATTCCTTTAAATAAAAATGGAGATAACCTGCCTCTAGATGGTATGTTGTTTGCTGAAGGAGAATATGGTGTAAATACGCGCATTCCGTCTACGAATATTTGTGTTTCTTCTGCATCACCACCTCTTACAAATAACCTGCCATCTTCGGCAACATTAGAAGTGCCGGGTAATGTTTGTAGTGCACCTACGAAATCTCCAAGAGCTCCGGCAGTTGTTACAATGTCTAACGGTTTTAAAGCTGTTACTTTTGCATTATCTCCGGCTTTAAAAGTTCCGGCATTTACAGTAACCGCATCTAAGGTATTTACATCATCTTTTAGTTTTATAATGAAATTAGAAAAGGTGGTAATATGAGCTGTTTTAGAGAAAGCTTCATAGGAGATTGATGAAGCTACCAATGTTTGTTCTCCAATTACATCTGTTTCAAAAGTAAAGATTCCTTCTTCATTAGTAGCGGTACCATCGTATGTACCCTTTATATATACATTAGCCCCTATTACAGGTTTGCCTTGATTATCAATTACTTTACCTGACACAGTTTCTTGTGCTATTATGTTGGCTTGAATTAGGGTGAATAAAAAGAGTAATAAAATCTTCATGGTGCATCTATTTTTTAGATTGATACAGCAAATATGATTTGTAAATGAAGTTTTTTATAAAATGATTTTCTGAGTTGTAAGTATTGTTAACTCAACTGTAATAATTACTTGTTTTCATGATTTTATCTAAGGTAATTATTTACATAAATAGGGTAATAAATGACGGAGATATACGACTTATTGGTTTTAACTTTGCATTTTAAATCGAACTATTTTTCGACTATAGTGTAAGTGTAGAACTTAAAGATATAGGTTATGAAGACTATAAAATCAAACAAAAAAGCATTATTTGCTTTAGCTATCGGAGGTTTTGGAATAGGCCTTACTGAGTTTGTAATAATGGGAATTTTGACAGAAGTTTCTGGGTCATTAGGCATAACAATACCCCAAGCCGGACATTTTATTGCAGCTTATGCATTGGGTGTAGTAGTGGGTGCACCATTACTTACTGGGTTAGGCTCAAAACTTTCGCCTAAGAAAATGTTATTCTTATTAATGATATGGTTTACTGTATTCAATACTTTATCGGGTCTTGCAACAGGGTATAGCAGTTTATTGTTTTTGAGATTTTTATCAGGAATACCTCATGGTGCCTTTTTTGGAATCGGGGCAGTGGTTGCTACAAAACTCGCTAGGAAAGGGAAGTCTGCTCAAGGCATTGCCATAATGTTTTCAGGATTGACCATAGCAAACGTCATTGGTGTTCCTTTTGGAACGTATCTAGGTCAACAGTTTAGCTGGAGTGTTTCTTTCTATCTAGTAGGATTCGTAGGGTTAATGGCTTTAGCTAGTATATATATGTGGATGCCGAAAATCGAAATAGAAGCTACAGAAAAAAATGTCAGTGTTTCAAAAGGATTAAGGAATAATGAACTTTGGGCATTAATTGCTTTGACGACTATAGGTACTGGCGGATTCTTTGCTTGGTACAGTTATGTAGCACCGTTAGTTACCGATGTGGCCGGTTTACCTAATCACTTTGTTGGCTATGCTATGATGCTAGCTGGTTTAGGTATGGTTGTAGGTAATTTTCTAGGAGCAAAAATGGCGGAG
Organism: uncultured Maribacter sp.; assembly: GCF_963977385.1. Classification (GTDB taxonomy): domain Bacteria; phylum Bacteroidota; class Bacteroidia; order Flavobacteriales; family Flavobacteriaceae; genus Maribacter. The sequence continues at coordinate 133,476 of NZ_CAXBOU010000006.1, read as the reverse complement.
TTATTTTCGCCTTTAAGAGCGGTTATTATTAGTTTATCTATCATGTCTGCTATCTTATTAATTAATATGTTTATTGCGACAAATCCGTACGTATTAATGGCAATGACTTTTCTAATTGGTGTTATATCTTTTACCGTTTCGACGCCTATTCAAATGGCAATTATAAATACTTCTAAAGGTTCTGAAATGTTAGGTTCTTCAATGAATCAAAGTGCCTTTAATATGGGTAATGCTTCCGGTGCCTATTTAGCAGGTTTGCCTATAGCTTTCGGATACGGAATTATTTATTCAAGTTTGGTGGGTGCAATTTTAGCTTTTTCTGGTGTTGCCATAGCAGTAGCTATTTTATTAGTTCGCAAGCGCAAAGAAATTAAGTACAAGAAAATGGCAATAAGCTGTTAAAAAAAGTATTATTTATATAAAAAAGGAACTTGCTCAGCAAGTTCCTTTTTTTTGTGCTCAAAAAAATAAGTTTATGTTTTAATTACATTTCGAAAATGGAACGATAAACTTGTTAAATTTTGTAATTTGTGCATTTCATCGGTACTTTAATGTATTTAAACGCGTTATTAAAGAACCTAAACCTACTTAATCGTGCAACGTACTAAATTAATACTAGGAACTATTGTATTGGTTCTTTTACTATTTGTTCTCACCGCTTCGTCATTTAAGCCTGAACATTCTAAGGCAATTATCACAAATTCAAATCCTGTTAAAACCTTAGCAGAGAAAAGGGAAATCAAATTATATGGCATACGTCAACAAGCGTTGAAATCTGCCTTAACTATATATTTTGACCAAGCTATTAAATCTGGAGATATAGTAGGTGCGGGGGTAAGTATCGTTAGTGGTGATTCGGTTATTCTTTCAAATGGATTTGGAAAAAGAAGTGTAAAAGGAATTGAAAATGTAGATGGAGAAACCTTATTTAGATTAGGGTCAATATCAAAAGGTTTTACAGGTGTATTAGCTGCCAATCTTGAAAGTGAAGGTAAAATACATTGGAATGACAAAGTAGTGGAGTTTATTCCGAACTTCAAATTTGGAAATAAAATTAATACAGAAAAGGTTGAAATAGCCCATCTGTTGTCGCATACCTCTGGAACGCCATATCACAGTTTCACCAATTTAGTTGAAGCTGGTATATCGATGTCTAAAATTGCTGGTCGATTTGATGAAGTTCAACCAATTGCTGAACCTGGCCTTCAATATAGTTACCAGAATGCCATGTTTTCATTGAGTCAAGAAATTATGTTGAAAGCTACTGGGAAGGATATTCAAACCCTATTAAACGACAAGTTTTTTAAGCCATTGAATATGCAATCCGTATCCATGGACCACAAGGCTTTATTAAATTCTGAAAATGTTGCCTTACCACATAGAAAAAGTGGGGGACATTGGCGCGCTTTATCTCTAACAGATAAATACTATAATGCTATAGCTGCAGGCGGTATTAATGCGAGCTCTTTAGATATGGCAAAATGGATGCGTTTTTTATTAGGACACAACCCTGAAGTAATGTCTAAGGATGCTGTAGAGCAGGTTTTTAAACCATACATTGCCTTGAACGGACACAGTAAATATTACCAAAGATGGCCAGGTCATTTAAAATCGGCCTATGGTTTTGGATGGCGTATTCATACAGTAAAAGAAAATGAAAAAGTTGGAGAAGAAACTATTTGGCATCATGGAGGGAGTGTAAATAATTACAGAAATGAGATTGCACTTTTCCCAGATTCAGATTTAGGTATTTGTGTTTTGTTGAATGGTAATTCGAAATTAGCTAAAACCGTAATTCCAGATATTCATGCTATTGTTAGAAGTATCTATGAGCAGGATATATCTACACCAGGAAGCTTATAGTTTAAGTTGAAATTAACTTATATAAAAAATCCCCTTTAATCTTAGATTAAAGGGGATTTTATTTAAAATATACTTTTTAGATATTGCTGGCTAACCAATCGCCAACTTCACTAGTTTTATAACTCTTACCACCATCAGCAAGGTCTTCAGTCACATAACCTTCAGCCAATGATTTATTGACCACTCTTCTAATTTCTTCTGCTTCTTGTGTCATGTTCATATCCTCAAATAACATAGCCGCTGAAAGAACAGTAGCTAAAGGATTAGCAATATCTTTCCCAGCTGCCTGTGGGTAAGAACCATGTATTGGCTCATATAAAGAAACTTTGCTACCTACAGAAGAAGATGGCATTAATCCCATAGAACCAGCAATAACAGAAGCTTCATCCGTTAATATATCTCCAAATAAATTTGCTGTAATAATTACATCATATCCTTTTGGCCATTGAATTAAACGCATAGCTACAGCATCGATAAACTCATAGGTGACTTCAACTTCAGGATAATCTTTTTCCATTGCTTGAACGGTTTCTCTCCATAGTCTAGATGATTCTAAAACATTGGCCTTATCAACACAACATAATTTTTTAGAACGCTTCATAGCCATATCAAAACCTTTTTTAGCTAAACGTTCAATTTCAAATCGTTGGTAGGTCATAGTATCAAAAGCAGTGTTTCCATCATCTTTTCTACCACGTTCACCAAAATAAATACCACCAGTTAACTCTCTTAAAATAATTAAATCGGTACCCTCTATTCTATCTCTTTTCAATGGAGATTTATCGATAAGTGAAGGAAAAGTAAAGGTTGGACGTACATTGGCAAATAAACCTAATTTTTGTCTCATCTTTAATAGTCCTTGCTCAGGACGTACCTTTGCCGATGGATCATTGTCAAAACGTGGGTGACCAATCGCACCAAAAAGTACGGCATCTGCATTAGCACAAATTTCATGTGTTTCATCAGGATAAGGCTCGCCAACGGCATCAATGGCTGCTGCACCCGTAAGGGCAGGTTTCCAATTGATATCATGAGAATATTTTTTAGCGATGGCATCACATACCTTTACCGCTTGATCAATAACTTCTGGACCGATACCATCACCGGCCAATAAGGCAATATTTAATTTCATGGGTTATTTGATTTTCGCTAATCGCATTACGCTAATCGCTTTTCGCATAGGTAAATACGTTTAGTATTAATTAAATCTTATTTATTAAATTATTTAAACTTCTTCTTACTTTGTTTACTTTATCATGAATATTTAAAAAATCTTCATTTAGAATATAATTAAGGTCTTTTGCTAAAATCGTGAAATATTCCAATTCACTTGCTGAACCTTGAGAAATAATTAAAAAACGTTTAAACTCTGCATCAGACTCTCTACCACATCCTTCTGCAATATTTGCGGGTATAGATGAAGATGCTCTTCTCATTTGACTTGTTAATCCAAAATTCTCCTCTCTTGGGAAAGTATTAGTTAGCTTGTAAATCTCTAAGGTAACTTCATGTCCTAATTCCCAAACACTATATTTTTTATAATCTCTCATCAAAGCGTTTTGCGCTTGGCGTAATGCGCACAGCGCTAAATAATATTCAACATTTTCTCGGTCGCTTTTATAGCACTAACCGTTTGGTCAGAATCTAATCCCCTTGAGGTAAATTCTTTTCCATCCATTTCCCAAGTAATTACCGTTTCACAGAGTGCATCAGATGTACTACCTGGTGGTATTCTTACGGCATAATCGGTTAATTTGGGTAATGTTTTATTCTTGGCAATATAAACCTTTTTCAGTGCGTTCATAAATGCATCATATTGTCCGTCACCTTGAGCATGTGCTTCAAATACTTTACCATCTACCTCAACAGATAGGGTAGAGGAAGGCATTAAACCTTTCGCATGTGTTAACACATAAGATTTTACAAAGACACGTTGCTTATAATCAGCAGTATCTAAAACATCTGAAATGATAAAAGGGAGATCATCTTTAGTAACACGTTCCTTTTTATCTCCTAATTCTATAATTCTAGCTGTAACTTTTTTTAACTCATCATCATTAAGCGTTAGCCCAAGTTCTTGTAAGTTTTTCTGAATGTTGGCTTTGCCTGACATTTTGCCTAATGCATATTTACGTTTTCTTCCAAAACGTTCTGGCATTAAATCGCTAAAATACAAGTTCTTTTTACTGTCTCCGTCAGCATGTATTCCTGCTGTTTGTGTAAATACATTATCTCCAACAATAGGTTTGTTTGCTGGTATGGTAAAACCTGTAAATGCAGAAACCAATTTACTTACCTTATAAAGGGAGGTTTCGTTCACACTAATTTCTACTTCTGGTAGAAAATCGTTGATAACTGCTACAGCACTAGCCATAGGAGCGTTACCAGCACGTTCGCCCATACCGTTAACGGTTAGGTGTAAACCATGACAACCCGCTTTTACGGCTTCCATAATATTAGCTACGCCTAAATCATAGTCGTTATGGCCATGAAAATCGAAATGTAATTTTGGATATTTCTGAACTATTTCTGAAATGTATGCATACGTTTCAGTATGGGTCAATATACCAAGTGTATCTGGTAATAATATTCTTTTTACATTCTGGGTTGATAAAAAGTCTAGAAATTCGAAAACATATTCTTTCGAATTTCGCATACCATTACTCCAATCTTCTAAGTAGATATTATTAATAATACCTTTTTCAGATGCTTGTTTGAAAATATTAGCTATTTCAGAAAAGTGTTGCTCTGGGGTTTTCTTTAGTTGATATTTCAAATGATTCAATGAACCTTTGGTAAGAAGGTTTTGTGAAATAGCTCCTGATTCAATCATCCAATCTAATGAAACACCACCATCAACAAATGTTAGAACTTCTACACGTTCTAGATATCCTTTTGTTGCAGCCCATTCGGTAATTTTCTTAACAGCCTCTAACTCACCATCGGAAACACGTGCCGATGCGACTTCGATACGATCTACCTTAAGCTCATCTAATAGAAGTTTTGCTAAGGTCAGTTTTTCTGATGCAGAAAAGGATACTCCAGAGGTCTGTTCACCATCCCTAAGGGTGGTATCCATTATTTCTAACTTTCTTTTTTTCATTGTGCTCTGTCTGCCGTTCATTCAATTGAAGTACGACAAGCGTTTAATGTTGTTGATAGATATCAAAGTCAAATGAGTAGGTCAAATACTTATCAGTACAAGCTCGTAAAAGTTTTAATTGGAGTCTTATAGAGGTGTATTCTCTGCAAAAGTCTCAATGTCTTTTTTGATATTCAATAAGTAATCAATATCATCAAAACCGTTCAACATATTGTTCTTCTTATAACCATTGATTTCAAAAGGTTCGTTTTCCCCCGTAGCCAATAATCTTATTTTTTGCTCAGGAAGATTTATCTCCAATTTCGAATTTGGATCTGCCTCAGTTGCATCAAATATTTTCTGTAAAAACTCTGCACTTACTTGAACTGGTAAAACACCAATGTTTAAACAGTTACCTCTAAAGATATCTGCAAAGAAACTTGAAACTACACATCTGAAGCCATAATCATAAACTGCCCAAGCTGCATGTTCACGAGATGATCCAGAGCCAAAGTTCTTACCACCAACTAGTATTTTACCGCTGAATTTATCTTGGTTAAGAACAAAATCCTCTTTAAGAGTGTTGTCTTGATTGTAGCGCCAATCTCTAAAAAGATTATCGCCAAAACCAACACGTTCAGTTGCTTTTAAAAAACGTGCGGGTATTATTTGATCAGTATCTACATTCTCTATCGGTAAGGGAACTGCAGTTGATGTTAGTATATCGAATTTATCGTATGCCATTTTTTCTTTTGTTATTCGTTGATCGTTGTTTGTTTTTAGTGCTATGTTCTGTTGTTGTAACTTATACAGTCAACTAGCAGCTATTAACCAGCAACCATTTCTTCCATTAATTCTCTTGGGTCAGTCACTTTACCTGTTACAGCAGCAGCAGCAGCAACTAACGGACTAGCAAGTAATGTTCTAGATCCAGGACCTTGTCTACCTTCAAAATTTCTATTCGAAGTACTAACTGCCAATTTACCGGCAGGAACTTTGTCATCGTTCATCGCTAAACATGCAGAACAACCTGGTTCACGAAGTTCGAACCCGGCTTCGGTTAAAATATCAAGTAAACCTTCTTCTTTTATTGCAGCTTCGACTTTATGTGATCCGGGTACTAACCAAGCAGTAACATTGTCTGCTTTTTTTCTTCCTTTTACAATAGATGTAAAAGCTCTGAAATCTTCAATCCTGCCATTAGTACAACTTCCAAGAAAAACAAAATCAATTGGTTTACCCATCATACTATCACCTTCACTGAAATCCATGTATTTTAAAGATTTCTGATAGGTGGTTGCGCCACCTTGAACGTTATTAGCTAAAGGAATATCATTTGAAATTCCCATACCCATACCTGGGTTGGTGCCATAGGTAATCATTGGTTCAATCAGTGAACCATCGAAAGTCATTTCTTTATCAAAAATGGCATCTTCATCTGTATATAAAGTTTCCCAATATGCCATTGCTTTATCCCAATCTGCACCTTTTGGAGTAAACTCACGATCTTTTATATATTCAAATGTCTTTTCATCGGGAGCTATCATACCACCACGAGCACCCATTTCAATACTTAAGTTACAAACGGTCATACGACCTTCCATACTCATGTCATTAAAGATTTCACCAGCGTATTCTACGAAATAACCTGTAGCTCCTGATGTAGTCAATTGAGAAATAGTAAATAGGGCAACGTCTTTTGGAGTAACACCTCTACTCATTTTCCCATTGATATTGATACGCATTCTTTTTGGTTTCGGCTGCATTATACATTGTGTAGCCAATACCATTTCAACTTCTGATGTACCAATACCGAAAGCAATAGCGCCAAATGCACCGTGAGTAGATGTATGTGAATCACCACAAACAATTGTAGCACCTGGTTGGGTAATACCATATTCAGGACCTACAACATGTACAATTCCGTTTTTTGCATGTCCTAATCCCCAATAAGAAATACCATATTTATTGGCATTTTCTTCGAGCATTTTCAATTGGTTTGCAGATAAGGGATCAGCTACCGGTAGGTGCTGATTAATTGTCGGCGTATTATGGTCAGCTGTTGCAAAAGTTTTTTCAGGATGCATAACAGGAATATTTCTGCTTTTTAATCCTAAGAATGCAACAGGACTTGTTACTTCATGAACCAAATGTCTGTCGATAAACAGAACATCTGGACCATCCTGTATTTTATGTACTACGTGGGAATCCCACACTTTATCAAATAATGTTTTAGTTGCGCTCATATTCTTTCTAATCTAAGTTCACAAATCTATTAAAAACAGGGGTTTCTTGGAAATAAACACACTTCTAAATTACGATGTTCAACATCAAATGTGTTAAAAATAAAACTAACTAATATATGTCCAGATATTCTTATGTTTCACCAATTGAGCATACATATGTCTAATAATTAGATTCTCTGGATTACCTAATGAAGGGTCTTCTTTTAGTGATTGAAGTGCATAATACCGTGCGGTCTTAAGAATATCATTATCCTTAACGATATCGGCAATTTTTAAATTCAATAAACCGCTTTGTTGGGTGCCCATTAAATCACCTGGTCCACGAAGTTTAAGATCAACTTCTGCAATTTCAAAACCGTCATTAGTGGCTACCATGGTTTCTAATCTGGTTTTAGCTTCAGCAGATAATTTATGACTTGTCATTAAAATACAGAAGCTTTGGTCTGCACCACGCCCAACACGTCCTCGTAATTGGTGTAATTGCGATAAACCGAAACGTTCCGCACTTTCAATTATCATAACAGAAGCATTGGGTACATTTACACCAACTTCAATAACCGTTGTGGCAACCATTATTTGTGTTTCACCACGTACAAATCGGTTCATTTCAAATTCCTTATCGGCTGGCTTCATTTGACCGTGAACAATAGAAATTTGATATTTAGGTTGAGGAAAATCACGAACAATACTCTCATATCCATCCATTAAATCTTTATAATCCATGGCTTCAGATTCTTGTATGAGCGGATATACAACATATATCTGTCTTCCTTTATCTATTTCATCCCGTATAAATCGAAATACTTTTAAACGGTTTGCATCATATCTATGTACAGTTTTAATGGGTTTACGACCAGGCGGTAATTCATCTATCACCGAAATATCTAAATCACCATACAAACTCATGGCTAAAGTTCTAGGAATAGGGGTAGCGGTCATCACCAAAATATGTGGCGGAAATTCATTTTTATGCCAAAGTTTAGACCGTTGAGCTACTCCGAAACGATGTTGTTCATCTATAACAGCTATACCTAAATTTTGGTATTTTACCTTATCCTCTAGAAGGGCATGAGTACCGATAAGAATATTTAATTCTCCATTTTCTAACTGTTCATGAATAGGTTTACGAGCCGATTTCTTTACGGATCCTGTTAGTAAAGCACATGTGATATTTGTTCCTTCTAACAGTTCTGAAATTCCTTGAAAATGTTGATTTGCAAGTATTTCAGTAGGAGCCATCAAGCAAGCTTGAAATCCGTTATCGATAGCCAAAAGCATCGTCATTACAGCAACAATCGTTTTTCCAGAACCCACATCACCCTGTAATAAACGGTTCATTTGGGCATTGCTGCCAAGGTCTGCGCGAATTTCTTTAATCACTCGTTTTTGCGCACCAGTAAGTTCAAAGGGTAACTTATTAGAATAGAAATCGTTAAAATATTCGCCCACTTCAGTAAAAGGAAAGCCTTTTATTTTTTTCTTTCTAGAAAGCTTCTTACCAATGAGCTGAAGTTGAATATAAAATAATTCTTCGAATTTTAATCTAAATTGAGCCTTCGCCAATAACTCTTGATTCTTTGGAAAGTGAATATTGAACAGTGCTTCACTTTTATCAATAAGCTTTAATTCATAAAGTAATTTATCAGAAAGACTTTCATTGAATTTACCATTGACCTCAATAAAAAGTTGCTGCATTAATTTACTAATGACCTTATTAGTAATCCCTTTATTACTTAATTTTTCGGTAGAAGGATAAACGGGCTGCATGTACACTTTTGTTCCTTGTTCATGATCTTTTAGTGGTTCCATTTCTGGGTGCGGCATGGAAAATGTACCATTGAACCAGTTGCATTTACCAAAAATTACATAGGGTGTATTCAGTTTTAAATTTTCACGAATCCATTTTTGACCCCTAAACCAGACCAGTTCCATTTCTCCTGTATCATCAATGAACTTAGCAACAAGTCGATTTCCTTTTTTTTGCTCGACAGTTTTAATATTGACTAATTTTCCTATAATTTGAACATCAGAACTATTTCGTTGTAATTGACCGATTTTATAATATTGGGTTTTATCTATATATCGATTGGGGAAAAGATTCAGCAAATCTTGATAGGTTTCAACACCCAATTCTGACTTTAAGGTTTCAGCCCGATTAGGGCCAACACCTTTTAAGTATACGATAGGAGTTTGCAAGTAATTTGCGTTCATAGTACTAAAGTAGGGTTTAGGTAGATTTGCGACAAACTAAATTATTAAATTTGATTTTCTATAGTTTTTAAATCTGCATGAAGAATTTTTTTCTCCTACTTATTTTTTGCATTACATGTGTCACCTACGGACAACATCAAGAGAGAGTAGATTTTACTACGGCCAGTGTATATATTAAGCCAGAACCACTGAAACGTCAATTAAAAGGTAACGTTGTTTATCGTTTTGATGTAAAACAAAATGTAGATTCTATTTTTCTTGATGCCAAGAATATGACCTTTACTAAGGTAGAGTTAGATGGTAAACCAGTAAATACTATAAAGACTGAAAAAACGCTAACCATTGAAAATAAATTTAAAAAAGGACAATCTCACAAACTAAATATAGAATATGTTGTCGAGCCAAAACAAACAGTTTATTTTATTGGGTGGGAGGATGATTTAGAGGGAAATGAACAAATATGGACCCAAGGTCAAGGCAAATATACGAGTCATTGGCTTCCTAGTTTTGATGATATGGAAGAAAAGATTGAGTTCGATTTAACCATTGAGGCTAATAAGAAATATCAGGTTATTGCGAATGGTAATTTGGTGATGAAGTCAAATGAAACAGATGAGTTTCCTATTTGGGTTTTTGATATGAAAAAACCAATGAGCAGTTATTTATTGGCTTTTGCTATAGGTAGTTATGATAAACAAGTATTGAAATCTGAAAGTGGTATTAGCATCGAAAATTATTATTATCCTTCTGATAGCCTAAAAGTGGAACCTACGTATAGGTACACAAAAAGGATATTTGATTTTTTGGAAAATGAGATAGGAGTAGCTTACCCATGGCAAAATTATAAGCAAGTTCCTGTACACGATTTTTTATATGCCGGTATGGAGAATACTAGCACTACCTTTTTTTCTGATGCCTACGTTATTGATTCAACAGCTTTTATTGATAGAAATTATGTGAATATCAATGCCCATGAATTGGCGCATCAATGGTTTGGGAATTTGGTAACCGAAAAAAATAGCGAGCACCATTGGTTGCATGAGGGCTTTGCTACATACTATGCCTATTTGGCTGAAAAGGAAGTATTTGGTGAAGATTATTTCTACTGGAAGTTATTCGATACAGCAAAAACTTTAAGTGGTATTTCTGAAAAAGGAGAAGGGGAGAGCTTGCTGAATCCTAAAGCTAGTAGTCTTACTTTTTATGAAAAAGGTGCTTGGGCTATGTCTATACTAAGAGAAGAAATAGGGGACTCGGTGTTTAAAGAAGGAATCAAGAATTACCTAGGCAAATATCAGTTCAAAAATGTGACTGTTGCTGATTTTATTGCTGAAATGGAAGAGGTGAGTGGTAAAGATTTAAATGAGTTTAAGGCAATTTGGTTAAAGGGGAAATATTTCCCCGAAGAGTTAGCTAAAGACTTTTTAATGAAAAAAAGTTCTTCTATCAGAATGTTTTATGTTTGGCAACATGACCTAGAGAAGACGTTCATATCTAAAGAAACCTTAGAGAATTCAGAATTGTCAACCGAATTAAAACTAGAACTTCTTAAACAAAAAGATGAATTTGCTGGCTTAGAACTTTTGCCATTGGCTTCAAATGAAGACTTGAAGATTAGACAATTTGCAGCTGAAAAAATGAACATTATTCCCGAGGAATTAAAGGTGTATGTAGAACCCTTGTTGTTAGATGATAGTTATATTACCAATGAATTAATGCTATATAATCTTTGGACTAGTTTTGATTATGATAGAAGTATTTTCTTAGATAAAACGAAAGATATAATTGGACTCCCCAATAAGAATGTTCGTTTGCTTTGGCTCACATTGGCATTAGTGACTCCAGAATATAATTCAGAAGCGAATACTTCTTATTATGAGGAACTTGTAGGTTATACAAGCCCGGTTTATAACCCTGAAGTACGGCAAACCGCTTTTCAATACCTATTTGAAATTCAAGCGTTAAATGATGATGCATTAACTAATTTGATTAAGGCAACTAACCATCATTCTTGGCAGTTTAGAAATTTTGCCAGGCAGGTGTTAGATTCTTTGATGAAGGATGAAGCACAAAAAAAAGAAATTGAAAAGGTAGCAAAACAACTTAGTTCGACAGATTTGCGTTATCTTAAAACGAAATTAAATTTATAATGAGAGCTTTAGTTATTTCTGGAGGTGGTAGTAAAGGCGCCTTTGCAGGTGGTGTTGCCCAATACCTAATTCAAGAAGAGGGTAGAAAGTATGATATTTTTGTGGGCACTTCTACCGGGAGTCTTCTAATTTCTCATTTGGCTTTGGGTAAATTAGATAAAATCAAAGAAATCTATTCTAATGTCAATCAGAAGAGCATTTTTAATAATTGCCCTTTTCTGGTAAAAAATATTCGCGGTAATGAAGAGATTTCCATTAATCATTGGAACGTTCTTAAAAATTTTATTGTTGGTAAAAAAACATTTGGCGAGAGTGAAAATCTTAGAAAACTAATTGAAAATAGTTTAACCCTTGAAGAGTTCGAAATCTTAAAGAACGGTGATTCTGATGTGATAATTACGGTTTCTAACTTATCATTAAATCAAGTGGAGTATAAATCTATTAAAAATTGTACATATGAAGATTACTGCGATTGGATATGGATTTCTGCTAATTACACGCCATTTATGAGTTTAGTTCGTAAAAATGGTTGTGAATATGCAGATGGAGGTTTAGGAAGCATTGTACCTATAGAAGAAGCAATTAAAAGAGGAGCAACCGAAGTAGATGTTGTTGTTTTACATACCGAGGTAAATTATTTAAATAGAGTGGCGTCAAGGAATCCGTTCGAATTGATTACTACGATGATGAGTTTTATTTTAGATCGTATTGAAAATCAGAATATCAGAATAGGAAAATTAGTTGCTAATCAAAAGAATGCGATTATAAATCTGTTCTATACGCCAACGATATTAACAACCAATTCTTTAATATTCGATAAAGTAAAGATGACCTTGTGGTGGAAAAGAGGCTATTTGTACGCCAAAAATAAGAATGAAGAAACAAATCCTATTGAGCCAAATGAGAATGAGTAATTCTCTTTTGTGACTAAAACACTTATTGTTTTATACAATAAATGCTTTCATATCTGAAAGCATTTATTTTTTATTCAAGTAAGAGTATTCCTTTTAAAACTACTACCACAAATCACCAATCTCCTTTTTTACAAAAGAAAGCGCAGTAGCAGAAGGTGAAGCTTTTTCCATCGTCTCATTTAGAATATCTTCCCTTAATTTATCTGCAGAATCAGTTTGACTCATGGCTGCCTTTCTAATCATTTGAATGGTAGCACTTTTTGCAGCTTTAATGATATTCCAACATTCATCTGTCATATATATTTGTTGTGAAAGATTATGATCAAATTCTGTTTCAATACTTTTAATCAGTAAACTTTCATAAGCACCCTTATCTGTAGATTGTGGTCCTACACGAACGACTAAACTAGGGATTGCAATTCGTTCTAAAAATAATGACATACGTTCGTAAGCTTGTAATCTAATCGGTAAGGTATCTTTTTGAGAATCTTTATGTAAAAGAAAACGTCTACGACCTTCTTCATTATTCGTGTGCATTCTAAAGAAATAGAAAGCAATAGCACCGGTGACTACTGACGGTAATAAATACGCGAAAAGTTGAAATATTTGATCTGAGCTCATTTTTAATTAGTTATAATTTATGAAATAAGAACGTCCAAATTTTTCAATTAGTATAGTGCTTCATCGATGAAATGCAAGTTATTTAATTTTTGGCGTCCCCTTTAGCCATATCATAAAATGCTTTATAATCCGGTTGAAATTTTATTTGAAGCGATTCTCGTAACCCACCATCTTGTCCAACTGAAATTATGCGTTCCCCGTTAACACCAAAATCTTTTATAAGAATACTCGCAATGGCGGTAGCTTGTTGAATAGCAACATCCATTTCACCTGTAATAATTAAACTAGCAATAGTCATAACGCTCTTAGGGTTGGCATTCGCAACTTTAGCTATATTTTCAATCCATATTTTAGATTCATTGGAAGGAGTTGTTCCTACACCATCAGTAAAGAAAAAATCTAGTTTTTCTGAAATTATTACTATACCATCAGATACTCCGACTTTTGCATTCTCGCCCAAAATTTGTTTAGAATTTGTCAATACCATAACAGCAGTAGAATCGTTACTTGCAACACCATCTGTTATTCCTTTTAATTGCTCTTCTTTACGTTTTAAGGTAGCTAAGGTTTTATTGATGTTCTCTGAGTTTTGACTAGATAACGCTGCAAAACTATTTAAGTTTTTCATCAATGTAGCATTTGCGTCTTGTAACTCTGTTACTTGTGTTTGAAGTGCATCGGCACGTTGTAAACCTAATTTTTCATTATGTTGTGCTGTGCTAACTATTCTTGATATTGAATCTAATTTGAATTTTAATTCTTGATTCTGATCTATAAGTTCACTTTTTTTCTGAGCCTGCACAGTATTTAATCCAGCAATGAAAATAACTGAACATAAAAAAAATCTTATCATATTAAATATGCATTAAATAGGTTAATTTAAATTTTGCCACCAAGATACGAACAGTCTTTTAATTCTTGAACACCTGTAAAAGGTACTTTTGCTTTATTATACCCATAAGTAGAGGCCAAACTGCGATTTAGGTCGTGGTCGTCTACGTTTACTTGAACATCATCCATTGTAAATTGACTTGGATGCTCATAACCGGCAGCATGTGTTATTTCTAAGAACTCTTTTCTAAAAGTATTAAAGTACTGTGCTAAACGGTCCGATTTTAATGGAACATTAATACCTTTTTGTAGCCATTGACTCTGTGTAGCAATACCGGTAGGACATCTGTTCGTATGACAAATTTGAGCTTGTATACAGCCAATACTCATCATAGCTTCACGAGCAACATTTATACAATCTGCACCCATAGCGAAGGCCATTGCTGCTTTCGCAGGAAAACCTAATTTTCCCGAACCAATAAATACAATTCGGTCGGTAAGGTTTCTATTTAAAAATACTCGGTAAAGACTTGAAAATCCGTAAACCCATGGTAAAGATACATGGTCTGCGAATGATGGGGGAGCAGCGCCTGTGCCACCTTCACCACCATCTACAGTAATGAAATCTGGACCTTTACCTGTTTTTAACATCATATCAGCTAATTCTTCCCATTGATCTAACTTTCCAATAGCTCCTTTAATTCCTACAGGTAAGCCAGTTTGGTCAGCAATGGACTCAATTAAAGCCATTAATTCTTCGACATTTGAAAAAGCTTTGTGTGTAGCTGGGGATAATACATCCTTACCAACTTCAACACCACGAATTTCTGCAAGTTCAGGGGTTATTTTTGCCCCTGGTAATACGCCTCCTTTGCCCGGTTTAGCACCTTGAGATAATTTAATTTCTATGGCTTTAATTGTTGGATTATCTTCAACTAATTTTTTCATTTTCTCCATAGAGAAATTACCATCTGGAGTTCGAACTCCAAAATATCCGGTACCGAAATGAAAAATAATATCGCCACCATGTTTGTGGTATGGTGAGAGTCCGCCTTCACCCGTGTTATGATAAGCATTTGCCTTTTTTACACCTTTGTTCATTGCTTCAACCGCTGCTGCTGATAATGAACCAAAGCTCATAGCCGATACATTTACAATACTACCGGGTCTGTAAGGCTTTTTTCGATTGTTATGTAAACCCATGATTTTCGCACAAGGTATAAAGGTTGGCTCAGTTTGATTTGGGTGACCATTTGGCACCGCATAAGCCATCATTCTATTCTTAATGAAGATATGCTGGTGCGCATATAAATCTCGGTCAGAGCCAAAACCTTCATAATTATTTTCTTTTTTTGCAGAAGCATAAATCCAACCTCTTTCTATTCTATTAAAAGGAAGTTCTTCTCTATTGTTCGCAACAAAATATTGACGCATTTCTGGCCCAATACTTTCTAACCAATATCTTAAATGCCCAACTACGGGAAAATTATGTTTAATGGTGTGGCGTTTCTGAATAAAAATATCCCAAATCGCTACTAAGAAGATAAACAAAAAAATCCAAGTCCACCACGGTAGACTTGGAATATAATTTAAAAATTGATTCATCAAAATTATCCTTTTGGTTTAATATCTAAAAGTGGTGTTTGATCACTATTTAGGTAATCTAGACTCATTTCTGTTAGGGTGCGTACACCTAAAAGAAGGCCGCTATCATCAATTAAAAAATCTGGTGTATGATGTGGGTATGATTCTGTAGTTCCGGGTGTCATTCCTCCTAAGAAAAAGAAAAATCCTGGAGCCTCTCTTTGAAAATAGGAGAAATCTTCTGCACCGGTTACTGCTTTCTGTGTTTGAACATTAGCTTCACCAGCAACTCTTTTAATAGTTGGTAACATTTGATCTACTAATTCAGGATTGTTATAGGTAATATCTGTTGCATCTTTAATTTCACAAGTAGCTTCACCACCATATGCTTTAGCAATGGTTGTCACCATTTCTACCATACGCTTGTTTAACTTATCCTTCATATCATAATCTAAAGTTCTAATTGTACCAATCATTTCAGCAGATTCTGGTATAATGTTAAAACGAACACCACTCTTAATTTTACCTACAGTAATTACAGCTGCTTCATTTGTTAGGTCAGTTTCTCTACTAATTATAGTTTGTAGTCCGTCAATTATTTTGGCACTTATTAAAATTGGATCAACACCAGACCAAGGCTGTGAACCATGGCTTTGTTTACCTTTTACATTAATGGTGAAACTTTGAGCCGCTGCCATTGTTCCGCCAGATTTATAACGAATTATGCCTACAGGAGTTTGAGAATTAATGTGAAGACCGAAAATGGCGTCTACTTTAGGACTATCCATAACTCCTTCTTTAACCATTAATAATGCACCACCTTCTTCTCCTGGTGGTGGACCTTCTTCTGCTGGTTGAAAAATAAATTTAACGGTGCCTTTAATTTTATCCTTGTTTTTAGACATTACTTCAGCAACACCCATTAAAATTGCGGTATGTGTATCATGACCACATGCATGCATTACTCCAACTTTCTCACCCATAAAATCAGAGGTCACGTTAGATTTATACGGTAAGTCATTTCTTTCTGTCACAGGTAAAGCATCTATATCTGCTCTTAATGCTACTACTTTACCAGGCAAATCACCTTTTAAAATACCTACGACACCTGTGTGTGCCACACCGGTTTCAACCTCAATGCCTAAAGACTTTAAGTGTTTTGCTATTTTTTCTGCAGTTTTATATTCTCTATTACCTAATTCCGGGTTTTGATGAATTTCTCTTCTCCATTCAATAACCTTACCTTCTATGGAAGTGTAATCTTTCTCAAGATTTGATCCCTGTGCTTTAACGGAAACTCCGATAAGAACGAGAGCCAAAAAACCTAGTTTTCTCATAATCAGTATTTAAATTTAAAATATTCTATATATTACTTATTGTTGATGAAAATATAATTTGCACCAACAGGTATTCTCAATTCGAGGTAATAAAGGTTAAATATATTCAAAATGAAAAGAAATTCCATCCATTGTTTATAAATCTAAATAACATCACTTTTAGTATCCCTATATAATAGCTAATTTCACGCCACTAAACAAAAGAAAAATTGAGCTCATTTATAGATGAATTGAACGATGCCCAGAAGGCCCCTGTTTTGCACAAAGACGGGCCGCTAATGGTAATTGCTGGAGCGGGATCGGGAAAAACACGAGTATTAACATATAGAATTGCACACCTTATGGCACAAGGGGTCGATTCTTTTAATATTTTGGCTTTAACCTTTACCAATAAGGCAGCCCGTGAAATGAAGGTGCGTATTTCTAATATTGTTGGATCTTCGGAAGCAAAAAATCTTTGGATGGGAACTTTCCACTCCGTTTTTGCGAAACTATTGCGTATAGATGGTAATAAGCTTGGTTACCCAAGTAATTTCACCATTTATGACACCCAAGATTCTCAAAGATTACTTTCTTCGATTATAAAGGAGATGGGTCTAGATAAAGATATCTACAAATACAAACAGATTCAAAATAGAATTTCTTCTTTTAAGAATAGTCTAATAACCGTTAAGGCATATCGTAATGACTCTGATTTGGTAGAGCAAGATGCTATGGCGAAAAAACCAAGAACAGGAGATATTTATGAGAATTATGTAGATCGCTGCTTTAAGGCAGGGGCTATGGATTTTGATGATTTATTGCTACGAACCAATGAGCTTCTTACGCGTTACCCTGATGTTTTAATGAAATATCAAGATCGTTTTAGGTATATACTGGTTGATGAGTACCAAGATACTAACCATTCGCAATATCTAATTGTAAAAGCATTAGCTGATCGCTTTCAGAATATTTGTGTGGTAGGTGATGATGCACAGAGTATATATTCTTTTAGAGGAGCGAACATTAGCAACATTCTTAACTTTCAAAAAGATTACGAAAATGTTGGTATGTATCGATTAGAGCAGAATTATCGATCTACTAGGAATATCGTAAATGCAGCCAATTCTATAATAGGGAAGAACAAAAATCAAATTGAAAAAGTTGTTTGGACGGCAAATGATGATGGTTCTGCCATAAAGATTCATAGAAGTACTACAGATGCAGAAGAGGGTCGCTTTGTTGCGAATTCTATTTGGGAGCATAGAATGCAGGAGCAAATGAACAATGGTGAATTTGCTGTTTTGTATAGAACAAATTCGCAATCTAGATCTATTGAAGATGCATTACGTAAACGTGATATTCCTTACCGAATATATGGAGGTCTGTCGTTCTATCAACGTAAAGAGATTAAAGATGTACTGTCGTACTTGCGAATGGTCATTAACCCGAAAGATGAGGAAGCCTTAAAAAGGATAATTAATTTTCCGGCACGTGGAATAGGAGGTACCACTATCGATAAACTTGTTGTTGCCGCCAATCATTATAACCGTTCCATATTTGAGGTAATGGAGAATATCGATAAAATTGATTTAAAGATAAACTCAGGTACCAAACGAAAGCTTCAAGATTTTGTAACTATGATTAAGAGTTTTCAGGTCATGAACGAAACTACAGATGCTTTTGCATTGTCTGAACATGTAGCCAAGAAAACTGGAATTCTTTTAGAATTCAAGAAAGATGGAACTCCAGAGGGTATTGGTAAAATGGAGAATATCGAAGAACTTTTAAATGGTATCAAAGATTTCGTTGAAGGTCAGAGAGAAATTGATGAAGCTACTGGTAGTATAGGTGAGTTTTTAGAAGATGTAGCTCTTGCAACCGATTTGGATAAGGATACGGGCGATGATGATAGAGTAGCTTTAATGACCATACACTTGGCAAAAGGTCTCGAATTTCCATATGTTTATATTGTAGGGATGGAGGAAGACCTCTTTCCATCTGGTATGAGTATGAGCACACGAAGTGAATTGGAAGAAGAGCGAAGACTTTTTTATGTAGCACTTACAAGAGCGGAAAAACAGGCATATCTTACTTATACCCAGAATAGGTATCGTTGGGGTAAATTGATAGATGCCGAACCAAGTCGATTTTTAGAAGAAATAGACGAACAATATGTTGAAAACCTTACTCCTGTGGATGGAGGGTATCGTTATAAGTCACTTATAAATGCAGATATTTTTGGCGAGGTAGATAAAAGTAGACTACGACAAGATAAACCAGTTAGAGGAACTCCGCCAATTATTGGTCAACCCAATTCTAATCAGCTTAAGAAATTACGTAAAATTAGGCCGGAATTAGCAGAACCAGTTGGTAATACTAATAAAATAGACCCGAATTTAGCAGTAGGGTCACTGGTAAATCATACACGATTTGGAAGAGGAAAAGTTGTTAAATTAGAAGGTTCTGGTAATGATAGAAAAGCTGAAATAATGTTCGATAAAGGTGATATTAAAAAATTACTTCTACGATTTGCCAAACTCGAGGTGCTACAGGAATAGTTCAAATTAATAGTATTATTGAAAATTTGGTTTAAATTGATATAAAAAACATGAAAAAGTGTAGTTTAATTTCAGTTTTGCTGACGATTTTTATTTTCGGATGTTCGAGTTCTAATGTGACTGAGGCAGATGCAACACAATTGCCAGGCCCAAAGGCAGAAGAGATTGAAACGACAATTAAAGATTCTGATGATCTTGATTATTGGGATGATGCTGTTTTGGTATGGAGTGATGAATTTGAAGGGACTTCGCTTTCAAATGAAAATTGGTCTTTTGAGACTGGTGGTAATGGATGGGGAAATAATGAGCTCCAAAATTATCAAGCAGAAGGAAATACTGAAGTAAGTGATGGTACTTTAAAAATAACTGCTAAGAGAAATACTGATAATACAATTGAAGGTGCATTTACATCTGCTCGCTTAAATAGCAAGCAATCTTTTAAGTTTGGTAGAATGGAAATCAGAGCAAAACTACCAGAACATAAAGGGAATGGAACATGGCCAGCATTATGGATGTTAGGTAGTAATGTTCAAAATGTAGGTTGGCCAATGTGTGGAGAAATAGACATGATGGAGTATGTAAGTTTTAAACCAAATAAAACTCATTTTTCTATTCATAGCAATTCAAATAACCATACTAACGGTACGGAGATTACTTCTGGAGCGTTAGAATTAGAAACAATTGAAGAAGAATTCCATAATTTCGGAATTCTGTGGTCCACTAAATACATCAAATTTTATATTGATGATATAGAGAATGTTCAATTCATGTTTAGAAGACCTACAAGTAGTACGATAGATAGTTGGCCGTTTTCAGATAATTTTTATTTCTTAATGAATATTGCTGTAGGCGGAAATTGGGGAGGTCTTGAAGGAGTTGATTCGTCAATTTTTCCTGCTACTATGGAAGTTGATTATATTAGAGTGTATCAAGTGAATTAAATCATAATAGGTGGCCCAATTTATAAAAATATACGAAGAGAATCCTAATCCTAAAGAAATTAAAAGGGTAGTGGATGTATTACGAAAAGGTGGTTTAGTTATTTACCCTACCGATACTGTATATGGTTTGGGTTGCGATATAACCAATACGAAGGCTTTAGAGCGAATTGCGCGTATAAAAGGAATAAAACTGGCAAAAGCTAATTGGTCATTTATTTGTACTGATTTAAGCAATTTGTCTGATTATGTTCGCCAAATTGACACAGCTACGTTTAAAATTTTGAAAAGAGCATTACCAGGACCATATACCTTTATTTTGCCGGGAAATAATAATTTACCAAAGGAATTTAAGAAGAAAAAAACAGTAGGTATTCGCGTGCCAAATAATAACATTGTTAAGGCATTGGTAGAAGGTTTGGGGAATCCAATTGTGTCAACCTCTATTCGTGATGATGATGATGTTTTAGAGTATACCACCGATCCGGAACTTATATTTGAGAAGTGGGAAAATCTAGTGGATATTGTAATCGATGGTGGTTACGGAGGTAACATTGGTTCTACCATTATTGATGTGTCTACCGGATATCCTGAGATTATTAGAGAAGGAAAAGGTAGTTTAGATATAATTTAATATCATTTTAAAAAAAAATATTATATAAAAAAAGCGGCCCAATTAGGCCGCTTTAATTTTATGATGTAATCAGTATTCTCTATTTGTTGATAGCAGGATCTTTCATTCCTTCTTCAATCATACTATAGAACTGATCAATTTTTGGAAGAACAACAATACGAGTTCTTCTGTTCTTAGATTTTTCAGTTGAAGATACTGGAATATACTCTGATCTACCAGCAGCTGTCATACGCTTAGGGTCAACATTGAAATCATTTTGTAGAATACGAACTACAGCAGTAGCACGTTTAACACTTAAATCCCAATTGTCTAACAACGAACCATTACCTCTGTAAGGCACATTGTCTGTATGACCTTCTACCATAAATTCGAAATCAGGTTTATTATTTACAACCTTTGCAACTTTACCTAGAACTTCTTTTGCTCTTTTGGTAATATTATAGCTGCCGCTGCTAAATAATAATTTATCTGAAATAGATACGAATACAACACCTTTTTCAACGCTGATTTCGATATCCTCATCATCCATATTTCCTAAAACACCTTTTAAACTTTGTACCAAAGAAAGGTTTACAGAATCTCTACGGGTAATAGCATCATTTAACTTACGTATAGTTAAATCTTTTTCTTGAAGACTTTCTAAAGATTTCTCCAAGTTCTCAGCACCTTTGGTAGTCAAAGTTGTCAAGTTGCCCATATTGTTTATCAAATCTTGATTGTTAGCTTTTAAGAAAGCATTTTGATCTTCTAAAGTCTGCAGTCTTGAGGAAGCTGATGCTTTCTCTTCTAAACAGTCATTCAATTTAACTGTTGCCGAATTTAATAAATCTTGTGCTGATTTGTGTTTTGCTTCAAGGTCTGCATACTTCTTTGATGATACACAAGAAGATAATAAAAGCGTTACTCCAAGACATCCTAATAATATTTTCTTCATAATTTAATCCTATTAAAATTAATTAGTTGTTTACTTAAAATTCGCATCTAAGCGACTCCAAAATTATATAATTACAAAGCCACTTATATAACACGTTAGTTAATCTTTTATTAAAATGTTAAAATTACTTATTCTATGTACGAAATAAGACCATACTATGGACTTCGTAAGGTAATATTTTCGCAAGAATTTTGTTTTTTCTCGTTTTTTATACATTTTCCTGAATTGTCTGTAAAAGCTTAGATGTGCTCTAAAAATGGCGAAAAAATGTTTAAACCTTAGTTGCCCAATAAATCGTAAGGCAGCGATACCATCTAGAAGTAGCCTTAAAAAGATAATGATGAATGCTTTTCTTCTTGGAAGATTTTTTGTTATTGAAAATAACGAGTTTCTAAAGTTTAAATATGTTTTTTTCGGGTTCATGTTGCTCAACGTAGATCCACCTAAGTGATAAACTTTAGAAGTGCCTACATATAATATTTTGTAACCATGATTTTTCGCGCGCCAACAAAAATCAACTTCTTCTTGATGAGCAAAGTAATCTGCATCGAAACCATTTAATTCTTCAAACACTGTTTTTTTTACAAACATACAGGCTCCTGTTGCCCAAAATATTTCTTTTACATCATCATATTGTCCGGTATCACGTTCTAAGGTTTGAAAAATTCTACCTCTACAAAATGGGTAGCCTAATTGATCAATGAATCCGCCGCCAGCACCCGCATACTCAAAGTAGTCTTTTTTAAGTAAATCTAAAATTTTGGGCTGAATTATTGCAATGTCAGGTATGTTAGTAAAAGCTTCAACAATAGGTGTTAGCCAATTTGGAGTAACTTCTACATCTGAATTTAAAAGACAATAGATATCCGCATCAACATGAACTAGAGCATCGTTATATCCTTTAGCAAAACCACCATTTTCTGTGTTTTTAATAATTTTAACCGTAGGGTGATTTGTAGTTACAAATTCAATTGAATTATCCGTTGAAGCATTATCGGCAACATAAATGTCAGCATCCTTTGAATGTTCGATAACGGAAGGTAAGTACCTCTCTAAAAGAACTTCACCATTCCAGTTTAATATGACTATTGCTATCTTCAAAACGATCGCAAATTAACGGCTAAATTCAGGAATCTCATGCATAAATTCATATTTTTCCGCGACTAAGTCTGTTTGACAGTAAAAATGTGATAGTCCATTAGTAACCATTAAGTAGTTAGCATTGAGTTTAAAGTTATATTGTGCTATTTGGTCGAATGTTGATTGTGAAATGTTTATTTCGGGTGCTTTACACTCAATTAGTATGTGTAGTTGTCCACTGGGTTTAAATACGACAACATCATATCTTTTCTTTAATCCGTTCAAGGTAATTTGCTTTTCAACATTGATATGACTTAACGGATAGTTCTTTTCTTGTATAAGAAATTGAACGACATGCTGTCTTACCCATTCTTCTGGAGTAAGAACCACAAACTTTTTACGTATGTCGTCAAAAATTAAGGTTCTATTTTCGCTATTTTTGACTCTGAAAGTGTAGCATGGGAAATTTAGTTGCTGCATTAGACAAAGTTGATGAATTTTTCTGAATGGATGAAGCTGTACAAATAGTCAATACAATAAAGAAAGGACAGATAAGCCCTATCTATTTTCTTTATGGAGAAGAGGCATATTTTATTGATAAGATATCTGATTATATAGGGGATAAGGTTTTAACAGAAGAAGAGAAAGGTTTTAATCAAATGGTTCTTTATGGTAGAGATGTTTCTATTGACGATATTGTAGGAAATGCGAAGAGGTATCCTATGATGGCCGAAAGACAGGTGGTCATTGTTAAAGAGGCGCAACATCTTTCAAGAACTATAGAGCAACTTTGTGCGTATGCCGAAAACCCACAACAATCTACTGTTCTGGTAATTTGTTATAAATATAAGAAGCTTGATAAGCGCAAAAAGCTCTTTAAGATTATTAAAAAGAACGGGGTCATTTTCGAAAGTAAAAAGCTTTATGAAAATCAAGTTAGTGATTGGCTTAGAAAACATTTATTAAGTAGAGGTTATACCATATCTCATAAGGCATCTCTTTTGTTGGTAGAATATTTAGGCACCGATTTAAGTAAAATTAGTAAGGAACTTGAGAAGTTAAAACTGGCATTACCCCAACAGACAGAAATTACGCCACAGCATATAGAAGAGCATATTGGTATAAGCAAGGATTATAACAACTTTGAGTTGAAAAGAGCTATTGGTGAAAGAGATATGTTGAAAGCTACTAAGATTATCAACTATTTTGCTCAAAACCCAAAAGACAATCCATTTATACTTACGATAACCTTATTAAACTCCTTTTTTACGCAGTTATTACAATATCATGGACTAAGTGACCATTCGCCTAAAAATGTGGCTAGTGCTTTACGTATTAACCCTTATTTTGTAAATGAAATACAATCTGCAGCCAGAAATTATCCGATGAAAAAAGTTAGCACAATTATCTCTAGCTTACGGGAAATGGATTTAAAAGGAAAAGGGGTTGGCACCGTCACCATGAGTGATGCAGATTTATTGAAAGAACTTTTATATAAAATTATATAAAAGTTTATTTTCTATCTACGCCAAATTTTCCTGGTCCTACTAAAATGATAGTTACAAAACAAACTAAATAAAGTAGTGCTTTTTCTTTAGTGTCAAAGTTGTCTGCTCCATGGGCTATAAAAGCTGCTACGGCCATAGTTATTGCAGTAGGTATTGCGGATAAACGAGTTTTAAATCCTATAATAATCAGTATGGGACATATGAACTCTCCTATAACAGCTAAAAACAAAGAAGGAGTGGCTCCGATACCCATAGGATCACCAAATTCGAAGTTGCCAGAGATTAATTTTTGAAATTTTGGAAGTCCATGTGTTAACATCATTGCAGAAATGGATATTCTAAAAAAGGCTAAACCAATATCCTTAAAAAGGGGGCTTTTCATGTATTATAATTATTTACATTAAATGTATTGATTTTTTTTTGACTTTTCATAATATCATCAAGTTCTTGTAGTAACTAAGTTGCAATTTCTTTACTAAAATACAGGGGTGGCTTAATTTTAAGAACGCTGCCGTAGGGTTCGTCAGAACTAATTAAAATAAATTTTAAACGTAATTTATTTTTTATAAATGATGCTAATTGCGTGCCAGGTTTTTCATCTAATCTAAAATTTCAATCCCGAGAGAAAGACCTTCTCCACTTATGTTGGCCAGTTCTTGATATTTTGTCTGTTGCAAAGCTAATCTCTGGATCAAAAACTTTTCAACAATGTTTGTTTTTAGGGTAAATTCTCATTTTCTAAAATGATTTAAACTGCTTCACCAATTGAACATGAAACCGGATTAACACCAAAAGAACTGAAGAATTCCTTACCGTTATTAAAACTGTTCGATATTTCTGCGGTATTTATAACTATAGCCATAAGGTGAACAATGCCTATAGGTTTTCTAGTATGACAATATCAGGTATTACAGCATACATTTCATATCTCAAAAATATTCTCCAAATCGTCAGAAAGTAACTTGTACTTTATCGCTTATACATAACCCGCCATGTTTATAAATTTGTGGATATACACTTTTAAATACATCTTCGGTTATAGTGCTTGATTACCATAACTTACTATTCGCTATGCTATAAATGATTTATATGTTCTTCATTATCATTAATTTCATTGTGTACTAAATTCACATAGTGTTTTGAAATTTCATTTTTTGTTTTTAAAGTGGGACTAAAATTTTTTGCTGTTTCTGTTTAAATAACACCTTATTTTTTACCAGCACTTGTAATATGGTCGTATTTGTAATGGCTTAAATTAATAGTGTTTTTAGTGTTGCCATGATAACCTTATTCTAAGACCATAACTTTATGTTTATTGGTGTGTGTTTTAGCAATGCGTAAGGTTAAATCAGTAGTTGAACTACCAGAATTAACTAAGAAAATTTTATTTAAATAAATTTTAAATTAAAAATGGATGTTTTGAATTCAAATTTGATTTCAATTGTTGTTGAATAAAATCAGAGTAGGGAATTAGATAAGAAAAGTATTGACGAAACTAAAAAAGTCCCATTGTAAATGAGACTTTTTTTAGTTTAAAATTTTTAAAATTTATCGAAGTTTTGGAAAATCTTTAGGACTTACTTCATGCATAATAGCATAAACCTTTTCAAAAATATCTTCTCTATTAGGTTTTGAAAAATAATCACCATCAGTACCATAGGCTGGCCTATGCGCTTTTGCACTTAATGTTTGTGGCGCACTATCCAAGTACTTAAATGCACCTTGCTTTTCAATAATTTCGTTTAATAGATAGGCTGAACAACCGCCCGGTACATCTTCATCAATTACTAATAGCCTATTTGTTTTTTTTATACTTTCTACTACATCTTTATCTATATCAAAAGGTAGTAAAGTTTGTGCATCAATTATTTCCACGTCTATACCTACCTCTAGTAATTCTTTAGCAGCCTTTGCAACAATTCTTAGTGTTGATCCATAAGTAACAATGGTTATATCGTTACCTTCTTTAATCGTTTCAACTTTACCAATTGGCGTGCAGAATTCTCCAAGGTTGTTCGGTTTTCTTTCCTTTAATCGGTAACCGTTTAAACTTTCAATAACTAGTGCTGGTTCATCACTCTTTAGTAGCGTATTATAAAAACCAGCGGCTTGTGTCATATTACGAGGAGCTAGAATATACATACCTCTTAATAAATGTATAAGTCCGCCCATTTCTGAACCAGAATGCCAAATGCCTTCTAGTCTATGTCCTCGTGTTCTAATGATTAAAGGTGCTTTTTGCTTTCCTGCAGTTCTATATAATAGGGATGCCAAATCATCTGTTAAAGTAGACATGGCATAAAAAATATAATCTAAATACTGAATTTCAGCAATAGGACGTAGACCTCTTAAAGCCATGCCTATACCTTGACCAACAATTGTAGTTTCACGAATACCAGTATCTGCTACACGTAGTTTGCCATACTTTTCTTGCATGCCTTCTAGGCCTTGATTTACATCACCTATAGCACCAGTATCTTCACCAAAAATAAACGTATTTGGATATTTTTCGAACAATTTATCGAAATTGTCACGTAGTATAACCCTACCATCTACTTGTTCTGAGTCATCTTTAAAAATAGGAGCTATTGCATTAATGTTAGTAGCTTTATTTTCATTTTCACTATAAAGATGTTTACTATATATGTCTTGCGATTCTTTTAGAAATTTTGAAGTCCATTCTATCAAGGCCGCCTTCTCTGCTGATGATTCACCCAAAAGAAAACGTAACGATTTACGAGCCGCAATTGCCAAATCCTTTTTAACAGGCTCTTCGATGGCAATTAAATCATTCTTTAATTTATTTAAAAATTGCTTGTTTGCACTTTTACCTGAAGTTTTATCTATTAAACTAACCAATGTTTTTTTAGCGGAAATAAGTCCTTCTAAATATTCATCCCATGCTTGTTTCTTAGCTTCTCGAACGGTTCGCTTAATTCTTTTTTCAATAGTTTCTAACTCTTCATTGCTAGCAATGCCAGACTCTAGAATCCATTCTTTAAAGCGTTTGTTACAATCGAAATCTCGTTCCCACTCTAATCGTTTATTATCCTTATAACGTTCATGAGAACCAGATGTAGAATGACCTTGTGGTTGCGTTAATTGTTTAACATGAATCATTACAGGTACATGCTCTTGCCTAGCTATGTCTGCTGCATTTTCGTAAGCATGCATAAGAGCAGTATAATCCCAACCGTTGACTTTAAAGATTTCAAACCCTTTTTCACTTTCCGTTCGTTGAAACCCTGAAAGTACTTTTGAAATATCTTCTTTAGTGGTATGATATTTTGCAGGAACCGAAATACCATATTCATCATCCCAAATACTAATTACCATAGGAACTTGAAGTACTCCAGCAGCATTTATAGTTTCAAAAAACATACCCTCACTTGTACTAGCATTCCCTATTGTTCCCCAAGCAATTTCGTCTCCATTTACTGAGAACTTAGCACTATCTAACCCTTTTTGATTACGGTATATCTTAGATGCTTGTGCAAGGCCCAAAAGACGTGGCATTTGTCCAGCGGTACATGAGATATCTGCGCTACTGTTTTTTTGTTTCGTTAAATCTTTCCAACTTCCATCTGTATTTAGACTATGGGTTAAAAAATGACCTCCCATTTGCCTACCGGCACTCATAGGTTCTTTTTCAATATCCGTAGTAGCGTAAAGTGCGTGAAAAAAGTCTTTAGGTTTTAAAAGATCCAAAGCCATCATGAAGGTTTGATCTCGATAATATCCACTTCTAAAATCACCGTTTTTAAACGATCTGGCCATAGCCAATTGAGGTAATTCTTTTCCGTCACCAAAGATGCCGAATTTAGCCTTCCCGGTAAGGACTTCTTTTCTTCCTAATAAGCTACAAGTTCTGCTTAAAAAAGCAATTTCATAATCGCTTATGATTTGCTCTTTGAAATCATCGAAAGAAATATCGTTACTAGTTTTTGAAGAAACATCCATGTATAAAACGTGTTTTTACAAAATTACCGAATCAAGTAGTTTTTAGCAATGCTGTGCCCAGTTAATTTATTCCATATTTTTCAACAAATTTGGGATAATGTTGAAAATATCAGAATTTTTAGGGCAAATATCACTAACTGAATTAAAATTCATCAGCTTAGAACCATTTTCTTGTGAAGAGACCAGTTAGGGTTTTAGGGCTTACGGTGATGATAAAACGAATTTTTTCTCCGTAATTAGGTTGTGAAACCTCCCAGCCATTATTGGAATACACAGGTAAATAAAGCTCAAAATAGTCGGTTACTAAATTTAAACGTACACCAGAATCATAAACGAATTTCTCATTAACTCCAGTGTTCTTCACTAGACCGGCGTCGCCATATAGTTCTATCCATTTCCATAAATTAAAACTACCATTGACAGTGGCCATCCAGTTATTGGAAAAACGATATTGTTGTTCCAGGAATGACTTAAAGCCACCCTCTGCTATAATAATTTGTTGGCTGTAAATACCCGAATCTTCAGACCTACCTAAATAGCCATAATCAAAAAGATAATCTGTAGGTCGGTCTAAAGCAAAACTAAAAAAATCTGTTTGTGTATTATTGCTTAAAAACTTACCTGCAAAAAATCTAAGATTTAATTGTCTATTGTTTTCAAATAATTTTCGATATTCATATTCGAAAGATAATTTACTAAAATTACCTGCTAACTGAAAATCAACAAACCAAGAATTGTAATCTAAGATTCCATTATTCCTGTTAACATAACGAGCATTAAAAACACTATAATCTGGGTTTTCTGGGTCATTTGCCAAACTTACTAGAGAAGGGTCAAAATCACGTAAAATATTAATATATCTAAAAGAAAGGAATTCTCTCTTGTTCGATAATAAATCTTCAGGTCTAAAGCCAAAACTTAATGCCGGAGTTATTGAGGTATATCGTGAGTTTTCATTGAAGTGGGAGGTTGAAGCGCCAATGCTATAGTTGGCTACATACAAACCACTTTTACTTAAATATTTTCTATAACTAAACTTACCATATCCTACGAATGCTTTTTCTTTAAAAGAGTAGGAGGGTGAAAAATCATAAACAAAGGGTCGTTCTAATAAGGTTTTATTATAAAGGCGCATACCGGGTGCCCAGCCATCGTAAACATTGAAATTAAGTACAGGTACATAGAAAACCTGATTATAATAGGGGTTTTCAGCATCCTTAAAAAAAGTAAAGTTTAATTTCTTATTACTTGATAAAAATCCTTTTAAAGACTTCCAGTTATCTCTCTGATTAAATTCAGGAATTTTCTGGTCATAATTAAGTACAAGTTTATCTTCTTGATTATTGGGGATGGTAAACGTCTCTTCGAACTCAATATCACTGAACCAATATTCAGATACGATAGAATCTTTTTTAAGGCCAAATACTGATATAGGTACATTCGTACCTTCTTTATTCTTAATTGTTACTAATAGAGAATCTGCAACTTTCTCTACCTTTTTAATTTTAAAATCAATTTTACGATCTGTAGATACATAATCTCTGAAAAACCAATTGATGTCTTGTGTTGTAGAGCGTTTTAGAATAGATTCAAAATCGAGGACCTTGACCGTATTTAGTTTATAATACTCAAAGAAGGTCTTTATACTTTCATCTACTCGTTCTTTACCAATGTAGTCTGCCAAATAAGCAAGACCTAAACCTGCTTTATATTTATTCGCAATCTTTTGATTGAATTTAATAAGAGAATCATTAGACGTTTGAAGTGCTTGATCTAAATTTTTACGAGCTGTAAGATTGTATAAAAATGAATATTGATCATTAAAATCCATTTTAGCCAACTCGAAACTTCTAAAACCCCATATGTTAGAAAGTTTACCCATAAGTTTTTGGTCTGGGTAATATTCATCAACATAAGCAATCATGAGATAATTAGCTATAGCACTATTTAACCATTGATCTTTACGTGGATTTAAAAAAACGGTTTCCCTCAAAATACTGTTTATTGCAGTTTTAAGAAATTTCATTTCAAATTGAAACTGTTCTTCGTAAGGTCTAATAAATGAGGGTAATTGGTTTAATCCATATAATGGATCTTTGTTGTAATCTAATTCACTTACCAGTATTTTTTCATGAGGATAATCTCCTAAATTATTATAAATAAAATCGGCTACTTTGTTTATGGAAATCCCTTGACCGATAGGGCTATACCGAGGAGCCTCAATATTTGTAAGGAATTTCATGTGAGGTGTCACATGTGTGATAAACTCATTCCGAGTATTCAATATAATTTCGCCACCCCTTTGCAAATTCCCTTTTAACTGGGCAAATTGGCCATTAGGGAATTCAGATAAAGATTTAATGTCAAAATTTGAAGCTAGATAAAGACTATCGGGAAATTTAAAATTGATAACTGTATTAGTAACGTTGGTATACAGGTCTTCAAGATTCTTATTGGAATAAAGATGCCATTTACCATCATAGACTGCTGGTGTTAAATACCAATCTTTAAGATAGTAACCACCTCTTTGATTGTACCCGTAAGGAGTGAATTTATTTGGAGGTAATTTTACCTTGTAGGTAATAAAAATTTTTGTTGAAGCTTTTGGAGGTAAAATATCACCTAGGGTAACTTTTAAAATATCCTTACCCTCAGTACGGCTCCATTCTAAACCTTTATATGAATCGTCTACTACACTAACAATTGTGGTAGTTCCTCGCTCATCCGCTTTGGCTAGGTGTAAGGATTTTTTGAATTCTTGAGCAAATCGTTTTGACAGTGCTGTATTCTTATCTGAATAGGCATTAGCCCAATCATTAAAATAAATAAGGCCTAAATTATAATTTGAATCATTGAAATACGTGAATTCTTGCCGAATATCTAATTCATTGGTATACTCATTTAAACTAACCGTGAGTTCAGTTTCATACTGAGAATACCCCTTGGTTATAGAAGAAACCAACAGAATTAAACTTAAACAAAATAGATTATTGAATTTTTGGATCAAGGCTATGATTAAAAATTAGGACTCATTGAATGCCCTTTGTAAAAGGTATCTATTATCTCTACAACTTCTTCTTCAGTATCTACAATTTGAATAAGATTTAAATCTTCTGGACTAATATTACCCATTTTAAGCATAGTGCTTTTAACCCATTCTAAAAGACCCGTCCAGAAATCGCTACCAACTAAAATGATTGGAAATTTTCCAATTTTATGAGTCTGTATCAGTGTAATTGCTTCAAATAATTCATCTAAAGTTCCGAAACCACCTGGCATCACTACAAAACCTTGAGAATATTTAACAAACATGACTTTTCTCACGAAGAAATAGTCAAAATCTAAACTTTTATCATTGTCGATATAAGGATTGTCATGTTGTTCAAAAGGAAGGTCTATATTCAAACCAACTGAAGTTCCACCGGCTAAACTAGCACCTCTATTACCTGCTTCCATAATACCTGGTCCACCACCAGTTATAACACCATAACCTGCTTCGGCAATAGATTTTGCAATCGATACTGCCAATTTATAATAAGGATCTTCTTCTTTTGTTCTGGCAGACCCAAAAATTGATACACAGGGCCCAATTTTACTCATTCGTTCAAAACCATTTACAAACTCACCCATTATTTTAAAAATGGCCCAAGAGTCATTGGTTTTTATTTCATTCCAGCCTTTATGATGTTTTTCTGATCTCATATATATTTTTACTAATCTTTTGTTTTTTGAAAACTACATTTAAAATTCTAATTCCCGCTTTAAAAAGGTGGCAGTGTAACTTTTCTTGTCTTTAGCAACTTCTTCCGGAGTTCCTTTTGCTACTAATTTTCCTCCTGAACGTCCCCCTTCATAGCCAATATCTATAATGTAATCTACCATTTTAATTACATCCATATTATGTTCTATTACTAAAACCGTATTTCCTTTATCAGCTAATTTATTCAAAACACCCATTAAAACCCTAATGTCTTCAAAATGAAGTCCGGTAGTGGGTTCGTCTAAAATATAGAAGGTGTTGCCTGTATCCCTTTTAGAAAGTTCTGTTGCCAGTTTAATACGTTGTGCTTCACCGCCTGAAAGTGTTGTAGATTGTTGACCCAAAGATATATAACCTAGCCCAACATCTTGTATTGTCTTTAATTTACGATGAATTTTAGGAATAAGTTCAAAAAATGATACAGCTTCATTGATGGTCATTTCTAATACATCTGATATCGACTTGCCTTTATACCTTATTTCTAAAGTTTCTCTATTGAATCTTTTTCCATTGCAGGTTTCACATTCTACATATACGTCTGGTAAAAAATTCATTTCAATGACTCGTAAGCCGCCACCTTGGCACGTTTCACAACGACCTCCTTTTACATTGAAACTAAATCTACCTGGTTTGTACCCTCTAATTGAAGCTTCTGTTGTCTTTGTAAACAATGACCTAATTTCACTAAAAACACCAGTGTAGGTTGCTGGGTTAGACCTTGGTGTTCTACCGATAGGTGATTGGTTAATGTCTATAACTTTATCAATATGTTCTAGGCCGGTAATTTTTTTATACGGCATAGGTTTTTTGACACCGTTAAAATAATGGGCATTCATTATCGGATAAAGCGTTTCATTGATTAATGTCGATTTGCCACTGCCCGACACCCCTGTAACACCAATCATTTTACCTAACGGGATTTTTACCGTTACATTTTTTAGATTGTTACCGGTACAACCAGATAAAACAATTTCATTACCATTACCAGTTCTTCGCTTTTTAGGAACTTCAATCCTTTTTGCGCCGGTCATATAATCCGCCGTTAATGTGTTGAAATTCTTTAATTGCTCAGGAGTACCTTGAGAAATAATTTCTCCGCCATTTTTACCAGCTTTGGGGCCTATGTCAATAACATGGTCGGCACGTTCTATCATATCACGGTCATGCTCTACAACAATTACAGAGTTGCCAATGTCCCTCAATGATTCTAAAGATTTTATCAATCTTTCATTATCACGTTGGTGTAACCCAATACTAGGTTCATCTAAAATATAGAGAACACCTACGAGTTGAGAGCCAATTTGTGTGGCCAAACGAATTCGTTGTGCCTCACCACCAGAAAGTGATTTTGAGCTTCTATTCAATGATAGGTAATCTAGCCCTACATCTAATAGAAATTGTATACGAGTATTTATTTCCTTAATTATTTCTTCGGCTATCTTAAGCTGATTACCTTTTAATTTTTTATCTAATCCTTTAAAAAAAACTGCCAACTCAACGATATCTAAATTCGCTAATTCGGCTATATTTTTATCTTCAATTTTAAAGTATAGTGATTCCTTTCGTAAACGAAAACCATTGCAAGTAGGACAAATGATTTTATCCATATACTCTTTGGCCCATCTTTTTATAGAGGTAGATGCCGCTTCTTCAAATTGATTCTTTATGAAGTTCGAAATACCCTCATAATCTATTTTGTACGTTCTTTTAACGCCTAAGGATTTTGAATCTACCTCAAAACTTTCTTTACCCCCATTCAATAAAATCTCAATGGCCTCTTTTGGTATGTCTTGAATAGGATCGGTGATTTCAAAATTATAGCGTTCTGCTATGGTTTCTATTTGTTTAAAAGCCCATGATTTTTTATAATCACCTAGGGGAGCAATTCCGCCACTTTTAATAGATAATTTTTTATTTGGAAATATCTTTTTTTCATTTACTTCATAAACATGACCTAAACCACTGCAGTTTGGACACATTCCTTTAGGTGAATTAAAGGAAAATGTATTTGGTTCTGGGGTAGGATAGGAGATGCCCGTAGATGGACACATTAAGTCTCTACTGAAATAGCGAGGTACATCTGTACCTTCTTCTAATACCATTAGAACATTATCGCCACTATACATTGCTGTGTTTATGGTTTCAGATAAACGCTTATGAAAATCTTCACTCTCAATTACCTTTAAGCGGTCAATGACAATTTCGATATCATGGGTCTTGTACCGGTCCACTTTCATGCCCTTTACAATGTCTTTTACTTCACCATCTACCCGAACTTTTACAAATCCTTGCTTGGCAATTTGCTCGAAAAGTTCGCGATAATGACCTTTTCTTGATTTAATTATGGGGGCTAGTATATTTATCTTTTTACCATCATACGATTCGATAATCAAATTTTTAATTTGTTCATCGTTATAACTAACCATTTTTTCGCCGGTATTATAACTGTGCGCGTCTGCAGCACGAGCGAAAAGCAACCTTAAAAAATCGTAAATTTCGGTAATTGTACCAACGGTTGACCTAGGAGATTTAGATGTGGTTTTTTGCTCAATAGCAATAACCGGAGATAAACCATCAATTTTATCAACATCAGGTCGTTCTAAGCCTCCTAAAAACTGTCTCGCATAGGCGGAAAATGTTTCAATATAACGTCTTTGGCCTTCGGCATAAATAGTGTCAAAGGCCAATGAAGACTTACCACTACCAGATAAACCAGTGATTACTACCAGTTTGTCGCGGGGAATTGTAACATCAATATTTTTAAGGTTATGAACGCGGGCGCCTTTAACCTCTATATTTTCTTCAAAATTAATCATGTATTCATAGCAAAGATGCAAAAGTACGAATATGAGTGCAAATTACGTGCCTAATGTTATTCTTTGCAACTACAACAGTTGGCTAAATTTTTGATTAAAAAATCATCATAATTTAATAATTTCCAAAGAATATTTATTTTTTAAATAATGTTCTGCATCAGCTTTTTTATGTCAGGATCCTCATAAATTTTCTGAACTAAATCACTGTAAACATTTATAAAACGTTCATTGTTAATAAGGCTACCAAACAGAGATTCTTGTCGAATAAAGGCGAGCGGGTCAGTTTTGGTTTGTTTAGCAGCGTTCTGTAGTTCGACCTGCATGGCGTCAATTATTTCAATAGAATGCCCGTTCTTGTCAACTCCTTTATCGCTATAGTAACACCAAGCTGCAATTACTAAAGTGCCAAACTCAATGCTTCCTCCACTATTTAAATTCTCTTCAATAGTTGCGATTAAAAATTTTGGCAATTTCGCAGAACTTTCAGAGCAAATTCGACTAACGCTGTCTTTAATGTTAGGGTTGGCAAAACGCTCTTGTAAACTGTCTTTATATGCGTTTAAGTCAATTCCTTCCAATTTATCTAAAATCGGGGTCGCTTCCTTATCCATAAACACCCTTAAATAGGCAATGAAAGTTTCATCTTCTATACAGGCGTTAATAGTTTTATGACCATGAATGGCACCTAAAATGCCCAACACAGAATGGCCTGCATTTAAAAGCCGAAGCTTCATCTTTTCATATGGTTTTACATCTGGCACGAATTGTACACCGACTTTTTCGAACTCAGGTCGCCCATTAGAAAAATTATCTTCAATAACCCACTGAATAAAAGGCTCGCATGTTACTGGCCATTCATCTTGTAAGCCAAAAGTATCTTGTAGATAATCTATATCTGACTGGGTTGTAACCGGTGTAATTCTATCGACCATGCTATTTGGAAAACATACTTCCTTTTCTATCCATTTAGCTAAATCTTCATTTTGCTTTTTTGCGAACGTTAGTAACATTTCGCGAGCAACATCTCCGTTATGCTGAATATTATCGCACGACATAATGGTAAATGCTGGCAAACCTGCATCTCGGCGATTTTTAAGTGCTGCAGTTAAAAACCCATATATAGTTTTCGGATTATTAGGATTTTTTAATTCAAACTGTATATCCGAATTCTCAAAATCAAACTCCCCAGTTGCAGGATTAAAGTTATATCCCCCTTCTGTAATTGTCAACGAAACAATTTTAGTGTCTGGGTGAGACATGATATCAATAACAGGTTCTGGGTTATTTGCACCAAGTTTAAAATCGATTATAGAACCGATTATTTGAGACTCTATTTTGCCATCAGGATGCTTAACAATAAGAGTGTAAAGACCATCTTGCTTTTGAAGTACATCATGAATCTTTTGGTCTCCTTGGCGTAATCCTATTCCACATATACCCCATTCCGTAGCTTTATATTCTTCTTGTAGTTTATGGGTGTAATATGCTTGATGTGCGCGATGAAAACCTCCAACACCCACATGAACCATTCCTATTTTAATATTTTCACGGTCAAAGGAAGGGGTAGTAATAAATTTACCTAATTGAATTAGATTCTTTTGGTTAAGTGGTATAGTATTCTTCATTTTAGCTAATCTTATTTTTTGATTTTCCTCGTAATAAAACCCAGTAAGCTGTTACGAAATAGAGTAGAGTGCAAATGAATGCATATCGATAAAATATTTCTCGGTTATTAACATAAATACTCTCGTCGGCACTATTAAATAATACGATACAGGCTAGAATCAACGTAATAATAAGTGAGACTATAGATATGCTTTTTAAGATTTTAGAAACAATTGATTTGTCCTGAATAGGTTTAGCTACCAGTCTAGCTTGTTGCTCTTGAAAATCGATAATCTTCTCATTTCGAATTGATTCTTCCTTTTCGGCCTCAGGGTATTTTTCTTTAGCACCATAGCGAGATGCTAAAAGGGTGTAAACAAGTATGGTGAAAACCCAAGTAGGTATAAATAGATAAAAGAAGGACATTACGTTAAAGGCATTAAGCCCAAAACCAAAGACCAACCCTAATCCCCATGAGGCTACTGCTGGAGTACTAAAGGTTAAATTACGGTATGTTGACCAGTAGCGAGTATAACCAATTCTAGGAAATATCTGATGTTCGGCAAATACTATCGCCCCTACTGGAACGACCAATAAACCAGCATAGGTCAATAAAGGTAATATCTGTGAAAATACGAATGGGAAACAGGCAATGGCAATGGTTACCAAACCGACCACTATTGTGGTTTTCTTTCTAGAGTGATTAAAGAAAATAGCTTGAGCAGCTAATCCGGCTCTATATAAATTTGTTATGGCGGTGGTCCAACCTGCGACAATTACAATTACAAATCCTGACCATCCTAACGCATAATAGGCAACATCACCTGGATCAAGTTCTACTATTGATTTTCCTATAATAACAGCTGCACCAGCACCCATTATACCTGCAGCTATCCATGCAACATAATGCCCGAACATCATACCTGTACTGGTAGCCAAGCCGTAAGATTTCTTTTTAGCAAATCGTAAAAGTGCCATATCTATTAAACCAAAATGCGTAATCGTATTTGCTGCCCATGCAAAACCAATTACTTCAACCAAGCCAATACCGGGTTGCCCAGAACTGTCGATTCCTGTCCATATAGATTTATCTCCCAAGGTTATAAGATCATTCCAACCACTAGGTAAAGTGCTCCCTAAAACATCTAAAGACAAAGCAGGCAGTAAAACCATTGCTCCACTTGTGAACATTACAAATAGCCAAGGAGCGCAGATTCCTGAAAATTCTGATACCGCATTAAAACCGTACAATGCAATTGAAACCACCACCAAACCTACACAGAAAACTATTACCACAAACCACATATTGGTGGGGTACCAGTTGAGTTGCGCAGGAATATCAAAAGCAAAACGAACTGCGGTCGCAGAAACTGTAATCATTGCTGCAGAAATCACTGAAAAAATGATAACGTTTGCCCAATTGTAGAGCTTGGTCATTGAATCTCCTGCAATTTTATTGAGGTAAGTATATAAACTTAATCTTGTTTCTACTGCTATGGGCGAAGTAATAAATGTCCAACTTAGTACGGCTAAAATATTTCCAATCAATAGACCTAGAATTATGTCCATTGTTTTAGCCCCAAGAGCAACAAATGTAGCTCCAATTACAAATTCTGTAGCTGCTACATGCTCTGCAGCATATAGCCCAGCAAAATGTGTCCAATCGTGTAACTTGTGTTTTGCAACTGGTAATTGTTCTTCATTTAAATTTTCAAATGTGCTGTAATCGTTGGTTGCGGACATAAGTTTTAGGTGGCTTTGGTTATTTGGTAATTAAATAGCTAGTTAATTATTTAATGATTAAAAATACTTCGTTAAAATAAAAGAATTCACAAGGTATTTAATTATTGCAAAAGCTTACTAATAAAATTTTGTTTTTTATTTTAATTAGAAAAATCTTAAAATTTTTCAATTTTAAATTAAAGTTAATTAGTCTGATATTTCATTACCAACGGCATAATGCTGTAAATCTTTATTAATAAATGTTTTCTGTAACATGATTGATATAGTTGCTCATAGTTTTTAAAGACACTGCTAGAGTAACTTCCATTAGATTTTCAGGAGAAATTCCAGCATCGTAAAATAGATTTAAATTATAAGTAGATATATTCCCTCTTGTCTCTGTTTTTTTTTATATGTGATATGAACCAAAGTGTTTAAACGTTGGCCTTCAGGTATTTTTGTTTTCTTACGGTATTTAGCACAGAAGAGGGGATACAGTTATTTTTTCCTGCCCGAGTATGTGCAGCGGAACTATAGGCACAGTCGTTAACCACACTAACCGCTAATAAAATTAGCTGTTGTTCGCCAGAGGTAAACGAAGTCTTGGCAAATATATTGAAGAAATTAATATAACCATTAATAGCTGCTGTTGCAGCTGTTATTCTAGGAATAAATTTGGCAGCATACCATATTTTTTTCTCCGTATTTTAATAATTCTTCAGATTCTTCTGGTGCACTTTCAATCGTATGTTTAATAAATTGTTTCATTTTTTTTGATATACTATTAAACCTTTAACAATCTATAAGCAATTGATTAACTTTAACTTGACAGATTATCTTGTATTTTGATTAAATGGATGACTCTAAACTTGTTTTGAATGATTTTCACTAAACAGTCGATTACTTTAAAAAATCACTTTTATCCAAGCTGTTATTAAATTTAATATTTGTCCAATTTACCTTAATCCATGGTTTATCATCAACATCTGCCTCCCATGTAGATTTCTTGTACTTGCGCTTTGTAGGTAATAGCATTCCGTCTACTTCTTCATATTCAATCTTTATTAAATTGGGGGTGTCAAATGCTCCATAATCGGCTACTGTAAATAAAAATTGGTCTACAAGCAATGTGTTTTTATTGATATATAATTGATAAATATCTGTTGGCTTAGCATCTTCAAAGTTGAAAGAAACCTTAACAACGTTATAAGGTGAGTTGTCAATAGTTTCATCCCCTATATATTCATACGAAACACCCTTGTCCAATAATTTTTGAAACATTGTAAACCAATAGAAATTTGTGGGTCTATTAAATGCAACCTTTTTTAAAGCAACACTGCCCATAACAATTTGTCCATTATGTTTTAGCCAGAATTCTTGCCCATCATAACCTTGTTCTATGGTTCCTTTAAGGTTACTTAAAGTTCTTTCATGTTGGCTGTATTTGCCATAAGACAACTCGCCATTAAAAAGGTATTTTTCAGTTGAAATATCAGTTTTGCCATCCGGAGTTTGGTATTTATAGGTGTAAACGACATCTTTCTTATTTCTAAGGGCTTTATAGTTTCCTACCTTTTGAACCATATTGTACACCAATTCGTGACCCTTATTATTAAAGGACACTGTAGAAACTTCTTCTTTTTTTACGGATTTTTCTCCCTTGCAAGAGATAAATAAAAGGCTAAATATTATTAGACTGGTAATCTTAAAATTCATTGAGGTTATTTTAGTGGGTGAGCTTATACTAAGGCTCCATTAGCGCCAATTACTTGACCAGAGATCCATTTTGAGTCATCGCTAGCTAAAAATAATACAATTCTAGCAATATCAATAGGTTTAGCTAGTCTGTCGAAAGCATTCATAGCACTAAGTTTATCAATGAATTCTTGCGATTTTCCTTTTAAAAACAACTCTGTTTCCGTTGCTCCAGGTGCAAGTGCGTTAACGGAGATTCCTCTTCCTATTTCTTTAGAAAATACACGTGTCATTTGCTCAACAGCAGCTTTGGAAGCTGAGTATAATGCGTAAGTTGGGAACATTAGTTTTACGGTACTTGACGAAATATTAATAATATTGCCGTTATCTGAAAGTTTACTGTCAGCCTCCTGTAAAGTATTGAAGATTCCTTTTACGTTAATATCAAACTGTCTACTAAAATCTTCTTGAGTATTATCTTTTAATTTTTTTGAAATCATAACCCCTGCATTGTTTACTAATACGTCTATTTTTCCAAATGCTTGAATGGTTTCGTCAAATAGTTGGGTTACTTGTTCTCTATTACTTACATCTGCTTTAATGGCTATAGCATTTCCGCCGTTTTGTTCAATTTTAGTAACGGTAGCTATTGCGTCTTTATCACTGTTGGAATGGTTAACAACAACTTTAGCTCCGTTTTCTGCCAATAAAAATGCAATCTCTTGCCCAATACCTCTTGATGCTCCGGTAACGATTACTACCTTATCTTCTAATTTCATTTAGTTTGTTTTAATAGATTATGATAAACTGATTAGTTTCTCTGCAACTAGTTTAAGATTTGGTTCGTTTATTTCTGGGGTAGGAGATAGTGGATATAGCTGTGCGCCTGGTCTACTAATAAAAGCTCCTCTCCAATTTGCCCATAATGCTCCTGAAATATCCCAGCCGTGAGCCGCTACTAATAAGCATTCACTCGGTTGTATGTTCATTTTTCTCGCCGCCCAATTATAAGCATCAACATGTGGTTTAAATTTACCCATGTCTTCTATGCTTAAGCGTTGGTCAAAATATTTGGTTAGTCCGGCATTTTTAAATTGCGTCTCTACACCTTTGTTTGATGAATTTGTGAAGGAAACGAGTTTGTAGCCTGCATCTTTTAATGATTGCAAAGCAGATGCAACCTCTTGATGAGCAGGTAATGACCTAATAGGTTCAACTATAGACCTTTTAGCTTCTTCATGTGTTAAGGTGATACCGTTATTTGCCGCCACCATTTGCAGAGCTGCGGCACCTATAATTGCAAAGTCATTGTACTGGTTTGCTACTGTAGTTACCAAAGAGTATTGTAACATGGTAGTAAACCAAAGTGGCAGTAAATCATTTCGACCATTTAGTGCTTTAGCAACACTATCCTTCATGGCGGTCAAATCTAATAATGTTTCATTTACATCGAAAAAAAGAACTTTAGGTCTTTTTGTATAAACCTTAGTTTCTTTTTTAGATGCAAATCCTAAATTAGGTATGGCAACTCCTGCAGCACCAAGTATTGTTGATTTTTTAATGAAGTCTCTTCTCTTATTTATCATATTCAATATATTATAAAACATTCTGTATTGAATGTTTTTAGGTAAAAAAATTATTGTTTTAACTGTTTTAGATATAAGGATAGACCGTTTAAATAATCATTAATGACGGTATCGTCATCATATAATTTTCTAATTCCTCTAATTCCTTCAAATGCACTTATTAAATAAATGGAAGCAGCTGAACTCGATACATCTTGCTTTATTGAATTTTCAATCTTGCCTCTTTCTATTAGCTCTACTAAAGCTGTTTTCCATTCTTCTATAATATTCTTTAGTGCTTTTTGATACACTTTTTCACTGTCACCTATTTCATTTATTAAATTGTTTGTTGGGCAACCGTGTTTCTTATCATATAGCGAGAAAGACTTAAGACTGTTCAAAAAAGTCGATTCTAATATAGTATAAGCGTCACCATCTTTATAAAGAGGGTAAACCATTCTTTTTTGAACTCGACTTTGAACTTTTTGGGTGATAACTTCTAGACCAAGTTCCTTTTTGTTTGTATAGTGATGATAGAAAGCACCTTTGGTAAGTGTGGTTGCCTTCATTATTTTTTCTATGCTGGTAGTTTTAAAACCATCTTCATAAAACAATTTAAATGCTTCATTAAGTATCAGTTGTTTAGATAGTTCGGACTTTAACGATTGTTTCATTTTGTGAAATTAATTAAAAAAATACGAGGTAGAATGTTTTTTGAATTTCTTTAACGTAGAATTAACTGCATTTCGCAGTGTGTTTATAAAGGCATATTAAGGTTGTTCTATACTTGTATAGCGGTAGTTTAGATTCTGCTGTTCATTGTATTATAAGCTTTTCCACCAATCTGTATATGTGGTTGTGGAATCCTTTACTTGTATTTCTTGACCAATTTGTGGGGCAATAACCTTTATGTTCAGTTCATCTGCTTTTGCTTTGACTCTAACAATAGGATCTGTCCATTCGTGTAAGGCCAATTTAAATCCTGCCCAATGTATGGGCATTATTTTATTTGCTTTAACATCAATACCTGCTTGAGCGGTTTCTTCTGGCATCATATGAATATCGGGCCACATTTTGTTGTACTGCCCACATTCCATCAAAGCAAGGTCAAACGGACCATATTTTTCTCCAATCTCTTTGAAATGGACTCCGTAACCGCTGTCTCCGCTAAAGTAAATATTTTCATTTTCAGATGTAATTACCCATGAACTCCATAACGTACTTTGACCATTATTAAAACTTCTACCTGAGAAATGCTGTGCAGGAGTACAAACTAATTTTATACTACCAAATTGTTTTTCTTGCCACCAATCCATTTCAGTAATTTTTGAATTAGGTACGCCCCAGGCTTCTAAATGGTTACCTAAACCTAAGGGAGTGTAAAAGTGTTCGGTCTTATCCTTAATTTTTAAGACCGATTCATAATCTAAATGATCGTAATGGTCATGAGAATAAATAACGGCATCAATTTGAGGTAATTTATCAATTGCAATAGGGAATTCTTTATTGAAACGATTAGCTCCTAAAAGCGGGTGAGGAGCAGCTACCTGACCAAACATAGGGTCTATTAAAATATTCTTTCCATCTATCTGTAATAAAAAAGAAGAATGACCAAACCAAACCATTCTGGCTTCACCTTTATAATTGGCTATATTTATTGAATCTATTGTTTGCGTTTTCAAATCTTCCTTAGGTCGTCCATTAGACACTTTTGTAGTGAAAAATTTATATGCCAAGCTTACGGTTTCAGAAAGACCTAAATTTTTAGGAACAGGATTAGTATTTCGGAATTTACCATCCCTGAATTGGTTTGATTGTTCGTATACTAATTGCTGTTTTTTAGAACTATTACCCCCAAAACTAGGGTAGAAGTTGGTAAATGCTAGAAATACAATAATAAGTGTTGTTATTGTAATTAAGAATGTGATCATTATCTTTTTAAGCATTTTATATAAATTGACTCGTTATTATTCTGTTATAGGGTGAATTCTTTAACTTTTGCAAATGTATTTATAGTTTAATGACCCTAATAAGATGGGATTTTTTAATTAGGAAAAAACTTAAATAAATAATGATTAAGTTAATTTTTAATGAGCTATAGTAGCATTAAAACATATCCTATTAATGCTCCGCCTAAAACTATAAAT
The DNA here is from genome assembly GCF_963977385.1 of uncultured Maribacter sp. GTDB lineage: Bacteria > Bacteroidota > Bacteroidia > Flavobacteriales > Flavobacteriaceae > Maribacter. The sequence goes on along the minus strand of NZ_CAXBOU010000006.1, from coordinate 89,733 downwards.
GCACTGTTCAAGTTTTTGAAGACGAAAACAGCTATTAAACTGACTACACCAATAATTATAGTGCGCCAATCGGTTAATGTGTTTAATGTCATTTCTATGCAGACAGCAATTATTAAGGCCACTGATGCGATATTTATAGCATCTAAAAAGGCACTAACTATTTTTGATTTGCGCATTCTTGGTATTAACGGATTAAGTAAAAGCACGAAAAGGAACGAGGGTAAAAAGATTCCTAAGGTTGCTGCCATAGCTCCTGTAATACCATTCATTTGCCAACCAATAAATGTAGCGGTAGACAATACGGGTCCGGGAGTAATTTGTCCTATCGCAACGGCATCGAGTAGCGCTTGCTGAGTTAACCAACCGTTTGCCACTAATTCTGTATCTAGAAAGGCAAACAAAACATAACCACTACCATAAAGAATGGCCCCAACCTTTAGAAAAGTTAGGAATATTTTAAAGTTTCCAAGAACTGAAGGGTTTACAATTTGAAGAAGCAATAATGGAACATAGGAGTTTATACCACCCTTGTTTTTCTTAAAATAATATAGAACTAAACCTAAAATTCCTGCTCCGAAAAGAGCAATAATTTCATTTAATCCTAATAAACAGGCAGCTAATGTTATTATACCTAGAATTGCTAATTCTGTAGTTTTTACCGCTTTTTTTCCAAGGCGATACGATGCCATAGCAATAATTGCTATCACTGCTGGTTTTATTCCATAAATATAGGGCTCAACATTCGGTAGTTGGCCATACTGTTGGTATAGCCAAGCAAAAAATGATGTAATAACAACTGCGGGAAATATAAAACTGAATCCAGCAACGAAAAGACCTTTCCAGCCTGCGCGTTCGTGTCCACAATGCATGGTCATTTCGGTTGAGTTGGGGCCAGGTATGATATTTGTAGCCCCAACTAAATCTAGAAAGTGTTCTTGTGTCATCCACTTTCTTTTCTTTACAACTTCATCTTCCATCATTGCAATATGTGCGGCAGGACCACCAAAAGCAATGCTTCCCAATTTGAAAAATAACGTAGCTATTTCTAGTAATTCTCTATTCTTAGACATTAAAAAAATTCTGAAAATCGAAGATATATTTAAATAGTTTTGGGGGTTGATTTTCCGTAATATTTTTTCTTCAGCCAAAAAGATACTCGAACTAACAATATTAATGCAGGTACTTCAACTAAAGGGCCTATTACACCTGCAAATGCCTGACCTGAATTTAATCCAAATACTGCGATTGCTACAGCAATCGCTAGTTCAAAGTTGTTACCAGCAGCCGTAAATGCTACCGAGGCAGTTTTGTCATATTCTGCACCTGTGGCTTTTGTTAAGAAAAACCCAATGATAAACATTAGTGTAAAGTATATCAGTAGTGGAATGGCAATAATTACTACATCCATAGGTATTTCAACTATTAATTCTCCTTTTAAAGAGAACATAAGCATAATAGTGAATAACAGAGCAATCAATGTAATGGGTGAAATGGCGGGTATGTATTTGGTGTTGTACCATTCTTCGCCTTTTAATTTCACTAATATTACTCGACTTAAGATTCCTAATAAGAAAGGAATTCCTAAATAAATGGCAACACTTTCTGCAATCGTACCAATAGATATATCTACAATGGCACCTTCAAAACCAAAATAGGGAGGTAGGACCGTAATGAAAATCCAAGCATAAAAACTATAAGCAAATACTTGAAAAATACTGTTTAGGGCAACCAAACCAGCACCATATTCGCTACTGCCTTCCGCTAGGTCATTCCAAACTAATACCATTGCTATGCAACGCGCCAGGCCAATTAAAATTAAGCCTACCATGTATTCAGGATAGTCATGTAAAAATGTTATTGCCAGAATGAACATTAGAATAGGTCCAATAATCCAATTGAGAATAAGGGATATCGAAAGTATTTTGGTATTTCGAAACACTTTTGGTAAAAGCGCATAATTAACCTTGGCCAAGGGCGGATACATCATTAATATTAAACCAATTGCAATAGGAATATTGGTGGTGCCACTATTAAATGAATTTATAATTTCAGGAAATGTTGGTATGAAATACCCAAGGCCTACACCTAGCGCCATTGCAGCGAAAATCCAAAGAGTTAAATTTTTATCGAGGAAGCTTAATTTTTTAGACGCCATTTTTAAGAGTTTATTTGAGAGAAAACGAAGAATAATTCAGTTGCAATTTGAATACTTCTTTCAGTATACTTTTCAGCTTGCTGCGGCGTATTGTCAAATGCTTTTGGGTCATCAAAAGTAATTGGAATTCTTTTTTCTGCGCCTGCAATGAAAGGGCAACCACCATCGGCTTGAGAACAGGTCATTACCGCTGCAAATTGAGAAGATGGGTTAAAACTATCTTCATAGGATTTGGAAAACCCAATAATTGGATGCTCATTTTCTGAATATTTTATAGCATAAACAGGATTGTTGTTTTCTGATAATTTTTGAATTTGAAATCCTTGATTTCTAAGAGTTTCCACAACCATAGGAAATAGGGCGGTAGCTTCTGTTCCTCCAGAATAGCAAAATAAATTTTTGATATTAAAATATGATGCCATTGTTTGCGCCCAAACTTGTGATATATGACTTCTTCTTGAATTATGGGTGCAAATAAAATTGATTCTTATTTCTTGATCACTAGAGACTTTCGATTGTATGAAATCAATTAATGGTTTTAAAACTACTTTACGTTCTTCTGAAATTGACAGAGGGTTTAATTCTTTAACTAAGCTCTCAATTTTTAAAATTAAGGTTGATTGTGTCATTATCATTTTATGGAAGTTAATTTTATTTATTAGTAATAATTTCTATCAAGTGAACAACTGGGTCAGCATTAAAAATCGAAATGGGCAATGAGTTATTAGAAAGCTGGCTTAAGCTTAACAACAATCATTACTTTGAATATCTTGATCTAAAAATTGAAGCATAATACTTTTCATTTTAGCCCAGTTTTCGGTATTTATACAATAACAAACGCTTGTACCTTCAACACTACCTTTAATTAAGCCTAAATGCTTTAATTCTTTCAGGTGTTGAGAGATAGTTGGTTGAGCAAGTCCAATTTCGCTAACCAAATCACCGCAAATACAGCTATTTATCTTAAACAAGTGTTGTAAAATAGCAACGCGTGCTGGGTGCCCAAAAGCTTTAGCGAATAATGAAATTTCATTTTGTTTATCGGTAAACATTTCTGTTTTTGCTAATCCCATTCTCTTTTATATTTATTCATTGCAATATTACGATATAATAATGATTTATTTAATTAAAAATCAGAAGTATTTTTTCATAAACCCTCAGTTAAACTAATTGTTCATTTAAAGTAGTTAACTTGCAAGAATTCACTCTATCTATGTTACAAATGATATATTAATATCGAATTGTAATTACCTGTAGCTTTCACTTTATTACCAACTAGCTTTTACATTTTTCAAAATAACTTTATGTTAGAACAAATTAGGCATTTTCTGCTTTCAAAAACTTTTTGCCTAACAATCTTGGCCTTGTTGCTGGCATTCTCCACAATAGCTCAAGAAAAACCTGAACTCAAAATTGGTGGAGCATTGCGTTTTAATTATAATTTATCTTCTTGGAAAGAAGGCCAGAAAAAACGTGGGGGAGATTTTGGATACGATATGTTTAGGATAAACGCCAAAGCCGCTTTTAAAGGAATGCTTTTGAATGCCGAATATAGATTGTATTCTCAAGATTTTGGTGGGGGATTTTTAAAACAGGGTTGGGTAGGTTACAATTTTAATGAATTGGATCAAATTCAAATTGGTCTAACGCAGGTTCCTTTTGGAATTCAACAATATAACTCCCACAATTGGTTTTTCAACCTATCTTACTATGTGGGATTGGAAGATGACCATGATATGGGTGTGAAATACATGCATACAGAGGAGAATTTTGAATATCAAATGGCATTTTTTAAAAACGCGGAACAACTAAGGTTTGGGGATAATACCGAAACTTCCCCAAATAGATATTCTTACGATATCACGGGTAGAAATAAAGAGGTAAACCAATTCAACGGAAAATTTATTTATAAGTTTGGAAATGAATGTAAAAGTAGATTGGGCTTTTCCTTGGAATATGGAGGTTTGTATAATCTTGACACCGAGGAAATAGGAGACCACAAAGCTTTTGCCGCACACTACGAAATAAGCAAAGGAAAGTGGAATGGGAAAGCACAAATAATTACAGCCTCCCATAACCCCGAGAATGCCGATGGAGAATCTACCGATATTGTGATGATGGCAGCCTATGGCGCACCTTATGAAGTGGCAGCTGATTTTAACATGTATTCTTTGGCCTTCTCCAGAAATGTCCCAGTTAAATGGGGCCCTATTTCTAATTTACAAGTTTATAATGATTTTGGTTATATGCAGAAAAAAGCTTCCGGTTTTAATGATTCTTATATGAATGTAACGGGTGTTTTGGTAACGGCAGGAAGTGTCTATACCTATATTGATTATGCTGCGGGCTACAATCATTCGTGGTTGGGTGGAAATTTTGTGGATGATTTCTCTGTGGGGAATCCGGAGGCGAAATGGGAAGCAAGGTTTAACATTAATATTGGCTACTACTTTTAGGATTTATATATAATAATATGGGATTCAAACTCTCAGAGAAATAAGATTACACCAAAATACAATATGCTTTATGGCTAAGAAGATTATAAGAAGTGATGAGAGAAAATCCATCTTTGGATTGGAAGTGAACGGCCCTGTATTTTTCACCTCGGCAATTACAATCATCATCATCATAACATTAACCTTGATTTTTAAAGATGGGGCAGAAAAATATTTTACAGCAACTCAGAACTTTGTAGCAAACAAGGCGGGTTGGTTTTTTATTTTAAGTGTAAATGTTTTTTTAATATTTATGATTTATCTGGCCTTCAGTAAATTTGGGCAGTTAAGGATTGGAGGACAAAACGCAAAACCTGAATTTAAAACCATTTCATGGTTTGCTATGTTATTTAGTGCTGGAATGGGAATCGGATTATTGTTTTGGAGTATTTCAGAGCCAATTTATCATTTTATGAGTCCACCAATGGCAGAAGGCGGAACAGTAGAAGCTGCTAAGGAAGCAATGAAATTCACCTTTTTACACTGGGGTTTTCATGCCTGGGCAGTTTATGCATTGGTAGGATTATCCCTAGCATATTTTACTTATTCCCGCGGACTTCCACTTACCATCAGATCAATATTTTACCCCTTCTTAGGAGATAAAATTTACGGTAAAATTGGAGATGCCATAGATATCTTCGCGGTACTCGCCACGTTATTTGGGCTTGCCACTTCTTTAGGAATGGGTGTTCAACAAATTTCGGCGGGCTTAAATCATCTTTTTGGAATAGATAGTGGGGTGCAGACTCAAATAATTCTAATTGCTGGAATAACCTTAATTGCTACCATTTCAGTTGTTTTGGGCGTAGATAAAGGGGTAAGGGTCTTAAGTGAATGGAATATGAGGATAGCGGTGCTATTTCTTTTGGTGGTGTTGATATTAGGACCAACCATCTTTATTTTTAAATCCTTCGTACAAAATACAGGGAATTATTTATCTAGTTTTCTTGAAGTTGCAAGCTGGACAGAAAGTTATACCGATTCTAATTGGCAAAATTCTTGGACCATTTTTTACTGGGGATGGTGGATTGCCTGGTCTCCGTTTGTAGGAATGTTTATTGCTCGTATTTCCAAAGGGCGTACGGTACGTGAGTTTATTTTGGGAGTTCTAATTGTACCTTCTATTGTAACTTTTTTTTGGATCTCAGCTTTTGGAAGTACAGCCATACAACAGGCTCTTTTGGGAGATGATACAATTGTAAATGCAGTGAATGATAATGTTGCCACCGCCCTGTTCGTATTTATTGAAGATTATCCTTTCGCATTTGTTCTTAACATTATTGCCATAATTTTAATTGCAGGATTCTTTGTAACCTCATCAGATTCTGGATCTTTGGTAGTAGATAATTTAACCTCTGGTGGTAAATTAGATGCGCCTGTAGGACAAAGAATCTTTTGGGCCATTGCAGAAGGGGGTATTGCTGCGGTACTTTTAATAGGAGGAGGCTTACAGGCCCTTCAAACCGCTACAATTGTAACAGGGTTGCCCTTTGCCATTATTTTAATAATTATGTGTTTTTCACTATACAAAGGTTTACGAGAGGACCTGAAGAAACTAAAAAAACGGGAAACGCAAAAAGAACTTGAAAATTACGAGGAGATAGTTTCTGCCATCGTCAAAAAACGTAGTATTAATAAACAAGACACCATTAAATAATCATAATAATGACTGAAATAAAAAACATGTTGGTTGCCTTAGACCTTTCAGATATTGATATAACCTTAATTGAGTATGCATCATTTATAGCCGAAACCCTAAAGGTTAAAAAAGTATACTTTGTTCATAATATTAAAAAATATGAGATTTCAGAGTTATTTGAAGAACAGCTAAAGGATCTTAACCTAGACGAAATAATTGGAGATGAGTTAAATGAAAAAGTAGAGGAAAAGTTTACATCTTCAGCACAGTGGGAAGTACTTATCTCAGAAGATCCGTACTCTGAATCGCTTATCAATTATATCGTAGACAAATATGAGATTCAGCTAGCTTTAATTGGAAATAAAAATAAGACAAAAGGTACCGGGGTTATTAGCGGAAAATTATTACGTCTGCTAAAGTGCAATATTCTGTCTATCCCTAAAAATGCAAAACCGGCTATTACTAGTATATGGGCGGGAACAGATTTTTCAAGTGCCTCTAAAAAGGTTTTTAAAGTAGCAGAGAATTTACAGAAAACAACAGCGGCTAAAGTAAGAGCAGTGCATGTATATAATGTGCCTGTACAATTCTCTCCTTATATTCCCAAAGAACATCTCGATTTGAAGATAGAAAATCATTTAAAGGGGAAATATGAGAAATTTATCAAAAAAATCGGATACAATGGAGATCTAACAACAGAAATTATTCCGGGAAGAGATAGCAGCGTTGCAGAAAAACTGCGTATCAAAGCCGAAACATCCAAGGTTGATCTCATTATTGTTGGAGATAAAGGTAGAAATACCTTCTCTTCATTACTTGTTGGAAGCGTTACCGAGGAACTTTTTAATCAGGATTTGGAAGTGCCTTTATGGATTGTCAAGTAAAATTTCAATCCTAGTACAGAAACGTATTAAATTTTGAAATTAGATAGTAGTTAATAGGTTGGTCTTAATTGTAGCTAATTAACTATGTAGATTTTAGAAACTATAAATAATTATGTTTTGGAGGGGTACTATTCCAAATTAATTAATTTGAAACACCTGTAAGCCCAAAAGAAATAAGTTCAAATGATTTGTTGGATTCACAAACCAGTTTATAAAGTTTTAAATTAGCTATTTTGTTTTTATTTCATCAGATTTATCTCGGCAATGCTTTTAATTCTATTGCGTTCTAAGAAGGCATCAATAGTTTCAAAATGTTCTAAAACTCTTTGGTCTTTAAATTCAAATACTTTTTGAGATAAGCCTTGTAAGAAATCACGATCGTGTGATACTAAAATTAACGTACCATCATAGGTTGATAATGCTTCTTTTAGTACATCTTTAGATTTTAAATCTAAATGATTCGTCGGTTCATCTAATATCAAAAGGTTCACAGGGTCCAACAATAATTTAACCATAGCTAATCTCGTTTTTTCTCCACCAGAAAGCATGCTTACTTTTTTATCGATATCATCACCGCTAAACATGAACCTGCCTAAAATGTTCTTAATCTGGTTACGGATATCACCAAAAGCCACCTCATCTACCGTTTGAAAAATAGTGAGTTCTTGGTCTAATAAAGAAGCTTGGTTCTGCGCAAAATAGCCCACTTTTACATTATGACCCAATTGGCAAGTACCATCGACGGAAATTTCACCCAAGATAGCCTTAATCATTGTCGATTTACCTTCTCCATTCCTTCCGACAAAAGAAACTTTTTCTCCTCTTGCGATAGACATGTTGGCATCTTTAAAAACGATATGGTTTTCATATGATTTGGAGACATCTTTAACCGTTACTGGGTAATCTCCAGAACGTGGCGCAGGCGGAAAACGTAATTTTAAGGAAGAAGTGTCTATCTCATCTATTTCAATAATCTCCAATTTTTCTAACATACGCTCACGCGAAGTCACCTGATTGGTCTTTGAATAGGTGCCTTTAAACCGTTCTATAAAGGTCATATTATCAGCTATGAATTTTTGCTGTTCTTGGTAGGCCTTTATCTGATGTGACCTACGGTCTTCACGTAACTGTAGATAATGTGAATAGTTGGCCTTATAATCATATATACGACCCATAGTTACTTCTATAGTACGATTGGTAATATTGTCTATAAACGCTCTATCGTGAGAAATTACCATAACTGCATTTGCCTTGTTGAGCAAAAAATCTTCTAACCAAATAACCGATTCAATATCGATATGATTTGTAGGCTCATCTAACAAAATAAGATCTGGTTTTTGCAATAGAATCTTAGCCAGTTCTATACGCATTCTCCAACCACCACTAAACTCATTGGTTTGCCTTGTAAAATCTTCTTGTTTAAAACCCAATCCCTTCAAGGCCTTTTCTACCTCAGAATCATAATTGACATCTTCTAAGGAATAATATTTTTCACCTAAATCTGATACTTGCCCAATGATTACCATATAAGCATCACTCTCATAATCAGTTCTGGTTTCTAATTCTTTGTTAAGCCGTGCCATTTCGTCACGCATGGTAAAGACATGTTTAAAAGCTTTTGCGGCTTCCTCAAAAACAGTGCAATTATCTTCAGTCAGTAAATGCTGTGGTAGATATGCGATAACCGCATCTTTTGGTACTCGTACATTACCACGTGTGCCTTTTTGTTCACCAGCAATAATTTTCATCATTGTAGATTTACCAGCTCCGTTCTTACCCATAAGGGCAATTTTATCAGTTGGGTTAATTACAAAAGAAACATCACTAAATAGGGTAGTGCCACTAAATTCTACCGCTAAATTATCTACTGAAATCATGCTATCAAGTTTAAAAATGCAAAACTAGCAATAAGAAATGATGGTTGTAGCTGTCTGTCAAAATAAACTTATGATGATATTCTATCAGTATTCAATCTATTGAAATTCAATGTTCTGAACAAAAGGTTAGTATTTGTTTGTGTAGATATCGACCGGTAGATCACAAATATGTAATATTAATATTGAGAATTCATCTTCATTATTTATTAGATAAAAAGATATACCCGGTTTGTTAAATAAAATTTCTCAATATCGTAAAGTAAAATGTGCTTCCATCATTGTCTTTAGAATCTACCCAAATCTCGCCTCCATGCAATTGAACTATCTTTTCACAATGAGCGAGACCAATACCAGTTCCTTCATAAGCATCTCGCTTATTAAGTTGGTTGAAAATGGCAAAAATATTACGACTATCATCTTCTGAAATGCCGATACCATTGTCTTTTACTGAGAATTTGAAATAGTTATTATCTTCTTTTGCCGATATGTGAATTCTTGGTGTGACCCCTTCTTTTTGAAATTTTATGGCATTGCTAATCAAATTCTGGAACAGCAGGCGAATCTCTATGCTATAAGCTTTTAAAATCGGCAGTTTATCTGTTGTAATTATGGTGTTTTTACTTTTTATTACAGTCGCTAGGTCATTGGTTATTTCACGCATTATTTTATTACTATCAATAGTAACCAGTTCTTTTTTACGACCAATTCTAGAGTAGTCCAAAAGCCCCTTTATTAATGAGCTCATTCTATCTGTTGCCTCTGTCATGAAATTTAGGGACATTCGGGCATCTTCATCTAATTCAGGCGAGTATTGTTCTTGTAAAATGTCGATCATGCTTCTTACCGTTCTCAAGGGTTCTTGCAAATCATGAGAGGCTATATAAGTAAATTGTTCAATTTCTTTGTTCTTTACTTTAAGATTTTCATATTGAACAGCTAACGCTGTATGTTTGGTAATGTCTTGTCTAAGGGTTAAGAACTGGTAAATTTCCCCATGTTCATTTTTAAATGGAATGATTGCCGTATGCACCCAAAAAAATATACCGTCCTTGGTTTTATTTCTAATTCCTCCGCTCCAAATTTCGCCACTATTAATTGTTGTCCATAATTCCGTAAAGAACTCTTTTGAATGGTGGTCGGAATTAATGATTTTATGGGTTTTTCCGATAAGTTCATTTCTGTCATAATTTGATGTTTCACAAAATTTATCATTAACAGAGATTATAATGCCATTCGCATCTGTGATATCAACAAGAGAACTACTATTCAAAGCATCTTTATACTGATTCGTTTCTTGCATTGAAGCACGAAATGCTTTTTCAAACATGTTTTTGTCAAATTGTGACTGGTTCAATTGAATAGCTATCACAAAAGGGTAACCACAGGCAGCAAAAACCCCAAAGATGGTATAGATAATAAAACCTGTATTTGCATCAGTTATATTATTATTAATCAGGTATAAATATATAAACCCCATTACCATAATAAGGGCAAAATTATAAGGAACCACCGTTCTTACTACCCTGCTTCCGGCATAATTGCCCAAAACCAATCTGTTCAAACCTACTGTGGCATTTTTGTGGAATAAATAACCAGCATACAAGAATAAAACTAAAGAAGTGTGAATTGGTATGGGTATTAGAAAGCCGGCATCATTTCCTGGAATATTTAATATAAAGTCAATTATGTCAACAAAATTTAGTAATATAACTGCTAAATAAATGAAATTGATAAATCTTTTTGTTTTTTCGGATTTTGAATCCATTATCCAAGTTGAAATTCCTACTAAAAAGAAACAAATTGCTGTCGCAAGAGACATTCTTCCCGGAAATCTTAAAGCATAGGTATCATTTACAAATGAGGTGTTCAAGCCAAAGTTATCACCAAAAAAATATTGACCAATTGTTAGTAAGGCAATGATCAAAACACAAGTAATAGTGGCTCTATTTATGATTAAAAAAATAGTGGATTTTCTTTGTGAGACCAATACCCCCACACTTAACAGAAAGAAAGTAAGTGCAGTAATAAATTCCATGGGTGTCACACCAGGGATAATATAGAGAATCGCTCGAATATTAAACAGCCATAAACCAATAACAATTATACTCATCGCCAATACGGATAAGCTCATATATTTAATATTTCTAGACTTAGTAGCCTTTATATCTATGGACATATAACTTTTTTAAAAAATAAATTTTGGCCTTCGCTTCCTTTTAGTGAAGATTAAAAAGTAACTATGATTAGTTAAAACAGCGAGCTCAAGAAAAAATTGATAATTTTATGTGATGATTGTTCAATTGCTATAGGGAAATCGTTTTATTTTATCAACACCAGTAACAAAAATGGCTTTCTCATATTGCATTTAAAAACAATAATTTTATTGAGTTGGAACAAAGTATTCTTCAACAATTTCTTCAATCATTTTAGTAGTTAATGGCTTATTTCTGTACCCATTAATTGTTGAGAAGGTATTGGCCTTATGTAAATCGTCTGGGTTTAATGAAGTTGTTAACATTATTAAAACAATGTCACCTTGTGTATTGGCGTTCAATCTTTCATATTCTTCTAAAAACTGCCAACCGTTCATGATGGGCATGTTTATATCCAAAAAAATGATATTGGGTTTGGGTATACTATCGTTTGATTGGAGATATTCCAATGCTTCTTTACCATTTGCTACAACAGTAACGTTTTCAGTTAATTTTGTTTTTTTAATTGCGAATCGATGTACGAAATTAGTAGCTGGGTCATCATCAATTAGTAGAATTGAATTAAGTTTTGGGGTCATAATTTTTTTGTTTACATATGCGCTATGTTAAACGCCTTATATTGTTTTTCTCAAATAGAAATTATAAAAAATCGATATCTAATTATTACTTAACTATATAATTTTAATAAAAGTATAAAAATGTAGGAAAAAACTTATTAAAAATATTTATTGCATTTAGTATTTATTTTTTTTTATATTGAAGTGAGACTAACATTAATAATAGTTAACAAGGTTTAATTAAGGTTGTTTTGGATAGAAATATTAAGTATTTTATTTCAATTGGTGATATGTTTACCAATGGTAGGTGATAGAGTAGTATTGTATAGATGATTTCTTTTTTATAGCTGATTACACTACTAATTCATCTTGATGTTAAGGTTGTTGTTTGATAAATAGAATGGACGCAATATGTAGGTGCTAGTGTAGTATTAATTAGGTAATATATTTAGCTTGGGTAAGCAGAAAGTCTATACATTAGCTCTAAAATAGCTTAAAATTATAACTGCCAATACGCTTCGGAATCCATAGGTTTTACCGAACTTAATTTTCTATTATAAATGGTCAGTAACTTGCTGTTAATATTTGTTTAAAGATATTGTAATATGAAAACTATTCCTGCTGATATTATTCGTCAATTATTCATGATATTATTCATTGTACTAATGGGTGGCGTATTGTTTAAGTCATTGGTTCCTTATCTCTCAGGTTTTTTAGGAGCTTTGACTTTATATATTTTGTTATTAGGTCCGATGAAGAAATTAACCCTTAGAAAGTGGCGTCCGAGTTTAGCGGCATTATTTCTTTTAGTTGTATCTTTTTTTTGCATTTTGCTTCCTTTTGCGGGAGTAGGCTTAATGCTAGGTAAAAAGGTGGGTAAGGGTCTTAATAATTTTGAACATTATATTGACCTGATCAAACAAAAAATAGGGGTTTGGGAAAATCATTTTGGAGTTGAATTGACCTCTAGCATAGAGACTTCTAAAATATCATCTACATTGTCTGAAGGTTTGCAGGGTGTGTTAGGTGGTTCGGTCAATATGGTCATTGCTATTGCAATGATGTATTTTATACTATATTTTATGTTGACTAAAAATGAGGAGTTAAATGCTACTTTGGGTACCTATACTCCCTTTAAAAAAAAGTACAGTGGTTTGATATCCAAAGAAATAAGGGAGAAAGTACGTTCTAATGCCATTGGTATTCCTGTCGTGGCGATCGCTCAAGGTGTAGTTGCTTTAATTGGGTTTTTAATCTTTGGTATTGAGCAACCTTTTTTTTGGGCAGTAATAGTAACTGTAGGATCTATGGTGCCAGTGATAGGAGCTATTATAGGTATCATACCTGTTTTTTTAATAGCATTATCAAATGACAATACTTTTCAGGCTTGGGGTATCTTATTGTATGGTATTATCATTGTAGGTACTACTGATAATGTAATTCGCGTATATGTTTTAAACAAGTTAGATGACGTACACCCTTTAATTACGTTGATTGGGGTAATCATAGGAGTACCCATATTTGGCTTTATAGGTTTGATTTTTGGTCCATTACTTATAAGCTTGTTTTTAATGATGGTACGGGTATATACCAAAGAATATGGAAGTTTAACCTCTAAGAATGAAGTGAATCTATGAAATTTGGTAATGGCGACCGATTATGATTTTAATAATGAGGTGAGAGTATATACAGTTTCTAGTCCTCTAGGTTCTAAATTATGCCCATGAAATTTTAAAACATGTTCAGTTTGAGTGTATTAGTATTTCTTAAATATTATTTAAAGCCTTTTATTTATTCAATTCTTTATCTAGGGCTATTTCTTAGTATTGTTCATTTTAGCTAATGTATTCATACAATCCCTTTGTATGAAAATACTTTTTTGATTCTCATTTTACAATGAAATTGTCTTTTTTGTATTCTTTAATGGCATCTATAATTAATTGCTTTTTAAAACATCTTTAATATCATCCATTTTTTTAAACATGGCATGGGCAAAAGGGCATAAAGGAAGAATTTTTATATGCTTTGCCCTCGCCATGTCTACAATTTTATATAGTAGTTTTTTACCAACACCTTTACCTTTAAAGTTAGGTTCTACCTCAGTATGGTCGATTATAATGAAATTAGAAGCAGTTATAGAATAGGTCATTTTACCCGCTGTTTGGCTATTTTCAGTTGCTATTGCAGTTCCTTTTGTTTGGTTTTCTATTAATTGTATTTCCATTTTTTTTAATTGAAATTTACTTATCAGTTCATTGGTACTTCCATTAAAAGTACACGTGCATTTTCGGTTGCTTTTACTATTATCGATTCGGTATCCCAAATGCCCATACCATCTCTATTAGACAATTTTGCGTCGTTAATTTCTACCTCGCCTTCAAGAATAAAAACATAAACGCCATTACCTTCTTTTTTGATTGTATAGGTGTCTGATTTTTCTTTTGCAAATTTCCCGATATGAAACCAAGCATCTTGATTTAACCAAACACCTTGATCGTCTTTATTAGGAGAAAGCACTTGATAAAATTGATTGTCTTTTTCAATATCTCTAGTAGAAATTTGATCATAACGCGGTGCTAGATTTTTCTCTTTAGGGAATATCCAAATTTGAAGAAATTTAACTTCTTTGTCTTTGTTTTTATTGTATTCTGAATGTGTAACTCCTGTTCCTGCACTCATTATTTGTACATCACCTTCTTTAATTATGGTAACATTCCCCAGACTATCTTTATGCTCTAAATCACCTTCTAAAGGGATTGAAATAATTTCCATATTATCGTGAGGATGTGTTCCAAAACCCATTCCTGCTTGTACGCGATCGTCATTTAAGACACGTAGTACACCAAAGTTCATTCTTTCTGGATTGTGATAATTTGCAAAACTGAAAGTGTGGCTTGAGTTTAACCAACCATGATTTGCTTTTCCTCTTGTTTCTTCTTTGTGAATTACTGTGTTCATTGTATTTAGTTTTAATTTGATATATAATTATGTATTAATTACAATGCAAAGATGGCACAGTTTAGAAGGCTGTGGAATATGAAAAATGGGAGTAAACTTATGAAAATCCGTTATTAGAATTCATTTTCTCTCTTTTTGAAGTTGGAAGGAGATAACAGCGTGTTCTTCTTAAAAAACGCACTAAAATTTGCAGGTTCGTTATACCCTAAATCGTAGCCAATTTCTTTATTGGATAAATTCGTGAAATAGAGTAATCTTTTAGCTTCTGTTAAGATTCTTGATTGTATATATTCTTTAGCTGTTTTCCCTATTTTGGTTTTTACTGTTCGGTTTAAATGATCAGGCGTAATATGAAGTTGCTTGGCGTAATAGGTTGTAGAGTGTTCTTTTTTGTAATTGTCATCTACCAAACTTTTGAAATTCCGTATCAGATTATCTCCAGTGGTGTCAACATCCGATTCAATAGGATTGATAGCGCAAATGTTATTGCATTCTATTAGCAGGAGTTTTAAAAAAGCACCAATAGATAAATGCTTCATTTTGGCATTACCTGTATATAATGTAAAGATTTGATTGGTATAGTTTTCTATAGTTCTAAATTGTTCTGGACTTGGCAATAATGGTGGCGTTTGACCATAATTTTCAAAAAGGTTTAAACTCGCTATAAATGATAATGGAATAGAGTTTTCCACTAAAAACTGATTAGAAAAAGTCATAACGAAACCTATAGATTTTTCAGTTTCGATGACTTGGTGTACTTGGCCTGGAGCAACAAAGAAAATTTGTTTCTTTGCTAAATTGTATGAATTGAAATCTATTTTATGAAGTCCCTTAGCCGTATTTATTATTAAAACTGTGTAGAAGTCGTGCCTATGTGGTTCGTCAACTTTTCCGTTTCTTTTGGTATAAATATCTTCCATCTTGGATATTCCAAAACTTACATTTTCCTTTACGGAATTTACTTTTTGATATGTTTTAACAGTGCACATTTTTTTAAATTACCTGTCATGGTTTGGTTATGAGTGGTGCTGGCCAAAAGCGTACTCATCTTTTTGATTCAAAACTAGACTTAATCTTTTGTTATTTATTTTTAAATAGCCGAATCAAAATATTCGGCGGATTAATTAAATATACCTAAAGTTTCAATTCAATTTCTAATTGAATTTAGTATACCTACGACTATTACAAACCACATATTTATAATATAAGAGAAACTTAATTCATTAACTAAAGCCTCAATAAGAGCATTACTTGACCTTTTTAATTTGGGGTAGAATTGGATGTTCTCCATTATCTCAAAATCTAGTTACTAATTTTATAAAATAAAATATTTCCTAGTATAATTTTCTGCAGGTTTAATTCTGAAAAGTAAAGTTGTTAATGAATATTATTTTAACAAGATGCTACTAAATTTAATTCAATAAAAATTAAAATCTATGATGAAAGTCAGCTTTTAGCAGAATTTGAAATGTCACATTTGTTACTTATTTAATTTTTAAAAAATTATATGATGGTTTTACCTAAATCAACACACACCTTTCACATTCCAGTAATGGGTTTAGCATATACTATTGATAGCCCAATTCGTGTAGCTCAATATGGTATTTCCTCTGTTATCTCCATTATAGACGATGAGTTAATAGAGAAAATGAATGCATTTTATAGTAAAAAATTTAATTTACCATATCAAGAAATATCAAAAAAAGCGAATGATTATCGTGCCGAACGGATAACTTCCTATTTAAATTTAGTGGATACTATTGTTAAGGAAAAATTTTCAAAATTTAAAAAAGAGTTATCTGAAAGCAAAATAGCATTAGAAAGCTTTATGGCGTCTTTACCTAATAAGTCTAGCATTAAGGAAGGACTTTCCAATTTATTGAATGAGGGTTCTGAACTTAAAGGTAGCATTGAAAGTTATTTGGAGACACATTTAACTGCAGGAGACATTGATGTGAATATCATGACAAAAATTGATAAAGACAACTACGTTAAAAATGAACAGTTACCTGTAGAATTTAATGATGCACATGCATCGCTTCGTGGTTTCGCTAATAGTAATTTAAGTTCTTCTGTTGTGCTTTCAGCAGGTATGAACCCAAGGTTATACAGTTATTTTGAAAATTTCAAGGACTTTTTTCCAGATAAGAATAACCAGTTAAAAAAGAAGATTATTCTGAAAGTTAGTGATTATCGTTCAGCAACCATTCAGGGTAAATTTCTAGCAAAGAAAGGTCTTTGGGTTTCAGAGTACAGAATTGAGTCTGGTCTAAATTGTGGTGGACATGCCTTCGCTACAGAGGGCTTTTTATTAGGCCCAATTTTAGAAGAGTTTAAAACTAAAAAAGAAGAATTAATACAAGGTACATTCGATGTTTATGCAAAAGCATTACGTCTAAAAAAAATGGTAGTACCCGAGCATCCATTAGATTTAAAGATTACGGTACAAGGCGGCGTAGGAATTGCTGATGAACATGAATTTTTGCTTTCTAATTATAATGTTGATTCTGTAGGTTGGGGAACCCCATTTTTATTAGTACCTGAAGCTACCTCTGTTGATATACAAACTAGGGCTTTATTAATAAAGGCTCAAGAGAAAGATTTGTATTTAAGTGGTATTTCGCCATTAGGAGTTCCTTTTAACACAATAAAGGGTACTACTAATGAAATACACAAGCAAAAACGTATAGATAGTAACAAAGCCGGAAGTTCTTGTCCAAAAAAATATTTGGCGTTAAGTAAAGAATTTGGTCCAGAAGGTATTTGCACAGCTTCTAAAAAATATCAAGATGTAAAATTACAAGAATTAGAAGCGAAAAAACTTGAATTATCGGGGAATATGTATGAAAATGCAAAAGCTAAAATAAACCAAAAGTCTTGTCTTTGTGTTGGTTTGGCTAATTCTTCTTACATGGAAAATGATATAAAAATAAAAGGTCAAGAGCAAGGTGTTGTTATCTGCCCTGGACCAAATATTGCTTATTTTGATAAAGAAGTTTCGCTTACTAAAATGATGCAACATATTTATGGAAATGAATCTGTTCTTTCATCTAATAATAGACCCAATATGTTTGTCAAAGAATTGAAAATGTATGTGGATTACTTAAAAGATGAAATTGTAACCAATTCAGAGCTAGTTACAGCGAAGCAAATTAAGAAATGGGAAGCCTTTAAAAGTAACTTGTTCAATGGGATTGCTTATTATCAAGACTTATTTCAGTCGTCTTTTGTTTCTGAAAATAATTCTATTCAGAAAGAATTGCTATGGTATAAGAATGAGCTTATAACAGTTGATATACCAGTAATAGAATAAGCATAGCTATTGATACTTATTAAAGGTTAGGTTTTTATAGCCTTTACAGAAATGTAAAGGCTATTATTTTGGGTATGTATAGCAGTGAAAAAACGTGGTTTTTAAATGAAATTTATTATTGGGTGGCTTTAATTAAAAACAACTATAAAAAAATAAATACTTTTAAGACTTATTGATTGGCAATTAACATTAGATAGCCATTATGGTAAGAACTGATTAGCAATGTGGTTAATTAGGGTAGGTAATGGTTATCAAGATTCTAAAGAAAATAAACCTATCTACCATAACAGGTAACTTTTACTAAAACTTTTAAGAGAATAAATTTAGTAATAGTTTTGCCATAAGCTTTTAGCTTTCTTTGACTAACCTTCTAAAATTTAAAATAGAACAAAGTTTATGAAATTTACCTTGAATATTATACAATCTATTGTATGTGTTGCAATAGTATTGCTTGGCTATTCTTTGCAGGCTCAATTGGTGAATATTGAATCTAAACGCATGCATACAGATTCTCTCAGGTTTGTTCTAAATAGCGATTTACTTTTTAATTATACGGATAATAATGGTGAATATATTCTTCAAATAGGATCTAATCTTACAACTCAATTTAAATCAAAGAGTCTTAAAAGTATTTATTTTTTAATAGGTAATGTTAATCTAATAAGGTCTAAAGATGAAGATTTTCAGAACTCTTATTTTATGCATGCTAGATTCAATCAGAAGTTATCAGAATTAGTTCGTTTAGAGGCTTTTGTGCAAAATCAGAGCAATAAGAAACTAACCATATCAGAGAGAAACTTAATTGGTGTCGGATTACGCCTTAAAATTCTTGCTAAAAATGGGACACTTGCCTATTTAGGTAATTCTTACATCTATGAAATTGAGTCTGTTGAGGCTTCCGACCAAAAATTTTATAATCATAGAAATAGTAGTTATATCTCATTAAACCAATCTTTTAAAAAATATAATCTTGATATAACAGGAACTCTATACTTTCAACCTTTATATAATAATATAGGAAATCATAGAATTTTAAGTCAATTCAAAGCCGAAATGCCACTTACAAAAACAATCAGTTTTTCCGCTTTATATAATTATTCTGTAATCAATTTCAATTCAATTTTAGAGGATAACCGGTCTTCCAATATTAGTTTTGGCTTTACATTAAATATATAAAAGATTGAAGCCATAAATGAATCTATTCTAATTTTTCAGTAAGAATTGCTATCATAGTGCGTATACCATCTCTATAATTTCCAATTCTTAGATTTTCGTTTGGACTATGTTGGTTGTTGTCTATATTAACTGTGGGTACTATAACTGCAGGAATTGCCAAAGTGTTTACAAAAGGAGCTATCGGAACTGATCCGCCACCCATTCTCACCATAATTATTTCTTCATTATACGCCTTTTTAAGAGCTCTTTTAAGCCAGATACCAACATCTGTATTGAAATTGGTACGAAACGATTGATAGGCATAGTCATAGGTTAACGATACTACTTTTGCGTTGTTCATTCGTTCTTCCTTCGTGGGTGTCTCCGAAGTTATAAAGTACCCTTGTTTTTCAATATGGTTCTTTAGTAATTTCAATAATATTTCAGGGTCAGATTCTAAAACTAATCGAATATCTATTTCAGCTCTTGCCCAGGCAGGTATAATCGTTCTTGCTTCTTCATTTATCCAACCTGACTGCATTCCTCTTATATTCAACGATGGATATTGTATGGCTTCTTGATAGCTGTTACCTACTGAATCAATACTTCCCAATTGTAATTTGTTTCTTATAAAATCCTCATCATCGGGTACAGCCCTTAATATTTTAAGAGTTTCTTCATCAATTGATATTCCATCGTAATATCCTGGTATTACTACTCTTCCATAAGGGTCTTTCATAGAGGCCAGTAATTGTGCTAACCCTAGAGCAGGATTAGGTGCATAATTGCCATAATGACCACTATGTTGCGGTACTATTGGGCCATATGTTGTTAAGGTTACCGTTGCAATACCACGAGCACCAAATTCAAGTGTAGGTTTATTGGTGTCATGCAAAGGACCATCAAAAATTATTAGCATGTCCGATTTCAAAAGTTCAGTATTATCAACAACTGCTTTTGGAAGGTTTGGAGAACCCATTTCTTCTTCAAAGTCCATGATAACCTTAATATTATAATTAGGGCTAAAATTTAATTCTTCAATTGCATCTAAAGAGGCTAGGAACATTGCCACGGGTCCTTTTGCGTCAGATGCAGATCTAGCGAAAACTCTCCAATCTTCGTTATATAAGTTTATATCATAATCAGCAACTTCTTTCCATTCCCCTTCAGGATTTAATTTTTTGATTACTGGCTGATATGGGTTCTTTTGTGACCATTTTGTACTATCTACTGGTTGACCGTCCAATTGTAAATAAATTAGGACTGTTTTTTTAGAATTTTTATGTTTTCTTTCAGCGAGTAACAATGGTGCCCCTTCGGTTTCAATCCTCGTGGTGGTGAACTTTCTTTTATTGAAAGCATTCTCACACCATTTAATATTTTTTTCGATATCACTAGGGAAGTTTGCATCATTTGGAATACTCAAAATTTCAATTAACTGATGAAACGAACTTTTTGAATATTTTTCAGCCAATGACTGTAGCTTTTCTTTCTTAATATTTTGTCCTAATAGGTAAACAGGGAGAAGAATTAAAATTAAAAAAATGGTCTTTAGTTTCATTTTTTGTAGGGTATAATTAAAATGGATTTTGAATTATTCAAACATAATCAGAAATTAATGAATGATATAAGTTGATGTTTATAATTTATTTATTTAGAAATTTTGGAGAAGTATTCTCTTGCCTGAAAATAGCAAGAATTTAAAAACTGATTTTAAATAATTTATAGTGCGGGTAAAGAATGTTTTCTAAATCTATATTTTATGGCCATAAATCTTTATCATTTAACCGAGATGTTGCTATTTTGGTAAATCATAACTGAACTTTTTTAGAAAACCAATTAGTTGATAGGTCGTTTAAATATTGTCTAATTACCCAATAAAAAATGAATTGTTTAAATCACTAAAAGTGACTCCTTTTATATTAAATACACACTGTGATTTATATAGACTATTTTCCAAAACTACCATTTTAAATAAGTTACAAATTTGTACTATTGGTTGCTAGCCCTTTGTCATTATGAAAAATGGATAAGTTTCTATTGCTAGAGCTATCATTGGTGTTTTACGCATCTAAGATTAGAAAGTTGTTTTTTCTTTTTTTACAGTTACTGGACGCTCAATTATTTTTGAAATGATATGTGTAAAAAATAAAAAAATTAGTTGTCTGACCTAGGTCATTTCTCAAAAAATTTTACAGCCGTAATTTAGTTTTAATAAACAAATGTTTAACTTAAAATCATATAATTATGTCACTAGTAAAATTTAAAAGAAAACCTTGGGGAAATCTAATCTCATCAGATTTTTTTGGTAACGATGATTTCTCTGGCAACCAACTTTGGAACAAGAAAATTGATGAACCTGCTTTAAACATTAAGGAAACGAAAGATGCCTTTGAGGTTGAATTGGCAGCTCCTGGTTTTGAAAAAAAAGATTTCGAAGTAACGATTAATGATGGCTGCTTGAATATTTCTGCAGAGCACTCAACTTCTAATGAGGAAAAAGAAGATAACTATACTCGACAAGAATTTAGTTACAACTCTTTCGAGAAAAGATTACAACTTCCTGATTCAGTAATAGAAGAAGATGTTAAGGCGAAATATAAAGATGGCGTTCTTAGTTTCAACCTTCTTAAAAAAGAGGAAGCTAAGAATCATAAGCCAAGAAAAGTAGAGATTGCTTAATCCGTATTTTTTATTTTAAAATTCTTCAAATTACCCTCTTACCAAAAACTTAAATTGAAAGATTTGGTAAGAGGGTTTTTAAATCAATTACCTTCCACCTAGTATTGGTAATAATTAATATACCTACTATTATGTTAGACTCCTTCGCTGTTTCCATAAAAACTATTGTAGAAAAGTTGAATAGTAATATTGATTACGGTTTAACGGAAAGTGAGGTTAAGCAACGCATCAAAAAGTACGGAAGAAATGAGACCATTTCTAATGAATCTAAGAAAAAATGGAAAATACTTATAGACCAATTTAATAGCCCAATTATTTTTATTCTTGCCATAGCGGCACTTCTTACATTTTTTTTTAATAACGATTTACCAGAGACTATAGCCATAATTACGGTTGTTGTAATAACAATAACTATTGGTTTTGTAATGGAATTGCAGGGTATTCGTTCTCTTGAAGCACTTCGCCAAATGGGTTTTACAGAATGTGTGGTTTTACGTGAGGGAAAGATTAAAACAATAAGATCATCGTTAGTAGTTCCTGGAGATATCATTTTAATCGAAGCTGGTGATGTGGTTTCGGCAGATGCACGATTAATTACTATAGATAACTTAACCGTTAAAGAAGCTAGCCTAACCGGAGAAAGTATCGCTATACATAAGGAAGTAAATACACTTTGTAAAAACACCATATTATCCGATAGGAAGAATATGGTGTTTAAGGGTACTACGGTAGAGCAAGGTTCTGCAAAAGCAATCGTGATATACACAGGGTCACAAACGCAACTTGGTAAAATTCAGAAAATGGGAAGCGATGTTGAAGAGCAACGAACACCATTGGAAAAAAAGTTAAATAAATTAAGTAAAGGGCTTATTTGGCTCACCTTAATTTTTACGATCCTCATAATTTTTACGGGATATTTAAGAGGCCGTGATATGCTATTGATTTTAGAAACAGCAATAGCACTTGCTGTTGCAGCAATACCGGAAGGACTTCCCGTAGTAGCAACAATTGCTTTGGCTAGAGGAATGCTAAAACTCTCTAAGCGTCAAGTCATCATTAAACAAATGGAATCAGTTGAAACATTGGGAGCAACAAACATTATATGTACTGATAAAACAGGAACACTTACCGAAGATAAGATGCAAGTGCATTCACTGGTTTTTGAGGATGAAATTTTAAGCGAAATTCAAAATAAACACAGCGAATACTTCAGTGATATAAAGCAATCACAAGCTTTTAATGCTATAATAATGACTAGTATTTTGTGTAATAATGTTGTTATAAATGCTGAAGAAATGAGAGGTGATAGCATTGAACTCGCACTTATTCAATTTGCTAAAAAATTACAATTTAATTTAAAAAAAATTAAAGAAAATAATCCTGAAAAAATAGAAATTCCTTTTAATACATCTAGTAAGTTAATGGCGACATTTAATGAAAACAATAGCGGTTATACTGTTTATGTAAAGGGAGCATTTGAGAGCATTATTGATTATTGCGATACCATCTTAAAAGGTAACAAAGCTCAAAAATTTGAGAATAAAAAAGAATGGTTTAATCGTGTAAATGATATGGCATCTCAGGGTCTAAGAGTATTAGCTTTTGCCTATAAAAATCATGATAACCAAATAAAGAAAGAAGACTTATTATCACATATAACTTTTATAGGAGTTATTGGATTTTTAGATCCTGCCAGGGAAGATGTGAAATCAACAATAAAAATTTATAAAGAAGCGGGTATTAAAGTCGTTATGATGACAGGTGATCATCCTGGAACTGCAAGAAAAATTGCTGAAGAAATAGGGGTTTTACCAAAAGATGCAGCTTCAGATAGTGTTATACATGGTCAAGATTTACATTTTGAAGAACAACTAAATCAAACAATAAAGGGAAAACTATTCAATGCTTCGGTTTTTGCAAGAGTGACACCAGAACAGAAATTAAAACTGGTAACACTTTATCAAGAGAATGAAAATGTGGTGGGTATGTTTGGTGATGGTATAAATGATATACCCGCATTACGAAAAGCGGATATTGGTATTGCTATGGGTATTAGAGGAACGCAAGCTGCGCGCGAGGCTGCCGATATTATTCTTAAAAATGACAAGTTTACATCCATGGAACTCGCCATAAGTCAAGGGCGTGCTGTTTTTGATCATATAAGACAGTTTGTGGTGTATCTGCTATCTTGTAATTTGGCGGAAGTGGTTTCTGTGGGTTTAGCAGCATTACTTAATTTGCCGGCACCTTTACTGCCACTACAAATCTTATTTCTAAATCTGGTAACAGATATATTTCCTTCATTAGCTCTTGGTATGGGAAAAGGTGAAGTGGATATAATGAAACGCCCACCAAGAAAAGCAAACGAACCGATTATGACGACTAAACTCTGGTCATCAACTATTATCTACGGACTTTGTATTACGGTTGCTGTTGTAGGTATTACTGCCTATTCTTATTTTGTATTACAACTATCTGCCAAAACAATAAACAATATGGCATTCTATACTTTGGTTTTGGCGCAATTGTTTAACGTATTTAATATGGCTGAAAATAATGTGTCTTTCTTTAATAACGAAGTCATAAAAAGTGTTTGGGTATGGGCGGCTATTATACTCTCATTATTTATTACCATCAGTGCATATTATATATCACCTATTGCAAAAGCACTTTTCTTAACCGAGTTATCGATTGAACAAATTGGCTTGGTATTTATATTTGCATTGGGTTCATTGGCTTTATCGCAGATTATAAAGCGTTTGGGAGGTACATTCTAATCTATCAAATATATACTCTAGTAATTCTAGAAACTAAAATGATTCTAGATACCCTATATCATTCTATAATTGTTTGAGACGTAATAAATTTATAGACTTATTGAAATATATAAATAATGGAGGATATTAATAGTACAGAGCAATGAAGAAATAAGGGAATAAGAAATATTATATTTTTCGAAGCTTTTTTTGTCAGAAACATTGCATCCGAATCATTACGAAAATTCTTTTTTTTTAGAATATAAAAATAATCAAAAGCTGGATCTAACCTCAATTATGGTCTGCTTTTCGACAGTTACGACCTAATAAATATGAAACTTACAATGGATTGGAAGTCTCGGGTTTTAGCCTAAAATCGTTGTTTATTCACTTTTTTTTTATTGAAACTCAACTGTTTTTTAATAGACCTTGCAACCTTATTTTGAAGTATTGCAGATCTATTTTAATAACGTTTATATAAATGTGTTATAATATTTCTAAAGGTATTTTAATTTAAAATGTCAAATTTTTACAATCTCTTTAGGAATCATCAAAAAAATATAGGTTTTCAATAAGATACTACATGATTTTAATTAAAAAAGAAGATAGTTTTGATATAGTATAAAACGTATTCATCTCAACCATTTACTATTAAAGTAAAACGTAACATTTAATATACCATTTTTCAAAAATCAAATCATGAAAAAAATAGTACTTTTTCTTTTAATAATTACAGCACATTTAATTTCCCATCAATGTGTGGCTCAAACTAATTCTGCAAACAAGCCAAAAATAGTTGTTGGCCTAATGGTAGATCAGATGCGTTGGGATTATCTGTATAAATACCAAGATAGATATGGAGATGGTGGATTTAAACGGCTACTGGAGCAAGGTTTCAGTTGCGAAAATACGATGATTAGGCATGCTCCTACAGTTACAGCTGCCGGCCATGCTTCGGTTTACACAGGTTCGGTTCCGGCAATTAATGGTATAGTAGGGAACGATTGGTATGATCGTTCTTGGGGACGTGAAATTTCCAATGTGGAGGATTCTACTGTAACAGGGTTGGGAGGGAGTTCCAAACAGAATAAATCTCCCCGTAATCTTCTTACCACTACTATTGGGGATGAATTGCGAATCGCTACCAATTATCAAAGTAAAGTGGTGGGAATATCTATTAAAGATAGAGGAGCCATTCTTCCTGGTGGGCATACTGCAAATGCAGCTTTTTGGGAGGATTCCGGAAAATTCACAACTAACACATATTATATGAATATGTTGCCAAGTTGGGTTAAGAAGTTCAACGAAAAAGATTGGGGTAAAATATTTATGCCTAAGGGCTGGAAAACTCTTTATCCTATAGATACATATGTGTTAAGTGATAAGGATGATAAGGATTATGAAACGGTTTATAGCGATGAAAAAAAGTCGGTATTTCCTCATAAACCTTCAGTAGGAAGATCTCCGTTTGGTAATACCTGGACTTTAGAATTTGCCAAAGCGGCCATTGAAGGCTACCAGTTAGGTCAAAGTGATTTTACTGATCTGATAGCCATTAGCCTTTCTAGTCCAGATAAAATTGGTCATGCCTATGGACCCAATTCAATTGAGGTAGAAGACAACTATTTAAGGTTAGATAGGGATTTGGAAGACCTTTTTAATTATTTAGATAAACAATATGGTAAGGATGGTTTTCTTTTCTTCATTACGGCAGATCATGGGGCAAATCATTCTCCGGGATATTTAGAAGAACATAACATTCCTACTGGGGTTTTGACCGATGACGTTTTTATAAACTTGGACGAGAATTTGGAGAAAAAGTTTGGAGTTCCGGGTATTATTCAGGCTAGATCTGGTTATCAATTATACATGAATTATGACGTGCTTTCTAAAATTGGAATTGATAAGATTACAGCCGCCAATTATATTAAAGACCAATTAATGATGGTTCCTGGTATTGAAACGGCATTTATAAATGAAAACCTAGGATCAGCAGCCTATCCAGAGCCTATAAAGACCATGTTGATTAATGGATATAACCCCAAGCGAAGTGGAGATATCGTAATTGTTAAATCTACGGGATGGAAAAGTGGATCACGAACAGGGGCTACCCATGGGGATTGGAACCCTTATGATGCTCATATTCCACTTGTTTGGATGGGAAAAGGAATACGCCCAGGTAAAACTCACAGGTTGGTAGGGATGACGGATATTGCTCCCACCATTGCGGCATTATTGAACATACAACAACCCAGTGGAAGCATCGGAAAGGTGATTACCGAGATCACTGATTAACTATTTTTTGATATAAATCGCAATGTGGGTAACAATGAAGTGTTGCAGAAGTGATTATAGGAGAGTGCCCATTTATAGATACCCTATGTGTATTTGTTCATTCATATCCTATTAAAATTAGATCGATTGTTGGGTAGCCACAGGTGAATCTACTACCTCTTTAAGTACAGTCAAGATGACAATTATTAACAGATGCAACAGAGCTTATATTTGGACTTTTTAACAGCATATTAAAATTAATTAACCACCAACCATTTTATGAAAAGAATTACTTTATTATTACTAGGCATTACCAGTGTTCTAATTTATTCTTGCAATCTAGATTCAGACAATGAAACACCTATAATTGAAAAGGTCACAATCGATGATATTACACTTCCCAAAGGTTTTGTTATTTCTAAATTGTATGAACCTACCGATAATGAACAAGGCTCTTGGGTGAGTATTGCAAAAGATGATAAAGGAAACTTCTATGCATCGGATCAATATGGAAGCATTTATAAATCAAGACTTACAAAATCTGGAGAAAAAGATGTTCTTGAGGTTCAGAAATTAGATGTAAATATTGGATTGGCTCAAGGGTTATTATATCATAATAATGAACTATTTGCCTTGGTAAATTCAAATGATGATAAGATTCAAAGTGGATTGTATAAAATCTTTGATTCTAATGGGGATGGTGAATTGGATATGGTTAAAACGTTAAAGACTGTAAACGGTAATGGTGAGCACGGACCACACAATATTGTATTGGCACCAGATGGTCAATCAATGTATATGGTTTTTGGAAATCACACAGATATTCCCAGCGATGTTCATGGCCGAGTTCCTGAAGTATGGGATGAAGATAATTTATTACCAGTAATTAAAGATCCAAGTGGGCATGCAAATTCAAGAAAGGCCCCAGGTGGTTGGGTAGCCCAAACAGATTTTGAAGGCAAAAAATGGACGTTAATAACAGTTGGAACTAGAAATACTTATGATATTGCCTTTAATCGTGATAATGAATTGTTTGGTTTTGATTCTGATATGGAGTATGATTTAGGAATGCCATGGTACAGACCAATTCGTTTAAACCATATGACGAGCGGTGCAGATTTTGGATGGAGAACAGGGACAGGAAAATTTAAGGATTTTTATCCAGATAACCTTTCTGGTATTGCCAATTTAGGGCAAGGATCACCAACAGGTCTTTTAGATGGTAGGGGATTGAAATTTCCAGCATATTATCAAAAAGGATTGTACTTGTTTGATTGGAGTTATGGAACAATGTATCATGCAAAGCTAACTCCTAATGGTAGTTCGTTTGATACGGAAATAACACAATTTATATCTGGTGTTCCTTTACCAATAACTAATGGTGTAGTAGGTGATGATGGGGCTTTTTATTTTTTAACAGGGGGGAGACGTTTAGAATCAGGTTTATACCGCGTAACTTATGAAGGGGATTTACCATCTGAAATATTGGAGTTAAAAGAGCGCTCCGACGGTAAAAAATTACGGGATCTAAGAAAAGAATTAGAAGTGCTACACGTGAGTCCTTCAGCGGAACAAGTTCCGTTTATCGTGAAGAATTTGGATTATAAAGATCGTGCAATTCGATTTTCGGCAAGAGTAGCTTTGGAGCATTTAGATTATGCACATTGGAAAGATGAAATAAAGAAAGATAATTCTTCGGGAGCATCTGTTGGTTTGGCTTTGGCAATTGCACGTCATGGTGATGATGCCGCTAGGGTAGAAGCCTTGAATACTTTAGTAGAAATTGATTGGCAAAGTTTAGAAGAATCTAAAAAATTAGATTTTATAAGAGCAATCGATTTGCTTTTGTTGAGAATGGAAGGAAGCTTGCCAAACGACTTGCAAGGTAAAATTAAGGAGATATTTTTGCCAGCCTATTTGGCTAGTTCTGAGGCGGTGAATATAGAATTGTGTAAGATCCTAAGTTTTCTACAAGTAGAAGAAATTGTTGAGTTGACATTACATGAAATGGAGACGAATACGTCTACTGAAGGTATGAAAGAGATTTACCTATCTGGTGATATTTCTAATAGAAGTGAACAATATGGGAAGGATGTTGAGAATATGTTGGCAAATATGCCAAATCAACGCAATATTAGCTATGCAAAAAGTTTAAGTTACCTTCAAAAAGGGTGGTCAACTTCTGCAAGAGAACGCTATTTTAAATGGTTTGGCGATGCGCTACAAAAAGCAGGAGGTAAACAGTATTTAAATTTTATTAGAGCAATTCAAAAAGCCGCTTTGGCTAATGTTCCTGAGAAAGAACAAGATTACCTTTCTGAGTTAACTGAAATAGCAGCGGCACGTAGGCCAGATTATATGAAGGATGTAAAACAACCGGAAGGTCCTGGTATGAATTGGACGGTAGAGTTGTTAATGTCTGCGTATGAAAAGAATTACAAAGACGCCGATTTTGAAAATGGTAAAAATATGTTTAAAGCTTCACTATGTATTTCATGTCATAGTATGAATGGAGAAGGGGGTAGTACAGGACCCGAATTAACTACAATTGGTTCAAGATTTACAGTTGGCGCAATCGGGGAAGCCATCATAAATCCATCTGGAACGATTGGGGACAGATATCAATATTCAAATTACCATATGAAAGACGGTTCTGTGATTTCAGGTATTGAAATTGATGAGGATGATGATAATATTGTAGTGAGTACAAGTGCTTTTGCTTCTGATATTACAACAAAAGTGAGAAAAGATAGGTTGGAAAGAGTTGAGTTGTCTAAAATTTCACCAATGCCAGCAGGCTTGGCTAATAGATTGAATGAACAAGAAATCACAGATTTGATAGCGTTCATGTTATCAGGTGGAAAACAAAATAAAATGAAAAAATGAATTTTAGAGTAATTTATACGCTGCTTTTGACAATTGTGACGAGTTGCAATTTAGTAGGTCAGAAGGTAAATGAAACAGAGAAATTATTCAATGGCAAAGATCTTAGCCATTGGCGAGGTGATAGCCGAGTTTGGTCTGTAGAAGATGGATGCATTAAAGGAGAAACAACCGATGAATTGGTTATAGAGCAAAATACTTTTTTAATTCATGATATGATCGTGTCAGATTTTGAGTTGACACTTAAATATAAAATTATAGGTGGAAATAGCGGTGTTCAGTATAGAGCTAGAATAATTGATCAAAATAAATTTATTATTGGTGGCTACCAAGCAGATATGGAAGCAGGTAATCAATATTCCGGAATTCTATATGAAGAAAAAGGAAGAGGGATTATTGCACAACGTGGCGAAAAGGTAGTTATCTCTAAAGATGGAGAGAAAACAGTAGAACGATTTATAACCACTGAAGAGGTTCAGGAAGTTATAAATCAAGATGATTGGAATGACTACCGCATTATTGTAAAGGGAAATCATTTACAACATTATATCAATGGTCAATTGACTATTGATGTTGTAGATAATGAAACTAAGAAATCGGCATCTTCTGGAGTGTTGGCATTGCAGGTTCATGCGGGACCTTCAATGCAAGTGTTTTATAAGAAATTAAAATTAAAAAAGTTATAAATCATAATTAGAGACCCTATAAAAAAGTTGTTATTGAGTTCTGTCAAACTTGTAATAATTAATGCTCTTTTAGGGTTTTATCAAATGGATTTAAAAAATTACTTAAAGTAATATCTTGAACATTTAAGGTTATAGTTTAGTCATCAACTTCGATAAGCTAAAATTTGGTAGTAAAAGATTTTTCCGCTTATTCAGAAGAAAAGGCAAATTTTTCATTCGAAATTTGAAAATGTCTTAAGTTTGATTCTCTTTTAATTTGAAACTTTTATCCATCTAAGCCTAGTTCCAGCAAATTCTTTCTCAATAGGCTCTAGTGCCAAGGTATCACCAACTAATGAATATTTTCTTTTAACACTCTCGTTCCACATTGCGGGATTTGAGTGGGATATTCTTTTATGCTCTATTATTTCTTTATTCTCATCTATAGTATACGTCGCAAAATAAATATAAGAAACAGCAAGGTGCCGAATTGCCTCATTAGATATGGAATCAATAGTTGAAGGAAACATTAAATCAGTATTTTCATAGTCTTTTGGGACTAAATGTACAGACATATGATTTGTGCCATCATACAAAATATGCCCTTTTAATCCATTAGGGAAACCTCTTTCTGCACTTTTGAATTCTCTCCATTTTTTGGTTTGTGGATTTTTAAATTCCATTTGATGCAAAGACCAAAGTCCAACAAATTGATTTCCTTGTTCATTGATGGGTTTGTATTGATTGGTTAAAGAATAATTTGTTTGTTATTTACTTCAATTCTTGGCTAGGCACTGGTTTTTTTGATTTGCTTTTTAGCTTGTGCTCTATTATAAGCCATAAATAATTGAAAAAGACAGACCATGCACTTAGTTCAGGGTTCGTCTTTTTTCCTTGTCCCATTCGTTTTATTTGAGATTCGTACCATACGATATTCATCATACCATCAATTGCTTTTACTCCGGTCTTTTTAATGTTGGTTATAAAATCTAATCGACTTTCGTTAAGTATATCATTTCCAATATTAGGAAACACTGCAAAAGGTCTGGCAATACCAATAATATCTAATTGATTGGAAGTCACGGCATCTTTCATCACCGAAGTTGTACGAAACCCTCCTGTTAACATTAAAGGAGTATTTGTTATTTGCCTCACTTTTTCAATATAATCGATGAAATAAGCTTCTCTTTTTATGGTGCTCTCTTTGCGTTTCCCCATCATAGTAGGAGCTTCATAAGTTCCTCCTGATATTTCAATTAAATCTATTCCTTCCTTTGAAAGTATTTTGACAACCTCCATTGATTCCTCTTCTGAAAACCCTCCTTTTTGAAAGTCTGTTGAGTTTAGTTTAATTCCAATAGGAAAACTAGCTCCAACATATTCTCTAATCTTTCTATAAACTTCAACAACAAATCTGGATCTATTCTCAAGGGATCCTCCCCATCTATCTTCTCTAACATTTGTATAAGGCGATAAAAATTGGCTCACCAAATATCCGTGTGCACCATGAATCTGAATTCCTGAAAATTCAGCTTCTTTTAATATAATGGCCGTATTTCCAAAAGCTTCAATAATTTCTAAAATTTCCTTTTCACTTAATACCTCAGGTACTTTTTTTGTTGTATTTTTTCTCCCAGCAGTTTTTAACGGTATAGCAGAAGGAGCTTTTAGATTACTATTAATTAGTTCCATGGCTTGCCTTCCCGGATGATTTATCTGAGCCCATAATTGCGTATTGGTACCTTCTACACTTTTAGCCCATTTTTTAAGTTGTCTAAGGTTTTGTCTATTTTCAACAACTACATTTCTTGGCTCACCAATAGCGTTTGAATCAATCATAATGTTACCGGTAATCAATAATCCTGCACCACTTTTAGACCATACTTTATATGCATTTATTAGAGTAGGCGTTGGCTCATGATTTTTGTTTGATAAATTTTCACTCATTGCTGATTTTGCAATTCTATTACTTAGAATTACTCCATTAGGTAAAATCATTTCGTCCTGTAATGCATTCATTAGATTAGTTGTAAAAGTGTTTAAATAATATTCAATTTATAATTGTACGCATTCTGTTTTTTGCGACTGCTTAACGAACTGAGCTATGGGTAGTGCGGGAGGGAAGATCCACTTATCTTTCCAACATGCAACTAGCAAAAGTTTTGAGTTTTATTTTTTAGTTACCAGAGTAAAATCCTAAAGATTTTGAGGACACTTTAAATATACGCAAACCATTGAATTATAAACTAAACCCGGCATTAGGTATAGGTGTCCTAAGTTAGTATTCTATTAACTTATAGGTTTAATAAAAAGAACAAAAGAGAGAATTAAGGTTAATATAGGGTGAAACTTTAGATTTAGACAATCCCGATAGCTATCGGGAATAAACCTCTCTCTTTTACCATATATAGTCTTTTTAAATAAAATCGTATTGTGTAACGAATTAGCTGATTAAACAAATTATGTACTAAAGAATAGTGAAATTTTTGAGGTGTATAAATTAATGATGAAAATTGAGTTCAAATTAGTAATTACCTATTTCGATAGTACTTCAAGGGAAAAATTAATAGACATAATTTTTTATTGATTACATAATATCTAGTTTACGATTACGTATAATATATCCTTTGTTATCTTTCTAACTTTATCTACAATTACAGGGAGTATTAATTACATTATGATTGATTATTGAGTGTAAATATTATGTATTTAGCTAAAACATGCAGGTTATAATGAAATTATTATAATAATTAAGATATTTTTAATAACATTGTTTATAGTTTCTTTTTACATCTTAGAATTGATTTTAAGTCTGTTTGAACTATTAAGTGTACTTAACTTAATAGTTTGAGGTTGTGGCTTGTCTTATTAGTGTGATGGTTTATACATCATACTTAAGCGGAATTTAAAGTGTATTTCGCTTGAAATTTGATGAAAACTCCAACTATACTACCTAACCTGGGCTAGTTTGTTTATTGTAAAATTTAAATCAACCTGTATTATATAGGCTGATTTTTAAAAATGCCAATATGGACAATAACAACTATATGAATGAGGAATTTCTTTTAGAAGGACTAAAGAAGGGGTCTGAAGTTGCTTATGGTTATTTTTTCAAAAATTATTATAAAGATCTTTGCAATTATCTTCTAACTATTTCTGGTGATTCTGAGCTGGCAGAAGAAATTGCTCAACAAACTTTTGTTAAACTTTGGGACAAACGAGAATCATTATCTATTCAGGATAATGCTTTAAAAGCCTATTTTTTTAAAATGGCTTATCATCTATTTATTGATTCAAAACGTAAGGAGAAGAAAAAGTATAAACTTTTAGAGAATCTTAAGGAAGAGGCCTATTCAGATGTAGTTGACATTGACACCAATCAATTTGAAATTAAGTTAAAATTGGTAGAAGCTGAAATTGAAAATTTACCTGATCAGTGTAAAAAAGTATTTATTCTAAGCAAGAGAGAAGGTTTGAAGTATCGAGAAATTTCTGAACGACTACATATTTCAATTAAAACAGTTGAAGTACATATGTCTAAAGCATTAAAAAGATTACGCACTCAATTGACTGTTTTTCTATAATTCAGTATAATTAATATTGACTTTTCTTCACGTAAATAGAAGTAAATATATACTTCGTATAATAATAATGTTAAAAAATTAGATTTTGAGTAAGGGTATTTAAAAATAGGTGCGTCTCTAGTAAAAAGACACTTAATTTTTTTAAATGACCAAGCTCGATATAAAAACTATTATTACCAGATACCTTAGGGAAGAAGCTACTAAGGAAGAAATAGCCATTCTATTTGAATGGGTAAAAAAAGACGGTAATAAAGATACTTTCAAAAAATTGGTTCAGGCCGATTATTTGGTCAGGTATAAAAAAGAATCTTGGGATTCAAAAGAGGCTTTTCAAGAATTTTTGAAAAGTATTAAGGTTAAGAAAGAAACCAAAATCATTCCTTTGAATGTAGGTAAAAGTATTTTGAAATATGCTGCTGCTATAATTGTACTAATAGCCTGTAGTACCTATTATATATTAAATAACAGTTCTACGGAAGTAATTCAATCAAATTTGAATTACAATGAAATCACTCTTCAATTAAATAATGGAAAGATTATTAATCTAGATCAAAACAAGGATACTATAATAAAGGTTGGTAATGGATTAGCTAGCATTCAATTGAAAAATGGGGTTTTAGAGCAAAATGGATTAATTAATAATGCTTCCAACGCAATCAATAATATATTAAAAGTTCCCTACGGAAAAACATTATCAGTTACGCTTGATGATGGTTCAGTTGTAAAATTAAATGCAGGATCAGAATTATCTTACCCTTCCACCTTTGCAGATTTAAGTATAAGGCAGGTTGAACTTAAAGGAGAAGCCTTTTTTGAAATTACCAAGAATCCGTTGAAACCATTTGTGGTTCAGACTGAAGAAACGTTTACCCAAGTTTATGGAACAGTTTTCAACATTTCGTCATATGAAGATGACGATGACATAGAAGTGGTTTTGGTTGAAGGTTCTGTTGGGGTAGGAGATAAGCTCAGATTTAAAGAGAAAAACTTAACGATGCTCAAACCTTCACAAAAAATCACAAATTCTAAAAAAATCAGTAACTCATTTATTGTAGAAGATGTCGATGTTACTCCATATGTATCATGGGTAGCGGGGGTCATGTCTTTTCAAAATGAGAATATGTCACAAATAATAAAAAAATTAGAGCGTCAATTTGATGTGCAAATTATTAATGAAAACAATACGTTAGAAGAGCGTCAATTTACGGGCGCATTCGATACGGAGAGTATTGAATCTATTTTAAAGACAATTCAAACTCACACAAATTTTAAATACATAAAAAAAGGAAAAACAATAACTATTAAATAACAGAATAGCCTATGATTTGAATCCATTCTAAAGTAAAAAGAAACTAATTAAAACTAACTAGACCGAATGAATTATGAGAAAAAAGAAAACCATTTATACTAAAGTCGGCAAGGCTCGGAGGAGTTTAATCTGCCTCCTATGTATGTCGTTATTTTTTAGTTACGCAAATGCAAGCGCTTGCACTCAAGAAGATACTGTAGCGAGTAATTTTAAAAATAAAAATTTAGGTGAAATTTTTGAGTCAATTACCAATTCAACAGGACATAAATTTTTTTATGAAGCTACTGAGGTAGATTTAAATCGTAAAGTAACTGTTTCAAAAACTAATCTTCATATAGAAGAATTACTTGACGAAGTTTTCAAAGGAACAGATTTAGACTATGAAATACTTTCTAGTCAAATTGTTGTTAAAAGAAAAGGAGAGACCGTTTATAGTGGTAAAATTCCAGAAAAGAGTGTTGAGATTTCTAACTTCCAAACAAGTCTTAATGGTAAAGTTTTGGATGAAGGTGGAATACCATTACCAGGTGCAACAGTTATAGCTAAAGGAACTACAGTAGGTACAACAACAGACTTTGATGGTAATTTTGAAATTATTTTGCCATTAGGTATTTCAGTAATTGAAGTGTCTTATTTAGGATATCGTTCAAAAGAAGTGAATGTTTTAAATAAAGAATCTATTACTATAAGTTTGGAGCCTGACGCTGCGGCCTTAGAAGAGGTTATTGTAGTTGGGTACGGTACATTGGCAAAAACAAAAGTAACAGGTTCGGTTGTTTCAATAGATACAGAAACAATTGTTAAAGTACCTTCATTAACAGCAGAAGGAGCTCTTATTGGGCAGGTTGCAGGGGTGCAAGTTCAAGAAGTTTCTGGGGAACCGGGAGCTGCACCAAATATTAGAATTAGAGGTTCTGGTTCAATTTCTGCGGGCAATGATCCATTATTTGTTGTTGATGGAATACCAATTACAAGAAACTTAACTTCTTCAAGCCAATTAGGTGGCGTTGCTAATCGTAGAGCTTCTTTTCAACCTCCTACAATTAATCCTTTGGCTACATTGAATCCAAATGATATAGAATCTATACAGGTTTTAAAAGATGCAAGTGCAGCTGCAATTTACGGTTCAAGAGGTGGTAACGGAGTATTATTAATTACTACGAAAAAAGGTTCTAATTCAGATGAAGGTGTTTATTCTTTTGACACATATGCAAGTATGCAGTCAGTAGCCAATAAGTTAGATCTTATGAATGCAAGTGAACTTATCGATTACACGACTGATGCTAGAAATAATAATTATTTAGCATCTGTACCAGGGGCGTCGATAAATGACCCAATTGCACCTGGTGATCGAGGTAATGCAAACTATGAATTGCCTGAGTCCTTTGTTAATTGGGATGGTACAGATACAGATTGGCAAGATTTAGTCTTTAAAACCGGGATTGTTCAGAGTTATAATTTTTCCTATGCATCACCGGTTAGAAATAAAACTAGCTTTTATGCATCCACAGGGTATTTTTCACAAACAGGCGTTATCGATAAATCAAAATTTGAAAGGTATTCTGTTTTATTAAATCTTAATTCCCAGTTGTCTGAGAAATTGAATTTAGATTTAAGATTGGCTCCTACGGTAACTGAAAACCAAAGAGTGCCAGCATCTTCACCATACTTTGCAACCCCTCCAGGTATTGTTTATTCTGCTATTGTTCATTCACCAACCGTGAGTCCATATAATACAGATGGAACAATAAATCAGTTGAATAATCAATCTTATTTGGGAGGAGGTACAACAACAGCTAGTAATCCTTTGGCTATTATTCAAGCTGTTGATGATCAGTTGTTTCAATTTCAGAATAGAGGAACCTTAAGTTTGACTTATGATATTTTACCAGGTTTAAGTTTCAAAACTTTAGGTGGTGTATACATTAACTTGTATAATCAAGATTTTTATAGGTCAAATACGTTGTTGTATAGAGATTCAGCAGATGGAAATCCATATGGTCAAGCTTCTTCATCAACGGAAACAAACTGGCTTTGGGAAAATACTTTGAGTTGGAAAAAAGAATTTGGTGATCATGATTTAGATGCTGTTCTTGGATATACTGCGCAAAAAGATAATTTGACGTTAAAACAAGTTCTAGCCAATAATTATCCAGATGATTTAGTGCCGACAATTAGTGGCGGACAAGTGTTTGGCGGTACTTCGGTAAAAGAGCAATGGTCATTATTGTCATCTCTTTTAAGAGTTAACTATAGTTATAAAGACAGATATTTATTTACGGGAACATTTCGATCAGACAAATCTTCAAGATTTGGTAAGAATAACCAGACTGGTTATTTTCCTTCCTTTTCAGCAGGATGGAGATTAAGTCAAGAGAATTTTTTAGCTGAATCTGAATTAATTTCAGAATTGAAAATTAGAGCAAGTTGGGGACAAACAGGAAACTTTGAAATTCCAAACTATGGTGCCGTTGGTTTATTATCTCCACAGAACTATAATTTAGCAGGAAATGAAATTAATGGACTAGTTCAGGCCACAATACCTAATCCGAATTTAACTTGGGAAAAATCTGAGCAAGTAGATGTAGGTTTGGAAGTTGGGCTGTTTGATAACAGAGTTTTCGTCTTAGCAGATTATTACGCCTCTACAACTAGAGACTTACTACTGAATGTTGCAATTTCTTCTGTTTCAGGTTTTGAAACAACTTTAAGAAACCTTGGTGAAGTAGAGAACAAAGGGTTTGAATTAGCTTTACGAACTAAAAATTTTGTTGGAGACTTCACTTGGGATACAGATATTAACTTCTCTACGAATAAGAATGAAGTAATTTCTCTAAATGAGGGTAATGAACCAATTTATTCTTCAGGTAGTGCTGGTGTAAGACATGTAACTAGAGTAGGTGATCCAATCGGTAGTTACTATGGATATGTGACTGATGGAATTTATCAAACTCAAGCAGATATCGATAATGCACCTGTAGATACTCAAGCGCCGAATGCAGGACTTGGTGATATTAAGTTTAAAGATATTGATGGTGATGGGGAAATTACCCCAGATGATAGAACTGTTACAGGTAGTTACTTCCCAGATTTCACTTGGGGTGTCAATAACAGTTTTGGTTATAAAAATATTGACTTTAGTTTTTTGATACAAGGCGTTGAAGGCAATGAAATATTAAACTTAACATCGAGACACTTAAAAAATGGTGAAGCTAATTTTAATTCATATGCCATTTTTAATGAGAGATGGAAGTCAGCTGCTGATCCAGGAAATGGATATATGCCAAGAGCAGATAGAGAATCTGGAAACCATGGAAACAATAGTAGACCATCTTCTTTTCAAGTTGAAGACGGATCTTATGTACGTTTAAGAAATGTAACATTAGGATATACTTTGCCAATAGAGAATCTTTTTGGAGGCTCAATTGATAGACTTAGATTCTATGTTACAGGAACAAATCTTTTTACGGTGACAGATTATCTTGGATATAACCCTGAAGTTAGTAGTATAACTACTAACAGTTTAACACCAGGAGAAGATTATGGTGCCTTTCCATTAACCAAGTCCTTTACCATGGGAATTAACTTAAAGTTCTAACCTAAAAACGAAAAAAATGAAACGAATTCTATATTTAATATTTTTCACTGCTTGTTTTAACGCATGTAGTGATGATTTCACAGATCTCGCGCCAATTTCTAATCGTAATGAGGCGGACTTTTATAAAACTTCAGCTGATTTTGAAGTTGCTATAAATGCTAGCTATTCTGGCTTACAAAGTACAGGTATATATGGTCGAGGATTTTGGACTATGTTTGAAATGAGAAGTGATAACACAGACCAAGGGCCAGATGCAACTGGTTTAGCACGACAATACACCGAAATTAATTCTTTTACCGAAGATGCATTGAATGAGCAGGTTTCTTCAGTTTGGAGTGAGTCGTACAAGGTTATTTCCAATTGTAATGTCATACTTGCCCGTATTGATGATGTCGAAATGGATGCTAGTCTTAAGAGCAGAATATCCGGTGAGGCATTATTTATTAGGTCTCTAATGTTTTATCATTTAGCAATCGCTTATGGTAACATTCCTTTACAATTAACTCCGTTTGTTTCGGGTGATGAGCTTTCGCAAGTCGATCAGGCTACTGTTTTAAATCAATTGATATTAGATTTAACAGATGCAGAAGCGGGTTTACCAGTTGCTTATTCTGGTAGTGATTTAGGCAGGATTACAAAAGGTGCAGCGGCTACATTATTAGCAAAAGTATTGCTTACTACTGGAGATAACACGGCAGCTGCTACAGTTTTACGTCGTATAGTTTCAGATTATGGGTATGAGCTACTTGATGATTATGCAGATTTATGGGGTGTAACTAATGAAAATAACGCAGAGTCGATTTTCGAAGTTCAATATATTAGTGGTGGTATAGGTCAAGGAAGTCTTTTTACAAATGATTTTTCTCCAAGTACCGATTTGCAAACAGGGTCAGGTTTTGGAAGAAATAGACCGACCATTTCTTTAATGGAAGCTTTTGAAGCAGGTGATTTAAGATATGCCCCATCAATGGGAGACACATATGTTAATTTGGAAGGAGAAACTATTGAGTCTCGATATGTTAAAAAATATTGGTCTGATCCTGCTATAGAAAATGATTCAGATATAAATTTTGTAGTCTTTAGATATGCTGATGTACTATTAATGTTAGCTGAAGCATTAGGTGAAACTAGTGAAAGTTATGATCTTATTAATGAAGTTAGAGAAAGAGCTGGTCTAGATGACATCGACGCAAGTACGCCGGGTACTTTTAGTGAGAAATTACTAAATGAGAGAAGATTGGAATTAGCCTTTGAGAATCATAGATGGCCAGACTTAAAAAGATTTGGATTGGATAGTAAAATACAAGAGGCCGAACCATTCATAACAGGCACTCGTGAGTTTTTCTTTATTCCTCAAAGAGAAATAGATATTAATCCAAATTTTAATCAGAATTAGAAGAAGGAAAAATTGTTAGTTTATTTGAAGCTGCCCAATACCATAGAAAATCCTACTTGTACGCTGTGGGTATCAAATAATATCTAACACTAATTAAAAGCTTTTTAAATGCATCCATTTAGCTTCAATATAAGTTGAACAGGGCGATTAATGTGAAATTTTAAATAAAAACACAATGAGAAAATTAGTATCCATTATCTGCTTAAGTCTTGTCTTTATGACAGCTCAAGCACAAGAGAAAAAAGTATTAAATATTTTAGCTATTGGAGCGCACCCTGATGATTGTGATTCCAAATTTGGTGGTACTGCTGCGCTATTTGCTAAAATGGGACATAATGTGAAGTTTTTAGCACTTACTAATGGAGATGCTGGCCATCAAAGTAAGGGCGGTGGCCCTTTGGCTAAAATACGTCGCCAAGAGGCAAAAGATGCAGCAAAAGCTTTGGGCATTGCCGAATATGAGGTTTTGGATAATCATGACGGTGAATTATTTCCAACTTTAAATGTAAGATTAGAAGTAATTAGAAGAATTAGAAATTGGGATGCAGATATCGTTTTAGGGTTAAGACCAAATGACTATCATCCTGATCATAGAAATGCAGGTTCGGTTGTGCAAGATGCCGCCTATATGAATATTGTACCAAATGTTGCTCCAGATACTCCTCCATTACAAAAGAATCCAGTCTTTTTATATATGAGCGATCATTTTAAGAAACCTTATCCTTTTCAAAAAGATATTGCGGTAATCATTGATGATGTTATTGATACTAAAGTTAAGGGATTAGCAGCACATGAATCTCAAATGTTCGAATGGCTTCCTTGGACAAATGGAACTGATTTGTCAACGATTCCTACTGGAGAAAAAGAGCGTTTAGCTTGGTTGAAAGATAAGTGGATGAATAGAAAACCTGATGCTGCCACTTTAGAAACAGTAAAAAAATGGTATCCGAATGTTGATGTTTCTAAAGTTAAGCAAGTTGAATTTTTTGAAATCTGTGAATATGGTAAACAACCAACTGATGCAGAAATCAAAGAAATGTTTCCAATGTTAGGGAGTAAATAAAAGCTAACTAATAAAAAGTATAACCAACCAACCGTCCATGGAGAATAGTAAGCCTACCACCAAAAGATATTATCACATAATAGGATTAGTAATGCTGGTGTTCTTTGTAATATCATTTATTACTAATATTTTAAATTCAATAATAGTAGATGTAAAAGATAGTTTTGATTTAAGTCTTACCTCTACTGGTTTTTTACCTTTTACTTTTTTTATTGCCTATGGAATCATGTCAATACCAGCAGGGTTCTTATCAGAAAAGTATAGTGAAAAAGCATTATTGTCAGTGTCATTTTTGGTGATGGGGCTTGCCTCTTTGGGTTTTGCCATTTTCCCTAGTTATGGGGTGTTTAGTGTAACACTATTTACATTAGGGTGTTGTATGGCTGTTTTACAGGTTATTATAAACCCTATGTTAAGGGTTGCCGGTGGTGAGGAGCATTTTGCTTTTAACTCTGTACTCGCACAATTGGTTTTTGGTGCGGCATCTTTTCTGAGTCCTTATCTCTATAAATATTTGGTTAATACAGAAGGTAACAGTAATGATGCATTAGCAGAAACATTACGTGGTTGGGTACCAGTTAATTTACCTTGGGCTTCGTTATATATTGTCTTTGCTTTAATCGCATTTGTGTTATTCATCTATGTTTTCTTTAATAAATATCCAAAATTCCATAAAAATGAAGATGAAAAAACTGGTGATAAGAGTTCGTACTTTGACTTGTTAAAGAATAAATGGACTATTTTATATTTTCTTGGAATATTCTGTTACGTAGGTGCAGAGCAGGGTGTTGGTAATTGGATTTCACAATTCTTGTACCAATATCATGGTCTTAACCCACAAACGATAGGAGCCGATACAGTATCCTATTTTTGGGCAATGCTTACGGTAGGCTGTTTACTTGGCTTATTACTTTTAAAATTCTTTGATAGTCGTAAAATTTTAATAGCGGCTACTAGTATTACCATTCTGGCTTTAATTCTTTCTTTAACTGGTTCTAAAGAAATGGCCTTAATTGGGTTTCCATTAATCGGTTTCTTTATTTCAGTCATGTATTCAGTTATTTTTTCTCTTGCGCTTAATTCTGTTAAGGAACATCACGGTTCACTGTCTGGTATTTTATGTACTGGTATAGCAGGTGGCGCAGTAATTCCATTTATTGTTGGTGGATTAGGAGAAATGATGACACTTAAGTCTGGTATGTTCTTTTTAATTATCCCCCTTGCTTTTATTCTGTCAATAGGTTTTTGGGCCAAGCCATTGGTCAATAACAAAACCATTAGTATAAAGAAAGATAAATGAGCATGATGCAAGAAGAACTATTAGGGGTAGACATTGGCGGCACCAATATTAAAATTGGAAAAGTGGTTAACGGTGTCGTTGTACAGAAGTGTAAAATTCGAGTAAATCGTGATGATCTTGAACAAGTTACGCTAGATAATCTTTATAAAGGATTGAAGGGTTTTATGACGGATTCTGTAAAAGCAATTGGTATAGGTGTACCCGCTGTGGTTGACATAGAATCAGGTACGGTATACGATGTTCAAAACATTCCTTCTTGGACACAGATTGCCTTAAAAGATTTAGTGGAGGAGAAATTTAATGTTCCTGTTTACATAAATAATGATGCAAATTGTTTTGCCATTGGGGAAAAGAGATTTGGAAAAGCTCAAGAATTTAAAAACTGTATTGCACTCTCATTAGGTACGGGCATGGGCATGGGAATAATTATTAATGATAAATTATATAACGGAGTACTCTGTGGTGCAGGTGAAATAGGGATGGTACCTTATTTAGATGGTATTCTTGAAGAGTATACCGGTAGCTTCTTTTTTGAAAGGGAATATAAAAGTTCGGCATTGTCACTTTATAATAAAGCTTTGGAAGGAGATGAAAAAGCATTATTGGCTTTCAATGATTATGGTATTCATTTAGCAGAAGCTATTAAGATAATTCTTTACATGTATGCACCAGAAGCTATAATTCTTGGTGGTTCTATTAGTAATTCGTTTCAATTTTTTGAAAAATCACTAAAAACCGGTCTAGAATCTTTTGCTTATCAAAAACAGATAGAAAATTTAAAAATTCAAACCTCAGATTTAGTCGATTCACCCATACTTGGGGCTGCCGCGCTTTGTCTGTAATTAAAATAAACATATAAATGAGAATAATAATAACCACATTGATTGCAGTTTTTTTACTGAATTCTTGTTCTGAAAAAGAAGTTGGTATTGGTAAAGAAATCAATATTACCGTTGAGAATAATAAGGTCGGTGCTCCTGTTACCTTAGGTATTCCTTTTCCAAAAGGGGAACTTAAATCTGTAGACCATTTACGTTTGCTGACTTCTGACGGGGTTGAAATTCCATGCCAGACGACAGAAGTTTCCAATTGGGGACCATTAGACGATAGTGTAAAATGGGCTTGGGTTTTCTTCTTTTCGGAAGAAGGAACTGAATATACGTTAGAATATGGTGATGCCATTGTTCCAATTATTTCCAAAGAGAAAATTGTTTCAACCAATAATATGAGGCCACAAGGTGGGATAGAAGTAAATACCGGTCCGCTTTCCTTTGCCATACATAAAATGGGAAATGGTTTTCTAGATGAGGTTTTTTTAGATTCTAATGCTAATGGTGAATTTGAAGAAGGTGAA
This sequence comes from uncultured Maribacter sp., assembly GCF_963977385.1. GTDB lineage: Bacteria > Bacteroidota > Bacteroidia > Flavobacteriales > Flavobacteriaceae > Maribacter. The sequence goes on along the minus strand of NZ_CAXBOU010000006.1, from coordinate 45,623 downwards.
CTTATCGGCTCATCTCAAGGGGAGAATAGAGGTTCGTTTTTAGATATTTTAGATGATGCAGGGATAGATAAGTCAAAAGCAATTATTCATGAAGTTTTTAGAGAAAAAGGGTCGGGTCCTATGCACAACATTTTTAGAATTGAAGGCACCTATACGTATAATCGAAAAGATAATAATATTTCTCCTTTTACTATGTGGTTGCATGTGTATGCGGGTAAAAGTTATGTAAAAGTGCTACATACGTTAACCTATACCGGTGTGCCTGATAAGCATAAAATTGTTGAAGGTGAACATTATAATATTGCCACTCAGAATGAAAATATTCTTCCAGAGAACACAGTTGAAGATATTGGATGGACTCAGCCAAATGATGAAATAGCTGCAAGCGGAATTCAGTTAAAATATCATTTAAATGATGATGTCAATATTTCTATTCCTATGACCGAAGGTAGCTGGCAAGATGATGATGCTAAGGTTAGTACACAAGAAATCAAATCAAATAATAAGAATGTTGTACAACTTTTGCAACAAGGTCCGGAAAGAGCTAAAAGTACAAGTTTAAGAAGTCTCTATATTAATGGGTTCAAAAAAGATGGGAATGAGGAAATAAAGAAAGATTTTCAATTTGAGGCTACTATTACTAATGGAGATGAAAACATTGCGAAATCTCAAAGAGCTAAAGGATGGGTAAATATCGCCGATACTAAAAGAGGTGTAGGTGTAGGCATTAAGAATTTCTTAAAGGAATATCCTAAAGGTGTTAAAGTGGATCCAGTAACAAAATCGCTAACAGGAAGTATTTGGCCTCTTGAAAATGGACCAATGAATTTTGCTAGGCATAATACCGAACCTGATGGTGGTATGTTGGGCAACTTTGCTCAAGGTATTACAAAGACCACGGAATTCATCTACTATTTTCATGACAATGTTGCTACAGAAGAAGTAAGTAAAAAAATGGACTATGTTTTAGATAGTCCCGTAGCTCATGCTGCACCAAAATGGTATACCGATTCTAAGGTGTATGGTAATATGGCGCCAATGTCTACAAAATATCCTGAATTTGAAAATGCATTACAATACAGATATCAATGGTGGGGTTACAACCAAGAACATGAACCTTGGTACGGTATGTTCAATTATGGAGATGGAAAGAGTTACTATTTTAATGACCGTTGGGTTCAATGGACAAATAATGAGCCTACCGTGGATTTTATGCTTTGGACAAATTTTATGCGTACCGGAGACCCAAAATATTTTAACATGGCTCAAGCTATGAGTAGACATACCATGGATGTAGATAATATTCATTGGCCTAAAAAGAGAACATACTATGGTGAAATTAACGATGCAATAGATTTTTGGAATTATAAAGAGGAACCTGAGTCAACACCTTATTTAGGAATAGGAAGAAGACATGCCAATGAACATTGGTACGCATTATTGAGTGCACATGTTTGGATTCAAGGTTGGATCGCATCATACTATATTTCTGCTGACCATAGAGCACTTGAAGTTGCTAAAATGACGGGTGATACGTATTTAAACAGAATTTGGGGAGAGCATGATTTAAGAGGTCGAAGATTGTATTTATCAGTGCTTAACCTTGTTGAACTATATGATGCCACCAAGCTTGATAAGTATAAGAAAGAGTTAGATGAAAGAGTAAGTTTAATGTTAGAATTTCAAGAAAGACAAGGAGGTAATTTACTTTTAGATAGATATGGCTATAGTCAAACCTATGTAGCGCAAGGTTTATATAAATATCAACAAATAACAGGTGATCAAAAGGTTAGAAAGGCATTATTAGAACATGCTAGATGGGTTAGAGATGTTCCTCCGTTAAACCATGAAATGGAATCATATTTAGCCACTATATATCCACTTGTTCTTGGATATGAATTTAGCGGGGAAAAAGGATATCTAGATGAAGCCATGTCCCGTGCTGAATTTCTTAAAATCGGTGAATTGAAAAAATCGCCTGAAGAATATGATAATTCAAAAGAGTACAGTGAAGACCTCCTAGAAATATCTAACCTTCCAAACAGTAAAGGTAAATTTACCAATTGGCAGACTAACCAGGGTCTAAGGGTTTTTGGTTGGACACATGCTTATAACATTCCATATTTATTGTATGTTATGGATGAGGAAAATATTAATTAATAAATAGTGGTTTTAAAGGAGCAGACTGGGATAAAACCAGCTGTTCCTTTCTTTTTTTTTATTAATAGTATAGAACCTGTTCATGACTACAACTAAAAGAATAGGCCTTATTCTAGGTCCGTTATTATTCTTCTTCATACACTTTTATTTTGAAGGTGATGGGTTATCCGATCAAGGTCGAGATATTCTAGCCGCAACGGTATGGATAGCCATATGGTGGGTTTTAGAAGTTTTACCCATTTCCGTTACGGCATTACTTCCTATAGTCCTATTTCCATTATTAGATACAATTAGCTTAGGGGAGACTACCGCCAGTTATGGCCATAAATATGTCTTTCTATATATGGGTGGGTTCATGTTGGCCATGGCAATTGAAAAATGGGGTTTACATAAAAGAATAGCACTCTACATTATTAAAACCATAGGCACTAATATTTATACCATTGTCTTGGGCTTTATGGTAGCCACAGCCTTTCTTTCTATGTGGATATCTAATACTGCAACAACTGTAATGGTCTTACCTATGGCAATTTCAATAATCAAACAATTTCAAGAAAATCATTCAACAAAAAGGTCTGAAAAAGAAACGTTCAGTAAATTATTAATGCTTTCAATTGCATATTCGGCATCAATCGGAGGAATGGCAACATTGATAGGAACGCCCCCTAATTTGGTTTTCGCTGGTTTTGTTCAAAAAACATATGGTATTGATATTAGTTTCTGGCAATGGATGCAATTCGGTATGCCTGTAGCTATATTATTGCTGATAATATCGTGGTACTACCTCACCAGATTTGCTTATCCGCAAAAGGAAAAAACTTTTCCTGGTGGTAAAGAAGAAATTAATAGATTAATTATAGAACTCGGTCCTATGAAGGTGGAAGAGAGAAGGGTATTGGCGGTATTTGTTCTTACCGCATTCTGTTGGATAACCCGTTCTTTTCTATTGCAACGTTTTGTACCGAACATGGATGATACTATTATAGCAATCGGCTCGGCAATCGTGCTCTTTATGATACCGGCGGTTTCGAAAAACAGGTCTTTACTGGTATGGGGTGAAGCTGTTCGCATACCTTGGGGAATTATACTTTTATTTGGTGGAGGAATGGCAATTGCAAAGGGCTTTGAAGAAACCGGACTTGCTATTTTCTTGGGTTCTAAAATGATGTTTTTTGAAGGTCTGCCATTGTTTATTTTGTTATTGTTAATTATTACCTGTATTAATTTCTTAACTGAGGTAACGTCTAATTTGGCAACAACGGCAATGATGCTTCCTGTAATGGCACCACTGGCATTAACATTAGATGTAAATCCTTTCCTATTGTTGGTGGCTTGTACAACCGCTGCTTCTTGTGCTTTTATGCTACCGGTTGCAACCCCTCCCAATGCCGTGGTATTTGGTTCAGGATATCTTCGAATACCTGATATGATGCGTTCAGGTTTTTTGATGAATATGATTTCAATTATAATCATAAGTTCAATCATATACTTTTTTCTGCCTGTACTTTGGGATTTAGACGGAGTTTCTTTTAATTAATAATGTGCTTGAAATAAGCATGGGTTGAGATTAGGATAGGCAATAATTAAGGAAATGTTTTCTCGGCTTATAGTTTAGGGTAGGTATTGTGGTAGATAATATGGTAGGCTAGGGTAGACTGTTACCTATTTATCATTTAATAAGCACTAAGGTATTGATTTTGAGGTGTTTGAATGTAAATGAATTTGGGTAGGCTAGGGTAGTAATTGGTGTTAATATGGGTTTCTGAGTCATCCAATTTATAGGTTCATTTAAATGTACCTATTCTAAATCTAATATCTAGTTAATGAATAAACCTTGATTAAAGGGATGTTGCATTAAAAGTATCTCCTTGCGAAATATCCCCAGTTTCAAACCCCTTCTTAAACCATCTAATGCGTTGTTCTGATGTACCATGAGTAAATGAGTCAGGCACAACCTTTCCCGTTGACTGTCGCTGCAATCGATCATCGCCAATAGCATTGGCGGCATTCAATGCTTCTTCAAGATCACCTTTCTCCATCATTTGCGTCATACTTTGAGAACGATTTGCCCAAACCCCAGCAAAGAAATCGGCCTGTAACTCTAATCGTACGGAGTATTTATTGAATTCTTTTTCACTTAATTGTCCTCTTAGCTTATCTACTTTAGTAGTTATTCCCATTAGTTTTTGAACATGATGACCAACTTCATGTGCTATGACATAGGCCTGTGCAAAGTCGCCGGGAGCATTCATTTGCCGTTCCATATCTTCGAAAAAACTTAAATCTAGATATAATTTTTCATCACCAGGACAATAAAATGGCCCTGTGGCACTAGAGGCAGAACCGCAGGCAGATGTCACATAGCCTGTAAAAAGAACCAAGGTAGGTTCACGGTAATCATCCAAGATATTATTCCATACATCTTCTGTACTTGCCAATATAGTTGCACTAAATTCGGCTTCCTGATTCTCTTTTTCTGTACCTTGATAAGACTCGGTAGAAATGGATTGACTGTCGCCCCCAATAAAATCACCAAGGAAACTCAACGGATTGTTACCGGTTACAAACGAAAACAGAAGAAATAGCCCTACGATAATCAATCCTGTTTTTGAAAAAAGAATTTTAATTAATGGACCAAGTAACATGGGATTAAAACCTCCGATACCTTTTCTTGAACTTGACTGACCTCTTTGGTCATCGACATTTGAACTTTGACGCCTACCTTGCCATTTCATACTAACAATTTATTTGATAAATAAGTTAAACAATAATAGATCTTAATTTTGTTTTATGCTCTATGTGAATGAACCTTTAATCTTCAAGATTTCGAAGTTTAATTCTATTTAGTTGAGGACCATTCCATAATTTCATCACGTATTTCTTTCGATGTACGTTGTCTTCTTTTTGCGATACTATCAAAAATGGACGAAAAATTTTCTTTATCATATTCTGTATCGGTATTTTCAACTTCAGGATAATGGGCAAGATATTCATCCCGTACCGCTAACCATTGCTTTTCTAAATGTAAGTCAGTTCTTGAAGTTGCTACACCTCCATTATTTACGGGTTTTCCAATTGACTCTTTAGAATTTTCCGTTGATTGTTTTTTATCTTCAGTAACCATTTTTTATGTTTTAATTATTAATAAATTAAAGTTATAAAATAAAGAGTTTCTTGTTTGCTCAAAAAGTATTATGACTAACGGTATAAAAAGAAAAGACAAGTGACTGAAATAATGCATAAAGTAAACAATGAGTTTTACCGATTCTTTTTTGTAGTCAAGACAACAAGAATCAGCCTACTTTCTTAAGGTTTAACCAAAGCTTTTCAAGAATGGTAGTCAATTATTTTTCTTCGGGTAAGCACGGTGTGAGTATTACTTAACCTAGAATAGAAAATAGATTTGCTTAAGATAACCTATGGTTAGTGATGGTTTGCACTGTCGTAAAATGGCAGTTTATTATTGGTAATGACAACGAATGTGGGAGTTGTGGTTACCACTTCAAATATTATGGAATTCTATCGTTTATTTTCGGGTAGGCATAGTGTAGGTAATATGGTTGTCACGGGTAGGTTAAACTTTAACTTTGGGTAAGTGATATGGTAGGCAATGATAATTAGCAGGGTAGGAAATGGTAGATAGTAGGGTAGGCTGTTAATTGCTTATTATTAAATAAATACTAGGTTATTAATTGTTAGGTGTTGGCATCAGCTTGTTTGTCATTAATGAGATAATTGATTTTTTTCAAGCATTGTGTTAGACTTTTCGGTGTCTGCGCTTGCAAGTACCATTAAATGTTTACCATTAATTCGTACAGCTTCTAATCGGCCCTTATTAAGTTCTTCTTTTAAATGCATTTTTACTATTCTAGAAAATTGCTATTGAATATTAATTAGTAAAGGAAACTTTTGTCCTAAACGTAGTAGCTCTTTAAATTAATAAGTTACACTGATTTCAAAGTTAAGCCGGAATATAAATATGGAATACAGCACCTTCATTCACCGTGCTTTTTGCTAAAATATGTCCTTTATGGTTTTCAATTATTTTTTTGACAATAGCCAATCCAATACCTGTACCTGTGTATTCATCGTTACTATGTAAGCGTTGAAATACTTCAAATATTTTTTCACTGAATTGTTGTTCGAATCCGATTCCATTATCTGCAAAGCAAATATGGCAATACTTTTTGTTGCTATCTAAGGTTTCGACACCTGTATCTTTTCCTTTTATATGCTCACAATCAATTTTAATAACCAATGGGTGGTCTTCCTTAGCAAACTTAATAGAGTTGCTTATTAGATTATGAATGATTTGTTTAAACTGTATTGGTATTATTTTGACCTTGCATTTAATATTCAAATCGAGAGTAACCTTATTATTTTTTAATTCTTCACTTAATGTTTCTTGAACATCTTCAATGACTTCGTGAAGATTAACAATTTCATAAGTTATGTCTTCAACCTTGGTTCTTGAATAGGCAAGTAAATCTTGTATTAAGCTTTGCATTCTAAATGCCGATTTCTGCATTCTTGTAAAATCATGCTTTGCTCTTTCTGATAAGCTTTCGAAATCTGTTTCTAAAATGCGAGAGGCGAAGATTTGAATTTTACGAAGTGGTTCTTGCAAATCATGACTAGATATATATACAAAAGATTGCAACTCTTTATTCATCTTTTCAAGATCAACATTTTTATGTTGCAGTTCATTAGTTCGTAATTGAACCATGTTCTCTAATTCGTTAGTAAACATTTTTTGCTCTTGGATATCTGTACTTGTACCTACCCACATTTTTATAGTACCATCGCTATCTTTTTGGGGAATAGCACGACTTAATTGCCAACGGTATTCTCCAATAGAATTTCGAAATCGATGTTCAAGTAAAAAGTCTTTTCCAGTACTTATAGCTACTGTCCAGAGTTTAATGTTTTCTTCCCTATCCTCTGGATGTACAATTTGAATCCATCCGTCTTTATAAACTTTTTCTGGTGTTAATCCTGAGTAATCAAAAACTGATTTATTAAAATAATTCAAGTTTCCTTCGGCATCAGATGTCCAAACAAATTGGGGCATAGAGTCTGCCAATAACCTGAACTTTTCTTCACGCTCTAATAATTGCTGTTGAAAATTGCGTTCTTCAGTGATGTCACGAACAGTACCCAGTAATCTTTCAGGTTTATTATTTTCATCATAAAACACCTTTCCTTTAGCATCGATCCAATGTATAGATTGGTCTTTTCTTAGTACTCTTGATTGGTAACGTAAAGTTCCTTCTTTAAAAGCTGTTTCAAATGCTTCTTTTCGCATTTCAAGATCATCTGGATGAATATTATTCACCATATCCTCGTGCGTTAAACTAGTTTCACCATAAAAGCCTAAAATTTCATAGCATCGTTTAGAAGCTATAATATCATCCGTTTTTAAATCGACATCAAAAACCCCTAACTCACTGGCTTCAATAATAAGACTTAGCTTTTCTTCACTTTCTTCAATAACGTGCTTGGCCTTCACCATTTCAGTTACTTCAGTAGCTACAGCCATGATACCTGTAATGGTATTCTTTTCTTTTAAAGGATGATAAACGAAATTAAAGTATTTAGTTTCTGACTTACCGTGTCTATTAAAGACAACAGGAAATTCATATCCATGATATGCATCACCCGTTTTATATATGTCTGCAATTATAGGTGAAATAATATCTTTGACCTCTGGTAATGTCTCAAAAAGTGGCTTTCCTATAAACTGTTTTTTAGTTTTTTCTATAATTTCTAAATAGCTTTTGTTTGCTATTTCGACTATATGGTTTTTTCCTCTAAAAATGGTGATACCTAGTGGCGCCTGCATAACCATTCTACGGAATCTCTTTTCACTTTCTTCAACCTTAATTTTAGCTTCGTGAAGCTCTGTAACTTCTGCAGCAGTATTCATAACTGCATACACATTTCCTGATTCGTTGAATAGGGGAGTGAAGCTATAGTTGAAATAGAAAGATTTCAATTCATCATCTTTTCTCAAATCAACTCTTTGGTTTTTTGCATGAAAGGGAGTTCCTGTATGAAATACACTACGAACTTGATTGAATATTTGTTGATTTCCTAATTCTGGTAGAATGTCTGAATATAATTTACCGACCACATCATTTCCTTTCCCCCAAGCATCCATAATGGACTGATTTGCCAATGAAATCAACATCTCGTCTCCTACGTATACAGCAATAGGGAATGGAGCACTTTCGACCAAGGCTCGTATATTTTGTTCGCTCTCTTTAATCTTATTGTTTAAAAGGGCCTGTGAGGTTACCTCTGTTGCAATTATACCAAGACCATTTATATTTTCTTCAAAATCTCTCTGCGGATAAATGATGAAGTTGTAATATTTTGTACTCATTTCTCCATGTTGCAAAAAATACAATGGAATTTCAATTGCCGTAAAAGGATTGCCTGTTTTATAAACTTCTTTAAAAATATCGACATAACCTTGGTCTACCATTTCTGGCAATAATTCGAAATATGGTTTACCTATTACATCTTTTCCTTTTCCCCAATACTCAGTAATAGTATCATTGGCAATTGTTATCACTAAATCTTCACCAGATAATATGGCGATAGCAGAAGGTGATGATTGAATAAGATTATGGTAACGTGTTTCACTTTCCTCAACTTTTTCTCTTGCTAATACTCGTGTAGTAACATCTTCTAATGTGCCGTTTAAGCGATAGGCAATATTATTATCATTGAACCATGCCCTGCCTTTTGCATGTAGAATTGTTTCTTTCTTGTTGATTAAATGATTTATTCTGAACTCAATATCATAACTACCACCAGTTGCATACTCTAGCGAATTTTGAATGGCCGTGGCTACACGTTCTCTATCATTTTCTTTAATTGCATTAATCGCATCCGTTAATTCAATTTCATTGTTATTTGGCAACCCGAACCAATCTTTGAGCCTATTATTGGCTGTGAAAATATTGGTCAACGGATTATAATCCCAAGTACCTAGTTCAGCTGCGGCAATGGCAAATTCTAATTGATCTTTACTTTCTTGTAATTCTAGTTCAAAAGTCTTTTGATCTGTAATATCGATACATGAACTTATATAACCTGCAAATGTGCCATCCGTTTCAAAACTTGGTGGTCCTTGTACAAGTAACCAACGGTATTCACCTTCGCTATTTAAAACACGAAACTCATCAGTAAATGATTCTTTATTTTCAAAAGCTTTAAGGAATATATTCTTATGTTGTTCTCTATCGTCAGGATGTATTTGTTCTAACCATCCGAAGTCCAATAATTGCTCTATTTGCATACCTGTGAGCTTAAACCATGCTTCAGGAAAATAAGTAGTAGTAGTACTGGTTTTTTTCGCTTCAGTTAGTAAGGAATCTGTAGTTGGCTGTTGAAAACTGTCGTTATTTTCGTCTATGTTTTTTGAATGATTTCTTTCAGTACTATTTTCTTGTACTGTTATTAAGACACCCGCAATTTCACCCGTCGCTAATCGAATCGGACTATAGGTAAATTGGAATTGATAGTTGTCAGTTGTGTTATTTCTATAGATAGGTAACGAAATTAATTGCTGCCCAATAGAATTGCCGTTCATTACACTATTAAGTGAAGAACCTATATCATGCCAGTTTTCGGCAAAAATGGCTTGTGCTCCATTTCCTAAAGTGTTAGAATGCCTGCTTAAGCCTAAGGTTGAATAATAGCTGTCGTTGTATATTTGAATAGATTCCTTTCCCCACGCAATACACATACTATATGGGGTGTTAAGCATTACGTTGACCATCGTTTTTAATGTTTGTGGCCAATTTTTCAAATCACCTAAGGGGGTTGTATTCCAATCGTAAGACTCTATGAGTTTACCCATTTCTCCGCCACCTTGTAAAAAATTAAATGTAGTATCGTCAGCGTGCATATGTTAGTCTAAGGTTTAATAACAAAATTAGCCCTGGTAATTGAGGTTTTGTTTTCTTTGCTTATTAAATGTATTGCTTGGTTAATTACTTTTTTTAAGCACTTGTATGAGCTCGGTTTTTGAATGTAATAATGTGCACTTAAATCATATAGTTCATCAACTACATGTGTATTAAAAGATGTAGAATAAATTACAATTGGAATGGTAGATAATATAGTGGATGATTTCATTTCCTTAATACATTCTAATCCAGATTTTCTTGGCATATTCAAATCAAGGAATAATATATCAGGATAGCTCGCTACTTCGGAGGATAAATAATCTAAAAGCTCCATACCGTTATGTAATACTGTTAGAATAAAAGCTATTCCTAATTCGTCTAATGCCTCTTTGAATATATCACAATCGTCTTTATCGTCATCAACTAATAAAATGTGTTGCTTTAATTTGTGCTCCATATTAGATTGTATTAAATATATTATTACTGCTAATTATTGACGAATCTATAGATTTATTAAGTAACTAATATCTGACATTTAGGTTTTAAAAATAGCTTAATTTATTTTAATTAAATTTTAAATGAGATAAGTGTCATTTTAATTGGCGCTTGCGAATATAACTTGATATAATAAGCTAAAAATTACCTAAAGAATATTTTACAATGAACTAAATAGTATGCATGAACAGTATTAGAATTTATATGAAATTTTAATAAGTACACTTAAATTTAAATATGGTTGAATAGCAACTTGTAAGAATTACTGTATTGTAGTTTTTAACATGATCTGAATCTTTTAGAATTTTACGCTTTAGAGTTAGTTTAAATGTAAAATAGCGTAAAATTTTCTATAGTTTATAAGTATTTTTAGACCCTAATATTAGGTTTGATTAAGTTCAATAGAGCCGTAAATTTTATATATTATAATTGATAATGGACCGTATTAAAATTTATTTAGCCGATGATGATAAAGAGGATCGCGAGTTTTTATTGGAGGCTTTAGACGAAATACCACTCAGAACACAAGTGACTCAATTTAATAATGGTGTTGACTTAATGGATAAATTATTTTCTGATGAGGTACTACCAGATGTAATATTTCTTGACCTTTATATGCCGATTATGGACGGGTTCGAATGCCTGACCGATATTAGGAATTTTGCAAAATTCGCTAACATCCACGTAATAGTTTACTCTACAACATATCGACAAAGAGAAGTAAATCAGCTTAAAGAAGATGGTGCTAATCAATTCATACAAAAATCAACTTCTTTTAAGACCCTAAAAACACTGATTCATAAATCTTTATGTAATACTTCATTAAGTAACGAGCTAAAAAAAGATAACGAGTTTATAATTCTCAAGTAAACTTAATAAATTGAATTTTTTTTTTGTGAAATTTAATTCCATATTTATTAATTAAAAAAATAGCACCCTTTTGGGGTGCTATTAATATAAATATGACTGTGAATAGTTAAGAAATAGCTTCTTCATTTAAACGGTTTTCCGCAAGCTTGTCTAGCTTATTATCGGCATCATACTCTTCATCTAAGGTCTTTTGAAGCTTCTCTGCAATTTTTTTGTGGCCAAGTTCTTTGGCGAATCTTACGGCTGTGCCGTATCCAGAGATTTCGTAATGTTCTACGCGTTGAGCTTCCGCTATTAGTCCAGCGTCCATTACATCTTCATCTTCTGCCTCTTCAATAAACCCTTCAGCTTCTTTAATAAGTCCTTCCATTGCCTTACATTTTTCGCCACTCGGTTTAATGTTCAATTCATCGCAGATATCTTCCAATCTTTTTTTCTGCTCTTTAGTTTCTTTTAAATGGTCTTCAAATGCCTTCTTTAATTTTGGATCTGAAGCGTTTTTAACCATTTTAGGCAAAGCTTCCACAAGTTGTGACTCTGCACTGTACAAATCCTTAAGTTGATGTTCGAATAATTCTTTTAAATTTTTCATGTTAGTATGCTTTTTTGGGATTAAAACTTTAATCTAAATTACAGGCAGATTTCGAAATGAAGTATATCAATAAATTCAAAAATTAGCTGTAATGCGCAATTTTAAAAATCAGTATTCCTACTAATTTGAAACGAAAACAACGGTACTAAGTCTTATGCTCTTGTAATTTGTATAGTATATCAATAGTCCAAAAAATTAGGAATATTAATTACCGATTTCATTCTTGTACGTAATTATTATAAAAACAAAATGCCACCGGAAATTAGGTGGCATTTATGAAAATAAAGTGATTTTTGAATCCCGTTTTTAATACTTATCTAAGTACATAAAAGTTATTGGATTTAGTTTACTAATTGGTAGTACCGTGTAATATGGGTAAAATTTCAATTTTTTATTTACCAAGGTTTAATGGGCTTTTCGCGTAAGGTTATACTTCATTTTCCGCATCTGGTGGAAGCACCTGTTCATCTTTAACGTTTTCTTTAGGTACGGAGTTCATGAACTCATGAATCGAGGTATCAGATTTAGCACCATAATTAGCAAGCATTGTTCCTTTGCTACCATCTGATGTCTCCAGAACATAAAGCAACGACATATCCGAAGGGTTACTCATACCTTCATATCGATGTTCCTTTAAGATTGTAACCTCCTCGCAAGAATATGATTTTTTATTTGTGAGATTATCCAATCGATTGGCAACAACCCTATACTGATCAGTATAACCTATTGCCTCGTAGCGACGGATATAATCGATTTCATGTTTTGCAAATTCATTTTCCATATAAATTGATTTATAATTAAATAGTTTACACTGGTATTTCAGAAGCGGTTTTTATACGTTCCCAATTTCGGTGTTTAGCAATTGCCGAAATGAAATTGCTCGCTTTTTTGTTTAAAAAGACAGCTTTGTCATTCTTGTTTTCTTTTACAACACTATTGTCCAACAATATTTCACCTTCATTATCAGCAGCTATCGCTTTACAATGTTTGAATGCTTCGTTCACGAACTTTATAAATTTCGTTTTTTTCATGAGGCCCTCGATAGATTTTTTGCCACCTGGAATATAGACGGCATCAAAGAGGACACTTTCAGTAGTCATAATTGAAGCATCTATTTTGTATTCCATGTTTGAGTCACTAGTGACCGTACCGCCATGTGGTGATACAATTTTTACAACTGCCTTTTCGTTTTCCAAAGCTTCTTTCATTTCTTCAAATTCCTTATTATTAAAACCGTCGGCCATTAAGAATGCAACTTGGCGTGTGGCAATGGTGTCGAACTTTGTGTTGGCCTGACTTAGGGTAGGTGCCATGTCCAGATAAATTTTCTTCTTGCCTGGTTGGTGGTCTTCTACTTTGGCATCGGCGCCTATTGCCTGATTGATGGGTCTCTTTATATCATTTGGAATTACAATGCCCAGATTTGAACTGACTTCTTTTGCCAAGCTCTCATCAATTTGGGCAATAAGCCATAACATACGTTCTTTTATATGGTCATGATTGCATTTGCCAAGTTCGAAAGAATAGGCATCGGCCACATGTTGTTTCTCCCAATCAGCCAAACTTCTATAAAATAGAGCGGGTTGCGAGAAATGATCACTAAAACTCTCGCTTCGTGCCCTAATTTTTTTGGCATCGATATGTTCTTGATGGCTTTCAAAAGCACCTTCCTCCACTGAAGATAGATAGGGGCAACCGGCGCTTAATGTATTTGGAAAATAGGCTGTTTGGCCTTTAGGTATTTCCATCTGCATTTGCCCATCCCTTTGATTATTGTGAACAGCAGCAACAGGCCTATTAATCGGAATTTGGTGGAAATTAGGACTACCCAACCTTGAAAGTTGTGTATCCCTATATGAAAATAATCGTCCTTGTAGCAATGGGTCGTTCGTAAAATCAATTCCGGGTACAATATTTCCAGGAAGAAAAGCCACTTGCTCAGTCTCGGCAAAGAAATTTTCGGGGTTACGGTTAAGTACCATCTTTCCAATAATTTGAACAGGTACCATTTCTTCAGGTATAAGTTTTGTTGGGTCTAACAGGTCGAATTCAAATTTGTGTTCGTCCTCTTCGGGTACAATTTGTAAGCCGAGCTCCCATTCGGGAAATTGTCCGGCGTCAATAGCATCCCACAAATCCCTTCGGTGAAAATCGGAGTCTGCACCACTAATTTTAACGGCTTCATCCCATGTAACGGAATGTACTCCTAATTTGGGTTTCCAATGAAACTTTACAAAATGTGCTTTACCCTCCTTATTTATTAGTCGGAATGTATGTATACCAAATCCTTCCATCATACGGAAGCTGCGCGGTATCGCTCTATCACTCATTAACCAGATTTGGTTGTGAAGCGTTTCAGTTGTCAAAGAAACAAAATCATAAAAGGTATCGTGTGCTGATGCCGCCTGTGGGATTTCCTTGTTGGGTTCAGGTTTAACCGAATGGATTAAGTCTGGAAATTTCATGGCATCCTGAATAAAAAAAACTGGCATATTATTGCCAACAAGGTCCCAAGTCCCTTCTTGGGTGTAAAATTTTACTGCAAAACCTCTAACATCACGTGCCATGTCAGTGGAACCTTTGGAACCACCAACTGTAGAGAACCGAACAAATACAGGGGTTATTCTTGAGGTGTCCGTAAAAATACCAGCTTTCGAATATTTCTCGATACTCTCATAGAGTTCAAAATAGCCATGTGCTCCGCTACCGCGAGCATGGACGATGCGTTCAGGAATTCGCTCATGGTCAAAACTGTGGATTTTTTCCCTAAGTAAAAAATCCTCCAACAAGGTAGCCCCTCTCGGTCCTGCCTTTAAAGAATTGTTTGTGTCGCTAACCTTTAAGCCTTGCCTGGTAGTCAGAGCTTTATCACTGTTATCGATTGTGAATTTATCCAGTTGCTTTGATTTTTCATTACTTGCGGAAATGTTATCTTTCTTTTTCATAATGTCATCTTAATTTAATTTTTTTATAATTTATGAGTATATCTTTCGCTGTCTTTGAGGTTTTAGACCAAGCCATAATTGTATAGTTTTTATGCGAAGAGATTTGTTATACCTTACCTTATAATTTTCTACGTATTCCACGTTCAATTTTTAAACTGTTTATAAAGTCTTCGCCTTTGTTTAATAGAACCAACCATGACCTTTTAATTTATTACCTGAGTTCTAATTATTAAATATTTTACATTAAAATTATTTAGTATATAGGCAGAGCATTGACTAATTAAAACATTTTATTAACCCAAACCATATTGATTTAGAATTGATACACACAATGGGCTTATATGAAAATCAGTACATATACAAGCGTTACTTTTTGTAATGTATTAATGTTTTATACGTTGAATATTAGGAGTGAGAATAAAAAGAGATTGGAAAAATATTCAGTTGTTAAAGAGAAAAACACTGTTGAAAAATGTGTTGTTAAGGCAGGTAATTTAGAAAGTTAATAAGACATAATTTATACCATATTCTGACTTAACCTTAATTGATATTTGTTTATGTCTGATGTTGTTTTCATCAAAGAAACCTAAAAATAAGTTTCTAAAGAAGAGCTTCGAAATGCCCTTTCCCATATCTTCAATTGCTGCATATTTTCCTTTAAGAGCATCAGTTAGATATATCCAATGAAAAAAGTTCAAAGAATCTAATTTCTAAATCTATGAGCCGAGAATAACGATGTCTTAAATTAAAGAAGAATTTGTTTGTTTTTATATCAGTTCTTCTTAAGCTAAATAGGAGGAAAGCAATACACGATTATACTGTTGTTTGACTCTAGTGTACTGCCGTTAGGCCTGTCTACCGAAGTTAAGTGGGCTTGGTCGTTTTTTTTGGCGATGCAAAAAATGAACAAAACACGAACTCTGGTATTGTTTATTTTTTATCTTTTTCTAAATCACACATATTTTTGAAATTGATTCCCGAAACCATAGGCTAAATTATTTCCAAGGCTTCAAGAATTATTTACGATCATGCATCTCCACTACAGAAGAAGATAGACCCAACAACGTACTTTGTAGGCAATGTTCAACAGTTTAAACCACGTGATTTCCACAATATCAAAATCTATTATTCGGGTTTTACGATTTTCGGAACCCTGGTTTTAATAGGTAGACGGATATTTTATGGGGCCTATTGAAAAATAATCAAACTTAGAATTGTCGATATGTAAGGAGTTTTATGTTTTTGAATGTTTAAAAAGATTCAAAAAGAAGTAACCTAACTGACGATTTGGGCAAGTCTACAATGACGCTGAAATCTTTGCTGCTCAATATTTGTTCACGGTCCAAGTCCAAATTATGTTTGTCGTCCAATAAATATTCGCTACACTTTAATTGGTTTTGAAAAGGAACATTCTTCATCTGGAGTTTATAGCGTGAGGCATCATCTTCAAAATTGCTTAACAAAACAGCTATTTTTCCGTCACTCAATTGGGTAGAGGCAATGATAGACACACCTGTTTCCTGATTATTCCCAACGGTAGAAACCCGAGTGCCCAATTGTACCATTTTATGATAGGCTTCTAATGCATGAATTGCTTTTTTGGGTACTCCTGATGCATCAAAAAGCCCAAAACGAAATATGGTTCCAAAAGCGGAATAGTATTGTGCCATATCCAGTTCTGTATCTTGCATATAAGATAAAACTGCAACAGTAAATGCTGACCCAGGGGCGGCCATTGTTTGGGCCAATCCATCTCGTGATTCGGCTCTGCTTTTGCCAGACCAAGATGTTACGTAATTCCATTCGGAGAGACTGATTTCCGTATCTTTAAATCCATGTTTCCTTATGGTAGCGTTTGATGTTTCTATTCTTTTCATGAAGTCATCGGTACTTTTACTATAGATGTGATAAGAAACAAAGTCTAAAGGGGAATTGGTTTTTTTACAATGTTTAAGGAAAGCCTCCCCAAGCTCACTATCCATGTTATAGGCAAGTGCTGGCCCTCCAATTTTCAAGTTTGCATCCAATTTTTTTAAGGTCTTGGCCGTTATTTCATACAATTGAAGATACTGTTCTTGAGTTCCTGACCAGCACTCTGCTATGTCCGGCTCATTCCAAACTTCCCAATATTTAATATCCCAATTAAAGCCTTCGGCCCAGCCCATATTATAATGCTGTACTATCCGAGAACAAATGCGCGCCCATTTTTCAAAATCGGACGGAGGATGGATGTAAAATTTTGGCTCACCATGCTCAATACTTTCTCCCAACCTAAATATTACTTTTGCGCCAAGATCCAAGATCGACTTTATATAAATGTCCGTCTTTTTGAAATGATAGTTTGCCGGATCATTTTCATCGGCATTAAAGTTTGGAAAGATGGTGTGAACATCAACCGTTTCTTCATCGGAATATCGTGTATCATGCAGGCGTACATGTGGAGGGCCGAAGGTTTTGAAATATTCACTATTATCAAATGCATTTCCCAATCTAATTCTCGGACCGCCGTTGACCCCGTTCAAGGGTTTGAAACCACCCATGGTTTTGGATAGATCAACCGTAAACTCAGGCAATATTGCTGTGACATTGCCTTGAGCTAGTAGAACATTTCCAATTATTAATCCTAAAAATAAAAAAACACCAAAGAGTGCTGACTTAATACAAGTGTTTACTTTCATGAATTTTTGGATAAGTTTTATGGTAGAAAATCTAAGTTACAATTTTTTTGCACTTACGATAATAATCATGGATTTATAAAAATATATGTGTTGAAAACCCTAGCGGAATGACCATTAAATATCAAATCACTGATAATAATACCTGTCAGTTTCAGGACAAAGACAATGAATTTGAATAAGTCATCAATGGAAAAATCAAATAAATCCAAAGGGGGTGGATTATAAGACCAAAAAGAGTATACCATTAATTTTTAAGTTGATCTAGTCTAAAATGGCTAATTTAAGAGACTAAAATAGAATTACCCCAGTTTTCAAAAAATATGAATTACACAAACCCCAAATACCGCTTCCTTTTTATAATATTAGCCATATTCTTCATGGGTTGTAAAACTGCTCCACAGGAAGATTCCGGTAAAGAAATTACTTTACGTCTAACTCCTAGTTCTGATAATCCTAGGAATAGCGAAGGGGATTTTATCCAGCTAAAAGATGGGCGAATATTGTTTGTTTATACCCATTTTACGGGTGGAGCAGGGGATCATGCCAAAGCTTATCTTGCAGGGAGATATTCCAGTGATGGCGGCCAAACCTGGGCACAAGAAGATGTTAGTATTTTACCCAACGAAGGTAGAATGAACGTGATGTCCGTTTCTCTTTTGCGGTTAAGTGATGGAAGTTTGGCGCTTTTTTACATTAGAAAAAACTCCGAAACGGACTGTATACCCTATATGCGTATTTCTACTGATGAGGCACACACTTGGAGTGAGCCGATCAGATGTATGGAAGACGAAGGATATCATGTTATAAATAACGACAGATTGCTTCAGTTGCCCAATGGCAGAATCATTTATCCCACTGCACTACATGGTGAGGTTGAATCTAGTATGACTGCTAATGGAAAAATATATTCCTATTTCTCGGATGATCTAGGGAAAAGTTGGTCCAAATCCATGGAGGTACCCAATCCTAACAACGTCGTGTTGCAAGAGCCAGGAATCGTGGAATTAGATCATGGAAAAATGATGCTTTTTTGTCGGACAGATGCAGGTGTACAATACTTCTCCTATTCGGAAGATAAGGGGGAAACCTGGTCGCCCATCGTAGCGGGAAATATAAAATCGCCACTTTCCCCAGCTTCGATAGAGCGCATTCCAAAAACAGGGGACTTATTGCTGGTCTGGAACAACAATTACGAAAATTCAAGAGACGGCGGCTATCGAACTCCATACAACCTTGCCATATCCAAAGATGAAGGAAAAAGTTGGGAGAAGATAAAGACCATTGAAAGTGACCCTGATGGATGGTATTGCTACACGGCAATAGAGTTCCTTGATGATCATGTGCTTTTGGGGCATTGTGCAGGAGATAGAAAGGGCGGGCATGGTTTGGCTACTACACAAATTACCCGCCTTAGCTTAGATTGGATTTATCAGGAGGCTACCGAAAATCCCAAAGTGGCATCAGATCAAAATGGTAATATCCAATTGGCACCCAAGGACGGAACCTCCAAAATTTATTATACACTTGATGGCTCCCTGCCCAAACCGGAAAATGAATTGCGATATAAAGAACCGATTGTAATTACCAAGAAAGCCACGTTGCGTATGCAGGCATTTTCGGGAGACAAAACTCCTAGTCAGATCGTATCCGTTGAAATTGGTACTGATCTATTTGAAGAGGCGCAGCAACTGGCGGAGAAGCCTACAGCGGGGCTACATTATAAATATTACAATGAAGAATTAAGCAAGGCGAGATGCCTTGAAAAAAAGCAGGAAACAGCAGCAGGTATAATCCCACAATTTTCCATAGAATATAGTGAACAGACAGAAAATTTCGGTTACGCCTTTGATGGATATATAAATGTCCCAAAAGATGGTTTATACACCTTCTTTCTTGAATCCAACGATGGAAGTGTGCTATTCCTGAATGATGAAGTGCTCATCGACAATGACGGGGCGCATGGCAATTACGAAAAAAAAGGTTCAATTTCTTTAAAAACCGGAATGCATAAAATCGCGCTCAATTATTTTCAGCAAGGCGGTGGACGTAAATTGACCTTATCTTGGCAAAGTGGCGATTTCGAAAAGGTAGAAATTCCATCAAATATGCTTTTTCATAGCAATTGATTATTTCAAGACACTTTTAATTGCAGTAGGTATTACATTATAAGCTTATGTTCTGTAGCAAGAGGGGGTACGATTCCCCGACTTCCAGGTTATGATTGATTGGCTTTATATATTGTTCTACAACGTTATTCTTCTATCCGATTATATTTTTTGAGTGTTTCAATGAGTAAATCGTGAGGTAAAGCATAGGTCTCATTTCCATAAATACTTTCCATAGTTTCTGCGGCTACAATTGAAGTTATTTTTTCAAAAAGGCTATTTCCCTCTTTAAGTAATTTCAGTAAATTTTTTCGGTACGAAGTTAGGATTGGAAGTCTGTACGCCTTGGTCTAATAATTGTTCGTTTTCCCATAAATGTTCTTCATTCGCACCAGTTTCTTGGTAATCGAATCTCTAAATGAAAAATAAACATACCATCTTTTGGAAAGATTACCCTTTGCGGTATAGATTTTTGGAGCTGAAAAATTTGGTTTTGTAGATAAATCGTATTCTAAAACGTGTTCACTTTTATGTTCAATCGTAATTACTTCTAGAAATATAGACATAAAAAAAACGGTTTAGAGTGAACTAAACCGTTGTTTTGGTTGATTTTACTAATGTAGCGAGAGGGGGGCACGATCCCCCGACCTCCGGGTTATGAATTCTGAGACATTTGTACCAATATGGTCTCATTTTATTATTAATCAGTTGTTTATAAACGTATTATATATTTATGAAATCCTATAAAGCCATGTAAAAACATCAAATGTTGTACCTATGTTGTACCCAAATTTTGTATATTTAAGTATCCAAAATAGTAGTTATGGCAACAATACAGGCAGTTTTAAGGATGAAACCAAATAAGGCGGGATTATTTCCTATCGCCATTCGTGTAACCAAAGATAGAAAATCATCTTACCTTTTTAGTGGACAATACATTGACGAGAAGTTTTGGGATAGTAAATTCAACAGGGTTAGAAAATCACATCCTAATTCAAACCGTTTAAATAAGCTAATGGCAAAGAAGCTATCAGAAGCAAACGATAGACTAATTGATAGTGATACTGAAGTTTCAGGGCAATCTGCCAAGAAAATAAAAAAGAAAATAATTGGTAAATCTAAATTGGATTTTTTTGAAGCTAGCGAAATATTTCTTTCAAATCTCTTGAAAAGGAAGAAGTTCAACCAGCACTATAATCAAGAAAGGCGACTGAAAATTTTCAAGGAGTACTTAAAAAGTAAAGAATTGGTTTTTTCCAATTTGGATGTTATTCTTCTCAGGGGCTTTGAGACCTATCTCTTGTACGAGAGGAAGGTAGCTCAGAGAACGGCTATCAATTACCTGATGCTTATTCGAACAATTTATAATTTCGCCAGAGAGGAATTCCAAGTTGATGATAAGAACTATCCTTTCGGTAAAGGAAAAATCCAGATCAAATTTCCCGAAACTGAAAAAATCGGATTGAATATGGAAGAGGTGCAATTGCTTGAAACTGCAAATGATTTGACTCCCGCTCAACAGAATGCCGTAAATACATGGTTAACAAGTTTCTACTTTGCGGGGATAAGGGTCGGAGATGTCCTAAAATTGAAATGTCTTGATTTTAAAGACGATAGGCTTTATTATCGAATGGGCAAAAACAAAAAACTTGTTTCGCTAACGGTTCCTGAAAAGGCAAAGAAAATATTATATCAATACATGTCACTCAAGAAACACAAGAACGATTTAGTCTTCCCTTATTTAAAAGGTACTGATTTAAAGGACGAGAAGAGGGTCGCAACTCGGATTAAGACTATTACAAGAAACTTAAATCGACGATTGCAAATTGTCGCTGAAAAACTGGGTATCGAAAAGAAACTAAGTATGCATATAGCCCGACATACTTTTGGTAATATTTCAGGAGATAAAATACCTATTCAAATGCTTCAAAAACTATATCGTCACTCTTCGATTACGACGACCGTAAATTATCAATCAAATTTCATGCACAAAGAAACGGATGATGCCTTGGAAAAAGTTGTCAATTTCTAATATACAAACGGTATTTTCAACCAATAAATTGACCGATAAACTATTTTAGGTCGATAGGTTTCGAAAAATGGGTACATTATTGGATTAATAAAACCAAAATATGGAGCAAACCATTTTGGCTAAGAAATAATTCAATGCAAATCGTCTGCTTACAAGAAGAAGCTTTTTACGCCTTATTTGATAAGGTAGTCGAACATTTAGAGGAAAAATTAAACGATAAGCCTGCCAAATGGATCGATGGAGAGGAAGCAATGGGTATACTTAAAATAAAATCTACAACCACCTTACAAAAATTGAGGGATGAGGGAAAAATTGCGTTTTCCCAACCACAAAAGAAAATTATTCTCTACGACCGGGACTCTATAAATGAATATATTGAGGCAAATGTTCGTGAAACCTTTTAATTATGGAAGAAAGTTTAAAAGTTAATAAGGATTATAAAGAGGCTTTCAATCTTGGGTATGAATTGGCTAAAGAATTGAATTTGACTACGCCAATGTTTAAAGATACTAGTTACGATAACGAACGTATTAATGCTATGCAAGTAGGTATGGAGCAATATAGCAATGAAGTCGCTCAAGGGCAGCACAAAGAAAATATCCTACACATAGAATCGGATAAAAAGACATCCGATATTCAAAACATGGATGTAAAGAAGGTTGACCGTAAAGATTTCGACAAAGGATTGGACTTCTCCAGATAAGCAACAGGAAACTAACTAAATCCTGAACACTGGCTATAGGTCAACATATTTGGTTTTTACACCAACTAGCAATTCCTTACGTAAACAATGGTTTATACTTTTCTTTTATGTTAAAATTCTGTCTACTTGTAGGACAATCTTGTAGGCAAGTGTGTAAGCCTCCCCTAACTAGAACTGCTTAGTTTTCTAAAACTTCATTAAAGTTGACCTCATCCTATTAAACCTCCGTTCCATGAGTAGTTTAAATATTTTGCCAGCCCCCCGTTTTCGATATTTTACTCATTAAAGAATAACCCACAAGACCAGAGATGATAACTGTTGTTGCAATGCTAGCCAAGAATAAACGCCAGATAAAGAAGATATCTCACTAAATAGTGCAAAAATACCTGCTCCCATTAACTAAGCATTCGTGTGGTCGGTACGACCGAACATGAACGCGGTGTTGACTAAAGTGGGTCGGTTATAGAGTTACTATGGGGATTGGTATGGAAGCGGTGAACGGTCTTATGGTTGAATTTCTCGTTCAAAACGGACTCATGGTCCGTTTTTGATCTCTTTTGAGAGTTGTTTTCCAACCAAGCGTTCCTTATTTGGAAATCATCTTCTTTTTTTATCAAAAATCTTGATATTGGATATAGGCTGTCCGTTACAGCCAGTGCGCCGTTCAATCTTGGGGACGTATATTTTGTTTTTCCAGTTTCCTGAGCCAATGCTTTGGCGGCCCCCTGCTGTCGAAGACCATCAAGGTCACCAACTTTCCTTTTTTGCACATGGGGCATATCCCGTGCCGCAGGGGCTCCCTTGTGATCTTGGTCGCGATACCACCGATCTGGACCCTTACAACGGGCAATACGGTCTTCTTCCTGCAACTGCTCAAGATCCCGTAATGACGTATGCGTACGAACCCTTTGGGCAGCACATGCATGGAAAAGCGCCTGATGAACTCGGCATCCGGCAACCGCACCAACGATTTTTTGCCCCCATGACGGTAATCCTTCACGGAAAAGGTCACCGAGCCCTCCTCCAGGTTCCTTATGCGATGGTTGCTTATGGCGATCTTATGGGTGTAGCGTCCCAAGTATTCCACTACCTGTGGCGGGCCTAGGAACGGACGCTTGCAATAGACTACCCAGTTTTGCCCGAACAGGTTTTGGTAAAAGGAAGGGGATTGCCGCTTTCCCTGCTCCTTGCGCAGTCCGGCCACGAACCGTGCCCTGAACACGCTGCCCATTGCCTTTACGGGGAACAGGTATTTGCCCTTGCTACGGCCATACTTCCACTTGCCGCCCGCCGTCACGCCTCCGCCCGGGACGATGCAGTGCAGATGTGGATGCAAACTCAGGTTCTGGCCCCAGGTATGCAAAATGGCGACCATGCCCGTTGTTGCCCCCATAAACTTCGGGTTTTCACCAAAATCCCTGATCACCGACCAGGCCGTTCTGAAAAGCAGGCCGTAAAGCTGCTTCGGTTCGTGCAGGCACAGCTTGTTCAGCGTATCGGGCATGGTGAAGACCACATGGAAATAGGGCACGTTCAACAGTTCTTCCTCTCGCGCCCTGATCCACGCTTCCCGCTTGTGCCCCTGGCACTTCGGGCAGTGTCTGTTGCGGCAACTATTGTAACTAAGGTGCAGTCGGCCACAGGATGGATCGTCGCAGCGGTCGATATGGCCGCCAAGGGCCGCGGTACGGCATTTGCGCAGCGCATGGAGCGTCCTTGCCTGCCAGCTGTCGGAGCAAATGCCCGATAGGCCCTCCCTGTTCCGTTCCAATACACCGGCCACTTCATGGGCCGCGGCGCTCATTGCGCCTTGCCGTAGAGTTTTTCCAATGGGCTAAAGGCCGTGCCCTGCTTATAGCGCGAAACGTGCAGATACACTAAAGTGGTCCGGATATCCACATGGCCCAAAAGGTCCTTAAGGGTCATGATGTCCAGGCCCATTTCCAAAAGGTGGGTCGCATAGCTGTGCCTGAGAGTGTGGGTGGTCACCTGCTTCCGTATCCCGCTCTGTTGCCGGGCCTGTTTCACCACCCATTGTACACCATTGGCGGATAGCCCTACCGCCCTGCCTTGCGCATCGTTACCGTTAAAAAGCCATTGTACGGGACTTTCCGATGCCAGGTGCTTGCGTACCCCGCGCACCAAAAGACCGCAGAGGGGAACGTAGCGGTCCTTGCGCCCCTTCCCTTGGCGCACGTGGAGCTGTTCCCTGTCCATATCGATATCCTTTATATACAGGTTGCGGAGTTCAAGGCTGCGCAGCCCACAGCCGTAGAGAAGGGCCAGCATCAATCGGTGTTTGTGAAGCTTTGGGGTTTTTATAAGCAGCCTTGTCTCTTCCTCGCTCAGCACCACGGGCAGTTTCTTGGGCCGCTCTATCGAAGGTAGCGCGACCCGGTGCTCTTCAAGACCATATACCCGGTAGAGGTAACGCAGACCATATACCGTATGCTTGAAGAAACTGTCGGAAGGCGTTTTGCCCTGCGACTTTAGATGATGGAGATAATCCAGAAGCTGCTCCCGGTCCAGATCGAGCGGACTGCACTTGAAATGAAGTACGATATGCGCCAGGCAGCGCGCATAATTGGTAAGGGTGCTCTGGCTCTTGCCGGAGAGTTCTACCGATCGTTTTAGCTTTTGGTAGGTTACATTAAATTCGGGAACGTTTTGACGGGCCCTTTCGAGAAGGGTACTACTTTTTTTTCATAATTTAGATCTTAAGGATTGTACAATACTTAAAGGTAGTGAACGGTAAAAACTTGAAGCTACCTTTAGGTTTAGTTCAACATGGTGCCTATTCCTATAGATACAATTTCTATAAGCGAAAGTTTTTTTTAATTCTGAATTAAATTAAAAGCGTCTTAAACGATTTATGACTGCTTATTATATTTTTAAAAACTATACTGAAACATCGCTTGTATTCTAGACGCATTACCTTTGTCTTTATTTTGAAGTCGATGATTACCATATAAATAAGCAATACCTACGTGAAAATTTTCTAAAGGTGTCGCGATATAATTGGCTTCAAGATAACTTGCCGATTTATATATATTTGGAAGTTGCTGATTTACATCTTCTACTGAAACATGGCTTCCTACAAGCGTAGAACTCATTTTATCGTTCCACCAATGCTCGTAAGCTAAATAACCTCCTCCGGCTTTTAAAGCAGTTAATTTATTTGCTGCAAGTGAAACAGCATCCAAGCCCAAACCAGAAATATCTAATATATAATGACTTATTCCCTTTCCTGTCACACCCATAAACATCAACTTATCGTGTTTAGTGCCATTTGCTGTTTTAAATGTATTTATATAACCCGCAACATTTAAACCGTAACCGAATTCGTGTTTGGTATCTAGTTCAGCATTAAGATAAGAGATGTCTCGAAACATCTTTGCAAATGACAGTTGTCCCCAATCATCTGTATGTGTAATATTCGACACCAAATCTGGAAATGATACATAGCCTGGGTCATCTTGAACCAATGGTGTAAAATCTGAATTATGGGTTTCTACTGCAATATTGAGTGTGGTCTTTTTGTTTAAATCGTGAACAAAACGAATCATCTCATTTCTAATGGTAGGTGAAGAATTCGCACCTTGAAAGTCTACTTGATTTGGCGTCGCTTCCAGATTTGCAAAGGTGGTCCAATCTCTACCAATGTGGAATTTCCAAACATTAATGTATGCCAACCGTAAGCGAAGACTATAATTATTTAAAGTTTCTGAAGAGTAAAAATCGGTTTCTACATAGGTATGAATATGTTCATTACCTGCTGTAAAATTGCCATCAAAACCTACCCGTGTTTGTCTTGCATCGAAAGACAATCTCGACTTTTCTTGTAATTTATTAGGATTAACAGGAATGTCAGAATTTTTAAACGCGCCTGTGTTTTTAATATTTGGACCAACATCGAACGTACTAACCAACTTTACATAGCCAGAAATAGCGTATTTTTGATATTTTGGCTCTGGTGATTGTGGGTGTCGTATTTGTTTGATACTCAAAGAGTCTTTATTTACTATTACTTTTTCCTGTTGGGAAAAGCAATTTATAGTAATTAAAACACCTAATAAAATGAGTGATTTCTGCTTCATGAGTTCCTATTTAAAGTTGGAATAATCCCATTGGTATCGCATGGAAACCTAAACGTTTTACTTCATCTTCAATTGTTTTTATTTCTACCATTTTAGAAGTATGCATTGTGAATTTTACGGAAATTTTTGAGATTCCAAAATTACATTCTTAACGCCATCTTTTTTAATTATCGCATTAAATATTTTGTCTAAATCTTCCTGTTTTTGTGCATCTGTTCCAAAAACCTTTCCGTGGTTTCCTGGGATTGTAAGCTCCCCCTTAAACCGAACTGTTTATAGGGAGGAGGTCATAATTTTAAACAGTATGAGAAAGAGTAAATTTTCACCCGTCCAGATTGCATCGCCCTGATAGACCATTGATGCTTCGTTGATGTTTAAATGTAACCATCATTACTTGCTTTAATACTCAGGCTTTTTGTACCAAAAGGGTCAGACAATGTTGCTATGGTTTGAGCTTTTTTAACATAGTCGTGAATATTAATTTTCTTATGTAAGAAACCCGAACGTTCTTCTTTTATCCAATGGTTTTCAGTAATTATTATTTACTGTTTTTGGTACGTTATTAACCGTTATAAAATCAGTTATAGGAATTGCATCACTTTGATTGCCCTTTGTGGGCACAAATTGAATGCCCACAAGTACAATTAATAGTACAATGGCAATTCTTTTAATAAATTTCATACTCCAAATGGTTTATTAATTGATGTTAATTTTGTTTTTAGTTCTTTGATTTGGTTTCCATTCCCATTTCCATATTACCTTCATTATCAGTATGCGACTTCATAAAAAACCGTTCCGCAACAAATATTAATATAATTCCAATTGCCGCAACTATAAGCACCATTGGGTCATTGAGATATTTTAAATAAAGAAAGGCAACGAGTACGGCTATATCCATTACAATGGCTATTAACGGAATGATAGGTTGAAATTTTACATCCTTTTTTAAGTGGCGGAAAAGCCCCCAATGAATAGCTATATCCATTATAAGATAAAAAATAGCTCCTATAGAAGCAATCCTCGTTAAATCGAACAGAACAGTCAATAAAATAGCAAGAGAAGCCGTAAATATAAGGGCTGGATTTTTAAAATTTCCTAATTTTTTTAAGGATGGAACTTGCTTCATATTACTTAACATCCCTAATAAGCGCGATGCAGAAAACATACTAGCTAAAACTCCAGAAAAGGTCGCTACAATTGCTATGGCTATAGTAATCCATAAACCCCATTCTCCAAAAACGGGTTCTGCCGCAGCTGCCAACGCATAATCTTTTGCTTTGATTATTTCAGGGATGCTTAAACCTCCTGCAACAGAAAGTGCCAATGCTACATATATAACAGTGCAGATAAGGATTGAGTACACAATAGATCTACCAAGGTTTTTATGAGGATTTTTAATATCTCCACCTTGATTCGTGATTGTTGTGAATCCTTTATAGGCAAGGATTGATAATGCCAGTGCTGCTACAAAGGCAAGTCCTTGTGGCATAGTTTCAGAATTATTAGGAATATAATCCCCTGTAATATCTGCAATCCCAGAAATTATTAGGCCTACAATGGCGAGCAATGCAATACCTGCAACCTTAATAATTGCTGTAAAGGTTGCTGTTGCTCCAATAACTTTATTACCTAAAATATTCAATATATAGGCAGTTACCAAAAGTAGAATACCAAGAATGGACGCATAACCGGCAAAACTTTCGGGAAATAGCCGAAGCGTGTAAGCTCCAAAAGTACCCGCCACTAAACTTTCCGAAACTACCATTGAAACATACATCAACAAGGAAAAGACACCCGTTGTGGTTCCTGGGCCGTAGGCTCTATTGAAGAATTTAACAACACCTCCAGAGGATGGAAAAGCATTGGAGAACTTCACATAAGAATATGAACTAAATCCTACCACAATGGCACCTGCAATAAAAGCAACTGGGAATAGGTCTCCAACCAACTCCGCTATTTGGCCCATAAGGACAAATATTCCGGCACCAATCATTACACCTGTGCCTAAAGATATAGAACCTATTAGGGACAGTTTATTATTTTCTTTTATGGGAGTCTCTTTTATAGGATTTTTCATTTCGTTGATTTCTCAGGTTTTATTTTAAATATTTTCTATTGGCTTACTTGCTGAATATAGCTAAAATACTTACCAATAAAGGAACGATTATCAGTAGGACTGCCAAGTATTGAATAATTGCTACGTATTTATAATTCATTAAAATCGAACAGATAACCCAGCTCCTCCTCCAAAACGACTATCGTAACTCCCCATTAAAGAAAAATCTCTGGACAACATATACTCCGCACCAGCAGTACCTACCTTTTCAAAAATTGCAGAATCAACTAAAATATCACCACAATAGTGCATATCAATAGTAAATGACATTGTAGAAAGAAATACTACAATAGCTGTTAACAAGGATGATATTTTACGAAATGTCTGTTTCATTACTGGTGTTAAAATTCAAAAAGTTTAATGATTTATGTTAAAAAAAGACCCAAGTAAATACTTAGGTCGTTTCTCTTTAATCTAAAAAAAATAGCGTTTATCCCAACATTGCCAGCAACTTCTCAGCGACTAACTCAGATGAAGCTGGGTTCTGTCCAGTGATTAAATTACCTTCTTGAACTGAATATGGATTCCAATCTTCTCCTTTGGAATAAATTCCACCATTTTCCTTCAACATATCTTCTACTAAGAAAGGTACTATGTCTGTTAATTGTACAGCTTCTTCTTCAGTATTGGTGAATCCAGTTACTTTTTTTCCTTTGACTAAAGGATTACCGTTAGTGTCTTTTGTATGCTTGAATACTGCTGGTGCGTGACAGACTGCTCCAACTGGTTTATTATTGTTGTAGAAACTTTCAATTAACGCAACAGAGTTTTTATCTTCTGCAAGATCCCATAATGGACCGTGACCACCTGGATAAAAAACAGCATCATAATCAGCTTGATTTATGGTGTTAAGTTTTAATGTCTTGCTTAATACGGCTTGGGTTTCTTTATCTTTATTAAAACGCTCCGTAGCAAGTGTGCTAAAATCTGCAGTAGCACTTTTAGGATCAATAGGTGGCTGTCCACCTTTTGGAGAAGCTAAAGTAACAGCAACGCCTTTGTCTTTTAATAAATAGTATGGACTTGCAAATTCTTCAATCCAAAATCCTGTTTTTTCTCCTGTGTTTCCTAATTGATCGTGACTTGTAAGCACGAATAATACTTTTTTCATAATTTTATTTTTTTAATCTGAGGTAACTCAGAATGATTATTATTTAATCTAATACAGTTACTAAATCTGCTGTACTCTTTCTTACTTTAACTAGATCTACTAACCAATCTTCTTTTGGTGCTCTCATTCCTATTGGTAAGAGTACAGCACTGCGTAACCCTTTTTCTCTTAGACCTAATATTTTATCTACAGCAGCAGGATCAAAACCTTCTAATGGAGTAGCATCAAGGCCTTCATAAGCAGCAGCAGTTAATGCTAAAGCAAAAGCGATATAGGCTTGTTTTGCTGCGTGGTTAAAATTTTCTTCGGCATCTTTTTGAGGATAAGAGTCTAATAGCATTTGTCTGTAATTCTCCCATCCTTCGTTTTTAAATCCACGTACCTCATTGGTTAAATCAAACATATGGTTAATTCTATCTGCTGTATACGTGTCCCAAGCAGCGAATACTAAGAGATGAGAACAATCTGTAATCACGGATTGATTCCAAGCTACGGGCTTAATTTGTTCTTTAATCTCTTGGTTGGTAACCACGAAAATCTCAAAAGGTTGCAATCCACTTGACGTTGGAGCAAGGCGAGCAGCTTCTAAAATTCTATCAATTTTTTCCTGTGCTACTTTTTCGCCGTTCATTGCTTTTGCAGCGTATCTCCAATTTAATTTATCTAATAATTCCATTTGTATATTGTTTCTTTTTTTATAACTTAATACTGTTCCAAGCTGCGTGATAAGCTTCCTCGATATGATTTTCTTCTATTTTAAATGCTCCCTGTTTTTGCATTACTATTAAAAATGACAATGGATTAATAGTATAAGCATAAAGTAAATAATCTGACATAGGCTTGATTATCTGCTCATCTTTACCTCGTTGCCATAAATCAAGTAATGGTTGCAGGTGCTTTATGCCTTCTTGTCGACTAGCTTCATCAATGATAGGCGTATTGTCACATTGCGCTAAAAAAATCGCATTTTCTGTTTGTTTTGTCTTGAAATCCGCAATTCGTTTCCAAACAACTTCGAAACCTTTTGCCACAGACATGCTCTCTATATAAGATTCAAAAGCATATGCTGTAAATGATTCCTTAACCTCTATATATACTTTATTTACAAGATCTTGTTTGTTTTCAAAATATAAATAAATAGTAGCTGGAGAAACATTCGCCAATTTCGCAATTTTTGAAATGGGTGTAGCGTGAAAACCATTATTATTAACCAATGAGATGGTTGCATCAACTAATGCCCTTCTCTTTATTTCACTTTTCGATAATTCAGTCATCTTATAAATTCTCATACAAAAATACAACTAAAAATGAACATTCATTCTTTTTTATGATAGTCTTAAGGTTTTAAGTTGAGATTTCGCAGGTATTAAGTTCTCGTCAATATACTTTTGCAAAAAAATGATAAAATAAACTACCCGCGTCAGGCAGACGGAGTGTCAAATTTGAATTTTAATCTCTACAATGAAAACCTAAGGTATTAATACTTTCCCCTTAACACGAGGTAAGCCTCCTTGAACAATTAGTGATAAAATTTTAAGCAAATCTTAAGAAAGCCCTAATAGAATTCTAAATTTAGAGCTTAACTTTTGTCCATGCGAATTTTAATAGTAGAAGACGAACCAGGCATATTTAACTTCCTCAAACAAGGTTTGGAAGAAGAGTCATACCCGGTAATATCTCTGTTTGGTCTTTCCGCTATAGTGCTCCTGTAGCTTGGGGAACTATTTTAAGAGCGATCATTCTAATTATTTTAATGATTTCTTAGGTCGTTGTTGCCCTATTCTAATCGGTGATGCTCCAATATGTTCAGATTACCATCAAATTCATATAGATGAGGAATCCCGGTATCCACTTCGACTTTTTCAATATCGAGAGTCGAAATATGTTCTAGATGCGCTATCAAGGCGCGCAATGAATTGCCGTGTGCCGAGATGAGTACTGTCCTGTCCTTTGCCAATTGGGCTGCAATTGCCTCAAAAAAGTAATTGACGACCCTTTTCGAGGTATCCTTTAATGATTCGCCCAAGGGCAGCAAAGAGGGATTTACCTGTTTATATTTCGGATCAAATTTCGGATTTCGTTCATCTTCCTTGGACAGAATAGGGGGCGCTATGTCAAATCCCCTTCGAACATTCAAAAAATAATCTTCCCCTATCGCATTGCGAACCTCTTCCTTGTTCTTGCCCTGCCAATCCCCGTAGTGCCGTTCGTTCAGTTTCCAATGGTAACGGGTGTCCACGTGCATCTGTTCGGCCGTTTCCAATAAAATCCAAGCCGTTCGGATGGCACGTGTTAGGTAGGAGGAAAAACATATATCTATTTCAATAGTATTACGCTTCAAAATCTTACCCGCATTTTTGGCTTCTTCGATGCCTTCCGGGGCAAGGTCGATATCCGTCCATCCGGTAAATATATTTTTTAGGTTCCACTCACTTTTTCCATGTCTTACCAATATCAATTTTCCCATTTTATTTTTTTTTTAAATTGCGTTACGGTTCTATCCCATTATTGATGTTGCGTTCATGTTTCCCTCCGTTTTCCTATAAATGACAGTATTTTAATATGGGAATAAATAAAAATTCCTCCGTAGTATAATTTACTTGAAATTTCGTTGATAAACTCGACTTTTTCGTGTTTTATAATGTTTTTAACGCCTTTGATAAATAGGTGTAACTTTTGCTTTGCAATGCTACCTTGAAATTTTCCAAATGTGCCGCGTACCATAATCGACCCCGAATTAAACATAGATTGTATTTCTTCGACCTGTACGGTGGTGACCACGTTGTTTTTCGCAGCGCGGAGATTTTATAACCATCCGATGTATAGCTAATAATTGTATTGTCAGTATGATCAAAATAATAAGTTTTAGGAATTAAATGGGATTTCCCCTGTAATAGATAGGCCAAGTGGCCGTGGTAATTGTTCATGAGTACTCATGCACTTGTGCCAGTTGTTAAATCTGCCGTAATCATCTTTTAAGATTACGGTTTTTGATTTATTTCGTTAGGTTCAGATACCGCCAGTAAGCTGCTAATGATGATTTCCTTCTCCATCGGGAAGTAGGCAATTTTTAGGATAGTTTAGAGGTTCTCGCTCAATGTTCTTACACCGAACTCTTCTAGTTTTATAGAATTTTATTAAACATATAACACTATGATGAATATCATAGTATTTAACGTGTTTGAAGCATATTTTTAGTCCTTTGGTTTTTCTGAAAACAAATTCAGCACATTAGAAAATGTTTTAGTGATCTCATAATTAATTGAATACAGGTGCAGATAAAAACTTGTTTTTTGATTTTGTGATATGGTAATGAAAAAGAGTTAAAAACACGAGAATGAAAAAAGTTAAAAATTCTAAGTATATACAGATTGTCCTGTTATTTTGGCTCTCTTTTAGTGCCTTAAATGCACAAGATGAGACTGAAAACCTTACAGAAGCAGTTTCCTATAAACCTATTGATTTTAATTTACAGGTAAAAAACATGCACTTGTGGAGAGGGCTTAGGGTTACCGACGCTCCTATGACCGGAGCTCTTTTACATTATACTTCAAAGAACGGTAAATTAGATGCGGGGTTTTGGGGCGGTGCAGGATTCAATGGAGACTATACCGAGGTTGATTATTATATTAGTTATACTACTCATGGGTTTTCAATAGCGTTATGGGATATTAATAATTACAGTGACTTTCCGGATGCAGAAATTTTTGATTATGATACATCCACTACATCCCACTTTGTGGATTTAACATTAGCATATACTTTTCAAAAAATTCCTTTAAAAGCGTCGTGGAGTACTATTCTCCTAGGTAGAGATAGCTATCTCACAGATGACGGAGAATTAGAGAATACCTTTACTAATTATGTAGAGCTTAGCTATAATATTTTTAAAAAGAAACATTCATCCTTGGGAGTCTCCATTGCTGGAGCATTTTCATTCGTTAATGACGCCCATTTTTATGGGGATAAAGTCCTAAATAATTTTGGAATTATTTATAGCAGGGATGTAAAAGTTTACCAAGATATTTACCTCCCCGTGTCTGTAACAGCTTTGTGGAATACCGATCAAAAGTTTGCAAGTATACAAGTCGCTATAAACCTTTTTTAAATCCCTCTTAGAAGGTTTAATTACCTGAGGTTCGCCTGCGTAAACAAAATTCTTTTTTTTTTGGAAGCTTACCTCGTGAGTTTGCACCGAGGTTGTTGATTCAATTTAGCCAAATAATTTTGCCTTTGTATATTTAGCATACATTTCTGCTATGTTGGTTATTGAAATCCCCTCTGGGCATTCTACTTCACAAGCACCTGTAAAGGAGCAACTTCCAAACCCTTCCAATTCCATTTGGTAGGTCATTTCTTGCACTCGTTTATGCGCTTCAGGATGTCCTTGCGGCAAGTTGTTAAGATGGTTGATTTTAGCTGATGTAAATAAGGCCGCAGACGCGTTCTTACAGGTAGCTACACAAGCACCACATCCAATACAGGCCGCAACATTCATTGCGTTGTCAGATACCTCTTTAGGAATAAGAATGGCATTAGCCTCTGGTGCAGTTCCTGTTTTTGCATTGATATATCCCCCTTGTTCCATGATTCTGTCAAATGCAGAACGGTCTACGATCAAATCTTTTAGTACCGGAAAAGAAGCTGCCCTCCATGGTTCGACAACAATAGTATCACCATCTTTAAAACTACGCATGTGTAATTGGCAGGTAGTGATATTATCGTGTGGACCGTGAGCACGACCATTTATAAAAACACCACATTGCCCGCAGATACCTTCCCTACAGTCATACTCGTAAGCGATAACTTTTTCGTTTTTAAGAACCAGCAATTCGTTTAAATGATCCAATGCTTCCAGAAAGGACATATCTTCTGTTAACCCATCTACCTTATATTCTTCTATTGCTCCTTTGGTATTCTGGTTTTCTTGTCTCCAAATTTTAAATGTAACTTTCATTATATGTCATTTATAACTTCTTACCGAAGGTTTTACAAATTCAAATTCTAGTTCTTCTTTGTGTAATTTAAAATCACCTTCATCGTACTCCCAAGCAGACACATAGGAATAGTTTTCATCTACGCGTACAGCTTCGCCATCCTCAGTCTGAAATTCTTCTCTAAAATGTGCTCCACACGACTCTTCACGTTCTAATGCATCTGTACACATTAAAATTCCTAACTCAATAAAATCAGCTAGTCGCAAGGCTTTTTCTAGTTCTGTATTTAGTTCATTACTGCTTCCTGTAACTTTTACATCACTCCAGAATCCATCTCTTATCTTTTTTATTTGAAGTATTGCTTTTTCCAGCCCCTCTTTATTACGACTCATAGCACATTCTTGCCACATGACTTTCCCTAATTCTCTATGGAAATGGTCTACAGTTTTGGTGCCGTTGATATTCAAAACTCTGTCTATAGTACCCCGTACTTCTTTTTCAGCCTTTTCAAATTCTATATGATCTGTGGTCGGAATATCTTCTTCTAAAGCACCTGCCAGATAATTATTAATCGTATTCGGTAATATGAAATAACCATCGATACTCGCCTGCAGTAATGAATTTGCTCCCAGACGATTGGCACCATGATCAGAGAAATTACATTCTCCAATAGCATACAATCCAGGAATGGTAGTCATTAACTCATAATCTACCCATAATCCACCCATGGAGAAATGCGCGGCAGGTGAAATTTGCATAGGTTCTTTATATGCATCAATCCCTGTAATTTTTTTATACATGCTGAAGAGATTTTCATAACGATCTTTTATAGTTTGAATACCTAATTTATCGATTGCGTGTCTGAAATCTAGGTAGACGGCATTTTTTAATCTTCCCACACCGTGTCCAGCATCGATGCGTTCTTTTGCAGCTCTTGATGCAATGTCACGAGGTGCTAAATTTCCAAAACTCGGATAGCGACGTTCTAAGTAATAATCCCGTTCTTTTTCCAGTATATCATTTGCTTTTCTGGTGTCTCCCTTTTGTTTAGGTACCCAAATACGCCCGTCATTTCTGAGGGATTCTGACATTAAGGTAAGTTTGGATTGCGTCTCACTGGTTTGCGGTAATGCTGTAGGGTGAATTTGCGTAAAACTAGGCGCTGCAAAAAAGGCACCTCTTTTATGGGCTTTCCAAATTGCGCTTCCATTACATCCAATGGCAAGCGTAGACAATCTAAAAACACGAGAATAGCCACCAGTCGCCAATACAATTGCGTCTGCAGCATAGCGTTTAAGTTCACCTGTAACCAAATCACGGACAATAATCCCTTTTGCTTTTCCTTTGATTACTACTAAATCGAGCATTTCACTGCGCGGAAACATTTTTACCTTCTTCGCCCGAATCATTTTATACAGCTGCGAATATGCGGCGAGTAATAATTGTTGCCCTGTTTGCCCTCTGGCATAAAAGGTACGTTGTACTTGTACGCCACCAAAACTACGATTCACTAATACCCCACCATATTCTCTGGCAAATGGAACGCCTTGTTGCACAAAATGATCAATAAGTGGTGCAGAAAGCTCGGCCAATCTATAGGTATTGGCTTCTCGAGACCTGAAATCTCCGCCTTTCAATGTATCATAAAACATTCTCCAAACGCTATCACCATCATGCTGATAATTTTTTGCAGCATTAATACCTCCTTGGGCAGCAACAGAATGCGCTCTACGGGCAGAATCTTGATAACAAAAGCATTGAACGTCATAGCCTAATTCGGCAAGTGTAGCTGAAGCTCCAGCTCCAGAAAGCCCTGATCCTACAACGATAACATTTAGTTTCTTTTTATTGGCAGGGTTGATCAAATGCGCTTTTATCTGGTAATTACGCCACTTATCTTCGAGTCTTCCTTCCGGGGTTTTTGAATCTAATTTCATTTTAATGAATTATTTGAGATATACAAAAAACGGTATAATCCCAAATCCGATGGAGATTATAACTGCATATATGAGGGACACTTTGGCCAAAATCCGTAATCCTTTTTTATGATAAAATCCTAGTGTTTTGAAAGCACTTTTAAGTCCGTGATTTAGATGAAGTCCAAGAGGAATCATTAAAACCGTATAAAAAATTACATAGTAAATATTGTGAAATAGCGAAAAGGTTACTTCATATACATCTAAATTACCTGTAGCATCCAGTTCTAGACTTTCACCTATTCCTAATTTGATACGGGCCCAAAAATTAGCAAGATGGACTACGATAAAAAGTAAGATCATCGTCCCAATAAGTCCCATATTTTGTGAAGTCCATGTACTATTTTGCATAAAATGATTGACCACATATTTCTGTGGTTTGGCTTTTCTATTATGTATTGTGATGAGCAATGCATAGATTACATGCAATACGATAAAAGCATACAAAATATAGGATATCGACTTAATGAAAAGGTTCTCCCGCAATGTGGTAGCGTACGAATTGTACAGTTCGCGTGCTGTTTCCTCAGGCAGTAATAGAATCCAATTTGCAGAAAGGTGTACAATCAAAAATAAGCACAAGAAAAGCCCGGTTCCTGCGATAATTGTTTTCCTAAAAAACAATTTATTTTCGGCCATACCTCTTATTTTTTAAATTGACTGGTTCTATAAATGGATTACAGCTATTCAACGTTTTTAGAATAAAAGTTATTTTTGAAACTGACTATCCTTGAGGCACAGCCATAGAGGTATTTGCTAGTTTCATTTTAATCAAAAGAAAAGAAATCAAAATCCTGTTATTTTGATTCCTGTTTTTATGGGAATGATAATTTTAACGGAAACCCCGAGGCAGAGCCTCGAGGAATTCTTTCCGATTAAATATGATCTAAAATCTGATGCGCATCGATCAGCGGCCCTCCGTGTAAAATTTCATTGGAAGCTTGATTTATAAACTTGTCAAAGTTTAAATGAAAAGAATGTGCTAACTGAATGGATTTGCTAACATAGGCCCCTTTCTGTAACCAAGTATTCATCGGGTCCAACATTTCCGAGGGAACACCATGAATATATTTTGGCATATGCAATCCAAAAATTGGATGTTGCTCATAATCAATATCATTAAGTTCACCTTCCATTGCCGCTGATATCATAGCTCGTGTATATCTAAGTTTTATACGGGATCCGACCCCGTAAGGTCCCCCGGACCAACCGGTATTGACCAACCAAACATTTACGTTGGCTTCGGTCATTTTTTTGCTCAACATCTCTGCATATACCGTAGGGTGCAATGGCATAAAAGGCTCCCCAAAACAAGCGGAGAACGATGGAACAGGCTCTACAATCCCTGCTTCCGTACCAGCGACTTTTGCCGTATATCCTGATATGAAATGATATGCCGCCTGTGCCGGTGTTAATTTTGATATTGGAGGTAGAACTCCAAAGGCATCGCAGGTTAGAAAGAATATGTTTTTCGGGTTTTTTGCATAAGAAGGTATGGTAATATTATCAATATGGTCAATAGGATAGCTCACCCGTGTATTTTGAGTAATGCTACTATTTTCATAATCCACTTCTTTGGTTCCTTCTTTGAAAACAATATTCTCTAGAATAGCACCCGGACGTATCGCACGGAAAATATCAGGTTCTTTTTCTTCGGTAAGGTCGATCGCCTTTGCATAGCATCCTCCTTCAAAATTAAATATTGTATTCTCAGCGGTCCAACCATGTTCATCATCACCGATCAACTTACGTTTAGGATCGGCAGATAGTGTTGTTTTTCCAGTACCTGATAATCCAAAGAATATAGCCGTTTCTCCATCTTCACCTACGTTTGCAGAACAATGCATTGGCAGTACATTCTTCTCTATTGGTAGAATTAGGTTTAATGCCGAAAAAACACCTTTTTTCATTTCACCGGTATACGCAGATCCTCCGACCAAAGCTATTTTACGAGTGAAATCAAGTATGGAGAAATTCCCTTGACGAATCCCAAAAGCTGTAGGATCTTGAGCTTCATATCCCGGAGCACAAAGTACCAACCATTCTTCTTCAAAATCAGCAATTTCATTTTCTGCCAATCGAAGAAACATGTTATGAACGAAAAAGTTGGACCAGGGATATTCTGTTATGGTTCTTACATTCATTCGGTATTTTGGATCGGCACATACATACCCATCATGAATGTATATTGACTTTCCAGATAAATAATTGGTCACTTCATTGTATAGTTTATTAAAATTATCTGGGGTAATTGATTTATTCGTACGCCCCCACCAGACTTTATCTTTTGTATAATCGTCCTCTACTAAAAAGCGATCTTTTGGGGATCTGCCTGTAAATTTGCCGGTATTGACAGCTAGTGTGCCATTTGCAGTTTCTTTTCCCATTCCTTGTTCTACAGTAAGTTTTTGTAATGTCTCAGGGGAAAGGTTCCAAAATGTAGTAACATCTTTTAACCCATATTTATCAAGGTCAGTATTTTTTGGTGCTTTCGATAGTATTTCCATAGATATAATTTTTAAAAGTTTTTATAAAGTTAAAAATGCGAGGTCAACATAAACATGAGCATTATCATGACAAAAAACTCATGGTATAAAAGACCCTCTTATTGATTTACATAGTTGTATTTTAAATTTTGGGAGTAGGGTAATCCTAGGTGAAAAACCTATTAATCCAAAGTCAGTAAAGGTATTTGCGAACGTAATGTCAGGAACTTTGTTAGTCTGCCTTCAGAGGGTCGATTCTTTTTCGAATGGTTAGAAGGAAGTATGGCTATCATATCTATCTCCTTTTTTTTTACATAATCAAAAATCCCGTCCATCACATCTATATTTTCCATAAACATGTGATGAGAATAAAACTTTTCCAAATAATAGGTGATTGTATTTTCGTTGTTCTCATCGGTTACCGAATACCCGTAAGTACCGTCTTCATTACAAATCGTCAATACATGAACTTGAGCATCAAACCTTCTTGCGGTTTCTAATAATATCCCTAAAGCAGAAGGGTCATCAATTTCATCTTTACCTAATACCAAAGCAATCCTACTGACTTGAAACTCTTCAACTTTTTCCGGGACAACCAAGACAGGACAATCAGCTTCTAAAACAAGTCCTGAAGTATTAGTGAAGGTACTTTCTTCATCCTGATCACTACCTTTAGTTCCCATAATAATGAGATCTATGTTGCTCTCTTTTTGTTCTTTCAATATTGTATCAATTAATAATTCTTTTCGTATTATTAACTCGATATTGGATTTTGATGCATAAGGAAATTGTTTCTTTATATCTGAAATCTTTTCTTGTAGTACTTCTTTCAATTCGTCATCGTCCGATGTACTGGAAGCATATAAGGTTATGATTTCTGGAGAATCATTTTGGGTTATAAAATGAAGTGCATATTGTAAAGCACGTTCCGATGCCAGGGATAAATTAAATGGAACAAGGATTTTATTTATATTACTCATAATTCTTGTGAAGTTAAAAAAGGTTAAAATTGAATTTTCGGGTTGCGGTAAAGCAACGTTTTAATAAAA
The DNA here is from genome assembly GCF_963977385.1 of uncultured Maribacter sp. Lineage (GTDB taxonomy): Bacteria > Bacteroidota > Bacteroidia > Flavobacteriales > Flavobacteriaceae > Maribacter. Next base: position 5,352 of record NZ_CAXBOU010000006.1, on the reverse strand, counting down.
TACAGAAGCTCTTTACGCAATAACATCATCTTAAAAGGAATTAAAATTCTTCTATATATCAGCATCTATTACTTTAAATACAAATAAATTAAACTGGCAATTACCGCACCTGTAATGGGGGCCAATACGGGTATCCAGCTATATTTCCAGTTGCTTCCACCTTTTCCTGGAATAGGTAAGACGGCATGCATAATTCTTGGTATCAAATCCCGTACAGGATTAATTGCATATCCGGTAGTGCCGCCCAAGCTTAGCCCTATTACAGTAACTAATAAGGCTACTGGTAAAGCTCCTACCGATCCTAAGCCAACAACATTACCTGACATTAAATCAGTATTGAACTGAGGTTCGGTGAAATATAGGATTACGAACATGAGTACAAATGTACCTGTCATTTCACTTAGAAAGTTGATCGGATAATTTTTAATAGCAGGTCCGGTAGAAAACACTCCCAATTTGGTGCCTTGATCTTTTGTAGATGCAAAATGATCTTTAAAGATCAGCCACACCAATGTTGCACCGGTGGCACCGCCAAGTACTTGCGCCAATAAAAAAGAAGGTACTTCACTCCAAGCAAATAGGCCAGAGGAAGCAAGACCGATAGTTACCGCCGGATTGATATGGGCACCGCTATATGGACCAGCAACCGCGACGGCGGCAAAAACACTAAGCCCCCACCCAAAGCTAATAACGATCCAACCGCTATTTTGACCAAACGTATTGTTAAGCGCAACATTGGCGTTAGTTCCAAGACCGAGCAATAACAATAGAAAGGTTCCGAAAAATTCTGCTACAAATGGGGACATAAGTTTTGATATTAAATAATGTTTATCACTAGGTAAGTTGATTAATCCAAAATATACCCTTTGGCCAACTTTTTATAGGCTTCTATTTCTTGGGAAACCTTAGCATCGTTCCAATCCAGCTCGGTAGCTATCAACCTAGCAACTTCCGGTGCCATTTCGATACTTGCCCGGGCATCAAGGAATAACGCTCTTACACGTCTTGCTAAAACATCTTCTATGTTTCTAGCCATTTCTTCTCTTACGGCCCAAACTACTTCAGCCTTTATGAAATTCAATTTAGGATGCAACTTTTCACCCAACGATGGATTGCTATTCACAAGTTTAAGTATCCGAAGTCGATCTGTTCCATAGAACCTTAAATTATCATCCTCTTCTAAGTGTTGCACATAACCATGAATGGGCATATTTTTGGTTACACTAGGTTGCTCATCAAGACCGGCTACCATGGATGCCTTGTCAATTGTATCCTCTCCCATACGGCGATAGGTAGTCCATTTACCTCCAGTAATGGTAACGAGACCTGATAAGGATATTGAAATTTTATGACTACGTGATATCTCCTTGGTGCTTTTTCCTTCATCCTCAGGAGCTGCAAGCGGTCGCAATCCAGCAAAAATGCATAACACATCTTTTCTAGAAGGCGCTCTAGTTAGGTATTTGCTAGCAGTATCTAATATAAATTTGATCTCCTCTTTAAGGGCTCGTGGTTCTAGAGAAGGTTCTGAAATTAGTGTGTCAGTAGTACCTACTACTACTTTATCATGCCAGGGTACCGCAAATAACACGCGACCATCATCTGTTTTAGGAATCATGATAGCCGAGTCACCCAACAAGAACTCTTTCTCAAGGACAATGTGAACACCCTGACTTGGAACTATAGTTTTACGGGCATTTACATCATCCATTTTTAGAATGTCATCGGCAAAGACCCCTGTGGCATTGATAACGGCTTTTGCATTTATTTTAAATTCTTTACCAGTCTCCTGATCAATTGCCATAACACCATCAACCAATTGATTGTTATTTTTCAATAGCTGGGTAACTTTCATATAATTGAGAACATTACCATTATTATTCACGATGGTCTGTGCCAGATTGATTGCCAGTCTAGAATCATCGAATTGACCATCATGATATATTACACCGCCACGTAGTCCTTTTTTTTTGAGATTCGGTATTGCTTTGAGTGTTTCTTCTTTGCTTATATGAACAGAAGGCCCCAATCCTAGTTTGCCAGCCATCATATCGTACACTTTTAACCCGACGGTGTAAAATGGACCACCCCACCATTCATAATTCGGAATAATAAATTCCTGATCACTTACCAAATGCGGAGCATTTTGCTTAAGAAGACCACGTTCATGTAAAGCTTCAAGTACAAGAGAGATATCTCCCTGTGCCAGATATCTAACCCCACCATGTACAAGTTTGGTACTTCTGCTTGATGTACCCTTTGCAAAATCCGCTTGTTCCAGCAGCAACGTCTTATATCCTCTACTAGCCGCATCCAAGGCTGCTCCCAGTCCTGTTGCACCACCTCCGATTACAACAATATCCCATACCTTGTCGATATGTTGCTCGAGTTTTTTTATCATTAACTTTCTGTTCATCTTTTTGCTGTTTTTTGTTCTAATTATAACCAGTCTTTTGATCGTTCAACTGCTTTACTCCAACGGGAGTACAATTCTTCTCTTTCTTCAGATTCCATTTTTGGTTCGAATTTTTGATCTTCTTGCCATTGATTTTTTAAGTCTTCTAATTTCCAGAATTTTACGGCTAAACCAGCTAGGTAAGCTGCTCCAAGTGCTGTAGTCTCATATACCTTGGGTCTCACTACATCAATATTAAGGATGTCCGATTGAAATTGCATTAACGTGTTGTTTACGGAAGCGCCTCCGTCAACACGCAATTCCTTTATAGCTATTTTAGAATCACCATGCATAGCGTTCATTACATCTTTAGTCTGATAGCATATGGCTTCAAGAGCTGCCCTAGCTATATGTCCCTTGGTAGTGCCACGTGTAATCCCTATAATAATACCTCTAGCGTATTGATCCCAATGAGGCGCCCCTAATCCGGCAAACGCCGGTACTAGAAAAATACCGCCATTATCCTCCACAGAATTGGCTAATTTTTCTATTTCACGAGATTCCCTAACAAGGTCTAACCCATCTCGAAGCCATTGTACTACTGCTCCTCCAATAAAAATGCTACCTTCCAAGGCATAGGTCGTTTCACCATTTATTTGCCAGGCTATGGTCGTAAGTAAATTGTTTTTTGAAGAAACGGGAGTGCTTCCTGTATTTGCTACGATAAAGCATCCTGTACCGTAAGTGCTCTTTACCATTCCCGATTCTAGTGCCATTTGACCGAAAAGGCTAGCTTGTTGATCTCCGGCAATACCGGCAATAGGAATTCCCCAACTACTCACCCCATAAACCTCGCTACAGGATTTTACTTCAGGCAACATACTTTTCGGAATATCAAGTAGTGTTAACAATTCATTGTCCCAATCAAGATCATGGATGTTGTAAAGCATCGTCCTACTTGCGTTGGTAACATCTGTAATATGTAATTTGCCTTTGGTAAGATTCCAGACAAGCCACGAATCAACCGTTCCAAATGCTAGTTCTCCAGCCTCTGCTTTTTTTCTGGCACCTTCTACGTTATCCAATATCCATTTGATCTTAGTTCCCGAAAAATAGGCGTCTATGACCAAGCCCGTCTTTGATTTTATCTTATCGGTGTAACCATCCTCCTTAAGTTGATCACAAATTTTTGAAGTTCTTCGATCCTGCCATACAATGGCATTGTAAATAGGTTTACCGCTTGCCCGATCCCAAATAATTGTAGTTTCTCTCTGATTCGTTATCCCTATCGCAGCAATATCGGAGTTTTCAATGTGCAACTTTGCCTTTGCTTCTGCCACTACACCGCGTTGAGAAGACCAAATTTCCATGGCATCATGTTCTACCCAACCCGGTTTAGGAAAAATTTGTTCAAACTCTTTTTGAGCAATAGCTTCGATTTGACCTTTATGATTAAACAAAATGGCTCTGGAACTGGTAGTTCCTTGATCTAACGATAATATATATTTAGACATAATTAGTATAATTAAAATTTATATAGAAAAAAGTGATTCGGTCTTTTTGAAAGGCTTATTATCATCTTCATTTTTTAAGTTTAGAATGCATTTTTTATTTAATTTCAACTATCCTCTCGAGACTTTTAATAGGTTAAATTAAAAATATCAAAATCAGTTGCTATATAGTATGATTTTAGTCAGTTCAAAACATAAATTAATTGCTTATCAGTAAGGTATCTTTATAACAATTTCGCTCTTATCGAAAGCCTATGGCCGAATTATTTTCTGTTGAGCTTGTAACAGAACTCATCTGGGTTGTTCTGTAAATGCTTCCCCTAGATTTTTTTTGGCAGGATGAGAACTATATATCTGTTTCAATAGTATTTCGCTTCAAAATCTTACCTGTATTTTTGGCTTCTTCAATGCCTTCCAGGTCAAGGTCGATATCCGCCCATCCGGCAAATAGATTTTTTACGTTCCACTCACTTTTCCATGCCGTACCAATATCAATTTTTCCATTTCATCTTTTTTAGATTACCAAATAGTTCAATCCCATTATTGATGAAAGCTTTAGGTTTCCCTTCGTTTTCCCATTATTTCCAGTATTTTAATACGGTAAACAATAGGAATGCCCCTGGAGTATATTTTACTTGAAAATTCGTTGATAAACTCGACCTCCTTATGTTCTTTTCGTTTTATAATACTTTTTATGCCTTCGGTAAATAGGTGTAACTTTTGCTTGGCAATGCTGCCCTCAAGTTCTTCGAATGTACCGTGTACCATGACCGACTCCCAATTAAACATAGATTGTATTTCTTCGACCTGTACGGTGACGGAGTTGCTTTTTCGCATCGCATCGATTTTATGGCCTTCCGATGTATAGCTGATAATTGTACCGTCTATATGATCAAAATAATAGGTAATTGGAATCAAATAGGGTTTCCCTTGCCATAGATAGGCCAAGTGACCGAGGTAATTGTTTCTGAGAACATGTGCACTTGCGCTAGTTGTTAAATCTGTCATTGTTGTTATTGTTTTTGAATATTACTGATCGTTTTTATATGTGTTGTGCCAAGTGTAGTTTCCGAATGTATTCCTCCATCGATTATATATTTCCTTTTTTGAGTTGTTGTACCGCATGGTTTGCCGCTCTGGCCGTAAATGCCATATAGGTGAGGGATGGATTCACGCAGGCAGCGGATGCCATAAACGACCCGTCGGTCACATATACATTGGGTACTTCGTGTATTTGGTTGTGTCCGTTGAGTACCGATGTTCTTTTGTCCCTTCCCATACGGGCGGTGCCCATTTCGTGGATTCCAAGGCCTAGCGCCCCGGGATTGTCAAAGGGCTCGACATCGCGCAGCCCTGCTTTTTCGAGCATTTCGACAGCGGATTCCTTCATATCCTTCCGCATGGCCCATTCATTCTCCTTGAATTCGGCATCGAAAGTTACCGTAG
>NZ_CAXBOU010000005.1:0-196365 GCF_963977385.1 uncultured Maribacter sp. | reverse complement strand
AAAGAGGCTTATAATGATTCGTTTAATGCTGATTACGGGCTTGTGCCACGGTTACTGTTATTACATACTATGTAATAATAATATTAATATTCTATAAATCCAATAAAAATTGGTTCTTAAGAAAACCAGATGTGGTATATTTTCGACTAAAAAATTACTTGATATTTTTATAGCGGATGTGAGCTATTGAAATTTGAATCACCTATACTTTTTGAGGTTTATCTACTTTTAAGGAGCCGATTGCAAGAAAGAGAAGAAATATCAACCCTAAATAACCTACCATTTCATACGACCCAAACATAGATAAACAAAGGCTAAAAATACTAGGCGCCAAGGCACTTGCCAAAATCAAAAAACTCATAACCTTTCCGGTAATACTTCCTAAATGAGTCCTTCCAAAAAAACGCGGCCAGGCAACAGCGTTTAATACTGCAAAAAATCCACCTAATATACCAAAACCTGCGATTAGCATAGGTACTCCCGCAGGGGTAGATAAGAACAAAAAACCTAAAGAGGCTAAAAATCCTCCTAAGAGCATTAAATACAAATACAGTTTTAACGGTAAATAATCACTTAAGAAATTAAACAAGGTAGAAACAGTTACCGCGACCACAGAACCTGGTAAAAATATCGCGATAGCATCTTCTTTAACAAATCCTTGACTGGTGAAAATAGATACAATATGAAAAGTAAGTCCCGTAATAAAAAAACTATTGAAGGCTAAGGTGAGACCGTACATCCAAAATGCTCTTTCTTTTTTGGCTTCTTTGAGAGTAAACTGTTTTGGAACAACCGTCTTTTCTTCTCCCTCTTTGGTCGGTGAATTAGCTCCGTCAGGCAGAAGTCCATGTTTTTCTGGTGATATTTTATAAAAAATGAAAATGAAAACACTAAAAATCAACAAACCTATGGCTAGAAATTGCCATGTCTGTTCCCATCCATACCCTTCAATTAATGCATTGACCCATAACGGTGAAGATGAAAAACCGAATGAAAGTGCAACACTACTGAATGAATTTACTTTGCCTCTATTTTTATCGAACCAAATCATTATTACATTTCTAGAGGCCATGGTCAAAACTCCCTGACCCGCAAAGCGCAAAAGAAAAAATAATACAGTCATGACTGCAAAGGGTATCACCCATGTATCTACAGATAACAGCTCTTTGATATATGAGCTCATTAGTGCTGACCATGAACATAAGAACAAGGTTACCCCTAAAGTTAAGGCTGCAAAGAATGCAACATATCTGGCTCCGTAGGTATCGAACCAAACCCCTGCCCTACCAATAACTAGTGAACTCACGATAGTACCAATCATGTAGGCATTACTAAATTGATTTCTAGATAATCCTAACGCATCTTTTACGGGATCAGTAAATACTGACACACCTATGGTTTGACCTGGTATGCTGCAATAAATACCTATTGTACCAATGACAAGTATTACATAGCCGTAAAATATGGGACTTTTAGAAGGGTCAATAAGTGGTTTCTGGAAAAGGCTTGACATATATTGGTTACAAGTCACAAAAATACACCATAGTGTTCAGCCCTAAAAATTATTACTCATGTTGAATAGCTGATGAAACAGTTTTTGTTCCAAAAATTCCAATGAATAGGTAAAAGAAAATTAACTTGAAATAGTTTTTAACCCAATACAAGTAATGATTCTGTTTTTATACTTAACTTTCTATTCCTAATATAATAGACTATAGCTCTTATGAAAAATAAAATTCCACTACCGTTTCTTTTAATAGTGTTAATGGTATTTACTTCCTTTTCCAGCAACGCTCAGGAAAAAGAATTCTACGAACTAAAAACCTACACCATAAAAAACGATGATCAAGAAAAACGGATGGATGACTATCTAGAAAAGGCCTATCTACCTGCATTAAAAAGAATGGGCATTCAACAAATAGGTGTTTTTAAAGTTCGGGATGATAAGTATAAAAAGAGCGATAAAATTTATGTACTTACACCTTATACCTCTCTTTCTCAATTTGAGAACACTGAAAAAATGTTGGCTCTTGACAAAGCACATTTAACCGATGGCGCAGACTATATTAATGCCAAGTTTGAAAATCCACCTTATGAGCGTATAAATTCAGTTTTATTACGTGCTTTCCCTGACATGCCTAAAATGAGACCTACTAATGTAAAAGGTCCTAGAAATGAAAGGGTTTATGAATTAAGAAGCTATGAATCACCAACCGAAGCACTTTATAAGAACAAAGTAAGTATGTTTAACGAAGGTGGTGAAGTTAAATTATTCGAAAGTTTAGGCTTTAATGCTGTTTTCTACGCAGAAGTTATTTCAGGAGACCGCATGCCAAATTTAATGTATATGACTACGTTTCCAAATATGGAAACACGAGATTCTTTATGGGGTAATTTTGGTTCATCACCTAAATGGAAAGAAATTTCCTCAATGGAAAAATACCAGAATAACATGAATAAATTGGATAGAGAATTGGTATATCCCACAGCATATTCAGACTACTAATCTGATTTATTCAGAATAAATTCTACACGCCGGTTGAGTAATCTACCGGCTTCTGTTTTATTAGTGGCTATTGGTTTTAAACTACCAGAACCAGTGTATTGAATTCTACTTTCGACAATACCGTTTTTAATTAGAAATTGAGCAACCTCTTCAGCACGTTTCAACGACAAATCTTTATTAAACGAATTTGACCCAATAATATCGGTATGCCCTGTTAGTACAATTTTTAGGGTAGGGTGCTTTTTCATATAAGTTGTTAAAGCATTCAACTCCTGTTGGTATAAATCTCTAGGTTTGCTTCGGTTAAAATCGAAATGTACATCTCTAAAGACATGTACACTGTCTATTTTAAAGTGGTCTGAGCTTACAACATTATACACCTCTTCTTTTGAATTCGTTTTCCTTACAGACACCATATCTAAATAATAGTAAGACCCTTTTGTTATTTTTCTTTTGGTTTGAAATTTCTGAGTCCGTTTATTATTCTTAAAATTCCCTATGATTAAATGATTCTCTGTACCATTGGCCACAAACTCTTGGCTAAGTTTTACCCATTCTTTTTCATCGGAATAAAATTTAGAATAGGAGATTTTCAATTCTTTAGAAGTGTCTCCTATTAATTTCGAAAAATGCATGCCCGTAAGCACTTTGGTAGTTTCTAAATCTACAGGGAGCTCCGTAAACCGTATTCCGAATTCCTTAACTGCAAAATCGGAACGTTCTGCTAAACTGACATAAAAAGACACGGTGTAGTGTTCTCCTTTTATCAAGGTAGACGTTAATTTCGCTTCTATATATTCTCTATAATCGTTTGGGGCAAACATGTAAAAGCCCACGTACCCAACTCCGAAATCTGCAGGTTGCTGGCCATTAAAATTTTTGGGCGTTCCCATGGCTTCGCTACATCCATTAAAATAATCTGTAGAACCCAAGGTCGGCATTTTCCAATCTTCAACATCTTGCTCTAAGTTTCCTAGCTTAATGGGACACTGTATGTAATTTTCAAAACTAGGATTCATCACAAGGTTCTGGCAAAAACCAAAATTATGCATGCCGAGTATCAGTAAAAATATAATTCCCTTATGTGGTTTTTTAAACACCATAATAAACTTATCGCTCTCTAAAGTACTGAAAACCTATAATACTATAGCATTTGGGAAAAGGCAAAAAAAATACCCTTCTCATTAATGAGAAGGGTATTAAAAAACTAAAGTTTTATATAAGAGTATTTTAAAAATCGAACTTATACGTTGCTCCTCCCAAGACTTGAATGCCTTGTACTTGAAAATTAGACCAGCGTTGGTAATCGTTATTAGAAAGATTAGACCCTTTAATAAAAAACGAAAGTTGGTCATTAAATCGGTAACCCACATGAGCATTGGCATCAAAATAACCATCTAATGTAATTAGCGTCACAGGAAATTCACTAGGCTGAACATTTTCAACCACAGAAGATGAAAAGTCTTCTCGTTCGCCTACATAAAATAAGTTGGCGCCCATAAACCATTGCTCACCAATTTGGTAATCCATAAATAATGAACCTTTCAAATTTGGTAAGTTCCATGCTGAGTTTCCTGTTTCGGTACTGTAATCATATATTTCAGCATTTACCCCAAGTGTAAAGTTTCTATTGACATCAACATTCAATTCACCGAAAATTCCCAAGGTCTTTATATCATCATAAAATACATCAAAAGAGTTCCCATAATAATATCCTTTCTCATCTGACCTAAAATCGTTTCTAGGATTCAATCGATATAGTGGCTTATTATTTTCTGCGGAGTAAGACCCTTTAAGGTTATAACTTAAGTTAGGTAACAATTGGCCTTTAAAACCGATGTATGCATTATACTGACTATCGGTCGGAGCAATTGATAGCGTCGGAGAAACAAACGGATTCCCCTCTACATAATCATAGTATGAGTTCTGCTTCAATTCACCGGTAACTCCACCATAAGCAATAACCGATTCATCTAACAATCGATACGACGCCGTTACTGCTGGGTAGATATAAAAATTACTTTCGCTATTTTCTAAATCCATTCCGTATACCAAATTCACACCTAAATTCAATGAAAGGTCATCGCGAAGCATTTGCAAAGAAGGGTTAATACCTGCTTGCAAATTTCCGTACGATATTCCATTATCGTTTGTACTACTGCCTACACTGGCATTTTCAAAAGTACCACCAACATAATCAACCTTTACTTTGACACCAAAGATTTCCTCGTTCATCGGAAATTCAAAACCGGTGTTGAAAATAGCCCGGTTTTCACCAGAACTTACGGCATCAAAAAATCTACGGTATTTTAAATCGGCACTTTTAAAGTACGCATCTTCCACATTAATATGACCACCTACTTCACCCATATAGTAATTCTGACGCTCATCAATATTATCAATGATAGTTTCACTAAAAACCCCTTCTGGTAACCCGTACCAATTATACAATTGATGCTGAAGTCCTATTGATGCACCCCAATCTAAATCACGATCACGTTTTGCATAAGAAGCATCTAATCTGGTATCATAGAACGTATCATTCAACTCCACTCCATCAATACCACCTCTTGAGGATAAGTGATTAAAACCTACATCTAAATTTTCATCTCTGTTTATAGTTCTGCTTGTATAAAATTCCCCTAATACATTCCCGTAAAGTCCTGCTCCTAAGGAAGCATAGGAATTAAAAAGTTGTGGCGGCGGTAGTTTTTCTACTGTCGAGGCTGTTCCTTTCGAAGGGCTAAATGTCGATGCTACCGGCACTGAAAAAATGCTATAGGTAATCGGTTTTTTTTGAAGCACTATAGAATCGTTCAAATTAGGAACCGACTTTATTTTAAAGGCATCTGAAACGGTAGGCGTATACGCTTTTGTAACCGTTACTGTTTCTGTACCTAAATCTTTTTCATCGTCTTGGGAAAAGCAAACGTGCAAGCCAAGAGCTAAAAAAATAAGCGTAATTATATGTTTATTGTACATAGATGTTCTTTTACTGGCGTACATGATGTTTAATTAGGATTAACCGATGAGTTACTTTGAGCTTCTTTAGATTTAATAATGGCTAGCTCTGCCCTTGCTTCAGCAACAATTTCTGGATATTGACTGAAATTAGTGATAACACTTTCTAGAATGTAGGTTGCTTGATAGGCATCTTTTAGTGCGTAATAGTTTTTCGCCATTAAGACCAAACCTTTACCACCCCATTCTTTATAAGTAGCATAATCTTTTGCCAATTTCTGAACGGCAACATTCGAGTTTGCAAAAGCACCCTCTTTATGTTCAAAATAGGCATCATAATACAATGCCTCGGCAGCAGTCGCACCAGAAGCAATCTTCAATACCTCGGCATATGCAGATTTCGCTTTTGACTCATCATTAGTTGCAATAGCCGACCTAGCAATCATAATGTGTGCATCACTCTTAATACGGTTATCAATATTCGATGTTGACAGTACCTTTTCAGCGTATGCTAATGTCTTAGGATAATTACGTTGCCCATAATACCCCTTCATTAAGTTTGAACGTGCAAAGGTTCTATTCTGCTGAATATTCGCCTGACTCTCCAATTTCAATAAATAAGGCAAAGCAGTTTCATAATCGTCTTTGCCGATATATACTTCACAAACTCGTGTCAATGCTTGTTCTGCATATTCACTAGTGCTTCTATCTGCAACATATTTGTAATATGGTAATGCCGATTCTTTTTCTCCTTTTCCAAAATACAATTGTGCCAAACTAAAATTAGCATCGACCGCATGAAGACCGTTAGGAAATTGCTGTATGTAATTTTTATAACCGCGTATAGCAGGTTCAACATTACCTTCTAGGTTTTGTTTTTGAGCAGCATCAAAAGTGGCATTATCCAGCTCGGCATCGGTTACCTCAACAAAATCAAGTCCTCTTACCCAATCTGCATATTCATTAACTTGACCCATATCAACATAAACCAATTTTGCAGTGGCAACGGCTTGTATTGCCTCTTGTGTTTTCGGGTAATCACGAACAACAGTCTTAAATTTCACTAAAGCAGCTTCGTTTCTATTGGCATTATAATTAACCAAACCTTGTCGCATTAAAGCTTGTGGCACTAAAGAACTACCCTTGTATTCGTTAATTAAACGATCGTAAGCTTCCAGTCCTTTATTTTCTTGCCCTTGCGATATATATGTATTTCCTAATTCGAATAAGGCATCATCTTTAAAACTTGACCTTGGATATTGACTTACGAAAGCTTCTAAATTTTCAATCTTACTAGCACTTCTATCCACATAACCATAACTCATCGCCTTTTGGTACGATGCATAGTCTTTCTCTGGTCCGGTTAGCTCCAACGCTTTGTTATACGTTTCTATCGCTGGCCAATATTTACTGGTAGCATAATAGCTATCTCCCAATCGTAAAAAGCCATCGTGTAATTTTTCTACTTCTGCATTTCCGTTACTCGTAAAAGAATTAAAGTACGTAATGGCATCGGTATAATCTTTTTGCTTGAAGTAGGCATACGCTAAACTATAATCTACATCGGCATACATTTCGGTATTCTTTGCTGACGGATTGCTTTTAAAAGCCGAATAACCCTTTACCGCATCTTCAAAACGATTAGAAATATAATCAGATTCCGCTTTCCAATAATTCGCTCGTGCCTTGAACAACATGTCTTCGGCACTTGACAACGACTTATCAAAATTCTCTGAAGCAGAGTTGTAATCCCCTTCCATAAAAAGTTCAATACCTCTATAATACGCTACTTTTTGGTAGACCGTTTTACTGGCATAATTTTTATTTTCCTCAAGCAATTTCATCGCTCCGGCAAAGTTCTTTGAAGTAATATATGAATCTACCAACAAGGTCTGCATCTCTTCTTGGTGCTCATCTTTAGGGTAGGTTTTTAAATAATTGGTGATTACCTGTGGCACCGGCTCGTAGGCATTACCCACTTCATAGCTCAAACGAGCATAATTCAAAAATGCATCTTTTTGAATCTCTACACTATAATCCATTTGAGAAGCATTTCTAAATGCATTTAGCGCCTCCTGTTTTTTATCCAACTTTAAATAACACTCTGCCAAATGGTAATATGCATTTTGTGCAACGCTGTTTGTACCTCCAATAATTTTATTGAATTGAGCAATGGCATTGGCATAATCGCCACCTTTGTAATAGGCATATCCGAGGTAGTAGTAATCTGTATTACTCCATTTACCACCTTTACCATTGTATTCCGTTAAATACGGAACTGCATTTTCGTACTGTTTCAGATTAAAATAGCTCTCGCCAATAATCTTATTCAATTCAGAAACTTCTTTTCTGTCAGATTTTGGTATTTGCTTTTTAGCCAAGGCAATTGCCTCTTCGAACTTACCGAGCTTAAAATTCATGTCTGCTTGGTAATAACTCAATTTCTCTTCTAAAACATCTTGATCTGTAATCTGGTCAAAACGTTCGTTGGCAGTTTGGTAATCATCTTGCTGATACGAAATATAGCCTAAGTAATATTTAGCCTGAGAACCGTAAGTAGGTGAAGTGGTCACCTTTTCTAGGTATTTTTCAGCTTCTTTCGTTTTACGGGATGAGAACAGAGAATACCCATAATTGAAGTTAAACTTATCCATCTCACCACGAGACAATGACTTCTGGTCTACCTTATCATACCACTTTAGGGCATACGGATATTTACCTGTCTGAAAGTAATACTCTGCCACATCGGCAAAGGCAGAATTACGTTTGGTAGAGGTAGGATATTTTTCAACAAAATCCTCCATTAAACGATCCGCACCAGTTTGGTTAAGTCTTACCGCTGCGTTGGCTGCATAATAAGCACTATTGGCAGCAGTCTCCTCATCTTTGGTAGTCACTTTGACCTTATCGAAAATGGTCTGTGCCGCTTGATATTGTTCGTTGTTGTAAAGCGCTAGCGCGTCTTGAAATGCTTTTTGTTCGTGGGTATAAATCTTAGATTCTTGGGCACTGGTCAAAGCGACCAAACCGAATACCAATGGAATAAAAGCGGTCATTTTTTTAAGCATAGTGTTCTGTTACTATTTAGAAATACCGTTATCACATGGGATAACGACAAAAATTGTACCTAAGTATGTGTAATACTCATACAAAAGAAAAGATTTTGAACAAGGGTTCTCTATTATCAGTAGGAACTTATTACTTTTATATCAACATTAGCACTATGGGAGAGATTGTTTTAGAACTTAAGGATGCCTCTATTTTTCAAAAAGAGAGTTTGGTTTTGAGCGAAGTGAGTTTGAAAATCGAAAAAGGAGAATTTGTATACCTCATCGGTAAAACGGGAAGTGGCAAAAGTAGCTTCATGAAAACCCTTTATGGGGATTTACCGCTGCAAAAAGGTGAGGGTCATATTGTTGAGTTCAACCTAAAGACTTTAAAAGAAAATGACATTCCTTTTTTACGTAGAAAATTGGGTATTGTTTTTCAGGATTTTAAACTACTCCCAGACCGAAATATCAACCAGAACATGCAGTTTGTTCTAAAGGCTACAGGCTGGACCGACAAAGCAAAAATCGATGCTCAAGTACTTTCTGTACTTGAAAAAGTAGGTATGAAAACCAAAGGATTTAAATTTCCCCATGAACTTTCTGGTGGAGAACAACAGCGTATTGCTATTGCGCGAGCTTTATTAAATGACCCAGAACTGATTATTGCCGATGAACCTACCGGAAACCTAGATCCACAAACCAGTGTAGAGGTGATGAAAGTATTACAAGAAATCAATAAAGCGGGCCGAACTATTCTAATGGCGACCCACGATTATGCCTTGATTCTTAAATACCCGGCCAAAACCCTTAAGTGTGATGCCAATAAGGTATTTGAGGTGGTGCAAAGGGCGGTTTAATCATCATAAAATTCACTGATATTATCTAATTTAAACCTTCCAATAAATAAGCTGATTAAACAATTTAATTTTAAAAATACAATTTATTTTAAAAATTATATATTAAAACATACAATTAAACTATATTTTTATATATTTGTATTTAAAAAAATATCTCTGCTGAAACAGAGATATTTAAAATCGGTTGCATCCGATTATTGTATAATTTTAAATAATGTGTTTGATTATGAGTACAAATGTAATGAAAAAATCTAGTAATCCGTCATATAAAAGACGGTTGGCTTCGTTAGAAGGTTGCCAGAATGACTTGAAAAATGAACTTTTCTTGATGTTTTCTGCGTTTCACAGCGCCCTTAAAAATTATCAAGAGGAAATAGTCCAAACGCCACCAGAGGCTAGAGCCAGGGGTTTTGAAGCATCCCTTTTAAATTCCAAAATGATTCAAAGTATCCAAGAGAATTTTCCGATAAATTGGAAATTTGGTAAATACAAACGATTTACCCTCCGTGTTAATGGATACATAATACTATTTAAGAAATTTAATAGTAAAGGATTGCCGATGAATATTAAGACAAAATCTGTAACTGCAATTTCACAGCAGTTATCAATCCCTTTGTTTGATGATTATACCTTTGTGGCAGAGCCTATTTTATTTTTTGGATATAGTAAGGATAATTTTGGTATCATCTCTAATCCTAAGTTGGTATATATTGATGAAAATCAGGTAAAGTGGGAGATTACTAGAGATAGTATTTCAACTAGTAAAACAATTTCTATACCTAAAGAAGAAAAGGTAGCTATGCCGAAACTACGAGCTGAAATTGTCAAAAAAAATGTTTCAAATAAATAATTAAAGTTGGATGCAGCCTATTTTAACTAAAAAAACAAAATGAAGAAATGGAAATTAATTATAAGCAGTTAATCTTTGCTCGTGAATATCGTAAATTATCACAAACAGACTTAGCTTCTCATATTACAGGATTATCACAATCAAATTTATCAAAATTCGAGAAAGGCTTGGGAACTCTTTCAGATGAAATAGTTCTGAAAATTATTTCTTTCTTAGATTTTCCAGAGAAATTCTTCAAGAAAAGGATTTCTAATAGAGTTGAGAATGCTCATTATAGAAAAAAATCCGCTATAACTAAAACAATAAGATTAGATATAGAATATAGCAATAAAATAATCGGTTTTATTATTGACCAAATGACAAGCTCTGTTGAGTGGCCTGAATTTACTTTGAAACCTATTGATATAGAAGATGGGTATTCTCCTAGAACTATTGCTAAATTTATAAGAAGACAAATGGGTATTCTTATAGATGAACCAATTAAAAATATATTTAACCTTTTGGAAAGTAATGGAATCATTGTTGTTGAATTTGACACTACTGATAAATTTGATGGTGTTTCTTTTTTAACTGATAAAGGAAATCCAGTTATAGTTATAAACAGAAATTTCAGCAATGACAGAAAAAGGTTTACTCTTTCTCATGAGTTAGGTCATATAGTGATGCATATTGCAGGAAATTTTATAATACCAGATTATAGAAATGTAGAGAATGAAGCAAACGATTTTGCATCAGAGTTTTTGATGCCAGCAGAACATATAAAGAACTCATTAAGAAATTTAAAACTTTCTGACCTTGCTGAACTTAAAATGTTTTGGTTAACATCAATGGCTTCAATTATAAGAAGCGCAAAAGATTGTGGCAGTATTACAAAGGATAGATACCGATATTTAAACATTGAACTGAGTAGAAAATGGGGGAGAAAAAATGAACCTATAAAAGTTTTTATTGATGAGCCAAAACTTTTTCAAACAGCATACAAAATGCATAAAAATGATTTAGAGTATTCTGATTCAGAATTAGCAGAAGCCTTCGGATTGCCTTTAGATATTTTAAGTAGGTTTTGCGACTTTCCAAAAGGAAACTCAAAATTAAGAGTACTTCTGTAAAACATAATTATTTTTATTAGAACTAAAAACTTGAGCGCAAACTTAAGAGTTTGCGCTTTTTGTATTTATTCTTTATACAGTATTCTAATCCTTAGATAAAAAATTAAATGATCATAGACGTCCACACCCACATTAACAACTACCATGAAGACAGAGTAGTTTCTTTAAATGAAAGTTTAGACAAGCTTTCTGAAAACATGGCAGCCAATAATATTGATTATTCTTTAGTACTTACGTCTTACAAAGTGAATGAGCATCGGCCGAGTACGAGACAAGTAGTAGAAGCTGTAAAGGGATATAAAAACTTAGGGGTAGTTTCAGGTGTTAGTTACTTGCATTACAATCACAGAGATGTACGTGAAATTAGCGAATACCTTGAAAATGGATTTATTAAGGGACTAAAATTCTACCCTGGTTACGAGCCTTTTTACCCGAATGATATTCGGTTTAAGCTGATGTATGAAATGGCGATTGAATATGATGTGCCGGTCATGTTTCACTCTGGGGACACCTATGCACCCACTGGTAAAATAAAATACTCCCATCCTATTCATATCGATGATTTAGCGGTTGATTATCCAAAGTTAAAAATTGTGATTTGTCATGTGGGTAATCCATGGATTAAAGACTGCATGGAGGTCGTTTATAAGAATAAAAACGTGTATGCTGATATTTCAGGTTTAGTACTTGGTGATTTCTCCGATAAGTTTGAACGCTACATGAAAAAGGAAATCGAAGAAATGATTACTTATGCCGGTGACCCAAAATACCTACTTTACGGTACCGATTGGCCTATTTCAAATATGAAATCTTATTTAAAATTTATGGATCAATTAGATTTAGCAGATGAGAAAAAGGAATTGATCCTTTGGAAAAATGCCGCCGAACTTTTTAAAATTGATGTAAGTAAGCTTTAAATTTGAAGTAAACCAGGAATAATGAAAAGGGTACTATGATTGCACGAATTTGGGAAGGAAAAACAAAACTTGAACACCTAAAAGAATATGAGGACTTTATGAAAATTCGCGCTATACCTGACTATAAAAATACTTTAGGTTTCGTTAGATTACTGTTCTTAAAAAATACGGACAGCAAATTCGCCTACTTCAAACTAATAACCGTCTGGGAAAATCTAGAGGTAATAAAAAACTTTGCTGGTGAAGATTATGAAAAAGCAAAATACTATCCAGAAGATAAAAACTACCTTATTGATTTCCCCGAAAAAGTAATGCATTTTGAAATTTTTGCAGAATAACTAGAAATTACCGCAATTGTACATATGAAAAACCCTGAAAAAGAACGTTTAGCCCAACACCAAAAAGAAGAAAAAGATTGGTTAAAATGGGGACCCTATTTAAGTGAACGCCAGTGGGGAACGGTTCGGGAAGATTATAGCGCAGGTGGTGATGCTTGGAATTATTTTCCGCATGATCACGCCAGAAGTCGTACTTTTCGTTGGGGCGAAGATGGTATTGCCGGTATTAGCGACCGCTATTGCAATATGTGTTTTAGTATTGCATTGTGGAACGGACAAGACGATATCTTAAAAGAGCGTTTATACGGTTTAACTGGCCCACAAGGCAATCATGGGGAAGATGTAAAGGAACTTTATTATTATTTAGAAAATACACCCTCTCATTCGTACATGAAGTATTTGTATAAATATTCTCAAAACAAATATCCGTACGACCAATTACAAGAAGAAAATAGAAATCGTTCTCGTCAAGACCTTGAATTCGAATTACTAGACACCGGTATTTTTAATGACAACGCCTATTTTGATGTAAGTACAGAATATGCAAAAGGGGACGAAACCGATATTCTTATTCAAATTACGATTACCAACCGAAACAGCCGGCCTGCCCCGATAACGTTGTTACCGCAAATGGTTATGCGTAATCATTGGACATTTAAAGAAATGTCTAAAAAGCCTATTATCACCAAAAAAGGAACCAAAGCAAATGCTTTTGTGAACATCGACCACCCTTATGTAGGCTCCTATAATTTATATTTTCAGGCCGCAGACAAATTATTATTTACTGAAAACGAAACCAATAGAGAGCGGGTTTACAAAGAAAAGAATCCGCATCCGTTTAAAAAAGATTTGTTCCATACGGCGGTGTGTAGTAATGATTTTGATTTGGCTACCAAAAATGATTCAGGAACCAAGTTTGCACCACTCTATCAACAAATATTAAAAGGCGGAGAATCAAAAACCTTTCAATTACGTTTAACCGAACAAGAACTTAAAGAACCTTTTGCCGATTTTAAAGCCATATTTAAAAAGAGGCAAAAAGAATGTTCTTTATTTTATAATGAGATAGCGCCTAATGCGACCGAAGATCGTAAGGCTATTTTAAAACAAGCTTTTGCCGGTTTATTATGGACCAAACAATACTACAACTACGAAGTTGAAAAGTGGCTCAATGGTGATTCAAACACTACTAATCCGCCAGTAGAAAGACAAAATGGACGTAATAGTAATTGGAAAACATTGCGTAACCACGATATACTCTCAATGCCAGATGCTTGGGAATACCCGTGGTATGCTGCTTGGGATTCTGCTTTTCATTGTGCTTCTTTTGCGCTAATAGACCCTGATTTTGCCAAAGAGCAGTTATTGTTATTTACTAAAGAATGGTACATGTCCCCTAACGGACAAATACCTGCCTACGAATGGAATTTTAGTGATGTGAATCCGCCAGTACAGGCATGGTCCACATTGCAGATATATAAAACCGATAAATCGAAAACCGGCACAGGAGATATCAAGTTCTTGAAACGAATGTTCAATAAACTCTCCCTGAACTTTACGTGGTGGGTGAATCGGTTAGATAGAAACGATAATAATGTTTTTCAAGGTGGATTTCTAGTCTAGATAACATTGGTGTTTTCGACCGAAGTCATGGTGTGCCTGGCAACGGATTTCTAGACCAAGTAGATGGCACTGCTTGGATGGCAATGTATAGTCTGAACATGCTTGAAATTAGTTTGCATATTGCAGAACATGATGACTCGTTTGAAGATATGGCTACCAAATATTTTGGGCATTTTGTTTTCATCGCAGAAGCATTGAATAAGATGGATACCAAACAAGCCAACACATGGGATGATGAAGAGGGATTCTTCTACGACCGTCTTATTTTACCTGACGGACAATCGACGACTATAAAAGTTCGCTCCATAGCAGGGATGTTATCGTTAGCTGCTGTGCTAACGATTAAGAAAAGTGTATTAGATAAATTTCCAAAATTCAAAGCCAGTATTCTTTGGTTTCAAAAATACCGAGCCGATAATTTAAAATATGAGGTCATTCAACAATTTAAGGATGGTGATGATTTACTATTGTCATTAGTACCCAAAGACCGCATGCAAAAACTAGTTACCTCACTTTTAGATGAGAAAGAGTTTTTAAGCGAATATGGTATTCGTTCCCTTTCAAAAATTCATGAAAAAGCTTATCAAATACACATAAACGGTATTCAATATTGTATTGATTATGAGCCTGCAGAATCAACTGTATCGCTTTTTGGTGGAAATTCTAATTGGCGTGGACCAATTTGGATGCCAATGAACTATTTGTTCATACAAGCCCTACGTGAATACCAAACGTATAGCGGCAATGATTTTCTATTTGAATACCCAACAGGAAGCACAAAGCTTTTGAATTTAAAACAGGTAAGTGATGCATTGAGCAAACGCTTAATTAAAATGTTCGAAAAGGATAGTGAAGGCAACCGCCCCGTGAACAAAAACTACGAGCAATTCTACCAAGACCCAAATTTTAAAGATCTAGTATTATTCTATGAATATTTTCATGGAGAAAATGGTCGCGGTTTAGGTGCATCACATCAAACTGGGTGGACCGCCTTAGTAGCTAATCTAATTGAGGAATTAGATAATTAAAAGATTTTAATTCACCAACATAAAGGTTAAAATTCCTGCAGCATATCCTAATAGTGCCAATAACGAGATATTCTTGAGATACCACATAAAGTCAATTTTAAGGATACCCATAATGGCAACACCTGCAGCCGAACCTATAATAAGAATACTACCACCTGTACCAGCACAGAAGGCTAATAGTTCCCAAAAATCAGAATCGGGCGGATAAACTTCTAAACTATACATACCCATAGTACCGGCAACCAACGGCACGTTATCTACAATGGAAGACAACACTCCGATAATGGCATTTACCGCATAAATACTGTCGAAATTCGTATCTAATAAACGAGACATATCGGCTAAATGCCCAGCAGATTGTAAAGCGCCAACAGCAACTAAAATCCCAAGAAAGAATAATATACTTGGTGTATCAATTCTGCGTAACACATTAGAAATAGCCAGTGTTTTCTTTTCTTCTATCGTTTTATTTCTATGCATTATTTCAGTCGTAATCCATACGACACTTAACCCTAAAAGTATTCCCATAAAAGGAGGAAGATGGGTAATTGTCTTGAAGATCGGCACGAATAATAAAGCCCCTATACCAATTGCAAATACTAGATTTTTCTCAAAGTTACTTACTTCAAAACTATGAGAATCTAATGTGTACTGCTCCGTTGGTTTTGTAATATGGCCTTTAAAACGAAAAGACACAATCGCCAATGGCACTAACATACAAACTAAACTTGGCAAGAAAATCTCCTTGATGATATGCATAGCAGTCACCTGACCACCGATCCACAGCATAATGGTAGTTACATCACCAATGGGTGACCATGCACCACCGGCATTGGCAGCAATAATAAGAAGTCCGGCAAACATCCATAAATCCTTTTTCTCATGAATTAGTTTACGTAGCAAGGCAGACATAACTATTGCTGTTGTTAAATTATCTAAAGCAGCAGATAGAAAGAAGGTGAGTAAACAAAGAATCCATAATAACTTTACACGATTAGTGGTCGTGATTTTATCGGTAATCACTGAAAAACCTTCATGGGCATCAATAATCTCGACAATAGTCATGGCACCCAAAAGGAAAAACAGAATTTCAGATATCTCTCCTAGATTTTCCCGCAGACTTTCCGTTACAAAATGAATGGATTCGTCCCCAGAAATATTAGCGAGAAATGCATCTCTTCCAAAAATAAAAACTACCCAACAAAGCGTACCCGTAAGTAATGCTGTGGCGGCTTTATCAATTTTAATCGTGTGTTCTAGTGCTATAAAAAGATACCCAACGATAAATACGGCAAGTAAAGTTAAATACATAGTAAGTGATTAAAAATTATCTTCAGAAAAACCCAATCCGTGTTTTTCAGTAGGATATAAAATTCCCTTTTCTAATCTAAAAACAGAATGATATGGGTCATCAATAATATCTAAATGACCATCTAAATCTGCATAAACAATATTTGGTCTAGACAGGGCAAAGTGTAACCCGGCTGCAATACCTAATCCGCATTCATCGATACAACCAACCATTGCATCTAACTTAGCCGCTTTTGCTACTGAATTTATATGCATGCCTACCCAGATACCGCCAACCTTCTGCAACTTAATATTTACCATATCAACTCGTTCGTTCTGTGCCAAACGGAATGCATCGGTCAATGTTTTTAGACTTTCGTCTGCCATTACAGGAATACTTACCAAATCGGTTACTTCACCTAAACGCTCCTCTGCTTCTATCTTTGTTGGTTGTTCAAAAATTTCAATTCCGATGGCTGCTGTAGCCTTTACGAAATCTACCGACTCTTTAACCGAGTAGCCTTGGTTACCATCAAAACGTAGTTCAATATTCGGGTATCTCTCATGAATCAACCTCATTTTAGCGATATCTTCTTCAAGGTTAGAACCACCTTTAATTTTCAAAATGGTAAAACCTTGTTTAATAAATTCACTGGCATTCGATAATGTTTCTTCTAACCCCATAATACCAATAGTAATACTGGTCGCTATATGCGTACGAAAACCGCCTAAAAACTTATATAAGGGCACTTCAGCTTTTTTAGACATCATATCAAACAACGCCGTATCTACCATCGCCAAGGCTGAAGACCTTTTTCCTAATAACTCTTTAAGTTCTAATAACAAAAGGGCATAGGTAAATGGGTCTTTACCGCGTAAATAGGGAATTATAATATTTTTAATGGCATCAGTTACATCACTAGGAGATTCATTAGTTACCACTGGGTCGGGTGCTGCACAACCATACCCAACAATTCTACCATCGGTCTCAATCTTTAAAATAAAATTACTAGTGCGGTCTATAGTTTCGTATGCAATAGTATAAGGGTCAGACAATTTAAGGTCTAAACGTTCAAAAGAAATATTGGTTATTTTCATTTAATTTTATCCATCAAAAGTGAAATTAAATCTTCTGCGCCATATTCCAACACATCGAATGCGGGCAATTTAGTTTCTAAGGTGATAGATTTACAAACATCTAAAATCTCATCTTTCTCCATGCCTTCATGGTTTACAGTAATCGCAATCACTTCTTTCCCAGAAATCACTTGAATGGCTCTTATCTGTTCTTCTAAGGAATGCATTTTATAACCAGGGAATCCGTCATACTCCAATCGTTTTGGCGCATGTTGTAGAATCACATAATCTGGTCTGCCCGCTGCTAAAATTTCGAATCCACCGGGGTATGCTGGGTTCATTAAACTTCCTTGACCTTCAATAACAATTACATCTGGGTCTTCATTTTTCCAAGCGCTTACCACAGCATGTTCAATTTCACCAGAAACGAAGTCATTGATACAGCTATCCATTACCATACTATATTTTGCACCTTGCATCCATCCTGTTTGTCCGGTCCCAATCATTTCTGCTTTTTTACCAGCATTACGAAAAGCATGAACCAAAATCCAAGCTGTAGTTCGTTTTCCTAAAGCAGAATCCGTTCCAAGCACTGCTAATTTCAAACAATCTACCTTTTCAATATCACCTGTAAAAAAGTGTAATTGGTCACGGTCTGGTGTTTTACGAATATCCCTAATCTTTACATTTTTTTCTTTTGCCAAAGCCACCAGCTCAGAGTCATTGGTTAAAAAATCATGCAAGCCACTATCCACATTCCATCCTTGTTGTAATGCAGCTTTTATAGTTCCTTTTGCTTCTT
This sequence comes from uncultured Maribacter sp., assembly GCF_963977385.1. Taxonomy (GTDB): domain Bacteria; phylum Bacteroidota; class Bacteroidia; order Flavobacteriales; family Flavobacteriaceae; genus Maribacter. The sequence continues at coordinate 177,957 of NZ_CAXBOU010000005.1, read as the reverse complement.
TTGGTAACCTTCCACCATCTGGCGCAAGGCCTATCACTAAATAAGTAGGCATATTATTACTTGCTTTAAAAGCAGCAATAGCCGTTTCCATGTCTTTAAAAACAGGAATACCATTTGGTCTACCATCTAAAACGTCACCGGCATCTGAGCCAGCATATTTTTCATCAAGTACACCTACTACTTCATAACGTTCTGTGAAACGAACTAGGCCATGTGCCGTTTTACCATTTGGCGTATTAAAAGCACCTTCACAATATACAAGCGCCTTACCGTCAATAACTTTTTTCATCTCTTTATCTTAATTTTTCGCTGTTAGCACGGCAACAAAACGATCCGGCTCAAAATTTAATTTTTCATCTAATTCCAAAAGTCCTATAAGTCCTGCTGTTGATGCAGGTAGAATTCGAAATCCTTCTTTTTTATATAATAGGGAGGTCATCTCCTTTAGCTTTTTATCACTTATATTAAATGCCTCACCTTCAGATTCTCGCAAAGCATACAAAGCCTCTTCCCCATCAAAACTATGCCAATTGATTAATGGTTCATTATACTTGGTTTCCTTAATTGCCGCAGGATTTAAATCTTTACAATGGTCTAACCCCAATAAAAAAGATTCCACTATGGGGTTCTTATGTGAAGATGATGCTGCAATCATTTTTGGAATACGAGATGTTTTTCCTCTTTTATACAGATTAACAAATCCCCTATAAATACCTGCAAACAAAGTACCGTTAGAAACTGGCACTGCACAGTACTTAGGTGCATCTCCTAAATCTTCAAAAATCTCTTGGGCAATTTGGGCATAAGCAGATATTTGAAGTGGTGTATTTGCTCCGCCAGGGTTACCATCGTACCAACCATGTTCAGCTGCTAATTTGGAGCTTTCGGTAACCACATCTTCATAACTACCAGGAATACGAATAATCTCTGCACGTAAACTTTTCATTTCCTCTATACGATCCGTATGATAGCTTTCTGGTATAAAAATTTTACAATCTATACCGGCTAAATCGGCCGCCAATGCCATTGCTACTCCATAATTACCGCAAGTTGCCAAACTAACTACTTTAAACTCTCTTCTTAAAGCATCATATAATTGAGCAAAGGCAATTCGGTCTTTTTGTGTTCCTGTCGGATTATCACCTTCATATTTAAGATATAACTGGCGAACATCAAATTCACGTTCAAAGGTCTTAGCTCTTTGAAGTCCGGTGTCCCCAACTTCCAAACTTATAATATCTTCAAAACACTCTAATCTATCGACTAAAGATTTGTTTGTATCCTTAACCATTTCACTCAATCTACGAGCTTCGTTAGATACTTTATTTTCAGCTGTTTTAACGCCGTCTTTAAGATTCATAAGCTTTCATGTATTCCATTTTTTAAGATACAGCTATTAAATTAATATTCCTTTTATACTTTAGTAAACTTTTCCTTTAAAAAAAGGGATACATAGGTAGTATTTTATCTGAAAATATTAAAAATTTTAACATAGCATTTTACAACGTTTAAAGGGATATGGCGTGTTTGTTGAATTTTTTAATTATTCAAGAATAGAAAAAATTAACATTAGGATAATCAGTCCATTACCTAATTTTGACTACATTTTTAAATAAGCTTATATCAATGAAATTAACTCGATTCTTTTTGCTTTTTTCACTCCTATTATGTTTTGCAGCAAATGCGCAAGATGAACTACCCCTAAGAATTGATAATTCTAAGATTAAACCTTTACAAAAACTATTAGATAGTTCATTACAAACTAATTTAAGGGATGAATTGGCGTCGCACCCAGAATGGAACGACCTTATTGTACAAAAGAAAATGGCGGTCGGCCTAGTTGATTTAAGTGACCCGGAACATGTACGTTTTGCTCGCGTAAATGGTAACCATATGATGTATGCTGCAAGTTTACCTAAAATAGCCATTCTATTGGCTGCAATGGATGCTATTGAAAAGGGTGAACTGAAAGAAACCTTAGAGGTCAAAAAAGATATGCGCCTAATGATCAGTAAGTCTGACAACGCTGCATCTACAAGAATGATAGACCGTGTAGGTTATGATAAATTAGAAGCGGTTATGACAGATCCTAAATATGCTTTTTATGACGAGCAAAAAGGCGGCGGACTCTGGGTTGGCAAACGTTATGGAAGTGGTGGTGACACCAATCGTGAACCATTAAAGAATTTAAGCCATGCGGCTTCTGTTACCCAAGTATGTAGGTATTATTATTTATTAGCTAACGGAAAATTGGTGAATCAAAAGCGTTCAAAGCAAATGCTTGATATTATGGAGGACCCAGAATTGCATCATAAATTTGTAAACACTTTAGACCAAATTGCACCTGCTGCACGGCTTTTCAGAAAATCGGGTTCATGGCGTACATATCACTCCGATTCTATCTTAGTTTGGGGTAAGGACAGCAATAGAAGATACATTCTAGTAGCACTAATAGATGACGCCAACGGTGAACAAATTATTAGAGATTTAGTAAAGCCAATAGAAAAGGTGCTAAAAAAGCCAGTACTTTAGGTCTTGGAATATAGATTTCCAGTTCTTGATGGTAGAAAGATTAATTAAAAAAATATTTGATGTAAGGGAAGGCGAGTTCAAAGTATCTCTTTGGATGCTCGCCTATATCTTTTTGGTCATAGCCGTATTGCTGATTATTAAACCAACGGTAAACGCGCTCTTTCTTTCAGAATTAGGTATTGAGCAATTACCATTTGCGTTCTTATTGGTTGCGGTTACAGCTGTAATTAGCTCCTACTTCTATTCTAAGGCTGTCTCTCGATTCTCTCTAAAAAAAGTGATTGAGGTAACCATTATAAGCTCAATTATTATTCTTATTGGTTTAGGTATTCTTTTATCGTTACATGTGGTCAGTGGTGTATTATTATACTTTTTCTATATCTGGGTGGCGATATATGCCGTCTTGTCCGCTTCTCAATTTTGGATTTTGGCCAATTTGGTATTTAGTATTCGAGAAGCAAAAAGGCTATTTGGCTTTATAGGTTCTGGGGCTATCATTGGCGGAATTTTTGGTGGGTATCTTACTTCTATTCTTGCTCCACTAATTGGTAATGAGAATCTGATGTTCGTAGCTGCCCTACTCCTATTCTTCTGTATTCCCTTACTTCGTAAAATTTGGAATATTAGGGTCAGGAAAAATGGAACTATTAGAAAACATAAGAATCCGGTAAATAATGTAGAACCTCCACTAAAGCTTATTTTAAAATCGAAACACCTTACTTATATCGCAAGTATTGTTGCCGTGAGCGTTGTAGTCGCAAAATTGGTCGATTATCTTTTTAGTGATTTTGCGTCCTCAGCAATAAGCGATGCAGATGAATTAACCGCGTTCTTTGCTTTTTGGTTTTCAACCTTTAACTTATTGTCACTGATTATACAGTTATTCTTCACCCATAGAATTGTAGGTATTTGGGGTGTTGGTTTTTCACTGTTACTCTTACCTATTGGCATTTTTGGAGGAAGCATATTGTTTCTGCTTTTACCCGAACTTTCTGCGGTTGTAGTAATTAAAGCTATGGATGGAATACTCAAACAGTCCATTCACAAAAGTGCCTCTGAACTATTGACTTTACCGCTACCATTCGATCTAAAGAATAAAACTAAATCGTTCATCGACGTCGTTGTAGATAGTTTAGCGACTGGGATTGCGGGATGCCTTTTAATATTCGTTGTACGTGGGCTAGACCTACCATCATTTTACATTGGTATATTAATACTTATTCTTGTTTGCCTATGGTTGTATTTCATTTATAAAGTGCGAATTGAATATTACAAGACCTTTAGAACCAACTTAGAAGTACTCACCGATTCATTTAAAAAGACCAAAAAAATTACTGCATCTAAAATTTCTGTGGTTGCCGGCATGCGTACCGTTTTCAAAAACGGTACTGAGGAGCAAATTCTTTTTATGCTCGACAAATTAATGGAAATCAATGATAAACGTTTCGCAGATGATGTCGAGTTATTATTGGAACACCCGAGTAACAAAGTAAAAATATCGGCCATTCAAAACCTATACTTCTTAAACTCGAAGAGTATGACGGCCGAGGTTTCTGAACTTTTAAAAATTGAGGATAGGGATTTAACCATAGCCACCTTGGCATACATTTTAAGTTTTGCCCATAAAGATAAATCGTACGTATTCGACACCTATCTAGAACATTCGAATGAGCGAATTTCTTCGGCAGCATTTTTTTGTTTGGCAAGAGAAGCTAAGCACAATTACTCGCTAAAACAGCGCTATTCGTTGCTAGACCGTATTTCAAAATCGCTTTCCAATATTGAAGAAAATCCAGATAACATTGACTATTTAGAAATGGTCATAGAAATACTGGGCGTTGCCAATATGCCTATTTACTACAACAAGCTTATTGCTTTTTTACAAAATAAAAATGAAGAAATTGTAAAGACAACTATCAAATCGATTGGTAATACTATGGATCCTACCTTAGTTCAACATATCATCCCTTTTTTAGGACAAAAAAAATACAGACCAACCGTAATTGAGGCATTTAAACAATATGGCCCTCAGATATTACCATTACTTCGTACCAATATTGAGGAAAGATTACAACCTTTATCCGTAATTCGATTCATACCTATGGCTATGCAATCTTTTTATTCAAAAGAAGCGGTGCATCAATTATTAGGCATATTAACAGATAATGATTTAACGGTACGGTTAGAAGTCGTGCGCGCCTTAAGTGCTATTCGTTCTACACATCCCCAATTAAAATTCAATCGTTATAAAGTAGTATCTGTAATTTTTGATGAATGTAAGTTGCATCATCAAACATTATCTTCAATGCATACTCAAATAATTATCTCGTATCGTAACAGAACAAAATCTAAAAAAGAAATTGGTGATGCCGAACGCGATGCGCGGACTAGCCTTTTAGAACTTTTAGAACGCAGGTTAGATTCGGGTTTAGAGCGCATCTTTAAATTATTAGGTTTACGATACCAACAAAAAGATGTTGCTATTGCCTATGAAGGTCTCTTAAGCAATAAACAAGAAGCGCAACATAATGCCATTGAATTTTTAGATAACCTTCTTACAGGTGAGCTAAAGCGTAAGCTATTACCAATAATTGAAGAATCTGCTCTTGATATTTCTTCTGAAGAAGAACTTCAAAAAATAAAACACAAGATACCTTCAGAACTAGAGTGTTTTAAATTGCTTTTGCACGGTAATGACCTTAAAATTAAGTTGGCCGTATTATTCCTTATTGCACAACAAAAAGAACCTCGGTATTTAAGCATCGTAGAAAGTTACCTTAATGATACCGACCCCAAAATTAGAAGTTTTGCATTGAATGCATTTACGGCCATAAGCGATTCGCAATGATAGCATCAACTAATTCGATATAAAGGTTTAAAATATGTTGCTGGTTTTGAGGCAGAAATACATGCACATAAGTAGTCAATCTCTAGAATTAAAAAGCAAAAAAGGTCTATCTGAACGATAGACCTTTTTCAATACTCTTAATCTCACTTATGCGATTTAACTATTTTCTTTCAACTCTATAATCAAATTGGCAACCAAAGCTGTCCAACCGGTTTGGTGAGAAGCTCCTAGTCCTTTACCTGAATCACCATCAAAAAACTCATAAAAGAAATGCTCATTCTTAAAATGCTCATTTTTGGTAAACATCTTATTTGCATCCTCTGAATGGTATTGATATTTACCGTCTTTATTAGGTTGAAATAATTTTATCAGCCTTTTTGAAAGCTCATTGGCAATTTCATTTAAATTTAATTTAGTGCCAGAACCTGTCGGAAATTCATAAACATATTTATCGCCATAGAACAAGAAATATTTTCTTAGCGATTGAATAATCATATAATTCAACGGCATCCAAATAGGTCCACGCCAGTTAGAGTTACCCCCGAACATATTTGAACGACTCTCACCAGATTCATATTGAATTTGGTGATGCCCTTTATGTTGAAATACAAAAGGGTGTTCTTCATGGTATTTTGACAGAGAACGAATTCCATAATCGGATAGAAATTCATCCTCATCTAATAAACGTTCAAGCAATTTCTCTAACCTAAATCCCCGCATTATCGAAAACAGGTAATTACCATCAGTATTGAATTCTTCAATATTGGAAACCAGTGAAGCTAGATCCGGTCGTGTTCGTACAATATCAGCTGCCCTTTGTTTAAAATGTTTTAATTCTTCAAATAAATCTTTATGAATAATCTCTACTGCAAACAATGGTATAATACCTACTAACGAACGTACTTTCAAACGATCTGTCGTGCCATTTGACATTTCAACTACATCGTAGTAAAAATTATCCTCATCGTCCCACAATGAAATTTCCTTCTGACCTATATGGTGCATAGCCCAAGCAATATTCAAAAAATGCTTGAAAAATTTCGCAACGCTATCTTCATATATAGGGTTGATTTTAGCCAACTCTATGGTCATTCGAAACATATTCAAGGTAAACATGGCCATCCAGCTTGTAGCATCTGCTTGCTGCATACGTGTTATACCCTCTGGCATATGATTACGGTCGAAAACGCCGATATTATCAAGTCCTAAGAATCCACCTTCAAAAAGGTTCGTTCCACTTTTATCTTTTTGGTTGACCCACCACGTAAAGTTTACAAGCAACTTTTGATATGCTTTTTCTAAAAATATGGTATCCCCTTTTCCTGTACGTAGCTTGTCTTTTTCATAAACATTCCAAACTGCCCAGGAATGCACTGGCGGATTTACATCACTGAAATTCCATTCGTATGCAGGTATTTGCCCGTTAGGGTGCATGTAGCCTTCCCGCAAAACCAAAAGCAATTGTTCTTTTGCAAAATAAGGGTCTATCTCTACAAAAGAAGCCATATGAAATGCAAGATCCCAAGCCGCATACCATGGGTATTCCCACTTGTCTGGCATTGAAATAACATGGCGATTCGTAAGGTGCTTCCAATGTATATTACGTGAATCGGCACGATAAGGTTTAGCCTCGTCTGGCCCACCGAACAGCCATTTATGAACATCATAGTAATAGAACTGCTTTGTCCACAACAAACCAGAAAAAGCTTTTTTAGCTATTTCTTGCTGGTCTTTTGGTAAATCTTTCTCTAATATATTACCATAAAACTCTTCACATTCTTCAATTCTTTTATCAAAAATAGCATCGTAAGTACTCCAAGGGTCAGCTAATTTCTTTTTGCTCAGTCGAACTTTAATTGTCTTTTCCTCACCCGCCTTAAGACGTAATTTATGCCAAATCGCAAGTTTAGAACCTTTCTTGGCAGGATTAACGGTATCTAATCCATTAACTACGTGATCATTGATGCCATCTTTCACATAATCTACTTCGTTAGGAACATCATAAATACGTTTATTATTGGTCTCATTCTCACAGAATAGTTGTTCGCCTCCTTCGTGGTAAAAATAATATCTGCCATTTCTGGTACTTCTACTTTGTATTGAAGAAGTCGAAATAGATTTCATTTCTGGACGATCAAAACGGTCATTATGCTTCCAAAAATTTCTAAACCAAAGGTGTGGCAATACGTGAATATTAGCTACTCTTGGCCCTCTGTTAATTACAGTTACTTTCATCAGAATATCACCAATATCTTCTTTGGCATACTCTATAAAACAATCGAAATACGTATTGTTGGCAAAGGCTTTGGTATCCAGCAATTCATATTCAGAATCTTCTCTACCCCTTTCCTTATTCTTCTTAAGTATTTCGGCATAGGGGAATTTTTTTTGCGGGTACTTATATAAATACTTGGCATACGAATGTGTTGGGGTAGAAACTTGATGAAAATAAAGTTCCTTTACGTCTTCACCATGATTACCCTCGTCATTAGTTAACCCGAACAAACGTTCTTTTAAGATTGGATCTTTACCGTTCCAAAAGGCAGGTGCCAAACAAAGTATTTCCCTTGAATCGCAAAAACCACCAATACCTTCTTCTCCCCATCTATAGGCATTACTACGGGCTTTGTCATGATCGACAAAATCCCAAGCATGACCATTTTCACTATAATCTTCTCTTACGGTTCCCCATTGTCTTTCTGCCAAATACGGGCCCCATCTCTTCCAATTTTTATAATTATCCTCAACAGCTAGTCTTTCTTCCTCAGCATTTTTATGGATCATACAGTCTTTAATAAATTATATCTTTTACCCTTTTTCAATATCGATTCCTGTAAACGATTATGTTTTAGGAACTTAAAAAGTTGGCCAAATTATTATTTCTTGTCGGAAATAACAATAAAAATACCACTTGTTACAACATTTGATTGACTAACGCTCTAAGCAAATGAATAGTATTGCCTAATCGCTAGAAATAAGATTAATAAATTATAAACTTTTGAAAATTTAACGGTAATTCTATTAAACCAGCAACAGTATACGATTATAAAAACCCTTATAAAATAACATTTTGTTATAATTATAATTCGCTTATACCTTCGAATAATGTAACACAAGCTTTGACTTCAGGTGTTTATCCATAAACTATTATAAAATTGATGTAATTACGATAGATATTAACGGTATTCTTTACCTTTTTTATTCTTGATAAAATCTTATATTTAAGCTATGATTTTATCGAAAAGACTTTTAATTCTTCTGTGCATTTGCATGATGAATCTATCATATTCACAAGAAGAAAAATCTCCAAACTTTATTCAAACTATTGGGGGTTCAGAATTAGTAATTGACATGGTGGGCATACCTTCTGGAAGCTTTTCTATGGGAAGTGCTACATCCGAAGAAAAAAGAGGTGATGATGAAGGTCCCACGCACACTGTAAAATTAAATTCGTTTTGGATATCCAAATATGAAATAACGTGGGAACTCTACAATCTATTCGTGAATAGAGCAATAGACAATATTGAAACCAACAATAAAGCCAGTGATTTAGATATTGAGATTGATGCAATTTCGGGCGCAACTATACCCTATGTTGATATGAGCTTGGGTATGGGAACGAGTAAAGGTTTACCTGTAGGCAATGTAACACATTATGCAGCCTCTCAATTTTGCAAATGGCTATCGGCAAAAACCGGACATTTTTACCGTCTACCCACTGAAGCGGAATGGGAATACAGTGCTCGTGCTGGCACAAATACCGCTTACCACTTCGGAGATGACCCAAATATGCTTGAGGAATATGCTTGGTCTTATGAGAATAGTGAAGACACGTATCACCCAGTTGGACAAAAAAAACCGAACGCATGGGGATTATATGATATGCACGGTAATGTGGCAGAATGGACATTAGACCAATACCTTCCAAAAGGATATGAAGCTAGAAGCACAACGACTGAATCACCCTTAGCCATAGCCCAAGAAACCTATCCGCGTTCCGTGCGTGGTGGTTCTTATTATGATGATGCCGAGTATTTAAGAAGTGCAGCCCGCTTAGGTTCTAATGAGAATTGGAAAATGAGAGATCCTCAATTTCCAAAGAGCAAATGGTGGAATACCGATGCACCTTTTGTCGGCTTTAGAATCGTAAGAGACCCAACGGTACCAAAAGAAACTGAAATCAACAACTATTGGGGCGAATAGTCCCCTACAACATTTAAAACCAATGAACATGAAGAACTCAAACAACAAAACCAATGTAAAATCGGAAAACTCACGCCGAGACTTCTGTAAAAACACAGCCCTCGTTGGTGCAGGAATGTTATTACCGGGATTAGAAATGAGTGCCATGGCAAACGTTTTTAATGACAAGAAATTAAAAATCGCAGTTGTAGGATGTGGTGGCCGTGGTAGTGGTGCAGCCAACCAAGCTCTAAAGGCAGATGAAAATGTAGAATTGGTCGCAATGGCCGATGCCTTTCAAGACCAATTAGATAAAAGTCTTCTGAATTTGCAAAAAGAATTTGAAGGCACTAAAAAAGTAAACGTAAAAGATGCTCATAAATATGTTGGGCTCGATGCTTATAAAAAAGCAATAGACCAAGCCGATGTAGTTATTTTAGCTACTCCACCAGGTTTTAGACCTTATCATTTTGAATATGCCATTAATGCCGGAAAACATGTATTTATGGAAAAACCAGTAGCTACAGACGCCCCTGGTATTCGTAAGGTTTTAGAAATGGCAAAAATTGCCAAAGAGAAAAAACTAAATGTAGTTGTAGGACTACAACGCCATTACCAAAATAATTATATCGCTATTGCAGATAGAATTAAGCAAGGTGATGTAGGTAAAATAGTATCAGGACAAGTGTATTGGAATAGTGCAGGCGTTTGGGTACGACCAAGAAAAGAAGGCCAATCAGAATTAGAATATCAAATGAGAAATTGGTACTACTTCAATTGGTTATGCGGGGATCATATTTTAGAACAACATATTCATAATATAGATGTTGCCAACTGGTTTATTGGCGAATATCCGATTTCTGCACAAGGCATGGGTGGCAGATTAGTACGAACAGGAAAAGACCATGGCGAGATTTTTGACCATCACTTTGTGGAATTTACCTACCCAAGCGGTGCCGTAATTGCAAGCCAATGTCGTCACCAACCAGGTACTTGGTCTAAAGTTGGCGAAAACTTTCAAGGAACCAAAGGGAGTATTGATATGAACGATGCCGGTGCAGCCAGTATTATTGGTTTAGACGGAGAAAAAATATTCGATTACCGTAATCGTAACGACCCTAATCCTTATCAAGTAGAGCACAACAGATTGTTTGCTTCTATTCGTAATAATGAGGTTATAAGTGATGCCGAAAACGGCGCTATGAGTACCATGACAGCTATAATGGGACGTATGGCAACCTATTCTGGAAAAGTAATTACGTGGGAAGATGCTATGGCTTCTGAAAAATTATTGATGCCCAGCGAACTTACTTGGGATTCTACACCACCAAGTGTACCTGGCCCAGATGGTATGTATCCGATTCCAACCCCTGGTGTTACCAATGTTTTGAGTTAGGAAAACTATTTACTTATTTATTTTAGTGACAGCTATCTTGATAGCTGTCACTTTTTATTTTCTTCAAAATTAAAAATGTCATGTAATTGCCATGATGTTCATTTTCAACATATTGCTATTCAACTGTACTTATTCTTTCCAATTTTTGAGTTGGTCGAGATATAAATATGATTCCACAAATTTTCGATGTTCGAGACTAGTCATTTTTTCTACTAAATTCAATGCCGTAATGTAGCTAACTAGATTTCCGTTCGAAGAACTAAATTTCCCATCTTCTACAAAAGATATTTTAGCATCATCTTGAACCTTTAAGTTCGGATAATCCTCCTGTAATTGTTCGCCACCACCGATCCAGGTCACGATTTTGTGTCCATCAGCAATTCCGGATTTTCCGATTAGTTGCGCTCCTGCACAGTTGCTTACTATATATTCTGTTTCCTTATTTTTCTCTCGTATAAAATTCACGATTTTGTCATTGTGAACTTGAGCGTACATATCGTATGCGCTTGGTACAAACAGCGCTGTCAATTTTGGGCAGTTATCAAACGTATAATCAGGAACAAATCTCATTCCCTCTTCTGTAGTAATAGGGTTTTCTGTTTCTGCAATTGTGATTACATTGAAAAGCTGTTTACCATCTTCAGTCGGTTTTGCAAATACATCAGATGTTGCTATCACCTCGCTTTGCAAAACTCCATTATACATTAAAAGTCCGATTGTCGGTAATTCAGTTTTGAAAGGTTTCAGATGCTTTGTCAGCGTGTCTCTTTTCTTGTCGGTGTCAGAGATTGCTTGATTTTCGGTTTTAGTTTTTGACTTGTCGAAATCACAACTAATAATTAAGAGACCTATTATACAGAATATGAGTGTGTTTTTCATTTTAAATTATTTTATCACAAATGTATATACTCATGAAAAACTTAATCAAGATTAAGAAAGAAATTGTATATTTTTCACTTCAGTTCTTTGTTTGCAACTAGCTTTATTTAATTCAAATATTTAATCATTCTAATCATTCCTTTTAATTCTTCTTTAAAATATGGAATGTCCAAAATCGTTTTACTATGAAATTTAAAGCCTAGTTTTTCATAAAATGCAATTGCATTTTCATTTGTGTCAATTACACATAAAATGATACTTTCTTTTCCTATATTTTTCGTCTTCTGAATTATATCGGTTAAAGCCATTTTTCCAATTCCCATTCCTATACATTCAGGTAGAACATATATTTTCTCTAATTCCACAGAATTATCAATAAAGTCAGTAGACGAATGAATTTTAGTTTTTATAAATCCAACTTGTTTTTCTTGATGTTCAATAAAATAGTATTCAGTATTAGTATCAGTCAAATCTAAAGCAAGTCTTTTGTCGCTGAATTCGTTGTCTAAATACCATTCTAATCCGCCGTCATTCCAATGATTATGAAAATTCAAAGAATATGCATCAATGCAAATCTTTTTTAATTTTATAATATCTTCTAAAAAGGCTTTTCTTAACTCCATATTTTAATTTGAGTTCGATCTTCCGATTATTGCTAAGCGTCGTTGGTTGTTAGACTTTACATATTAAGCTTTTCCATTTCGTATAAATCTAGGCCTTCGCCCCAATAATTTTTTTCTATTCGAGTATTACTGTAACCAAATTTTTCAAAAAACTTATAGGCTAATTGAGAGGTCGTTACTATGAATTTTTCGACTCTTTTATCTTTACTCAATACATTTAAACAGTAATCCACAGATTGTTTTCCGAGTCCTTGCCCTGAATAATTTGGGTCAAAAAAAACCCAAGTGATTCGTCCAGATTTATCCTCTTCATTTACATAATATCCAGTACCACCTACAATTGTATTATCCACTTCAACAGTTAAATAGGTTTCTGCTTTTTGCTCTAGATATTCTTCAAAATCTTTTATTTCATTTTTATCAAAAGATTTTGGAACGTTAAGATTAAATACTTTTAGTAAATGCTCTTTATCAGTTTGTTTGTATGGTCTAATCATAATTAATAATAGTGTATTGTTAAACCTCTTGCTCCGTTTCATTCAAATAGTAACTTGTTAAAAGAAAGTGTTGTTTTAATAGCCGTGATAGATGGTTTTTCTAAGTTCGAATATGCGACACAGCTTTATTCGCTCGAGTATTTCTTTAATACTCTAATAATTTCATTTTCGTCATCTTGTATTTCTGCAGTGTCTGTAGTATTCCCAAATAGAATGTAGCCTATTAAATTTTCTTTATCAAAATATGCATAAGTAGAAGTTCCTGCGTGTTCACCACTATGGCCAATAGATTTAGAATCTACTTCCCAAAATATTCCTGATTCAAATTCTGCGTTAATTTGTTGAGTCATCATTTCTTTGTAACTCTCCGCATTTAAAATGTTAGTTTTTCCAGAATATCCACTGATCATTGTTGATAGATAATTACCAAAATCAATAACATTCGTAGTAAAACTACCATCAGGATATGTAATGTCATGCATTTCGGGCATAGGAATGTCATTTGCATATAGTGTTGATACATCCTTGAATTTTGAATCTTCAAAAACCCAATTAGAACTTGTCATTTTTAAAGGTTTTGTGATGTGATTTTTAATGAAATAGCTATACTTTTCTCCAGACACTCGTTCAATAATATGCGCAGTAATGGTTGTATTGTTATTGGTATAATGATATTTAGTTCCAGTAGGTTCTAATAAAAAATGTCTCTTTTTATACCAATTTCCTTGTGAGCTATAAATATTTTCAATAAAATCTATCATCGGAATATCTTTGTTGTCTTCACATTTTCTACACCAATTATTTGAAAGATATTTTTTAGTTTTTTTTGGTAAACTATAAAAGTCTTTAACAATCATTGTCTTTGAATAATTACGGGAATCCTTCAAGCCAGAAGAGTGAGTAGCAAGATTTCTAATAGTTATTTTGCTACTTGGAAAATAAGGATTGACAATTTTAAATGGTAAGTATTTATTTATGTCATCATCAAGATTTAGTAATCCCATTTCTTGTGCTTTCATTAAAGCAACACCTGATAATGTTTTAGAAATAGAAGCTATTGACTGTACCGTATTTTTTGTGTAAAGTATCTTTTTTTCTTTGTTAGAATAGCCAAAACCTTTTGCGTATAATATTCTATTTTGATTAACAATTGCGACTGAAAATCCGACAATTGAATTTTTGTTAGATAATTCAGTTAATTCCTTTGTTAGTGAATCAGTCAGAAACTTTTCATTCGTTTGAGCAATCGTGATGTTTGTAAAAAGTAAGAATGTCCAAATAAATAATTTCATTTTAATGATATGTTCAGTTAATTGCCAATAGTCTGGTATAAGTTTAATGCATGGTTTTAACACAGAATTCAGCAAATACAAACCGAATTGAAAATCCATTAAGTTTTTTTTGTAAACAGGCTCTTTCCAAGCAATTACACCAAATGAGTTAAGAAATTTGGCAAAGAGCCTACTCTCCTAACTCGGTTATCTTTTTCTCGTATAAGTTTTTAGTTAGTTTTTTTCATTGCCTCAATTGAAAGGTTTATTGAATTATCCAAAACTTTTTTAAGTACATCACATTGTTCAGATTCAGTTAAGGTTGTCAAATAAGCTTTTATTATTGCATTAATTACTAAACTTGGATTGTCACGAAATATATAGTGTGTACTGCCATAAGCAGGAATATTCAAGACATTAGATTTAGAATCGCCCATTTTTTTGTGAAGTTCAACCCATCGATTGGTGTAATATTCGGAAACATCGGAAAACGGATTCTCCGAGTAAATATTTAGAATTGGAGTTTTAGAAGGATATTCAATGTCTTTCATTATTTTGACAGTTTCCTTATAATTTTTAACTAAATAGTACATTCCTAAATCATTAGGGTAATCTTCTTTAAGAACAGGTTTTTTATGATAAACTTCAAGTAATTTTTTATTCCAAAATGTATTGGTTGCAGCGTCGACCAAAACTATTGATTTGACCAGATTCGGATGTCTTGATACATATAGAGAATTATAAAAAGCTCCATAAGAATGAGATACTAAGATTATACCCTTGTTATAGCCTAGAATTTCTAAACTTTTTTCAAGCTCTTTGATTCCGTTAAGGATACCAAATTTTGAATCTTCATTTAATTTTGGATTAACTTCACTTTTTCCAAATCCTGATCTATCATATGTAATCAATGTAGTTCCAGTTACTTTATAAGTTTTTTCTAAAATATCGTTCCAAACTGAACCGTCATTGCCTGAACCTGATTCAAAAAGAATTGGTATACCACTGCCTTCTATTATATTAAAGTGCATTTTGTATCCTCCGACATCAACTAAAGTATCTTTACTTTGAGCACTTAGGGTTTCAAACAAAATGAAAACGATTAATAGAATAGAATACGAGTATTTCATTTTTTTATCATTGTTTATAACACATAGATATATGCAATTGTGCTCTTAATTAAGAAAGGTACAATTTTAAGCTAAAACAAATAGTCATAGGCAATTCCAAAGAAAAGGCTAATTGAACATGAAATATATTAAACCATTTTCATTTGGCTTGATATCTATTTTTATCATTAATCATTTAAGGCAATTATTATACCTGAAAACTAGAATAAACATGTTTAGTTAAACAACTAAAACATCTAATACTTGTAATGAACACTACAAGTATTAGATGTTCCATAAAATAGTGATTATACCAAATGAGTTAAGAAATTTGGCAAAGAGCCTACTCTCCTAACTCGGTTATCTTTTTCTCGTATAATTTTTTACTCTCTACCACCGCTACATTCAATTCTTGCATAATACCATCTACGCGACCTTCTATGCTTTTCATTTGGTCGTTAATATTATCAAATGAATTAAGGGCTGCAGCTACTTCTAATGCTTTTACTACCTCTACGGCATCGCCATGCAATAATTTTAGTTTGTCTATTGCCTTTGAAGTATTGGTAAGGGTACCATTGTATTTTGTACGTGCTTTTTCAATAGCCCCTAAGAGTGTTTTTTTACTTTTTTCGTCACTTAGGCTATTAGTCTGCTTTTCCATTGCAGTAAACAGATTTGAAGCTTTTTCCTTTAAGTCGTCGTACTCCTTATTCAAGTTTTTTACGCGACGGTCTACTTTCTCCCAATCACCATATACTTTAGCAAATTCTTTATCCTCATTTTTAGTATCCTCCAAAGCACTTTTTAAAGCATTTAAAGATTCTAGACCTTTGTTCACATTTTTATTGGCGGTCTCTTTCTTATTCTCAAAAGCGTTTACTTGAGATTTAAATTTATCTTTTAAACGAATAAGGTCTTCAGGGCTTTTATCTTTCCAACAAGAAGTTAGTGTAAGCGCAATTAGGGCAACAAATAGTGTTCTTTTAAACATGTAATATCATCTTTAGTTAATGGTGCGGTAAAGATACATATTCTAAGAAGCTTTGAATTTTGAAGTGAAATTGCTGGTAATTTTAGCTGTAATTCACAAGAATATCCACCACTTTTTTTAAGTCAGATGCTACAATTTCAGTTTTTGGTGCCAATGGATAGTTTTGCTGTCCCGGTCTACTGATAAATGCTGCTCTCCACCCTGCCCAAAGAGCACCGGCAACATCCCAACCATGGGCTGCGATTAGCATACATTCCTCTGATTGTATTCCCATTTTCTTGGCTCCCCAAGCGTAAGTATCTGTAAACGGTTTAAATTTTCCCGTTTCTTCAACACTTAAGAGTTCATCAAAATATTCGGTTAAGCCAGCACTTTCAAATTGCTTTTTAAGTCCGTCTTTAGATGAGTTGGTAAAAGCTACCAATTTGTATCCGGAATTTCTTAATTCCTTTAATGCCTCTTTTACTTCTGGGTGTGCTGGTAAATTTCCCATAGACTCAGAAATAATAGTACGAGCTTCATTTTCAGTAATGGTAATATCTTGATTAGCCGCTACCATTTGTAATGCAGCAGCACCAATATGTCCAAATGGTTTGTATTGACCACTCGCAGAAGTTACTAATGAATACTGTAGCATGGTCGTGAACCAAAGTGGAAGCAAATCTTCCCTACCACCTAATGCTTTACCTACCTGTTTTTTAACTACGGTAAGGTCTAAAAGCGTTTCGTTTACATCAAAGAACAACACTTTAGGGCGAATTTTATTTGAAACTTTATCTTCCCGAGTATTGTTCATAGCAGTATTCTTTTTTTTATTTTTAAAATATGTTATTTATATCCTTTTACTAAAGATATAAGAAACTACCAATGAAACCAAAGCAATGACAGCTGCCATTTGCTCCCCATCACTTACCATAATATGAGCAAAAAATGCTAATGTAACTGCAAAGAAAAATGCAGAATAAGCCCACTCTTTTACGATGTGAAATTTAGGATTCCAAATAGCGAACAAACCAACCAACTTTACCGTAGCATATGGGTAAATTAGATATGTTGGGTAGCCTAATTTTACGAAAGCCGTTTTAATATATTCATGATTAAAAAAGTACATACCTGCCGAAAACAGTATTACTAATGTAAAAATACCTGTGAAAATGTAATAAATGATTTTATTCTTATTCATGATTATAACTATTGGTGGCTAAATTGATTTCGACTACTTTCTTCTATAGCTTATTTAAAGCATTTAGTATTTCTGATGCCTCTGCCCTTTCTCTATAATCAGCGTCTAAAAAGGCATATGTTATAACTGCATCTGTATTGATAACATACGTCGCCGCTAAAGGTAATTCATTACTTTCATCACCATTCTTTTCATGTAAACCAAAGCCTGCTTCATAAATGGAAGCTACGTCATCTGTTAGCGTAAATACCACTCCATATTCTTTACCAATGGTATTACCCACATCACTTAAAACAGTAAATTCTAAATTGTTTTTCTCTGAAGTACTTAGCGAGTTATCAGGTAATTCAGGTGTTAAAGCCAATAATGTGGCTCCAGCATTTTTAAATTCAGGAAGTTTTTCTTGTAAATAGTGTAGGGTGATATTACAATATGGACACCAACCACCTCGGTACCAAGTAAGTACTACTGGTCCTTTTTCAAGTTCACTTAACAAAGAAACAGGTTCATTTAATGCGTTCTTCAAAGTGAAGTTGGGCGCTTTGTCCCCAACATTCAACGCATGCTCAAGTATACCTGAGTTTGCCACACTTGTAATACCATCTGCATAAATCCGCTTTTTCTCTTCAGTAAATTTTGATGCACCTTCTTGACGCTTTGCATCTAATAATACATTTAACTCGCCTTTTTTATTGTTTGAATCCATGACGTCTAATTTTAAAATTCCTATTCAGAAATCAACTCAGAAAGCACTTGTTTTAATGTATCTACGGGTTGTGCCCCGGTTATCGCACTTTTCATATTAAACACAATGGTGGGCACAGAATTTACGCCCATATTTTTCCATTTCCCTTGTTTATTTCTGACTTCGTATCGCGCTTCTTCATTATCTAGTTTTGACAGTGCTTCTTCAGCATTTAAACCAACATCTAGCAAAGCTTGTTTTAAAATAGCCTTATCAGAAACATCTTTACGCTCACTAAAAAAAGAAGACATCAATCGCATGTTCAAATCGGTTTGCTTTCCAAATTCTTTCGCATATTCTAATAAAACATGTGCATCAAAGGTGTTTACCATTCTCATATCCTCAAAATAGTCGAATTTAAAACCTAATTCTTCTCCAATATCCGTCATACGTTGTTGTGAATCTTTCTGTTGCTCAATGGTAGAACCGTATTTTTCTGTTATATGTTCCGTAACGTTTTGGCCTTGTGGCAGCATATGCGGATTTAACTCAAAAGGTTGCCATTCAATCTCTACTTGGTCATCTAACCCTAGTTCTGAAATGGCTTTTTCTAAGCGTTTGTATCCAATTATACACCAAGGGCATACTACATCAGATACAATATCTATTTTTAATTTCTTAGTCATTTTTTCCAATTATACATTCAATTGAACTTTTCTATCAGTGCCTTTTTACTTACACCATGCAATACTATCAACTATGTACTTATCATAGTTGTGTTCAAAAATATTTCTTCGTTAAGTTCATCTTTATCAGGTCTGTTTTTCGGTAACATATTAAGAACCATTGAGTTTACTATTCTACTCTTACTCAAGTCTTGTTTTACAATAACAGCCTTATGGTATATACCTAAGGTTTAAAGAGATGACTTTGGGTTGCTATTATTTATTAAAACAATAGAATATCTATCATTAAAATTTGATTTTAATTTTGTAGTATAAGGCGCTAGTAATGACTCGTCCTCTTTAAATATCGGAGTGAAATTTTCAAGATAATCTTTTGGTGCAGTGTTGCTTTCATTCGCATATCTATAATAGTCTGCTATATGCAACTCACTTTCTATTTCACTTGGTTCATATCCCAACATTAAAAAAGATTGGTCCCCGGCATTATCTACGTGAAAAGGTGTGCTCACTTGCTGATCAAAACGCACCAACCAATGATAGCTTAATTTTTTGTCAAATTCAACAGTAGTAAACTTTGATAATTCTTTCTTTAGATCGACCATTATAGATCTAAATTGATAGGGAGTTAAATTTTTACCTAAATCAAAACGTATAAAACCAGCTTCCTTCGTATCGGTCCTAAAAACTTTATTGGTGCAATACCGAGCTATCTTTTTTAAATTGATGTCTTGTATTTCCATGCTAATTTAATCAGTTCAGTATACACTGGTAAATTTAAATAATCTCACTAATTTGTACGGTCGGATGAGTGTTCGTAAAATTTGGAAGATCCGTCAAAATCTTTTCTGAATTTGCTCCAAAAGACATCTTAAATGATTCCATAGAGTCAAAAATTAGGTTAGCAATAACTAAAAATGGTGCCGGTTCATCTGGACTACCTCCTGCAATACCAAAATTAATATCGGATGAAACAATGGAATCACCCAACAATTCCTTTAATAATTGACCATGTTGATTTACATAGTAGTCCTTATCGAACGTTAAATCTGCACTATTCGGATACATTACAGTTAATTTTATCATTGTATATACTTTTATGTGATTATTAATAGAATAACAGATACCCCAATACAAATAGGGCATCTGCATGTTATTTTAAATTTATATTTCTGCCAGAATTTGACGAATCATTTGATTGGTGAACCCCCATTCATTATCATACCACGTCATCACTTTCAACAAATCGCCATCAACTACTCTTGTCATTCCTAAATCAACGGTCGATGCATGCGGATTCTTTACAATATCCGATGAAACCAATGGCTCATCTGTAGTAGACAAAACATTTTTATATCTTTTGGTAGCCGCTTCTTCCCTGAAAATTGCGTTTACCTCCTCAATAGTAACATCGCGTTCCATGACAAAAGTTAAGTCTGACATAGACCCAACCGGAATTGGTACACGTAACGCAACACCATCAAACTTACCAGCAAATTCTGGTAACGCTTTAGTAGTAGCAATTGCAGCACCTGTCGTGGTAGGAACTATATTCGCTGCACCGGCACGACCCATTCTCATGTTTTTTTGTGAAGGTGCATCAACAATTCCTTGAGATGCGGTATAGGCATGTACAGTTGTCATAATGGCTTTCTTAATACCAATTCTACGACCTAAAACTTCTACTACCGGACTAATATTATTGGTAGTACAACTAGCACAAGAAAATATATTGGTCGCTCCATCTTTTGTATTTACACCATGAACCACCGTTGGGATATCTTCACTCTTTGTAGGTGCAGAAATAATTACAGATTTTGCGCCTGCCTTAATGTGTTTTTTAGCATCTTCGCTCTTGGTAAAGAAACCGGTACTTTCAATAACGACATCAATTTTGTGTTCTGCCCAAGGCAAATCCTCAGGATTACGTTGCGAGTTGTATTGAATTTTTTTACCATCTATGATAAGGTTGTTTTCATCATGTGAAACTTCCTTTTCATAAATACCATAGACTGAATCATACTTAAGTAAATAAGCAATATTCTCTATAGATACGATATCGTTTACTGCTACTAATTCTAATTCTGGAGTATCTAAAATTACTTTTAAAGAAGCGCGACCAATACGCCCCATTCCGTTTATTGCTATTTTTTTCATTTTGATGTATTTAGTTTATTAAAATTAAATAACCTTCTGCCTTAAAGACAGAAGGCTACAATCAATCACTCAATCAACATATGGTTTCGGGGGAAAACTGAAACCTCAATTATTTAGACCATGCAAACTTTTCAAAAGCTGCATCGACAGGTGTATGCGCAATATGGTTTGTATAGTTACTGATTACTTTTTGAGATAATCCTAAGATGATTTCCAATACTTGTTGCTCACCATAACCAGCTGCATAAAAAGTATCTAAATCTTCTTGAGTTACATTACCACGGTTACGAACTATAGTTAAAGTCATAGTTCTTAGTGCTTCTAATTTTGCATCTGCTAATGGAGTTTCATTACGCAATGCTTCTGTAATAGCGTCATCTACCTTCATCATTTTTGCTATACCTGTATGTGCTGGTACACAGTAATGGCATGCATGCTCAACATTGATTGCTTGCCATACCACAGTTAACTCTTCTTCGTTAAAAGAAGTCTCTGTAAATAACTGATGTAGTGTTTGATACGCTTCTAATAATTTTGGCGATGCTGCCAATACTCCATGAAGACCAGGAATCATCCCGTATGCCTTGTTTGAACTTTCTAATAATCCCTTGCTACCTTCTGTTGCAGATTCTATGTCGTGTACTTTTAAAGTTGTCATAATCTATTTTATTTATTAATTATTATATTTATGTTAAATCTAAGCAACTGCTTAGTTATTATTCAAAAAAAATGCTAAAGGTGTAAAAATGTAATCTTAATAATGCCTTTTAATTGTTCCTCTTTAAATACTTTTGATGAAATTGACAGACCTAAAAGAGCGTTCATTAAATAGTCAGCCTGTGCTTCTATTTCTTTTACATCCCTTGAGTCGTCTTGTTTTAGATTCCTTACAAATAGTTCTCTAATAGTTGAAGAAAAACGTTTCAATGCCGCCATAATAACCGGACTCGAATCTTCTTTAATTTCGTTTACCGTATTGGTAACCAAACATCCTTTAAAAATTGGACCTTCTCTAGAAAAATCTAGAAAATCAAAAAAATAATCTTTAATACCTTCAACTCCATTATTAGATTTTTCTAAGGCATTGGTGATGGCTTTGATTTGAGTATTATAAAGCTTAATACTTTCTAAGAATACACCTTCTTTATTTTTAAAGCTGGCATAAATAGAGAACTGGTTAATACCCATTTCTTTCTCCAACATACGAACCGATGTACTTTCATAGCCATTACGCCAGAACAAGCGCATGGCCTTATCTATGACTTCAGTTTCGTTATATTGTTTTTTACGTGCCATTATTTCTAATTACAGCACAAAACTAAGCAAGTGCTTTGATATAAAAAAACTTTTAACTTTTTCTTAAAAGAATATTACAACTTAATTGAAATCTTCATAGGATAATGCAATATCCACCGTAGTAATTGTTTTAGAATTGGTGGCTGAAATAGTTTTCGCAGCATATCTAAGGGGACTACTATCTTCAATATGAAAACTAATTGAACTTGGTTGATTTTTATCTAACCACACCGCTCTTTCTGTAGCAATTTTCAATGATGGATGCTTTTCAATGTTACCACCGGAAAATTGTGTAAAAATCAAAATGGATTCCTCAAAAACATCCGTAGTTGTAATTTTTAAATTTACCGGATAAAGCTGTAATGCACCAAGGTTTAGTTCTTCTGTAGCTCCTATATTCTCATCCTTTACTACCTCCCTTATACTAGTAAAAGATATATCCTCTTTTAAAGAAATATGTAAATCATAAATCGTTCCCTTACCAGAGGTCTCAAAAGTAATTTTATAATTACCCTCACTATCTGTAATAGTAGAATCTAAATACCCCTTAAAATTATATCTCGTACTTGAAAAGGTACCTTGTCGAATACTTTCACCAATTTTTATTTTAATATTCTTAATTGGTATTTCATTTATAGTATCGTAAACTCGACCAAAAACTGTCGTCTCAATACCTGCTTCAAGAGGTTCTTCCTCGCAACTACATAATACCGACAATAAAACAAGCAATAATAATAGTTTTTTCACGCAGTAAATTATTTATTTAAATTCTACCCCTTTCTAATAATTTTATCAATATTACCGGCTAAATACATATGGTCACTAGCGGAGTTTTTGCGAAGTACATTCGTCATTAATACAACCATATACCTGCAATTATCTGGATGCTCAACAATGATAACAGAATTCATGAAATTGGTGAC
Organism: uncultured Maribacter sp.; assembly: GCF_963977385.1. Taxonomy (GTDB): domain Bacteria; phylum Bacteroidota; class Bacteroidia; order Flavobacteriales; family Flavobacteriaceae; genus Maribacter. Next base: position 154,699 of record NZ_CAXBOU010000005.1, on the reverse strand, counting down.
ATTGCCCATATATTTACCACAAGCCTCACCTTTACTTCTATCGCATTTATATAATGAACCAGATTTAAAATACACTGCTGCTTCTTTTAAAGCAGGTGATTGTGCGTAGCGTATTCTACGATCGGTCATATACATTAATCGCTTCATTTCTAAACTAGAAGCTTCATCTACCACCTTACCTTGCTCTAACTGAACCAAAAATTTCATTAATCCTTGCGGAGAGCCAATACTACCGCCTTTATCACCAACATATGTATTTGCCCCTCTGGTGAAGAAACTTCCCAGTCGCCATTCATCACTTTTAATTCCTAAATCACGTAATGGTAAATTCACTACATCATTACTTAAATCTGTCAATTCCTTTTTTGGAGTTTCTTTAAAATAAGTATCGGTTTCTTCTTGGGTTAAATCAGGGTATTTTTCGCCAAAAGCTGCCATTAAAAGCACTTCTCTCCAAACAATACTTGCTGCGCCATTATTACTAACCGAGAGCATATGATCCGTCCATTCGTACAGCGTAAATAAATCATTCGCGATTACTTGGCGCTTCACCAATGTATTTTTTTCAATATTATAAATAGGAATGGTGTGCTCATCAGTCAAACCCCACACGCCTGCTTTAACAGATTTATTCTTTAAAAGCTCGGTTCTTAATTCAAACGAATCTGGATAAATCTTGGCCAACTGCGTAAAGAGTCCGTTGAGAACAGCCAATTTACCAACACTGCCTGGTTGATAGCCTGACGTTTCATTACGCTCAGCATATCGTACATTTTCAGGATCTGATATATCTAATACCGTTAACGAATAACTTTTATCTAAACCACGAAAAAGCGCACTGATTTCTTTCTGAAAATCCTCGTTCACCTGCATTAAACCCATGGCACTATCATTCTTTCTAGACAGTAAATTCAACTGAATTTCACTGTAAGATTTTAATGCGCCAGCAGGTAAAACTGTGGCATCTTTTATCTCACCGCTTTTTATTAACTCTAAACGCTTTAAACGTTTTATACCTGTACGCTCGTAACCGTCAATTGGATAGTATGTATATGTTGTAAATGCGGAAGCAGAAAAAACTACAACCAGTAACACTAAAATTTTCTTCATTATAATTTTGTACTTAAAGAGATTTCTTTCTCCGTGTTAATTTTGGGGGTAATCGACTCTAAGTATCCAGAACTTAGGGCTTTTTTATTTTCAACAAATGGGCGTATTTGAAACAACCATAATTTATCATCTTTAAAACCAAGTTCTACATCATAAGCACCTTCATAATCTGAATTGGTCGCTTCAGACAAAGTCGTACGAATAGTGTTTGCCAAAATTTTAATTTCATTTAAATTTTTCTCGTTAACCACCCTATTTTGAAAAGTGGCAACTTTCTTGCCGGTACCACCTGTTGTAGGCAAGGTATTATACTTAGCCTCACGTGCTGGTGCCAATAAACGATATCCACCAGCATCATAAATAGTATAGGTTTCTGCCGATTGTCCATCTACGGCGCCACCTGCCCCCCTACTAAATGCCACAGTTAAATCTTTTTCATTTCCAGAATTGATTCCCTTTGAAATTAAAACTCCGGAATAATCAACATCTACACTTGGTATCACCAAAATTGAAGGAAATACGTTCTCAGGATTCAACAAATACTTTTGACGCCATTTAAAGCTACGCTCCGTATATGGTGAAGCCCATACCTCTTTCACTCCATTTAAAATTTTCTCTTTATCCAATACATTAAATAAAGTCAGGTTTAGTCCCGCGCCTGTAAACTCTTTCAAATCCTCCATATTTGTATCACTACGCAAGAAGACCGGAATCTGACCAAAATCTGACCCAAGAACAGTTTTAAACTTCGTTTCTAACTGCTCCATGAAATCAGCCTTTAAAGGCATTTTCTTTATTGCAGTTCTTAAAGTTTCTAATTGTCGTAATTGATAATTCTCAACTTCTGGTTCAGAAACTCCGGTAGTTATCATCCGCTCTGCTTCTACGAACATGGCATTTAAATACGCCCAATACGAAGTATTTTGACCCGGCATTTGCTGGTCCATATGGTCTCTGAAAATTCCGAACGGAATCACCAACCCTTCTACAACCTGATCGGGAAACATTTTTTTCAACTGCCCCAAATTTGCTGCTTTTGGTCCGCATAATGCTCCCGAATCGCTCGCATCAACATCACGCATATTAAGAACATCGGTATTTTTCAATTGAATTTTTTCAATAGGCACTTCAATCTTATCTGTATTTCGTTCTTTCTTCACAAATAGACCGCGCTCTTGGTCGGTCATTTTCGATTCAGGTTTAATAATCACATTTCCTTTGTTAGATACCGCATAGAAAACACGATCACCGTCATACTTCTTTAAACTTTGTAGATTCGCGTCTGACAACGCTGCATTTGGTATTCCCAAATTACGCGCCAATAGCTGCACATGAGATACCATATTCCCTTCTGCCACCGTGGCAATACCTGCAATAGGTTTTAAATCGGATGGAGAACGTTGAAAAATATAAATCTTATCAGATGACACTTCAATATCTTCCGATGAACCATCAACCACCACTAATTCACCAAAAGCATACCCAGGATTCAATCCTCTAAACGTACTTTGATTTGAAATATCCATCACCATATTCGTCAGGGCGGATTCTTTCGCTATAAAATCACCCAATTCACCAACGCTCTTACCCAAATGCAAGGCAACAGAACCTCTAATTCTATCATCGATAAAGGCATATGATTTTGGTTCGAACGTGGTATACGCATCAACCACCTCTTGATAATTAGCTTTTACCATGGCAGCACTCCACTCTACAGCTGCTCTTGCAGTTTCTAAAACCTGAGTTAATTCTGCCAAGCTCAATTGGTCTTGACCAAACTTACTCAACGCACCAGATATTTGTTCCCATTCCCACAACTCCAAATAACCTGCACCAACCGATGCGGTTGTTAAGGCACATATTTTTTCTAATTGTCCGCTAACCGTTGTTGGTTCCCAATTTGGTGCATTTTGAAATAACAGTTCTTCTAATTTTAAAGAAATATCTAATAATTGCAAACGAGCCATCGGTCGTTTCTCAGCTACTAATCCTTCTCGTATATCTAAAAGTAATTGCGCTGTTTCATTAACAGAATATGAAGGTGTTTCATTGCCAGTTTTCCCTTGAACAAATGCCTGTACTTTATCACCTAAAGTCGTGCCTTTTACTAATTTCGACTTATTCAATAACGATTGAACATCAACTGGCTTAAAAAAAGTTTGCATGGTAGCTACCAGACCATCTAGTTTTTTATTTAAATCAGTAGTCAATAACTTCTGATTCTTAGCCTTAAAATCTATTACTTTTTGAATATCAGAAATTTCAGGCTGACTATGAATCTTGGTTCTCAAATCCATAAAAGCAACGTAATTATCAGAAATAACCTTCGATTCGCTACGCATTAACTGCGCTACATTATCATCTCCGTTATGTGGAATATCTTTTAAGGATTGTCTTATGAAGTAAAAATTATCAGTAATTACTGCATCTTTTGCTAATATCCACTTATAAAATTCAATACCCCAAGCTTCCTCATCCTCTACTTGTACTGAACCTCTATAAAACTGTCCTTTTTGATTCACCCAACCGTTATCGATTAGACGTAAATATTTATCTAACTGAAATTGCTTTAAACGTGAATGGTTGAAATCAGCATCCCATATTTCATCATTATTTGAATAGGCTAAAATTTGACCTAAAAAAATATGATTGCTAATACCTAAGGCAACTACTTCATCTTTATATCTAGCATGTTGTACGCCAGGCCCTATGTTATCAGGACAAGGGTCTTTTGGTTGCCGTACACTGCCATCGGCACAAAACCAACGAATATCTTTATAAGGTCCGCGTATGTCATTCTTATACTTCTCAACTAATGTCTCGATTTTATCGGAAGTCATCGGTGATTGTGAATAAGCAATATTGACCGCAGTAAATAAAGCGACGAATAGAATACTATAAAGGGAATATATCTTACTGTTTTTCAATTGAATGGTATTGAATTATTCGTCAAAGGTAGTATCAAATTAAATTATAATCCTATGTTGAAGTAATTTATTTTAAATCAGTAAATCAAAAATACCATACTGACTTACAGCGACTTAAGAATATAAAAATCTTTCATAATAAAATGATAAAAAAAATCGTTATTCAATTATTTAGATTTCATTTGTAACAACTTTTAAGTACGATTCTCGGACTAGAAAAAGAACAAAAAAAAATCTAAACTATAACTAATAAGCAAAAAAATGAAATCAATTTTAATCGTATTATTCGTAGCTATCTCCTCTCTAACAACCACATACGGCCAAGACACCGACAAAATGAGCGGAACATATGAAGGATACATAGATGGTATGTATGTTTTTACCGATAAAGACGGATATAAAGCAGAGTTCACCAACGTAACAAACGACGTAAGCGCAAAGTATGATTTAACTAGTCAAAAATTTGTTAGCATGCAATTTATCATCACGTTCACTGTAGATACAGAATTAGACGAAGAAGATGAAGATATACAGGTAAGTACCATTATAGATTTGGTTATGCCAGAATAAGTAATTAAAAAGGACCTAAGGTCCTTTTTTTTATACCTAAATTTTATTCAAGTTTACTTAAATACAACCCTCAATAAAAACCCACTTCAAAGAGCCGATTCTTTTTCGTTTCTTTGTATTCCTTAAGAAAAATAAAATGACTTTACTTGGTATTGATGTAGGCGGTTCTGGAATTAAAGGAGCGTTAGTTGATTCAGAAACAGGAGAAATGATTTCTGAGCGCTTTAGAATACCGACTCCTATACCTCGAACACCAGAAGCAATGACCGATGTTATTGCTAAAATTGTAGCACACTTCGATTACAAAGGTAAAGTTGGTTGTGGTTTTCCAACGATCATTAAAAATGGCACTTGCAAAGCTACTGGCAATCTAGACCCTAGCTGGTTAGGCGTGAATGTTGAGGGTTTATTAGAAAAGAAAACAGGCCTTGATTTTACCGTTATTAATGATGCAGATGCCGCGGGTTACGCTACGATGAACTACGGTATCGGAAAAGGTGAGAAGGGCCTTGTTGTTATGATAACCATTGGAACCGGTTTAGGTAGTGGCGCCTTTTTAGATGGTAGGTTGATTCCAAACTTTGAGTTAGGTCAAATACCTTATAAGAAATACAGTAAAATTGAATCGTGGGCAGCCGGGTCTGCAAAGGACAAAGAAAAACTTTCCTATAAAAAATGGGGTAAACGATTCAATACTTTTTTAGAATACGTTGAATTAATAATATCGCCAGACCTTATTATTTTAGGTGGTGGTGCATCAAAAGATTTTAACGAGTTTAAATCACAAATTAATATTGAAACTAAAGTAATTGCCGCAGAATTACAAAACCACGCTGGTATAATAGGTGCGGCAGTTGCTTCTCTATATAAGGCCAAGAAGGCATAGATAGAAATACACAAGTTATAGTATATAAAAAAATCCCAAAGTTGCCTTTGGGATTTTTTTATTTTTATAATTGCCTTATTTATTCATTTAGAATTTTGGCATCCGAAGGAACATCAAAAAAGTCTTTTGGTAGATTGTTTTCGAAAGAAACATCAGAAACATCTATTTGAGTTATATGCTCTCCAGGTTTTTCGTTTTTCGTTAACCAATGCGTTTTATAACTCGTCGGAAACAGAATACCATTTACAGTATGCTCCCCTACAACTTCCATAAACTTTTCTGGTGCATGCCCTCCATCTTTAAAGTACTCTGGATAAGAAACGATATACCGAATAGCAGCCAGTTTATGTGAATCTTTACTGAAGTATAAAATATAATAATCATCGGGTGCATCACCTGTACCAGCATCGAAGGTTACTTTGACCACATCTTGTTTTTGCTCTTTATAAGTCTTTTCAGAAAGCAACTCTAAATTCACTCCTTCACCATTCAGCACAAAAGGTTGTCCGTAAAAGTATAAAGGCGTCAATGCCCAAAATTTAGTATCATAAGCAAAGTCGGTACTATCTTTTGCTTTTACCCAAGCTTGTTCGCCAGTCCACCCAAAATGTGCAGTACTATCCGTTGCACTTGTGTGCACAGCTCTATTACTCCAAGTATCTACAGTTTGGTAGCTATCTCTAGGTGTTTTACCATTTAATGGCTGATAATTAAATCGAAAAGAGATTGGTCCGTTTGCATACCACTTTGCTAAGCCACCATGAGCTTCCATCGCATTCCAAACTATTTTACCAGCTTCAGAAGCACCCAGTTTTTCCTTAGCTTTGTTTACCCTAGCATCTACCCATGATTTAGGAATTGAAATAACATTAGTTTCTACTACTTCCTTGTCAACTAAATCTTGATCAGCTTTGGGAGTTTCTTTACACGATAAAATAAATGCGAATAGTACTAAAACTGAAAATTTGTAATGTAATCTCATAGTTATATGCCGTTAAGTTGGTTATCTAATGTAAATCATATGGCCTTGTGATCTAAACTAGTTGTTTTTAGCTCATCATATTTTTGAGCCACCCATTTATCAAATTCCGCGGGAGCTTCAAAATTCAAGCTATTTTCTTTAAGTCGCTCCTCACCTCCAAAAATTACTTGAATTTCCTTATTCAATAAACCTTGTATTGAACGTTCGGCAACATATTCTGGAGAATCCATTTTTATTCCCTTAAATTTCTGCATCATATCGGTATCAGTAGCCGTAGGAAAAGAGCAAGTTACAGAAATATTAAAAGGAGCCAATTCTCTACGCATAGAATCTGAAAACTGACGAATAGCAGCTTTTGTACTACCATAAACTGCATAAAAAGGCATCCCAATTAACCCTAACCCAGATGAGATATTCAAAATAGCCCCCTCTTCAGATGATTTTAAAAGAGGAATACAATATTTGGTCAATAAAAGTACAGCTGTAAGGTTAATTGCTACCTGATCATATACATCTTCATCTTGAATATCCTCTAAAGGACCTGCAGAAACAATACCTGCATTATTGATTAAGATATCTATATACCCCCATTTATCCTCTATCTGTGCAACAGCTTCACGTAAAACCTCAATATTAGCAATATCACCATTGATTCTTAGAAATTTTACATTTTCAAATTCTTGTGATAATTGTTTCAAGTTTTGCTTATCACGGGCGATTACAGCTATTTTGCTAACACCACCTTTAATAAGTTCTTGAATCATACATTTTCCAATACCTCTAGTACCGCCAGTAATGAGTACATTTTTTCCTTCTAGTTGCATAATTTTATACGTTTGAGTTGAGTTTAATTGAACTTTAAATTAGATATAATTCAAACTCAAAACGAAGAAAAATTGCGTTAGCTTAAATTATTAAGGAAGTAGGAAAATGTAACCTCATATTTTACGTAATTCTTAGTCAATACCCCTTAATTAATAGCATATGAGACTACTAATCGACGTTTAAATTTATTTTACAGCTTTACATTATCAACCAAAACTAGAAAAGCCACCTTAAAAAGGTGGCTTTTCTAAAAAAAAATATTCAAATAAAATCTCTTTTATAAAAGACTTTAATACTTATGCTATTTTATTTCTCTTACGTTCATTCTCCGTTAGATATATTTTACGTAGACGCAAATGTTTTGGAGTAACCTCAACATACTCATCTTTCTGAATATATTCTAAAGCTTCTTCTAATGAAAACTTAATTGCAGGTACAATCTTTGCCTTATCATCCGCTCCTGAAGAACGTACGTTAGACATCTTTTTTGTTTTTGTAATATTCACAGTCATATCATCACCACGAGAATTCTCGCCGATTACCTGACCTTCGTAAATATCTTCACCTGGATCAACGAAAAACTTACCACGATCCTGTAATTTATCGATAGAATAAGGAATTGCTTTTCCTCTTTCCATAGAAACTAATGAACCATTTTGACGTTGAGGAATATCACCTTTCATTGGTTGATATTCTAAAAAGCGGTGCGCCATAATAGCCTCACCAGCCGTTGCTGTCAATAATTGGTTACGAAGACCGATAATACCACGTGATGGAATTTGGAACTCGCATAACATACGATTACCTTTTGCTTCCATTTTGGTCATTTCACCTTTACGAATAGATACCATTTCAACTGCTCTACCAGAAACTTCTTCTGGTAAATCGATTGTTAAATGCTCGATAGGCTCACATTTAACACCGTCAATCTCTTTTATAATTACCTGTGGTTGTCCAATTTGCATTTCATATCCTTCACGTCTCATTGTTTCAATAAGTACAGAAAGGTGTAATACCCCACGACCAAATACCAAAAACTTATCAGCACTATCAGTTGGGTTAACACGTAAGGCAAGGTTTTTTTCCAACTCCTTAGCCAAACGATCCTTAATATGTCTTGAGGTTACGAATTTACCATCCTGTCCAAAAAACGGACTATCATTAATAGTAAACAACATACTCATTGTAGGTTCATCAATAGCAATAGTCTTTAATGCTTCAGGATTTTCTAAATCAGCAACAGTATCACCAATTTCAAATCCTTCAACACCTACTAATGCACAAATATCACCAGTTTCAACTTCTTGTACTTTCTTACGACCTAAACCTTCAAAAAGATATAATTCTTTAATTTTTGATTTTACAATAGAACCATCACGTTTTACCAAAGAAATTTGTTGCCCTTCTTTTAAGGTTCCTCTTTGCAATCTACCAATAGCAATTCTACCAGTAAATGAAGAGAAATCTAAAGATGTAATCAACATTTGAGTATTTCCTTCTTTCGGCTCGAATGTAGGTATATGCTCAATAACCATATCTAAAAGAGGCTCGATATTGTCAGTTTCATTTCTCCAATCCTCACTCATCCAATTATTCTTTGCAGAACCATAAACAGTAGGAAAATCTAACTGCCATTCTTCAGCACCTAGCTCGAACATTAAATCGAAAACTTTTTCATGTACTTCTTCTGGAGTACAGTTTTCTTTATCAACCTTATTAATAACCAAACAAGGCTTCAAACCTAAGTCGATTGCTTTCTGTAGTACAAAACGAGTTTGTGGCATTGGTCCTTCAAAAGCATCTACCAATAACAAGACACCGTCTGCCATGTTCAATACACGTTCAACTTCACCACCGAAATCGGCGTGACCAGGTGTATCTATAATATTTATCTTAGTGTCCTTATATATAACGGAAACGTTTTTGGAAGTAATGGTAATACCACGCTCTCGTTCCAAATCGTTATTATCCAATATTAAATCGCCTGTATTCTCGTTCTCTCGGAACAAGCTACAGTGGTACATTATTTTGTCTACCAAGGTGGTTTTACCGTGGTCAACATGCGCAATGATCGCAATATTTTTCGTAGTGGACATAAGGTCTATTTTAAGCGTGCAAAGATACTTCAATTTTTAATAGCTACACTTAATCTTAAGTATTTTTTATCTTATTGATTTTGAGAGGGTTTACTAAAGCAATACCTACTTTTTTCTACCACCTATCACCCAACCTAATCTTACATCAATTAAAATTCCGGGAGTTGTATCAAACTCATTGACAAAAATTCCTGGCCCAAAAGAAATACCCCAGTAAAAACCTTTAGGTCTAGTGCGCTGAATACCATAGACAATAACGAGATTATAATAGTAGTCTGAAGCATATTCTAAATCTCCAATAATGGGTTGACCAAATTGAAACTGATTTAAAAACCCAAGATAGTTTCCTGAATTTCCTGAAATATTCTTACCTTTTCTTAAGCGCCTTTCCATATTATTAAAGTACCTAAATTCTGCACCTAGCCCAGGATAAAGTCCAAAATTGGTTTCCCTATCAGACCCTCCATTAAGCGCAAAGCCTAAAAATCCTTCAAAATTCAACGTAGTTATAGCTCCAACTCCCAATTCGTAAGACATACCTGGTGCTAAGGCATTAAGTTTAAAAAGACCGGCTTCTACTTGTTTATTATTTTGTGAAGAAAGGGTAATGGCTGAGCATAAAAGAACAGCAAAAATTACGGTTTTTCTCATGGTAAAGTTTGATTTTTTTTATTTTAAATAAATATCAAGAATCAGGCCCAATTAATCAAAAATTGGTTTTCTAGATTTTCGTTTGGTAGCCACCCAACCAAAAGTAAAGTTGAGCAGAGGACCATAACCTGATGGTACTCCGTCGCCACGGTAGTAACCCGCACCTAATTCTGCATTAAAATTAAATCCGTTTTCATAAGTCCTTTGAATCCCATAGGTGACTCCGTAAACACCAAGATTAAAATCATCCGGACCTTCAATATTTGTAGATAATCGAAGCTGGGAGAAGAAAATGCTCCGAGCTGCTGCAATGTAATTTCCGGAATTACCAGCAACATTTTTGTTCATGGCAATCCTTCTATTAAAATTATGATAATACCTTACCCTAGTATGCAGGGTTAAACCTACCGCATACCCTTCCTTATAGGTGGCGTAACCAAGTCCTAATCCAACGGAGGTACTTACATTCTTAAAAAGTCCCAACTCATAACTGATACCCGGACTAAACAAATCGAATTTGAATTGATGCCGTTCTAGATGAACGATTCCTGAACCTTTCTCTGTTATTCCATTGATTTGAGAATAACCAAAATGAACAATGAATAGGAGAACAATTAGTGTGATTTTCTTCATGTGATTAGATTAAAGTTGCATTTAAAACTAATCGTTTAAAAAAACGTAACCATTTGATTTAAAGAAATATTATGAATTTAATATAGTATTATCGACCTACACACCATCGTTTTTCACTTACAATCCAACCAATACTTAAATTGGCAACCGGATAAATAGCACTATCAAATTGCCCCATGTAATATGCCGCACCTACATCAACAGAAAAATTGAATCCGGAATCAAAACTTCGTTGCAAACCAGTAACTACACCAGCATAACCAAAAGCACCCTTTACTATTTCATTCTCTATAGTTCGTATACCTGGAAAAAAAACAGCAGCAGCAGGCGCCACATAATTTGCCGAATTACCATAAATCTGTTTTCTATTTCGTTGCCGTTTTTCGAAGTTATAGTAATAACGATATTGACCAGCAACAGCAGGTAGAAATGCCAATTCTTCATATACATCTGGCAGTAACGGATCTAAAGCGACTTGCAAGCCTGCCTTAACATCAAAAGTAGTATTGGTGCCTAATGCCATCTCATATTCAAACCCAGGATTCATTAGGTTAATTTTCACCTGCCGTAATTCACAATTTTTACCAAACTGAGCATTGGCTTGAAAAACAAGTATGAATAGCAAAAATAGAACTGAACGATATTTAAAATACATTATTGATTTGGGTTTTGGACAATCTTATCCTTATAGAACAGCTAGCTTCTGAAAATAGTATCTTTGCTCAAAAATATTCGACGAATGAACCTATCCTTAATACCCCAAATAAAACATACTGATAGTAACAACTTCTTTCTGCTTTCAGGCCCTTGCGCGATAGAAGGTGAAGATATGGCGCTACGTATTGCAGAACACATTGTAACGGTAACTAATGATTTAAAAATACCCTATGTATTTAAGGGAAGTTTTAAAAAAGCGAACCGTAGCCGGTTAGATTCTTTTACCGGTATTGGGGATGAAAAGGCATTGAAAATATTAAGGAAAGTATCTGAAACATTCCAAATTCCGACAGTAACGGATATTCATACAGAACAAGATGCAACAATGGCTGCTGAATATGTAGATATTCTTCAAATTCCTGCTTTTTTGGCTCGCCAAACTGATTTATTAGTCGCTGCTGCCGAAACCGGAAAAACTGTCAACATCAAAAAAGGACAATTTATGAGTCCCGAAAGCATGAAACATGCTGTAAATAAAATTACAGAAACGGGGAATGAGCAGGCAATGATTACCGATCGTGGTACCATGTTCGGGTATCAAGATATGATAGTTGATTTTAGAGGTGTCCCTACCATGAAACAATATGCGCCAGTTGTATTAGATGTTACACATTCATTACAACAACCTAATCAATCGTCAGGTGTTACAGGTGGTAGACCAGCATTAATTGGCACTATGGCACGCGCAGGAATCGCTGCAGGCGTTGACGGACTATTCATTGAAACCCATTTCGATTGCGCCAATGCAAAGAGTGATGGAGCCAATATGCTAGACCTAGGTTTATTGAAAAAATTATTGACCGATTTGGTAGCGCTTAGAACTGTAGTAAATCAGTTTTAACCTAAGTCTTTTCGCTTATAGAATCCGTTTTGGCGAACTGCATAAGCATCTTTTAGCACATCAGTTAAAATGTGGTTATCTATCTCTTTTAAAGTAGTGTACCGTAACGAACGTACTACTTTTCGATTTTCGGAAATGAGTACGTTTAAATGTTTTGTAAGGTGTGCAGAATTCCAAAAGGCGAGATCAACAAACTGCTTTTTATGTGATGCATTCAAGTAGCAAATAGGCGATTTACCAATATAGAAACAAGGAATATTCCATTTATACTTTAACTCCGCCTCAGGCAACGTAGACTCAACCATCATTTGTAAATGCATGAGTATGCTCCTGTAAGGTTCTGGTTGGTTTATAATATAATTTTCTGCAGGTTTCATAAATGAAGAATGATTAAATGAATTACCATTAATACGATTAGGATTACTTCGAATAATTTCAAATATATAATTTTGCGTTTTTAAAATGATTTAATGTTCAAAAAAATAACGTTTGTTTTTAGCTTAATTAGTATAGTATTATGCAATCTACAGAGTCTTGCTCAAAATAATGGAGAAGAGGATTGGATGGTTAAAAATAGTAAAAGCCTGTCTGAACTTTGGGAACTAGGCGACGAACATAACAGAGGAACCTTTATAATTACCTCTTACAAACCTATCTATATTACCCCTGCAAAGTATTCATCGAATACCAATGAATCTCCACAGGCTGAAAATTCGAGTAAAACTTTAGATGGCCCACTAAATTTAAATGCTGTAGAAGCAAAATTTCAAATTAGTCTTAAAACTAAACTTTTCCATAATATGCTTAATGGCCATATGGATTTATGGATGGGCTATTCACAAACAGCCTACTGGCAAATATATAATACAGAACGCTCAAGACCATTTAGAGAATTAAATTACCAACCAGAAATAATAGCCAATTTCCCTATTGAATTTAAGTTTTTAGGGTTTAAAGCTAAAATGGTAGGAGCCTCTATAATTCATGAGTCAAACGGACAATCTGACCCTATTTCTAGAAGTTGGAACCGTATTGCGTTTCATGCCGGTTTTGAACGTAATAATTGGCAGGTGACACTAAAACCATGGATTCGTATCGGTAGTAAAATAGACGACAATGAAAATATTTCGGACTATATAGGAAGAGGCGAAGCAGATATCACTTATGACTGGAGAAGACAACGGTTCAGGGCCATCGCCAAACATTCTTTAAATTATGGTGACAAAAGCAGGGGAAGCATACAATTAAATTGGTCATTTCCTATTTTTGAAAACTTCAATGGTCACTTACAATTATTTGAAGGGTATGGTGAAACTCTTATCGATTATAATCACAGGCAAACTACTTTTGGAGTTGGTGTGTCATTGATAAATTAACCATAATTTAATATAGCCAATTAAATGAATATCCGTTGATATAAGTTGATTTTCATACATTTGGATAAATGTCTTTTGTATGAGAACTCAACTTCACTTTTTACTTATTTTACTGGTAACAACATTTGTTACCGCGCAAGAACACGAACATCAAAGTTCACGACCACTTTCTTTTCCAGACATTCCTGGGTATAAAAGTTTAAAGACAGATTTGCACATTCACACCGTTTTTTCTGATGGGTATGTTTGGCCTAATATTCGAGTGATGGAAGCCTTACGCGACAATTTAGATGCTATCTCCCTTACCGAACATTTAGAGTATCAACCTCATCTAGATGATATTCCACACCCAGACAGAAATAGGTCTTATATAATTGCGCTGGAAGAGGCTAAAGAACATGACTTACTAATTGTTCACGGTTCTGAAATTACTAGAAGTGCACCCATGGGACATAATAATGCTGTCTTTATAAAAGATGCAAATCCGATTCTTCAAGATAAAGCAGAAGATGCTTTTGCAGAAGCCAAAAAACAAGGAGCGTTTGTATTTTGGAACCACCCAGCATGGCATAATCAAGCACCACAGGGCAACCCAATTCTTAGCGACTTTCAAAAAGAACGCATTAAAAAAGGAGAGCTACATGGTATAGAGGTTATTAATTCAGTGGATTATGCGCAAGAATCGTTGGCATTGGCTTTAGAACATAATTTAACCATCATGGGTACTAGCGACATTCACGGACTTATTGATTGGGATTATACGGAAAAAGGAAATAATAGACCTATCACCTTGGTTTTTGCAAAAGAACGAAGTATTTCCAGTATGCAAGAAGCACTTTTTGCGGGTAGAACGGTTGCAGTTTACAATGACTTATTAATAGGCAAAGCGGAATTTTTAGTACCCCTTTTACAAGCTAGTATTGTTGTAGAAAAAGTTAGTTATGCCAAAAACACTCAGGTTCTTGAATTGGAATTAAAGAATATAACTAGTAGTGATTTGCTTTTTCAAAACGAATCAGATTACTCTTTTTATGATAGTTCTCCTGTTTTTGAAATTGGCGCCGGAAAAACAAAAAAAATATCGATAAAAACGTTGGTTATAAAAGATGAAATCATCTTAAAATTGAAAGCCTTAGGATGTTTTACAGCGCCTAAAACACAGCCTATTATTCAATGGAATATTAAGACAAAATAGAATTCAACAACGGTTTTAACAACCCTAACCATATCAAAATGATTAGGGTAGCTTTCTTTAAATGATTACCTAGTTACACCTTACCATCTACATAATCTTGCAAGTACGCATAACGCTCAGTCAATTTTCCATTCTGTGTCATGCGTGCTCTTTGCAAAACTCCGTCTTTATCATCATTAAAAAACGCAGGAATTACATTTTTAATAAATGCTTCTCCAAAACCTTCACTGGCATCTCTTGGAAGCTCACAAGGTAAATTATCAACTGCCATTACAGCAATAGCATCTTTATCTTTAAAATCTGTTTCAGATTCAGATTGTGGATCATACCCATAAATAGGGTCTGCAATAGTAGAAGGTCGTATAGTTGTTGCTACAGGACCATCAATATCGCAACTTACATCTGCTACTACCCTTATTTTAAAATCAGGATGTTTGGCATCTTCCCTCGTAAAAAGATAGGGAGAACCTTGACCAAAAAAATGACCGGCAATGTAAAAATCGGTCACCTTTGCAAATCGAAAAAAGTTAGACTTATATTCTGTAGGGTTAGCAAAGAAATCGGCTTTATTACCGCGAACTCCATCTTTTCTTTTATTGTATTCCCCTGCATCTATTTGGCAATAGACCGGTTCATTAAATGTTTCTTCAAGATACTCAGCAATAGTTACACGTCGCATACCCATACCATCCAACATTTCCCTAGCGCCATTACCTACTCTACCCCTACCGGTTAAAAGCACTTTTATACTTGGTAATCGAAGTTTTTTAAGCTCTGCGATTAACGCCTCTTGGTCGGCTAAATCATTAGCTTTTGGCAAATTGAACAATCCGAATTTGAGTCCGTAAGCTCTAAAACCATTGTAAGCGCCAACAATTCCGGCATACCTGCCAAATGCAACCACACGTTGTTCTTGCTTATTGGTAATGACTTCGTGGTCATAAAGCTCAATATTCTTATCTAAAACTGCCAGAAGCAAATCTCTATTATAAGGTTGCTTTTTAATAGTATGTGAAAAGAAAAAATATTTTTTGTTTGGAATAAGTGCATCGATAGGTACTTCTTTTACCCCTAAAAGCACATCGCAGTCGGTCATTTCATCGGCTACGATGACATCTAGTTTAGCATACATATCATCTGAATACGCACGAATTGGAGATGGTTCTACAATTATTTCTGCTTTCGAAAATGTTTTCAAGACTTTTTGACAGGCCTTTGGAGATAGTACTACACGCTTATCTGGCGGATTCTTGCGTTCTCTGATGATTCCGAACTTCATATATGGTTTGGTATAAATATTGCACTAAATTATACAATTAGAAACACTTCGGCTTTGGTCGTAATAAAAATTATAGGGGTTCGTAAACTTTTGTTAGCTTTGCTGCCCGCGTTAAGGATATAGGCGAGTACCGTGTACTGCCGAAAGCCTGACCTTTTTGCAAAAAAGGGAACGCACAAAATAAAGAGTACTAAGTTCATTTACATATTGGGGCCGACCGGTTTTGACAGCGAGACTAGTTGGAATGTAAGCATGCCGAGCGCTGAGAAACAGCTCGTAAATATCATTTTTCACACTTTTAATTGGCGAAAATAATTACGCTCTTGCCGCTTAATCCGAATTACAGTAGGATTTAGCCTCGTCCCTACTAGGTAGGGAAGCGAGATGTTCCTGAATAGCCCTTGTTGATGGCGATTCTTATAGGAGCACCAGAAAAGTCAACATAAGGATACCTGCTCGCTTTGGCAGTATCACAAAAACCTTAAGAAGATAAGTGTGTATTGGGCGGTTTCTGGTCAGGTACACATCGAAAATTAATCAGATACTACGCATGTAGAAAGCATTTTAATTACTTGTTTGGACGAGGGTTCGACTCCCTCCGGCTCCACTTTTTGACTACCAAGTCAACCCAAAAACCCTGTAATCGTATGATTTACAGGGTTTTTCATTTTTAGTGATATTGTTTGATATCAAATAATAGCATATAAAAAGTCACCTATTCGGTGAGTAAAATTTTAAGCGAAAAGTACTCACCGATTTCGCTGTAACTATTTGATTATATGTTAAATATAAAAATTTATTTTTAGTCTTTTTGTATCTTTATCGGTGTTAAAAAGTCACCAAAAATGAACACTTCATTCTCACACCTATTTTACTTAAAAAGAGATAAAACCGAAAACGGCCTGAAAGTACCGCTATATCTTCGTTTAACTGTAAATGGAAAGCGAAGTGAATTAAGCATTTCACGCAAAGTTGACCCTCAAAGATGGGATGCTCGGACGAATAAAATGCGTGGGACGAGCGCCGAAGCGCGAGAATTAAATATCTATTTAGATAAGGTTCGGAGTCGTGTAAATAAAATGCACGAGAAATTAATTGATGCAAATCAGCCTTTTACTGCGCTCGACTTAAAAAACCTCTATATCGGCAAAAAGGAAAAACCGAAAATGCTCCTCGAAGTTTTTGATGAGCACAATAAACAGATGGAGAAACTAATCAATATTGAATTTGCCCTCGGAACCTATAAACGCTATTTTACTACCAGAAATCATATTTATGGTTATGTCCAGGAAGCCTACGGAAAAGAAGATATTCCAGTTAGGGATGTAAATCTGAAATTTATCCGTGGTTTCGAATATTTCTTAAAAGAGAAAAAAGCGTGTAACCATAATTCGGCTTTAAAGTATGTCAATAACTTTAAGAAAATCATTCGTATTGCCGTGGGCAATGAATGGATTACCAAAGATCCTTTCTACAATTACAAGATTAAGTTTAAAACAGTGGAGCGTGAATTTCTTTCGAAAGAAGAATTAGATTCTTTAGCGGAACGTGACATCCATTGGGATCGATTGGCTGTTGTTCGAGATATGTTTGTATTCTGTTGTTATACTGGACTTGCATACGTTGATATCCAAAAATTGAAATCCGATAATATCGTAACCGATATTGATGGAAATCTTTGCATCCAAGCCAAACGAACCAAAACAAAAACGAAACTAGTCATTCCCCTCCTCCCTCCTGCCGTTGCTATTTTGGAACGTTACGAAGATCATCCAAAAGTTTTAAATGGTGAATGTGTATTGCCTGTGTTAAGCAATCAGAAGTCCAATGCCTATCTGAAAGAAATAGCATTGCTCTGCGGTATCAAGAAGAACCTTACTACCCATTTAGCTCGGCATACATTTGCAACCACCGTAACTCTTACGAATGGAGTTCCTTTGGAAACTGTAGGCAAAATGTTAGGGCACAAAAATTTGCGAACAACTCAGCACTATGCAAAGATCGTAGACCGCAAAGTGAATGAAGATATGAAGCTATTGCAGGAAAAAATGGCTGCCGATAAGAAAAAAGAAGATAAAAAGAATCGGGAAAAGTAACGAGGTATTTTCTTCATAGAATATGAATTCATTTGCTTCCGTTTAACTGTCCCAAATATGATACAACTTCTGTACTACTCACGGGATACTACCGTACCATTTTTTGGTCTACTACCGTCCCATTATTGGACAAGCATTGGTATCTGTAAATAAACAATACCAAACATATAAAAACACAAAAGGGCTGGCAGCCAAATATTTTATTTTTTTAAAGAGTAGTCATAACCAATTTCTATTTGAAGGTTAATTAATTAAATCAATTTTAAAGTGGTTTTTAAAAACACCAATGAACTTTTATAGCTTTGCTAAACAAGTTGTCATTGTATTAAAAACACTCGCCTAAACACCCTTAAAATCAATATTTTGCAACGCGCACAAGGCTTCATAGCATTTGGTGTGCTTTAATTTAATTTGATATTTTCAATCTTCTTATTAAACTTCGCTTTCGTTTTTCAAATCAATACCGCTTTTTTCTCCAAAATGGTTCTTGACTTCTTTCTTAAACCGTTTCTTTTCTAATAGTAGCGGTTTCTTTTTAGGTTCGTCTACCATAAAAAGAGCTTGCAACATTGCCAATGTCGGTTTTGTCTGCGTTTTTTCGATGTCTTTTATAATGGCAATTAGTGTATTGATTCTTTTCTTAAACAAATTTTCAGTTGCCTTTAAATTTGGTTTCAAATCATCCTCTGGAGAAAGTCCGTTTTCATCAAAAAATTCCAACATCAAAAGCAATGTCATTGATTGCGATTTTGAAATCGACTTGCAGTATTTTTTGAATTTCTTCGCCACAGAGCTCTTAATGCTCAGGCTTTGAAATAGCTCTTTTTCATATCCTTTATCCATTTTTTAGTAAAAAATTTATTGATTTTACTGGGCTGTCGAGGTTTTTCCGTGAAAAATAAACTGAAACCGCCTAATCGAATTTATTTAAAATACTTAGAATCAGTATTTTACTAATATGTAACATCGCGCAGCGTGTTACCCTCTTGCTATTCGATTCCTTCATTTCATTTCAGGATCTTCATACTTTTCAACAAATGCTGAATAGCTTTATTAGCCAACTTTGATTCTGCTATTTTTTAACCTTTCAATGAAGTTAAATAATTTTAATTAACTAATAATCATAGAATTAAACTAATTTAATTATCCATTTTGGATGGTCTTATTTGATGTAATTTGATTTACTATTTCTTTTAAAACCACCTACTTATTATATCTTGAGCGTTTTCCTTTTTATTTGATATTGAATTCTATGTTGCCATATAATTACTGATTTCATTTATAGCAAAATAATACAGATTAGCATTCATTACAATTTTATTCACTTACTTCCCATAGCGCTCTCGCCGTTACCTTTTCGGTAACCCACACTAAAATTATGAACGAGTAAGAACTTATAAAAGAGAGCTTGTCCTGAATACTTTGCCCTTTCTCAGTATAAATTATGTCGAATGGGCGAGCGAACGATTATGCAGTTTGTCTCGGGCAGAATTTTAAACTTTGTGGAATAAAAGGTTGGAGTATCTTTTTGCTGGGCGAACGCTGTCGCTTTTTCTGCGACTGGGTTCAAGATAGTGTAGTGAACCGCTTTTCTCGGAATGTAGCTTTTCGCGAAATGCAGAGGAATGGGGTGGAACGGGATTATTTTTTCAAAACTTCAACCAATTTCACATTTAAATAAAGATTCTCTACTCCTACTTTCTGTGATTTTAGGATTCCAATTTTTTCAAGTTCAGTTAAATATTCGGCAGCGGTTTGTCGCTTTGCAATACCGCTATCCACTAAGTATTTTACTTTACAATAGGGCTGTTCAAATAACAATTCAATTAACTCTTTGGAATAGACGCGCGTGGGTAGATTTTCTTTTGCTATCAGAATAGTTTGTTGCATTAACTGGTTGATGGAGTTTATTTTATCTAAAGTATATTGAGCAGTTTCTTCTATACCCTTTAGCATAAAGAGAATCCAAGTTTCCCAAGCTGACCTTTCTGTAACATTTCTAAGATTTGTATAATAGTCATTTTTATTCTCAATGATGTATTTGCTTAAATAGAGAATTGGAGTATCTAAAAGTCCTTTCTCGACAATATACAGCATATTGATCACTCTCCCTGTTCTACCATTACCATCAAAGAAAGGATGGATGGCTTCAAATTGGTAATGCATTATAGCCAACTTAATAAGAGAATCGATATCATCTTCTGTATGAATAAAATCTTCAAGATTCTTTAATAGATTTCGAACTACAACTTCACCTTCCGGCGGGGTATATATCGTTTTATTATTGCTAGTTATAGTAGTTCCTGGTGCATTTCTTATACTAGAACCGTTTTCCTTTATCGTCTGTACAATCTTTATAAAAGAATTGGTTGACAGGGGTCTTTTATTCAAATCATTATAACCTTCCCAAAGCGCTTGGCGATACCTTAAAACTTCCTTGGTTTGTGCATCCGTTGAAGAAATATTAGAAGAGAACGCTTTGTATAGTGTATCCTGAGTCGTCACTATATTTTCAATTTCAGAACTGTCCTTCGCCTCTTGTAATGTAATGGCATTAACAAGCATTGACTGATTGGGAATTTCATCTGCTCGTCCTTTTAGCTCTGCCAGTATTTTGTTGGAAGCTATCGCCTGTTTTAGTATTATTTTCGTTTCTACCTCAACATTTGGGGGCAATAATGGGAGTTCATTATATGGTTTTTCAGGATTGTACATAATATCGACATTTAGAAGTAACTATGTCGACGGCAACGACACACTACAAATATATGTCGAAATATTTATATTTTATCGACATACTTTATAAAAATTATTTCATCACCAAACATCTAGAAAGTAATCATACCCGATTCGATACAGTTATATAGAAAAAATAAAGTTCAATAATTATTTTGAAGATAAAAGTTCTTCAATTATATCTTTTTTAAATTTACTCATAATTCGTTTATGGTAATTTTCTTTATCTATTTCAATTCCAAATATTAAGCGGTATTTTTCCTGGTCTGACATAGCCAGGTTTCCAAAAGTTTTCTCTAGAAGAATCTGTAAATAGTTTTCTGAATATTTGTAGCGTAAATCAAGTAAATCTCTCAATTCTTTATTTGAATGTCCTTGATAAATCATTTCTAAATTAAGTGCCTCAAAAGTATACTGAGGCTTAAAAGATGCGGTAAGGTTATTCTTAAAAATTATTTTGAAATCATTTGTGGATTTAAACAAATAACTAAATTTGTAAGAATCTGTCACATTTTTATCTACATATGGGTGCAAATGTCTTCCTAAATCCATTTCTACCGAAGATTTTATTCCGTTACAGGTTCCGCAGGAAGGAATCAAGTTATAAAATGAAAGAGCAAGTAAAGGGTAGTATGACTTTGCAAACCAATGGTCCATTTGTGGAACCATTCCTTTTCCTTTCTTTTTTTTATGAACGAAGATATATTCTCTATTACAATATGTACAAGTATGCTTATCTAAAAGTTCGGCAAGTTTGTAATTCCATTTTTTAGGCAAGAACCACTGACTTGTGTAACCAGAATCTACAAAAACCTTATAAGCTTCTGTTTTGAAATCATCTTCTGAATAATGTAATGCTAAATATTGATTTTTTAATTGTTGGTTAATTTGATAGAGTTTATGTGGTTTAGAAGAAATAATCTCATTCACTAAAACAGGTGAAAAAAGATTTCTAAAATCTTGATTGACACCACTTCTTATTTTCATAAGACTATCACAAGTATTGCAGTGCTGCTTTCCACAGTGAAAGCCTTTTGGTCGAGCATTAGTTTTTCTACCCATTAATTTTACTCCGAGCCAACAAACAGTAGCCTCACTATATATACTTAATGCAGAAATTTGATCGCCTAAATATATCATATCTTTCCTGCTATGTCATCTCTACCCAACTTTCTCGCAAACGCTTTAATTTGCTCTTCAGCACTTTCTTGTTTTAGATCACTCTGGTATGCAAAGTAATACATTTCTGAAAGTTTATTTTTTAATAATGGTTCGTCAATTATTTTAATTAGAGACAAACAGTATTCTGGAGTCAAATCGATTTTAGATTCATAAAGCAATTTAAGTTCGTCGAACCTAATGGAAGAAAGTTTGTATTTCTCTTCCCTAATCCTACTGATATTCTTATAAACATTATCATTAAGTTCCTTTTCAAGGATTTTAAAATTAAGCCAATTTATAAGTTCGTCTATTTTTCCTTTAGAAAAAGTCCCCATAAATCCTTTATCAAGAAAAAAATCATCTGCCAAAATATCGTGAACATTTGCCGCGAAAGAACTAGTTTCTGAGTTGTCTATATTCCCATCTTTTAGTTTAAGAATCGAATTATTAGTAATATCTGAGAGTATAAATGGAGAATGAGTAGAAAGCAGGATATTAATACCCTTAATATTTGGGATTTTCAGGTTTTCGATTCCAATTAATAGTTCGCTAATGAATGATCTTTGGAAGTCGGGATGGTAGTACAATTCAATTTCGTCAAATACTAAATTAATATAATTATATCTAATTTTTTCAGTTGTAGAGTGAAATACTGACTCAATATTAGAAATATGATACAATATAGATTGGATCGAATGTACAAAATGTTGTTCTCCTGAACTCAATGATTGAAAATTAGTGATAGCATGATCTTTACTATCATTATTTATAAAAAGATTAGGCCTAAAGCAACCTATTGGCATTAATTCAACTAACTTTAAATCAGGGTTAGATTTTTTAACTGCTTTTATTCTTTTTATAAATGCATCTAAGTCTATAGTAAAAATGTGTTTTTTTATTTTATCAGGTCTTTTTTCAAAATCATCGGACTCTTCAAGCCACTTAAAATCTTTATCCGACTTAAGAATATTGAATCTTATGGTGTTTAATATTTGTCGAAGTTTTAATGTGATGTGACTTCTATCATCTTTTAATTTAATTAAGCTTTTAAAAATCTGAATAAAACTTGGAATCAATCTTTCTATATTCTTTGTATTAGTTCCAGCTCTGTATTCATCATAATGTGTATGTATCTTTAATATTTTTTTATAAACATACTTTACAAGTAAATTTGAATTTTCAATTTTTTCTAAATCAATTTTTGAAATCCGATTCCCTTTTGTAGTATATATGGCATTATAAACTTGGGTGATAAATTCGGCATCATCAAGGTTTAGTTTTTTACTTATTTTTTCGTAAACTGTATCAAATTCAAATACTTTAAATGTATTATATTGACTATAGTCTAATACAAACTGAATTGACTGCACAGTTTTATTATTAATAATTTTTTTGGCACTAAAATTATCATCAACAAGATTGCTTAATAGTCTCGATTGTGCCAGATGTAATTCTGAATTAACATCTATATTCCCTTGGTTTCTATAGGGGTTTATAACTAATGGAGTCTGATATCCATCATTTTTATGAAATAAGTCTCCAAGCCAAGAACTATCATTATTCGTATTGAGTCCATACAAAGAATAATTAACCGAGATTGTATAGAAGAAAAGTTTATCAAAAACAAAATCAAATTTTCTATCGGTTAATTCACCTGGATTATAAATTCCTGTTACTTCAAAATTTTTATACGAATCAGAATTTGAAATTTCACGATGTACTAATAATTGGTCATCATAATAACTTACAGAATAAAATTCTCCATCAAGTTCATAAAATATCTCAACTCGCAAATCTTTATAAAAATCTTGAATTTCGTAAATTTTCCCGAAAACTTTATTGTGATCTACACCTTTCTTGTTAATGAGATTGGATAAATCACTATGGTCTGAAATAATTCCTTTTTTTGTAGCAATAACATAGCATAAAGCATAAAGTAAATCTAGCAATGTACTTTTTCCAGATCCATTCCTACCAACTATGGAGGAAATTTGAATATTAATAGGATTATTTCCAACTGTAGTGGTTTGATATAAATTTTCAAGCTGAGATTTATTATTTTTTATATATCTAACAGTATTATCTAATGTTTTTCCATCCTTTTGAATAAACAAGTTTTCATTGTAAATTGGTCTTTCCTTTTCATCAAGGAAGTCATAATTTTTGTAGAATTTATAAATTGAACCTTTTACTAGGTTTTTACTGAATCTTTCATCACATTCATACATTGGACGTATCGCCAACAATTTAAAACAACTCATAGATTCAGTTTTTATTTTTAAAAAGTTATAATTAATTCACCTAAGACTCTAAAGTCAATTAATGATTCAGCCACTGTATTTAAGGTAAGCTTAGTTTATGTTTTTTCAGGCACCCAAGTTACCCAAGAAGACAAATCTAACCAATGCATACTATGAGCAGCATATAGAGTAAATAATACAAAAAGTATGGTAAGGACTCCATAAAGAACCCCAACTACAATACGGAGTAAACAAATTTTATTTTTTATTTTGTCAAAATCAGTTTTGAAATCAGCATAAATTTTACCGTAGCTATTTTTAATTGCTTTCTCTTCCAGTTTAACATCCTTTCTTAAACAACGCACATTGTAGGCGGTCATAGTCAAAATGAGATAAGCCACAATTGTGTAGAGTAAATAGGCAAGTAGAATTAAGAGTAGTACACCAGGTTTATCCTGAACTTTATAACTTGCAAATACACTAGCAGCAAATGTGAGTGGAAAAGCCACTACTTGTTTCCCAATAGATGAAATACTTCTGTCTATACTTTCAAAATATGATTCTCTTTCTTTTTTGAAATCTGACTTTATCTTATCGATCGCAAAGTTTGAAACATATGCTTCATAATCCTTCAGGGCAAGGTCAATGATTGAATCCAACTGACTGATGATTACGTTGAACCTATTCTTTTCATCTGCACTATGGACACTGGTTACGATTATTTCTTTAAAGAATTGGATAAATTCCTTTTTTTCAAACTCTTTTTTTAGTCGTTCAAATTTATCTGAAATATTTATGTTGTAGAAATATAAATATTCGGGTAGCGTATAACCCACGTGAAACACGCCATATTCTTTACTTACAATCGTAAAAGTTTTTGAAGTTTCGTTTTTGAATTGAGAAAGTTCCTTTGTTTCTTTAAATAGCTCGCGAAGTGATTTATAGGTAAGAAAATTTATCGCAAACTTTTCAGTGTCTGCTAAAGTTACTTGTCTTGTATTCAAAGTACCTAGTGGATTTAGAAAGACTATATACTTATCTTGATATTCTTCTATATCCAGTTTGCATCTGTTAATAAAATCGGTTTCATCATAATAATACAGTACTTCTTGCCATTTACTATCTGTCAATAAAAATGAAATCTTGTTGCCAGGTAATTCTTCGGGATTATTGAAAGCAGCCTTGATATAAGTTATTAATGGGGTGTTCGTGGACGCATCTAAAGTGCACTCACGACCATTATATTGACTAATCCCATCAAAATTTACTTTGTTGAGTTCATCTATCAATTCTTCAATTATATCATTTTTATTGCTCATCTAAAGCAGTTGCATTATTATATCTTCTTGTTAATAGCGATGCAAGTTCGGCCGACCTTATGACAATATGGTCTTCCTGTACGTCCACATCGTTTTCGTTTATTTTATCAAAATCTACATTTAGGATAATACCAGGAACTGATACTTTAATTGTTATCAAGTTTTTCCATTTTCCGCCAACCCTAAATTCTGGATCGAGTACTATGTTGTGAGCATCAGCAAAGTCTTTAATTGCGGTTGTAGCATCAGGTCCAAAAAAGTGCTCACTCATATTATAGATATTTACACGTCTACGGTTATTGGTTCTTGCATATTCATATACAGCACGCTGAAAGTCGCTTCTCGAAATTTCATTTCCATCTTCATCGGTAGGTAGATCTATTGTTTTGATGATTTTCATAAGTCTATCGGTATTAACTGTATTCTTAATCATACCAGCAGCCAATACCCACTCTTTAAAATATTCCGATACTTCGCCATCGGATTGTGTTGTTATAATAGCTAAATATTTTCGGTCATCACCCGTTTCGTTAAATATATTATAATTCAGTCTCGCTGCCATTGCTATTTTCTCGATATTGATGTTTTCTGCACCATCAAGTTTATATTCAGTTCCCTCTTTAATAATATTAATTCCTGATTTTTTCCTTAATAATACAACAGATATATAACGGTTATCATCAATAGAATAGTCAGAAAAAAGATAGTACCCACCTTTTGCAAGTGATTGTCTTTCAACCTTTGTTTTCAAAAGATCTAATGATTTACTAAATAAGACAAATTTATCATCTGTGGCATCTTCCAAATATTCATTAAGCCGGATTGTAAAAGAATTGGTTTCATCTTCTTTAAAAGAAGCATTCTTAATACTTGAATTTGTACTTATTGAATTATGGAGTTCATCAATTAATTTGGCAGCAAAATCGTCGATACTCAACATCTCGCTTGAGTAGTCAATATCTGCATCCGTTGTTCTTTCTTTTTTATCCAGATAATGAACTATTATTCTATGAATATCTAATGGCATAAAGTCTTAAATTGAAGTTGTTTTTTAAGTTGAAAAATGGGGAGAACTCAAATATATACTTTTTCCTACAAATTAGAATAAATTACATCAAACCATATTAATTGTTGCTCCTAAATGTTAAAAAGTCACCTATTCGGTGCGCACTAAATTTAGGGATGCTAGAACACCCTATTTACAGTAGATTTCAAACCATAGTTCTAGTCCCTCCGGCTCCACTTATACAACCCTGTACACTAACGTGTTCAGGGTTTTTAATTTTGCGGAAACAAAATCATTGACCAATTGGTTTGGTTAAACCTACTTCTTTTCAATTAAGTGTCTTTATAGTTTTATTTCTAATCAAGCTAGGATAATGAAAACTCATATACTTTTCAATTTCGTTGAAGAGGTCATAAATTTCTTCGAAAATCTATTTGATACCATAAGCATAATTCTTATTTACAATAATGAATGAAATAAGAATATTATTATCAGATAAAACACATATTTTTTATACATAAATAAATAATCCGTATTTTGAGATAAATTCATGAAATGAAACTTCATTTACTTGATAGATCTAGTACCGCAAATACATCGGTAACAGTATCTCAAAATAATTACAAAAACTTTTTAAAGGTTTGGCACTTTCATGAAGAGCTAGAAATAGTGTATATAATCAAGAGTACTGGCACCCGATTTGTAGGTGATAGTATTGAAAAATTTCAATCTGGCGAGGTAGTGTTAATTGGCAAAAATGTACCTCATATGTGGTTAAATGACGAGGTATATTTTGAAAAGGATTCTGAATTATTGGCCCAAGCTGTATCTGTACATTTCAAAGATAATTTTGTTGGTAAAGAATTCTTATCTCTTCCAGAAATGCAACCAATAGCGCGCCTTTTTCAAAAAGCAATGCAAGGCATCAAGTTTAGCAAAGTCACGGATAACATAAAAAAAGAATTAAAAAATCTAAATAGTCTAGACCCAGCCATCAAAATAACACGAATAATTGAAATTCTTAGCCAACTAGAAAAAGAACAAAATTATTCATTATTGTCTAGTAACGGATTCATCAATACATTTCATCAAACAGAAAGTAATAGATTAAATACCATTTATGAATATGTGTATCAAAATTTTCATACGCCCATAAGTTCTAAAGATGTTGCTAACCTAGCTAACATGAACGCCTCAGCTTTCAGTAGGTTTTTCAAATCAACACATCGAAAATCTTTTACCAGGTTTTTAAATGAAATACGAATAGGGTTTGCCTGTAAAATGTTATTTGAAAATAAGGAGAGTATCACATCGATTGCTTATGCCTGTGGATTTAGTAATATTTCTAATTTTAATCGACAATTCAAAATCATAAAAGGCGAATCACCCTCTTCCTTTTTAAGTCAACACAAAACGAATTTTAAATATTAATGCAAAAAAAGTATTGAAACCGGCATTCTTTTAGGTGGTTTAACTTTATGATTGGGTATACTTTTGGTTAAAACTAAATTAATGTCAAGTTCTATCATAATTACAGAAGTAATCGCTAGGGATATACGCTTCCCTACTAGTAAATCTTTAGATGGTTCAGATGCTATGAATCCTGATCCGGATTATAGTGCAGCCTATGTTATTTTAAAAACTAATTCAGCAGAAGGTTTCGAAGGTCATGGACTTACTTTTACTATAGGTAGGGGCAATGAACTTTGTACACAGGCTATTAAATCACTTTCCCACTTAATTATTGGCAAATCTTTAGAAAGCTTTACCGCAGATATGGGTGCTTTTTGGAAAATGATAACCGGAGATAGCCAATTACGATGGTTAGGACCAGAAAAAGGTGTTATACATTTAGCAACTGGTGCTATTGTAAACGCCGTTTGGGACTTATATGCTAAAGTAGAACAGAAACCTTTGTGGAAACTTTTAGCTGATATGACCCCTGCGGAGTTGGTTTCCTGTATTGACTTCACCTATATAACCGATGCTATTACTCCTCAAGAAGCTTTGGAATTATTAAGCAAAAAAGAGGCGACTAAGCAAGAACGTATAGCTCACTTAAAGGACAAGGGTTATCCGGCATATACCACATCTGCTGGTTGGTTAGGTTATTCTGATGACAAAATGAGACGACTATGCAGAGAAGCAAAAGACAGTGGTTTTAAGCACATGAAAATTAAGGTTGGTTCAGACCTTAAGGATGATATGAGAAGGGCAGCAATTATTCGTGAAGAAATAGGCGATGAATTAAAGCTTATGATGGATGCTAACCAAAAGTGGGATGTTGATGAAGCTATAACGAATATGGAATCGCTTAAAAAGTTCAATCCTTGGTGGATTGAAGAGCCTACAAGCCCCGATGATATTCTGGGTCATGCGAAAATTGCCAAGGCAGTAAAACCAATTGAGGTAGCCACCGGAGAACATTGTCAAAACAGAGTTATCTTTAAGCAGCTAATGCAGGCAGGTGCAATTGGTATTTGCCAAATTGATAGCTGCAGAGTGGGCGGAGTAAATGAAATTTTAGCAATCCTTTTAATGGCTGCTAAATTCAATATTCCGGTTTGTCCGCATGCTGGCGGTGTCGGTTTGTGTGAATATGTTCAACATCTTTCCATGATAGACTATATATCTTTTAGTGGTACGATGGAAAATAGAATAATAGAATATGTAGATCACTTGCACGAGCATTTTTATGAACCTGTAGTAATAAAAAATGGCGCTTATATGCCTCCTAAATTACCAGGGTATAGTATTACCATGAAAGAAGAGTCTTTAGACACATATGAATTTCCAGATGGGACATTCTGGAAAAAAGAATTACAGAAGAACTAAAAAATAGATACATGAAGTTTAACCTAAAAGGTAAAAATGTTATTATTACTGGTGGTGGTAGCGGAATAGGAAAGGCTATTTCGACAACTTTCGCCGCTCAAGGCGCTATGGTTCATATTTTAGAACTAAATGCGGAAAATGCCGAGAGCACGGTAAAATTAATTCAAGAGCAAGGTGGTACAGCTTCGGCATATAACTGTAATGTTAATGAACAAAAGCAGGTTATTAAGGTAATTGATGAAATTACATCTAAACACAATGTATCAATTCTTATTAATAATGCAGGTATTGCCCATATAGGCAATATTGAAAAGACCTCTGAAGCCGATTTAGATAGAGTTTATGAAGTAAATGTCAAGGGTCCATATAACTGCATGTATGCCTTGATTCCTAAAATGAAAGAAAATGGTGGTGTAATCATCAACATGGCATCAATTGCATCATCGGTAGGTATCGATGACCGTTTTGCATATTCCATGAGTAAAGGGGCAATGCTTACCATGACCTATTCAATAGCTAAAGATTACGTGAAGAATGGTATTCGCTGTAACAGCATTTCACCAGCAAGAATACACACACCTTTTGTTGACGGATTTATAAAAACCAATTACCCTGGTCAAGAAGACGAAATGTTCGAAAAATTATCGGCCACTCAACCTATTGGCAGAATGGGCAAACCACAAGAAGTAGCTGACCTTGCACTTTACCTTTGCTCTGATGAAGCATCATTTATTACAGGCACAGATTTCCCAATTGACGGGGGATTCATAAAACTTAACGGATAAAACTTACAGCATGAAATTAATACGATTTGGATCATCAAACAATGAGAAACCAGGAGTTATTCTAGAGAATGGGGAATGGGTAGACACCTCTAATTTTGGAGAAGACTATGATGAGTTATTTTTTGAAAACAATGGTTTAAGCAGACTAAAATCATGGCTTGATGATAATGCCGAAACTCTACCAAAAATAGACAAGAGCACTCGTTTGGCCCCTCCCATAAAAAAACCTTCTAAAATTGTTTGTGTTGGTTTAAACTACGCAAAACATGCTGCAGAAAGTGGCATGACCTTACCAAAAGAACCTGTTTTATTCTTCAAGGCAACTTCTGCAATAGTTGGACCTAACGATAATGTTATCATTCCTAAGAACAGTAAGAAAACAGATTGGGAAGTGGAGCTGGCAGTCGTTATCGGTAAGAAAGCTAGTTATGTAGAAGAAGCTGATGCTATGGACTATGTTGCGGGTTATATGTTACATAACGATTATAGTGAAAGAGAATTTCAGTTAGAAAAAGAAGGGCAATGGGTTAAAGGTAAAAGTTGCGACACCTTTGCACCAATTGGTCCATTTTTAGCTACTAAAGATGAAGTAACAGACCCTCATAACTTAGATCTTTGGCTTAAGTTAAATGGGGAGTTGTTACAGAATAGCAATACCGAAGATTTAGTTTTTAACGTTCCTCAGTTAGTAAGTTATATTAGTCATTATATGACCCTATTACCTGGAGATATTATATCTACAGGAACGCCATTCGGTGTAGGCTTAGGCTTTAACCCACCTAGATACTTAAAACCAGGTGATGTTGTTGAATTAGGAATTGAAAAATTAGGCAGTTCTAAACAAGTTGCTAAAGCGTATACAAAATGATTATTGACAGCCATCAACATTTTTGGAAGTATGATCCAGTAAGGGATAGCTGGATAGATAACACCATGAAAACTATTCAACGTGATTTCTTACCTGCTGACCTTAAACCAATACTGCTTAGCGAAAATGTTGACGGTTGTATTGCAGTACAAGCTGACCAGTCTGAACAAGAAACAAATTTTTTATTGCATTTGGCCAGTAAAAACAACTTTATAAAAGGAGTCGTGGGATGGGTAAATCTCCGTGATAGCAATGTTGAAAAACGACTAAAACACTTTTCAGAAAACAGTCTTTTTAAAGGTGTTCGTCATATTTTACAAGCAGAAAAAGATGACTTTATGTTAGACCAAGCATTTATGAATGGTATAGGGAAATTAGCCCCTTTAAATCTAACGTATGATTTATTAATTTATCCGCATCAATTAAAAAATAGCACTACCCTAGTTTCAAAATTTTCAGAGCAAAAATTTGTATTAGATCATTTAGCAAAACCACCCATTAAATCTGGAGAGATCAATAGCTGGAAAAGGGAAATTAAAGAATTGGCTAAACATCCCAATGTATACTGTAAAATTTCTGGCATGACAACGGAAGCAAGTTGGCTAAATTGGAAACCTGAAGACTTTACACCATATATAGATGTGATTTTTGAAGAATTTGGAACTCACAGAATTATGTTTGGTTCAGATTGGCCCGTCTGTCTACTATCAGGGAATTACACAGAAAGCAAGCAAATTCTAACATCATACTTAAAGCAATTATCCACAGTAGAACAAAGCCAAGTTATGGGGTTAAATGCCGCAAATTTTTATGGAATAACTACTTAATTAGTATTAGCTAAAGAAAAAACCAAAAATACCGGCCATGGATTTAAAACTACAAAATAAAGTCATTATAGTATCTGGAGGTTCCTCTGGAATTGGCAGAGGTATTAGCATTAACCTCGCTAAAGAAGGGGCAATTCCATATATTTTAGGAAGAAACAAATCAAATATAATTTCAGTAATATCAGAAATTGAAAAAAATGGAGGCCAAGCTGGCTACTCTTTTGCGGAGCTAACCGATCCTAACCAATGCAAGGAAGCTGTAGAAAATTGCGTCGCAAGATTCGGAAAAATAGACGGGTTAGTGAATAATGCAGGAGTAAATGACTCTGTAGGATTAGAAGAGGGCAATCATGATGATTTTATGAGGTCAATATCAAGAAATCTTACGCATTATTATATGATGGCACATTATGCTCTACCTCAGCTTAAAAAAAACAAAGGCGCTATTGTAAATATTGGATCTAAAACATCTGTTACCGGGCAAGGTGGTACATCTGGTTATGCTGCAGCAAATGGTGGTCGAAATGCCCTAACAAGGGAATGGGCCGTTGAATTACTTCCCTATGCAATACGTGTAAATGCAGTTATCGTGGCCGAATGTTTTACACCGTTATATGAACGTTGGATAAATTCTTTCCCCAATCCTGAAGAAAGGTTGAAAAAGGTTACAGAAAAAATTCCTTTAGAAAATAGAATGACCACTACAGACGAAATTGCCGATATGGTCGCATTCTTATTATCCGTAAAATCAAGTCACACCACAGGTCAATTAATATTTGTAGATGGTGGTTATTGTCATTTAGACCGTGCATTATAACTATAATACATATTGACAAAAGTATATCTAAACCAAAATCTTATATCATGCCTAAATCAGAAAAGCCGCCCATTGTTTCAACCAAAACCTTGTTCCCCTTTATTTTAATATCATCATTATTTGCACTTTGGGGTTTTGCCAATGCGGTTACAGACCCCATGGTTCAAGCCTTTAAAAAAGTACTGGAGTTATCCAACTCACAAGCTGCATGGGTACAAATGGCTTTTTATGGAGGTTATTTTTGCATGGCCTTACCAGCAGCGCTGTTTGTTCGGAAATATTCTTATAAAGTAGGAATTTTAATTGGCTTGGCATTATATGCAACAGGCGCTTTACTTTTTTATCCAGCGGCTATCACCGAACAATTTTGGTTTTTTTGTTTGGGTCTATATATCTTAACCTTTGGTCTGGCCTTTTTAGAAACAACGGCCAATCCATATATTTTGGCAATGGGCGACCCTAAAACTGCAACACAACGACTAAACTTAGCACAAACCTTTAATCCCGTCGGACTTCTATTGGGACTATTGGTAGCGCAACAATTTGTGCTAAAAAAATTACAATCAGACGATATTGAAAACTATAGTGCTTTATCTGAAGTTAAAAAGGCAATAATCAGAACCTCCGATTTAATGGTAATTAGAGACCCTTATGTTATTTTGGGCCTTGTTATATTGGTCATATTCGTACTGATAGCAGTAAGTAAGATGCCACAGTCTAAAGGTGATGGTACTATTCCAAGTATAGGACATACTTTTAATTCTTTAAAGAAAAACAGAAAGTATGTTTTTGGTGTAGTCGCACAAATCTTTTATGTAGGGGCACAAATAATGTCTTGGACATATATCTACCAATATGCTGAAGCGATAGGTATCGATAGTGAAACAGCGGCCAACTATCAAATTGTAGCATTTATTTTATTTTTGGTCGGCAGAGTGATAGGCACCTATCTTTTAAGATTTATTTCATCTGGTAAATTACTCATGATTTATTCCATTGCCGCCATCATTTCCTCTCTTGGAACCATGTTTTTAGTTGGCCCTATAGGACTTTATTGTCTGGTAGCATTGTCTTTTTGCATGTCTGTGATGTTCCCTACCATTTACGGTATTGCTTTAGAAAACTTAGAGGAAGAGGAATCAAAAATTGGTGCAGCTGGTTTAGTAATGGCTATTGTAGGAGGAGCACTTATGCCTAGTCTACAAGGCAAGATTATTGATATTGGCGGTTTTGGCGTTAACGACACCCAAATTATGGGCTTATCCGAGGTAAATTTTTCCTTCATCTTACCACTTTTATGCTTTATTGTAATTGCCTTTTATGGGCAAGCGACCAACAAATTCTATCAGAACTAAATGGAAAATCAAAAACATTGTTTTGCTTTAGATTTAAAGAATGATGCTGTTCTTATAAATGAATATATTACATATCATAAAAAAGTATGGCCAGAAATTATTGAAAGCATTAAAGGTTCTCATATAGAAAAACTGGAAATTTATCTGGTTGAAAATCGGCTATTCATGATTATGGAGACCAATGCATTATTCTCTTTTGGGAAGAAGCAAGAAGCAGATAAAAACAATGCAAAAGTCCAAGAATGGGAGAATTTGATGTGGAAATACCAACAAGCTATACCAAATTCCAAACCTGGAGAAAAATGGCGATTAATGAACAAAATATTTGAATTATGAGTAAAGCCAAACTTGCCATAAACAACAACTACCCTTCTGTTACCGATTTACGAAATAAAGCAAAGAAGAAAATTCCAAAATTTGCTTTTGAATATTTGGACGGTGGCTGTAATGAAGATGTAAACCTGATAAAAAATACCGCCGAAATAAGAGAGGTCGAATTATCTCCTAGTTATTTAAGTAAGCATACGGGTTCTGATATGAAAACCGAATTATTTGGTCATACATATGATGCTCCCTTTGGTATTGCACCTGTGGGCCTACAAGGTTTAATGTGGCCCAATGCCCCAGAAATTCTAGCTAAAGCTGCATTTAAACATAATGTGCCGTTTGTTTTAAGTACGGTATCTACAAGTAGCATTGAACGAATTTCTGAAATTACCGAGGGTAAAGCTTGGTTTCAATTATATCATCCTACAGAAAATAGATTACGTGATGATATGATTAATAGAGCCGCACAAGCAGAATGCCCTGTTCTCGTAATTTTATCCGATGTTCCTACTTTTGGTTTTAGACCAAGAGATATTAGAAATGGGTTGGCAATGCCTCCAAAAATGAGTGTGAAAAATATACTCCAAATTCTAGGAAAGCCAGAATGGGCAATGAAAACCCTACTACACGGTCAACCTAATTTTGAAACTCTAAAACCCTACATGCCTAAAAACCTAGATTTGAAACAACTAGGGAAATTTATGGACCAAACCTTTACCGGTAGATTAAACGAAGAAAAAATTAAACCTATTCGCGATATGTGGAAAGGTAAATTGGTATTGAAAGGTGTAGCCTCTGAGATGGATGCTGAAAAAGCTATTCGCTTAGGAATAGATGGTATCATTGTCTCTAACCATGGTGGCAGACAATTAGATGCAGGTGAATCTACAATTAGACCATTGACCAGAATAGCAGAAAAATATGGTGATCAAATTAAGGTAATGATGGATAGTGGTTTGCGCTCTGGTCCAGATATTGCCCGAACTATGGCTTCTGGAGCAGAATTCACGTTTTTAGGGCGATCATTTATGTACGGAGTTGCCGCATTAGGAAATGAAGGTGGTAACCACACGATTTCATTATTAAAGACAGAATTACAACAAGTAATGGAACAGGTGTGTTGTGAAAGAACATTGGACTTTCCCAACCATTTAATCAAGAAAATAAACTAAGAATAACAGATGATTAGCATACTGGTTATGAGCATATAAAACTCATATTGCATACTAATTATCTGTATATTTTATTGCACTAATTTTACCTGTAATGGACTATTTACTTTTTTAGCAAATTGCTTTAAATAGGTATTCCACTCTTCTTTGGTGTTGAATTGCTTGCTTTTTTTCCAGCCAAATCCGGTGTAATAAACTGCTTCACCATCAACTACTTTCAGTTGTGCGTATAAATTACTTAAATCTTTAGCATCGGTTACATATTTATCATATCCCAATAAAGTATTTGACGGAACTACAATACCTGTTCCTAATTCAGAACCAAAATATGGTTCCCAATAACTTACCCAGCCTTCTTCAACTTCTGTAGTTGTTTCCCCATCTTTCTCATGAAGTGTAAGACCTACAGACAATGTATCTGAACCTTCAACCTCTACCCTAAATTTCGTAAGATTACTTCCTCTATCTAAAGAGATAAATTTCTTTTCAAGAATTGTTTCATCTCCTGCTTTCCATGGCGCATAACTGATCCAGAAACTCGTTCTTAATGGTCCGGTCTCAATTGTTTCGTATGCTGTAAAATTTCTAGAAAATTGATATGTGGTATCTACCTTAATTGCAATACCACCTACTCCTCTACTAGTACCTACATGAAAATTATCTAAGCCTTCACCATCATCTTCATGATAAGACCCATCTGTCTCCAACTCTTTTTTGTACCAATTATTAATAATAGGATAATCTACTCTTTTTAACCATGCATCCATTCCGCTTGAAAGTGTTCCACCTGGCACACTGTCCTCTATCATTTTCTGAGCAACTGGACCATAGGTTCTAAAAGCAACCTTATCATTTTCCCACGCATAATCATCTGTACGTTCGGGAACGAATCGTGAATAACAGGTAGGAATCTCATCTGTTTGATCTTCGATAACTTTAAGACCAACAGTGAAATACTTACTTGAATTCGCGTCAATTGTAGGTTGAAACAATAACACATCTGCAGTACCATCCCCGTCAGTATCACTTACCTGCGAAATCAATTCCGCGGTACTACCCACTTCACTGATTTTATACGTTTTTCCAGCTGTAAGTTTTAACGTTTCATGTGATTTCAAAAGATCTAAATCAATTTCAACGGTCTCAAAAGAACGGTCAATATCTAAACTATTACTTATCTGAAATTGTAGCGGTGTTTCATTTGTACAACCCACCATTAACATGGTTACAATGGCTGCACAGTACTTTAGAGGATTCTGATTCATCATAGTTTTAATTTTCGTTACTTGGTTTTCCTATGGTTGCCAAAATACCACCATCAACATATAATATATGTCCATTTACAAAATCGCTTGCTCTTGAGGACAAAAATATAGCCGCTCCCGCTAGGTCATCTGGGTCACCCCATTTTGCAGCTGGTGTACGATTTAAAATAAACTCGTTAAACGGGTGACCATCTACACGTATTGGAGCAGTTTGGCTAGTTGCAAAATAACCCGGTCCAATACCATTTACTTGAATGTTATGTTTTGCCCATTCTGTAGCCATGTTTTGCGTCAACATTTTTAAACCTCCCTTTGCTGCCGCATATGCGCCAACGGTATTTCTACCCAACTCACTCATCATAGAGCAAATATTGATAATCTTACCTTGTTTCTTTGCTATCATAGTTTTCACCACATGTTTTGATACAATGAAAGGACTAACCAAATCAACATTGACAACCTCTTTAAAATCTTCAACTTCCATATCCTCTAAAGGGGTTCTTTTAATGATACCAGCATTGTTTACAAGTATATCAATTGAACCAACCAAACTCTGAATGTCATTTACAGCTTTAATTACCTCCTCTTCATTGGTGACATTGAATTTAAAACCATAGGCATCTATGCCCAATGACTTATAAAATTCTACAGCATCATCTATTTTAGATTGTGATGAATTACCATTTACTACCAATTTAGCACCTGCCAAACCTAGGCCCTTGGCCATAGCCATACCCAAACCATGTGTACTACCGGTTACTAAAGCGACTTTACCTTTTAAATTAAATAATTCAGTAGACATATTTTTACTTTAAATCTGTTATTGCTGCTACATCCATATCGCTGTAGTCTAAATTTTCACCTGCCATACCCCATATAAAAGTATAGTTAGACGTACCTGAACCACAATGAATAGACCACGGTGGAGAAATTACGGCTTGGTGATTATGCATCCAAATATGACGCGTTTCTTGCGGTTGTCCCATAAAATGACATACTGCTTGACCTTCTGGTACATCTAAATAAAAATAGACCTCCATTCTACGGTCATGAACATGAGCCGGCATCGTGTTCCAAACACTACCTGTTTTCAATTTCGTCATACCCATTTGTAATTGGCATGTAGTAACTACCCCGCCAATTATCATTTGACTTACCGTTCTGTGGTTTGCTGTTTCTAAAGAACCTAATTCTAACTTGTTAGCCTCTTCTAAACTTACCTTTTTGGTTGGATACGTTGTATGTGCAGGAGCCGAATTGATGTAGAACTTAGCAGGCTTTTTAGCATCATCGCTCTTGAAAACGACGTCTTTAGCTCCCATACCAATATATAAGGCATCTTTGTGCCCTAAACTGTAACTTTTACCATCTACCTCAACAGAACCGCTTTCACCAACGTTGATGATTCCCATTTCTCTTCTTTCCAAGAAAAATTCCGCTTTTAGAGGATCAATACTTTCTAGTTTCAAAGCGGTTTCAGGAACTGCTGAACCAGCAATATATCGATCGTAATGCGTATAAGTAAGATTGATTTCTCCTTTTTTCATCAGGTTGTCAATCAAAAATTCATCCCTTAGGGCTGTAGTATCATATTGTTTAACTGCCTCTGGACTAGAAGCATATCTTGTTTGATAGGTTGTAGACATTTAATTATATTTTTTATTATTGTTTTAATCTATACACTTTAAAATTATCAATGGTCATATGGTTATTGACCGTTCTAAATCCAAAATGACCACTAGTATACGGATTGTCGTCATAAAGGTCAATCATTTTAAC
Source organism: uncultured Maribacter sp. (assembly GCF_963977385.1). Taxonomy (GTDB): domain Bacteria; phylum Bacteroidota; class Bacteroidia; order Flavobacteriales; family Flavobacteriaceae; genus Maribacter. Next base: position 116,023 of record NZ_CAXBOU010000005.1, on the reverse strand, counting down.
TCCGTTTCTATAATATTGAATTACGTTGTTGTAGGCAATAATTCTAATATGATAATTTTTATTCGCCTCTAAAAGATACTTGTTTTTAGTAAAATCATGCTCTTCTAGTAATGGTCTTTCTCCATTACCAACATACCGTCTAAATCTAGTTTTTGTATTATCATGACCACCTACACCCATGTAATACAGGCGTAAACTATCATAATTCGAAAACTTCCCCTGTCTTGATGCTGAATTTGCGAACAAATTTTCTGGGCTCTCAACATCTATTGCCATCCAAAAACAATTCATATCAGAAACTCGGTCATTAGCACCTCCTTCATCTATGATATACGTATCATACTCAATCATAATCGGTCCAGACAGCTCTTTTTTATACCAAATTGTACAACCAGTAACATCATCTATTTCTAGCTTACTATCTTTTAAAATAGTACTGCCTCCGTCCATTTGCTCAACTTGCCAGTCATCTAAGGCAGCATCAAAATTTTCTTCGTAAAGTAACTTCGCCTTGACCTCTAAAGAATCATTTAACGCAAATACTTTGGAAGATGGAGCACAACTATAATTAAAAAGTACAGTGAGCAACAGAAATATTGATAATTTTAAATAGTGACTGTTCATTAGACTCATGACCCTTTTTTATGATTAACTCAGATACTATGCAATATGGGATTTTAGCTTTCATTTATTTATAACTCATAGTTCATTATCGATAAATTATGAATCAAGATGAAATTAAATACTAATAATCAATCATTTAGACTATTCTAATTTTTCCACACTAACAAAATATGCTCCCAAGGTTTCTTGATCATCTAATGAAAACCAAGTTTGAAGTTCCGTATCTCCTTTGGTTAATTCTACTGTAAACTCAGCATATTCTTGAGTAGGATCTACGTCGATTTCTTTATCTACCTGTTGCACTTTTAATCTTGCCTTTGTAATGGGTAAAGATTTACCCGGCTTACTTGCAGACACACTTGTACCTTCTTTCGCTGGTCTTATTGCCGCTTCAGCATTTAATGCCAAATGTGATTCTTCTGGCCATCTTCTAAGTTTAACGGAATATGTACCTGCCTCCACCACTTTTAAAGCCCAATATCCATTATCCATATATCCCGTACGAATATGTCTTTGATGCCACGGACTATCACCATCTGTATGCCAATCATGACAATATAACTTCGTAGGGTTTTCTTTTTCATGACCAACATAAATTCTAGGTAAGTCATCATAACCTGGAAGCAAATCTTGCCACCAACCATTATAAGCTTCTTTGAACTCCGCAATTTTTTCTGGATGATCTTGGGCAATATTTTTCCGCTGCTCTGGGTCTGTAGCCAAATTATACAACTCAGTACTATCTACCAATCGCCATTTTCCTTGCATTAAAGAAGTTCTGCGCCATGGTTCTGGAATCTCGGTACGTTGAGAATTGGTGATGACAATTCTATCTTCAAAGTCGTTGGCTTCTTCATTAATGAGCGGAAGTAAACTTTTACCATCGAAGTTAATATCTGAATCTACTTTAAGATTACACATTTCTACCAAGGTAGGTAGCACATCAAAATGCGCAGTTAACTCATCAATATCTTTACCTACGGTTATACCTCCATTCTTCCAATGAATGAATAATGGAACTCGGTGTCCACCTTCATACTTACTTGCCTTGACCCCACGCATACCTGCATTAAATCCTTTTTTAATAAAACCATCTAGTCTATGACCATCTGTTTTGGCTCCTTGAGCTGTACCGTTATCCGTTGTAAAAATCAAAATGGTATTATCCATGAGTTCTGACTTTTCCAGATAAGTAACAAGCTTGCCTACATTCTCATCAATATTCGCAATCATACCATAAAAAGCAGGCAAAGGAATGCTATCATTATTTTTATAAGGCTCAATATATTTATCCGCTACAAAATAAGGTGAGTGAGCTGTATTTGTTGGTAGATAGCAAAAAAATGGTTGGTCCTTATTTTTTTCGATATGCTTAATAGCTTCATTAAACCAAATATCTGTGCTATAACCCTCAAACCTTTTAAGCTCACCATTATGAACATACATATCGTCAAAATAGTCGTTATCCCAATAGTCCATTGTTTGCTCCATACCGCCACCACCGTGAGATAAAACTTCTTCAAAACCTTTGTCCTGTGGTCTAAACGGATAATTATCTCCTAAATGCCATTTCCCGAACATGGAGGTAGAATATCCATTATCCTTAAAAATTTGAGCCATAGTCGTTTCAGTTTCCAATAACATGGACCTGCCATTAATGGTATGCCAAACACCTGCCCTATTTGCATTATGACCTGTTAATAGTGCAGCTCTCGTTGGTGCACAAGTGGGATTTACATGATAATCTGTAAATCGTGCACTTTGTGAATGAAGCTTGTCTAAATTGGGTGTTTTAATATATGGGTTACCTAATGCGGCAATGTCACCATAACCCTGATCATCTACCAATATTAATATGACATTGGGTTTCGTTTCCTTATCAGTTTTGGTTTGCTTCTTTTCTTGGCATGATAACAACAGAAATGTCATTACAACAAGAAGTGATGCTGAGAAATGGTTGAGGTTTTTGAATGCTGATTTTTTTGATTTTAAAAACATAGGTTTATGGTTTTTTTATTCATTTTACGGTTGTTCATTAAAGTGATTTATGCTACACTTTTGTTTATTTTTTTGAAAATATAAATGCCTTATCTGCCGTTTTACTCAATAGTAAAGTTCTTAGCTGTTGGATAATTTTAGGATTACGTTCTGCAATATTCAATTGTTCTGCCAATGGAGTCTGGTGATCATACAATTCTACCGCACCATTTTTATGCTGTGTAAACCTGTATTGATCAGTTCTAATTGTGGTAGCATCTGAAATAAAAGCTACAGCTTCATGCCCTTGCGTATCTGCATTGTCTAATAATGGTTTTAAGGAAATACCTTCTGTAAAATTTGGTATTGGCAGAGTAGTCATATCGCATAAAGTAGGAAACACATCTACCGATTCAACAATGGCATTACTCATTTGCCCTTTGTTATCCATACTAGGGTCGTATATAATTAACGGTGACCTCAGCGACTCTTCAAACAAGCTATGCTTTCCCCAAATGGCGTGTTCTCCCAGATGCCAACCATGGTCACCCCAAAGTACTATTATGGTGTTTTTATCGGCACCGGTTTTCTTTAGCTTTTGAATAATATCTCCCACATGCTTATCAGCATAGCTTACACATGCTGCATAGTACTTTTTGAGCTCTAGCTCGAATTTCTTGTCCTCACGTGGGTCTTTATCCCATCGGTTATAATTCATAAATTCTCCTGAGCCGTGCCATGTAGTCTTTCCTTTAGGTTTTTCGGAATGTAGCGCTGGGGGAATTTGTATATTTTCATACCGGTCTAAATACTTTTTTGGAACTCCGAATGGTAAATGTGGTTTTATAAGTCCAATTGCTAAAAAGAAAGGTTTGTCCCCTTTTGCCAGTTCCCCTAATTGTCTCAGACCTTCTTCGGCGATATGACCATCAGGATAGCTATTGTCATTTCCGTCAACAACCTCTATAATATTCCTATTATCTGGTGTTCTCACCTTCCCGTATGCCAGCCCATGCATTGCGCCTTTTGGACTCTCCCATTCGGCAACAGGCATTATATGTTTATCCCATGCATTTGGCATTTCTAAAATATTGCTATCATTCCAATTGTCACCACCTTTTCCCCCCGGATGGTGGGATACTTTACCTACCGATACTGTTGTATAACCATTATTGCGGAACCATTCTGGCATACTGGGTGCTATACTCACATTTTCATCATTTACGCCTTCTGCTCTTTTGAATAAAGATTGATTGGATTCTCCTCTATATTCCAATCCATATTGTCCTGTTAGAAAAGCATATCGTGAAGGTCCACAGCTGGGTGCGTTTACATAATGCCTATTAAAGCCTCGTCCTCTTGCATTAAGACTATCAATATTTGGAGAATGAATATAATTAGCTCCAAATGAATTTAATTCAGGTCTTAGGTCATCAACAAAAATAATCAGTACATTTTTTTTCTGTGCAAACGATAAATTTCCACCACATACCAAGGCAATAAAAATGGTTATTAAGGATTTACACATTGATTATAATTTTACTTTTTTGAACCGTATGTTTTATTTCTACCAATCTACTTACTCTGACTTCTGCCATACATGGCTGCCTTCTAAAAGTGCACTATATTCTTTTTCTAGAAGCTTTTTCATTTCAGAAAACAATTCTGGCTTTTGGTCTACAAGGCTTACAGTTTCAGCTTGATCTTCCATTAAGTTATATAATTCAAAGTCTGTTAATTGACTTGACTTCACCAATGTTTCATTGCCTTCGTAAACATTCATTATCTGAGGCAAATATTCGCCTTTGTTCTTGAGACGTGCCAATATCTTATAATCTCCATGACGCATTACAACCTTGTGCTCGTTAAGGGCATTATAGAAACCCCATAATAATGGTTTAGATCTTTTAAACTCTCCTGTTTGCAATAATGGAAGAAAAGACTCACCATCTAATTCTCTATTAGGTAATTGTGCTCCGGTAATTTCTGCAAGTGTCGGTAAAAAATCTAAAGCTGATACTACGGCATCCGTTGTTCCAGTGAACATTGGTTTTCCTATCCAATTTACAATTCCTGGTACGCGAATACCAGCTTCGGTTGTCCAAAGTTTTCTTCCCTTTAATCCTCCTGTTTGACCAAAGGTTCGTTTAGCACCAGGGTAGCGCGTAAATGTTTCCGGACCATTGTCCGAAGTAAAAATTACAATCGTATTATCATCTCCATTTTCTTCAATGAATTTTAGTAACCTACCAACAGCTTTATCTACATTGGCAACATTGGCAAAAAATTCTGCTTCTGCCAGTCCGTTGGAATATGGTAAATATTGATCAACCAAATTTTTTGGGGAAGCTACTGGCTCATGCGGTTCATGAAAAGTTACTTGAAGATAAAAAGGGTTATCCCCTTTTTTGTCTTTTAACCAATTAATAGCTTCATCTACAACAATCTGGCAACTAAATCCATCAATTTCCCCGACTTTTTCGCCATTTCTTACAAAATTAGCCGGATTTTCATGTGTTGGTCTTGCGTTGTTATGTGTTGCAAACCAGTGGTCAAATCCAAAATAATCTGGTTGTGGTTGTGCTGGATTATTAAACAAAGAGCTACAGTGCCATTTGCCTACCAATGCGGTTTCATAACCTACCGTTTTTAACATTGCAGGTAATGTTTCCTCCCCTTTTTGCAAATGAACCTGATTACGTAAATCCTCACTTTTTTTAGGACTCGGAATAAAATCATATACTCCGGCTCTATTTGGACTACGCCCAGTAAGCAACCCTACACGGGAAGGTGAACATACCGGCGCTGCAGAATAAAAATTCGTCATTTTTATTCCGGTTTCGGCAAGCTTATCTATGTTTGGCGTTTTTATAAATGGATGTCCATAAGAGGATAAATCCCCATACCCTAAATCATCACATAGAAATATAATGATATTAGGCTGCTCGGTTGTTTTCGCCTGTTGCGCAAAGCCATTTATTACGTTCAAAAAAAGAATCGTGAAAATTGATACTCTAAGTATATTCCTTTCTTTCATAATGTATTCTTATTCTGTTTGTTGATTCCACAATCTAAATGGATCCTCATAGGTTTCCATTTCTTCTAAAAGCAACTCCTCCATTTCTGCCAGCTTATCCGCGTACTTTGGGTTTTCAGCTAGATCATTAAGCATTTCTGAAGATTGACCATGTTGAGATATGTATTCATTTGGGTTTTCGGCTACATTGAACAATTGAGTTTCTTGCACCTTCCCGTCCAACACATCATACTTGATCAACTTCCAATCTCCTTTTTTAACTGTACGGATACCTGGAGTAGAGCCACCTGCATAAACACCATACATTACCTCTCTCAAACTTTCTTGTTCACCCATTAACACAGGCTTAAAGCTTTTGCCCTGCACAGTTTCAGGAATCTCTATACCAGCAAGATCACAAAGTGTAGGTAATACATCAGACAAGTAAATATTTCCTTTTACACGCTGATTTGCTTTTATTCCCGGACCTTTAACTATTAATGGTACTCTCCATGAATGCTCGTACAAATTCTGCTTGCCCATTAAGCCGTGGCGTCCTACAGCAATACCGTGATCAGATGTATAAATAACATAAGTATTATCCAATTCGCCCATTGCCTCTAGCTTACTCAAAACTTTGTTTAGCTGAGTATCTATATTTTCTGAACAGGCATACTCTCTGCCTAACTCGTTTCTTACCGTATTTTCATCTCTATTTTTCCAGACTCCACTTACATTTTCTTCATCACGTAATTCTAAGTGACCATGATGAAAAGGGTGTTTATTTAAATAATTATCCGGTAATGGCGGTTGCTTTTCATTAGCTGGCGGAAGACTATATTTATCGGTATGGTTTGTTGCTCCATATTTCTCCAATAATTCTGGAGTACCGTTTCTAATATCATGCGGATGAGAAAATCCGAAGTAAATAAAGAACGGATTTTCTTCTTTGACAGCACTTCTATCATCTAAATAAGAAAGCACTTGTTCTGCATGCCATGCGCTACCTGATTCTTCTGTTCCGCCCCTTTTTGTAGCATCTTTAACAACTGTAAACTGTTTATTTGCTGCAGGATACGAATTACCAACCTTACACGTACGCATGGTATTATACCCTGCCCTATTAAAGACAGCGCCTATAGTATTATCTTCTAAGTTTTCTGGTGCCGTAGGGTTCACATAACCTTGCATAGATGGTAAGCTCCAAACCGTTCTGCCACTCATAATCATATGCCTAGACGGTGTACAGACCGCACCCACCATAGCTCCCATATGTCTTGCGCTTTCTACTACCATACCATCATTAGCCAACTTGGCAATTGTTGGTGCATCTAAGGTTGAAGTGGAATCATAAAATTTGAAGTCGAACGGCGATTGGTCATCAACTAATACAAATAAAAAGTTGGGACGCTTTTGTTCTTTTGGTTCTTCTATTTTCTTATCCTGTTTGCAACTAAATAATGCTAACACTATCAAACTACCTAGAAATATGTTTTTTTTTCTCATGATTTAGTTTATTGAAATTATCCTTAGATCACCTACTTTAAATTCTTGTTCTTTATTATTCTGGGTTATGGTCACCGCAACCTCGTTATGTAACCATAATTCGCCATTTTTTTCCTTTAGTACTATATTCCCTAATTCATTAGCCGAAACACTAAATCCTTTAGCAGAAACTTCCTTACCATTTCCTATAAATATCACCCAATCTCCGTTCTTTTCATTGGCAACTAGCGTATAAGTAGCATCGCTAGACATCTCTTTATAGTTTACTTTTTGATGATTAGCCGATGAAAAAACGAAATCTTCACGACCTGACTTATGTGTAATGTTTAGCCCAACAAATTCAGTATTACCGTTGTTGTCATCAAAGCTTGAAATAGCTGCTATACTTTTTCCTTCTGCGGAAGTGAAGGGTTCGTAAACCGATACAAAAGGTTTTTCCCATGCAGCTCCGTGCTGTCTTGCCGCGAAGGTTAAATAAGGCTCCTTATCAACTTTGTATGGTATACCATGGTTTCCTCTAAATGCTTTGTTAGGTGGTGATTTTATGGAAAAAACCTCACGCCCCTCAGTGCCCTTCATCCATAGATTCATAAATACATCATCTTCCCCTTCGGGCATATCAATCTTCCATTCTGCTTGGTAGTCCTCTTCTAACTTAACCGATTTTTTATCCCACATATAATCCAATGCATATAGATGACCACCTGCAAATGCCATTTCTTCACTAGGCATTAATTTTAACGGTTTACCATCGGTATTCATTATACTCATAGTTTGACCTAAATTATGATAGTAATAATCATGAAATTTATCTCCTGCTCGTTGTTTCTTCGAGCGGAAAACATCTATATAGTACCCTGTTGTTTCACCTGTTTTTACGATACTTACTAAACGAGATTGATCACTACGGGTTTCCGGTTCCAAAAAGTAAACATCTGAATAGGTGATATCTGAATAAAAACCTTCTTTCTGTTCTGATTTAGGGTATTCGTCCAAAACATCAAAAGCATGGTAACTCAACATTTCGGTGTACGATGAAGCTCCATCTACCATAACTGTATTATGTGCAGGAAACTGAGAGTAGTATTCCAAATAAATTGGCTCAAGATAATTGGCGCCCTTACCTGGGTCTGCACCTTGAACAAAGCCTTTTCCGTACAATTCCATATTTATACCATTGGCATGCATATGGTTACCTAAAGAGCCGTTTAAAGAGACCATCATACCATCTTTACCGGTTCCCATACGCTGTACATGCCAACTTACATTTGGGGCATTAAAGGTTTGTGTGATGTAATCCTTTAGTTCATGCTTTTTATATTTTTGATTCAATTCCAACGGTTTGCTTGCGAAAAAAGAAGAGATACTCTTTGACTTTGTACCTCTATCTTTCCCCGACTGTACTGCATCATCTGCAAATAAGCGGTATAAGCCGGTAAATTCATTTTCTAAATCATCGTCCCCATTCTTTTGAGCAATCCTGATCATATCTCCTATTGCTTCTGTACTTATTGGTCCATAGTAAGAATCGCCAAATGCAACTATTTGATTATTAGGAAACAGGTACTGTGGCATCATTTTCACAGCCTTGCTCATCACTGGAGTGTACGGCAGAATGTTGTGATCAAAAGTATTGTCAAAGTCTCTAATGAAATGGGTAAGACTACTAGTTACACCAAGGGAATAGCTTGGGCATTCATTCCAAACCCCATTGCTTTTATCATAACCGTAATCTATAAACTTAGATAACGACCATTGCCTTGCCGAGGTAACGTTTAATATGTAATTGATGTAATACTCGCGTCCTTTTTTATCTTCATAATTTTCATCGTCTTGCAAGACCATTGCCGCTTTTAATATGATGTTTGCTTGATGAAGGTTCCAATTGTTTTGAGGCACTCCGTTTTTAATCACTTGATCTGTCCATCTTTTAATGGTCTTATCATACATCGCTATATTTTCCGGATGATTTGCTTCTATATATCCATGTAAAAAATCATACAAAATGGATACCTCTCTTAAAGCTCTTTCATGTATCACTTGAAAATGTGTGAAACCTACAAGGGTTTGTATATGACCATTCAATAAATCTATAGGTTCGCTACGGTAAGACATACCCTCCATATAGGTGTGGAAAATATCATATGCGAATTTCGAAAAACGTTCATCATTTTCTAACCAGTACAGAAATGCCGCATCTCTAGCAAGACCAATTATATCTTCATTAATAGAAACAATTATATTTCCCGTTTTAGAAGGCTCTGCCCACTCGAATGGATGCCCTTCTTTTGTTTTATTCGGCAAATACAATCCTCTAGGGTCATCCATATAGGGTTTTATATCTTCTAATTTAGGTTTACCGTAAGGTGTAGCAGAATTACGCGAACCTGTAAACCTAACAGTAGGTACAGGTGCTTCTCCATCTGCATGGGAATAATCCACACCATTTACATATACATTTGTTGCTTTGGTTTTCCAATACATCTGTAAACGGGAAACCATCCATTCAGAATCTGAAACGTGGCGTTCCACATGATTATCAACTTTGTCATGAAGACCTTCTAAAACTTCTTTTGCCCAAGCTTCTTTTTTTATGGTTTTCTGTAAATCCTTTTTTTCTGAATTGGTGATATATATCCTCGGATATCCTTGCTCCAAATTTTCTGGCAATGGTATTTCTGAAGTGTTTTGAGCGAACATATTAATAGTAAACAAACAGAAAAAAACTACAAAACTGAATGTTCTAGTAATAATCCCTGAATTAATGTTAGTTCTTGTAACCATCTTAGTCTCTAGGTGTATATTTTTAATCATTTATAATGGTGTATACGTAATCGTTAACTTCCCTTTTTTAATTTGTTTATCAGCATCAATTCCTATTCTATAAGCAGGTGCGCCTTCCCTTAAATGCTTAACAGGAACAACTTCATCCTTTATTTTAAAAGTAAAACCTTCACTCTTAATTTCTGCTTCTACTTTGCGATTCTCAGATTTTAGAATAACAGTAGTATCATCTATAACTTCATAAGTGTTCAGTGTCATTATAGAGGAACCAAAACTAACTGGTTCCGTTGCAATAAACTGATCTTCAATTGTGATACTACCCAAACCAGATTTATCATTTGTTATGGTTCTGGTCAAAGTCTGTAGCATAGATAATTCGTAAGCTGGTAAAATATTCATTACCACCTTGTCCTTATGCTCTGTAAATTCCGTTTCGGTAATGGTGCCTTTAAACTCAATACCATTAGATTGTAATTTATCATTAATCATTGGCACAGGATGACCCCATGAACTTCTGGCTTTATTATCTGGTGAAAATGCGCCCGCTCTGTAAGATGGCGCTCCTATATCACCGGTTATCATATCGGTATTTAAGAAAATTTCATAAGTACCTACATCACTATGATTATGGTTCTCTGCGTTATGACCAGCCTTTACTGCTATGGAGAATGGTGTTTCTTGTTTTCCTCTGGATATCACCATACCAAATTCATTAAAATAGGTATGATCAGGCATTTCGGAAATCATACTATTATTGCTGACTTCAAACATTTTAGGATGTTGCCAAGCTATTAATTGTTCAGCAGCTTCCTCCATTCTAATTTCAGTGGGCATCATAGCTCCGTAGTAATTTGCAGATAAAACATTGGCAAAGTTGCTCCCTTTACTTGAGATTGAAGAAACCCCATCAGCAAAAGGCGCACAGGTTCCGTTCTGAATTTCAAAGCTTTGAGGAAAGTTCCCCACATTCTTCATTTTCTCCGCATTATTGAATGCGAACAAATCAATTCTTCCTTCTGTATAATCGTATAAAATTTGAGCCAAATACAAATAATGACCAAAGCCATATCCCCAATACCCTAAACCTTCTGAACAGTACCCATCTTCTCCAAACCCACTTAAGTAATGATTCATACTATTTAAAGCGGAACCAACTACTGCAAGTCTATCATCATAACTTTTAGAGTTTGTTATGGTCGCTAAAATGGCTCCACTGGTACAAACAGAGTTCCAGTTACTGGTACTTTTAATCCATTTGTTATTCTCGTCTAAATATTTTGTACTATGTAAATAGGAATCTGTAATTCGTTTTTGAAGTTGCCCGTTAATTTCTTCCTTTAATTCCTTTGGTAATTTATCTTCTAATAGATAATTAGCCAATGCCAATACAGACCCAAACTTACGTGCCCCTAAATCTATTGAAACTCGCCTACCTTCTAACACACCATTATTTTCATCATCGTGATTTGGATGTAACCACGACTTCATGTTCAATATGGCATTGCTATAGGTTTCTATTTGAGTTAAAAACCTCCCTTGGCCCTCCAAACATTCTGCTAAAATAAAATGTTCTAAACGATCCATAGTCCTGTAATACCGTGGTTTATAAATACCTCTATTACCTTCCCTATTCGCTAATCTATAAATGCTATCTGAAATAGGAACTTCTGGTTTTTTATCCAATAACGCATTCGCTTTTATCAGATAATCCTTTCCTGATTTGGTTTGCCCAATATTGTTCCAATACGCTCTATCTGAAATCTTGGGAGCGGGTTGAAATGCTTCTTTAGGCATCACCTTTTTAAGCATTTCTATTTGTTCAGAAGATGGGTAGATGGTATCGCTATCTGCAAGTTTTAGATAAATCGACATATCTAAATATGCAGAAGAAGTTTGCCCTATAATATTTTGGTTGAGAACAAGTATCGCCATAAAGCAATATATAAATTGAAGTGTTTTTTTCATCATATAGAATTAAGTATTGTCCCATGTCTAAGAAGACAAACTATAATATTGTCGATGGTTTTAATAAAAAAGCCAAGAATCAATCGCATTACAATGTTATCGGTTCTTGGCTAAATAGGATATAATATAGTGTGCAGCTCGTATAAATTATGTTCCAATACCAAGTATATAGCATTAAAACACTCATTTTATATACCATTGCTGCTCATTTATCATTTTCAGTAAGTTGTATACCTCAATTGTTTTTATACCCTATTACTATTATTTTTTCTTTAGGGCTTTAGTGATAGCTTCTTTTACCAATGGTTCCATTAACAAGTATCCTCGCTCATTGGGGTGAACCGTGTCTCTGCCTAATTCTTTTTTCAACCCTTTTTCTTTATTAACCATAGGCGTATAATAATCTAGATAAAGGACATTATTTTCACTAGCATATACTTTAATGAGTTTATTTAATTCAATAATTTTATCTGCTGGTTCTACAGAAGGACTCCAAGAATAGCTTGACGCTGGTAATACAGAAGCTAAAACAACTTTTATCTTATTTGCCTTGGCTAACTCTACCATTGAAAAAATATTTCCAGCAATGCGCTTAATGCCTATAGCTCCTCTATTACCGGCAATATCATTTGTACCGGCTGAGATAACTACTACTTTTGGCTTTAACTCGATAACATCTGGTCTAAACCTTAAAAGCATTTGTGCACTTGTTTGACCACTAATACCTCTATTTACATAAGATGGATTAGCTTCAAAAAATTGACCGTGATCTCTAGTCCAATTGTCTGTTATAGAATTACCTATAAACACTACTCTTTGTTCTTTTTTGGCAGGAGCTTTTAATTGGGTATTTGCCTGCCTATAACGGTTTAGGTTTGCCCAATCTTCAGTAGGTGTTAATACAATTTTCACAATAGTGGCGATTTCATTTGGCGCTTCATTAGGTAAAAAAACAATTAAATTACCATCGGTTAATTGCGTTTTTAATTTTTTCTCCCCATAATCTAAGTAAGCTGTTCTTACTTTCATATCCCTATCGATAATCAGCTTTCCATCAGATGGCCAATCATACACATGGGCATATACAATATCATCCTTTTTGGTATATATACCCCAATTGGGTTTTTCAAATGGATTCTCTAAAGTATCATTAAAAGCTTCTTCATTTACCTTTTTCCATTCGGTGAGCTTTTCATTGTCTGACTTTTGGGCTTCTATATTTTCCTGAGAATAAATAGTACTTAGGTTTACTATTGCAAATGCTATAATCAGTATTAATTTGTTCACTATTTTCATTTTCAATATTTTCAATATTTTCAAATTGTTTCACTATCAAAAAAACATTATGGTTCGCCGAAAGGTTACCACAATGTTTTTAAGACTTATACAATCACATTAATTTACCTAGAAAACGCTCTATTTAGCCAATTCTATTTTAACAACAGAAACAGTAGCATCTGGAGCTTGCATCGGCACATCTATTAATACCTCTCTAGAGGTTGCTAATACTTTTAATTCTGTATTAGAATTTGCTAATAAAGTTGCTTTTTTTACTTTTAAATCTTTGTGAAGCTTTAATTTCCCATCTTCTGGCCAGTCAAAAACATGGGCATAAATAACTCCGTCTTTGGTCGTATATCTACCCCATTCTGGCATATCGAACGGACTTGCTTTAGCGCCATAAACTGACTCGCCATTAACATCGGTCCACTCACCTATCGCCTTTAATCTTCTTATACTTTGTGCCGGAAATCTACCAAAACCATCTGGACCAATATTCAATAAAAAGTTTCCTCCTTTAGAAACGATATCCACTAGCTTTTGTATTAAGTCTTCGCTGCTTTTCCATTTAGTGTCGTCTGGCTTATAACCCCAAGTACCGTTCATGGTCATACATGCCTCCCAATCTTCGGCTATACCAGTTGCAGGTATTTCTTGCTCTGGTGTACCAAAATCACCGGCAAAATTCCCTTCCATATCCATGCCTTCCATTCCTTTTCTTCCTTTATCCACACGGTTATTTATAATAGTATTAGGTTGCATTTCTCTAATGAAACTATACATTTCCTTACCCATTTCTGATGTATAATCGGCAATCCAATCCCCATCGAACCAAACAACATCAATATCTCCGTAATTGGTCAATAACTCTTTAACCTGTGGTTTTAGATAGTTTTTATAATATTGAGGAAATTCAGGATTTACTACACTTTGGTCTTTTTGACCTGCATTATAATTAGGGAATAAATTACCCTGTGCCTGTGGATGATGCCAATCTACAATGGAGTGATAAACTCCAAATTTTATTCCTTGCTTTCTTGAAGCTTCCGCTAATTCTCTAATAATATCACGTTTGAAAGGAGCGGCATCCATAATATCATAATCTGATACTTGTGAATCCCAAAGGGCAAAACCATCATGGTGTTTTGATGTTATTACAATATATTTCATACCTGCATCTTTAGCCATCTTCACCCAGTCATCTGCATTGAATAATTCTGGATTGAACATTGCCGGAAACTTCTCGTAATCCTCAATGGTATAATCCAATTTATCCATTGCCCATTCTGCACCACCGCCAGCTATTTTTTCTCCTCTTTCTCCGCCTATTATAGAGTATACACCCCAGTGAATGAACATACCGAATTTGGCATCGCGCCACCACTCCATTCGATCATCATCTGATAATTGTACCGCTTTCTTAGTTTGGGCACACCCCATATTCAAACTTGCAATTAGCACAAGTACTGATAGTGTTTTTGTTAGTTTATTCATTTCGTTGTTATTTACTTAGCTTGATTTATATTTTGTTTTAATAGATAGTATTTTCTCAACTTGATTGCGCATTACCACTACTTCTGGTTTTTCTTCTTTTTGAAGATTTTGGTCGATGATAAAAAAGTAATTTACATTTTTAAGTGACCTGCCGCTGCCATAGGTATTACAACACCTTTTTTTAATCCGTTGTTTTCCACTGCCGGACTTTTGTTCCAAATCCCAAGAACTATCACGCCGGATTTACAAATAGTGCCATTGACTTATTTTCCGATACACCTGAAAACATCAGAAACATCATTAACGAAATGAGTATACATTTATTCATAAATATGCCCTATTATAAAGTGGGTTCACCTTTTATATAACCCAGTGATGATAAAAATTTATCAACCTCACGTGTTGTTATCATATAATACTCATCTGTGTCTACCCTTATATTAAAAAAGCCATGACCTTGACCCTCATAAATTAGCACTTCACATCTACTACCAACGGCATCCATTCTTGCCTTATAATCATCCGCTACAGAAACCGGAATTAAATGGTCTTTATCGCCCAGAATAAACATTGTTGGCGGTGCTCCTTTCTTAATATTATGAATGGGAGAAATGGTCAAGTACGCTTCGCCCATTCTTTCGTGTTGAAATCCACCAGGTCCAGGACCATTATCAACTACAGAATTATACAATACCAAGGCGCTTACCTTTGTGTTGATCGAAACATCGTCTGTACTTTCATTAACACCTGGCAATAATGCTACCGCCGCAGCTAAATGACCACCTGCAGATCCACCTGAGGCTACCATTTTCTTTTTATCTATATGTAATTCTTTTGCATGTGCTTTTAAATATCTTATAGCCGATTTAGCATCTTTCACAGATTCATATGGTGTAGAACCATGTCTACTTTTTACCCTATAATCTACTAATACGGTAACCATACCACGAGATGCAAAATACCCTGCTTGATCTCTAAATTGGTCAACTGTACCGCCGTTCCATCCACCACCGTAGTAAAAAACAATTGTTGGGTACTTTTTGTTCTTCTTTAAATTGTCAGGAAAATAAAGTTCCATTTTTAGGGTATCGGCATCAACAATCTTATAGATTAGTTCCTTTACCTCTTTTCCTGGAATAATGCTGCTAAACTTTTTTTGCCCATATACAGAGACGCATAGAAACATAACCAATAAGAACATGTTCCACTTTGTGAAATAGTTTTGTTTTCTATTCTTCATTTTTAATGTCTCTAATTTTAACTATTGCTTTTGTATAACCTTTAGATAATCTAAATTCTAATTGCTTATCATTTGTCCAACTTTTCAAGCCTTTTCTAGTGTCAATTAATTTTTCACCTTCATAGACGAATAATATGGCTTCTTTGCCTACTTCTGGTTGTGGTATATTGAAAACTATAGGGTTGTTGTTTTGTATTGTGATTTCTTCTTTGGTAATTTCAAATGAGACCGTAACCGGTTCACCTGATGCCAAAACACCCCAATTGTCCTGTTCAAATTTGTACATACCCGATAGAAAAATGAAAGAAGGATTATTCTTTTTATTTCTTACAATAGACAAAAATCCATTTTGATATAAGCCGTCTTCCTGTAAAATAGCTCCATCAGAATCGTTTACAGCAAACCTATCTTTAGTAACACCATCTGCAAATGTTACCTCTACAAATTGTGTGCTTGCATTTTGTTCCGATTTTGAAAACTGAACATTGAATATTGGGTTAGACCCGTCTTTTGGAGTAGGATTATACACCATCGCAAATGGATTTTTCCATGCTTCTGCATTACGTTGCACAATTAAAGTTGGTAAAGGTTTATCTACCAAAAAATTTGGTGCCGTACCACTGGTAATAGCTTTAGATTTTGGTGCCATTGCTGTATACACCGATTGATCAGCACTACCCTTAACCCAAACTTCCATTAGGTTTGCAGAAGTTTCTCCATTATTAAAGTTGAAATTTGCAGTGAAATCTTTTGTTGTTTCAACCTTCTTTTTTTCCTTTAAGTAATCATAAGCTGTTAAGTCTCCCTGATGACTGCCTAAATCATTAGTGCTTTCTAAAGCTAAAGTGTTTTGATTGATTTCTAATGTTAGCTCTGTACCAAGATTATGGTAAAAATAGTCATGTCGCTGTACTCCTTCATTTTGTTTTTTAGACCTAAAAATATCCAATACATAACCTTGACCAGACGGTCCTAAAATAGTAGATGTAAACCGTTGTTGCTTGGCTTTTGTTTTAGGTTCTAAAAATGAAACATTTGAAAAAGTAACTTTCTCGAAAGTAGAAGATTCACCTGATAATGGAAAACTATTTTCCAAACTAAATGCATGATAACTGCGCATAGCTTCATAATCTGAAATACCATCTACTACTACCGTATTATGGGCAGGCATTCTAGAATAGTATTGCCTATGATCATCATGCCAATAACTAGAACCCTTACCCATATCTGGACCTAGAACATAGCCATTTGCATATAATTCAATTGACACTCCATTTGCATGTGTATGGTTACCGTAAGAGCCGGTTGTAGCCACCATCATAGCATTTTCACCACTACCCAATCTTTGGTTAAACCAACTAACGTTTGGAGCGTAAAATGTAGGTGTTGTCAATTGTATTTCTGACTCATTATTAGCCTTATCGACGTCTAGAGAATCAACATAGAAGAATAATTGAAAAAGGTCTTTTGCCTTTCTTTCATAATCCCCATCTGCGATCATTTCATTTAGCAAACTAGATATAACTTGTAATTTATCTTTCTGACTGTATTTATTGTAATTGGTAATCAATAATTCAAAGTTTTCTGCTGGCAGTTTTTTGTGGTTCGAATCGCCGAAACCTATGGTATATCCTGACGGAAAAAGATATTGAAATGATGATAAGGCTGCTTTCTCAACTACAGGAAAATTTGATAGTTCATTGATATTGGTAGCATTATCTAAAAGGGTAATGATATTTAAAAGAGTGGTAATAACATGAACCGAATATGAAGCAGATTCTGGCCATATTCCGTTTGCTTGATCATATACCAATAAAGATTCTTTAAGAGAGGTTTGTCTATCAGTTGATGTATTAAACGTATGATCTAAAAAATATTCTCTGCCCTTTCCGTTTTTATAGTTTTTATTTGGCTCTAAGACCAGTGCTACGTAGGTAAGAAACCTTGCTTGAAAAAAATTCCAATTATTATTAGGTATGCCGTTTTTTATAATTTGATCTCCCCATTTTTGAAACACAGCTTCACTTTGGGATATATCTAGTTTATTATCCTTAAAATGGTCATATAAAAAGTCATAGGTTGTTACTAGATTGACCAATACTTTTTCATGGATTACCTCAAAAGTTGCTAAGCCAGAAATATACTGTTGATTTGAATTACTTAAATCTATTGGTGCATTTCTATGATACATTCCTTCTACATAGGTCATATAAACAGGTGTAGCAAAATCTGCATAAACCTTATCGCCAGTAACCCAATATAGAAACGCGGCATCTTCTACCAGTGCCATAACCTTACGATTAATACCTTCTATTGTATGACCTGCTTCTTTTGGATGAACCCATTCTTTTTTACCTGTTTTTTTGTGCTCTAAATATAAACCTCTAGGGTCATCTAAATAAGGCTCAACGGTTTCTAAAGAAGGTGTTTTATATTCTGTAGCCCAATCTCTTGTTCCTGAAAAACGAACCGTGGGTACAGGAGCACTACCTTCTGAATGCGAAAAATCTCCTTCTTTTAAAAAGACTTTATCATGCTTGGTCTTCCAATTCATTTGTAATCTAGAAACCAACCATTCAGGATTTTTTTGCCACAGCTGAATATACTTTTGTAATCGTTCTTTTTTCTCCTCTATCAATTCCTTTTTCCATTCTACAGCTTCAATGGATTCTAAGAAGGACGCTTTTTTCTGGTCTGTTATATAAATTCTAGGGTGTATTGTCTCTTGAGCAAGAACTGTTGAACCGCTAATTATTGTAACCAATAACAATAGATAAAATCTTTTGTTTTTCAATATTTGAGATTGTAAATTCACTATTCCTATTATTCTGATTTGTTGAAGAAATCATTAAAAAACAACAATTGATACTTAATAGAATTTCTCCAATAATCGGTATTATGCTTACCAGGTCTTTCCGTGTAATCATGCGGAATTTTTCTTTCTATTAATTTCTCATGCAATCTCTTATTATCCGGATAGAAGAAATCTTCTGTTCCGCAATCTATCTGAAAGGTTAACTTTTTATCGCTAATTAGATGTATTAAATTGATGACACTATTTTCCTCCCAATACTCTGGATGCTCAGTTATACTTCCCAAACGTTTTTGTATTTCCCATCGTAAACCATACGGTCTTAAATCAACACCTCCGCTCATACTAGCCGCAGCACCCCAAATATCCGTATGTCTAAAAGCCAAGTATAATGCACCATGCCCACCCATGCTTAAACCAGAAATTGCTCTACCTTTTGCCTCTTTAACGGTATTATACTTTTTATCGACAGTGGCAATGAGTTCTTTTGAAACATAAGTTTCATACTTATAAGTAGAGTCTATTGGGCTATCTAAGTACCAACTCGTTCTTTCACCATCAGGACATACAATTATAACATTATAAAAATCTGAGTATTCCTTTAATTTAGGTGCTACTTTTAACCACGTTTTATAATCTCCACCTGCACCATGCAATAAATAAACAACTGAATAGGCGCTATCTTTTTTTGCATACCCTTCTGGCGTAATAACTACATTTTTAATGTCCTTATTCATTGCATTACTATGCACAATTAGTGTATCTACATCTCCTGCGAAAACAAAAATGGTGACATGAAAAAATAGAAATATTAAGCTCAATACTTTCTTACTCATATTATAATTATTTATTATTCAACATTAATTCCTCTAACTCTTCAAGAGTTTTGCCTTTTGTTTCCGGCATCATAAAAGCTACAAAAAGTAATTGCAAAACCATCATTGCAGCAAAAAAGAGAAATACCACTCCTGCCCCTATTGTGGGGTGACTAAATAAATAAGGAATTAATGACGGAATTAAAGCCGCTAATATCCAATGCGTTGTACTACCGAATGATTGACCCGATGCCCTTAAGTGATTAGGGAATATTTCAGAGATAAATACCCAGATTACAGCCCCTTGACCAATGGCATGAGCTGCTATAAAAAGGAATAAAAAAATGGGAACTGCCATACCTGTCCAATTTAGAAAGAAAGCCGTTGCAACCAAACTCAATGAAATAATGTAGCCAACAGACCCAAAATACATTAGGGTTTTTCTCCCTAATTTATCTATTAAAAAGACTCCTAAAAGTGTAAAAACTAAATTTGTAACTCCAATTCCAATACTACTTAAAAGTGCCGTACTTTCCCCCAATCCTGCTTCTTCAAAAATTCTTGGTGCATAATACAAAAAGGCGTTTATTCCTGAAAATTGATTAAAAAAAGCAATTAAAAAGGCTAAAGTTAGCGGAAAACGGTATTTTTTGATGAAAATGGTTTCTGATGTATCTGGTTTTTTATCTCCTCCGTCAATAGCTTTAAGCTGTTGTTCAACATCAATATCCGGGTTTATTATTGCCAATACTTTCTTAGCTTCTTCTATTCTATTTTTTGACAATAACCATCTTGGACTTTTGGGTATCTTTAACGCGAAAAGTATATATAATACAGCAGGTATCGCTTCCACACCCAACATCCAGCGCCAATCGTTTTCACCACTACCACTCAATAAATAATTAGATAGAAATGCTATTAAAATACCAAAAACGATATTGAATTGATACATAGCCACTAACTTTCCTCGTTCGTTCGCTGGTGAAATTTCAGAAATATAAGCGGGTGCCGCAATGGTAGAAGCTCCTACCCCTATACCACCAATAAATCTAAAAAGTGCAAAAATATAAGGGTCGTTCGCCAATGCCGAACCTATGGCTGAAAATGCGAATAGCACTCCAATAGCTATTAAGGTATTTTTTCTACCATAAGTATTGGTAGGCTTACCTCCAAAGATAGCACCAACTACCGTACCCCATAGCGCCATACCCATAACCACCCAACCATGAAAAGAATCTGATGATAGCCATAATTCTTGTAATTTCTTATCAGCGCCCGAAATAACGACTACATCAAAACCAAATAGAAATCCTGCTAATGCAGCGGTTATAGACCATAAAAGTATTTTTTTATTCATGTTTAAGTTGATCTTGTTTGAGTTAAAAATGCCTTAAAACATCGGAGCCTATTATCATTAATAATATATTGACCTACAGTGTTTTGTAGGCAAAACATCACTATAAAACTCAAAGTATTTTAGAAACGTAATCTTAAAATTTTAATTTAAGATTTAGTTAATTCAGATGAATTTTCTTCATCCATTTTCTGTAATCTTAATAATGCTTCCATATAATAATAATCAGCATATATAATAGGTATATCAATTTCTGATTCATGAGGTAAATGCCCTGTTGAATGTAGTAAAAGTGCCTGATTGGTATCTCCACTATAATATGGTGCCTCTGATAATAAATTTATCATTCTTCTTGCAGCCTTCATGTATTTTTTAGATTGTTCTTCGCTTGCTACATACTTCGATAATTCTAACAATCCACACGCGGCTATAGCAGCTGCAGAAGCATCTTTTGGAACATTAGGAATATTTACATCATCAAAATCCCAATATGGAATACCATCTTCTGGCAGTCTATTTAAATAATGTTCAGAAACTTTTATGGCCGTATCTAAAAACTCCTTTCTATGAGTTTCCCTATAAGCAACACTAAAACCATATATACCCCACGCTTGACCCCTAGCCCACATAGATTCATCTGCATACCCTTGATGCGTTTGCCCTTTTAAAAATTCGCCCGTAGTTTCATCAAAAGAACCTACATGATATATAGCACTATCTTTTCTAACTAAATATTTCATAGTTACCAAGGCATGGCTTTCTGCTATATCATATAATTCTTTTTTACCGCCATTTTTTGCTGCCCAAAACAAAAGTTCTAGGTTCATCATATTATCTATTATAGTATTATGTCTAAACTGGGTTTGTGATGGCCATGATAATATAGAACCTACTTTAGGATTATAAAGAGTAGCTAAAGTGTCTGCAGCTGCCAATAGAACATTCTTATATTCTTCATTCTTGGTTAACCTATACCCATTACCAAAACTGGTATATAGCATAAAACCAATGTCATGGTTTTCTGCCGGACTATAAGCTATGCCTTTCAGAGGCTCTGTAAATTTTTCTGCCTGTAATCTAAGCTGTTCATCACCTGAAGCTTCATATCCATACCAGATAACGCCAGGCCAAAAACCACTGCACCAATCTTTTACACCTACCAATTCCCAATTAGTTTGCTCCTTAGGAATATTTCTTGCAAACCCTTGGTCTGGTGTTAATTCCTTTAGCGTCTCTTTGGTTTTTTCTACGTTTTGCGATAATATCTTTTCGATATTAACTGTACTCTCCTCTTTATTATCGGTACAATTAGTTAATGCTACAGCGAATAGTAATAGGAATAATCGATTCATATTTTTCTTAATAATTAGGCAAGTTGATGCCATAGTTTGTAAATGTTTAATTCAGTAAAATGATTTGGAAAGGAAAATTTCACTGATGAAATTGCTGATGAATTACTGTCAAACAAGTTTATTAAGAATGTCTTTTGAAGGAGATAAACTATCATTCAAACACTATAAAATAGTGTCCAAATCAACTAAAAATTAACACGAATATTTGGTTTACAATGATACCGCCTCCTTTTTCCTTAAAAAATCAAATCTGAACCACATAAATTAAAAATTTAGCTTTCACTGGTATGAAGGTTAATACTGAGGATATTCATTTTAGTAAGGATACAAACTCTATTCAGGTGAACGCATATTATAACAACACTAATGAATAATATATAAAACCCTTAATAACAGATTATTAAACGCCATATCTAATAAAACTAAATAGGTAATCATATAATAGGAATAGAAAATATATTAAATAATATAGCTGATACTATAAAATTAAAGACTCGTCAAATTAATGTTAAAAAAGTACCTATCAACTAAAAAAAAGGGGTTCAATAAATGAATTTACCGCTAGTAATAGCAAAAAGAAATATAATTTATAACCATTGAGTAATAATTTATAATCGATTGTGTCAATTATAATTAACATTGGCTTAACAATTAACAACATGATATTTTATGTATCAGGAAACTCATTAATCAACATCAATTAACTAATTAAATTAACAATCTTATGATTAAACTAAACAAACTATCTAAATGGAAATTGCGGACCATGATACCTTTATTGGTAGGGTTTGCAATTTTGTTTGCAGATCAGGCATATGCAATCACGACCAGCACATCACTTAAAAGTGAAGCACCTCTTTTAAAAGTGAAACAACAATCTACAATTACAGGTTCAGTAATTAGTAGTGATGACGGCATGGGGCTACCAGGTGTTACTATTATTGTAAAGGGAACTACTATAGGAGCCCAAACAGATTTTGATGGTAATTATTCAATATCAGTACCATCATCGAATAGTGTTCTTGTATTTTCTTATATAGGTTTTACAAAACAGGAACTGCCTATAGGTACAAACAGTGTTATTAATATAACATTAGAACCTGATACAACTGCCTTAGAAGAAGTAGTAGTTGTAGGGTATGGTACTGCCAGAAAAGAAACTCTAACAGGTGCCGTAGAACAAGTTAAGGCAGAGGCTTTTGAAGATTTGGCCGTAGGTAGTCCTGCATTAGCACTTCAAGGTAGAACTCCTGGTTTGGTAGTCACCCGTACCTCATCAAGACCTGGTGATGAAGATGTTAATTTCCTTATTAGAGGAGCTTCTTCAATTAATGGTATAGAACCTCTAATTGTTATTGATGGTATCCCTTCAATAAATTCTTCATCATTTAATGACATGAATCCAAATGATATTGAAAGCATAAGCGTATTAAAAGGTGGGTCTGCATCTGTATATGGTTCGCGTGCAGCTGGTGGTGTCATTTTAGTTACAACAAAAAAAGGAAAAGGAAAGATTTCAATAGACATCAGTACCGTTTCCAGAGTTGGTACTATAGGTATACGCCCACCGACACCTACAATGTCACAATATGGTCAATTATATGCTGCAGCAGCTCGTGAAGATATAGCTTCTGGAAAACCACCTAGATATTTCTTTTGGAACAATCTTGAAACTGTAGATCGAATTGCTTCTGGTGATGAAGGCTATTATGATTTACCTATAAATGGAAACATTTGGTTGGGTAATGCGCCAAGATTTGATGAAATGTTCGGTAATTCTTATTCTAGCCAACATAATATTAGTTTATCTGGAGGTACAGAAAAAAGTAATTTCCGTATTTCTGCAGGGTATGATAACAATGTTGGTGGACTAAAGGTTGCAGATGATAGTTCTGATAGATATAATTTTTCCATGAACTATGGTGTAGATATTAGCGATAGACTAAATATAAATACAAATGTTACATATTATAATAATAACTTTTCAGGACCCTCTGGAGGTTTAGGTAGAGAAGCAGCAACATGGGATGCTCCTCTTTTTCCAACCTATAATGCAGACGGACAATACTATGCAAACTTTGGAGGTGACCTTATTACAGGTGACAGAAATGGTGTTGCACAAGTAATAGATGGTGGCCGTGAGAATAAAACCGTTGAACAGTTTAAAATATCTGCCTTAGCGACATATAAATTAACCGACCATTTAGATTTTAGTGGTTCTTACGCTATTAGTCGACAAAATAGTGAATATCAAACATACAATGTATCGGTACCACTGTATAGTTGGGGAGGTGGTTTTTCAAATAATATAAATAATACGACATCTATTCAAGAAGGAACTGGTCCTGATAAAAATGATGGTAATATTACCTATAAGAATTACAAAGGTGCTTTTAATTATTCAAATCAGTTTGGCGATCATAACCTATCTGGACTTTTAGCAATAGAGGCTGAAAAAAATGAAGTCAACGAATATAACATTAAAAGAAATGGCTTTGTTGATTACGGGGTTTATGATATCAATATAGGAGCCACGGATCAATTAGTAACAACTTCTGGCGGTGGAACTTCTTGGGGATTCTTTGGTTATATTGGTCGTATAAACTATGATTACAAAAATAAGTACTTATTAGAAGTACAAGGAAGACGAGATGGTTCATCAAGATTTTCTGAAGGTTCAAAATGGTCAAATTACGGTAGTATTTCTGGTGGTTGGGTCATTAGCTCTGAAAACTTCCTTAAAGAAAGTAACCTTATTACATTTTTGAAATTAAGAGGTGGTTATGGTGAATTAGGTAGTACATCTGGCATTGGTGATTTTGGTTATTTATCTACTGTTAATTTTGGTACTACTGTATTCGGAGTAACAAATGCAGGACAACAAGCAACCTCTAGAGCAAGTAGCTTATTTAGTAACAGCACTACTTGGGAAAGAATTGTTAACAAAGAAATCGGCGTTGATTTTAGATTGTTCAACAGTAAAGTATTCGGTTCTTTTGACCTTTATCAAAAAGATAATGTTGGTATGTTGGTTAGAGGTATTGAAACAGATGTATTGGGTACCTCAACTCCGTTTACCAATATTGGTACTTTAGAGACTAACGGATGGGAAGCCGTGTTAGGTTATCAAGGTAAAATAGGTGAAGTAGATTTTACAGTAAGTGCGAATATGAGTGATTCTAGAAACGAAATCACTGAATATGATGGTGCTCAAACTATTTTTGAAAACCTTAATGCTGCTGAAGATTCTAGAAACATTTTAAATAGACCAATAAACTCATTCTTCTTATGGGAAACAGATGGTTATTTTGATTCTCAAGCCGAAGTTGACTCTTATTATGCTAGCTTAAACGAAGGTGGAATTTTACCTTCTCAAAGCTCTAACGATGCTTTGCGTCCAGGTGATATGAAAGTAATAGATTCTAACGGAGATGGCACCCTTGACAACGAAGACTTAACGTATAGTGGTGATGCTGCACAACATTATGTTTACGGATTTAATTTTGATGTAAAATATAAGAATTTTGATATCAGTGCATTTTTTCAAGGCGCTCTTGATCATAATATTTATAGAACCGGATATTTTGCACAACCTTTTCAAGCGGAATGGCAAAACCAATCTAACACATGGTTGGGCAGAACATGGACAGAAGATAATAGAAATGCGGAGTTTCCAAGGTTAACTACACAAAGAGGTTTATCTGCATGGAACTATAGGAGTAAAGATCACATCTTACAGAACAATAAATATATGAGATTAAAGTCTCTAATTATAGGATATAATTTTAAGGATTTACAGATAGGAAATACACCCATCGATAACTTACGTATCTATTTTTCAGGAAATGATCTGTTTGAGTTAACAAGTGTAAAAGATGGTTATGACCCTGAATTTCAAGCGAGTTCTAATAATAGTGCCTATCCATTTATGCGTACTTGGGCATTGGGCTTAAAAGTATCTCTTTAAGACAAATAATAAGTAGTTAACACATCATAAAATAATATACAGATGAAAAAAATAATATATATAATAGTACCATGCCTAATGGTGTTCTTCACCTCATGTGAAGACGAATTTATAGACTTAGATCCGCCAGCAGAAATTACAGACCAAGTCTATTACACTGAAGCTGATCATTTTTTAACTGGATCTAACAGGTTTTACACAAACTTAATGACCTGGAGATTCGACCAAGGTATATATGCCGATCACGGTTCTGATTTAGTTGGTTATACCGAAGATAGTGGTATGCAAGAATATAGTAGAGGTGATACTCGAGCACCAGAATCGGATGATTACTATTCAGATCCTTATGCAGCTATTAGAGACATGAATCTTTTACTAGAACGTGCAGAAGCTTATGAAGGAGACGAAAGCATTGTAGCCTATGTTGCAGCCACTAAATTTCATAGAGCTTATCAATATTTCAATTTAGTACAACGTTTTGGCGGTGTTACTTTGGTAACAAGATCTTTAGATGTTGGTGATGAAGAACTAAACGCACCTCGTAATAGCAGATATGAAGTTGTTGCACAGATTTTAGCCGATTTAGATGAAGCAATTGCAGGGCTACCTACAGAACAAGAGATTTCCTCTGAAGACAAAGGTAAAATTAGCAAATGGGCCGCTATGGCATTTAAAGCAGATGTTTTATTACATGAGGCTACTTGGATGAAATACGTAGGCACTACTACAGATGGTGATGGTGTCGGTAGTGGAGCCGGTAGTGAGGGCTTTAATGCCTCTAATATAAATCCTTATTTACAAGAAGTTGTAACGCTTTCAAAAACTATAATGGACCAAGGTGGTTTTGAGCTATGGAACTACAACGATGTTCTAGATAACTTAAGTTCTAATTTCCTTTTTAATTTAGAAGATGGCGGTTCTAACCCAGCAGGATTAGATAAGGCTACCAATAAAGAATTTATTTTTTACAATAAATACGATTTTACATTTAGGCAAGCTGGAGACTTACTAAGTCATGTTTATGAAGGTAGAGTTAAGCCAAGTAGAAAAATGATGGACCTTTTCTTAAGTACCGATGGTTTACCTATAGATCAGTCTCCATTATTTCAAGGTTATGCAAATACACCTGACGAGTTTCAAGACAGAGATTACAGAATGACGGCTTATTTTACTTACCATAAAAATCTTGGTGAAATACCTCAAAATGGAGATGTAAAATTAAATGGCACCAACAATTTCGGCTATTTCAATTCAAAATTCATGAGTTGGAAATGGGGTACGGATGAAGCATACAGAGCAACAAAAACTGAAGCTTATGACATGCCTTTTATTCGCTTGGCTGAAGTTTATTTGATGTATGCGGAAGCTTTGTACGAGCTAAACGGTAGTCTTACAGATGCTGAAATGAACGAATCTATCAACTTGGTAAAAGCTAGAGCTGGATTACCGGCAATCTCTAATTCCTTTTTAGCTGCCAATAATATGGATTTAGAGACAGAAATTAGAAGAGAGCGTACTATTGAGCTTTATGCAGAAGGCGCAACCCGGTTTAATGATTTAAAAAGATGGGGTATTGCAGAAGAAGAATTGGGTGAAACCAAATTTGGCGCTGTAATTGAAGGCACCGTTTACGAAGGTAATCCTGATTTATATAGTCCTGAAGGTTATGGTTTTGGTGAAGCGACTGCCACTACGGCTGTAGGTGAAAGAAGTACGCTTGTTGTAGAACCATCATCTATCCGTAATTTCTCTCGGGATAATTATTTATTTCCAATACCTACATCTCAAATAGGTTTAAATGATAATATAAACCAGAATCCTGGTTATTAAAATGTTTGTTTTGAGTTAGTTTAAAAGGCAGTTATAGTTAATCTATAGCTGCCTTTTTATTTACCTCAATCCAGAAGGGCAATGGTGTTAAAGTTCTTCTCCTTCTTGCTTACCTATAAATTCTGTAGGGGTTACATTAAAAAGCTCTCTGAACGTTTTACTGAAATAAGCTGTAGAATTAAAGCCTGTCATGTATGATATCTCTTTAATGGAATATCTATTCTCTTTTAATAATTCGGCAGCATGTCTTAACCTTACTGTCCGCATGTAATGACTAGGGTTATTACCCGTCAACGAGTTTATTTTCCTATATAATTGTGACCGTCCGACCCCTAATTCTTTAAGAAGATCTTCTTGCTTAAAATCCATATCAGCAACATTTTTCAAAATCGTTTTTGTAACTCGATCTAAGAAAACCTCATCTATACTATTCGTAGTCACCTCACTTGCCGGAAAAATTCCGCCAATCTCTGAAAATCGCTGTCTTAAACGTTTTTTAGTTTCAAGTAAGTTATTAATACGGGCTATTAGCACCCTAGTCACAAAAGGTTTTGATAAATATGCATCAGCACCACTATGATAACCTTCTACTCTATCGTCATCTAAACTCTTTGCTGTCAAGAGTAATACTGGGATATGACAAGTCTCAAACTCGCTCTTAATTTTTTTACATAATTCAAAGCCGTCCATTACTGGCATCATTACATCACTTATAATTACATCTGGAAAATGCTTTTTTGCCGCCCGAAGGCCTTTTTCGCCATTTGCTGCCTGCCTTACCTGATAAAATTCACTTAGATCATTAGTTAAATGTGTACGTAATTCTTTATTATCTTCAATTATAAGAATCGTAGGCCGTTCTTTGTTATTCGCTGTCGTAACATCATCTTTGTATGTCACCAACTCGTTAGTAGTTAGCATATCATATTCTACAGCTTTCATAGAATTTATACGAAACTCATTCTTAATACTCTCTGTTTCAGTAGCTTCTTTATCAAGGTTCAAAGGCATACGCACAATAAATTTACTACCTACTTTCGCTTGACTTTCTACAGAAATATCACCCCCATGCATCTCAATCAAAGCTTTGGTGAAATTTAGTCCAATGCCTGTACCAGTTTTAGATAGATCCAAATTATAAAATCTAGAAAAAACATTTTTCAACTGTGTTTTATCAAGTCCTTTACCACTGTCTTTAACTACTAACTCGACATAATCGCCCATTTTTTCTTTATACATAAAAAATGAATCGTAGGTTTTAACTTTTTTAGAGACTTTATGAATTGAAACTTCAATTCTTCCTTCTGGTGGTGTAAATTTTATGGCGTTTGATATAAGATTGGTAATAATTTTTTCAACTTTATCTAAATCGAAATGGGCCAGTATTTTCTTCGAATCGCTTGTAAATTTATAGTCCAATTCTTTCTGCTCTGCCAAGCCTTTAAAAAGCATAAAAATATCCTCAGAAAACTCAACTATATTGCCTTTTTCAAGCTGTAAAGGCATCATACCCACATCCATTTTTCTATAATCTAGCAACTGGTTTACTAAATGCAATAGTCGTCTAGCACTTCGTTGAATTGTCTGTGCCGATGTCATCATTGGGCTAGACTCATTTATACTTGAAAGTATTTTATCTACCGGATTTAGTATTAGTGTCAAAGGTGTTCTAAATTCATGCGAAACATTCACAAAAAACTGTAGCTTCATTTGATCTAATTCATGCTCTTGGCCTTCCTTTACTTTTTGAGTATAGTAGCGCATAACCAAATAGAATACCAGTATTCCGAATAAGGTATAAAATAAATAAGCCCACCATGTTTTCCATGGTGGTGAAAGAACTTCGAAATTCACAATCGCTGCTTCAGCTTTATCCCAGTTACCATCTAATGATGCCTTTACTTCAAAAACATATTTGCCAGGGTCAAGATTAGAATAGGTGATTTCTCTCTTAGAACCAATGGTTTCAAAATCATTATCTAATCCAAACAATTTATAAGCATACTGAACTCTTTCTGGGTTTTCAAAATGTAGCGCTAAAAAGTCAAAGGCTACATAATTCTCATCATAGTTCAATTTAAGTTTTTCTATTTCAGTTATTCTATCTGTCAATAAAACTCGATTATTAACAGTATCACCAACAACCACTGGCTTATTATTAAGTGTAAATTGGGTTATTATAGGACTAATATTTGCTGATGGTCGTAATGTAATATCATCAGGATGAAAAATATTAAAACCATTTATACCGCCAATCAATATTCGGCCATCACTGGTCTTATCTATTGATTTACTTTGGTATTCAGGACCTTGAAGACCATCATGAATATTAAAGTTTTTTATTTGATTAGTTTCTGGGTTTAAAAATGATAGTCCACTTTTGGAAGTAACCCAAAAATTATGGTTGTCATCTTCTTCAATGCCCACCACTAAGTTGTTTGGTAAACCTTCTTTAGATGAATACGATTTCAACAAATTAGATTCAGGGTCTAATTTATATATACCTGTATCTGACCCTACCCATATATTCCCTAAATAATCTTCAGTTATATAGTTTACAAGATTGTCTTCAATGCCAGGTATTTTAATTTCCTTAAAAGTTAAGGCTTCCGGTATTCTACTTTCGAGCTGATTAAGGTCTAGATAATTTAGACCTAATGATGTACCCACAAACAACCTATTTCTAGAATCAACGAATAAAAAAAATACAAAATTACTGGCCAAGCCATTCTCTTTTCCTGCTATGTTTTTAAAGTTGTAAAATTTTTCACTATCGGGATCAAATAAACTTAACCCTTCTGTTCTAAGTCCGAACCATAGTCTATTATCATTGTCCTCAACACCAGACCAAACAGAGTTTTGCCCAATTGAAAACACATCGGATTCTTTATGTAAAAATCTTTTTACTTTATAATTGTCCGGGTTAAATCTACTTAACCCGCCATCTAAGGTACAAACCCATATTTGACCATCATTAGATTCAAACGTATATAATATCTTGTCTGAGCTTATACTGTTAACATTATTTGGGTCATGCAGAAAGTGTTTGAATGTGTTAGTATCTTTATCGAAAAGATTCAAACCTCCATTATAGGCACTTATCCATATTCGTTCTTTTGAATCTTCAAGAACAGATTGAACAATTTTCTCATTAAGTCCATCTGGGTTTCCTGGTTGGTAATAATAATGCCCAAATGCATACTGCGAAGGGTCTAATTTACTTACACCTTTATCATAACTTCCTATCCAAAGAATACCGCTTTTATCTTCATATATTTTAGATGGTTTGTTATTTGGTAAGGAGAAAGAATCTGAAAAATTACTGACCAGATGCTGAATTACTTGATTCTTAGTTTTATTTAATAAGAATAGTCCATGACCATCTGTCGATGCCCAAATATTACCATCTTTATCAAGATGCATATCTCTTACGGCAATATCTTTTTCAGAAGTAAATGTTTTATGGGAAAAAATATTATTAGCTCTATCCCAAAAGATCATGTTAGATAAATTATTGCCTATCCAAAAATCATTATCTGCATCGACAAAAACATTCTTAGGTATATGATTAAGTTCGTAATCATTTTTATTTTCTATTAAAACTCTATCAAAGTTATCACGCTCCTTATCATATTTATTTAAATACGCACCATTCGTACCCACCCAAATAACATCGTCTTGATCTTTAAAAATCACATTAACAATATTATTATCTAATGAGTTTAAGCTCGAATCATCATTTAAATAATAGTAAAACTTTAAATCTGATACATCCCTTTCAAACTCATCAACAATAATTTTAATGACACCATTGTTCGTAGCTACCCATAATACATTATTCGCATTATCAAAAAATAGATCGTTTATAAATTTACGTGGATTGTTCGCTAGAGATAATTGTTGGTAGAGGTCTACGCGTAGAAATCTTTTAGTTTTTTTATCGAAATAGTTAAGACCATTATTTGTACCAATCCATAAATTGCCACTCGTATCCTCAACTATTGCATTAATTCTATTATTACTTATAGAACTGGGGTCATTTAAAATTGATTTATAAACCTCAAACTCATAACCATTATATTTATTTAAGCCATCTATAGTACCAAACCATAAAAAACCTTCAGAATCTTGAAATATAGTTAAACAAGTACTACTAGATAAACCGTCTACTGTATCTAAATTTTCAAACTTGAAGTTATTGAATTGACCTCTAGAATAAAAATTGATTAGGCAACATAGGACAAGTAAAAATATCCTTAAATTCATAATAATCTGATTTCCAATATTAACCATTAGACAACTATTGCATCTACCAATAAAGTCAAAAAATATTCAATAATCAAAATAGGAAAATTTATGCTAAATACTATTAGTTATTCGATAAATTAAGGGATTGCACGCTTTTAGCAAAGTGAAGACAGAAGATGATTCTAAATAATAATTTATCAATTCAAAAGACTAACCTCCGTACTAAACTAAAAAAACCACGCCAAAAGGTGTGGTTTTCTTATTCTTAATTTTTAACATCTCTAACTTTTGCTAGTACATATTTTATATACTTATTCTTTTACTAATTAAAATCTTTGAATCGGCTCAAGTTTTTAATGCCCATTGCCGCCCATAATTCCTCAGTATTCATATTCTTACCTTCTAGTGTTACATAAAATCGGTTGTCATATAAAAACCTGAGTTCTGAACGAAAGTCCGACTTTGTATCTTCATCTCTATCGGTGCCAAAGGTCAATACTCCATTTCGTTCTTTTTTTGAATATCTTATGGTGTTATTATACTCTGAAGTTATCTTATTTAGATGTAACATTTTTAAAGGGATTATAGCTCCCATAACATTTTTACCAGCAGCATCTAAAATTTCCATTCGTACCGTGTTATCTCCAAAACTGCCAACAGCAGTCTCATCTGAACTAATTCTAGGTTCTTGTGAGTCTAAGCTTAGGTTGCTCAATTTTTTCGGGAATGCCTCTAGTAATTGTTCATTGGTTAGCAGCGTTTTAGTGCTCAATTCCTTTAGTAGGAGATCATATTTTTCATTTATATCTTCATTCTTGCCAGTTACTTCATCCAATATCCCTTCCATAATCTTAGATCCATTCGAATCTGATTTTGGAGTTTCATTACAAGCCACCAAGAGTGCTATAATTAGGGTTAAATTTAATATATTTTTCATACTCTTTGTTTTTATATTTTTCCAATAATAAGCTTCGAAACTTCAATAGCTTTTTCTTTATTTTCAATGCCGTTATTTGAGACTTTAACATGCACATGAAACATATATTTATTTGAAAGAAAGGTTAATTGCGATATCCTCGCATCCCAAACTGCCATAGTCCCCATATTAGAAATTTCCTCCGGTTGTTTATATATCGATGTAGATTTCTTGAACATATCTTCATTTGCTTTTTTCACCATAACAATTAAAACTTCACTAGGTCTGGTAGATTTAATTTCTTGACCTCCAAATGAAACCGAGGTAATAATCTTACCATCTTCCCATTTAAAAATACAGGTAGGATATGTGTAAATAACATCTTTCATGTCTATAGGGTATTCTGTTATTTCAAACATACTTTTCACTTCTTCCTTTGAAATGACATCGCAAGGGGAGTTAATAGCAGACGATTTTTCGGTTTTCGCACTTTTATCCGCTATTTTATTTTGTGGTGCATTCGTTTTGTTTTCTTTGCTATTACATGCAAATAGCAGTGCAGTAAACAAGACAATCAGTAAATTGGTTTTTATATTTTTCATTTTATTTGTTCTTCAATAATTAGTTTTGCCAATGCAATGGTTTTTTCTTTATCAGAGATATCATCAAAGGAAATATCGACCTGAAGGGTAAATGAAACTCCCCTATAATACACCTCTAAATTGTTCTTTTTCGGATTCCAGTAGGCCGCTTCGCCAACGTCATTTATTTTGTATAATTCTGGATATTTTTCTAGATCAACAAAGTCTAGAAAAGATTCCATATCGGCCTCACCGTCAATCCATTTTATTTGTACAATATCAGACCGTGAATAGGTCTCTCTTTTTCGGTTCGTAGTAGATTTTTCTTTTATTACTTCTCTACCATTTTCCCAATAGTAGCGGAGTATTTCAGCAAACATACCTTTCATCGTATGCATTTTATTAGCTTTTGAAGCTTCAAATCCAGTTATTCTCGATGCCAGTTCCAGAGTCAATAAATCGTTATAATCGCCACTAAACACATAATCACTTTCAAGAATTGGTGTCGTTGTTTCAGGATTAGGATTGTCATTTTTTGAGTCTGGGTCGGTAGCCTGCCCATTTCCTTTACAAGAAATAATCATAAGCATACACATAGCTAAGTATTGATATTTTTTCATACTGTATTTAGTTTAAAATTATTCTACGTTAACTGAAAACCATTGCACATCTGTAGGAAGCTCAGGGATACAAGTTATCTCTATGGTAGAGGGAGTTGTTTTACCATTTGAATCTGTAAAAATTTCTGCAATTGTATATTTGATTATGTTCCATCCTTTTTGAAGATTTAGATTTGTGATTGTTATATGATTATAATTTTCTTCTCCAACACCTGTATAAGTAGGTATTGCACATTCTCCTTTTGCAGTTGCCCCGTCTTCAACAAAAAACCATTGCAGATAATACCCTTTTACGGCATTATCTTGCCCATACGAAAAAAGCCAATTGGCTACTTCAGGCTGGTTTACAGCATATAATACACTAACAATATTTCCATCTTTATCAGTAAGATTAGGATCTGGTATGCCCGTAATTATGGCCTCACCATTTTCAAATTCTATTTCATTCTTTTTAGTTGACCCAGAATACGTGATTTTTTCTGTGCCATCATCAAGATATTCTATGTTTTCGTTATTAAAATCACACAGAAAGGTTTTGGCAACCGTTTTAAACTCAATTTGCCAATTATTAGATGCGTTTTCTTGCGCTTTTTTTGCTTTTTCTTTAATGATGGTTAAATAATTTTCATCTAATGGAATATTAAATTTTCCGTCTTTATCTATTTCCCCTAAAACTATTTTTTCTCTTGTAACCATATCAAAAGACATTATTGAACCCTCACCTTTATTGTTATTTGTGATGGTTCCTGTAATGGAATTTTGCGCTTTACAACCTACAATTGTAAAAGCACTCATAACGAGTACTATTATACTATTTTTTAGTGTTTTCATTTATATTGATTTAATTTTATAAGATTTTCAAAATCGATATAAGACCATAATGTATCAACATTATCAGATCCTAGTAGTGATATTTTAAATCGATTATTATAGATAAAAGAAATTTGATTTCTTTTGATTTTTGGCTGTAAAAAAGCAATGGTTTGGTAGCCGTCTCGATCTTGATAAACATATTCCGTTTCTTCCGGACCTTGGTTCTTAAACTTGAAGCTGTCAAAAAAGTTTCGAACTATAGCCCTTGAACCTGAACCATCTTCAATCCAAAAATTATAAGGACTATCATAAGAACCATACGTACCATTGGCCATTTGATTACTAGCCTCGAATCTATGTTCTCCTATTTTTTTATTACCGTTAATATGTTCGGGTATTATGGGTAATAATTGTTCACTCGTTAAAGGAGTTTTCTTTTTTAAAGCTTTGTATAAAGTTTTTTGACTTTCCGCATCCAGAAAAGGATTGGTTAACACCTCTTCCTCCCCATTTTCAACGGTAGAATTAATTGTCTGTTTTTCTAATGTTTGCTTTTCTTCGTTACTATTTTCTTTACAAGAAATTATAAGCAATAAAAGGCTCAGTATATAAAGTTGATTTTTCATATTGCTTTTATTTAACTTCTGTGAAATATTCTGTAATTGTTTTTGTTGGGCGACCGTCTTTGTACACAAAAGTTGCTTTCATAATACCAGTAGCAATAGGGTTTTCATATCGCGGTTCCTTAAAGGGGATACTATATTTAATATAAAAGGTTCTATTGGCTAAGTTGTCAGAACTATGCACTGTCATGTGGTAACAATGACCATAGTCTTTACAGTTCTGATCCTTTTTAGGAACTTGACCCCAAAACAACCAAAGTCGGGTACCCGTACTTGTTCTATCGTATAAAGATGTCCTAGTTTTGCTAACTATAATTTTCGGGAAGTTTCCCTTAATATCCTTATTTTTTAAGATAATTTGGGCATTGACACCCAAGGTAAAAAGTAAGAAAACCAACATTGAGATTATTTGCTTTTTCATTTTGAATGTGTTTTAGTTAATAAATGAGGGTATTGAAAAAACTTGCGCATTGGGTACTATTATCTGTTGTTCTTCATAGTAATAATGTATGTCTGCCCCGCGTTCAACTAAAGATTCTAGTCTTTTTTGATTATCAAAAGTGATGGTAAGCCTTCCGTCATAAATAAAAACTGTTTTTTCAGAACCGATATCGCCACTAATCTTTTTCGCTTTTGGCTCTTTTTCTAGCATTGAAATAGTAATTTCTGCTGCAAAGGCGGGTATTTTGTGCATTACCGACCCTTTGTTCATTTTTAAGCCTGCGAAATCCATATCTATTGGAGCAAGTTGCGCTACGGCGCCAAACATTTGTAATAACTTGGTTTTCATCCATCCTTTGCCCGGAATGTTCATATAGATATAGCCTTCCTCATCTGAATACAAGGTTTGGCTTTCTGCTGGATGAGTCATTTTAAGGGCGTAATTGTCCACATCAAAAAACATATTTATGGCTCCGTCTGGTGACTTCATAACAATTCGCATATCGGAGCTTCCTGTAATTACATGAATCATTTGATAGCCATAATTTTCTTCACTAAAATGAAAAAGGGCTTCTAGTTTTACCGAACTAGTCTTTTTCAGGTCTTTTTTCAGGTCTACGGACTTAAAAGTGACCAAGGTGGTTTTTTCATTTTTACCTGCTTTTACCTCTATATCATCATCATGATCGGTATCAGGTAAAAAGGAAACATGATCAAGCACCGTAGTACCATCAACTTTTAAAGAAAAACTCATGTCTTTTTCTTCCATTTCTTGCACGGTGTAACCCAGAAATTCTAAAGTAAAACTAGCCTCTTCGGGTTGGTCGTCTTCCAAAATGCCTTCGAAGGGGTACACTGTGTCTGCTTGTAATTCCTTCTTAGTTTTTTCATCTATAAAACTTATGGGTTCAATGATGTGCATAGCAGTGCCTTTGGTAGCCATTTTTAAATAGTTATACGTCTGTTCCGTATCGCCACTTGCTCTTTTATTTTTAAAGTATGGAATATTATTTTTTAGGGAATCGGGCATGTTTTTAAATGCTGTTGGTGCAGATTCCCCATATTGAAGCATCCTATCGTACAAATTGTGAAAGGCTTTGTAGGAGTCTAGGACATTAGTTATATTTTGCCAATAAAAGAGTTGCCCATTTCGCATAATATTATCAAATGTGATTTGTATGTCGCCCTGCTGGCCTAATTCACATGCGCTAAATATAAATAGCTTGTTGTTTACTTTAGGGTAAGCGTCTGAAAAGAACTTTGGTATAAAAAACAATTCGCCGTACTCCAATGAAATACCTCTAACGTTTTTACTTTTAATTAAATCGATTAATTCTTGTCGATCCTTTTTTTCATATTTAATCCCTGATGAAATGTATGTTCGACATTTATTGGATGGCTGTATATCCTCTTCTTCGAATTCACAAGTTTTACTAGCATGAGAACTTAAATGTACCACATCAAAATTGTTAAAAGACAAATAATCCTCAAACGAAATCTGCTGTTCGTTTTTTGTTTTATTCTCCTTATAGGTTACCCTATCTTTATAATTTCTATTGTTGGGCAACTTATTAAATGGAATTAAGATATCATCAACGTGCCCAAATTCCCAGGCATAAGGAGCCAATAACAAAGCTTTTTTATTTTGTCGATTTTCACCCCGTTGTGCGCCTACTACATTCGCATTGTTTTCGTCGGCATTGGTATTGTTCAGAGCCATGATTGGAGGTGTTGCCATACTTGCAGTACCTCCTTTTGTTTCGGATGAAAACTCTTTGAGCTTAATCAACATAGTAGGCCCGTTTTTTAGCCTAAAACTTAACAATTCGTCTCCTACGCCAATTTCTTGTAGTTCTGGAATTCCCTGAAGCTCTTTAACCAATTCCTTTACCGGCTTTAGTTGAATGGTGTCGAGAATGGCAAAACCTTTTTGGATGACTGAATCTGGCATTTTTGAAAAATCTTCCAAAATACCATCAACAAAGCCATCTTTTTCTTTCTTGCTATCGTTACATGAGAACAAAAAGAGAGAAACAACAAATAGGAATAGGAGACGCATAGTTTTTTAATTTATTCGATTGTAAAATTCATAGTAGCGGGGCTAATGCTCCCCTTAACATTTTGCCCTTCTGATGGTACAAATTGGAATATGATTTCAAATGATTTAGCCCCTTTAAGTGGAAGGTTCGTATTTCCATTTGCTGTAAGTTTTTGTAAAGCTGGAATCGCATCAAAAGCCTCTATTGGCACAAACATATCTCCCGGTAGCCAAGGCCATCCTTTACGTGATGTCTCTGAAATAGTTTTGCCATTGTGCTTAACAGTAGTTTTCATATCAAAAAGCACAATACCTTCAGATTCTATATTGGTTGACTTAAAATTGAAATTTATGCTATAAACCCCATCTTTAAATGCTTTAAATAATTCTACTGGTGTATTTTGTTTGATGGTTTTGCTATTCATCATTCCTTTGATGGAGAGTTTACCTTCAACCGATTGTGAAAAGGATAAAGTAGTTGTTAATATGAAGGCTAATGCTACTAATGTAATTTTTGTTGTTTTCATAATTATTTGTTTTAAGTTATTTTAATATTTTGTTCCCGATGATATCAAACTTTCCACAATCCACATAAGTGTCTGGACTTATATTTGATTTTAAATCTCACCTACTTTAATCCTTTTTTTTTAGACAGGGGTCTGCGATTTGTCACTCTTTTACCATTCCAATTTTCTGCTTGCCAATCATCCCTCCCTAGGGGCATATAATAGCCTTCAAAAGCTTGTTGTTGACTATTTACCATCACAAATCTGAAAGCTCCAGATTTGCCCATTTTCATTCCCGTTTTGTCCATTTTAACATTGGTTCTCGTATAAGTGCCTATTATATCTCCATACTGATACTTTCCGACTAAAGTTCCATTAGGAAAAGTTCCGGTATAACTTCCATCGCTCTTCTTTGTGATGTTTACTTCCCAATTGTTCCCTAAAAGTGTTGTTTCCCATTTTCCAGTCCAATCATGTATTTGTGCTTGTATTGAAAAAGACATAAAGAATAGAATACCAAGAGTTGTTAAAATTTTAATTGAATTTTTCATGATTATTTATTTTTAATTTTTGTTTAAATGTTGTTTAATTTTTAGCTACAAAAACACTATTAACTTGCGCTGAAGAAGTACCGTCGGTCAATTTAATTGGTTCACCATTTTTCCATATGGTTGCAATTTCACCATCACTGCCACCAACATATACATTGTTTTCTAGCACAAAAACCGAAGTTGCCGTAGCATCGATTCCTTTTGTGGACATAGGTTCTACAGGAAAATTATTTTTCCAAAGGGTAGCCATCCTGTTCTGTTCAGAGTCATTGACCGAACCCACAACATATATATCATCATTTGAGACATAAATAGCATTAGCCGATCCGTCAGTAGTACCGTTCGATAGCTGAGTTGCAACACCATTTTTCCAGATATAGGCCACGTTTTTCCCATTTTTGAATTGTGAACCAGTGACATATACATCATTCCCCGAAACAAGTATATTCTCGGCTCTTGAACCTAAAAGATTATCTGTTAAGGAGGTTGCAACACCATTTTTCCAAATTGTGGCTACAAAAAATTTAGTTGTAGGATCTTCTACATACCCTGCAACATAAACATCGTTTGCTTGTACATATACAGATGTAGCCCATGAATGGTTTTTTCCTTCGCTCAAAATCGTTGCTTTGCCGTTAATCCACAGGGTGGCAACGTATAGTTCTCCATTAATAATTGGATAAACCTCCATCCCAACCGCATAAACTACATCTCCTGAAACGAAAACAGATGAAAGAAACGCTACCCTTGACCCATCACTTTGTGGTATTTTAATTCCGTTTTTCCAAATGGCAGCAATATTGGTTGTTCCATTATCTTCATAACCACCTATAAAAACATCTTCACCAGCTACAAAAACAGAGGTTGCATTAGCATTATTCGCTCCATTGGTTAATGGGGTAGCGATTCCGTTTTTCCATATTTTGGCAATGTTCTTTGCACCATCCGATTCTATGCCAACAGCATAAACATCGATTATAGGTTCTGGATCAGGCAGGGGCTCTTCTTCAGGCTTAGGCTGAGTTTCTTCTATAACAATGAGTTCTGGTTGGCTATCATCATTTTTACTGCATGAAAAATTAAAACTTAAAAGAATAGATAGGATTGAGATCTTTAATATCGTTTTCATAATTGGTAGATTTTACATATTCTTAACCCACTCTTTATATTTTTCTCCTAAAAAAGGCACTGGACTTTCTTTTTCATTAATGGCATTCATAAAACCTATTACCCACATATAGAGAAGCACGAAAATGCCGAGGATATTTATGATCCAACCCAAAAAGGGAATCATACCAATAACCAGTAATGCTAAACCTGTAATTGCTAAACCTAATGACTGTTTAATATGGTATGTGGCAAAAGAATCTTCCTTATCCTTATTCATTACAAATGCGATGATGAGTCCAATAAATGTTATATATGCTATTGTGGCAATTTTTTTACCTTCGCTAGCAATTGCGATATTGTTTTCTGTTGTTTCCATTTTATAAGTTTTAAAAATTAATTAGCGCAATTAGTACTGTTGATTTCTGCCTTCAGTTCTTTTATATCTTGATTATATTCTGACAGATTTACTGTGGGAACACAATTTATTACTCCTTCTAAAGCATTTACATAATTCAATCCTTCCGTTTTTAAATTATTGCAATTTGTAACCGAGGGGTCATTACTATAAATCGCAGATGCATTTGAATATGCTTTTGATTGCGAAAGAAAATTTTCTGACCAATTTTCACAAGAATTTGAGTTTATGCCGTCATCATTGTTACAGCTCAAAAGCCCTGTAGATATGACTATGATATTGGCTATTAATACTATTCTTATTTTGTATTTGAATGGGTTTTCCTTTGATGTTTTCATCTTGATATATTTATATCAGTGTTATTTAATTTTTTAAAGTTTTATAAATTCAACTCTTCTATTATTTGCCCTACCTTTTTCGGTTGTATTATCATCTAAAGCTTCAGATTCACCTTTACCCATAAATTGCAACCTGTCTTCACGGATTCCAAATTCCTCAACAAGTAGCTGTTTTACGGCAGACGCTCTATTTTCTGAAAGTGTTTGGTTATAATTTTCTTCCCCTTTATTATCGGTATGCCCAACTATTTGTAGGTTGATATCTAAATTATCGCGAAGCATATTGGCGATGTCTAATAATATGCCGTAAGATTCTTTTTTTACGGTTGCTGCAGCGGTATCGAAGTAGATGCCTGTAGTACTGAATTTCCCATTTTTCAGCAGTAGTGAACGTAAGTCTTCAGTAGACTCGGCAATTTTGAAATTAGATATACCTACAAAGTGTCCATTTTCTGGTAATATATCACTCGCTTGGATAAGAAAATAGTTGCCAATATTTGCCTGTAATAAATTGGGAGAATCGATTATTTTCTCTTCGTTTACCCACATACGTAACCTTTTTTTGTTGACAGCGATAGAGATATGTACCGTGGTGTTCAGATGTTGGGGCATAACCCTATTGATAAAATCTCCTATTTTCACTTTAACTTCACCTCCAAAATTCGATACGTTTCTTACATTCAAACCATTGTCTGAAAGTAAAAGCTCCACATTTGCCGATGTACCTCCAGATCCAATACCATATGCCTTCTTAGTTAAGAATGCTAAGAATAATTTGCTGCTAGATTTTCCTGGGTCATATCCATTGTTAGAAAAATCAAATTCCATAGTGTAATTTTCTGGAAGTGTGTTTTCCATGGTAGG
This sequence comes from uncultured Maribacter sp., assembly GCF_963977385.1. Lineage (GTDB taxonomy): Bacteria > Bacteroidota > Bacteroidia > Flavobacteriales > Flavobacteriaceae > Maribacter. The sequence continues at coordinate 73,942 of NZ_CAXBOU010000005.1, read as the reverse complement.
CATGTAACCAGACCGTCTGACAATAGAAAGCCATTTGTCTTTAGAGTCACTAATAGTAACTACTTCACCAGATCCGCCTGTTTCCCAGTGTGCTGGAAAATCACCTATAGCATCCGCAGCAAAATCATCATAAAACAAAAGCTTGTTTCCTGGTATGAAGGTAAAGTTGCTATAAATTCCAAATTCATTTTCCGATGTGCTACTGTTAGTAGTTTCATCCTCTTCATAAATACCATCGGGTTCGCTATTATCATTTTTAGATGATCGTTTATTCTTCTTTTTCCCGCCCTTTTTCCCATCTAAAATGGTGTCCATGGTTTTCTCTGTTTCTCGATTTACCTTCTGTTCGGTTTTTCGTATAACTGCTTCCTTCGCAGCATCTTCTGCTCGTTGGCCAAGTTTTTTAAAGAATTGAGCTTCTGCTAGATGTACGTTTCCTATTAGAGCTAATAAGAAAAGTAATGTGATTGCTAATTTTCGCATGATTTATATGTTTTTCATTTATCTTTAGTCAGGGCAAAAATTACATTGTTAACATTTTTAATTAAAAATTAACTTTGATTGTAATTTCACCTAAAGCTTTCCAAAAAAGCAGATGGAAGAAAAGCATATAAAAGCATTAAAAACTGGTGACCCATTAGAAGTAAGCAAGCTTTATAATAGCCATAGAAATGCCTTTCTGAATTTTGGCAAAAAGTATGGCCTTTCTTATGATGACCTCTGCGACATTTATCAAGAGGCTTTTATAGCACTGCGAAAAAATGCTTTAAATAATAAATTAGATTCTGTAAATAGTTCTTTAAAAACATACCTATTCGGTATTGGAAAGTATAAGATTTTTGATTTGCTGAAAGAGAAAAAATCAACTACATCATACGACACCACCAAACTTGGAATATTTGATAGTACTGAAATGGTTATCACCGAAAATGATGATGAAGACCTTAGTCATGAACAAGGACTATTACGAACAAATTTTAAAAAATTAGGTAAAAAGTGTCAAGAAGTGTTAACCTTATTCTATTCTAGAGGACTAAGTATTGATGAAATTGTGGAACATTCAGATTATTCGGACGGCAGCGTGGTACGAAGTCAGAAATCTAGATGTTTAAAAACCCTGAAAGACATGATTAAATCATAGCCTATGACAAAGCAAGAAGATTTAATTGAAAAATATATTTTGAACAAACTTTCTTCAGAGGAAGCCTTGATGGTTGAAGAGCTGCTCAAAAATGATGCTAAGTTTAAAAAGGAGCTAAACTATCACTCTAATTTAAAAAAGGCCATTATAAAAGAAGATGATGATACCTTTAGAAGTTTAATTTCAGAAATAGAATCGCAGGCTAAAATTAAAAATTCAGTTCCTAGGCGTTCTTATGTAATGTGGTTGGCAGCAGCTAGTATTGTTCTTTTATTTGGTTTGAGCTACTTTTTTACTTTGGATAAAAAAGCTTCTACAGATGAACTTTTTGTAAGCTATTTTGAGCCTTATCGCAATGTAGTTCAACCGTTAGAGCGCGGGTCTGACCAACAAGATGAAAAATCCTTGGCTTTCATGGCCTACGAGAAAGGTGACTATGACCAAGCAATTTCTTTATTTTCTAATCTTTACAGCACTACCAAAGAGCCCTATTATTTATTTTACAAAGCCAACGCTTTACTAAAACAAGAAAAGGCAAATGAGGCTATTCCATTATTGTTACAACACCTTAAGACTAATGATACCCTATCTGAAAAAACGAACTGGTATCTGGCGCTTGCATATTTAAAGCTAAATGATAAAAAAAATGCTAGAATTACCTTAGAAAAGGTAATTGCAGATGGAAAATATAAGACTACAGAAGCTGAAAAACTAATTAAGGCGTTTAAGTAATATTTTATAAACTAGCCAAAACAATAGTAGGCCTACAAGCGAAATAATTAACCATACGATATAGTTTGTGGTCTGTAACGGCATCGTATTTCCTGTAATCACAATACCAGACCAATAATACGGATGTCTTAATAAGGCATCATCATTTACGTTTAAGTAGGTTAGTTTTGCTTGTCGTAATGCTTCTTTCTTACTTAAACCTTCACTTAGGTTTTCATAAAATAATTTCATTATCTCTGAAGTACTCTGATCGTTTATCTTCCATAAAGAAGTAACTAATGAAGGAACCCCTGCATAATTAAAACTGCGTGCTAGACTTAGCATACCCTCCCCTTTTTGCAATTTTCCAAATCCGGTTTGGCAGGCGCTTAAGGTTACCAAATCTGCATTAATTTGATAATTGTACAAATCTTTAACGTAAAGAAGATTATTGTGCTCATCATTATCCTCAAAAGCCAAATATGAATAATCAGGAAATTCATCATTTGCAGAGGCATGCGTAGCAAAGTGAATTAAATTATACCCTGCTAAATCGTTCTTAAAGTTGGTAATACTTGCCTTATTTCCATCATAGATTTTTCCTTTAAAATAAGCGGAAATATTCTTAGCCTCTATTCCATTATAAAGTAAAGGCCCCATATCAAATCTTTCTTGACTACGATTTTCACTGGTTGCCGTTTCTCTAAAATTAGGGGCAAAGACCATTAATTTATTGCTGTTTTTTACTTTCGTTTTGTTTTGCTCCAAGTATAAGGTGGCCGAACCGGCATAGCTCACACTATACTTAGATAGTACATATGATTCCTCTTTTTGTTCATCTGTCTGTAGCACATCAAACGGAATATAATTGAGAACATCATCGGCAAGAATTATAATATCTGTAGCACTGCAGTTCTCTAATGCATTTTTTAAAATTGTATTATATATAAGATAACCAGTACTATGGTATGCCATTCTATCCTCAATAGTAGGCTTCGAAAGCTGCCTATGATAATCGGTGATGGCCTTTTTGAGTGATTCATTAAAAGGCAACTCATAAAATTCAACCGTCTTCTTAGAGATTACAGTAAGGTATAATGAATTCTCTGTAGCCAAGTAGCTTAATACTGCTTCATTACCATTTAATTCTTTTTTTAATTCCTGTACCGATACCACACCAGATTTATATTTCAATGCATGGTATTTTGGAAAGTCTTCTTCAATCTTTGCGATATAGTTGTAGTAGTTACTTTTGGTTTGAAATAAAGAATCAATCAGGGCTGATTTTTCGTTTGTATTCGTGTTGAAAATTTGTTCGTCCCAATAGGCTATTTTAGCCCTGAAAATTTGCTCCTCACTAATAATATGTTCAGGAATACCGCCATATTTTGTTGCTTCTGCATTTCTATGCGCTTCTAATAAGGCGATGCTTTTACTCTTTTCAATAAAATAAAAGGCATCATCAACATATATTTTTTCTTTGGTTAGTTTATACAGTTCATATGAAATTTTCACCATGGTTTGTATTGCAGGGTATGTTTCGGTAACCAAGAATTCTTTATCTAATTTACTTTCAAATTCTGGGCGTAAAACATCTAACGTTTTAATGATGGCTTTAGAAGTATTGTTCGCCCTTTTCAAATACGTTATGTCATTCGTTATAGTATATGCTTCAAAAAAAGCATTGAGTTTTTCTTTCAGAATAGTGATTAACACCGGTTTAGAAAGTACTTTTCCTGGATCAGGATTTGAATTAGTATCTAGGTCTTTAAAATCCTTTTCTAACTGAATAAGTGCGAGTTGATAGTACTTTAAGCTTTCATCTATTTTTTGCTGCTTTAGATACACCTTACCTAATTTTGCATAGGCCACGGCAATATCTTGATGCTTTTTATTATCACGATACTTGGTAATTTTCAAAATTCCATCTTGATAATATGTAGTAGCTTTTTCATAGTCCAACAACCCTAAATAAGCATCACCATAAATAAGATCTACTTCTCTAGAAAAAGGATTTTCTTCTAAATATATTTGAGAGCCTTCATTTAAGGTCGAAATAGCTAATTCAAATTGATTTTGCTTAATATAATTCTTAGCTAGTAGAATATATGTAGAGAGAATTCTATTTTTAAAACTTGGATCTTTTATGTGTACTTTGTAATATGTTAAAGCTTCGTTTAGCAGCAAATTTGCAGCCTTAAAATCCTTTTTATCCTCATACACCTGAGATAATAATTTCTTAGAATTCATACGTGTAGTCTCCCAATCCTCAAGACTATCGCTATAAGTGGTTACTAAGGCTATATCTTTTTTTAAATTATACTCGGCTAATTCATATTTCCCCGTGTGTTTATAAATTACTCCCAGAAAACTATAAAGGCTAGATAGGGTAGCTAGATCATTTTGATCACGTTTAATTTCAGGTTTGGCCATAAGCTTTGTAAAAAGCTCTTGAAAATATTTTTTAGAAGAGGTGTAATCTTTTATTTTATAGTGGTAATTACCTTTATCAAAAAGCAAATAATCTGTATAGTAATTGATGTTTGCTAAACTTTTAAAACGGGGGTCATAATGTAAAAGACTATCCTCTTTTTTTAAATTTTTTTGATAATTTTCTAAATCATAATAGTGCCCGTTAGCGTTCATTAAATAAATGTATGCACTTAAAATATACTCTAATTCATTCTGCTCATCGGCCAAACGTATGGTTTTTTCATAATAGTAATAGGCACTGTCTTTATTTATGTAATGATGAGCAAAAGCGTTGTTGTATACACGCTCCAGTTCAGCCGTCTGTGCCTTTACATTATGAATGTAAGGAACCATAAAAATGAAGAAAACAATGAGATACCTCATAAAAAAAGCCCTCCTTTTTTGGAGAGCTTAAATATACTGATTTCAAGCAATTTACAGACTAACTACAGGGGTGGGAATAGTAATCTCACCTACGTCTTTAATTTTTAGTGTGGTGTACATCACGCCTTCTCCTTTTAAGCTTGTTTTTAATTGCAAGGCATTTTGACCAAATTGATCTTCTACGGGCTGAAATGCTGTATCAACCGAATCGTTCCTGTTATTTTTTACAATAACATGGGTAACCATTAATTCTTTACCTAATACTATTACAGTTTTTGTGGATAGATTTTGTAGCGGAACGCAATTACTTCTATTATCTATAAAGCAAGGTTTTGGTGGCATTGGGCCTTTCGCTCCAATAGGTTTTTTAATGAAGCGTAAAGATTCATTAAATCTTTTCAATTTTTCAATCTCCTCTTGTATATTTTCTATTTGTTCCACAACTCCCTTATTGCCGTTTTCAAATTCGGCTGCAAGTTTCGTCTTTTGTAGTGCTAACCTTTTAATCTCGATTTCAGCACTTGAATAATAGATTTCAATTCCGTAGAGATAGTCATTCTCTTGAATGGCTTCTGTTTTAGCCGCTACAGCGATTAGGTCTTCTTGCAATGTTTTATCCTCATTACTACAGGAAAGCAGAATAAAAGAACTCATTACGAATGTAAATAATGTCATTTTTTTCATTTTATGTGTGATTAGTTTATCCTTTGTCACATAAAGCTATTAAATGTTAACACATAAATGGCAGAAAATTTATTAACCGTATAAAAATTGATACCACAATTACGACCTATAGCGTAGAAATAGCCAATTTCTTTAAAATAAAAGATTGCCAGACAGATTTAATTTTCATCCTTTATGATTCCATTTTGAAATATAGATGCAAGCTTCGACTCTATTAAAGGTTTTGAGATAAAATCTCGTACAAAATCATAACTTTTCCCTTTTTCTATTTCTTGCAAATCAAATTGTGAACTTACAATATATACCTTGGGCTTATTCGTAAACGATAATTTATTAAACTCATCTAAAAACTCCCAACCATTCATTACTGGCATATTCAAATCTAAAAAGATAATCTCGGGTAGGGGTTGCCCTGTATTTAATAATGAAGTAAGATTTACCAACGCCTCATAACCATCTTCATACACTAGTATATTAGAACCCACAAAATTGTTGTGGTTCAATAATACTTTAGTTCCGTAGACACATATGGGGTCATCATCAATAATACAAACTGTGTCAATTTTCATAAGCCTATAATTTCCTTTTTCAATTTTTTTACTAAGCAATCAAGTATGTTAATATTTTTAACAATATAAAACTTACAAAAATTTTTCCAAAGTAAACAATTATATATGTATAATCTAGCTAAAATTCCAAGAAATAAGTTAAACGGTGCATATTGATAATTTTTAGCTTAACAAATTGATAAATATATACTTATGACATCCCTGTTATAAATTTATAAAAATGAAACTTTTGCTATTCGCCTTCAAGAGAGGAGTAATATGTGAATCAATTCGATTAAAATCAATTGTTTGGCACAAAAAAATAACCGATACATCATAAAATGTATCGGTTATCAACTTATTAAATCTAACACTAGACTATTGGCAAAGATGTGCCAAAATGCTTGTATAGCGTTTAATAAAAAATCAAGGCTATTTTAAATCGAACGGTTTCGCCGGCATTTTTTTAGTGTCTATTTTCATGTTCAGTGTCTTTAAAACCGTTGGTGCGATTTGAGAAGTATATAACTGTTCATTGCTTGCTTCACCTGTAGCATTTACATTTGGTCCTAAAATAGCCATCCACGTTTGTTCGGCACCAGCAACATTAAGACCATGACTGGTCCATTTAGAAGCTTTTTCTACACCTTCACCTCTACCATGATCGGTAGTGATAATTACATAAGTGTTGTCTTTATAGAACGAGTCATTTTGTACGTACTTCCATAAATCTTCAATCAACGAATCTGTATTTTGTAATGATTGTATGTAAAAATCAAAACTACCATCATGGGCAAAATCATCAGTTTCACCATAAGAAATGTATACTAATTTCGGATGATTCTTTTTCATGTATTCTTTTGCATAATGATGCGTAAAAACATCTAAACGCACACTCTCCCAAATAACAGGCGCCTGGCGTTGCATCTCGTTCAAAAACTTTTCACGATCGTTTAAATCTTCGGTAGCATTCATATATCCTGCATTCACAGGTACTCCGCTTCTCTTATCATTAATGATAAACGGAAAAACATCCCAACTTCCAAAACCGGCGACTTTACCCTTATATGCTTCAGAGTTGTTCGCCATTTCTAAAAAGGTAACATTCTCGTTATATATTTTGTCATTACTATCAATGTTTATATCATCTGCCATACCCGTTAGAATCTCGTTATAACCAGGGTATGAAAACATCATTTTATTGGTAAGATTCACTTTGCTCCCTTTATTTCGATTACCATGCAACTGACCTTCTTTAGCGATTGTATTCCAAAAGAAAGGCATAAGTAATGCTCTATTTTCTTCAGGGGATGTACCAACATATTTTTCGGTCAACACATCCTTATCCTTGGTGTAGTCACTATGCAACAAATTAGTGTCGATGCCCGTAAAAACATCTTGCCAACGAACTCCATCTAGCGTTATCACAATAACATTCGGGTTCTTGTCTTGTTGCGCTTGCATTGATAGCGATGCAAGTAAAACCATAAATAGTGATTTTTTTAATAGTGTTTTCATAGGTAGTTTAATTTTTAGTATTAAATAGTTGTTTTCAGACCAATTATATCAGTTTAGCTGTTAATCATGTTATAGTATTCTCCAAAAATAAGTAGTTTTTGACTGTAATCTTTATGATGCCTCATGAGACAATCAATTTCTTTTTAAATATCTTCTCGGTGGTATTAGTTGTTGGCTGTTCCCTGTTGATTAAAAGTAAATTTCTGAAATTTTCAGTTATTAATAATTATAAATACGATGTGAGTTGGTCGATACTCTTAAGAAGCTCAATTTTTGAAGTAACTCCCATAAAATACAACACATTACTTTTTAGATAAAATAACTACTAGTACTACCGGATTATGGTTAATATAATTTTTCATATAGAAACTAGCATTGTCTACGAAATACTATTTTAAAAAAATATACCTTAGAGACTTCCGAAATACTTACTCCCTTAAAAACAATCCAATAAATTGAAGTATATAGTACTTATTTTCTTTAACATCCCTAAGATTCTCTAAATTATCTGCATTGGTAAAGGCATCGAGATTGTAAATATAATAGTTGGATACCTATTCAAAAATCCTCTATTTACGTGTGCACCTTTAAAACCTGAAATAATGATAGAAATACTATCATTTTCAATAATCATTAGATATTGTTTCAAAACATTAACGATTACATCAAGGGTAATATAAGCATCGGACATTACATCTATTAATAGTTGTATAGATTTCATTCTTAATCTGCCCTAGCGCTATAATTTCTTTTAATGGCTCTAGGTATAACCGTTGCAATGTTCTATTCTCATTTACTTCAGTTAATTCATTTGCTACCAACAGTTTAGCATCTTGCAAAAAAACGTCCACCTCAATTGATTGTACCTCAGCAGCAAAAGCAATTCAAAAGTGAATATTCTGCACATAATATTTATGGGAATGCACTTTTAATTCTTGAGCTAGTCAAGAACATATTCTTAAAACAAAAAGATATGTAGGGAGAAGTGTTTTTATATTCATAGTAACAAAAGTTTGAAATAATATTTTACTTTTCAAAACCTAATAGCAAACTTGTAACCTCCAAATTTCAAAGAAAAAAATCATATTTGTTTTAAGCTAAGGCCAAGGAAAGATTATGTTTTTGGAATTTTGATGATATCTATCCATAGAAGTAGGTTTGTCGAACCTCTTTTTTATTTACTTTTGACCACGACCATTACCAACCATGACCGAAAATATAAAACAAATGTTCAGTAAAATGAACGACGAAACTCGCCAAGAAGCCCTAGAATGCTTAATGACAGAGTTTAACCAAGAAAGTACTAAACAGATTAGGAAAAACTGGATTATAGGTGGTCGTATTCCTGAAGAACATCAAGAACGTATAGTTCAAATTTTTCAGAATTTTCTACGCACTCAGCTGTTTAAAATCAATGAGATCAAGGTTAATTTCTAAAACGTGAGCCTTTAAATTTATTTCAAAGACATCTTTCGTTTAATTATCTTTTTTGTTTTCAAGAAAATCCTCGATTTCAATCTTTAGACCTACACCGCTAAGGTTTATAACGAAAGACCTTTCAATAAAATGCTTCAATAAAGCGGATGCTTGTTTATCACTTAAACCATCTGAATGAATATTAGAAATACAATTTCGGCGTTCATCGGCAAACCCTAATTCTGGTCGGTAGATTGTATAAATACCCATAATTTCTGGTGATGAAAGGCCAGGCCGCTCCCCAATAAATACAGCTACAAAATCTACTTGGCATAGCTCTGCAACAGCATTCCCAATAGCAACCTTACCTTGTTCCACTAATGCAATGCCAATAAAGTCGATTGATTTAAACCGGCCGGTAAACCATCTAAAACTATAAAGGCATTTTTATTTACCGCAGTAGCGGATAAGCCATCTGTAATTACGAATACAATATTTACTTTTTTAATGGCGTGAATACCGTTTGAGCTTGCCAATTTGCGCCTAAATCAAATATCAAAGTAGTGATATTACTAATCACCAATATGAAAAGACCAAAAATAAACCGACACATTATGAAGATGCATCGGTTACTCAACTAACTCAAACTATTTCTAAACTCACTACAAAGATGAGTTCATTTATTAAATTCAAGTTTACCTAAACATCAAGGTAACTTTAAATTCGACAATTATTTATTAGCTAAGAATTCTTCTTTGCGTAAGGACCTAATTAGTGTAGCTGTAGCTATTTATAAGTTACACAAATCAATATCAACGCAAAATTGGGTTTGACAATACATTCTAGCAACTCTTCATTTAACGAAGTATTACACATAAAATATAAATCAATACTCTTCCGTAATTACGGATTAAAGTTATTAACAATCGTTAGTAATAACTTTAATAGTGCATTTCATCGAATAAAACAAACTTTTCGTCGTTGATGAATAAAGTTTAAATATTTTCGGAATGCGTTAATTTTTCAGCCACACAATTATATTAGTATTTACATGAAATTGAAATTATCTAAAACCTTTTTTGCCCCCTTAGCAGCCATAATTTTTCTTTTAAGTTTATCTTCTTGTGGAAAGGATTATGACCTAGTTTCAGAATACGTAGTACGTGATGCTAATAAACAAATTCAATTAAACAATATTCAAGACAACAAAAATGTGAACGTTTCCGTCGTGAATGATTTTACTATCACCGAAATTAAAAAAAAGTAGGAAATACAAGTGTTACCACTAATGTAACAGGGCAATTTCTTCAATCATACTTCCACTCAACACCGCAAACTAAATCAGCTATTACTTTTTCGCTCAGGCTTTGAAGGTGTACAAGTATCTAAAAGAAATACGATTACCAATACATCAACAGTTTTGATATAGTAACAGGATTTACATTGCCTATTGGATGAAAAGCGATGATATTTCACTAAAAGGAAACTTTCTTCGGCGTACCTTCTGGGAATATAAAACTAAGAATTGCGCTTCTTATAAATATTGCTTTAGTATTATAGCTTTTATGGGTATCGATGTTAGAGGTGTGCTTTATTGGCAATTTTAAGGTGATATTGGACCAAGACGATCTGTTTGACGCATAGAAAATCACACCTTAAACATGTTTATTTAACCTTATGTTCTTTACCTCTACTCATTTCATCATCCCTTGCATTATCAGAAATATTTTTCTTTGATGATAAAGCCTTAAATTTTTCGCTTCTAATTTGAGCAATATTCTGATTCCGGGTTTTTAAAACAGATTTTGTTCTGCTCGAATCATCTTTATTCACAAATTGTATAACGCGCTCTTCTCTTTTTTTACTTAAAGAAATGCTTTCGGTATCTCCTTCAGTTTTTAAAAACCCATATACTTTTGATTTTGAAATCTCAACAACCATCTCTTCTTACTTAAACTCTTCAAAGACACTTAAATAGGGTAAAAGATAGAGTACACAACCAAACGATACGACAACAATTAAATTTAAATTTATCGGTAAATTAATCGTAAAATAGGTTATTATAATTAGCGTAAGATTACTTGCCAAAAGAAATAAAGTAGCTTGTTTGTGATTGAGTCCAAGACGTAATAACCTATGATGAATATGGTTGTGATCAGCCACGAAAGGACTTTTCTTCTGAATCATGCGAACTATAAAAACTCTTAGTAAATCGAACAATGGATAGGACAAAATAGCTAATAATAATATGGAAGAATTTTCTGAGTTATAAAACTGAACATTTTCAGGATTAATATTCATGAACTTAATTCCTTGATAGGCCAATAGAAAACCTACAATCAAAGAGCCACCATCTCCCATAAATATTTTGCTATCGGCAGATAAATTATATTTCAAAAAACCCATTAAAGACCCTATTAGAATCGCAGACATCAACGTCATTACATAATTGTCAGCCATATAAAACATAATCCCAAAACCAAGGCTTGCTAAAATTGAAATAGAGGCAGCTAAGCCATCAATACCATCAATTAAGTTAACGGCATTTATCACCAATACAAAAACGAAAATTGAAAAAGCTATAGACGCAAAATATGGAAGCTCCTCTATTCCCAATAATCCATGGAAATCAGAGATTCTTACATCTTGTAGAATACAGACCATAGAAACGGCAATTATCTGAATTACTATCTTCTTTTTTGAGGTCATTAGCACGATATTATTCTTAATCCCTAAAAACAATAAAATAATAGTTGCAGACAGCATAGAGAGCAAGTGACTCAATTCTAAAACTGTATTTTTCAAAAAAGGAACAAATAGTAAAAGTGTCAGCGAAAATGTGATAAACAAACCCATGCCTCCGAGGTTCGGTACTTTATCAGTACGAACCCTTTTATCATCAGGTTCATCCATTAAGTTTTTTGTTTTTGAAATATTAATTATAACAGGATAAAGGTTAAGCCTTGTAGCCATTACATATGCAAGAATTGCCGAAGTAATAGTTAAGAAAGGTAAACTATACAGTATCTCTTGGATTGAATCCATTTAATATTTAATTGCCTTTCATAAAAATCACCATTGAGATTTTTATGAAATTGGTTTATGTTGGTTCTAATTTTTTGGATTAATGACTACGTAAAATTTGGGGAAAAAAAGATAAATTTTCTTTTCTCACGATAAAACTAGGGCCTAAGTTTATCAAGTTTAGGATCTCTCGATATGATGCAGGCAAAATCGTTGTTCGGCACAATCCCTTATTTCATTTTGTTTATCGCTGAACAACCATCTAAAAAGAAACTTTTAAGCTCTTTTAAGTAATGTAAATTAAATCTTACAACTACTTCAAACGCCGATGTAAACACTAAAGAATTTACCCCTAAAACGATGTAATTCATATGTATCTTTGAAATCTTTATTTTTATAAATAGGATTTATAATTTTATCCTAGACAGGATGTCTTACATAAATTACACCACCTGTTTACCAAACTTGATAAACACTGAAATAATCTATCTAATTCGCTAACTTTACCTACCTAAATTATTTTATAGTACTTGTATACCATTATAGACATAGAAACTACCGGAAACGGCGTAAAAGGAAATAAGATAACCGAGATATCAATCTTTAAATATGATGGTCATGAGGTTATAGGTGAGTACACTTCATTGGTAAATCCGCAATGTGAAATATCTTCTTTTATTACCAGTCTTACAGGAATTGATAATAATATGGTGCGAAATGCACCCCTTTTAGAAGAAATTATTCCGGAGATCGAAGCAATTACCAAGGACACCATTTTCGTTGCACATAGTGTGAACTTTGATTATAACGTCATCAAAAATGAATTTAAGCAACTCGGTCATAATTTCTCAAGAAAAAAGCTTTGCACTGTACGTCTTTCAAGAAAATTATTACCAGGCTATAACTCATACAGTCTAGGTAAATTAACAGCAGCTTTAGGTATCCCTTTAACTGACCGACATAGGGCAAGAGGTGACGCCCATGCTACAGTATTACTATTTCATAAACTCTTACGGGCAGAAAATGCAGAAACTGTTTTCAAGTTATTCTTAAATTCGAAATCGCAAGAAGCTACCCTACCACCTGCCCTACCTAAAGAGGAATATGATAAACTACCCAGCACGCCCGGTGTATACTATTTTAAAGATGAAAAAGGAAAAATTATTTATGTAGGTAAGGCCATAAACATTAAGAAGAGAGTTCTTGGTCACTTTTACGATAAAAAAACAAAAGAGATTACACTTTGCTTGGAAACAACATCTTTAGATTTTGAAGAAACTGGAAACGAATTAATCGCTTTATTAAAGGAATCTGCTGATATAAAACACCTTTACCCTAAATATAATAGTGCACAAAAAAGGTCGATACAGCAATATGGAATTTTTAGTTATGAAGATCGTAACGGTATTGTTCATTTAGCATTCAATAAAATAAAAATGACTCCTAACCCACTGGCTATATGCTATAGCCCGACCGAAGCTAGACAGTATTTAGAAGCGTTGTGCAACACATTTGAGCTCTGCCCCAAATATTGTCACCTACAGGAAAATGTTACGAGCTGCTCTCATTATAAGATTAAACAATGCAATGGTATATGCTCTGATTTAGACCTAGTTGATGATTACAATGAAAGAGTACAAGAGGCCTTAAAAAGCTTAAAAGAGATTCAATCAGATTTAGTTATAAAAACTAACGGCCGAAATGCCGAAGAGAATGCCTTTGTTATTATTCAAGAAAACAGTTACGCTGGTTACGGATTCGTACCCAAAGAAACTGCTATAGAACATATGGAAGATTTAGAGACCTTTATCATTCCTCAGAAAAATACATTAGAGACACAACGTATTGTAGAAAGCTATATACGGAAAAATCCCAATGCTATTTTTTTGTTTTAATAAGTAAAAAACACCTGCATTACTCCTTCATTTTTTTATACATCATAATAACAAAAAGCAACCACACCATAAACACTATGGATATTATTATTGAATAAATGAGAACGAACTCCACTACTTTTTATATTTGAGATAATTCATAAAACCTAGAATAGTTGGTGCCCAAAATGCAATAAAAATAGCATCCAATTTCCTTCCCGATAAAAAAAGAACTTCAGATACGATAATGATTGATAGTACTACCAAAAGCATTATAACATTCATTATTCCAATACGATCAATAAAATTTTTAAACATCACTATAATTCAAATCCTCCTTAAAGGCATTAATTAATATTATTTCTCTTAATACATATAATTGTATTAAACCATCTCAACGTTTTAATTAATTTATTTTATAACGTTGTGGGGCAAACATAATCTGTTGTACGGACACCTTCTTTCTTCAGTGCTCCAAAGCCACCTTTCACATCTATTAAGTTATGTATACCACGGCTTTTCAAAATAGAAGATGCAATTACTGATCTATAGCCACCAGCACAATGGACTAAAAAATTCGTTTTTTCTGGAAATTCAGTCAAATGCTTATTTAATTCACTTAATGGGGTGCTTTTAGCCTCCAAAACATGTTCACTTTTAAACTCCGCCTTTTTTCGAACATCAAAGACCCCAATATCATTACTGTCCATCATATTTTTAGCTTCGGCCGCACTTATAGAGGTGATTTCATCAATCTCCTTACCTGCAGATTTCCATGCCTCAATACCTCCTTTTAAATACCCAATGGATGCATCAAAACCTACTCTAGACAACCTTGTTATCGCTTCTTCTTCCATACCATTTGGAACCACAAGTAACAATGGTTGTTTTGTATCGGCAATTAAAGCACCTACCCACGGTGCAAAATCACCATTTAGACCAATGAATATTGATCTAGGAATGTGACCTTTCACAAACTCGTCTTGATGCCTAACATCCAATACTAGTGCTTCAGTTTCATTCGCCACCAATTCAAATTCTTCAGGTGCTAGACCTCTAGTACCACGATCCAAAACTGTTTCAATATCTTCATAGCCCTCCTTATTCATTTTTACATTCAAAGGAAAATATTTTGGCGGTGGTAATAAACCGTCTGTAACTTCTTTAACAAACTCTTCTTTGGTCATATCGGCCCTAAGAGCATAATTCATCTTCTTTTGATTACCCAATGTATCGACCGTCTCTTTCATCATGTTTTTACCACAAGCAGACCCTGCCCCGTGTGCAGGATAAACAATAACATCATCTGACAAGGGCATAATTTTATTTCTTAAACTTTCAAATAAAGTACCTGCCAGTTGTTCTTGGGTCATATCGTCAGCTTTCTGTGCCAAATCGGGTCTACCTACATCACCTAAAAACAAGGTGTCGCCAGAAAAAATAGCGTGGTCTTTACCATTCTCATCTTTTAATAAATAGGTAGTGCTTTCCATAGTATGACCAGGAGTATGCAACACTTTAAAAGTAATTTTACCCAACTTAAACTCTTGACCATCTTTGGCGATAATAGCTTTAAAAGAAGGATTAGCAGTTGGCCCATAAATTATAGGCGCGCCCGTTTCTTTCGAAAGTGTAACATGGCCACTAACAAAATCAGCATGAAAATGAGTTTCAAAAATATATTTGATCTTTGCTTTGTCGTTTTTCGCTCTTTTCAAATAGGGTGTAACTTCACGCAAAGGATCTATAATAGCTACTTCTCCATCACTTTCTATATAATAAGCTCCTTGAGCTAAACAACCTGTATATATTTGTTCTATGTTCATACGTCACTACTTTTAATCAATTTCAAAATACTACCTGACCTTTAAGGTACAAGATTTTATTCAACTCGGCTATCGTTTTATTTTAGCCATTCTACTATTTTCATAAGCTACTTTGGCTGCCAGTAACGAAATCTCATTAGGGTTATCATAAAAGTCTACCGCCTCTTTTGTTTTTACGAATAAAAACTCTCGTTGTAATTCTTTAATAATACCTGTATTGAAAATAATATCTCGTGTTGGCCCAATTGCACCAGCAATATAAAATTGAATACCTCTTTCACGAATATCATGAATAAGTTTAGTCAACATATCTGCTGCGGTGGCATCTATATAATTTATAGATTCTGCATTAAGAATAATTCCCTTTAAATTAGGGCCTTTTGCTCTCATATGTTTTAAAAGCTCCTTTTTAAAAAATCCGGAGTTCCCAAAATATAATTGTGAATCGAACCTAACAATCAACAAATCATCTCTAACTACAACTTCATCGGCAAATCGAATCACATTTTTATAATAGTCGGAATTTCCAATATTGCCGATCTCAACAAAATGCGGTTTAGATGTTCTATATACCATAAGTAATAGTGAACATAAGACACCGATTAAAATACCTTGGGTAATTCCCATAAACAAGGTTATAAAGAACGTAATTAGCAATACGAAAAACTCATCTTTTCTATTAAACCACAGATGTTTACAGTATTTAACATCAACAAGCTTTACCACTGAAACCATAATGATACTTGATAATATAGCATTAGGCAAGTACTGAAATAATGGCGTTAAAAATAGCAATGTAAGTACTACTAAGACCACACTGAATATAGCAGACAAATTCGTTTTTGTACCCGCATCATAACTTATCGCAGACCTCGAAAAACTAGCAGTTACTGGATAGCCTTGAAATAGCGAACCCACAATATTAGAAGTACCCAATGCTATTAATTCTTGATTAGCCTTAATCGTATCTTCTCCCGTCTTATCCTCAATGGCCTTACCGATTGAAATTGCTTCCAAATAGCCTACAAGAGCCAAGGCAATCGCTATAGGCCATAATTGCCGTATATCATCCAAATTCAAAGTAGGAATAACAATTGTGGGCAATCCACTTGGTACGCTTCCAACCAATTTAACTCCATAGGTTTCCATTTGAAATAAGTAAACCGCTAAAATTCCTAATACCACGATTATCAAAATACCGGGTATATTCTTATTCCATTTTTTAAAAGCTAATAATAAACCAATACCCACGATACCAATTCCGAAATCGAACCAATTTATATCACCTAGTTTGTAAAAAACATTAAGCATTGTTTGATAAATTTTGTTGCTACCTACAACCGAAATTCCCAATAGATGCTTCAACTGACTTAACACAATAATAATTGCAGCTGCGGAAGTAAAACCGCTAATAACAGGTTTGGAAAGAAAGTTGACCAAAAAACCCATTCGAAGTATACCCAATAGTAATTGAATTGAACCAACCATGAGGGCCAAAACAACCACCATTTTTATGTAGTTCTCTACCCCTGTAATCGCCAATGTCCCAAGACCAACTGCAACCAACAACGAATCCATCGCTACTGGCCCAACGGCAATTTTTCTTGATGTTCCTAAAAACGCATACGTAAGTACCGGAAACAATGAAGCATAAAGACCATGCACTGGAGGTAGACCTGCTATCATAGCATATGCCATACCTTGCGGCACTAAAACAATACCAACAGTAAGACCTGCCAGTAAATCTTTAATAAAATAAGCTTTCTTATAGGTAGATACCCAGTCCAGAAAAGGCAATAGATTCCTCACGAAGTAAATTTAATCATTTAAAAGTGCTTAGAATAGGTTTTAAAACCCCTAGTCTTATGGGTTGAGTAATTTATTGAACTCCATAGCTTTTATAACCCAAAAATATAAGTCATCTTCGCTATCAAACCCATCCGGTCCAATAAACAAAAATCCGCGTGTAGGCTTTCCTGTAAAATCCATTGGCTTACTACCTGGCAATTGCAATAACGTTTCATAATTCAATTTTCCGACCCGTACCATCAACTTATCCTCCTCACTTTTCTTATCAAATAAAATACCAATACACATTTTTCCATTGACCATAAATGTGAGTCCGCCCATCATTTTTTTCTCCTCAATTTCACCTTTACCTTTTAATCGTTGACGAACACGATCCGCTAAATACTCGTTATATGACATCAATTAAAAATTTAGTTCTTCAAATTCCAGTTCTTTATATTGAATTTCATCAGAAATAGAAGCTACATTTCCCACGTAATTTTTACCTCTTAATTTACGTACCGTGTGTGCGTCAAGTGCCACATAAGTATCAGACTCCAGTATTGATTTAAGCTCTTTTTCAAAATCCTGATTTGAATCTAACCACTGCTCCTCCGTCTCGCTAGAAAGCATCAAAGGCATACGCGGTTCTTTTAATTTCGGATTGTTATGAATCTTAGACATCATACTGTTCCCTTTTGTAGTTACAATTGAAAATGAGTGAATGATACCACCGTTATCTGGATTTATCCATTCAGACCAAAGTGCGGCAAGTGCTAAAGGTTCATTATCTTTTCGATGAATAAAAAAAGGATACACCCCATTATTAAAATGATGATGTTCATAAAACCCATCAACATAAAGAATACATCTTTTCTCGTTTGCAGCATCTCTAAATGCCGGCTTTTCGCAAATGGTTTCTACCCTTGCATTTAATGTGCTATTCCAAATTTTTTTCTGTTGCTCAACGCTATTTACCCAATGTGGTATAAGTCCCCAAGTAGCTACTATAGGGTAAAATGGGTCTTCATTGGTATAAATCAATACCTCTGGATGCGAAAATCCTGATGCATGATGAAGGGGCAAATCTGTTAGTGGAGCTAATTTTTCAATAATTTCTTCTATCGCCTTTACATCTTGATTTCTGGTCGCTCGTTTTAATTGGGCCTCTAAACTGGCTTTTATATCGTAACACATTTCTCCGACATTTAGGGTGAATTAAAACTACATTGGTTTCAATACTACTTTAAAATGCATCGGCTTATTTCCCAATTGCATAAATCCGTCTGCCAAATTTTGCTGTTTCACTGCGTAAGGATAAAAAGTAATTGGCTCTATGCAAACCATATTTGGGACTTCGGTCCAAAGCATAAAATGTTTGAATCCTTCCGTTGAAATTTGCAACTTCTTTTCATCATTTAAACTAATGACATTTGTGTCTGGCACTTGCAATGCTCTATTGCCTACAGCCATAACCTCATCTATTGAAATTTCCTTATTACCTACCGAAATCATTGGGGTTTTTGAATGAAGCATAAAAGCAGGGTGGTACCCCAACATAAATGGCATTCCTTCTTCGCCAGAAATTGTAAAGGTTATAACTAGCTCATTATCTTTAAGTTCGAAGATCTTTTTAAATTCAAAATCATAAGGCCAACTAAGCTTTTCAGCGGTCGATTTTGTTGGATATTTAGAATTCGGCACTTCATTGTTTGCACTGTACTTTTTACTAAACACAGCCTTACTTGCGGCACTTTCTGTCAACACATAACGCATCTCTCTAAGTAGGCCATGTTGGTCTTGTGTGGCATGACCCTTTGGTGTATGTACCTTAAAACCCGCTTCATTCGTTGGCCCAATGATAGGAAACATCTCTGTATCAACATTACGCCAACCGGGATTCCCTTTTTGATGCATAAACTCGTACCCAGAAACTTGGTAACCTACTAGTTCACCCGCTTCAATAGTAACATTTTGATTTCCGAACTTCAGTGTAGTTGTATTACTCATTTATCAATCTATATATTAATAATGCCGTTCTTTTGGTAAGAGCTTCAATCGTATTTAAATTAACCGTTTCTTCTGGTGTATGGGCAGCATTCCCCATAGTTCCTAATCCATCTAAACAATCTACATATTCAGCAACAAATGAGGTATCTGCAGCTCCTCGTTTACCCGGGTCATAAGCTAAAACTTCACCTTGATTCAAATCTAGGCTAACCTTATTCAATTTTACAAGCAATGCCTCGTTACCTTTTGTCGGCTGCATGGCAGGGTAACTATCTTCAAAAGTTACGGTTGCTGAAGTATGCGGTAAATTCTTCGATACCACTTCTCTCATTTTATCTCGTGCGCGTTCTTTTTGCTCTTCGGATATAAATCTAAGTCCACCTCGAACTTCTGCTTTTTGTGCCACCACGTTCGTTTTACCAAAAACAGTTCCTTTACTCGTCATTTCATCGAACTCAACAAAAGTACCACCAAGCAACGTTCCCGGATTAAAGGTCAATAAATCTTCCCCTTTTACATCGGTATAAAAACCATTTAAAATTCTTGACATTTCAAAAATGGCCCCTGCACCGGTATCTTCACTAAATATTCCTGAAGAATGTGCTCGTTTACCTTCCACTACCACTTTCCAATCAGATGAACCTCTGCGCGCTACGGTGGCATAATTAAACCCGGTTGAAGTTTCAAAACCTAAAGCAATATCACTTCTTTTGGCGGCTGCAATTAAATCTTTCCGACTTTCTTCTAAAGGGTTACCCGTACTTTCTTCATCTCCAGTAAAAGCAACAATTATCTGAGCATCTTTCAAAAATCCGTTTTCTTTCAAAGCTTTTAATGCATAAAGTATAATAACATCGCCACCTTTCATATCATTACCTCCTGGAGCATGTGCGATAGAATCATTGACCATTTCAAAAGTCTGAAACGGACTATCTTCTTCAAAAACGGTATCTAAATGACCTATTAGCAGTAATTTCTTTCCTTTAGAACCTTTAGTCTCCGCAAATAAATGTCCGGCTCTGTTCATTTCTTCCGACATCGGTATCCATGTAGTCTCAAATCCGATTTCTTCAAAAGCAGTTCCAAATTCTTTACCTACTTTTTGTATTCCTTTTAAGTTTAAAGTACCACTATTGATATTGACTACCTTTTCTAAAAAGGAAATCGCTTCAGTGTTATTCTGCTCAATATTTTTGATGATTTTCTTTTCGTTCTTAGTTAGTTTTTGGGCATTTACGATGACCATGAACAAAAGAAAAATTTGGGTAAGAAATAATTTTTGACGCATCTAATGTGTTTTACATCAAATTTACCAAAAAGGGGTTTAATGAAAGATTAAAAATGGAATTAGCTACTGAAAAACTATTACTCGAATCTAATAGCTTTAACTGGGGTTATTCTTGTTATAATATAAGATGGAATCAACAACATTAATAGACAAAGGAGCAACACTCCAATATTTAAAAGTAGAATTGTACCTAAATCTATACTTACTGGAATGTATTCGATGTAATATTCTTTTGGGTTAGGGAATTTGAACATTCGAAACTTCTCTTGCAAGAATATAATTCCAAGACCGATTAGGTTACCCCAAAAAAGACCAACACCTATAAGATAGGCTGCATTATACAGAAACACTTTTCTAATACTCCAGTTGGTCATACCTAAGGCTTTTAATATACCAATCATTGGTGTTCGTTCTAAAATTAAAACTAGAAGGGCCGTTATCATATTTATACCACCAACAATTATCATGATACCAATGATCAAAGCGATATTGAAATCGAAAAGACCGATCCATTCAAAAATCTTATAGTATTTGTCCTTTATCGATTTAGTGTCTAAGCTTGCAACCGTTTCGCCATATATTTCATTACTTTTTTCATCGATATCATCGAAGCTATTCAGAAATATTTCAAAATTACCAACTTCGGTATCCGTCCATTTATTCATATGTTGAATATGACGTATATCAACAAAAATGTAAAGCCCGTCAATCTCTTCAAATCCGCTATCGTAGATTCCGGTTATCGTAAATTTTCTTTGGTTCGGTATTCTATCGACTGCATCATCCCGAAGAAAAAAGGTAAAAAAAGAATCACCTACTTTTAGGTTCAACCGATTTGCCATTATTTTCGATATCAACACATCTGAATTCAGTTCGCCACTATAATTAGGCAAAACTCCGTCAATCAGAAATTCTTCAAATGGTGCCCAATTATAATCCTTACCAACACCTTTTGCAATAATACCCTCAAAAGTTTCTTCGGTTCGTATTATACCCGCTTTTGTAGCTACAGCTTGTATATGAACAATGCCGTCTACCATTTTAAAGTCTGGGTAAAATTCTTGGTCAGTACTTACCGGAACCACAGAGACTTCAGAATTATTATTATCGTAATTGTAGATTTGTACGTGACCGTTAAAGGCAGTTATTTTTTCTCGAATCTTCTCCTTTAGACCTAGTCCGGTCGCAATGGCTATTAACATCATGATGACACCAATAGCAATTGCGGCAATTGCTATTTTTATTATTGGTGCGGATATACTAATTTTATGCTCCTTACCCTTTATAAGCCGTTTGGCGATAAAATATTCTAGATTCAAATGATGTTATTATTATCCAATTTCAAAAGTACAGTTTTATTATGGTTTTTGGTATTGGCTACCTGCGGAAACGAAACCGAAAAGGAAGCTTCTACCACAACACCAAATGTTGAACCACAAATTGAAAAAGCCGAAAAAGAAATAATAGTTGCCGCCAACAGAACGGATACTTACCTCCCATTTTTAAAAGGAAAAAAAATAGGCATTGTTGCCAACCAAACAAGTGTCATTTTTAAATCTGGCGGTTATACACATTTAGTAGATTCTTTGCTTTCTTTGGGTGTCGACATCAAACATGTATTTGCACCAGAACATGGATTTAGAGGTGATTTCGATGCAGGTGAACATGTAAATAATAGTACCGACACAAAAACAGGACTAGAATTAATATCTCTTCACGGCAAAAACAGAAAACCAATTCAAGAACAATTGGAAGATTTAGATTTGGTGCTATTTGACATTCAAGATGTTGGTGTTCGCTTCTACACCTATATTGCAACAATGCAATTAGTAATGGAAGCATGTGCAGAAAAAGGAATTTCGGTGATGGTTTTAGACCGACCAAACCCTAACGGACATTATGTAGACGGACCAACCATGGAGACAGCACATACCTCGTTTTTAGGAATGAACGAAACCCCATTGGTTTATGGCATGACGATTGGAGAATATGCTACCATGATTAATGAAGAAGGATGGCTAGAAAATGGAAAAAAAGTCGATTTGACCGTCATCCCTTTAGAAAACTGGACACATAAGAGTTTCTACAGTTTACCAATTCGCCCCTCCCCTAACTTACCTAATGATACTTCTATAACGCTTTACCCTAGCCTCGGCCTTTTTGAAGGAACTAATGTAAATGCAGGTCGTGGTACAGAATTTCAATTTCAACGGTATGGCGCTTCATTTCTTGACAGTAAGGTGTATGATTTCACGTATACTCCAGAACCAAATTTTGGGTCAAAGCACCCAAAGGAAGAAGGAAAACTATGCTATGGTGTAGACCTTTCTACATCTGAGCGAATGAATGAAGTAACTATGGATTATATCATCGATGCTTACAACCATTCTACAGATAAAAGTGCCTTCTTTCTAACCAGTGGGTTCACCAAGCATGCTGGCACCGATAAACTACAAACACAAATAACAGCGGGACTTTCTAATGCTGAAATCAAAGAATCGTGGCAGCCCGATTTAGATAAATTCAAAAATATTCGCAAGAAGTATTTACTTTACTAAAGGTTGTTCTTTAATTGTATCAGTAGTAGGCTTTCTGTATTTTACAAATGGATATTTTAAGAGTGAGCTAATTTTTCCATTTGCGACCTCATCAGGAAAAGTGTCTACACCATAGACAATTTTCTCTCTATCTAAATGTATGTAGGTCCCAAATAAACGGTCCCACCAAGAGAAGATATTCCCGTAATTACTATCGGTATAAGGCAATACATAATGGTGATGCACTTTATGCATATCGGGGGATATGATTATATAACTTATCGCTTTGTCTATACTTTTTGGTAATTTAATATTGGCATGATTAAACTGTGATAATACCACCGATAGACTTTGGTATAGCATAATAACACCAATAGGAGCCCCTATAATAAACACACCGAATAAGGTGAAAAAATAACGAATTAAACTTTCTAAAGGGTGGTGTCTATTCGCGGTAGTCGTATCAACATTATGATCTGTATGATGTACCAAATGTACCATCCATAAAGGTTTTACCTTATGCTCTACCCAATGTGCCAAATACGCGCCAATTAAATCTAATAGGGCGACACCTAAAAAAACATAGGCCCATAAAGGCATTTCTGGTAACCAATTGATAATTCCAAAATCATTAGCAACTGCCCAATCAGATGTTTTTAAGAGCAAAAAAGCCAATGGAAAATTAATTATAATTGTAGTTAATGTAAAAAAGAAATTAGGTAAGGAGTGCTTCCATTTGTCATAGCGACCATTAAACAAAGGAACAATACCTTCTAATATCCAAAAGAAGGTTATACCTCCTACCAAAATCAATGAACGGTGAGCAGCCGGTATGGTTTCGAAATAAGATATGAGTTGTTCCATGTAGTAAAAATAGTGGTTATCGATTTAAGTTTAATCTGGACGAAGGGTTTTCATTGGAGGTGTTGCTTTGTGTAGTTATTATTTCTTTTAATTCGCTGACCATTAAGTCCATTCGTTTTTTTTCCACAGGATAGCTTATTCGTACCATCAAGGCGGCAAAACCCCATCCAATAAGTCCAAATAACATAGCACCGTAATTCCCAGATTCAATACTCATTCCAACGGTTCCAGCTGTCCAACCGACTACCCAACAAAACAAGAAAAGAGTTGGTCCTAATGGCATTCTTGCTTTAATTTCTACTCGACCATTAACCGTAATCTTTGCAGTTGCTTTGAATGGAAAAAGCGTTGTCGTTCGGAAAAATTTCCCAAAAAAGAATTGAGATAAAAAGTAAATATAACCATCCTCAGTAAATTTAAATTTACCCTCATCTTTTTTTACTACCTCTATGGGCCTTTTGAACCAATCATATTCATCAATCTTCAAAGTAGTTTTATAGACAGGAATTCCAAAACCAAAGAAGAGTCTGGAAAATGAATGTATTGCAATCATTTCAATGATTACGATAAACCATGAGACAAAAGCTAACATAATCGCTAAAATGAATAATTGACTTGACACTTATATACTTATGTTTTTTTTAATTCCACACGTCGATTGAGCTAATAATAGTAAGGAGGCAAGGAAACTTTTGGTTTCCGTCTGCGCACGAAACTAAAAGTTTTTGTTTAGTTTTATTTTTTCTTCTCTAAAGCTAAATCCATAAGATTTAGCGACTTCTTAAATACACACAGACCTTTCGATTTAGCTCTAAAGACCGCATTAAGTTTAGGTTTTGCTAGCCAACGTTATTTTTACCAAAATTTCCACCAAGGATTAGATTCCAATTTCATTGACTTTTTATTCTTTTGGTTTGGATTTATTTCTGTGATGAAATAATATTGATTCAAGTCTAAGTCTATAAAATTATAATCTTGAAGTTCTTTACTTAATTTTTTAACTCTACCACCAAAATCATAATTATAATTCTCGCCAATTTCATTTACAATACTTACTTCATCTACATCTGTATCATCTTTTGTCATAAATAATTGAACCCAATTTTTTGTCTTGAATTCAAAATTGTCCGCTATATTATTAACTTGATAGAAACCCTTGATTTTAGGCTCGAATTTATCCAATTCAAATGGCAGATATAAGTAATTAACAAAATACGCAAATCGTTCAAAATCGGGTAAATTAGTAAATACAACCGAAAATAAATCGTAGTTGTCTTTTTTTCGATAAAGTTTTATTTCGTCAGTATAACCTGAGTCAGAATAGAGATTTGCTAAGTCTTGAAGGGCTTTTAATAAATCTCTTTCAGTTACATTTTCAATATAAATAAAATTATTTTGATTTGACATATGTCTTTAATGGTGGCTAACAAATGAATAACATCATTAATGATATCTTGTTTATGTATCCAAGTTAATAATCTTAAAATTAGCAAGAATTATACAAAACTATTTAATCAACTTCTTCATCTCCTCCACTATATTAAAAGCCGCAGGGCGTATCTCAACATTTTTTATAGTAAGATTACTTATTTGCTGAAACTTCTTTCGGGCTATATACGGAGTGTTACAACCAGTTTTTATAATACTTGATTTATTCGGTATTGATTCAGTAATTCCATCTATTCTAGTTCAAAAACAACATTTCTCTCTTTATTATTCTTATAAATAGTCTTCGGAGTAATCTCTCGGTTAGCAGTTGAACAATAGTTTTTACTATTTGGGTTTAGAATATATTCGAGTTGATGGGCAATCATTTTTTCAAAAGGAATAAGAAAGTTCGTCGTATCGCATTGTTCTACACCACCTTTCTTAAATAAATTTAAGACCGTATAGACTGATTCAATAGTACTAAGGCAAAGAGATTCTGGCTGCTGCTTGATAATAAATTTCGATTCTATACTATTATCAAAGCTCACTCTTTTTAATTTTTGCAAGTTCTTACTTAGTTTAAGCATTTTACGGGCACAGGGCCATGTGCCATCGAGAATGAAGATGTGAGGATCCTCACCCATAAAAGAATTCATTTCTGAACCTTTTCTTTTGGATAGGTTAAAATTATCTTTTCCCGGGTAAAGTAAGAAAGAAAGACTTTTTTCATTGGTCAATATTTCATTTACACGATCGTTATTGTTAAAATCGACACCAACTATAATTTCTGAATTTTCAAGTTGAAGATTAGTCATATACCCCGTTCCGTTCTTTTCTTTTTTGTACTCCTTCGGGTGCATAAGAATAATGAAACGAGTTTTTGTCTTGAAAGGACTAATATGTCTACAAATACACGTACTTGAAGGTCTCATGCATTTGTAACATTTGATTCTTGGATTTTTTATTTCGACTTGCAATGTATATTTCTTTTCATTTTTCTAATTACTTACAATATTTAAATAGCATCATTGATGATATCATCTTTATATATCCAAATCTTTACTCTTTTAATTAAATCTTACACCAATCAACAAGTTACTTCATTAACTTTTTCATCTCCTCTACTATATTAAAAGCCGCAGGACATATCTCAACATTTTTCAAAGTAAGATTGCTTATTTGCTGAAATTTCTTTCGGTCGGTATGCGGAAATTCACGACAAGCTTTTGGGCGAACGTCGTAAATAGAACAATAATTATCAGCTCCTAAAAACGTGCAGGGCACTTGTTGCAGTACAAAATCATTTTCTTCATCAATCCGTAAATACGTGTCAATGAATTTTTGAGGCTTCATTCTAAATGACTTGGAAATTCGTTCTACATCGGCATTTGTAAAAAGCGGTCCCGTAGTTTTACAGCAATTGGCACAGGTTAGACAGTCCGTTCGTTTAAATTCTGCCTCATGCAACTCTTGCATAATATAATCTAAGTTCTTTGGTGTTTTCTTTTTTAGCTTTGCAAAGAACTTCTTGTTTTCGCTATGTTTTTCCTTAGCTTTCTTGGGTAATTGACGCAAAACCTCATCCATAATCTAAATTTATGACCCAAAACTAGGAAAGTAGTTCCAAAAAGAAAGATTTTTGCAACCAGAAATAACACGAATTTGAAAGAAGACATATTAGGCACCGCACTTTTAGACTATCAGCAAGGTAATTACAGTGAAGATATTACCACCTATTCTTCACTAGATGAGGAAGACAAGTTACCCCTACCTTATATGTTCAGGTCTTTCAAAGACATGCCTGAATTAGAAAAAAAGGCGTTAAAAGAATGTAAAGGTGCAGTTTTAGATGTTGGTTGTGGTGCAGGTAGTCACAGTCTGTACTTGCAGAACAAAGGTCTTTTGGTTACCAGTCTCGACAACTCACCAGGAGCTATCGAAGTCAGCAAACTACGAGGTGTAAAAAACACAATTAACGAAAATATCTTAAATTTCGAAGGCAAAACCTTTGACACTATTTTAATTTTAATGAATGGTGTTGGGTTAGCCGGCACTTTAAATGGGTTAGAAAAATTCTTCTCCAAATTAAAATTACTATTAAAAAAAGATGGACAAATACTCTTAGACTCTAGCGATATCATTTATATGTTCGAAAATGATGAGGATGGTGGCTATTGGATCCCTGAAGGCGTGAATTATTATGGCGAAGTAAGTTTCACTATGGCATATAAAAATAAAAAAAGTGAACCTTTCCCCTGGCTATACGTAGATTACAACACATTACAACGAGCAGCAAATTATAGCAATTTAGACTGTGAGCTTGTAATGGAAGGCGAACATTACGACTATTTAGCTAGATTGACTCACACCAAATAATAGCACAACTATTTTTTCGTTATGCTATCAGACAAACCAAGATTATGAATATTTTTAAAAATTTATTATTAGTACTTCTAATTGCTTTCACTGTTTCGTGTTCGAAAAGCACTTCAGATTCAGATAATGAAGACACCTCGAAAGTGGACAAAGCAGCTAATTTATTAGCCACTGGAGATTCTGCCAACGATATTCTCTCGAATGATAATTTTGATAAAATTTTAATCGAAATTGCATATGTAACCGGCTTCAAACCTACAGAATCTGCAATGACCCAGTTCACAGATTATCTGAAAGAGCATACGTTTAAAGATGAAATAGAACTTATTTACAAAGAACTGTCTAGCCCTGTTGAAGACGAACTTACTCTTCAAGAAATTGCAGATTTAGAAACAAAAAACAGAACCATCTATAATTCAGGTAGCACTTTAGCTATCTATATTTATTTTGCAGATGCACCTGCGGAAGGTGATGACATTGAAGACGGACTAGTAACTTTAGGGGCTGTTTACCGCAACACATCTATGATTATTCATGAAGTAACCGTAAAGGATTTATCATCTAGAAGTATTTTAATTAATGATGCAGATGTTGAAACCACTACCTTAAACCATGAGTTCGGACACCTATTTGGCTTGGTAGATTTAGGTTCTGATATGGTAAACGATCATGAATCGCAATCTGAAAATAGTGATGGCGAATTAGCCGGTGACAATCATTGCAATCAAAATGGATGTCTTATGCACGCAGAATTACAGTTTGGCGGATCTACAGGAAAATCTACTTTAATAAGCTCAATTGCACAGTACGAGGACGGAATAAAGGCTGGATGCGCACTCTCTGGAAATACTGTTTTAGCACTTTTACAAAATACTACTTCAAAAACTAACGCGGCTATAGCAGGCCTTGACCCAGAATGTATTTTAGATATTCGCGCCAATGGCGGTCGCTAATCACGAATTCATTTAAATTAAAAAACCGTATAATTGCACGGTTTTTTTTTGAGTTAAGGTATATTTAAGTACTTATGGGTTTGTAATGACACTTTCCATTTCGGATTTTTCATCACATAATCTACGATCATAGGAACGACCTTATCTCGTACACTCCATTCTGGCTGTAAGTACAAAATACAGTTCGAGTTTGTTTTAGCAGCTTGCTCTTCGGCAAATATTAAATCATGTTTATTGAATACAATTACTTTAAGCTCATGAGCTTCATCGTAAATTCTACCTTCAGGTAATTTATTTTTCTTGGGAGAAAGACAAATCCAATCCCAATCACCTGTAAGAGAATAAGCACCAGAAGTTTCAATATGAGTTTTTAAACCTTTTTCTTTTAACGCTTTCGTTATTGGGTTCATATCCCACATTAATGGCTCACCCCCTGTTATTACAATAGTATCTGAATATTTGGCCGCATTTGCAACTATTTCTACTATATCAGTAGGTGGATGCGTTTCGGCATTCCAACTTTCCTTTACATCGCACCAATGACAACCAACATCACAACCACCAACTCGAATAAAATAAGCCGCTGTCCCCTTATGAAAGCCTTCACCTTGTATGGTATAGAATTCCTCCATTAAAGGCAAAAACACTCCTTGATTCACTTTCTCAAGTACCTCCACATTTTTCATCTGGCAAAGATACGTTTTACTTCCTAATTTTCTAAGGGAGTACTATTCACAATAATCTCTGACTAACCTATTCTCCTAAGCTCTTCAACTGTTGAAAACTAAGTAGTATTTAAGACAGGTCTTACCTATTGGTTTCTTTAAAAATCCCCTATTTTTATCCAAAATTTACAAAATGGCCGGTACCGAAGATTTTTTCAACCATATAGAAAAGGGATATGCTACGAAAGGCGATTACATTATTATGGGTGCGGCCATGCTAAATGGTGAAGCTGTAAAGGATGCTTTCGTAAAGATTCCGTTAAAAACTTTGAACAGGCATGGCTTAATTGCAGGCGCCACAGGTACAGGTAAAACCAAAACATTACAGGTTCTAGCAGAGAATTTATCCCAAAAGGGAATTCCGGTTCTTTTAATGGATTTAAAAGGTGATTTAAGTGGATTAGCACAACCGAGTCCTGGTCATGCTAAAATAGATGAGCGACATGCTAAAATCGGCATCCCTTTTGAAGCTAGTAGTTTCCCTATCGAAATACTATCATTATCAGAACAAGACGGTGTAAAATTAAGAGCCACTGTTTCTGAATTCGGACCCGTTCTACTATCCCGTATTCTAGACCTTTCAGAAACTCAAGAAGGTATTGTTGCAGTAGTTTTCAAATACTGCGATGACCAAAAAATGCCTCTGTTAGATTTAAAGGATTTTAAAAAAGTACTACAATATGCAACGGGTGCAGGCAAAGCAGAATTCGCTAAAGAATACGGCAGAATATCTACCAGCTCAACAGGTACTATACTTAGAAAAATTATAGAACTTGAACAGCAAGGCGCCGAATTGTTTTTCGGAGAAAAATCTTTCGATGTTAATGACTTAACTCGAATAGACGAAAAAGGACGAGGGTATATCAATATCTTAAGATTGACCGATATACAAGATAGACCTAAATTATTTTCAACTTTTATGCTTAGTTTATTGGCTGAAATTTATGCCACTTTCCCTGAGCAAGGTGATAGCGACCAACCTGAGTTAGTATTATTTATTGATGAAGCACACCTTATTTTCAAAGAAGCTTCTAAAGCGTTATTAAACCAGATTGAAAGCATTGTTAAACTGATACGATCAAAAGGTATCGGTCTTTATTTTGTTACCCAGAACCCTACCGATGTCCCTAACGACGTGTTGTCACAATTAGGATTAAAAGTTCAGCATGCATTAAGAGCTTTTACTGCTAGAGACCGTAAGGCAATTAAACTGACTGCAGAGAATTATCCTGAATCTGAATACTATGACACTAAAGAAGTACTGACTTCTTTAGGTATTGGAGAAGCCTTAATTTCAGCCTTAGATGAAAAAGGTAGACCCACCCCACTTGCAGCTACTTTATTAAGAGCTCCTATGAGCCGAATGGATGTTTTAACGGATAATGAATTAGCAGAAGTTATCGATAAGTCTTCATTGGTTAAAAAGTACAATGAAATTATAGATAGGGAAAGTGCCTATGAAATTCTTAATGAAAAAATTGATGATGCAGAAAAACTAGCTGAAAAAGAAAAAAACAAACCAGCTGCCAGAAGAACATCAAGCAGAAAAAGTACAAGACAAAATCCAGTAATTAAAGTATTAACAAGTGCAACATTCATAAGAGGCGTACTTGGAGTATTAAAAAAAGTGATGAGATAGATTATGAAGTTTAGTTATATATTTTTATTGATTTTGAGCTGTTGCATACTGTTGAATTGCGCAGGCGAACAAAAAAATGATTTTCAAATATCTGGAGATCAAGTCGGCAAACTAACCAAACAAAGTTTGGCAAGAGATATTGACCTGATTTTTGAAAAAGACTCTGTGGTACAAGATACCGTAAAGTTGAATTTTGGAAGCGGTGCTAGTAAAATTAAAATATACGAAAGAGGCGGCCTACTGTTACTTACCCTTACACCAAATACAGATAGTATTGCAACCATACAGAATATTCAAATTAATGACAGCCGATTTATTACTGAAAAAGGAATTTCTAAAGAGAGTACCTTTAAAGAAATAAAAGATAAATACCCCATAAAAAAAATTATAACTTCTTTGAATAATGTGGTGGTTTTACTGAAGGATAGTGACCTATATTTTACAATAGATAAAAAAGAACTTCCAGAAAGCCTGCGTTATAATGCCAACAGTAAAATTGAAGAGGTACAAATACCTGACAAGGCAAAGGTAAAATATATGATGGTCGGTTGGGATTGATTCGTGGTTCAAAAAACACCATATCAACCAAAAATAAAGATACTTTTGAATCCATATTATAAAAGCTAAAAGAGTGCCTGTTTTACTTCAAAAAATCATCCCTAAGCTATACGGCCTATATTTCAATATTTTTGTGTGGTTTCTACCAAACAAAATAGCCCACCAAGCATTCGAAGTATTTTGCACCGTTAGAAAAGGCAAGGTTCTACCTAACCAAAAACAATATTTAGACGACGCAAAACTTGACGTCATAAACGTAGCGGGACATTCAATTCAGTTATATAACTGGCCTGGGGAAAAAGAAACCGTACTACTCGTACATGGTTGGGAAAGCAATGCATGGCGGTGGCATAAACTAATTGAAAAATTACAAAAAGCTAATTATAATATTATAGCTTTTGACGCACCAGCTCATGGGTATTCAACAGGAAAATTACTGTATGTTCCATTATATGCAGAAGCATTACAAGCTATCATTCTAAAATACCAACCTAAAACGGTTGTTGGTCATTCAGTTGGCGGCATGACTGTTCTGTATAATGAGCATAAACATTCAAATTCATGTATTAAGAAAATTGTTACGGTTGGATCACCTTCAGAATTTCATGAAATTCTCACTCATTACAAAAACCTTTTAGGTTTTAGTAATAAGGTAATGAAGGTAGTTGAAGGTTACATTTATTCAAAATTTGGATTTACCCCAAAAGAATTTTCGAGTTCAAAATTTGTACTGGCCAATTCTAAAAAAGGCCTGCTTTTTCATGACAGACTAGACAAGATAACTCCTTATAATGCTTCTGTAGATGTGCATAAACATTGGAAAGGAAGTGAATTTGTAAGTACCGAAGGTTTTGGGCATTCTATGCACCAAAAAGAAGTAAATGATAAAATAATTGCTTTCTTAGAAAAGCAATAATATAAATAAGTGATTATGCAAAACGTAACTCCATTTCACATTGCCATACCGGTTCATAATTTGGCAGAATGCAGAACATTTTATCGCGATATTCTTAACTGCGAAGAAGGTCGTAGTAGTGACCATTGGGTCGATTTTAACCTCTTCGGTCATCAATTGGTAATTCATTACAAACCAAAGTCAGAATCAGAAAGCATACACCACAACCCAGTTGATGGGCATGATGTTCCTGTACCTCACTATGGTGTGGTACTACCATGGGATACATTTCAAAGCTTTTCTGAAAAACTGAAATCGAAAAATGTAAAGTTTGTAATTGAACCCTATGTACGTTTTAAAGGAAAGGTGGGCGAACAAGCAACTATGTTCTTTTATGACCCTGCAGGGAATGCTTTAGAATTCAAGGCATTTAAAGATATGAGTCAGTTATTTGCTAAATAAATTAAGTAAATTTTTATTGCGCTTTATATAATTTTACACCGAAGTAATAACTATAAACCATCAACTCTTATATAGAATTGATGGTTTTTTAGTTAAGTAAACATTTATTTAATGGAATTATTGAGACCATGAAGTAGGTACTCTATCCCATCTATGCTTTTTTAATTCTTCATATAATTCAGAAGACAGTACATTACCATCACTTGTTGCTGTATTCGCTAGCACATTACGTTGCTTACGCATACCAGGTATTGTTGTACCCACATTATCGTTCATTAAGATAAAACGTAGTGCCATCTCAGCCATGGTCATCCCTTCAGGAATTAATGGTCTTAAGGCATCTGCATGTTCTACCGAAGAAATTAAATTTTCAGGCACAAAATAAGTGCCACGCCAATCACCTTCAGGAAAAGTAGTCTCCTTTGTCATTGTCCCCGTCAATGTACCCTCATCAAAAGGTACGCGTGCTATC
Source organism: uncultured Maribacter sp. (assembly GCF_963977385.1). Classification (GTDB taxonomy): domain Bacteria; phylum Bacteroidota; class Bacteroidia; order Flavobacteriales; family Flavobacteriaceae; genus Maribacter. The sequence goes on along the minus strand of NZ_CAXBOU010000005.1, from coordinate 40,349 downwards.
GTAGCAATATCCATCTCTTTACATAAAGGAAAAAGAGTATCAACCGGTGCTTGGTCAAATATATTATAAATCACCTGAACCGCATCTAAGAGTCCGGTTTTTAAAGCTTTAATTCCATTTTCTGGCTCCCAACGGTTCATACTTATACCCATCGCAGAAATCTTCCCAGAAGTCTTTAAATCTTCAATAGCACGTTGCCACTCTTCTCTTTCACTCCAAACATCATCCCATGTGTGAAATTGCATAAGATCTATTTGTTCCAATCCTAAGTTTTTCAAAGTCTTATGGGTATAATCCATAATATGTGCTGTCGGATAAGAATCTTCAAAAGCATATTCAGGTTTCGCTGGCCACTGAAAATTCTTAGGTGGTATTTTACTAGCGGTATAGATTTTTTTTGAAGGGTGTCTTTTTACCAATTCCCCTAACAATTCTTCACTATGACCTTCACCGTAACCCCAAGCCGTATCGAAAAAATTAATTCCGTTTTCAACCGCTAAATCTAATGACTTTTCTGATTGTTCATCATCACTGGCCGTCCAACCAGCCATGCCCCACATGCCATAACCTACTTCACTAACTTGCCAATCGGTACGCCCGAATCTTCTATATTTCATATTCTATTTTGAATTCTACAATTAATTACCTTAAAGGTATTATCAACTAAATTTATTCATACCTCCAACTAGTTAAATCGGCTCCTTCCGGGGCGCTTGTCGCAATACGTTCCATAATTTTAGGTACATACATACTATTATATCGTAAACGAGTTATAGCATTAGGCAACTCCGGATCTCCGTTCCAGCAGTGTTCTGCTCGGTCACCGTATAAAACTTCACCTTCATAGTAGGGCTCAGTGGTACTTTCTAGAAAGTCTTCCATTAGATATACCGCATTGTTCAAATAGTAATTATCCATGTCACCACAGTAAATATGAATTTTACCTTTTAGATTGTCACCCAGCTTATCCCAATCACGTTCCAAAATATGTCGTAAATCAAAATTCTCCTTCCAATACTCGGCAACTTTATGGTTTATCTTTCCTGTCTTTTTGTCCCATATTCTTACCGGGTAGCCATCATCACCCTGTGGCGAATACGTTGCTTCCCAAATATCCCATTGTTGGCCTGACCTAGACTTATCCCCTAAAACTAATTCTAAATGGTTGCCCTGCTTCAACGTAGATTGTAATTGACCTAAGTAATTACGATGCGAAGGCACTTCTAACTTCTTATGGGCGCTCGGGTAATAGTATGCATTGTCATCTTCATATATATTCGTTAATGCATATGCCCTAAAATCAATAGGATCAGGACAAGCAGCAAAACAACCGTTGTACTCTTCAGGATAATTAACCTGTACCGCTAAGGCTTCCCAACCACCCGTAGAACCTCCGTACAAGAAACGTGACCAACCTTCACCCATTCCCCTGAATTGTTTTTCTATTTCGGGAATCAACTCATAAGTAATCGCATCGCCATAAGGACCTTGACTTGCAGAATTTACAGCATAAGAATCGTCATAATATGGTGTAGGATGTTGAATTTCAATTATAATGAAACGAGGAAAATCTGGCTCATTCCATCGTTTATAAAAATCGTATGCTTCCTGTTGCTCAATAACATTGTACCCTTCTAAATTAAAACGCTCTGAAAACTCTGGTTTCATTTTAGGATCTGGCGGAGTAGTTCTGAATCCACCAAAATCAGAAGGAAAATGACCATGAAAAACCATTAGTGGGTATTTAGCTTCCGGATGCTCATCAAATCCCTTTGGAAGTAAAACATGAGCTCCTAAATAAGTATCTCGCCCCCAAAATTCAGATAGTTTTTCTGACTTTACTTTTATATGCTTAATCCACTCTGTATCTTTTGGTTCCTCTATAGGTGGTATCTCTTGATCCAAAGTAACCGAGACATTCTGTATACCATTACTCGCTATTCTAATCTTAAACGGAGTACTATATAAATTACCAGGGGAACGCTGCCATTGCTGCCCCTCACCATTATCCATCGGCAATTTTACTGTTTGCCCTGTAGCCAGATCAAAAGTTTCATACACATTTAAAAGGGCTTGCACATTATATTCGCCAGGTGGAATTTCTTTTAAACTTGAATAAGGGTATCCAAATACTGAAGCATCGAAAGTAATTGGCGTATTTGGTGCCCAATCATTTACGTTAACTCCAAAAATAATTTGAGTATTTAAACCATCGTTAATTTGAAAACGAGGTTCATCACTATCATCTGTAGACAACATTAACAACAATCTACCATCTAATTGGGTATTGCTTAAACTCTCATCGAAAATGACATTGATATCATGAACTGGCTTAACGACCTTTTCACAACTAAATATTAGACAACTTAGAATCCCTAAAAAAAATATTTGCTTTTTCATGATGAAGGTTGATTATTCCCTTAAAGATAAATATTCATTTCACTATCATAAACTTTGAGAAAAGTTTATTTTAAAATAATAATTTGAGCTAGGCATTCTGATCCCTTAGACAGGAAATGTAATGCAAAAAGTAGCTCCTTTATTAGGTTCACTATCTACTGATATAACACCGCCTATACTGTTCAATTGATTCTGAATCAAATAAAGGCCAACCCCTTTTCCCTCTCGAGTTGTATCGAAACGTTGATTAAGACCAAATATCTTATCCCCTTGTTTCTCTAGGTCAAAACCTTTTCCATAATCCTTGAAAATTAATTGCTTATGGCCATCCTTAATTTGTGTCTGTATTTCAATCTCTGGAGAAATACCTGGTATATTATATTTAACCGAGTTAGTGATTAAATTTAAAAATATACTTTCCATATAAGCCTTATCAAAAACAACACTTTCGCAAGCCGAAAAATCACTCGTAATTTGCGCCTTGGAACCACTCAGTATAAAACCTAAATTATTCTTTATTTTAGACAATATACCATCAAAAAAAACTTCACTAAGACTATTGGAGCTCTTGCCGGCATTGTCGATTAAATCTAAATAATTCTCTAAAGATTCCTTTACTCCTTTTGCCGAAATTTTCATATAACGCAATACTTGCGTTGTATCTTGATCATTAATCTTATTAAAATCCAATAAATCAAAAAGAGAAATCAAATTATTCACCGGTGCCCTTAAGTCATGTGATGTGGTATAATTTAATCGAACTAAATTTTCATTGACAGTTTTAAGCTTCGCCAACTCCACCGTACGCTCATCTTTAAGGCTCATTTCTTGCGTAACGTCCTTAGCGATAGCATACACCATTTTTTCCTCTTCAACAGGAACAGCACTCCATGAGAGCCATACTATTTCTCCGGATTTAGTTACATACCTATTTTGAAAGTTGATCAGTTTTTCATTCTTATGAATTCCCTCCCGAATACCTTGTGTAGATTCTTTATCGTGTTTGTAGACAAAATCATTTATTTTCCTTGACAGTAATTCTTCTTTTGTATACCCAAGTAAACTAATGAATGCAGGATTTATATCTACAAAATAACCCTCGTAATTTGCAATACAAAGCATATCTACCGAAGAATCAAAAAAGTGTTTTAATCTCATATTTATTGTTAGTACAAAAAAATTGAATTACCTCATGTAATTAAGCAACTGATAGAGCTACTTACTATTTAAGTTCAGAAAAAACTTAAAAGCTACTAAAAAGTAGCATGGTTTTTTTAATAAATTCATCTTTTTGAAATTGTGCAGTGTTATTTACGCATTTGACAATTAATTCTTTAAAAATATGTGTAATTCTTACCTTATTAAGTAATACTGTTTCAATTAAAAATAATAGATTTTATTTAAAAAAAATACAACATGAACTATAAAAACGTTCTAATATAAACTATGACATTGTCATCCTATTCTTTTATTAAACGCTCCAAAATAAAGCAGTATGAAAAAAATTTTAGTTATATTATTCATAGTCAGTATGGTTACGACCATAGCTAGCTGCGATTATGATGACAGTAATGACATTGATATTTTAACTCCTAACGATTCTACCGAAACTGGAGTCAACCAACAGAAAACTTCAATTTAACCTTGTTAATAAAATCGAAATCGCTGATTAATTGGTTTTGATATAGGAGCTAAAAAAACCCAACATTCTAAGTGTCGGGTTTTTTATATAAAAGAATTAATTTCTATTTCTATGTCGTTCTCTAGCTAAAAGTGTATTCTTTAACAACATAGCTATTGTCATTGGTCCAACTCCACCTGGGACTGGTGTAATAAAAGATGCTTTTTTACTTACGTTCTCAAAGTCAACATCACCTGTTATATAGTATCCTTTTTCTTTTGTTTCATCTGGTACTCTTGTGATACCTACATCAATGACGACCGCTTCATCTTTCACCATTTCAGCTTTCAAGAAATTTGGCACACCTAAAGCAGATATAACAATATCAGCTTGTGAAATAATTTGGGTAATATTCTTAGTGTGACTATGGGTAAGGGTTACTGTAGAATTTCCCGGCCATCCTTTTCTACCCATTAAAATACTCATTGGCCTGCCTACTATATGACTACGACCAATAACAACAGTGTGCTTACCTTTTGTATCTACTTTATAACGCTCTAAAAGTTCTAATATACCAAATGGAGTTGCTGGAATGAATGTACTCATATCCAAAGCCATCTTACCAAAATTGGTTGGGTGAAACCCGTCAACATCTTTATCTGGATCAACGGCCATAATCACCTTTTGCGTATCAATTTGCTCTGGCAAAGGCAATTGAACTATAAAGCCATCGATATCATCATCAAGATTCAATTCCCTTATCTTTTTCAACAACTCTTGCTCGGAAGTTGTACTGGGCATTTGTATAAGGGTCGATTCAAAACCCACACGCTCACAAGAACGAACTTTACTGCCCACATAGGTTAAACTTGCGCCATCACTACCCACAATAATAGCAGCTAGGTGAGGTACTTTCTCACCTCTCTCCCTCATCTTAGCAACCTCAGCCTTGATTTCTTCTTTAATCTGATTGGATACTTTTTTACCATCCAATAATTCCATATCCGTATCTTTTAAATTTGTGTTGTTCGCTTATTATTTCATTCCTTTCATAGCACCCATCATCTGCATCATTTTCTTACCGCCACCGCCTTGCATCATCTTCATCATTTTGCTCATTTGGTCGAATTGCTTCAATAACTGATTTATCTCTTGTACTTCTCTACCTGCACCTTTAGCAATTCTCTTTTTTCTACTCGCATTTAATTTTGAGGGTGTTGAACGTTCATCTGGAGTCATAGAATAAATGATAGCCTCAATATGCTTAAAGGCATCGTCATCAATATCCAATCCCTTTAAGGCTTTACCGGCACCAGGTATCATCCCCATAAGGTCTTTCATATTACCCATTTTCTTAATTTGCTGAATCTGGCTCAGGAAATCATCGAATCCGAATTTATTTTTGGCAATTTTCTTTTGAATCTTTCTAGCCTCCTCTTCATCAAACTGCTCTTGAGCTCTTTCAACAAGGGAAATAACATCACCCATGCCCAAAATACGGTCAGCCATACGTGAAGGATAGAATATATCTATCGCCTCCATCTTTTCACCGGTACCAATGAACTTAATTGGCTTATCTACAACAGACTTGATGGATATTGCTGCACCACCGCGTGTATCACCATCTAATTTGGTTAAGATAACACCGTCAAAATTCAAGATATCATTGAAAGCCTTAGCCGTATTAACAGCATCTTGACCGGTCATTGAATCGACAACGAATAACGTTTCTTGCGGTTGTATCTCTTTATGAATGTCAGATATCTCTGCCATCATTTTATCATCGACCGCTAAACGACCAGCAGTATCAATAATAACAACATTATAACCTTCTGCTTTTGCTTTGGCAACACCTGCTTTGGCAATAGAAACTGGGTCAGTATTATCACGATCAGAATATACTGGAACTCCAATTTGGTCACCAACAACATGTAACTGATCTATAGCCGCAGGACGATAAACATCACAAGCGACCAATAGTGGATTTTTAGATTTTTTAGTTTTTAGGAAATTTGCAAGCTTACCCGAAAAGGTAGTTTTACCAGAACCTTGTAAACCTGACATCAATATAATCGAAGGGTTACCAGAAAGGTTGATTCCTTCAGATTCACCTCCCATTAATTGGGTAAGTTCATCCTTTACGATCTTAACCATTAACTGACCTGGCTGTAAAGTCGTTAATACGTTTTGCCCCAATGCCTTTTCTTTTACCCTATTGGTAAACTCTTTAGCTATTTTAAAGTTAACATCCGCATCTAATAAGGCTCGCCGTACTTCTTTGGTAGTTTCGGCAACATTAATTTCTGTGATCTGACCATGACCTTTTAGTACATGTAGAGCTTTATCTAGCTTATCGCTTAAATTATCGAACATTCTTTTCTTTTTTAAGGGGGTACAAATTTAATAATATCAATGCTAATTCTGTTGCAAGAACCCTAAAATATACAAAACAAAAGAGCACCCATTAAAAAATGGATGCTCTAAAGTTACTTGTGGGGCAAAAAAGGAATTACATTTTCATAAACTCCTGGGTTAAAACCTCCATCAATACCGCCAACGAGGCCCAACTCTTTACTGTTAACGGTATATTTCTGGATGCTTTACTTTTATTATTTTTCTAAAACTAAGTGGTCGTATAAACCAGTTTCGTTTTCATGTTTAAGCTCTAATCTCATATCATCTATCTCCAGAATCTGGTAATCGTTTGCCAATGGCAGGTAATTACTACCGGTTTCAAAAGAAATGATCATTTCTAATTTACCACTAAAGGCATTTCTATATACAAACCAGCTACCATTACTATAAATTTCACCATTTAGGTTTCTTACTTCTAAACTTCCATCATTGTCCAAATACAATTTTACATCTGCAAAAAGGTCTGTAGACTCATCATTGTTTTCAGCGAAATAAGCCACATCCCATTCGGTATCATTAAATTTATTTTTTACGAATGTGATATCTTCTTCCTCTTCATCATCATCGATACATTTTTTGACGATTACCAATTCATAAAAAGTTTCTTCAATATTGAACTTAATGATTCTTTCTTTTAGGTCTGTCAACAACCACTCAAAACTTACCGCACCTTCATCACCCATGGTAATGGCAACTACAAACCTACCTTGTGTATTGGTTGTTATTGCCCACGTACCTTCAGATACAGTATTATCATTAGATAATGTGATAACTCCATCAGCTTGAAATTCAAACTCGTTACCCACCAATCTATCAATTTGATCTCCGTTGTTCTTAACTGTTTTAATTACCCAAGTACAATCTCTCAATGTTTCTGTGATGCTTTCAACTGTTACCTCTGGCAAATCTTGTTCACAAAATTGTTTCATAACAATTCGGTTACTATCATTGTTGTACAGTTTAATTTTATCATCACCTAGATCATAAACATTCCATTCTAGGTTAAAATCGGTAGAGGCCTCAAATTCCATGGTAAGTTTTGCTCCGTCATCACCTACTGTAGTGCTCCAAGTACCTTCAACAGTAGTGGCTCCTGTAAAACCTGTTACCACCGTACCATCTTCTTTAAAGTTTAAAATATAGTTTACATATTGTGGGGTCTGGTCAACATCATTTCTTTTAAATTCTGTAACGAACCAAACACATTCAATTAATTCATTTTTAAATTCATCCTCATCGAAATCATCATCATTATAATCATCATCGTCGTCTTCATCGCACATATCTTTTGCATTCTCGATAGCAGTCGCCAATTCTTCATTATTCGCAACAGATATAATAGTTTCATCATATAATTTTAATGAAATAGGAAAATCAAAACTGATTAAATTATCATCACCCAAATCTTTAAAGAACAATCTTAAATCGCGATCACTTTCTACCACAACAGAGCTAGTTTGCTCTAAATTCACATTAAAGGTGAACAGGGTTATTGGGTAGACAAAATCGATGCATTCTATATCGTCATCATCGCCACCTTCTTTACATTCAGCCGCCAGTTCACGTAAATCTTCTAATCCGTTTATGGTAATTTCAGAGAAATCTCCCGCTGTAACTGTAATTGGAAATATAATATCCAACAAGTTTTCATCATCCTCTATACTGTCAAATATCTCTTCAATTTGGTCAAGATCATCCTCAGATTCAATGGTAAGTACAAGTCCATTAACCTCAACGGTATATGGAAAGTTTATTTCAAAGCAACTTGTACCATCTACTATATTATCACATGAACCATCATTAGAGCTTGTTCGTTGAATTAAATCTGCCGTAGAAGAATTGGCAGTGATTGCCGTAGGTTCCTCTCCCGTATTTATTTCTTCGAACTCATCTTGGCAAGCAGTAAAACTTAGTGCAATTGTTAGTAGGCTAACGTACATTGCGTAATTATAAATCTTTTTCATAATGACTTGGTATTGTTTGTTATTATGTTTCTAAAACAACCGACTTTAAAAATACCCTACCTTCATTTTTATTTTTTTTAAAATATCTTTGATAAAAAGCAATCCATTGAAAGCAGAAGAACATTTAAATGTATGTGAAGAGCAGGTCTATAAAAGGGTTTTTAATGAAACGTCTAAAACGATCTTCAATTACATTTATTACAAATTCGGTAACGAAGAAAAAGCCAATGATGCTGTACAGGAAGCTTTTGTAAAGCTTTGGGAGAATTGTTCTAAGGTTGCTCCTGGGAAAGCAAAATCTTATTTATATACCGTAGCCAATAATGTATACTTGAATGTTATAAAGGCAGAAAAAGTACGCTTGAAATATGCCGATAGTTCGTTGAAGACCACCAATGAAACTCCGGAGTTTCTTATGGAAGAAAGCCAATTCAAGAAAAAGCTGGATAATGCCCTGAACAGTCTGCCAGAAAACCAACGCACTACCTTTTTACTGAATAGAATTGATGGAAAAAAATATGCTGAAATCGCAGAAATGGAGGGCGTAAGTGTAAAAGCAATAGAAAAAAGAATGCATTTAGCACTCAAAAGCCTACGGGAGCAAATTGATGGAATATGATGGTTGTTGGTTGTTGGTTGTTGGTTGTTGGTTGTTGGAAAGTAAATAATAAAAAGAATAGAAGTAGGGTTTTTTCAATCCTAGTTGTTAATACTATATAAAGCTAAAAATATGCAGGACAATTACTTAGCAAAATGGCTTAATGATGAATTGACCGAAGCTGAATTGGCGGAATTCAAAAAATCTGAAGCATATGAAACATATCAACAAATTAAGGAGTCTTCTTCACAGTTAGAATCACCTGAATTTGATATGGATAAAGCATGGGAAACTATTGACGAACATAAAACAGAAAAAGAAACTAAAGTTTTTATACTATCTCCATTTAAGAAATTTTTACGTGTTGCCGCCATCATAGCAGTTTTACTTACGGGTTCATTCTTTTACTTAAGCACTTTGAGCGAATCGTTCAGTACAGACTTTGCTGAGAATAAAACTATTTCGTTACCTGACACCTCTGAAGTTATTCTGAACGCTGAGTCAGAATTAGCTTTTAGTAAAAATAAATGGGACACTAATAGAAATGTTGATCTTAAAGGCGAAGCCTATTTTAAAGTAGCTAAAGGAAAGAAATTTACCGTAGCTACAGACCAAGGCCTAGTAACTGTATTAGGAACCCTATTTAATGTAGAAACTAGAAGAGACTATTTTGAGGTTACTTGCTTCGAAGGTTTAGTAAGTGTAACAATTGATGGAGAAGAAACAAAATTACCAGCCGGAAACTCATTGTTAATGCTAAATGGAAAAAGCTCCATGTTAAAAGCAGCCATTAACGGGAAACCTTCATGGCTATCGAACGAAAGTTCTTTTAAAAGTATTCCCTTAAACTATGTATTAGATGAATTACAACGTCAATATAACATTGAGATAACCACAGAAAATATTAATACCACTCAATTATTCTCTGGATCCTTCAGTAATGAAAATCTTGAACTCGCCCTTAAAAGCATAAGTGTTCCTTTACAAATTAAGTTTAACTTAGATGGGAATAAAGTGCTGTTCTATGACGAAAAAGCACCTTAACAATTTATTTTTTTTGATTTCTTTGCTGCTATGCGGCCTAACTTGTCTTGCTCAGAATAAAACTGACAATTCCATATTATTGACAGATTTACTAGTACAACTCGAAACTGAGTACAATGTTAAGTTCTCTTACGCTGATAAAGATGTTTCTTCCATTCGCTTAACAAAACCCAATTATGATACTCTTGAACCTACTCTAGAGCATATACGAACTACAACAGCCTTAACTATCGTTAAATTAAATAACCGATATTATTCCTTAACAAACACTTCAACAATTTCAATTTGCGGTTATGTACTTGATAATTTCGAAGAAAATACCATACCAGGTGCAACTGTTGAAATATTTGAATCAAATTTAGCAAGCATCACAAATACCAATGGTGAATTTAATTTTGAAAATGTGCCGAAAAATTCACTGGTTCATTTTAAACATATTGGTTATAAACCCTTGTTCATCGAAGCCAAAGAATTTGCAAATACTGCCGATTGTAAAAAAATAGCCATGGCCTTAAGCTATCAAGAATTAGATGAAGTGGTTGTATCCCAATTTCTTACTACTGGTCTTAATCAATTAAAAGATGCTAGTATTGAGCTTAACATTGAAAAATTCGGAATATTACCTGGAGTTAGCGAACCAGATGTACTGCAAACCGTTCAAGCACTTCCTGGCATAAAGAGTGTTGATGAAACCGTATCGGATATTAATATTAGAGGTGGCACAAATGACCAAAATCTAATTTTATGGGATGGAATTAAAATGTACCAAACAGGCCATTTTTTCGGCCTAATATCTGCCTTCAATCCGTATGTAACAAACAATGTCAACGTCATAAAAAATGGAACTTCTGCGCTTTACGGAGACGGATTGAGTGGCACTATAGCTATGCAAACTTCAAATAACATTCCCTTAAAAATTAAGGGTAGCGCTGGATTTAATTTAATATCTGGAGATATTTTTGGACATATTCCCATACAAGAAAATATGGCAATACAAATTTCTGCTCGAAGGTCTTATACCGACTTTTTAAACACACCTACCTATACTACTTTCTCAGATAAAGCATTTCAGGATAGTGAAGTAGACCAAGAAAGTGAGTTCTATTTTTATGACTTTACAGCAAAGCTTATCTATGAAATAAATCCTTATCACCAACTTCTGGTAAGTTTGATTAATATGAGTAATAATTTAAATTACTTAGAAAACATTGAAGGCAATAGCACTCCAAATCGAAGTAATTTAAATCAAGACAATAGTTCAATTGGGGCACAATTTAAAAGTGAATGGACAGATATTTTCACTACAGATTTACATTTTTATTATACCCAATATGGCTTAGATGCAGTTACGGTAACCAACAATGAATCGCAAGAATTAAATCAGAACAACCTTGTAAAAGAATCTAGCATTAAATTGATTACCAATTATAAAGCAATAGAAAGCCTTGATTGGATAAACGGATACGAATTAACCGAAACTGGAATCGAAAATAGAACCAACATTAACCAACCGCCATTTGCCAGCAACATAAAAGGAGTTATTCGTAAACATGCCTTGTTTACTGAACTTAAATACACTTCTGAAAATTCAAAATTCTATGCCATATTAGGGGGGCGTTTAAATTATTTTGAAAATGTAAATACTTTTAAAGAGTATATTTTTGAACCACGCATTAATCTATCCTATGAGTTATTTTCTAATTTCAAGACACAACTTCTAGGAGAGTTTAAAAGTCAGGCTACCAATCAAATAATTGACTTAGAACAAAATTTTCTTGGCATTGAAAAAAGGCGTTGGATTTTATCTGATGGTGATGCATTACCAATCACCAAAAGCAAACAGGGCTCTATCGGTTTTAACTACGACACCGATACATTCTATTTGGGTGTAGAAGGATTTTACAAAAAAGTAGATGGTATTAATGTGTATACCCAAGGATTTCAAAATCAGAATCAATTTGATGGCGAAATAGGTTCTTATGCCGTAAAAGGATTAGAATTTTTAATCAATACGAAAAACAATGATTATAGTGCTTGGCTGAGCTACACCTATAATAAAAATGATTATACTTTCGATGCCTTAATACCAGCATCTTTTCCAAATAATTTAGATATAAGACATTCCATCACACTAGCTGGAAATTATACTATCGGAAATTTAAAACTAGGTTTCGGACTCAATTATAAATCTGGCAAGCCTTATACGCAACCAAACGACAGTGAGCCTGTAAACAATAGCGTATTCCCTAATGAGATAAATTACGAAAGTTCAAATAGTAACAGATTACCTGAATATATTAGAGCAGATGTTTCGGCAACCTACACCATTAAATTTAGCGATAAATTGAAAGGGACATTAGGTGCTTCAATTCTAAATTTCACCAATAGAAAAAACACCTTAAATACCTATTACAGACTGCAAGATGATAATAGTATAGAAACTGTTGAACGTGTATCATTAGGCTTTACACCAAATGCTAGTTTTAGGATAAGTTTCTAGAATTACATACGCTCAGGAACCTCAATACCCAATAACTTAAATGCATCTTGAATTACCTCAGCTACTTTATTTGATAATTGCACACGAAGCATTCGCTTCTCTTCATTAGTCTCACCAAGTATAGATACCTGTTGATAAAAAGAATTGAATTCCTTTACCAAATCATACGTGTAATTGGCAATCAACGCCGGACTATAATTGTCTGCTGCTAATTGTATTGTATCTGGAAATAACTGAAGCTGCTTTATAAGCTCTTTTTCTTTTAAATGAAGCTCAACGTTATTAGCATTATTAGAAATAGCAATACCCATACTTTCAGCTTTTCTTAAAATAGACTGAATTCTAGCGTACGTATATTGAATAAACGGACCCGTATTCCCCTGAAAATCTACTGATTCTTCAGGGTCAAACAGAATTCGTTTTTTAGGATCTACTTTTAAAATGTAGTATTTTAAAGCTCCTAAACCAATCATTTTATAAAGTGACTGTTTTTCTTCCTCGTTATAATCTTCAAGTTTTCCTAACTCTTCAGAAATGGTTGTAGCGGTTTGGGTCATATCGGCCATTAAATCATCGGCATCAACCACAGTACCTTCCCTACTCTTCATTTTACCACTTGGTAAATCGACCATACCATAACTTAGATGGTGTAATTTATTAGACCAAGAGAATCCAAGTTTTTTAAGTATTAAGAAAAGTACCTTAAAATGGTAATCTTGTTCATTACCTACAGTATATACCATACCGTTTACGTCTGGGTGGTCCTTAACACGTTGTATAGCTGTCCCGATATCTTGGGTCATATAGACTGCCGTACCATCAGAACGAAGTACTATTTTTTCATCTAATCCGTCCTCGGTCAAATCTATCCAAACACTGCCATCTTCCTTTTTAAAGAAAACACCTTGCTTAAGACCTTCCGCAACAACATCTTTTCCTAACAAGTAGGTATCACTTTCATAATACAAGGTATCAAAATCAACCCCTAAATTCTTATACGTCACTTCAAAACCTTTGTAGACCCAACCGTTCATGGTTTTCCAAAGTTCCACGGTTTCCGGTTCGCCAGCTTCCCATTTTAAAAGCATTTCTTGCGCTTCCTGTAAAATGGGTGTTTCTTTTTCAGCTACTTTTTGGTCAATACCTTCAGCTACTAATTGTGCTATTTGTTCTTTATATGCTTTATCAAAAGCCACATAATAATTACCCACTAATTTATCACCTTTCAATCCTGTAGAAGCAGGTGTTTCTCCGTTTCCGAACTTTTGCCATGCCACCATACTTTTACAAATATGTATACCACGATCATTGATAATTTGTGTCTTATATACTTTTTTACCTGATGCTTTCAATATTTCAGCTACGGAATATCCTAAGAGGTTATTACGAATGTGCCCTAAGTGAAGTGGTTTATTAGTATTTGGCGAAGAATATTCTACCATTACAGCATCTTTTGATTCTTCTATAAATCCAAAATGAAGCGTTTCTTTAATGGCATTGAAAAAATTCAAATAAAATACATCATCAATGATGATATTTAAGAAGCCTTTAATGACATTATAGCCAGAAACCTCTTCTACATGCTCTTGTAAATAAGCGCCTATCTGCTCCCCTATTTGAACAGGATTCCCTTTTACAACACGCAACATGGGGAATACTACAATGGTAATATCTCCTTCAAAATCTTTTCGGGTAGGTTGAAATTCAACCGATGGCAATTCTTTGCCATAGATAGATTGTACTGCTTCTTTTACTTTCTGTGATAGTACCTCTTGAATATTCATCAAAACGTTTAATTAAGCCTGCAAAACTAATCATTTTTTAGGCTTTTAAGGTAAACAGATTCGGCATTCATTCGTCTTTTGGTTAACTTTAATAAAAACTACCCAATAAAGCGAACATGCTGTTTAACGTATCTTATAACAATAAAGAAATTACCCGAAAGGTTGATGAGCAAGTAGGCAAGCCGTTTACGTTAAAAGAACGTTGGGAGTTGGATGGTATTGGCTCCCCAAAACTAATCATTACCGAAACTAGTGTTGAGATACGGAATTTACTGATTTTAGATAATAATAGGAATACCTGCAATGTTGAATTACGACCAAAAGGAATCATTATTCGATTTCGCTCGCTCTTAGAAACATTTGCATTGGTAATCCCTTATTACAAACTATCTCTTTATAAAGGCGAAGCTTCTGTCTATTCCATTTATCGGGATCACCACTTTATAAAGGTAGAATCGGACACCAAAGCAGTGCAGAAATTCTTTAAGAAAATAATTGGCTATAAGGCGGATAATGCCCCAACCTCTATAGAAGATTTATGAAAATATTACTTACTGGTGCTAATGGCTATATTGGCATGCGACTTTTGCCACTTCTAATGGAAATGGGCCATAGTGTGGTATGTGCTGTTCGTGATGAAACCAGATTATCCGTAGACAAGGAGACAAGAGCACAAATTGAGGTGATTGAAATTGATTTTTTAAAAGAACCAAAAGAGAACATTCTACCAAAAGATATTGATGCCGCCTATTTTTTAATACACTCCATGAGCACCTCCACTCATGATTTTGATGAACTGGAGGCTACAACGGCACGTAATTTTAATAAAATTGTAGCCAACACTAATATTCAACAGGTTATTTATTTAAGCGGAATCGTAAATGATGCAGTTTTATCGAAACACCTAAGATCTCGGAAAAATGTTGAGGATATTCTCTATGAAGGTAATTTTAACCTAACAGTTTTAAGAGCTGGGATTATAGTAGGTTCGGGAAGTTCTTCATTTGAAATAATTCGCGACTTATGCGAAAAACTTCCTTTTATGATTACCCCTAAATGGGTATTGACCAAAACGCAACCCATTGCTATTCGCGATGTAATTTCCTTTCTAACAGGAGTATTAGGCAATGAAAAAACCTATAATGATTCTTTTGATATTGCAGGACCAGATGTTTTTACCTATAAAGAAATGCTTCATAAATATGCTGAAGCTAGAGGTTTCAAAAATTGGATTATAACCGTACCAATCATGACGCCTAAATTGTCTTCGTATTGGCTATATTTTGTAACCTCAACCTCTTATAAGTTAGCTTTGAATTTGGTAGACAGCATGAAAATAGAGGTAATTGCCAAAGATAAAAGACTACAAGAAATTCTAAATATTAAACCACATACTTACATAGAGGCTATAGATATGGCCTTCAAAAAAATAGAACAGAATTTAGTTATCAGCAGTTGGAAAGACAGTATGATAAGTGGCAGGTTTAATGAGAATATAGAAAAGCACATACAAGTACCTAAATTTGGAGTGTTAAAAGATGCTAAACAACTAAAGATTAATAATCCTGATGAAGTACTTGAACGAATTTGGAGTATTGGTGGAGAAACTGGTTGGTATTACGGAAATTGGCTTTGGAAAATTAGGGGGTTTTTAGATAAGCTTTCTGGTGGTGTCGGACTTAGACGTGGTCGAACACATCCTGATCGCATATATGCAGGAGACTCCCTTGACTTCTGGCGAGTACTCTTGGCTGATAAAAAAGCCAAACGCTTACTATTATTTGCGGAAATGAAGTTACCAGGTGAGGCGTGGTTAGAGTTTAGAATAGACGAAAACAACATATTACATCAAACTGCCACATTCAGACCTCGTGGTTTAAGAGGCAGACTATATTGGTATAGTATTGTTCCTTTCCATTACTTCATTTTTGGTGGTATGATTAAAAACATAGCCAACCAATAACTAGTATTATAACAAGACCGCTCTAAACAGCTTTAGGAATTTTTAGAGGTAGTTCTGTTAACCTTTCTCCTGTTAGTCGCCTAACGGCATTTGCTATTGCTGCGCCAATTGGCCCTAAAGGAGGTTCGCCTACTGCACCAGGCGTATCTTTACCTTGGAGCAAAACCACATCTATTTCTTTAGGTGCATTTTTCATCAGTGCCATTTGATAAGGACCATATATTGTCGGCATTAATTCACCATTTTCCACATACATTTGTTCATAAAGCACTGCACTCATCCCCATGATTACACAACCTTCGCATTGTGCTCGTATTTGATCAGGATTAACGGCTAAACCCGGATCTAAAGAAACAGTTACTTTGTGTACTACAATCTCATTATCAACAATAGAAACCTCAGCTACTTGGGCACATGGTGTATTTGCATCTATGGAAGCCGCAAACCCCATGGCACGACCATCAACAATTTCTTCTGAATAATTTGCTTTTTCAGCAGCAGCTTTTATCACATTTTTTAAGCGAACACCAATGGCATCATCACCGATCTGCTGAATTCTAAAATCAACCGCATTTTTATTTGCCTTCAGAGCCATTTCATCAATGAAACTTTCCATAGCAAAGGTATTAGCCAATAGGCCCAGACTTCGCCACCAACTGGTAGCGAAAGGTAAATCTACATGCCAATAAACAGCCCTATAATTCGGGACCTTAGTATATTGTATAAAACCACCTCTTATAGCACCAATATCTGCCCCTATTATTGGAGGTAGAAATCCGGGAATGAGTGCAGAATTATTACCAACATCTCCACTTACAAAGTCATGCTCTAATCCTTCTAATAATCCATCAGTACCAAGATTTCCCTTAATTACATGATGTGTTGGCGGCCGAAACATATCATGCTGAAATTCTTCTTTTCTTGTAAAAAAATATTTTACCGGTTTCCCTACCGCTTTAGACATTACTGCAGCCTGCACTGCATGTGGTGTATGTAATCTTCGCCCGAATCCTCCACCTAAATAAGTAGGTATCACATTTACTTTTTCAATATCTAAACCTAAACGCTTAGCTACTTCTTTTCTAGTGATACCAACAACTTGTGTAGATATTTTTATAGTTGCACTATCTTCGTCCACAAAAGCGACAACGCCATTAGGTTCAATTTGTGCGTGTGCCCCTATTGGTGTTCTAAACTCTATAGTACTTATAACTTTTTCATTATTAATTGCATCTCCATTTTTTTGAATGATAGTAGACTTTCCATTACCTACGGTCATCATCTTAACGATTACCTCCGTATTTATATCTTCTAAACTGTCCCAAGTAACGATAATGGCTTCTTTCGCATTATCCGCTTCAAGCATTGTATTAGCGACTACCCCTACAAAATCTTCCTCAACAATAATTTTTACAACGCCAGGCATATTTTCGGCAGCCTTGGTTTCGGCACTTACAAAAATTGATCCTATTTTATTAGGTCTCACTACTGCACCATATAACATATCTGGCATATGTGCATCCATTCCAAAAATGGGGTCGCCATAGACTTTAGCTGCTAAATCTACTCTTGCAATGGGTTTTCCAACAAATTTGTATTCTTTTAAATCTTTTAATAAAGGTTTTTCTGGCACTTCCCACTCATCAACTCCCTCTGTTGTTTGTGCATATGTCAATGATTTTCCATTACCTGAAATGACACCATCTTCAATAGTAAGTTGTTTTATAGAAACATCCATTTTACGAGAAGCTTCTGCCAAAAGCATTTCACGTAACATTGCTGCAAGCTCCCTAAGTGGTTGCCACAGACCCGATATAGAGGTACTGCCACCTGTAGCAAAACTATCAACATTTCCTGTTGACGATGCTGCATGCACTACCTGAATCTGATTCATTGAAATAGAAAGCTCATCAGCGGCCATTTGAGCTAAACCAGTAAAAGTACCCTGGCCCATTTCTACTTTAGGAGAATATAGCAGAATATTATTTTGAGAAGTCACTTCAAACCAAATCATTGGCTTATCGGTGTTGTCGGTATAGGGTAGCTCTAAACTGTTAACTGTTCCCAATATCTCTCTACGAATACTATTTCTGAAAATATAAGTTCCGATTGCTAAAACACCCACGGTGCCTAAACCACCTTTAACCAAAAATTTACGTCTAGAAACTCTCTTTGAAGTCCTTCCCTTATCATCCATTAATTATATATTTTTTGATAAGTTAGACTCATTTTCCTCCTGTAATTTTGCTGCTCTATGGATTGCTTTACGCATTCGATAGTACGTGCCACACCTACAAACATTTATGATATTATTATCGATATCTTCATCGGTCGGGTTGGACACTTTATTAAGAAGAGCAGCAGTCGCCATCATAAAACCAGGTTGACAATACCCACATTGTGGTACTACTTCTTCAACCCAGGCCAATTGAACCGGGTGAGGATTTTCACGATTACCCAACCCTTCAATAGTAGTCACCTTTTTATCTTGAGCAAATTTTACTGCATAAGAACAAGAACGAACTGCTTCACCATCTACATGTAACGTGCATGCGCCGCATGCAGCTTTACCACAGCCAAACTTTGTACCTTTTAGATCAAGAATATCCCTTATAACCCAAAGCAAAGGCGTATTCTCATCTTCTACATTAACCGTTTGTAAAACATCGTTGACCGTAAAGGAAATTTCCATAAAGTATAAATTATTTAGCTGGAATAACCGCTCCGTTATCGAACCAATATTCCACAGCTTTTTTGAATTCTTCTTTTGATACCGGTGGAAGCTCGCGCTTTTTTCCATTTGCATCTACACCGGGTGTCCACGCCCACAGCACCAAATCATCTTCAGTCATATGCTTCACAAGCTCATCAAAACTTCTACCTCCATTTGCACTTTTATCTAAAAGTCGTTCAGCAATTTGAACTCTAGTGAGTCCTTCCCAACCCATTGAAGCTGGTGCTAAAGCCCAATGAGGCGCGCCCGGTACACCTGAATATTTATTATTTTCAGATTTATGACACGTATTACAATTTGTTGCCTGAAATCCCTTGTCGTTTTCACCCCTTTTCATACCAAAATAATGGGGATGTCGGTCATTGCCTTGTTTAGGAATATTATCGTTAGGATGACAATTCATACATCGCTGATGGGTAAGAACATCCATCATTCTGTCATAAGCCTCTTCAGATTCCTTTACTTCGGATTTCTTATTTTCGGCTAGTTTATATTCCGACACTTCAGGTATGTTAGCTAAAGCAAGCCATACAGTTATACCACTAATTATGAAAAAAATATACCAAGTTTTAAGCTTCATTCTAGTTCATTAAAATACCGTTATCAAAATCAACGGCTTATGAAGATAAAGAAAGCTTTACACTTATTTTAATCCAATAAAATTATTTACTCCTTTAAGATGCACTTTTCAATCTAGACTTTTGGAAGAAACACCTCTGCCATCATACATCTTGCACTTCCACCACCACATGTTTCTATAGTATGGAGAGAACTATGAAGAATTGGACAATGTTTCTCTATTTGTGAAATCTGTTGAGGTGTCAGGCTATTATAAGCTGCCGTACTCATCACCATATACTTATGGCCTTCACTACCTAAAACCTGTAACATA
Organism: uncultured Maribacter sp.; assembly: GCF_963977385.1. Lineage (GTDB taxonomy): Bacteria > Bacteroidota > Bacteroidia > Flavobacteriales > Flavobacteriaceae > Maribacter. The sequence continues at coordinate 20,434 of NZ_CAXBOU010000005.1, read as the reverse complement.
TTACCTGCGAAATGATGCATTTGCTTTTCAGTAATCGATATTATTTCCTTACCATCGTTCTTAAGATGGTCTAGAACATTCTTCCTTTCTTTCTTATCATCAATGGAATCTGTACAGATCACTACAAAATTTTCAGCCAAAGCCATCATTACGTTGGTATGATAAATAGGCAACCTTTTACCATCAACAGATTGGTTAGCCGTGAAAATTACTGGAAAGAAATCAAAATCTTCACAAAACTCAATAAATAAATCTTCATCTGCACGTTGAGATAGCGCACAATATGCTTTTTTGTTCACCCTATCTATTAAAATACTCCCTGTGCCTTCAAGAAACAGCCCTTCACCTTCAGCAGAAGTATAATCAATGACATCATTAATTTTGAAACCGTTCTGTTCTAAAGTATCGAATATATCTTCCCTACGTTCATTTCTTCTATTTTCGGCAAACATAGGGTAGACACCTACCGTTCCGTTCGAGTGAAATGATATCCAGTTATTTGGAAAAATACTGTCCGGAGTATCAGGCTCCTTTGTATCTTCAACAACAATAACATTAACTCCTTTATTTTTTAAGGTGGATACAAAGGCATCAAACTCTTCTTGAGCTTTTTGATTAATTTCTTGATTCTTCATATCAATATCTTCCATAAAGTAGTTATTGACAGCGGTCTGTTCGTTCATTCTAAACGACACCGGACGAATCATGAGTATTGTATTTGTTATTTGCATATAGGGGTGACAATTAAATTTCTCTTTTTATTTATTTTTAAACTATGCTCTTATGAGCGGTAAAGTACTACAGCGTAATAGTCCCTCCTGTTTAGATATCTCTGCGTACGGAATTTCTTCTACAGTAAAACCTTGCTCGCGCAACCAATTATTAAGTCGCGTAAAATTACGTTCAGAAACAACAACATCTGGGGAAATAGAAAATACATTACTGAACATATGATACATTTCTTGGGCATCAATTTCAAAAACATTTTCCTTCCCGAAAAAATCTACCAACCATTGATATTCTTCTTCTACCAAAAATCCGTTCTTGTGCAAGATGGCTTTTCCTTTACCTAAAGGTTGAAAACAACAGTCTAAATGTAAAGCGTTATCCTGAGCAACGGTATTAGATTTTCTTAGTTCAAAAGACTTAACCGTCTTATGTGGAAATTGTTTTTTTAAATACTCTACTGCTGCTTTATTTGTTCGCGCAGTTATATAAGAAGAATAATCTGGTGCGGTATAAGTTCCCACAAAAATATAATCGTTCCATGGCATAACATCTCCACCCTCTACGTGTACATTTGCCGGTGGCTGTAGAATATTATCATCGTCAATTTTATCGAGTACATGTAAAATTGCCTCTACTTCCTGTTCACGATCAGGTAGTATATTTGCCTTAATTAATTTATCCTCAATTACAAAAGCAATATCTCTTGTAAATATTTGATTACAGTTCTCCAGAACTTCAGGTCTAAAGACCTTAACATCATATTTCTCAAAAACCTCTCTAAATGCTTCCATTTCAGCGATCATATCACTTTCAATAGGGTAAGTACCCGCCTTAATATGTTCTAAAGACTTTGGATCATAGGCTTCTTCAATTGTTGGTGTTGGACCAGAACTTCTAGCTATACCCAAAACAACCGCCTTTAAACGTGAAATCTCATCATTAATATTTAATTGTAACATATGGCTTTGTATATATGATTTAAAAAATGGCATAAAAAAAAGCCCCTTTAAAAATTAAAAGAGCTTTTTGTTTTTTTTATTATCGGTAGCAATCTACCTCTTGTCAAGTTCGACAAAAGATCTTAATTTTTCTCCAATATAAACTTGTCTTGGTCTACCAATAGGTTCGCCGTTCAATCTCATTTCTCTCCACTGTGCAATCCATCCTGGCAATCTTCCTAAAGCGAACATAACCGTAAACATTTCTGTTGGTATACCTAAAGCTCTATAAATAATACCTGAATAAAAATCAACATTTGGGTATAGTTTTCTATCTACAAAATACTGATCTTCAAGTGCTTCTTTTTCTAATCCTTTTGCAATTTCTAAAATTGGATCATCTATTCCCAAATCTGCTAACACTTCATCAGCAGCTTTTTTAATTATTTTAGCACGTGGATCAAAGTTTTTATAAACTCTATGACCAAAGCCCATTAACCTGAACGGATCAGATTTATCCTTAGCTTTTGCCATGTACTTCTTCGTATCACCTCCATCAGCTTCGATAGCTTCTAACATCTCTAATACAGCTTGGTTTGCACCACCATGAAGTGGACCCCAAAGTGCAGAAATCCCTGCAGATAATGAAGCAAATAAACCAGCATGAGAAGAACCAACAATACGTACTGTACTTGTAGAACAGTTTTGTTCGTGGTCAGCATGTAAAATCAACAGTTTATCTAAAGCATCTATAACAACTTTATTCTTTTTATAATCTTGATTAGGACGCTTAAACATCATTTTATGAATGTTCTCTACATATCCTAAACTATCATCGCCATAATCTAAAGGAAGACCTTTCTTTTTACGCAAAGTCCAAGCTACTAGAACTGGAAATTTTGCTAGAATACGCACAATTGCATGGTACATAGCCTCATCAGAACTAACATCTACTGTTGATGGGTTAAATGCTATTAATGCACTTGTTAAAGAAGATAATACGCCCATTGGATGTGCTGACTTTGGAAAACCATCCAAAATCTTTTTCATCTCTTCATCTACATGAGACTCATCTTTAATGTCTTTATGAAATTTTGCAAGTTCAGTATCATTTGGCAAATTCCCAAAAATCAATAAATAAGCTACTTCTAAGAAATCTGCTTTTTCAGCCAACTCCTCAATAGAATATCCTCGGTATCGTAAAATTCCTTTCTCACCGTCCAAGAAAGTAATGGCACTTTCACAAGAACCAGTATTTTTAAAACCTGGATCTATAGTAATAATTCCTTTGGTAACTGAACGCAAAGATTTTATATCAATTGCAAGTTCATCTTCGGTTCCCTTTATTACAGGAAACTCATATTTTACACCATTATATTCTAAAATAGCTTTATCTGACATTTTTAATTTTTACTTTTTAATACTTCTCGTAAAGTTAACAAAACAGGTTTGTTTTAACAATTTCAAAATTCTGTTTGGGCTAAAATTAACAATAACATCTATCAACTACATCACTTACAACAGATATAATGATTTATAGTATTCATCTAAAGATTTATCCCAAGTAAAACGGGCCTTTTTAGCATTTGCTTGAATCTTTTTCCAAGTAGGTTTATCCTTTTCCCATATGGTTAAGGCTTCATCAAAACTCTTTACCATATTACTTATTTGCTCATCGTAGGTATCCCCTTTAAACGCAAACCCAGTCTTCATATGATCCACAGTATCTTTTAGCCCGCCTGTGTGATGAACTAAACATGGGTTGCCATTTCTCATGGCTAACATTTGACTTATTCCACAAGGCTCAAATAAACTTGGCATAAAATACAAATCTGTCTCCAAATACATTGAATCTATCAAATCTTCAGACTGTCCATTGGTGAAAACAAAATTCTTATGCTTATAACTCATATCGCGAAAAAAATCTTCGTAATCTGGATCACCCGTTCCTAAAAGCATAAAAATACCTTCAATTTCATTTAAACGAGCAAGCATTTTCTCAAAAGCTTCGGGCGAACGCTTTAAAAAATAAAATTTTTGTTCAGTTAATCTTGCCACACTAGACACTATAAATTTGGGCCTATTACCCACATACTGCATAATTTTCTCACCAGTATGAGCTAGAAAATCTGCTTTATATTTTTTTGAAGTATCTTGAAGCCATCTGAATAAAGCCTTTACAGTATTTCTATACAATAAACCTTTTTCAGCGACTCTAATGTTACCATAATTACTAGCGTTGAGAATACCAAAAAGCCTACCTTCATTATCAGCTTTTTGCAAATCGATTTCTAAACTTTCTCCTCCAATAAACTCAGGTCTTCTACTCGGTAAAAGAACATCTTCTTTATAAGAAGGGGATACTGTATGAACAGCATCTGCTAATCTAATACCGACAGCCATTAAGTTTATACAATCTTGATAACGATAATCCATTAAGGCTTTATGATCTAACTGCACTTCAGGAAACCAATTATTAACAGAAGCGTGATTATTATAAAATGGTCGAATACCTTGAATTGCTAAATTATGAATACTATACACATACCGCATCTTCTTCAAGTCTTGGTAATTTGGATGATACTTCTTTATGAATAATAGTGCCGCAGCATGCCAATCATGCATATGGACAATATCTAAATCTCCAAAAGCACCTATTTTTATAGCTTCGGCTGTAGCTGTACAGAAAATTATAAATTTTATAAAATCATTAAAGAAAGGTTCTGTTGGATCGTCATGATATATATGCGCAATTCCACCTTCAAGAATCTCAGGATGATGAATAACATAATGAGTGATATTAGCATCTACCTTTTTAGGTATAACTTCATATAATTCTGCCGTGTAAGGCATACCTCTGAGACTAAACTCTAATTTAGTTTTAAATATTCCATTTTTATGCAATCTAGAATATGCAGGTACAACTACATGAGCTCTATCACCACGTTTTGAAATTTCCCTTGGCACATCTCTAACTACATCACCCATTCCACCAGCCTTACAATCAGGGATGGCATCATTCTCCGCTGAAACAAAAAGAAAGTTATTCATACGCTAACAAAGGGGGGTTATTATTGGATTATTCTCAAAAGATAGTTAAAGTTTTGGATTGCGCCAAAAAAAAAAGCCTTTCCAAAAGGAAAGGCTTAAATCATGTAAATATTATGCAAATTACTTTATTTTAAAGGCTTTTTCTTGAGGATAATATGCTGTACTCCCCAATTCCTCTTCAATACGAAGTAGTTGATTATATTTTGCCATTCTATCTGATCTTGAAGCAGAACCGGTCTTTATCTGACCAGTGTTTAATGCAACTGCTAAATCTGCAATCGTATTATCTTCTGTTTCTCCCGAACGATGAGACATAACTGAAGTATACCCAGCATTTTTAGCCATGTTCACTGCTGCTATAGTTTCAGTCAAGGTCCCTATTTGATTTACCTTAATCAAAATTGAATTTGCAATACCTCTTTCAATTCCTGTAGCTAAACGCTCAACATTAGTAACAAATAAATCATCCCCTACCAATTGAACTTTATCTCCAATTTTATCAGTTAATGATTTCCATCCGTCCCAATCATTCTCATCCATTCCATCTTCAATAGATATAATTGGATATTTAGCACTTAAATCTGCTAAGTATTGAGCTTGTTCTTCCGATGATCTAATTACACCGCTTGCACCCTCAAATTTAGTATAATCATATTTTCCATCAACAAAAAATTCTGCTGCTGCACAATCTAAAGCAATCATTACATCATCACCCAAAGTATAACCCGCATTTTTAACTGCAACGGCAATAGTATCTAAAGCATCTTCAGTACCACCTGCTAAGTTAGGAGCAAATCCACCTTCATCACCTACCGCCGTACTAAGACCACGATCATGTAATACTTTTTTAAGATTATGGAAGATTTCAGTCCCCATTTGCATTGCATGGGAAAAGCTTTTAGCCTTAACAGGCATAACCATAAATTCTTGAAAAGCAATCGGAGCATCCGAATGTGAACCTCCATTAATAATATTCATCATTGGTACCGGAAGTGTATTTGCACTAACACCACCAATATATCTAAATAAAGAAAGGCCTAATTCATTTGCAGCAGCTTTTGCAGCAGCTAAAGAAACTCCAAGAATAGCATTAGCACCCAATTTAGATTTATTAGGAGTACCATCTAAATCAATCATAGTTTGATCCAAAAGATTTTGGTCAAATACATTCATTCCTAAAATCTCTTCTGCAATAATACTGTTTACGTTATCGACAGCCTTGCTTACGCCTTTACCCATGTACGCTTTTCCTCCGTCTCGAAGTTCAACCGCTTCATGTTCACCAGTGGAAGCTCCCGAAGGAACCGCTGCTCTACCCATCACTCCATTTTCAGTCACTACATCTACTTCAACTGTTGGATTTCCTCTTGAATCTAATATTTGCCTTGCGTGAACGTTTAATATGATACTCATATATTATTTTTATTCGTTGATAAATTAAAAGTAAAGATACAAAACCAAGGTTTTACCAAGTTTGTTTCACCTCTACAATTGCCTATTAATTAATGTTTATTTAAACTATTTCGTTATGTTTTGAACTTTTCTCAATTAATTTAAAAAAATCGTCGAAAAGATAATCGGCATCATGTGGCCCAGGACTAGCCTCTGGATGATATTGAACAGAAAACACATCTTTATTCTTCATACGAATACCAGCTACGGTTTTATCATTAAGATGAACATGAGTAATCTCTAAATTGTCATTAGCCTCAGTTTCCTCCCTATTTATAGCAAATCCATGATTTTGAGAAGTTATTTCTCCTTTGCCCGTTAATAGATTCAATATCGGATGATTAATACCCCTGTGACCATTATGCATTTTATAAGTGGATACACCATTAGCCAATGCTAATACTTGATGACCTAAACAAATTCCAAATAATGGTTTATCTGTTTGAATAATTTTCTTTGCGGCAGCAATTGCATCTAATAATGGCTCAGGGTCACCAGGTCCGTTAGAAATAAAGTATGCATCTGGATTCCACGAAGACATCTCCTCAAAACTTGTATTGTAAGGAAATACCTTAACATAAGCTCCACGTTTTATAAGGTTACGTAGAATATTCTTTTTTATTCCGATATCTAGTGCTGCTATTTTATAGGTGGCATTTTCATCTCCTATATAATAAGCTTCTTTAGTTGAAACCTTAGAAGCCAATTCAAGCCCTTCCATACTAGGTACCTCACTTAGTTGTTTCTTTAAATCATCTATGTTATCAACATCAGTAGATATAACCGCGTTCATAGCCCCATTATCCCTAATATAACCTACCAATGCCCTTGTATCAACATCAGAAATCGCAAAAAGTTCATTCTCATTCAAGAAATCTTGCAAACTGCCATCTGCTACTGGTCTAGAATATTCGTAACTAAAATTTCTACAAACCAAACCTGAAATTTTGATTGACTCAGATTCAACTTCCTCTTTGTTAACACCATAATTACCTATATGTGCATTAGTAGTTACCATTATTTGTCCAAAATATGATGGATCGGTGAATATCTCTTGATAACCTGTCATACCAGTATTAAAACAAACTTCACCAAAAGCAGTCCCTTCTTTGTCGCCTACTGATTTACCATGAAAAATTGTTCCATCGGCAAGTAAAATTAATGCTCTTCTCTTTGCTTGATATTTCATTCTATTCTAAAATTTATTCGTTCACAAAAAAACATAAAAAAAGGATAAGCTAGAAAGCTTATCCTTTTACATTATAATTATTTATTGACAATTTATTCCTTAGAATCATCTGCCTTTACTTCATTATCAGTTTGTGCTTCAGCTTCAGGCTTAGATTCTTCTGACACTTTAGTTTCTTTTACTTCAGAAACAGATTCAGCTTCACTACCACCAGATCTTCTACTACGTCTTGTAGATTTTTTCTTTGGCTGCTTACCAGCATTGTACAATTCGTTGAAATCAACCAATTCTATCATTGCCATATCAGCATTATCCCCTAAACGATTACCCAATTTAATAATTCTAGTATAACCTCCTGGTCTATCAGCAATCTTTTCAGACACTACACTGAATAATTCGGTTACTGCATATTTATCACGTAGATTTCTAAAAACTATACGTCTATTGTGCGTTCCCTTTTCAGCACTTACATTATTTTCAGCTTTTGATTTTGTAATCAATGGCTCAATAAATTGCTTCAAAGCTTTTGCTTTAGCAACAGTAGTGTTGATTCGTTTGTGCTCAATTAAAGAACATGCCATATTGGCCAACATTGCCTTTCTATGTGCAGTTTTTCTACCTAAATGATTAATTTTTTTACCGTGTCTCATTTTAAAGTTTTATCATCTTGCTACCAAACCCGTTAGAACGAGGAGCAAAATATGATTATTTAATCCTTATCTAATTTATATTTTGATAAATCCATTCCGAAACTCAATCCCTTGTTAATAACAAGTTCTTCTAATTCCGTTAAAGATTTTTTACCGAAGTTTCTAAACTTCATTAAGTCATTCTTATTAAAAGAAACTAAATCACCTAAAGTATCAACTTCAGCTGCTTTTAAACAGTTTAGAGCACGAACAGAAAGGTCCATATCTACTAATTTAGTTTTCAATAATTGTCTCATGTGCAAAGACTCCTCATCGTAAGTCTCAGTTTGAGCTATTTCATCAGCCTCTAAAGTAATACGCTCATCAGAGAAAAGCATAAAGTGATGAATAAGAACTTTAGCCGCTTCAGTTAAAGCATCTTTAGGATGAATTGAACCATCTGAAGAAATCTCAAAAACCAATTTTTCGTAATCGGTCTTTTGCTCTACACGAAAGTTTTCAATACTATATTTTACATTTTTAATAGGAGTAAATATAGAATCGATTGCTATTGTTCCTAATGGAGCTCCAGACTTTTTATTCTCTTCCGCAGGCACATAACCTCTTCCTTTTTCAATAGTAATTTCCATATTGATGCTAACTTTAGCATCCATATTACAAATCACTAAATCAGGATTCAATACTTGATATCCAGAAATGAATTTCTGAAAGTCACCAGCAGTTAATTGATTTTTACCGCTTACTGAAATAGAAACAACTTCAGCTTCAGAGTCTTCAATTTGCTTTTTGAAACGAACTTGTTTCAAGTTCAATATAATCTCTGTTACATCTTCTACAACGCCAGAAATTACAGAGAATTCATGCTCTACTTTATCTATCCTTACAGACGTTATAGCATGACCTTCCAATGAAGAAAGTAATACACGTCTTAATGCATTCCCAACAGTTAATCCATAACCAGGTTCCAAAGGGCGAAATTCAAACTTCCCTTCGAAATCAGAGGAATCGATCATTATTACTTTATCGGGTTTCTGAAAATTAAATAATGCCATAATTGGATCAGTGTTGTTTATTTAGAGTATAACTCCACGATTAATTGTTCTTTGATATTTTCTGGAATCTGTAATCTTTCAGGAATAGAAACATAAGTACCTTCCTTCTTTTCATTATTCCAAGAAATCCACTCATAAACGGCACTACTTGCAGTTAATGAATCTTGTATACTTTGAAGTGATTTTGATTTTTCTCTAACACCAACTACATCACCAGCTTTTAATGAATACGATGGTATGTTTACCAATTCGCCATTAACTGTTATATGTCTGTGAGATACTAATTGTCTAGCACCGCTTCTAGTAGGAGATATTCCCATTCTATAAACTACATTATCTAAACGTGATTCACAAAGTTGAAGTAAAATTTCACCAGCAACACCTTCTTTTCTTTTTGCTGTTTGGAATAAGTTTCTGAATTGCTTTTCTAAAATACCATAAGTATATTTAGCTTTTTGCTTCTCCATCAATTGAACAGAATATTCAGATTTTTTACCTCTTCTTCTGTTATTTCCGTGTTGCCCTGGAGGGTAATTTTTCTTTTCGAAAGACTTATCGTCTCCGAAAATTGCCTCGCCAAATTTACGAGCAATCTTTGATTTTGGTCCTGTATATCTTGCCATTTTCTTTAAATTTGAAAGTGAGATTATGAATTAAGGCTTATCCTTCGATAATCGTAACTACACTTTCGGTGAAATATTAGTAATTAATTAAACTCTTCTTCTTTTAGGAGGTCTACAACCGTTGTGAGGCATAGGAGTAACGTCAATAATTTCTGTCACTTCAATTCCTGCATTATGTAAAGATCTAATTGCAGACTCTCTACCATTTCCAGGTCCTTTTACATATACCTTAACTTTTCTTAACCCTGCTTCGTGAGCAACTTTAGAACAGTCTTCTGCAGCTACTTGAGCAGCATAAGGTGTATTTTTTTTAGATCCTCTAAAACCTAATTTACCAGCAGATGACCAAGAAATCACATCTCCTTTTTTATTTGTCAAAGAGATAATGATGTTATTGAAAGAAGCACTAATGTGCGCCTCACCAACTGAGTCAACTATAACTTTACGTTTCTTGGTAACTTTAGTACTTGCCTTTGCCATACCTAATTATTATTTAGTTGCTTTTTTCTTGTTGGCAACTGTTTTACGCTTTCCTTTTCTTGTTCTAGAGTTATTCTTAGTACGTTGACCTCTTAAAGGTAAACCTGATCTATGACGAATTCCTCTATAACAACCAATATCCATTAAACGCTTAATGTTCAACTGAGTTTCAGAACGTAATTCACCTTCGATTACGAAACTAGAAACAGCTTCCCTTATACGACCAATTTCATCATCATTCCAATCAGAAACCTTAGTATCCTCACTAACTTGGGCTTTACTCAAAATTTCCTGTGACCTACTTCTTCCAATTCCAAAAATGTAGGTTAAGGCGATCACGCCTCTCTTTTGTTTTGGTATATCAATACCTGCGATTCTTGCCATAATTACCCTTGTCTTTGTTTAAATCTAGGATTCTTTTTGTTGATTACGTACAACCTGCCTTTTCTGCGAACAATCTTGCAGTCGGCGCTTCTTTTCTTAACTGATGCTCTTACTTTCATCTTGTATCTTAGTATCTATATGTAATTCTTGCTTTCGTAAGGTCATACGGACTCATTTCCAATTTAACCTTATCACCAGGTAATAGTTTAATATAGTGCATACGCATCTTACCTGAAATATGCGCTGTTACTACATGCCCATTCTCCAATTCTACCCGAAACATTGCATTTGATAATGCTTCTATGATAGATCCATCTTGTTCTATTGCTGCCTGCTTAGCCATAAATTATGCTACTTTTCTATTTTTACCGGTTTTCATTAAACCGTCATAATGTCTATTCAACAAATATGAATTCACTTGTTGTACTGTATCAATGGCCACACCTACCATAATTAATAGAGATGTACCTCCGTAAAATAAAGCCCAACCTGCTTGAACATCCATTAACTTAACTACTACAGCCGGTAAAATAGCCAGCAAAGCTAAGAAAAATGATCCAGGTAGCGTTATTAAAGACATAATCTTATCTAAATAATCTCCAGTTTCTTTCCCAGGACGTATTCCCGGTATAAATCCACCACTTCTTTTTAAGTCATCCGCCATTTTATTGGTAGGAACTGTAATAGCAGTATAAAAATATGTAAAGATGATAATCAATATGGCAAATAATAAATTATAAGCCCATCCAAATATATCACTAAACTGTACTTGCATCCATTGTCCAAATGCAGTATCATCGAAAGCACTACCTATCAAACCTGGAACAAACATTATAGCCTGTGCAAATATTATTGGCATTACTCCAGAAGCATTTAATTTTAAAGGAATGTATTGTCTTGAACCCATTATGTTCTTCTCATATCCACCAGAAGCAGTACGACGTGCGTACTGTACTGGTATTTGTCTTGTAGCCATGACTAATAGAATACAAGCCAATATAACCAAGAACCAAATGATGACTTCAATTAATATGAACATTAGACCACCATTATTATCAGTTGTTCTTGAAATAAATTCTTGAACAAAAGATTGTGGCATAGTCGCTATGATACCAATCATAATTAATAAGGAAATACCGTTACCAATACCCTTATCGGTTATTTTTTCACCAAGCCACATTGCAAACACAGTACCTGTTACTAATATAATAACAGCAGGAACCATAAAGTCTAAACCTTTACCTAATAGAAATGCACTATCCCTAACACCAAAAGCTTCTAAACCGTACAAATAAGCAGGAGCCTGAACTATACAAATACCGATAGTCAACCATCTAGTAATTTGATTAATTGTCTTACGACCACTCTCACCTTCTTTCTGCAATTTCTGAAGATATGGAATTGCAATACCCATCAACTGCACAACAATAGATGCAGATATATAAGGCATAATACCTAAAGCAAAAACAGAAGCGTTAGCAAACGCTCCTCCTGTAAATGCATTTAAAAGACCAAAAATACCCTGGTCAGTACTATCTGTCAATCCACCCAATTGTGTTGAATCTATACCTGGAAGTACGATTTGACAACCAAAACGATAAACCAACAATAGACCCAACGTAATAAGAATTCTATTTCTTAGTTCTTCTATCTTCCAAATATTGGATATTGTATCAATAAAATTCTTCATGCTCTCGTTTATTCTTACAAACTTATTGCCTCACCACCTGCTGCCTCAATAGCTGCTTTGGCAGAAACTGTAAACTTATGTACTGAAATCTTTAGTGGTGTCTTTAATTCACCATTACCTAAAATTTTCACTAATTCGTTTTTTCCAACTAAACCGTTTTCAATTAAAATATCTAAAGACACTTCATTGGTTACAATTTTATTATCAACAAGTTCTTGCAACTTCTCTAAATTGATACCTTGATAATCTTTACGATTAATGTTAGTAAAACCAAATTTAGGTACACGACGTTGTAAAGGCATTTGACCACCTTCGAAACCAATTTTCTTAGAATAACCAGATCTTGATTTTGCTCCTTTATGACCTCTTGCAGCTGTTCCTCCTTTTCCAGAACCTTGACCTCTTCCAAGACGTTTTCCGTCTCTATTCACTGAACCTTCTGCAGGCTGTAGACTATGTAAACCCATTATATTCTATCTTTAAGCCTCCTCTGTGGAAACTAAATGTTTAACTTTATTTATCATTCCAAGAATGTTAGGCGTATCATCATGTTCAACTACCTGTCCAATTCTTTTTAAACCAAGAGCCTCTAAAGTCCTTTTTTGATTTTGAGGTTTCTTAATTCCACTTTTTAATTGTGTTACTTTAATCTTTGCCATAATTCTACGCTTAGCCTTTAAATACTTTTTCTAAAGAAACACCTCTTTGTGTTGCAATTGTCTTTGCATCCCTAAGTTGTAATAGAGCATCAAAAGTAGCTTTTACAACATTATGTGGATTTGATGAACCTTGAGATTTAGAGAGTACATCTTGAACTCCTACAGATTCTAATACCGACCTAACAGCACCACCAGCAATAACACCAGTACCATGAGATGCAGGTTGAATATAAACTCTTGCACCACCAAATTTACCTTTTTGCTCATGTGGCAAAGTACCTTTATTCAAAGGTATACGAACTAAATTCTTCTTACCGTCTTCAATAGCCTTAGCAATTGCAGTAGCAACTTCTTTAGATTTACCTAAACCATGACCTACAACTCCGTTTTCATCACCAACAACAACAATAGCAGAAAAACCAAATGCTCTACCACCTTTTGTTACCTTAGTTACACGTTGAATGCCAACTAATTTATCTTTTAAATCTAAACCGCCTGGTTTAACAGTTTCTACGTTTTTATATTTTTGGAACATACTAGTTTATTAGAATTTTAATCCTGCTTCTCTTGCACCATCTGCCAAAGATTTTACTCTTCCGTGATACAAATTACCACCTCTATCAAAAGCAACTTTATCCAAACCTGCTTTTACAGATTTTTCAGCAATCGTTTTACCAACCAAAGCAGCAATCTCTGTTTTATTTCCCTTTACTTTTGCAATATCCTTATCTCTTGAAGAAGCAGATACTAAAGTAACTCCATTAACGTCATCTATTACTTGCGCGTATATTTCACTATTACTTCTGAAAACAGATAACCTAGGTCTAGCTGCAGTTCCAGAAGAAACCTTACGGATTCTACGTCGGATTCTAATTTTTCGTTGTGTCTTTGTTAATCCCATAATACACTTATATTAAGCTGATTTACCAGCTTTTCTTCTTAATATTTCACCTACAAACTTAATACCTTTTCCTTTGTAAGGTTCAGGTCTACGGAATGCTCTAATTTTTGCAGCAATCTGACCAACTAATTGTTTGTCATGAGATGTAAGCTTAATTACAGGATTCTTACCTTTTTCAGAAATAGTCTCTACTTTAACCTCAGAGGCTAAATTCAAAACAATATTATGAGAAAAGCCTAAGGCTAAATCAAGTTTTTGACCTTGATTACTAGCTCTATAACCAACACCAACCAATTCCAATTCTTTAGTCCATCCTTTTGAAACACCTTCTACCATGTTTACAATAAGAGACCTATATAAACCGTGTTTTGCTTTATGCTCTTTAGAATCAGATGGTCTTGTTACCCAAGCCTGTTCATCTTCAATTTTAATCGCTACACCAGAAAACTCTTGAGTCAACTCTCCTAACTTTCCTTTTACAGAAATGATATTATCATTGATTTCAACTGTAACTCCCTCAGGAATTGCGATTGGATTATTACCTATTCTAGACATCTTCTAAATCTTTAATCAATTAATAAACGTAGCACAAAACTTCACCACCAACATTTTCCAACTTTGCTTGCTTACTTGTCATAACACCATGAGATGTCGAAACAATAGCAATACCCAAACCATTCAATACACGTGGTAAATCTTCACTACCAGCATATTTTCTAAGACCAGGCTTACTTATACGCTGAATTTTTTTAATGACAGGCTCTTTAGTGATTTTGTCATATTTCAAAGCTATCTTGATAGCTCCTTGAATCTTATTGTCTTCAAATTTATAACTTAAGATATATCCTTGATCGAATAATATTTTAGTTATTTCCTTTTTTAGATTAGACGCAGGAATTTCAACAACCCTGTGTCCCGCGCTACTCGCGTTTCTAACTCTCGTTAGGTAATCTGCTATAGTATCTGTTACCATTTATATATAATTCGGTGACGGTTTTTAACTTTAATGCTAAACCTGAAACCATTAATAATTCAATTTTTTACCAACTAGCTTTTCTAACACCAGGTATTAACCCAGCATTTGCCATTTCTCTAAAAGTAACCCTAGAGATACCAAAAGTTCTCATGTAACCTTTAGGTCTTCCAGTCAGCTTACATCTGTTATGTAAACGTACAGGAGATGCGTTTTTAGGCAATCTTTGTAATGCTTCATAGTCTCCAGCTTCTTTCAAAGCCTTTCTCCTTTCAGCATAAATTGCTACAGTTCTTTCCCTTTTTCTCTCACGGGCTTTCATTGATTCCTTAGCCATACTAATTCTTTTTAAAAGGTAATCCTAATTCAGTTAATAAAGATTTTGCTTCCTTGTCAGTTTCCGCAGAGGTTACAAAAGTAATATCCATACCGTTAATTCTATTGATTTTATCAATATTAACTTCTGGGAAAATAATTTGTTCTGTTATACCTAAATTATAATTTCCTCGGCCGTCAAAACCAGTGGCCTTAATTCCTTGAAAATCACGAACACGTGGTAAAGCAGAAGTAACTAAACGATCTAAAAATTCATACATACGTTCACCTCTAAGTGTAACCTTTGCACCAATTGGCATACCTTTTCTTAACTTAAAGGCAGCAACATCTTTTTTAGATAATGTTGGAACAGCTTTTTGACCTGTAATCATTGTCATTTCATCCAATGCATGATCAATAAGCTTTTTGTCTGCAACAGCAGCACCAACACCTCTACTCATTACTATTTTTTCTAACTTAGGAACCTGCATTACATTACTGTAACCAAATTCTTCGGTAAGGGCAGCTACTATTCGCTCCTTATATTCTTTCTTTAATCTTGTAATGTATGCCATAACTAAATTACTTCATTGGATTTTTTGGAAACCCTAACTTTTTTACCATCCTTTACATCATAACCAACTCTAGTTACATCTCCAGATTTACTGTCGATTAGAGCCAAATTAGATATATGGATTAAAGCTTCTTTTTTTACAATACCACCTTGAGGATTTTTAGCACTTGGTTTCTCATGCTTAGACACCATATTGGCTCCCTCAACAATAGCTTTATTTTTCTCAAGATTAACACGCATAACCTTACCTTCAGTTCCCTTATGGTCACCAGCGATAATTCTTACCGTATCTCCTGTTTTTATTTTCAATTTTTTCATCTTGTCCGTTATATTATAATACCTCTGGGGCCAATGATACAATCTTCATGAATTGCTTATCCCTAAGCTCTCTTGCAACAGGTCCAAAAACACGAGTCCCTCTCATTTCTCCGGCAGGATTCAATAAAACACAAGCGTTATCATCAAATCTGATATAAGACCCATCAGGTCTTCTTACCTCTTTCTTTGTACGAACTACAACAGCAGTTGACACCGCTCCTTTTTTGATACCTCCGTTAGGAGTAGCTTCTTTAACAGTAACAACAATTTTGTCACCTATTGAAGCATATCTTCTTTTAGTACCACCTAGAACACGGATAGTTAAAACTTCCTTTGCTCCTGTGTTATCCGCTACCTTTAATCTCGATTCTTGCTGTAACATAACTTATTTAGCTCTTTCTAAGATTTCTACTAATCTCCAACACTTGGTTTTACTCATAGGACGAGTCTCCATGATTTTCACTGTATCACCAATATTGCAATCGTTTTTTTCGTCATGTGCAACATATTTCTTTGTCTTCAAAACGAATTTACCGTACATAGGATGCTTTACTCTTTTCACTTCAGCAACTACAATAGATTTCTCCATTTTATCACTAGTGACTACTCCTACTCTCTCTTTTCTTAAGTTTCTTTTTTCCATAAAGCACAACCAATTATTGGTTTTCCCTATTAGTTAATTCAGTAGCTAATTTTGCGACTGTTCTCCTTACTTTTCTAATCTGAAGTGGATTTTCTAACGGAGTTACAAAATGTGCCATTTTCAAATCTCCATGTTGCTTCTTGTACTCGGCCAATTTCTCCGTAAGTCCTTCTACAGACATTTCTTTAATCTCTTGTTTTTTCATCGTTACTTACGTTTAATTTGCTACCTCGTAATCTCGAGCTACAATAAATTTTGTTTTAACAGGAAGTTTTTGCGCAGCTAATCTTAAAGCCTCTTTTGCTACTTCCATTGGAACTCCAGCCACTTCGAACATAATTCTACCTGGCTTAACCACAGCAACAAAATATTCAGGTGCACCCTTACCTTTACCCATACGTACCTCTAAAGGCTTTTTGGTTATCGGCTTATCCGGAAATATTTTGATCCACAATTGACCTTCTCTTTTCATAAACCTAGTAGCAGCAATACGAGCAGCTTCTATTTGGCGTGAAGTCAAAAATGTAGCACCATCAACATTCTTTATACCGAACATACCATTTGAAAGTTGGTGTCCTCTTCCAGCTAGACCTTTCATACGGCCTTTCTGCATCTTACGGAACTTCGTTCTTTTCGGTTGTAACATTACTTTAGTTCTTTAAAAAATTACTTTCTACGACGTTGTTTTCTTCCACCTTCTTGCTTACCACCTTTAGAGGAATCTTTTTGCATACCTACTAATGGAGATAAATCTCTTTTACCATAAACCTCACCTTTCATAATCCAAACTTTAATACCAAGTTTACCATATGTTGTTTGAGCTTCTTGTAAGGCATAATCAATATCAGCCCTAAAAGTTGATAATGGAATTCTACCATCTTTATAAGATTCTGAACGTGCCATTTCAGCTCCATTCAATCTACCAGAGATTTGAATCTTAATACCCTCAGCATTCATACGCATTGCTGCAGCGATTGCCATTTTAATTGCTCTTCTAAAAGAAATTCTACTCTCAATTTGACGAGCAACACTTGCCGCAACTAGATTTGCATCTAATTCAGGTCTCTTTATTTCAAAGATGTTGATCTGAACCTCCTTATTGGTGATTTTTTTCAACTCTTCTTTCAATTTATCAACCTCTTGACCACCTTTACCGATAATAATACCAGGTCTAGCCGTTGTTACTGTAACAGTAATCAATTTTAAGGTACGCTCAATAATTACTCTTGAAACACTAGCTTTAGAAAGTCTGGCATGAATATACTTACGTATTTTATCATCCTCAGCCAATTTATCTCCGTAATCGTTTCCACCATACCAGTTAGATTCCCAACCTCTAATGATTCCTAGACGATTTCCTATTGGATTTGTTTTCTGTCCCATCCTAGTTTTCTGTATTATTTTTTGACCCCAAAACCAATGTTACGTGGTTTGAACGTTTTCTAATTCTATGCGCTCTTCCTTGTGGAGCAGGACGCAATCTCTTAAGCATTGCACCACCATCAACTCTTATCTCAGCAACAACTAAATCAGCATCTTCTAAACTTGCCTCTTCATTCTTTGCTTGCCAATTTGCCAAAGCAGATAGTAACAATTTTTCCAACTTTCTAGAAGCTTCTTTAGGATTGAACCTTAAAATAGCCAAAGCTTTCTCTACTTGTACACCACGAATTAAATCAGCAACCAAACGCATTTTTCTAGGTGAAGTAGGACAGTTATTCAACTTAGCGAAAGCTACCTTCTTCTTCTCAGCCTTTATTCTTTCGGCCATCTGTTTTTTACGAACTCCCATAGCTTACTTTTTTCCTTTGTTTTTCGCACCTATATGACCTCTAAAAGATCTAGTTGGTGAAAATTCCCCAAGTTTATGTCCTACCATATTTTCTGTTACAAAAACAGGTACAAATTGTTTTCCGTTATGAACCGCTATAGTCATCCCAACAAAATCAGGAGTTATCATAGATGCTCTTGACCAAGTTTTGATTACCGACTTCTTACCGGATGAAACACTTTGTTGGATTTTCTTTTCCAAGCTATAGTGAACGTATGGTCCTTTTTTTAGTGAACGTGCCATTTCTTTCTACTTTTTTATTTCTTTCTACGTTCTATTATATACTTATTGGTGCTCTTGGTCTTAGAACGAGTTCTGAATCCTTTAGCAGGTATTCCATTTCTCGATCTTGGATGACCTCCAGAAGCTCTACCTTCACCACCACCCATTGGGTGATCGACAGGGTTCATAGCTACCGGTCTAGTTCTTGGTCTTCTACCTAACCATCTACTTCTACCGGCTTTTCCAGAAACCAACAACTGATGATCTGAATTTGACACAGCACCTATCGTAGCTAAACAACCAGAAAGAATTAATCTTGTTTCACCAGATGGCATTTTCACAGTAACAAATTTACCGTCCTTTGCCATAAGCTGAGCGAATGTACCAGCACTTCTTGCCATTACAGCACCTTGACCCGGTCTTAACTCAATACATGATATTATAGTACCTAAAGGTATTTCACTTAAAGGCAAAGCATTTCCAATTTCTGGAGCTACTGCGCTACCTGAAGATATTTGCTGATCAACCTGTAGTCCGTTTTGAGCAACGACATAACGCTTCTCTCCATCAGCATACTCTAAAAGAGCTATAAATGCTGTTCTATTTGGATCATATTCTATAGACTTAACAGTAGCAAGCACATCTTGCTTATCTCTCTTAAAATCTATTACACGATACCTTCTTTTATGACCTCCACCTTTTTGGCGTATGGTCATTTTTCCTTGACTGTTTCTACCTCCGGACTTTTTTAACGGAGCAAGCAAGCTCTTCTCCGGCTTATCAGCAGTAATGGCGTCAAATCCATTTACTACTCTAAAACGCTGTCCTGGAGTGATTGGTTTTAATTTTCTAACTGACATTTCTTGTCTTTATAGATTACTGTAAAAATCGATAATATCACCTTCTACAACATCAACAATTGCCTTTTTAATAGCATTTGTTTTCCCATGCTGCACACCAGTTTTTGTATATCTGGATTTTCTAGAAGGACCATAGTTCATAGTACGAACCTTCTTAACTGAAACACCATAAGTAGCCTCAATAGCATCTTTAATCTGCAATTTGTTAGCCTTAGGGTTAACTACGAATCCATAACGGTTATTCAACTCGCTATCAGCAGTCATCTTTTCCGTTATAATTGGTTTTATCAACACACTCATGATATTATTGTTTATTTAAATTCAATTCGATTCCTTCTAAAGAGCCTTCTAACAACACTAGACTGTTAGCGTTAAGAATTTTGTAAGTACTTAATTCTGAGTTAGTTATAACTTCAGACCCTTTGAAATTACGCGAAGACAAATATACACCTTTATTTGAATCACCCAACACTATTAAAGATTTTTTGTTTTCAAGACCAAAAGTCTTTAAAACTTCAATAAAATCTTTTGTTTTTGGAGCGTCAAAATCAAAATCCTCAACTACAATAATTGCATTTTCCTTTGACTTCAAAGTAAGTGCAGATTTTCTAGCTAGTCTTTTTAAATTCTTATTTAATTTTTGACTATAATCCTTAGGTCTAGGGCCGAATATTCTACCACCACCTCTAAAGATTGGCGATTTAATACTACCAGCTCTTGCTGTACCCGTACCTTTTTGCTTTTTTATCTTTCTGGTACTTCCTGCAATTTCGGCTCTTTCTTTAGCCTTGTGCGTACCTTGTCTTTGATGTGCTAAATATTGTTTAACATCCAAATAAACCGCATGATCATTAGGCTCTATAGCGAAAACATCATCAGAAAGGTTTGCCTTTCTACCTG
>NZ_CAXBOU010000004.1:0-210039 GCF_963977385.1 uncultured Maribacter sp. | reverse complement strand
AACTAAAGTTAAGCAAAAACAGTATTTTTATCAAGGACTTGTGCAACAGGCACAAAACCTAAACGTAATGCGGACTTTAGCGCAAAACCGAAAGGTCTATGTATATTTATAAACTCGCTAAATCTTATAGATTTAGCTTTGGCCAAGAAAAAATAAAACTAAACAATAAGCTTTAGTTTCGTGCTCAGACGGAAACGAAAAATTTCCTTGCTTCCGAACTATGCTCAAGCGTTATGCAAAACATTCAAAGAAAACAATTCCCAATTTGACTCAAAATGGCATTTTAGTAAATCTGAAACATTTTAATATTAGACTATATTTTGTTTTAATATTGATATTGCTAGTACCATCCGTTTACAAAACTCTTAGAATTTATTATTTAGGTGAATTACCCAATGATTCAGGTTTCAATATTGCATCCCAAGTGTTATGGTTAAATGTCGCTTTTGAAGTTATTCAAGAAGCTTTAATACTTCCATTATTCTTTATTATTGGGAAATCTATAAAAGAAATAGCTATAGTCAGTAATAAAATAATTACCGGATTTATTACAATATCCGTTGTATATCTAATCCCAGTCATTTTTCTTATCTTAAATACAAATTCCATCTTGGCTCAGATGAATCAAATGTCACATTTGGTTGAGCTTTCATCTAAATATATTCAATTAGAATCTATTGCAATATTTTTATCAGTAGCTTTTAAATTTGCACTAATCATATTTGTGCTTTTGAATAAAGTTGGTAAGATTTTCTTATTGCTTCTTACACAAACCCTCTTAAGCGTCATTTTAGATTCTTTTCTTCTAAGTCAATTCTCATTTTCATTAAATATTGGTGTGATTGGAATCGCAATTGCCAACATTATAGTGGGCTTATTTATGATAATTCAAAGTTTCTATATGTTAAAAAAAGAGAACATTATTCTGAATAAAAAAAGATTAGATTTTACATGGCTACGAGATTGGTTCAAAATTGGTTATTTATCAGGATTAGAATCATTAATAAGAAATTCTATCTTCATATTAATTATTATTAGACTTATCAATTTGATTGAAGGCCAATCCTCTTTTTGGATTTCAAATAGCTTTATTTGGGGTTGGCTATTAGCCCCAATTTTAGCTCTAGGAGAGTTAATAAAAAGAGATGTGGGCGAGCGTAGAATATCAAAAAAACATATTTTAAAATATTCTTTTTTCGTTACATCAATTGTCTGTTTTATGTGGATTGCGACAATTCCGCTTTGGAGATTCTTTTTTACAAATGTAATGAATATCGAAAACCCTGATATAACTTTGGAAGTGACAAAACTAGCCATTGTATTTTATATCGCTTTTGCATATAACAATATTTATGATAGCGTTTTTTATGGTTTAGGTCGAACAGATGTCATGATGGTCCAGGCGATTATAGTAAATTGTATATATTATGGGTTAATAGGGTTGTTTATATATCTGAACCTCTTTAAATTGACATTAAATAATCTAATACTTATTTTTGGTTTTGGAATGTTATTGGATGCTATAATAACTTTTGTCATATACAAGTATTTATCATTAAGGAAAAAATTAGTTTTATAAATACTTTGCCTAAAATCGAACAAAATTAATTGCTGTGTTTTAGCACACTCACGAAAATCCTATCGGATTTTTTTACGAAAGTAATTATTTATTAAACTAGTTGCTTAAACAACTTAAGTAACCTTATACAAACCCCTTGTAACAATCTTGAATGCACCAAGGACTCTTCATATTTAAACTTAATTTCATTCATTTTAATGATAGATTTAGAACATCAATTAAAAAATCCTGTTTGGCATTCCTTAAAAGAAACTCATAAAAAATTTGTAGTTGAATTTAATGGAGTACAATTTTATAACCCAGAGATTTGCACTTTTGGGTCCTTTTTCGAAGAAACAAAAACAGCAAAAGCTTCAAATGAATATTTAAAAACTTCGAATGAATTCTTCTTCGTTTCAGAGAATCAAACACCAATAGTAGACGATAGCAAAGTTTTCTTAGAGAAAAAAATTGATGGTTGTCAAATGGTTTTGAATACGCTAACTGACGTTCAAATAACAGAAAAAATCGTGTTGTTAGACAATAGATTTATTGATGAGATTTATGATTTAATTTGGTTGGTTATGCCCGGTTACTATAAAAAAAGAACCATTGAAATGGGCAAATACTATGGCATATTTAAGAACGGTAAATTAGTTTCAATAGCCGGTCAACGAATGCAAACTAATCTTTTTATTGAAGTTAGTGCTGTTGTTACCCATCCTAACTATACCAGAAAAGGACTGGCAAAACAATTAATAGCATACAATACAAAAGAAATTTTAAAAGAAAATAAAACACCTATTTTACATACAAACAAAGGAAACTTAGCAATTTCTCTTTATGCAAAATTAGGTTATGAGTTAACTAGAAATATGAACTGGTGGTTGTATCGTAAAAAATAAGCTGAATAAAAAGCCAACTTACAACAAGGTGCTTAAAACCGTTTCATTCATATTGATAAGTGAAATACGAAAGAATGATGAGCAAAAAGAATAGCGTATTTATCGCAACAAGTTTAGACGGTTATATTGCTGACAAAAATGGTGGAATTGAATGGCTAAATGCTATTCCAAACCCAAGTAATGACGATATAGGATATGTGGAATTCAACAACGGAATTAACGCTCTAGTTATGGGAAGAACAACATTTGAAACCGTACTCGGTTTTGATGTTGAATGGCCGTATAATAAGCCAGTATTTGTATTAAGTAACAAACTAAAAGAAATACCTGAAAGTCATATTGGTAAAGCATTTTTAGTTAAAGGGACTTTGACGGAAATTTTAGACCATATTCACAAAAAAGGATTTTACAAACTATACATTGACGGAGGAACCACAATTAGTAGTTTTTTGAAAGAGGACTTAATTGACGAAATGGTGTTGACGACAATCCCTATTTTATTAGGTGGTGGTTCTTCTTTGTTTTCGGAACTTCCGAACGAACTGAAATTTGAACTAATTGGAACAAAAACATATTTGAACCAAATAACACAGAATCATTACATTCGATTTAAATAAATACGAAATGCCAAAGCAGGGTATATTTAATTAAAAAAATGAACGAAATCGAAATATTAACAGAAAGAATAAAATTGAGACTAATTACATTCTCGGATTTAAATTCGATTCATAAATTACATTCTTTACCTGAAACAGATGAATTCAATGCTCTTGGAATTCCAGAAGATATTGAAGAAACTAAAAGTATAATTACACCTTGGATTGCGGAAAATAAGTTAAGCAAAATAAAGAATTACACATTTGCAATTGAAAATCGATTAGATCGAGAATTCATCGGATTATTTGGACTTAAACTCGGAACCGAAAAATATAAACGAGCAGAGGTGTGGTATAAAATACATTCTGACTTCTGGAAAAAAGGTTACGCAACGGAATCTTTAAAAGCGGTAATAAATTTCGGATTTGAAAATCTTAAACTGCACCGAATAGAGGCTGGATGTGCTGTAGAAAATATAGGTTCCATTAAAGTTCTGGAAAAATCAGGAATGCTAAGAGAAGGAAGACTCAGACAAGTATTACCTCTCAAATCTGGTTGGTCAGACAATTTCGAATATTCAATACTTGAAACTGACGAAAGGAAAAAATAACTAAGCACAACACCCAATAAAAATAATTGTGTTTTAGTGTGAAAAAAAAGATTGTTGCGTGTTAGTTACATGCTGAGAAAACAAAATTGTAGTCAAACATAAAGAGAGATATGATAAGCAAGATTAGATTAAAAATAGAATTTTCAGTTTTTGCACTGCTATCAATGCTTTGTATAACTTCATGTAGTTCACAAGCAGAAGAAAATACCCCTCCAAACATTATCATTTTTCTAGTAGACGATATGGGGCTAATGGATACATCAGTTCCATTTTTGACAGATACAAATGGTAAATCGGTAAAATATCGATCGAATGATTATTATAAAACGCCTAATATGGAAAAGCTTGCAAAGCAAGGTGTTCGTTTTATAAATTATTATGCACATTCGGTTTGTTCACCATCGCGAACAACAATTTTAACGGGTCAAAACTCTGCTCGCCATGGGGTAACCAATTGGATTAAATCTGAGGAGAATAATCGCTCCGAGTTTGGACCTGCAAATTGGAACTGGAAAGGACTTACCAAAGAATCGGTAACACTTCCGAGAATCTTACAACAAGCAGGCTATAAAACAATTCATGTAGGCAAAGCGCACTTTGGACCGTTCGACAGCGAAGGGGAAAACCCACTTAATCTGGGTTTTGATATAAACATTGCCGGTAGCTCTATAGGGGAACCTGGCAGTTATTTAGGTACGGAAGGATTTGGACATACAGGAGGTAATAAAGTAAGAGCTGTACCAGGTTTAGAGAAATACCATGGTAAGGATATTTTTCTGACAGAGGCATTAACCTTAGAAGCCAATTTGGCAATATCTCAAGCTAAGGAAGAAGGCAAACCTTTCTTCCTTAACATGGCTCATTATGCTGTTCATGCACCTTTTTATTCAGATTCTCGTTTTGCCGAAAACTACAAAGACTTGAATATGTCTGAAAAAGCTCAAGCTTATGCAACACTTATTGAAGGCATTGATAAATCACTAGGGGATATAGTACAGCATGTGAAAGATCTGGGATTAGGAGAGAATACACTTATCTTCTTCTTGGGAGACAATGGTTCAGATGCTCCTCTACCAATTGAAAACAACTACAGTAGCTCTTCTCCCTTGAAAGGTAAAAAGGGTAACCATTGGGAAGGTGGCATGCGCGTACCATTTATTGCATCGTGGGTTTCGCCAAATGAAAATATATCCTGTCAAGAAAAAACCCCCATTGCAGCTAATGTCGTTCAAAAGCAATTAGGAACTATTATGGACATTTTTCCCACTTTGTGTAAAGTAGCAAATGTGAATTATCCTGAAGGTTATATTTTGGATGGATTTGCACTTCAAGATCAGCTTCATGGTCGACAAGACGTTAAACGTGATGAGCTATTTCTTAATCATTTTCCCCATAGTCATCGTTCCAGCTATTTTACTAGTCTGGTTAAGTCTGACTGGAAAGTCGTTTATCATTATCAAGTAGAAAATCAACCAGATTATGAACTATTCAATTTAAAAGAAGATCCGTTTGAAACCAATAATGTAGCCGATAAAAATAAAGAACAGCTTAATATTATGATGAAGGCATTATCCAATGAAATGGAAAGTAAAAAGGTTCTCTATCCTGAAAAAGAAGAACAGCCACTAGAACTAATTTTGCCCAATTAAACATTTCTATTGCACAGGGTTTAAAATATCATACCAATTTATCTTTCAAGAATTTGGAATCTGATTAAAGCACAAAAGCCATTAATTATGTTTAGACCATTGAGCAGATAGAACTAAATTTGAAAATGTGTTTATTCAGTAAAACAAATAGCGGTTCGTAGGTCAGGTGTTTCAAAATGCCCAACACCTCATATTCGAGATGTTAGCCACAATGTTAGAAAACGTCTTGTTACTCCTTTAAAAAAATCTAATTAGTGTATATTACTCACCTATCTAAAGGTGACATTATGCACGACAATAAAACGCTACATTATATTAAAGAGGAATTAGAAAACATGCCATCTGGCTGGTTGAGCCTAACAACACATCGACTAGATATTTATGATGAAAAATTAGCGAAAATTGAATTTCTAGAACAGTTTGAAATCTTATTTAATACCAATAATTCTGAATCATCGGCACTGAGTAAATTACCCACTGCTTACGATTATATTCGATTAGGTCATCCGTTATCTTCTATACTAGAATGGGCAGTTGCTAAATTAAATAATCAAAAACCAGAAAATGTAATAAGTTTTTCATCGAAGACGATTCCTATTTATGCAATTCTAAGAAGTAATTTATTATATAAGAAAAACACTCAAATTCTTTATACAGGCGAATTACCGGAATGTTTTGATGCGGAAATACTACGAAATATTTATGGTTATAAATTTGAGTTAAAGAAAGTAGAGAAAGTAGATGATATCTGCGAGTTTAATGGGAGTACAATTTTCGTTTCACAACAAGATGAAATGAATTCTATTGATATCACACCTAACATTGACTTTTTCATTGGTCTTCATTCTCACCTTGGAAGTATTCTATTGGTAAATGGCGCTAAAAATGAAAGCTATGTTTCAGAAATTCAGCACGTAAGAAGAAGAGAGACCATAGCTATGACCCCCGCCGATTCTCTTAATGCCTTAAAATTGCTAATAGACAAAACTTCTGTTCATATCATTAAAAGTAATGTAGAAGCGAATAAAACAAGTGTTCTAAATTCAATTAAAGCTATTACCGGTACGGATACAAAGCCGTTAGTTGCTTCTAGTGGACTTTCTATGCAATATTCTATTATGATGGGGCTAATTCACGATGCCCTAGAAGAACACAAAGGAAAAGCTATTAAAATCATAGTTCCAACAAATTGTTATGGTGGAACAAATGATCAAGCAAGGCGAGTGGCTGCCTGCCTTGATAATGTTGAAGTGGTAGATTTAGCAGTTGATGGAGATAATAATATGGTTCAAAGTATTGATATCGTTTTAAATAAAATTGCCAACGAAGATGCCGTCCCTTACATAATCGCAGAAATTCCAACAAACCCTAGAGTGGAAGTTCCTGATCTTATAATATTGAAAAATGTTTTAAGTGAAACCCGCAGAACTGTAACCGGTGAAATAGCTATTGACCCTGTTTTTATTCTAGATCAAACATTTTGTCCCAATGTGCACTTTTTAGGTGAAGATGACATACTCTCAACGGTCAGGGTTATTTCATATGTTAGCGGGTCGAAATTCCCTAGTGGCGGGCAATGTACGGCAGGCTACTGTATAGGAAATAAAAGAACTGAAGCTTTATTAGAAAAAATAGAACTGCATCTAAAACTTTGCGATAACGAGGCTACTGCTCTTCAAATGGAAATATTAGCAAAGCAATTGCCTTCAATGAATCAAAGAATTATTGATGCCTATAAGAATACCCGCGAATTTGTAACCTTCATTTACGATACTTTACCAGCCGCTAAAATCAATTTTGTATCAGAAGAATTGGCAAAACAAGGATTTACCCCATCTGTATTTTCATTAGACCTTCCAACTAAAGGTAAAACAGATGAAGAAAAAGAATCTTATAAAAGAGCGTTAAATCTTAAATTAATCAATTTAATGATTACAGAAATTCCTGATGAGAGTAAGTTCTGTGTAAGCTATGGGCAGTTAACTGGATGTTATTGGACAATACCTGCCACCTCTACTCAAGGAACAACTAAAGAAGGAGACAAAGATTATATTGTACGTGTATCACTTTCTCCTAATCTGGATATTGAACTGCATAAAAAAATATTTTTAAAATTTGTTGAAAATATTTGACTCCGTGAAGATGGTTAGAGTAATCTCTACTTAATCAAATTATTAAGTAGTTTATTTAAAATGTCATGGATTACTATAAACTAAAATGAAAAAATAAGTGCAAAACAAAAAGTTCTGGCTACGTGTGCAGACTGAAACATAAAGTTTTCTTTGTATTGCATCTTGCCAAATCTCGAAATCACTCTTACCTTTAAACTATTTTGTCTATCAAAATATCTTATCTTCAAATTAATAACCAAACATACGAGCCTAAACCATTGGCACCAAGCTTAAAAAATGAAAATAAAAATTCTAAAATCAGACATTCAACTTGAAAACGACAGAGTTTTACTTCTCCCCTTTGAGAATAAAAGAAATGAGGAGCTCAAAGAAATAATCTTCGATAAAGAAATTTGGAAATTTATGGGGATGAACATAAATAACGAACAGGGTTTTAAGAACTATATCGCAAAAACGATAAAGGACAAAAACAATCGTCTTTGTTATCCATTTCTAATTATCGACAAAGAAACTGATAAAGTAGCAGGTTGTACAAGATATGGAAATGTGAATACCGCTAATAAAAAATGTGAAATTGGCTGGACCTGGTATGGAACAGATTTTCAAGGCACAGGATTAAACAAAGCCTGTAAGTATGAACTATTGAAGTTTGGTTTTGAGAATATTGGATTTAGAAGAATACAGTTTAGTGCCGATAAAGAAAACTTAAGGTCACAAAAAGCAATAGAAAATTTAGGTGCTCAGAAAGAGGGCGTTTTTAGAAATAACTACGTCGCTCCAAACGGGGAAAGCAGAACTGATGTTTATTATAGCATTATAAAAGAAGAATGGAATTCGCTCAAAGCTGAACGTTTTCCAGAATTTTTAGTCTATTAAAAACCAAGTAGTACGTAAAAGTCAGTTGTCAACAATACCAATAATCAATGTAAATTTTAGGGCTTACGTCAAAGTTTATTTGTGTATATAAAGTCCCAATTACAATAGTTCTCGTGATGGTATTTTACGTTATACAGGGTGAAAATGAATTCTAATAAAGAGAAGTAATCAACAATGAAAACTTACAAATCAAAATTCGGATTTGAAATAATGTTGTTGATGATATTTATTTTTGGCGGTATATTAGGATTTATGGTATATCGAAACGAACCATTGCAGGCAATACTTTCGGTTGGCGGAATCTTTCTATTGGTCTATGGACTATGTTTGTACCTAAATTTTTCGACCGAATACACGATTACTGAAGCTGGAGTTTTAAAAGTAAAATGTGGTTTTTTCTACAATAAACAATTTGATATAAACAAAATCAGGTCTGTTGCCAAAACAGGAAATCTAATTTCATCACCTGCACCATCATTGGACAGAATTGAACTGACTTATGGAAAGTTTGACTTAATCATAATTTCTCCTAAGGACAAATTTGAATTCGCCAGAGAACTAACAAAAGTAAATCCTCGAATTGAGAACAAACTGAACGAATAAAAAACAAC
Organism: uncultured Maribacter sp.; assembly: GCF_963977385.1. GTDB lineage: Bacteria > Bacteroidota > Bacteroidia > Flavobacteriales > Flavobacteriaceae > Maribacter. The sequence goes on along the minus strand of NZ_CAXBOU010000004.1, from coordinate 201,101 downwards.
ACCATATCAACACCAATAATTAATGCGGATTTTGGGGTTTATGTCAAGGTCTGTTTGTATTTATAAAACCCCGAAAGCTTTCAGGTTTTTTTTATATTATCTTCTAATTACAGAAAATCATAGAAGACTATAAAGAGGTATTAGGGTACTAAAGAAAATGTATCAAATCTACTTCACCAATACGTTTTTGCTAATTTTACATCTACTTAATCAACCACATAAACCTCAATCTATAATGTCAAAAAACAAAGGCAACGTTATCGTAAAAAATACGCAAATCATTATACTGCTTTTAAGCTTGTTGATTTTAGGCTGTAAAGAGAGTAAAGAATCCGAAACTATAAAATTAGATTTAGAGTCTAACCCTAGTAAAGTTGAACTATTTGCAGAAGGAATTGTATCTACCGGCTTATATGAGCGAGATATCGCAATAGCACCAAACGGAAATGAATTGATATACACTTTAGGAGATTATAAACAACAAAAAAGGTGTCTCATACAAATAGACAGAATTGAAGGCAAATGGAGTCAACCGAAAATAGTAACCCTATCTGGAAAATATCAAGATATAGAACCATTCTATACTGAAGGTGGGCAAAGGTTGTTTTTCGCCTCTAATAGACCTATAGAGAAAGACTCAACCAGAAATGACTATAATATTTGGTACAGTGATAGAGACGGGGATAAATGGAGCGATCCCAAAGCATTGAACGATAAAATAAATACTGAAGAAGATGAGTTTTATCCGTCACTTAGTAAGAATGGGAATTTATACTTTACAGCAACTAGAAAAGAAAGTATTGGTCGAGAAGATATTTTTGTATCCAAAAAAGTCAACGGTGAATATCAGGAGGCCGTAGTGTTAGATAGTACAATAAACACAGCATATTTTGAATTCAACTCTTATATAAATCCGGAGGAAAATTTACTAATATTCAGTTCATTTGGAAGAGAAGATGGTTTAGGAGGTGGCGATTTATATTATAGCATAAAAGATAAAGAAGGTAATTGGAGTGAATCAAAAAACATGGGGAAAAATATTAATTCACCTCAACTCGATTATTGTCCCTTTATTGATATTGAACGTAACAATCTATATTTTACAAGTGAAAAATTTGACCTAAATACTAGTAGAATTAAGACTGTTGAAGATTTAAAACTGTATTCAAATCAGACTAAGAATGGGATGGGAAATATTTATAGAATTGGGTTGGAAGAGCTAAAGCTAAACTAACATTGAGCAACGATTACAATAAACGTTTCCTTACTGGCTAGCCTATACATCAACAAAACAACTGATATTAAAATTAATGTAACCGAACAATAAAAATTCTCATATATTCCCTAATATCCCCCTATATCCTTGTCATAATACTATAATATTTTAAACTGTTTCACTACTTATTATATGAAGCTAAATTATTTAGATGATGATAGCTTTTAAATATGTATCGCTATTTCTATGAGTAATCGGAACAGCAGCATCGATTCAATACCTAACCAAATTGAATTACCAAATTCTAATGCGCACGGTAAAAATATAGTAATTTTAAATCCTCTGGAATAACGATTTATAAGTATACAATTAGCAGTAGAAAAAAGTATTGAAGGAGTTTAGAATAAAATTTGGTTGACACGTATATAGTGTTTAAAAATTAATGTTTCACAAAAACTGGTGTAACTCTATAAATGGAAAAAAATCTCAATCAAATAAGAATAGCCGTTTACGATAAAAGTTCCCTTAAAATTACTGACTTCGAACTTGAGTTAGAAAGTCAAGAATACGATGCTTGTCATTTTAAACTCAACGGAAAACATATTAAAAGTAGAACCGCTAAAATAACTCCTAAAAAAGTTGGCCAATTCGTGACATTCTGGAAACGAAATGGCAATGGACCAATTGAACCCTTTAATGTCGATGACCTTATTGATTTTTATGTTGTAAACGTACGAACCAACACAAGGTTTGGCCAGTTTGTTTTTCCAAAATCGGTATTGATTGAAAAAGGTATAATTTCTACGGGTGAGAAAGAAGGAAAAAGAGCATTCAGAGTGTATCCAAATTGGGACCTTGCAAAAAACAAACAAGCGGAACGAACGCAAAAATGGCAGTTAAACTATTTCTATGAAATTAGTGATTCAATGAGTTTCGATAAGGTTATACAATTGTATAATTCTATATAAAATTGCTAACTATATTTAGACGAAAATGAAAAAACATAATTACGAAGTCAAAGTTGAATGGACGGGCAACGAAGGAAATGGAACTCTCGACTACAAATCATACAACCGAAATCACACAATTATTGCCAACGGTAAGTATAGCGAGATAAACGGTTCATCAGACCCATCCTTTTTAGGAGATAAAACTAGGTATAACCCTGAGGATCTATTTCTTTCATCAATATCATCTTGTCATATGCTTTGGTATTTGCATTTATGCTCGGTGCACAAAATAATAGTGACAGAATATTTAGACCATGCAACCGGCATTATGCAAGAAACTGAAAATGGTAGCGGAAAATTTACTGGAGTTACGCTACATCCAAAAGTGAAAATTACCAGTTTAAATATGATTACTAAAGCGAACCAATTACATGAAGAAGCGAATAAAATGTGTTTTATTGCAAATTCTTGCAACTTCAAAATTGAACACAAACCGCATACCTCTGTAGCATAAATTATCTAAAACATACTATTTACAAATTCCTTTTAAAAAAACAGTACACCTATAGTACCAATACTAAACTATTTTCATTTCGCATAAAAGAATTCCGTACTCCCTAAACCAAAACCATCTTTCACTCATTTTTCATTGTTATAAATATTAATTTGGCACAGTTTTGTATTGTAATTTTACTATGATGAAAAATATATCTATTGTACTCAGTTTAGTTCTTTTTGCCCAGTTTACAAACGGACAAAAAGATGATTCTTATAAAACGTTATGGGATAAGGTTGAAAAACTAGATGATGAAAATCTTTCTAAATCAGCTTTAAAACTAGTTGAATCTATATCTAAGAAAGCAAAAGATGAAAAAAATGATGTTCAGACGATAAAGGCACTTCTTTACAAATCTAACTTTGTAATGGTCCTAGAAGAAGATGCCCAATTAAGCATTGTCAATGATTTTAAAACTGAAATCACAGCTGCCGAAAGCCCAACAAAAAATATTCTACATAGTTATTTAGCAAATCTGTATTGGCAGTATTACCAACAAAATCGGTATCGTTTTTATAATAGAACAACAACTGAAACAAAAATCGATACTGTAGATTTTAGAACCTGGGATTTAGATACACTATTTAAAGAAATTGATCATCATTTTCAAGCTTCATTAGAAAATTCTTCTGAAACTCAAAAACTACCTATTTCTTACTTAGATGAGATTTTATATAATGAGGAAGAAACTAGGGAATACCGACCTACTATATTCGATTTACTGGCGCATAACGCATTAGATTTTTATACCACCAACGAGAATACCATTAACAAACCTGCCGATATCTTTGAAATTGACGATGCAGAGGTGTTATGTGAAGCCTACTCCTTTAGTTTTTCAAATCTTGAGAGTGATGCCACAACTTCGCTACAATTTAGAGCTCTTATTATATACCAACAATTAGTATCATTTCACTTTAGCAATCCTGATATTAAACCATTGGTTTTAGTAGATATAGAACGCTTGCTTTTTATTCATAAAAATGCCACTTTCAGTAATAAGGATGAGTTGCTTCTTGATGTCCTTCAAAATTCTGCAGAAAACATAAAGCATAGTCCACTTTCCGGGCTGTACACTTATGAAATTGCACTATTTTATCAGCAACTGGGGCTTACCTACTCACCTAAAACAAATGAGAAACACCAATGGAAGTTAAAAGAAGCCGCTACACTTTGCGATGCCATAATTACTAAATTCCCAGAAAGCTTAGGGGCAAAGAAATCCACAGTCTTAAAATTAAACATAAAGGAGTCAAATGTACAATTGACCACCGAACAGCACATACCTACCAACATAACTAGTCGCTTATTGGTCAGATATAAAAACTTTGAAAATCTAACTTTAAGTGCTTATAAAATCACCAAAAAACAATTAAAAGAGCTAGATAAATTATATCCCGAAGCTAAAAAACAGTCTTTTTTAAAAAATTTACCTATTGCCAAAACATGGTCTGCATCACTAAAAACAGAAAACGATTTTCAAACGCACAGTACAGAAATCCTTATGCCAGCATTAGAAAATGGATATTATGCTATTGTAGCAGAACCAATAGACAAAAAAGATAGTTTATTCAGTTACGCCACGGTTCAAGCGACCAATTTGGCTATAAGTGAGACACAAACAAATACGCACCAATTCTATCAAGTATTTGACCGTACTAATGGAAAACCGATTACAAATGCAGAGGTAATCTTTAATTATCGTAAAAATTACAATTCCCCATCAAAGCAGGTGATTTATTTTACGGACACTAAAGGAAGTATTTCTATTGAAAAAAATAAGGATAGCTGGAACAGTATAGATGTTACCATTAAAAAAGATAACGATACTTCTTACTTCGGAGATTACTACATCAGTAGAGGCTATTCTCAAAATAGGGAAACTGTAAACCATACATGCTTTCTATTTACAGACCGAAGCATTTATCGGCCAGGTCAGCCCTTATACTTTAAAGGTATCGCGATACGACAAGAAAATGGCAAATCGAGTATATTGGATAATAAAACCATACAGGTTAAACTACATGACGTTAACGGACAAGAACTACAAACCAAAACCTTAAGCACTAACGAATATGGTTCGGTTTCAGGTGAATTTATATTGCCTATAAACGGACTTACTGGAATGTTTTCAATTCACGTAGATTCAGATGAAATTGATTTAAATGGGTATACCAGCTTTTCAATTGAGGAATACAAACGACCAAAATTTGAGACCTCTTTTGAACCAATTACTGAAACTTACAAAGTTAATGACAGTATTAATGTAACTGGCAAAGCTACCGCTTATGCCGGCAGTTCTATATCTGACGCAAAAGTGGTTTATAGAGTTAAACGAATAGTGAACTTGCCCAGATGGTATTACTGGTTTAGACCATACTTTAATAGCACTCCACAAGAAATTACCCATGGCGAAACAACAACCGATACATCAGGAAACTATCAAATATCGTTCAAAGCCATACCAGATAACAGCATTGACAAAGAGAGCTTACCAACGTTTAACTATGAAGTTACTGCCGATGTTACCGACATTAATGGGGAAACACGCAGTACAGTTACAAATGTATCTGTAGGCTATCACGCCTTAAATGTAAACTTGGTCATACTAGAAACGATAGACAAGACAATCAAGAATAATACATTCAGTATATCAAGCACCAATTTAAATGGTGAGTTTGTAGCGGCAACTGGCAATATAAAATTATATAAGCTAGAAGCGCCCGACAATGTTTTACGACCTAGAACATGGCCAGCACCAGATTACGCAGGTTTTTCAAAAGAAACGTTTAAAGAGCTTTATCCGCATGACGCTTTTGAGAATGAAGACAATCCTGTTAATTGGAAAAAGGGCAAAGTAGTATGGCAATCTAATTTTGATACTGGGACATCTATTGAGATGAATTTCGGCAAGACGAAGAATTGGAAATCCGGAAAATATAGTATGGAACTAGCTTCAAAAGATAAATTCGGACAAACCGTTAAAGATGTTGCCATTATTACCGTTACTGGGAATGAAGACACTTTGGCGGACAATCAATTATTTGAAATTAAAACGGACAAATCGCAGTACAAGATTGGCGACATCGCTCAAATAACATTTCTTTCAAGCGCTAAGAATCTCAACATAACCATTGTAACAGAAAAAAAACACCATGTTATAGATTCTAAGGTAATAGTCTTAAACAACAATTCTAAAACCATTTCTGTACCTGTTACAGCAGATGATTTAGGAGGATTTAGTATTAATTACAGTTATGCATTTGCTAATTACTTCGAATCAAATAATTATAATATTCAAGTACCCTGCCCTGCAACCGATTTACAAATTGAGACGATATCGTTTCGAGATAAATTAGCACCTGGCACAGATGAAACATGGTCATTTAAAATAAAAGGCTCTAAGGGAGAGAAAGTTTCCGCTGAACTCTTAGCAAGTATGTATGATGCCTCTTTAGATCAATTTAAACCACATTCTTGGAACTTTAATCCCTTAAGCAAACCAACATATTACTCAAATTTCAGAACTATTGCACAAACCAGCTTCTCGACCAGCAGTTTCTATTCGTTTCAAGGCTATGACCAATTAAGTTATTCTCCATTAAATTTTGATTCTTTTAATTGGTTTGGGCTAAATTTTGGTTCTTACGGTATGTTTTCTGAATCACGTAAAATGAAAAGGTCGGCTTCATCAGCTCCGTTAGCAAGAGGTATAATGAATGATGGTGCTGAATTAGATGAAGTTGCTATAACGGGTAATAATGTTTCAGATGAAATGGAGGCAGATTTAAACGCCCCAATGCAGCCAGAGGCTGATGAAGAAAAAACAGATTTTGATTCAGTTACTATTCGTAAAAACCTTCAAGAAACTGCTTTTTTCTTTCCAAAACTCGAAACGGACAAGGAAGGTAATGTTTCCTTCAATTTCACAACTCCAGAGGCGTTGACACGATGGAACCTGCAACTATTGACACATACCAAAGAATTGGAAAGCACTATTAAAAATCTTACCACAGTAACCCAAAAAGAATTAATGGTTACACCTAATGCGCCCCGTTTTTTACGCGAAGGTGATGAGATTATTATAAGTACAAAAATCTCCAATTTAACTAACAAAATACTTTCTGGGCAGGCTAAATTAGTATTGGTAGATGCAATGACGGGTTCAGATATTTTGAATCAATTAATCAAAACCATCGCAGGTGAAACTAACAATGCTTTTGATGAACGTTCATTTGAGGTAGACTCCATGGGGAATACTCAAGTATCATGGAAACTGAATATACCTAAAGGCCTACAATCTGTTCAATATAAAATAATTGCAAAAGCAGGTGATTACTCAGATGGGGAACAAAATATGTTACCGGTATTAACGAACCGAACTTTGGTTACCGAGACCTTACCGATGTGGGTTCGTAGCAACCAAACGAAAACCTTTGTTTTAAATAAGTTGAAGAATCTTCCGGTCGGTTCTGCTCGAGGGACTTTGAAGCATCACAAACTCACCTTAGAGATGACTTCCAATCCTGCATGGTATGCCGTGCAGGCACTACCCTATTTGATGGAGTATCCTTATGAATGTAATGAACAAACATTCGCAAAATACTACGCCAATACACTGGCTAGTCATATCGCAAATAGTAATCCTAGAATTCAAGAAGTTTTTGCGCAGTGGGCAAATTCAGATGCATTACTTAGTAATTTGGAAAAAAATCAAGAATTGAAATCCCTTTTAATTCAAGAAACTCCTTGGCTGCGTGATGCAAAATCAGAAACCGAACAGAAAAAGCGAATTGGACTATTATTCAATCTAAATAAAATACGGAACGAACAAGAATTAACGCTAAACAAATTGAATCAGAATCAAAAACCGAGTGGTGCATGGCCATGGTTCAACGGCGGTCCAGACAATAGATTTATAACACGACACATCGTTACAGGTTTAGGTCATTTAAATCATTTGAATGTCACTTCCGCTAAGCTCAGCAATCAATCAAAAATGATTGAAAATGCTATTTCATATTTAGATAAGGAGTTTGTGGAAGAATATGAATCAATGAAGAAGAACACTGCAGATATAAATAATGACCACTTAACTGCAACCCAGATTCAATTTTTATATATGAGGAGCTTTTTTAAGGATATAGAGACCCCTAAAAAAGTAGATGAAATAACAATATATTACAAAAAGCAGGCGCAAAAATACTGGATGAACAAAGGACTGTATTCTCAAGGAATGTTGGCCTTAACTCTTTACCGCAATAAGGATGAAAAAACCGCATCTAAAATACTGCGCTCCTTAGAAGAAAATAGTATTACTAGTGATGAACTAGGTATGTATTGGAAGAAAAATACGAGCTCTTGGTTTTGGTATCAAGCACCAATAGAAACTCAATCATTATTGATAGAGGCTTTTTCTGAAATACACCCAACAGATATAGAAACTATAGATAATCTAAAAATTTGGCTACTTAAAAATAAACAAACCAATCAATGGAAAACAACAAAAGCAACTACAGAAGCGGTATATGCTTTATTACTTCAAGGTAGTGATTGGTTATCGGTAACCGATGCTGTTGATGTTTTAGTTGGCGGAGAAAAATTAGAACCATCAACATTAGAAAATGTAAAAGTTGAAGCAGGAACAGGATATTTCAAAACATCTTGGAACGGAACTGAAATAGCACCTAAAATGGGTGAAGTGCAAATTACCAAAAAAGGAAATGGTATTGCGTGGGGAGCTTTATACTGGCAATATTTCGAAGATTTGGATAAAATCACGAGTGCCGAAACTCCGCTTCAATTAAAGAAAAAATTATTCTTGAAGAAGAATACGAAGACAGGTGAAGTGATATCTGAAATCACCGATACCACCTCTTTAAAAGTCGGCGACCTCGTTCGAATTAGAATAGAATTAAAGGCGGATCGTGATATGGAATTTATACATATGAAAGATATGAGAGCGGCAGGTTTTGAACCTATCAATGTTATTTCTCGATATAAGTGGCAAGATGGTTTAGGCTATTATGAGAGTACGAAAGATGCAAGTACAAATTTCTTTTTCGACTATTTACGTAAAGGCATTTATGTATTTGAATATGATGTACGCGTAAACAATGCAGGTAATTTCAGCAATGGCATTACCACCATTCAAAGCATGTACGCACCAGAATTCAGTAGTCATAGTGAAGGGGTACGTGTTTCGGTAGAAAATAAATAATACTTAATCAAAAACATAAACATAAAAAAAGGCGCTACTCTGTAGCGCCTTTTTTCTTTATGATAAAGAATACCTTACCAAATATGAACTCTCTTTTCAGGAGTTAAATACATGGCATCACCTTCTTTAATATCAAAGGCATCATAAAACTCTTGAATATTCAATAAAGGCTGTGTAGCCCTTACCATACCAGGAGAATGCGGATCTGTCTTAATTTGTGTTCTAAGTGCTTCATCTCTGCTCTTAGTTCTCCAAACGGTAGCCCAAGACATAAAGAAACGTTGCTCAGCGGTAAAACCGTCAATATCTTCTGGACGACCATTTTCAGCATAGTATTTTTGAAGTCCGTCATACGCACCCAATAAACCACCTAAATCACCAATATTCTCACCTAAAGTAAACTTACCGTTTACATTTACACCTGGTAATACAGAAACACTATCATACTGTACTGCCAATGCATCAGCTCTTTCTGTAAAAGCTTTCAAATCTTCATCTGTCCACCAGTTTTTTAAATTACCATCAGCATCAAATCGAGAACCACTATCATCGAAAGCATGTGAAATTTCATGTCCGATTACCGCTCCAATTCCACCATAATTAACTGCCTCATCAGCTGTGTAATTGTAGAAAGGTGGCTGTAGAATAGCCGCAGGAAAAACAATCTCATTGTTAAGAGGATTAAAATAAGCATTTACCGTTTGCGGAGACATACCCCATTCTGTTTTATCAACCGGTTCTCCTATCTCTGCAAAATTCTTTAATTCGCCCCACTTATCTACAGCAGTCATATTTTCGAAATATGATTTACCCTTGGTAACATCCATTGTAGAGTAATCTTCCCATTTATCTGGATAAGCAATTTTAACTGTAAACTTATCTAACTTCTCAATAGCTTTTGTCTTTGTTGAATCACTCATCCAATCCAAAACAGAAATACGCTCTTTGAATGCATCAATAACATTAGCAATCATCTTTTCAGCTTTAGCCTTTGCCTCTGGCGGAAATTTAGCATCAACATATAATTGACCTAAAGCTTCCCCAACGGTACCATTTACAGTTGATAAGGCACGCTCATTTGCAGGACGTTGCTCTTTTGCACCACTCAAATATTTACTATAAAACTCCCAATCTGCAGTTTCTATATCAGTAGTTAATCTACCAGCAGCACTATTAAAAGTATCCCATCTTACTAAGTCTTTAATATCTTCTATTGGGGTTTCTTTCAAAAACTTATCTAATGCTTTAGTATATCGCAACTGAGTAACCAAAAGCGTATCGAACTTTTTAGTGATACCCAAATCGGAAATAAATTTACCTAGATCTATAGTAGTTAACATCTTATCAGCATCAGCGACAGATTTAGGGTTATTATAATTTCTAGCGTCTCTACTTTCAACTTTATCTAACCTAGGTTCGGCAAGTTTGGTTTCCATGGCTAGAATTTTATCTGCAGCCTTGGTGGCGGCTTCTTCCGTATCTCCCAACTTTTGCAACATTTTAGAAATGTGCTTTTTATATTCCTCACGAATTTCGATAGACTTTTCATCTTCCTCCAAATAGAAATCACGATCTGGTAGTCCGAGTCCGTTAGCCCCTAAATAAACCGTATTCATACTACTATTATTTAAATCTGCACCTGCTCCTATACCAATAAAAGGTGAAGAAACAGCAGCATTTGTAGCCAATACCGTTTGTAAATCCTTTAAATTTTTAATAGAAGCTATCGCTTCTAAAGCAGGTTTCAAAGGTGTAATACCAGCTTCATTTCTTGCCGCTGAATCTAACTTTGTATCAAAAATAGCTAATGCTTTTGCCTGATCAGTATCTGCAGCATAATTCCCACTTTCCTTCGCAGTTGCTAATATTTTCAAAACATCATCATCTGTAGATTTACGAAGTACACTAAAACCACCCCAGCTAGTTCTGTCATCTGGAATTTCAGTGAATTTCATCCAATTTCCATTAACATAGTTATAGAAATCTGACTTAGGGTTCTGAGTTGTATCCATGTTCGTAAGAACAATACCCGGAATTTTTTCTACTTCAGAAGTAGGTTTAGCTTCCTCTTTACAAGAAACCAAGGCTACCAAACCGGCAGCTAGAAAATAAATTTTTTTCATATTGTGAGTTAGTTTAAAACGTCTTGATTAATAAGACGTTCCTTTTGAGTTTTGTTACAAAAATAACAGGATTTTACTTTCAACACATTTATTTAGCATATGAATTAAGAACATTAACATTTGACTACTACTGATTTACCTATAAAAAAACCTAATTGAAAAATATCTAAATAACCAGTCACATACCGTTAACTCACTGAAAGAGCCCATACACTCATTACCTATTTTATAAGAATACGTTCCACAATACTTTAGACGTATAAATATAAAACCACTGAATTATGAAAAGCATATTAACAATAAACGTAAAAGAACCATGCAAAGAAAAATTTACTAATTTTAATAAAACCGAAAAAGGAGGATTTTGCCAGAGTTGTAAAAAAGAGGTCATTGATTTTACCAATTTTTCTGACAAAGAACTTGTAAACTATTTAAGTGGTACAAATAAAAAAACTTGTGGGATGTTTAAAGCATCTCAACTAAAATCTTACGAAACAAATACTTTGCACACTATGAACAATTCAATGTTAACTAAAGGTATAGGTATGATGAGCTTATCATTATTGGCTCTTTGCGCCACTGAGGTGAAAGGTCAAGAAACTACTAGCGTAGACCCCCCTATTGAAATAGTTTCTAACCAGCATAAAAGTATCATGGGCATGATGGTTAAGTATCAAGAAAAGTACACCTTAACCGGCACCATATTAGATGAAGCAAATGAACCGCTACCAGGTGTAAATGTAGTTTTAAAAGGAACTACAGTGGGTACACAAACAGATTTTGATGGTAAGTTTGAATTCCCTCAACGATTAAAAGAGAATGACATTTTGGTATTAAGCTTCATTGGTTATGAGACCAAAACGTACAAAGTAGCCTCTAGTACATCTGCGAACATCGATATAAACATTAGCTTTGATTCTTATGATGTAGAACTAATGGGTGATATTGTAATTGGTGGTACCTACTCAAGCAAAAGAAACATTTTTCAAAAAATTGGAGACATTTTTAAATAATGAGAATCACTGTATTCTTCACATTCTTAGTTTCTTTAACATCCTTGGCCCAACGCTCAGATTTTAATCATACAGATTTTAAGAAAGCAGACAGCATAGCTGAATATCACAAAGGCGCTAGCTTAAAAAACTTACCTGTGCTTACCCATAATTTGACTTCAAGGTTAACAACCGATGTGGAAAAATTTAGAGCCATATACACATGGATAAGCTCAAATATTGAGAATGACTATTCTTCCTATTTAAAAATTAGCCATAAACGAAAAAGGCTTGTAAATGACAGGCAAGCCTTTTTAGATTGGAATAAAAGCATAACACCTAAGGTCTTCGATAGACTACTTAACGAACGAAAAACCGCTTGTACAGGTTATGCTTATTTAGTTAAAGAAATGGCTACTCTAGCAGGATTTAAATGTAATATTATTGATGGGTATGGACGTACACCTACATTGTTATTAGATGAAGACAGTATTCCCAACCATTCATGGAATAGTATTGTAATAAATAACAAATGGTATGTATGTGATGCTACCTGGTCTGCTGGACAAACTATTCTTGAGGATGGAAATTCGAGGTTTGAAAGTGATTATTTCGATGGTTATTTTTTAGCCGAACCCGAACTGTTTGCAAAAAACCACTACCCTACTCTTAAGGAAGAAATTCAACAAAAAGATGCAGAAAGTTTTAAAGCATTTATTGTCGGTCCGGTGGTGTACAAAGAAGCTTTTCATGAACCGATTATTCCAGTATTTCCCGCAGCAATGCATAGTCAAATAACAAAGGGAGGGTCGGTAACTTTTAAGTTAAAAGTACCTATTGATTTTAATGGAGAGATTAACCTGTTTATCAATAAAGGAGGCATTCAAAAATCAACTAACGCGCATACCAGCAGAAATAAAGATGAAATACGCTTAACCCAAACTTTTGAAAAAAAGGGATTATACGATGTGCATATTTCAGCGGAAAGCAACTTAATAGCTACGTATGTTATTAAAGTAAAGTGAGTTTATTGCGGAGGATACTTGCTGAATATTTTCTCGACTACAGCCTTAATTCTTTCTGACTTTTCTATTGGCGTGTCACCTTCACGAAAAGGACTTTCACTAATTGCTTGCCATATAAGTATGTCTTTATTGGCATCTACAAAATCTATTTGAAGTTCTCTAGTCATTTTTGGTCCGCCTACAGGAATACCTATTGACACGCCGCCACCAATACCACGATTACCACCACCAAGACCTACACCAACATTATTACCTTGTTGAGATTTAAATACTGAACTTTTTATATTGATAAAAACATCAGGTTCTTCAGCGAACATATACCCTTTCTCACCTAAAGTAGCATCCATGGCATCCATTAACCTTTTCTCGTCCAATTCGCTTAGACCAGTTTCCATGTCTCCAAAATAATTATAGGTAGCGTAGGAAGTGAAATCAGTTTGATTATCATAGTCATAATTAACCCTTGCTGCTCCGCAAGAAGTTAAAACGACCAGAACAATACTAAATAGAAAGATTCTCATGAAATTGTGTTTTCTTAAAATTAAAGAAAATAACAGCGTAAAATATATTTTTAAGAAGGTATTCGACTAAGCGCTAAGCATTGATACATACTTTTCTATCGACTCTTATCTAACTTATCATTATTCTACATCTTTTTTATCTACAGATTTAGTTAGTGCCGAAGAAATAATTCCTGTAGGTATAGCCACAATTCCTAATCCAATCATAAGAATAAAGAAAGTAAAGACTTTACCCCCGACGGTAATAGGATAAACATCTCCATACCCAACAGTAGTAAGTGTAATTATTGCCCACCAAAGACTATCAAAAATGGATGAGAAATTTTCTGGTTGAGCTTCATTTTCAAAATAATAAATACCCACAGCAGAAAAATAAATCAATATCAAGGTAACAATCAAGAATAATAAAATCTCTTCTTTTGCCAAGCTGATAGCTTTAGAAAAATGCTTAATGGCTTTATTATAACGTATAAGCTTGAGAATACGGAATAATCTCAGAAATCGTAAAGCCCTAAGTGACCTTAAATCGACTCCCAATGATAAATAAAATGGAAGTATTGCCAAAAAGTCAATAATCCCGAAAAAACTAAAAATGAATTTATGCTTCTTATCCGAAACATAAATACGAAGTAAATATTCTATTGTAAAAACAATTACGCAAAAGATTTCAATTATTCTTAAAAGTTTCCTAGTCGATGGTTCTAAATCAGGAACTGTTTCATAGGAGAAAGCTATGATAGATAAAAATATCAATGCCTGTATAAAATAAGCAAAAACCCTACTCTTACTATTGTCATTAATTTCAACAATATTTTTCAAATACTGTCTCATAGAATCCAAATTTTAAGAGTTAAGCATTGCCCAAAGCTTATCCTTTAATTCAACAATACCCATTTGAGCAACCGATGATATAAACATAAACGGAGTACCGTTTAAATCTTTGTTTAATTCCTCTCTCATTTCATCCATGAGTTCATCATCTAGCATATCACTTTTAGAGATACATATAAGACGGTCTTTATCTAATAATTCAGGATTGTAACGTCTTAATTCATCTAACAAAATCTCATACTCCTTGCTTATATCCTTACTATCAGCAGGAATTAAAAAAAGCAAGTTTGAATTACGCTCTATATGTCTTAAAAAATAATGTCCTAAGCCCTTACCTTCTGCAGCACCCTCAATAATACCGGGTATATCTGCCATTACGAAACTTTTAAAATCGCGGTATTCTACAATACCTAAGTTCGGTTTTAAAGTTGTAAACTCATAATCGGCAATTTTAGGTTTTGCCGAAGTTATTACCGATAATAAGGTTGATTTTCCTGCATTTGGAAAACCTACCAAACCAACATCGGCCAATACTTTTAATTCTAATAAAAACTCACCTTCGAGACCATCAACACCAGGTTGTGCATATCTAGGTGTTTGATTCGTAGATGTTCTAAAGTGCCAGTTACCACGGCCACCCATTCCACCTTTCAACAGAATCTTCTCTTCACCATGCTCCGTAATTTCAAAAAGCACATCTTTGGTCTCGAAATCTTTTATAATAGTACCTAAAGGCACATCTAAATACACATCTTCACCATCTGCCCCTGAACTTCGGCTTTTGCTACCATGTTCGCCATGTCCTGCTTTGAAATGTTTTTTATATTTGAAGTTCACCAGTGTCCAAAGGTTTTCATTTCCTCTAACAATGATATGACCTCCACGACCACCATCACCACCATCAGGACCACCCTTGGTAATAAATTTTTCACGATGCAAATGCACGGATCCCTTGCCTCCTTTACCAGAAGTCAAACCTACTTTTACGTAGTCTACAAAATTACCCTCGGTCATTGATGTTTTTTCTGTTCAAAACTCTTTAGCCAATTGATGTGACGAAAGAGATTCTAAATTATTTTATGTCTTCGATTACTTTCGTTAGGCGCTCGGTAATTTCTGCAATAGAACCAATACCGTTCACACTATGAAATTTACCTTGTGCCTCGTAAAATTCTTTTACAGGCGTAGTTTTTTGATTGTACTCGTCGAAACGATTTCTAATTTTAGTAACATCTTGATCATCACTACGACCACTTATCTTACCTCGTTCTAGAAGACGTCCTATTAAAACTTCGTCATTGGCTTCTAAAGCAATGGTAGCATTAATGCCCATATCCTTAGATTCCAAGAAATTATCCAATGCTTCTGCTTGTGCAGCAGTTCTTGGAAAACCATCAAAAATAAATCCGTCTGCTTCAGGATTTTTCTCAACTTCTTCCTGCAACATTTTTATAGTAACCTCATCAGGTACCAAATCACCTTTATCCATATATGATTTAGCTAAAGTCCCTAATTCTGTTCCGTTTTTTATATTGTACCGAAACACATCTCCTGTAGAAATATGCTTAAGATTATATTTTTCTTTTAGGAATTCTGCTTGTGTGCCCTTGCCGGCTCCTGGCTTACCAAAGAGTACAAGATTGATCATATGTTTCTGGTTTAGTTGGTATACTTCTTTTAAATTTCTTCCTTGTTCTTTATAGTCTAGACCATAACCCACGATAAAATTATCGGGTATGGCCAATCCAAAATAATCAATGGCATATTCACCTTTATAAACATCTGGCTTATAGAAAAGACTGGCTATTTTAAATTCCTTGACATTGGTCTTAGAAAACAAATGAACCAATTTCTGTAAGGTACGCCCTGTATCAATAATGTCTTCTAAGATAATAACACTGCGGCCTTCAATATTTTCTGGCACATCTAATAAAGTT
Organism: uncultured Maribacter sp.; assembly: GCF_963977385.1. Lineage (GTDB taxonomy): Bacteria > Bacteroidota > Bacteroidia > Flavobacteriales > Flavobacteriaceae > Maribacter. Next base: position 184,730 of record NZ_CAXBOU010000004.1, on the reverse strand, counting down.
TCTACAATACCTGTAGATGTTAAGCCTTGGTAAGAGCTTAACCTTACAAATGACACTTCACATGGATGATTATAGGCCTTCATTAAATCTGAAACGAACATAAAAGACCCGTTTAAAACGCCCACAAAAATCGGCGTTTCATTCTTATAATCCGCAGCAATTTTATCGGCAACAGTTTTAACGGCCTGTTGAATTTCCAATTCGCTTAGAAAACGCTTAAAAAACTTGTCGTGAATTTGTATCAATTTTCTTAAATTATCAAGGTTTGCAAAGATAAGGTATTGGCTTGTGTTTTTAATTAGAAAGGAATTGGTTTCTAAGATTTAACCGTATTTTTGTGGGACTTAAGGCGTTTTTCAACTGCTAAAAGCAACATTTATATGGATTACTTTTCTTCAGATTTTAAATTAGGTATTATAGGCGGGGGCCAACTAGGCAAGATGATGCTGTATGAAACCCGAAAATGGGATATTTTCACTAAAGTTTTAGATAGCTCTAGTGAAGCGCCAAGCCGTATATCATGCAATGAATTTGTTCAAGGCAGCCTTTTGGATTTTGATACAGTATATAACTTCGGAAAAGACGTAGATGTACTTACTATCGAAATAGAAAATGTAAATCTAGATGCTTTAGAGAAACTTGAATCTGAAGGTGTAAAGGTTTTTCCTCAACCGAAAGCCCTACGTATCATACAAAATAAGGCAAAACAGAAATTGTTTTATGTAGACAACGAAATACCCACTGCAGATTTTCAACGTTTTGCTTACCTAAGTGAAATCGAGGACAGTATTGAAAACGGAGCTTTGAAATTACCTTTTGTTTGGAAGGTAGCCCAATTTGGTTATGATGGACAAGGAGTAAGAGTGGTTCGAAACTTAGCTGATTTACAAGGCCTACCTAAAGGTGAGTGCATTGCAGAAACTATGATTCCGTTTAAAAATGAATTGGCAGTCATTGTATCTAGAAATTCTAAAGGAGAAATAAAAACCTATCCTGTGGTAGAAATGGAGTTTCACCCAGAGGCCAATCAGGTAGAATATGTGATTTGCCCTGCCAGGATTGATCCTAAAGTTGCGGAAAAAACACGCTCATTGGCATTAAAAGTTGCAGAAAAAATTGGACTTACCGGTTTACTTGCTGTTGAGATGTTCCAAACAGAAGATGATAAAATTTTGGTGAATGAGGTAGCACCAAGACCACATAACAGCGGACATTACAGCATTGAAGCCAGCTTCACCAACCAATTTGAGCAACATATTCGCAGTATACTTGGCTTACCTCTAGGTAATACGGATAGTAAAGTAGCGGGTGTTATGGTAAATTTGGTAGGCGCAGAAGGCCATACAGGTGATGTAGTCTACGAAAATATAGAAGAAATATTGGCTATGGAAGGGGTAACTCCGCATATATATGGAAAAGCACAAACACGACCATTTCGCAAAATGGGCCATGTTACCATAGTAAATAACGATTTGGCCAAGGCCAGAAGTATTGCGCAAAAAGTAAAAGAAACGATTCAAGTTATTTCAAAATAAAAAACCATGAGTAAAGTAGCCGTAGTAATGGGAAGTACGAGTGACATGCCCGTAATGCAGGAAGCCATAGATATTTTAAAAGGTTTTGATATAAAAGTAGATGTCGATATTGTCTCCGCACACAGAACACCAGAAAAATTATTCGATTTTAGTAAAAATGCGCACACCAATGGTTACTCGGTTATTATTGCTGGTGCTGGTGGCGCTGCTCATTTACCAGGTATGGTTGCTTCAATGTCTCCACTACCCGTTATAGGTGTACCCGTAAAAAGCAGTAATTCTATAGATGGTTGGGATTCTATACTCTCTATCCTTCAAATGCCAGGCGGGGTACCAGTTGCTACAGTAGCACTTAACGGAGCCAAAAATGCAGGTATACTTGCGGCTCAAATCATAGGTAGCTCAGACAAATGTGTACTTGATAAAATCATCCTTTACAAAGAAGGTTTGAAACAAAAAGTTATTGAAGGCGCAAAAGAAGTAAACGGTAAGAAATAGTTAGTAAAGATTTTCTATTCGCGTTATCAGCTAAGAATAGCTCAAAAAAAATTGCATTTAATTTTATAAAATATTTCACAGTATAATGAATCCATTATTATCCCCATTCGATACAGCTCCATTTTCACAAATAAAAAATGAACATTTCAAGCCTGCATTTTTACAATCTATTGAAGATGCTAGAAAAGAAATAGATGCCATTACAACAAATACAGATGCTCCGACTTTTGAAAATACAATCGAAGCATTAGAGTTTTCTGGCCAACAATTAGATCGTATTTCGAGTGTGTTCTTTAATTTGAATTCTGCAGAAACGAATGAAGAAATTCAGAAAATAGCTCAAGAGGTATCACCATTACTTTCAGAATTTGGAAATGACATCACACTAAATGAAGCATTATTTAAACGTGTAAAAACTGTTTACGACCAAAAGGATTCATTAAATCTAACAGTAGAACAAGATACGCTATTAGATAAAAAATATAAGAGTTTTAGCAGAAACGGAGCTAACCTATCCGAAGAAAAGAAAACACGTTTAAGAGCCATAGATGCAAAGCTGGCAAAATTGAAATTAACATTTGGCGAGAATGTTTTAGCAGAAACAAATAAATATCAATTGCACCTAACGGATGAAGCTGATTTAGACGGACTCCCAGAAGGTGAAAAAGAAGCCGCGGCACAATTAGCACTTTCGAAAGGCAAGGAAAATGGTTGGATGATCACACTAGACTACCCAAGCTATATTCCTTTTATGAAATATGCCAAAAACAGAGCACTACGTAAAGAGCTTTCTATGGCATTTGGCAGTAAGGCTTTTCACAAAGACAAACTAGACAATCAAGATAATGTACTTGAAATTGCAAAATTGAGATTTGAAAGAGCTAATCTTTTAGGATATAAAACGCATGCTAATTTTGTTCTAGAAGAGCGTATGGCCGAGACTCCTGAGAAAGTACATTCATTTTTAAATGAATTACTTGAAAAAGCAAAACCTGCAGCAGAACGTGAATTTCAGCAATTAGAGACTTTCGCGAAAAAATTAGATGGAATAGATCGCTTAGAAAAATGGGATGGCAGCTTTTATTCTGAAAAATTAAAACAAGAATTATTTAACCTTGATGATGAAAAGCTGAAACCTTATTTCAAACTTGAGAATGTCATCAACGGTGTTTTCAAAGTTTCAGAAAACTTATTTGGTCTTCAGTTTGAAGAAGTGAATGATATTGAAAAATACCACGACGAGGTAAAGACATACAAGGTTTATGATACCGATAAAAATTTCATTTCTCTGTTTTATGCCGATTTTCATCCACGAGCAGGTAAAAGAGGTGGCGCATGGATGACATCCTTTAAATCGCAATGGAAAAGAAATGGCGAGAATGTACGTCCACATATTTCTAACGTTTGCAACTTTACTCCGTCTACCAAAAGCAAACCTTCCTTATTGACTTTTAATGAAGTAACGACTTTATTCCATGAATTTGGTCACGGTCTACATGGTATGCTAGCAAATACCACTTACCCAAGTTTATCAGGAACATCTGTATTTTGGGATTTTGTAGAACTACCTAGTCAGATTTTAGAAAACTGGTGCTATGAAAAAGAAGCCTTAGAATTGTTTGCTAAGCATTATGAAACTGGTGAAACTATACCAATGGAACTAGTTCAGAAAATAAAAGAATCTGCTACTTTTCAAGAAGGTATGCAAACACTTCGTCAGCTTAGCTTTGGCCTATTAGATATGTCTTGGCACGGTATTGACCCAACAAATATTACTAATGTAAAACAGCACGAAGACGAAGCGTTCAAAAACACAAGTCTTTATCCTGATACGGCAGAAACTTGTATGAGCACATCTTTCTCACATATTTTTCAAGGAGGATATTCCTCTGGATATTATAGTTACAAATGGGCCGAAGTTTTAGACGCAGATGCTTTTGCCTATTTTAAAGAGAAAGGTATTTTCAATAAGGAGGTTGCTACTAAGTTTAAAGACAATGTGCTATCAAAAGGTGGCACCGAAAACCCTATGGTACTCTATAAAAGATTCAGAGGTGCAGAACCTAAAGTTGAAGCTTTATTAGAAAGAGCAGGACTAGTCTAGAATAAACATGTTAAACGGTAATTATAATACTGATAGTAATGACAACAGCGTAAAATTGTCATTACTATTTTTTTTGAACAAGATTTACAAGCCGTTACTTTTGAACATAAGCATCATAACCACCTTCTAAATTAATCACGTGTAAAAACCCAAGTTCTTTTAATCTAGCTTGAGATTTTAAGCTCCTACCGCCTTTTTTACAGTATACATATATTGTTTTCGCTTTATCCATAGATGCTACTTGTTGGTTGAAGTCCGCTGAAAACCAATCAACATTTAGTGCACCATCAATACAACCATCAGCAAATTCTTTTGGCGTTCTTACATCTAGAAGTATTTCATTAGATGAGTCAAAACTTTTAAATTCAGTAATTGGGTGAAACCCCATTTGTGCAAGACCAAACTGCGCACTTACCAATAGAATAAAAAATAGTATGTTTTTCATAGCTTAAGTGATTATACCCAAAAGTAATCATAATCGCTAAAATTAATTTACTTTTGAAGCGCAGAATAAAAAATGGAAACACACCAACTACATCCTGACACATGGGTAGATCTTTATGCAGATTACCTTTTCAATTATGCCGTAACAAGGGTTAGCGATTCTGAAATCGCAAAAGATCTTGTGCAAGACACCTTTATAGCAGGCCTAAAATCTGCTAAAAATTTTAAGGGTGATGCTGCAGAACGCACATGGCTAGTTGCTATTTTAAAGAGAAAGGTTATTGACCATTATCGTAAAATAAATTCAAAAAAAGGGAAAGCCGAGGTTCGTATGAGTTATAGTTCACAGACCGATGCTGAAGGCGATTGGCTAGAAGAACGCATCGCGGACCCCAATAGTAATTTTGAAAACGATGCCCTTGAAAATGAAGAATTAGGTCTTGCTATTCAAAATTGCATTTCTAAATTACCGAAAAAACAAGCTCAAGTATTTACAATGAAAACTATTGAAGGTATGGAAACTGAAGATATTTGTAATGCTTTAGGAATTAATGCGTCTAATCTCTGGGTAATGATACATAGAGCCAGAACCGGCTTAATGGGTTGTTTAAATCAAAATTGGTTTTAGTTATGATGATTTCATGTGAAAAGGCGGCGAAAATTTGCGATAAAGCTCAATATAAAGAAGCTACAGTTTGGGATAAAATAAAGTTAAAGTTTCATTTACTTATGTGCAAAACCTGCGCAAAACACAGTGAGGAAAATACGAAATTGACATCACTTTGTAACCAGGCAAGACTTAAAGTTTTATCGGAAGAAGATAAAGAGAAAATGAAAGAAAATTTCTCTAAGTTAAAATAACACACTTCTTCCCAATCACTATTAGCACCCACCAAAATAAAGGAATAGCCTCAACCCAAAATGAAGAATAGTATTTCTTTTGATTCAACTCTGTTTTAAATATCACTAGCATTAAAACTACGAACAAAATAGTTTTCACTGCAGCGTTAATTACATCCAAATCGGATTTCAAGAAAGTAGTGGCGTAAAAAATTATTGCCCAACTGTACCCTATCAACTTCGCTCCTTTTACCCCTACTCGCTGCGGCAAGGTTTTTAAAGCTGTACTATCATACTTTAAATCTCGGATTTCAAAAGGCACTAACAATACTAGTACCATCATAAAGCGCTGAAATGTCTCTACCTTAACATTCCAAGTAATTTCATCTAACTGAGAAAGTGCTGGTAAAATAACAGTTGTACCTGCCCAAACAGTTGCAACTATTAAAATTTTCAATCCGCTAAAACTTCTAAAATTTTTATGTTTAGGCAAAACTGGTAGCGCATATAACCCCGTAATGGCAATCAAAACAATAAGCGAGACAAGTATTCTTTCAGATAAAAAATACATCTGATAAAAAGCAATAAGTAAACAGCCAAAACTAAAAAATTGGATATTCTTATGATACCTATTCGCAACTAAAATATACTTTTCGGCCTCAACTCCGTATTTTACAAAATTATAACAACCTATAGATCCAAAAAAGATGAAAAGGTACAGCTCTTGAGGTACATTTATGTTTAAGGTAAGTGCCGTAACATGAACCAAACTAAATATAGCTAAAGCTACATGAATGCTAGCATCAAGATAGAAATCAAAAATCCTTTTGATCAGGGTCATTGAACAAAAATAGGTAAAGTGTTTATAACCCTTTGTTTTGGTTAAAAACTTTCACGTTATCACTACAATTCAACACATCTTTACCCACATAAAATTGGTAATTTTACAACTTATTCAAGAATAGTATCTATGAAGACTGACGTGTTTGCACTACGCCATATCGGCATCAGGGAAGAAGATTTAAACTCAATGTTCAATACGGTAGGTGTTGAAAATCTGGAACAGCTTATTTATGAGACGATACCAGAAGATATTCGACTCAAACTACCTTTAAAACTGGATGCTCCTATGAGTGAGCATAGATTTTTAGCCCATATTGAAGAGCTATCAAAAAAGAACAAAGTTTTTAGGTCATATATTGGCCTAGGATATCATGAAAGCTTAATACCCTCTGTAATCAAGCGAAATATTCTTGAAAATCCAGGATGGTATACCGCCTATACACCCTACCAGGCTGAAATTGCCCAAGGTAGACTAGAGGCACTTCTCAACTTTCAAACTATTATTACTGATCTAACTGGCATGGAACTTGCCAATGCCTCATTATTGGACGAAAGTACAGCAGCGGCAGAAGCAATGACGATGTTATTCGATGTTAGAAGCCGTGATCAAAAGAAAAATGAAGTTCTAAAATTCTTCGTTTCTGAAGAAGTATTACCACAAACACTTTCGCTATTAAAAACACGTTCAATTCCGCTAGGAATAGAATTAGTTGTTGGCAATCATGAAGAATTCAAATTTGGAAATGATTTTTATGGGGCGTTGCTTCAATACCCAGGTAAATATGGTCAAGTAAACGACTATTCAGGGTTTGTTGGTAACGCTAAAGAAAACAATATTAAAGTTGCCGTTGCTGCCGATATCATGAGTTTGGTATTGCTAACACCACCAGGCGAATTCGGTGTTGATGTAGTAGTAGGTACTACACAACGTTTTGGTATACCATTGGGTTATGGTGGTCCACATGCCGCATTTTTTGCAACTAAAGAAGAATATAAAAGAAGTATACCTGGTCGTATAATTGGAGTTACTAAAGATACCGATGGCAAACCTGCTTTACGCATGGCTTTACAAACCAGAGAACAGCATATAAAAAGGGACAAAGCAACTTCAAATATTTGTACGGCTCAAGTATTATTGGCCGTAATGGCGGGCATGTATGGTGTTTATCACGGACCAAGAGGTTTGAAATATATTGCCACTAAAATTCACACCACTGCAGTTACCTTAGTAGGTGCTTTAGAAAATTTAGGTGTATCTCAAATAAATACCGCTTATTTCGACACGATCACGGTTAAGGCCGATGCCAAAATAATTAAGCCAATTGCAGAAAAAAATGAGGTCAATTTTCTTTATGTTGATAACGACACCATTTCTATTGCGATAAATGAAGCTACATCATTAAAAGACATCAATCAGATTGTATCAATATTTTCTGAAGCTCTTAATAAAGAGAGTAATGAGATTACAAGCCTAATTAATGAGATTACAGTTCCTGAAAGTATTCAGCGCACCAGCTCGTTCATGGAAAATAAGGTTTTTAACTCTTATCATTCGGAAACGGAATTAATGCGTTATATCAAAAAATTAGAACGTAAAGATTTAGCATTAAATCATAGTATGATTTCATTAGGTAGCTGTACCATGAAATTAAATGCTGCAACTGAAATGCTACCTCTAAGTATGACTAATTGGGGCAATATTCATCCGTTTGTACCCATTGAGCAAGCCGAAGGCTATCAAACCGTATTAAAGGAACTCGCCAAAGACCTATCTGTTATTACAGGGTTCGCAGACACCTCACTTCAACCAAACTCAGGAGCACAGGGTGAATATGCAGGTTTAATGGTGATAAGAGCATATCATGAATCTAGGGGCGATTCTGAACGTAATATTTGCCTAATACCTTCTTCTGCGCATGGCACAAATCCTGCATCAGCAGTAATGGCTGGCATGAAAGTAATTGTGACCAAAACCGATGATAAAGGAAATATTGATGTAGCAGATCTCGAAGAAAAAGCTAAGCTATATTCTAATAATTTAGCAGCATTAATGGTTACTTACCCATCTACTCATGGAGTATTTGAATCTTCTATAAAACAGATTACCAAATTGATTCATGATCATGGCGGCCAAGTTTATATGGATGGGGCGAATATGAATGCTCAGGTTGGCTTAACCAATCCGGCAACTATTGGCGCTGATGTATGTCATTTGAATTTACATAAAACTTTTGCGATACCTCATGGAGGCGGCGGACCAGGAGTTGGTCCAATTTGTGTTGCTCCACAGCTCGCACCCTTCTTACCGGGCAATCCGGTAATCGCAACAGGAGGAGAAAAGGCAATATCTGCAATATCTGCAGCACCTTGGGGAAGCTCACTCGTTTGTTTGATTTCTTATAGTTATATTAAAATGCTGGGCGAGTACGGATTAACACAATCAACCAAGATAGCTATTCTAAATGCCAATTATATTAAGCACAAATTAGAAGGCAGATTTGAAGTTTTATATACAGGTGAAAAAGGCAGAGCGGCACACGAAATGATTTTAGACTGCAGACCTTTCAAGAATAATGGCATTGAAGTTACTGATATTGCAAAGCGATTAATGGATTATGGTTTTCATGCACCAACAGTATCTTTTCCTGTGGCAGGAACCGTAATGATAGAACCTACCGAAAGCGAGAGTTTGGCAGAAATTGATAGATTTTGTGAAGCAATGATTTCCATTCGTGCAGAAATCGATGAATCTTCTTCAAATGAACCTAATAATGTTCTTAAAAACGCCCCTCATACACTTGAAATGACAACTTCAGATGATTGGCAATTCCCATACTCAAGACAAAAAGCGTCCTTTCCTTTACCATACATCGCCGAAAATAAATTTTGGCCAACTGTACGTAGAGTTGATGATGCATATGGAGACCGTAATTTGATATGTACATGTGCACCTATAGAAGCTTACATAGATACCGAATAACAGTCTTAACCCTTTACCACAAAGCCTTTTCAATAAATTGAAAAGGCTTTTTTAATAACATTCACACGAAGAAATAGACCTTGAACATCGTAATATTTATTATGCATGCATATAAAAGTTTATGAAGTTTATTATATTTCGTGCGCAATTCAATAAATTAAAATGAGCATAGCAATTACAGGAACAGGAAGCTATATTCCAACCTTGAACATTACCAACAAAGATTTTAATGAACATAAATTTCTAAATCTTGATGGCTCTACCTTCAATCATACTAATGAAGTTATCATTGAAAAATTCAAGGCTATTACCGGTATTGAGGAAAGAAAGTACGCTCCAAAAGAATTAACTACCTCTAACCTTGCATTCTTTGCTGCTGAAAAAGCCATTGAAAGTGCCCAAATCGATAAAGAAACATTAGACTATATCATTGTGGCTCATAATTTTGGCGATCTAGTTCATGGTAAAACCCAAGGAGATACCTTACCTAGTTTGGCAACAAGAGTAAAACATCAGCTTCAAATAAAAAATCCGAAATGCGTAGCATATGATTTAATTTTTGGGTGCCCAGGTTGGCTAGAAGGTATGATTCAAGCCAATGCATTTATAAAAAGTGGTATCGCCAACAAGTGTTTAGTAATAGGAGCGGAAACACTTTCTAGAGTAGTTGACGATTACGACCGTGATTCTATGATTTATGCCGATGGTGCAGGTGCCGCAATTATTGAAAAAATCGATGGTGAAGGTGAAATTATTGCTCATGAGTCGGGTACCTACGCGATGGATGAGGCCAATTATCTATTTTTCGGGAATACCTATAATAAAAGTCAAGAAGATAGTACCTATTATATAAAAATGTTCGGCCGTAAAATATATGAGTTCGCTGTCACACATGTACCAAAAGCTATGGCTTCTTGTTTAGATAAAAGCGGAATTGAAATTGATGAGGTAAAGAAAATATTCATTCATCAAGCAAACGAAAAAATGGATGAAGCTATTGTGAAACGTTTTTACAAATTATACGGTAAAGAAATGCCTGAAGGGGTTATGCCTATGAGTATTGCTAAATTAGGCAATAGCTCAGTTGCCACTATTCCCACTTTATTTGACTTAGTAAAACAAGGTAAATTAGAAAATCAAGAAATTAAAAAGGGAGATGTTGTTATCTTTGCTAGTGTTGGCGCCGGAATGAACGTCAATGCAATGATTTACAGAGTCTAACATGTACGAAAATAGCTTTCCGAATAAACGCTTTGAACACACACTACATTTTTTGCAAAAACATATTGGCAAAAATGAATCAATTTTAGATTTAGGCGTTAAAAATCCATTTACTAAAATAATGGAGGAAGATGGCTATACAGTCGAAAATACAACTGGTGAGGATTTAGATTTTGATTTTTCGTCTGTTCTGAATTCGGAAGCTGAAGTAGTAACTGCCTTTGAGATTTTCGAACATCTCTTAAGCCCTTTACATATCCTATCAAACGTTAAGTCTAAAAAATTAGTTGCCAGTATACCTCTCAAATTATGGTTCTCCCCAGCCTATAGGAGCAAAACCGACAAATGGGATAGACATTATCATGAATTCGAAGATTGGCAATTTGATTGGTTATTGGAAAAAGCAGGATGGGAAATACAAGACTCAAAAAAATGGACAAATCCTGTTAAAAAATTAGGTATAAGACCTCTATTGCGATTATTTACCCCAAGATATTATATTGTTTACGCAACTAGGAAATAATAGACCACTGGACTATGGATTACTATTTGGTTATTCCTATACATAATGAAGAGGCTTATCTAGAAAGTACTTTAAGCTCTATATTAGAACAAACACTACAACCAAAAAAAGTCATTCTTGTAAATGATAATTCCACCGATAGCACAGAATCTATAATTGATAGATTTTGTAGCAAAAGTCCTATTTTTCAAAAATTAAATATTGTTTCTTCAGCAGAACATATGCCTGGAAGCAAAGTAGTCAATGCCTTCAATAATGGCTTAGAAGTCTTAGATGATTCTTTTGATATTATCGTAAAATTAGATGCCGATGTTATTTTACCCGGCAATTATTTCGAGGTAATTAGCTCACATTTCAAAGATTACCCTAAGTTAGGAATTTGTGGTGGTTTTATTTATGAGGAAAACGACTTTGGTGAATGGGTTCTAAATCACCCGATGGACAAAGAACATGTACGGGGTGCTTTTAAAGCATACTCCAAAACTTGCTTTAAAGCTATAGGTGGATTAAGAAATGCTATGGGTTGGGATACCGTAGACGAGCTTCTAGCAAAGTATCACGGGTTTGAAATACAAACTTACCCTACGCTTAAAATAAAGCATTTAAGACCTACTGGTAAGGCATATGACCAGAAAGCCAAAAGACTTCAAGGAAAAGCCATGTACACCATGCGCTATGGTTTTCTAATAACTTGTATTGCTTCTATTAAAATGGCAACAAAGCATAAATCAATAAAATCTTTCTGGAATAATATTGCAGGATATATCAATGCCGCTCAAACCAATACCCCTTACTTAGTAAACGAAGAAGAAGGAGTATTCATAAGACGTTTACGCTGGACAAATATTAAGAAAAAAATATACGCATAAAAAAAGCCATCTAAATAGATGGCTTTTTTTTATTATATAGGTTTGAATTAGAAACCTAATTGTTTTTTTACATCAGCCAAAAGGTCTTTACCTTTTGCAACGATTAGACCACCACCTGCTTGCGCATCAATTACGTAATCAAATCCTTGTGCTGCAGCAACTTTTTCAATAGCTGTTTTAGCTTTTTCTGAAATAGGAGCAAACAATTCAGCTTGCTTCTTCTGAAACTCTTGCTGTGCGGCTTGTTGAGCTTCACCTATGTTCTTTTCAAAACCTTGAAGTTCAACTGCTCTTTTATCGTTTTCTTCTTTTGATTTTGCACCTGCTTCATTTTGATATTGAGTAAACTTGTTACGCAATTCTGTCATTGAAGCCTGGATATCGGCATTGTAAGTTTCTTGCAATTTTTTAAGTTCAGCTTCTGCTGCCTTCATTTCAGGCATAGCTGACAATAATTGAGTAACATCTATATGAGCTACCTTACTTTGGGCATTTACAAAACTTGTCGTTGCTACGAACAACAATAAGACTACCACAATTTGTTTTACTTGTTTCATGAGTTAAAATTTAATTCTTATTTGAGTGTTAATTCTTATGGTTTTTAAACCTATTTAAATAGTACCGTTATTATCTTTATTATCGGTATCGCTATTTCTTTCCTTTAATTTTTCTTGTTTCTTAGCTTCACGCTCTTCTAACAATTTTTTTCTTCGCTCTTCGTACGCCTTCTTTCTTTCCTCTCTTAACTTCAACTGCTCTGATCTTGTATCTTCAGCACTCTTCTCTCGTGCTTCTGCCGCCTCAGTAGCCTTATCTAAACGCTCTTGTAACGCCTCACTCACTACTTCCGGCTCCTCATCACCTTCAAAATCATCTAATCTACTTCGATTATCCGCTTTTTTATTTGGTTTACTAACTTTTCTTGTCCGAGCGATACCTCTTAATATCAAATCACTGATATCATGTCTTTTTTCGGAATACAACATTACAACATCCGCAGATTTATCAAAAATAAAATCATACTTTTTATTTACACCTATTTTCTGAACCTCATTAAATACTTGATCCTGTATAGGTTGTATCAATCTCCTTTTCTGCAAAACCAAATCTCCTTGTGGCCCAAAGCGATCTTGTTGATATTCAATCATCTCTTTTTCCAGAATTTGAATTTCCTCTTCTCTTTCTGCAATAAGCTCTGGCGTCAACAACACTTTTTCTGCCATTAGATCTTTCTTCATCTGCTCAACAATACTTTGCTTCTGCTCAATCTCAACCTTCCAACGCTGTACTTTCACCTCTAACTGTTCAGTAGCATCTCTGTACTCGTCAACATTCTCTAAGATATATTCCATATCTACATAGGCCATTCGCACCCCTCTTTGGGCAAAACTCCCGATAGTCATGAACATGACCGAAACTAATAAAAGAACTTTTGTTTTTGAACTCATTGTTGATATCGTTTAATCCTATAGAAAATATCGTGCCAAATTTACTAAATCTTTTAAAATGAAAGGATTAGCATATTGCACAATTATTATATTTCAATGAAAATTAAAACTGCTGACCAATTATGAAGTGTGTTTGCCACCCACTTGGGCCTTGCCCTGCAGATTGTGGCTTAAGATCTTCATCAAATCCGTAACCAAAATCAATACCCAACAAACCAAATGCTGGCATAAAGATACGCAGACCCACACCGGCCGACCGTTTCAATTCAAACGGATTAAAGTCTTGAAAATTGTTGAAGGCATTACCGCCTTCTAAAAATGCAAGTCCGTAAATAGACGCAGAAGGCTTTAATGTTAATGGATAACGTAACTCTAATGAAAATTTATTATATATCAAGGCTCCATCAGGTGTAGTAGCCCCATCAGTATACGGCGTTATAGATTGATTATCATATCCTCTAAGCTGTACAACATCACGGCCATCTAATGTAAAGTTCCCAAGACCATCACCCCCAACATAAAATCTTTCGAATGGCACATTACCTACCGCACTATTATAGCTACCCAAGAAGCCAAATTCTGCGTTACTACGTAATACCAATTTATCAACTAAAGTTGTATACCAATCACCTTTAAACTTCACTTTGTAATATTCCAATAACTTGAAACGTTCTTGGTCGATATCTTCCAATTCCGTGTTTTCCGAGGAAGTTAACCCCACTGTATTTTTCTTATCATCCAACACTTCTGATCTGTTTTGCAAATCTCTATAATCCTTATTACTAAACAAAGACCAAGGTGGAGTAAATTTAGCGGTCACTTCAAAATTAGAACCACCTCTTGGGAAAATACGACCACCTTGTGTCGCATTTCTTGAAATACCGAAGGTATATGCCAAAGAATTTGCCTTACCATTACCAAAATTAAACAAGCCAATATTGTAGTTTCTAAAATCATACAATTGGTAACCAAGCGAATGCGAAATTGTAAAGAAATCATCTGGCCATTGCACACGCTTAGCTAAACCAGCAGTAATACCTGTTATAGAGAATTGCTGATCCTTATTAACCTGAATACCACCACTACCACCATAAGAAGCAGCAAACTGTTGCGTTCTTGATAGACTTAAATTGAAACGGACCGGTTTTTTTCCACCCAACCATGGCTCTGCAAAGTTTAAGCTATACACCCTAAAAGTTCTACTTGCCTGTAAACGCAAGGCAAAGGTTTGCCCATCACCCATTGGTACAGGTTTATATTTCTCACCTTTAAATAAGTTCTGAATAGAAAAGTTACTAAAGGACAACCCTAAAGTACCTATGAAACCACCACCACCATAACCACCTTGTAATTCTATCTGGCTAGATCCCGACTCAACCAAGCTCCAAGCTAAGTCAACAGTCCCTTCATTAGGGTTAGCATTAAGAACATCTGGTGTAATTTGTTCTGCATCAAAAAAGCCTAATTGACCTAATTCACGAATACTTCGAATAATATCTGATTTATCATATTTTTGACCAGGTCTGGTGCGCAACTCGCGGTAGATAACATGATCATTGGTCTTATCATTACCAGAAACGGTAACATGGTTTAAGAATGTCTCTTTACCTTCTATTATTCTTATCTCAAAATCAATAGTATCATTAGCTGCAGAAATCTCAACCGGATTTATTGTTGAAAACAGGTATCCATTATTCTGATACAAACTGGTAACATCAGTTGGGTCAGGTTTCGAATTATCAGCAATTCGTTCTCTTAATAATACACCATTATAGGTATCTCCCTTTTTAACACCTAATACTTGATGTAATTGGCGATCAGTATATACGGTATTTCCAACAAAATCAATATTACCAAAATAATATTTATCACCTTCTTCAACCTTTATTCGCAGGTCAATATTATTCTCGTCTACCTTTATAACTGAATCTGAAATAACTCTAGCATCTCGATAACCGTTCTCTGCAAATTTATCTACCAATAAACCTAAATCATCTTCATAATCATTCTGAATGTATTTAGATTTTTTCCAGAATCTACCAAATTTTTTCTGTTTGGTGCTCTTTAAAGCCTTACGTAATTTCTTATCGGCTAATTGTTCATTCCCTTCAAATATAATCTTGCGTATTTTAACCTTATCACCCTTTTTCACATTGACCACCATACTTTGAGTATTGGTGTCTACTGTATCTTTCGCAGTAGCAATATTTACTTGAGCATTTAAATAGCCTTGCTTCTTATACTTATTTGTAATATAATTTTTAGAATTGGATATAAGACTTTCAGTGATTTTCTTACCCTTCTTTAGATCAGTATCTTTAGTAAGCCCATCAATCTTACCTTTCTTTACACCATAAAAAGTAACATTACTTAAGGTAGGACGCTCAATGATGTTCAATTCTAAAAAGACGGTGTTTTCTTCTATATTGTTGATGTAAAAATCAATTTTGCTAAAAAGCTCAAGTCCCCATAATTTTTTGATGACTTCACTAATTTGTTCACCAGGTAAAGTAATAGGTTGACCAACCCGAAGACCGGTATATGTTTTTACCGTTTGTTCATTATAACTTTGTAGCCCCGTAACATCTAAACCTCCAAGAATATAGGTTGTGCCATCCTCATAGGTATCATCCTGTGCGGTAACAATAAAGGTTGCTAATAATAAAAGGGTAGTTAAAATGTGGTTCAAGGATATGAACCTAGTCATATCTTTAAGTGAGTTGTTCGCTAGTTTTTCCAAATCTTCGTTCTCTGTTCTGGTAATTTATTATGGCTTCTGCCAAATGATTTTCCCTAAAATCGGGCCAAAATACCTCAATAAAATATAACTCGGCATATGCAATCTGCCACAATAAAAAATTGCTGATCCGATGTTCTCCACTAGTACGGATAAGCAAGTCTACGTCTGGCAAATTGTGCGTGTAAAGATGGTTATTAATAATGGTTTCGTCAATATTTTCAATTGAAATTATATTATTTTTAACTTTGGCACTTATCGCTTTTACTGCAGATTGCAACTCTTCACGAGCTCCATAACTTAAGGCCAAAGTAAGCGTCATACCTGTATTTTGCTTTGTTTGATCCATTACCTCAAGTAATTCTTTGTAGGCTTTAGAAGGCAATGCAGATATATTACCTATTGTATTTAAACGTATATTGTTTTTGTTAAAAGTTTTAAGTTCTTTCTTTAACGAGGACACCAATAAGCGCATTAATGTTTGTACTTCTACCTTTGGGCGATTCCAATTTTCAGTAGAAAACGTGTACAAGGTTAAAAAATCGATACCTAATTCGGCACATTGCTCAACAACAATTCTCACCGTTTTTACGCCATGCTCGTGACCAAATACTCGTAGCTTACCACGTTGTTTAGCCCATCTTCCATTGCCATCCATAATAATAGCAAGATGCTTAGGAACATTCGTTTTATCAATATCGTTTATATCGCTCATTTTTATTTTACTCAAAACAATCCATACACGGCTTTCTGCCAAAAGTGTAGGTTAATGTCAACCCTGAAAAAACATACCAATCGTCGCTAAAAATATTTCCAAATTGGAATTCTTCAAAGTTCGAACCTTCGGGATTGCTGGCATCTAAGTTATCAGTAAATGTATACCTAGCACCTATTTCAGCCCCAAAAATAAGAAACTGATTGATACGATACTTAAAACCTGCCGTCATTGGTATAGCAAATGATCCATCTTTTTGTTCGATTTCTTGCAAAACCCCTCCATTAAAATACTCATAATCATATCTAAAATAAGTAATACCCGTATATAAATAAGGGGTAAAAGCTGGCCCCAATTTGTGCAGATTATAATCTACAAAATTAAACTCAAGACCTACAGATCCTTCTAAAACAGAATTATCAACAACATAACCCCTTTGTTGCCTTGCCGTTGAACTTGATTTATTATCATTTGCAGTAAATTGGCCATACATTAGACTTCCACGCCATGCATATCTCTTACTGATATTCCATTTAAACAAACCGCCAAAAGCAATATCAGAAGGTAAAATATAATTTGTTCTTCCTACATCACTAATTGTATTAGCTCCTCCTAAGAAAATACCTGCTTCATAGGTCTGTGCTTTAATCATAAAAAATGAAAAAAGTAGTATTATCAACGTTATGTAACGCATAAATTAGTTTTTACAATGACACCTATCCCCTATTAATAATAGAATATGAGATGATTTTCATGTTCTTATTGGATAAACAGCGATTAAGGCCATTTATTGTTTAAAACCAGACTCAATTTCGCCTATCCTCACCCCAAAGTAGCTTATTTCTTAGGGTCTTTAAAAAACTCTCTGAAGTATACTCTATCATTTTAATAGTAAAGGGTGCTTTACTAATTGTAATCTCCTCTCCATTTTCCAGTGAAGCAATTCTAGAATCTAATGAAACCAAATGATTTTCTTCTCGACCGGACACTTTTAAGCGTATAACGGTATCATCTGAAATTACAAGTGGCCTCGCATTAAGGTTGTGTGGCGCAATGGGTGTTAATACCAAAGATTTTACAGTGGGCACAATTACAGGACCACCACAACTTAATGAATAACCCGTAGAACCGGTTGGTGTCGAAATAATTAATCCATCAGCCCAATAAGAAGTTAGATACTCATTATTTAAATAAGTTTCTACCGTTATCATCGACGTAGTATCTTTTCTACTAACGGTAATTTCGTTAAGTGCAAAATTGAGATCACCAAATTCAGCATCTAGTTCTTTGGTATTCAATTGAACCAAACTTCGCTCAACAATAGTATATGCTCCTTCTTTAAATTCTTGAACTACTTTTCTAACATCTTCCTTTTTAAAAGTGGAAAGAAAACCTAATCTTCCTGTATTTACACCTACTATCGGTATACCCAAATCTTTAACAAAGGTCGTTGCCCTTAAAATTGTACCGTCTCCACCAAAGCTAACGAACATATCGAAAGTAGTGTCCAACCCACTACCCATAGTGAACGTAGAAAAAGATTTTGAGGATTCTAATTTACGATACAGCTCATAGAAATCATGTTCTATAAATACTTCTGCTGACTCTTTATAAAGCTCATCCAATAATTCAACCAAATATTCTATGGCGTTATCTTGATATGTTTGACCATATATAGCTACTTTCATACTATACATTAAGATATTTATCTAAATAATCTGAACGATCCTTAAGATCTTCAAGAAACTGATCATCACTATTACCATAAAGAATATGGTAATTATACCTTCTAAAGGTCTGAACGACCTTATTATAATTATTTGTGGTAATCTTTAAAGTAACTTGAATAATATCATTTTGCGTATCGGTAATAAAACCACCTATTAATTTAGCATTATTACTCTCCACAATTTGGGCAATTTCACTAAATGAATAATCTTTAATACCCGTTGCAACTACTAGAATACTGCCGGGATCTGTAAAAAACGGAGTATCTATAAAAATAGCAACTATATCGGTAAGGTCATAATAACCAACAACTTCTTCTTTCTCATTCAAAATTGGTAAAAGATTAGCCTCATTTCTAGCAAAAGCTTCTAAAACATCAAGCCAATTCGTATCGCCTCGCACAAAAAAACTTTGAAGATCATACCTAAACTCCTCTATTTTTGTCTCAGGAAGCAATGCTTCAGAATCATTTTCCGAGAAAACACCCAAAAACCGTCCATCTTCTACAATAGCTACATGTGAGTACGTCGTATCCTGAAAAAATTCCAAAACTTTTTCAAAAGTATCCTTTATTTCAAAGACAGGTATATTCGTAATGATATGTTCTTGAATATGCATAGGCTTAATTATAACGCAAAATAGCAATTAATAATATCAAAAGGCGTGCCTTATTTGTATTTTTGAAACTCTTAAAAGGTAAATCAGACATAATGACAAAGCTTAGCGTTAACGTAAATAAAATAGCAACTCTCAGGAATGCCCGTGGCGGCAATGTACCTGATTTACTAAAGGTTTCGAGCGATCTAGAAAGTTTCGGAGCACAAGGCATAACTATACACCCAAGACCAGACGAACGACATATACATTATCAAGATGCCCGAGATTTAAAAAACATTGTAAAAACCGAGTTTAATATTGAAGGAAATCCAATTCCGAAGTTTATTGATCTAGTACTCGAAGTAAAGCCAGAACAAGTAACTCTGGTACCCGATTCTATCGAAGCAATAACGTCGAATGCAGGTTGGAACACCATAAAATATAAAGATTTTTTAACTGATGTCATCAAAACCTTTAAAGAAGCTGGTATTCGCACTTCTATATTTGTTGACCCCGACATAAAAATGATTGAAGGAGCAAAAGCTGTTGGCGCCGACCGAATTGAACTTTACACCGAAAGTTATGCTACTGATTACGAACTAAATAAAGAAAAAGCCATACAGCCATTTATTGAAGCTGCCATAAGCGCAAATAATTTAGGACTCGGAATTAACGCGGGGCACGACTTAAGTTTAGACAACATTCAATATTTTGCGAAAAATATTCCTAATTTATTAGAAGTATCAATAGGGCATGCTCTTATTAGCGAAGCCCTGTATTTAGGTCTAGACAATGTAGTGAACATGTATTTACATAAATTAAAATGAAGCAAATTTTACATTCATTAATTTTAGGAGAAGGCAAACCTATTTGTATTCTACATGGGTTTTTAGGGATGCTCGATAATTGGAAAACTCTAGGTAGCTCTTATGCCGAAAACGGATTTCGTGTTCACTTAATTGATCAACGAAACCACGGTAAAAGTTTTCATTCACCCGATTTCAATTATGATATCCTATCTGATGATTTACTTAATTATATGAATCATCATGAAATTGAAAGCACTATACTTATTGGTCATTCAATGGGCGGGAAAACGGCGATGCAATTTGCATGCACTCATCCAGATCGAGTCAGTAAACTATTGATTGCCGACATTGCTCCTAAATTTTACCCTCCGCATCATCAAACAATAATTGATGGCCTAAACGCTATTGATACTAATAATTTGAAATCGCGTAAGGATGCAGATGATCAATTAAAAAAATATATTTCTGATAATGGTACACGTCAATTTTTACTAAAAAATCTCTTTAGAAACGAAGATAAAAAACTATGCTTCAGGTTCAACTTAGAGGTATTGAGTGAGAAAATGGAAGAAATCGGCGACAATATCAATAGCACTGATAACTATAACGGACCCACACTTTTTTTAAGAGGTGACCGATCCGAATATGTAACAAAAAGCGATATTGAAATAATTAGTAGACATTTTCCAAAAGCTACAGTAGAAACTATTAGTAACGCGGGCCATTGGCTACACGCAGAAAATCCTGAAGAATTCCTTGATAAATCTTTAACCTTTTTCAATCAACCTATAAATTTATAATTATGAAACTAATTCTAAGAGTACTTTTAAGCGCTTTATCCGTAATCATTTTAGCAAATGTACTTCCCAATGTTTCTGTAGATAATTTTATGACTGCTATTATTGTAGCTGTTGTTCTAAGTTTACTTAATTTTCTAGTAAAACCAATATTGGTTATTTTAACACTCCCTGTTACTATAGTCACATTTGGTCTTTTTTTACTGATAATAAATGCTATAATCATTTTATTGGCAGATAAACTTATAGATGGTTTCTCTGTAAGCAATATATGGTGGGCATTGATTTTTAGCCTCTTGCTATCCTTTTTACAATCGATCTTCTTTTCATTGCTAAAAGATGACAAGTCTTAGTCGCTTTTGATTTGAAATTCAATACTTTAAAAAATTGGTTGACTTTGCAAAAAATCGTATTTTTGCATCCCATTTTATACATGCAAATAGATAATAAGGAATGAATATTACGAAAGAGCAGATAGACGATTTAAATGCAGTAGTTAAAGTTGCTATCACAAAAGACGATTACCAAGACAAGGTAGATACCATATTAAAGGATTATAAGAAACAAGCTAATATTCCTGGTTTCAGAAAAGGTCAAGTACCTATGGGCCTTATCAAAAAACAATATGGCAAAGCTGTTTTGGTTGATGAAGTGAATAAATTGTTACAAGACAATCTTAACAAATACCTGACTGAAGAAAAATTGGATGTTCTTGGAAATCCTCTTCCAAAGCAGCAAGATAATTTTGATTGGGATCAAGATGAGTTAGCTTTTGAATTTGAACTAGGTTTAGCGCCTGATTTCGAAGTTTCTTTGAAAACTAAAAAAGCGATAACGCAGTACAAAATTGTTGCAGACAAGAAAACGATCGACGAGCAAATAGAACGTATTCAAAAGCAATACGGCAAGCTTGTAAGCAAAGATGTTGTTAGTAAAAATGATGAGGTTAGCGGTACTTTCTTTAACGAAACTGAAGAAATTGACAACAAAACCATGCTAGAAACCGACAAGCTGAAAAGCAAAAAAGCTTTAGATGCACTGAAGGGTAAAAAAGTTGGCGATGTAATTACACTGAAAACAAAAGGGCTATTTAATGAAGACCATATGCTGTCAAATGCTTTGGGCATTGACAAGCAAAAAGCAGAATCATTGGATACAGAGGTAACTTTCACGATTTCAGAAATAAATGAAAGAGAATCTGCCGAATTAAACCAAGAATTATTCGACAAACTTTTTGGACCTGACAGCGTAAAATCTGAAAAAGAATTAAAAGAGCGTATCAAAGAAGATTCTGAAAAACAGTTCGAACAGCAGTCTGATCAAAAATTATTGAACGACGTTACTGAATATTTTATTGATAATACCAAATTTGAACTACCAAGCGGCTTCTTAACCAAATGGATTCAAATGACAGGTGAAGAGCCATTATCTGATGAGCAAGCTACTGAAGAGTATGCAAAATCAGAAAAAGGGTTACGTTACCAACTTATAGAAGGCAAAATAATTCGCGACAATGAACTTCAAGTTCAGTTCGATGAATTAAAAGAATTCTCTAAAGGCTTCATTCGTTCGCAAATGGCTCAATTTGGCCAGTTAGACCCTAAAGAGGAAGAATTAGATAACATTGCAGCACGTGTTCTTGGTAACCAAGATGAAGTAAAAAGACTTTCAGAACAATTGATGAGTCAAAAGCTATTGAATCTTTATAAGGAAAAAGCAAACCTTAAGACAAAGGAAGTTACCTATGAAAATTTCGTGAAAGAAGTTTACGGATAATTTCGAACAATTAATTAAGTATCTTTTCGGTGCCGGAAATGAAATTTTCGGCACCTTTTTTTACTCTAAAAAATAGACATACAATTTATGGATTACGGAAAAGAATTCAAGAATTTCGCAATAAACGATCAAGGCATTAGCAGTACATATTACGACACAATAATGAGCAGCATGTACCCTACCAACATGACGCCTAATATTATTGAAGAAAGGTCTATGAATATTGTTGCCATGGATGTTTATTCGCGTTTAATGATGGATCGTATCATATTCATGGGTACGGGTATCAATGACCAAGTTGCAAATATTATACAAGCACAATTATTATTTTTGGCTAGTGTTGATGCTAAAAAAGACATTCAAATCTATATAAACTCTCCAGGAGGTAGTGTTTATGCAGGTTTAGGCATCTATGACACTATGCAGTTCATAACTCCTGATGTTGCTACTATTTGTACAGGCATGGCTGCTTCAATGGGAGCTGTATTATTATGTGCTGGTGAAAAAGGCAAACGTAGTGGTTTGCAGCATTCTCGTGTTATGATTCACCAACCAATGGGTGGCGCTCAAGGTCAAGCAAGCGATATTGAAATTACTGCAAGAGAAATTTTAAAGCTGAAAGAGGAATTATATCAAATTATAGCGCAACACTCTAATACCGATATAGAAAAAGTACGTGAAGATAGTGACCGTGATTATTGGATGAAAGCTGATGAAGCTCTTAAATATGGAATGATTGATGAAATTTTGGTAAGGGATAAGGAATAATTCCGACTATTTGAATCAAATAAATAAATGATTTTTAAACCAAAAACGAATTTCATTCGTTAAGGAATAGAATAGAGAAGTAAGATAATGGCAAAGGAAAATTTAGAGTGTTCATTCTGCGGTAGAAAAAAACCAGAAACAAATTTATTAATTGCTGGTCTCGACGCACACATTTGTGATCGTTGTATAGAACAGGCACACGGTATAGTTGCTGAAGAATCGAAACAGACAAAGACAAATGATCTTTCTTCTGAACTAGTTTTAAAAAAACCCCAAGAGATAAAGGAATTTTTAGACACTTTCATTATTGGCCAGGAACGCACAAAAAAGGTAATGTCCGTAGCCGTTTACAATCATTATAAAAGATTACTTCAACCTACGTCAAAAGAAGATGATATAGAGATTCAAAAAAGTAATATTATAATGGTAGGGCAAACCGGAACCGGTAAAACCCTAATGGCGAAAACTATCGCAAAATTACTTAATGTACCTCTAGCAATAGTTGATGCGACGGTATTGACCGAAGCTGGTTATGTTGGTGAAGATGTAGAAAGTATTCTAACCCGACTATTACAAGCGGCAGATTATAATCTTGAAAAAGCCGAAAGAGGAATCGTATTCATTGATGAAATAGATAAAATTGCCCGAAAAGGTGATAACCCATCAATTACCAGAGATGTTTCTGGAGAAGGTGTACAACAAGGACTTCTAAAATTATTAGAGGGTACTGTTGTAAATGTTCCACCAAAAGGCGGTAGAAAACATCCTGATCAAAAATTTATTGAAGTTAATACTGAAAACATTCTTTTTATTGCCGGAGGAGCATTTGACGGTATTGAGCGTGCTATTACCAAACGTTTAAATATGCAGGCCGTTGGTTATAGTGCCTCGAAAGCAGATAACTTTTTGGACACCTCTAATATGTTGCAGTATATAATTCCTAGAGATTTAAAAGAATTCGGACTTATACCTGAAATAATTGGTAGACTACCTGTTCTCACCCATATGAATCCGTTAGATAAAAAGACGTTAAGAGCAATCTTAACGGAACCTAAAAATGCAATTATAAAACAGTATGAAAAACTGTTTGCAATGGATGATATTACTTTTACCATCACTGAGCAAGCATTGGATTATATTGTGGACAAGGCAATTGAGTATAAACTTGGCGCTAGAGGTTTAAGATCTTTATGTGAAGCAATCTTTACCGATGCTATGTTCGAGATGCCGAGTACTGGGGAGACTAAATTTAAGGTTACGAAACCTTATGCTGAGGAAATGTTATCTTATGACACCGTAAAGAAGTTAAAAGCAGTTTCTTAATAATTAACTAGAATAGAATATAAAAAAAAGCGTGGATAATTAATTATCCACGCTTTTTTTATGCTTCAAACTTTATATATCTATTAGACCACTTTCTTAATCTGAGGTGCTATTTGCGTTACTTCTTGTAGTAAATCTAAACATACTTTCTGAATTATTTTCTCATCAGAGTAAAGTGTATGACCATAATTGGAAACAATTTCCATATCGATTCCTAATCTGTCAGCCCATTCTTCGCTCGGCTTAAACGAATCATTTTCACCGTATACTAATTGAAATGGCACATTAGGCCTTTCATTCTTTAATCGAATTCTTGTTGCTGAAACACTATAAAACGACTTAACTGGCAAGCCTTTTTTTGCGGCTTCCCAAACGATGGTAGCCCCTGTACTAAAAGCTAAATAATAACATGGTTCTTTTTCCTTTTTCAATAAATGAGAAACAGCTGTATCTATACCACCATCAACAAAAGCACTATGAACATTCTCTTCTGACTGTACTAAAATGTCGAGGTTGGCTAATTGCTGGCTATCATAAAAGGTAATATCAAAATACTGTTGAAGATATCCTAAATATGAAGTAATCCATAAACCTTTCTTAGCGCCCCACATATCTGAAACAATCACTAATTTCTGTGCCATAATAATAGTATTTTAAAGTTTGGTTAAGTTTTCCTACAGCAAGTTGGATTTTTAGCTTCACATAACATCATTTAATTGTTTACTCGCTTAAAATTATCGATGTAGTTCATTTAGTAGAGAATCTTCACGATAAATTGCGATAGTTAAAGTAGTTATACTAAGTCTCTTAAACATTAGTAAAGTTAAGGCAACTATTGAGCCAAAATAAAAGTTTGTTGTGATTAGACTAAAAAATAGTGTATATAGAGCAAATTACTTGTTCATTCGCAAAAGCTCCTCTAAATAATCGCGTTTATTAGATAGACGTGGTATTTTATGCTGGCCACCAAGCTTACCATTTGACTTCAACCAATCATAGAATAAGTTCTTACGAGCAATATGTACCAAGGGTAAGTTTAAAGTAATGTTATTATGCCGTTTGGCTTCGTAATCTGAATTTAGCGATTTCAATGCATCATCAAACACCTTTACGAATGAATTTAAATCTTTTGGTAAGGTTCTAAATTCCATTATCCATTCATGAGCTCCTTTTTCCTTATCTATCATAAAAACCGGACCAGCGGTATAGTCCATGATTTCAGCTTCGGTTTTAGAACAAGCTAACTTTAAAGCTTCCTCTGCATTTTCAATAATCAGCTCTTCACCGAAAACATTAATATGGTGCTTCGTACGACCAGTAACTTTTATTCGATATGGACTTTTTGAAGTAAACCTAACTGTATCTCCAATTTTATAGCGCCACAATCCAGAATTGGTCGTAATTATAATTGCATAATTTTTACCGAGTTCAATCTCCCATAGGGGAATAGCTTCTTGTTGTAACGTGCCATAAACATCCATCGATATAAACTCATAAAAAATACCATAATCCAACATGAGCAGAAGATCCTCTTCATTATTTCTATCTTGAATAGCAAAGAATCCTTCTGAGGCATTATAAATTTCGTAAAATCTAAAGTTATCATTGGGCAGTATTTTTTTATACTGCTCTTTATAAGGATTAAAATTAACCCCTCCATGAAAATAGACTTCCAGATTCCCCCATACTTGAAATAAATTTTCCTTACCTGTTTCTTCTAAAACCTTATTCATTAATACCAGCATCCACGAAGGAACACCCGCAAGGCTAGTAACATTCTCTTGTACACTTTCATGAATAATTGCCATCAACTTACTTTCCCACTCACTCATTAGAGAAACCTTATTACTAGGCGTACTGCTATATTCCGCCCATAAAGGCATATTATCAATAAGAATGGCAGATAAGTCTCCGAAATACGAGCCATTGTCTTCATAGAGCTCTTTACTGCCTCCTAATCTCAAACTTTTGCCTGTAAATAATTGTGAGTTTTCATTATTGTTTAAATAAAGGCATAATAAATCTTTACTTGATTTATAATGACAGTCTTCTAAAGCCTCACTGCTAACAGGAATAAACTTACTCTTGGCGTTAGTTGTTCCACTACTTTTAGCGAATAATTTCACCTTAGTGGGCCAGAAAAGGTTTTGCTCTCCTTTTCTAGTACGTTCGATTATCGGTTCAAATTCTTCATAAGAAACTATCGGCAAACGTTCTTTAAATATCCTATATGATTCAATAGATTCAAATTCATATTTTCTACCAATTTCCGTGTCTTCTGCAAACTCAAGCAATTGTAACAACACTTCTTCCTGAACCTCTTCTGGGTACTTTAAAAAAAGTTCTATCTGATGATAACGCTTCTTCAATAACCAAGAGGCAATGGAATTAAATAAAGTAATTGGCATTTATAGGTATCTTTGTGTTGCTAAAAATAGCGTATCTAAGTATCATTTTCAAATTGATTACCTAATAAGTAAACTAAACATGCAATACGAAGGAGTACTAAAAAAAATGCAAACAGAAATTGGTCATCCAATACAGTATTACATGTTGTTTGAATCTGATTTTCTAAATGTAAATCAAGTTCTCGATAAAACTCTAAAAATAGAATTTATAAAATTTCAATGTCTCAATTGTGGTAATGACAGACCTATCTATAGGCAAGGTTTTTGTAAAAATTGTTTCTTTGAAATACCTTCTGCCGGAGATTGGATAATGCGTCCAGAATTGAGCACCGCACATTTAGATAAAGAGGATAGAGATTTAGCTTATGAAAAAAAGGTACAGCTGCAGCCACATATTGTTTATCTGGCTAATTCGAGCAACATTAAAGTTGGTGTAACTAGAAAAGGACAAATACCAACTAGATGGATTGACCAAGGCGCGCATGAGGCAATCGAAATAGTAGAAGTACCCAATAGATATCTAGCAGGTATTACTGAAGTTGCTTTAAAAAATCATGTAGGAGACAAAACGAATTGGCGTACCATGCTCACAAATAATGTTGTTGATGAAAACCTACAAGAATGGCGCGACAAACTAAAACAGTATATTCCTGATGAGGCAATACAATATTATCTAGAATCTAATCTTGAAACTGAATTAGAATTTCCGGTATTGCAATACCCAACTAAGGTAAAAAGTCTAAACCTCAGCAAAACACCTTCTTTTGAAGGTAAATTAAAAGGTATTAAGGGTCAATACCTAATCTTCGAAGATAATACTGTATTCAACGTACGTGGTAGCGAAGGATATTATGTGGGGCTTACCGTTAATTAATTAACAGTATCCTTTTTCTTTTTACCGAATAGACCCCCAATTATATCTTTTGCTTTTTCTTTCACAGCTTCTTGCTCAGTTTTAGGAGGAATTGAATCCTTCTTAACTGATGTAGTAACGGTATCTTTTTTAGTTGCTAAAATACCGCCAAGAATATCTTTAGCACTAGTTTTGGTAGAATTAGCCTCGTTATTAGTTGAATCCTTAGTTGTTTTATTTCCGTTGATCAAACCGCCAATCAAATCCTTGGCCTTATCAGTACCTTTATTAATAAGTTTTTGTTTTTCTACTTCAATTAACTTTGTAGTTAATTGTTTTACTCCTGATGATAAATCAGTAGTTATTGCAGGACTATTGTATAGACCTCCTATATTGGCAACAACAGGTATGGTTAAATCTGTTAAAGCCGAATCATCTATTTTAGCTATTAGATTGGTAACATCAGTACCTAAATATTTAGCAGGAACCTGCATGGTAGCCTTATAATTCAATTTCTTATCGAATGTATGATTACCCTCTACATTAATAGAAATATCTTTATAATTAAGCGTAAAAGGCTTTACAGTAACTATACCATCTTTAAATGAAAGTGACGTCTTCAAATCTTTCAAATCTAGTTGCTTTAAATCAATGAAATTTAATTTAGAAACAAGCGAATTCAATACAGGTGCCGATTCCGTGCTAATTTCATCAGTCATTAAATCTGCAAACAAATTTCCGCTTAATGACAATAGGTCAGGCAATAAATCATCTGTTAAATTACCTGATAACGAAATATCGGAAGTTAGTTTTCCTTTTAATATTTGCGCGATTGGTGCTATAGTTTGAAATAATTCTATTGAACTGAACGTTTCTTGAATGCCTAACTGATTTAAGTCTAATTTCATGGCAAAAGTAGGAGTATCATTTTTTGTAGATACTTCACCATTAAAAGCCATTTTACCACCAAACAAACCAGACGACATGTTACTTAATGTAGCTGTTTCATCTTTAATTCTCAATACCCCAGTTACATCACTTAGTACGATATCATCATATAATACCTGCTTTGCATTTGCATTTATGGTGGCATCAAGAAATGAAGGGATTTTAATTTTTTCCTCTTGAACTACTCCCCCACTATTACTATCGCCATTTCCAGTTGTCGTTTCTGTTTCAGCGACCATAAAATCACTCAAAGCAAAAGTGTTCGATTTCAAATTAAAATTACCTTCAACCTTTTCATCGTTAAACATGAATCCTAAAAGGTTATTAATAGTACCTGTTACATCAAAGTCAGTTTTACCCGTAGTTCCGTTTAAACTGTTTAGTGTAACAGTTTTCGGATTAAAGGTTAAACTAGCCTTAGTAAACTTAACAGGGTTAGCAAGTTCTTCAGAATTGTATTCGAAATTCGTAACACTTAGATCTCCTGTGGTATTCGTTTTCTCATATTGCTTTTTTTCTACAGAAGCCATATCGAAGGCAGTTGTAATATTTGCTTTCAACAAACCCTTTAAATCATATTCAGCAGGTATAGGGTAAGCTTTTGAAATATTAGCTAAATTCATTGCACCATCTATATGTGCTTTTACCTTAGTATTACCCATTAGCTCAGTAATATTTGAGGTAAGATTAAACTTATCCTCATCAATCATAAAAGAAGCCTTATTGATATCTACGTAGGTATCTTCTGTAATACCTGTTTTGTTATTTAATTGAATATCAAAAAAGACGTTTCGAACCGCCTTTGGCAAATCAGGATATTTAAATGAAGCATTATCTGATTTTATTTCAATATTGAATTTCGGAATATGAGTATCATCTACTATACCATTGAAATTACCATTTACAATAAAGTCGCCAGTGGTAGTAACATTCTCAATATTCTTAGAATAAATCTCTGGAATTACACCTAAGAAATTTTTAAAATCAGAAGAAGGTGTTTTAAAGGTTAAATCTATTTCTTGATTATTATCATTAAGAATAACGAAACCATCGAATACCAATGGCAATTGATTAATTAGCGCCTCGTTCTTTAAAAAGGAATATTTGTTTTGGTTTAAATCTATCCCGATTAAGGCATCCAATTTTATTTTATTTTTATTCAAGTAATTAACACTATCCATCTCAAACGAAACAAAGGCATCGGTATGCGTGTCTAATTCTGATGTCGCTAAAGACAAATCACCAGTTCCTTTATGCTGAAAATCATCTAACTTAAAGGTAATGCCTGTAGATTTATCGGTATAATAAATTCTTGAGTTTGAAATTTCATAAGATTGTAAATCAAAAGAAAAACCATCTGTGGTAGTTGGTTCATCTACCGCAACAGTTTCAGAAGCAACTGCAATATCATAGTTAGCATTTTCATTTTCATCAACAACAACATTCACTAATGCACCTTCTAAATAAATATTATTAATTGCGATGGCATCCTCCGTACCTTTAAACAATTGCATAATACCCATAGTCAAGTCCAATTCATTAGCCTTAAACAAAGTATCACCTTCAAAAGGTGCTTTATTAATTAGAACTACATCTTTAAATTTCACCTCTGCATTAGGAAAACTGCTTATCAAACTCAAATTTGCATCTGAGAAATCTAGTGTAGCATTCACATTCTTATTGACATTATTTTTAATAATATCGCCAATCTTTGCTTCTAAGAAAAAGGGAGCCGCAATTAAGATTGCGATAATCAATAAAAGAATTACACCTACAATTTTTAGTATTTTCTTACCCATAGTATATTTTTATACTGTTTTATTTTATGCTATTACTCTAATATATCTAACTCCAATTCTTCATTTGGTTTTAGATTAAAACGTTTTCTCATAATATATACGAAGAAATAGAGAAAAGGGGTGTCTAGAAATGCTATAAAAATCTTAAAAATAAATCCGCTTACCACTAGTCCGAAAAATAGTTCCCACGGTAGTACTTTAAATACGCATAACAGACCCACAACGGTAAACGTGTCTAGAAATTGTGAAAGAAATGTTGAAAAGTTATTACGTAACCATAAATACTTTCCATTAGTCAATTTTTTCCAAAAATGATAAATTGCAACATCAACATATTGCGCTAATAAATAAGCAATCATTGAAGCTAATACAGCAATGGGTGATAAAGCAAAAACCTGAGTAAAGGTTTGGTCATCTATTGGTGAAGATGGTATTGCAGGAGCCGCTTCTGCTAGCAAAATAATACTCATTGAAAAGAAAGAAGCGAAAATACCGGCAGTCACTATTTGATTTGCCATTTTTCTACCATATATCTCTGATATAAGATCGGTAATTAAAAAAGTTATTGGGTAAGGTAAAATACCAACAGAAACCTCAAAGAGTGAAACACCTAATACCGTAAAGTCACCAAACGGATTCCAATAAATAAATTTTTGAAATATGAGATTTGATACCACTAAGGAAGTAATAAACAGTGCCCCTAAATACAAATAAATACGCTGTGCTAGCTTCCTATCCTTTAAGGTCATAGTTTATTTAATATCCAAAGCAAAAGGCATTCTAGCCTGTATCCCTTTTTGTTCTTTGAATGACTTCAACTCTTTAAGAATCAAATAAGCTTCATCTCCAATTTCATTTTTCACTAAATTTTCTTTCAGTTGTACACTAGCTCCTTCCAAATCTTCCATGAAACGTTCAAATCCGCTTTTATATTTTGGAAATTTCTTCACCCCATAAGACTGTAAAGAAGCAATCTCTGCAGCGGCTGAAATAGCATCATCTAAATTACCCAGCTCATCTACCAACCCTATCTGCAATGCCTCAGTACCGCTCCAAACGCGACCTTGAGCAACACTATCTACTTGCGCCATGGTCATATTTCGACCTTCAGATACACGTTGTAGAAATGTTTGATATGTATCTTCTATACTTTCTTGAATCTGATTTTTAAAACTCTCTTGCATCGGTTCGAACAAAGAATATTCAACGGCATTCTTATTGGTACCAACCTGTTCTGCATTTATTCCAATATTATCTGCCAGTTCAGTCAAATTCGGTACTGTACCAAAAACACCAATGGAACCTGTAATTGTAGTTGGTTCAGCAAAGATCTTATCTGCACCAGCTGCAATGTAATACCCACCAGATGCTGCAACGTTACCCATAGAAACAATTACTGGTTTCACTTTTTTAGTAAGCGCCACTTCTCTCCAAATAATATCTGAAGTCAAAGCACTACCTCCAGGAGAATTTACTCTTAATACAATAGCCTTAACACTTTCATCTTCTCTTGCCTTTATTAAAGCTTCATTGATAATTCCTTGTCCTATAATATTTGGACCACCCTCACCGTAAAAAATTTCTCCTTGAGCAAAAACAACTGCAATCTTATCATCACCAGATTTCAAAATCTTTTTATTAGAATATTTCACATAATCATCTAGCGTACTAATATTGATTTTATCGTCTTTCTTAATAGTTAATGCTTTAGCTAATTTAGCTTCATACTCATCATAAAAAACAACATCATCGACAAGCCCAGATATTTTGGCATATTTAGGAGATCTACCACCCAAAGTGTCAGCAATGATATTTAAATCAGATTCTGAAATACCCCTTGTATGTGAAATATCAGTTACCATAGAATTCCACAGCGACTGAAGCAAAGAAGACAATTGACTTCTGTTCGCCTTACTCATATTATTCTCTAAATAAGGTTCTACCGCACTTTTATATTTACCATGGCGAATCACCTCCATTTTCACACCCGACTTTTCCTGCAATTTCTTATAATACAGAACTTCAGTAGAAAGCCCCTTAAAATCTAACACACCCACAGGGTTCATAAAAATTGAATCAGCAACACTTGCTAAATAATAATCGCGTTGCATATAAAAATCTGCATATGCATATATAAACTTACCTTCAGTTTTAAAATTTTCTAATGACTCTCTAATCGCTTGTGTTTGGGCCAACCCAGCGATAATAAAATTATTGTTAATACTAATTCCTTTTATGCGATCATCATTTTTCGCTACCTCAATGGCATGAATAATCTCATCCAAACCCTGCTTTTGTTCAAAGATGCCAGAAAAGGGATTAAGCTCGTTTGTGCCTGTATAGTCTGAAATAGGACGTTGTAACTGAAGCTCTAATACTGAATTATTTTTCACCGCAACAGTATCTTCCCCACTACTTACAAGCGTGACAAATATTAAAAACATAACAAATAAGATTCCGAATGCGAATAAGGAACCCAAAATAGAAGCTAAAAAATTTCTCAAAAAATTCATGCAAATCTTTCTTTTAAATAGTTAACAAAGATAACCAATGTGAATATGTTTTAGTTATTTTGTTCCAATATTATGGGAGTGTACAAAACAGCATATTTATCTATTGGTAGTAATTTAGGAAACAGAGAAATTCTGTTACAAAAAGCCATTTTCGAAATTGACAATAAAGCAGGTGATATTAGACAGGTTTCTAGCGTTTATGAAACACCTTCATGGGGTTTCGAAGGTGAAGACTTCCTAAATGCGTGTGTTGAAATACAAACACTTCTTTCACCTGAAGAATTGTTATCCAAACTATTAACGATTGAAAAAAGTTTTGGAAGAAAAAGAACCGAAAGCCATAGTTATCAAAGCAGAACGCTAGACCTAGATATAATCTACTATGAACATGATATTATTAAAACAGAAACCTTAACGATACCGCACCCAAAATTGCAAGACCGTAAATTTATTCTTAAGCCATTAGCTGATATTTCTCCCCAATACTATCACCCTATATTAAATAAGGATACTAGGAACTTGCTTCAAGAATGTAAAGACAAAAGCATCATCACTAAACAAATTAAAAAACTTTTCAAAAATAGACATACGTTTTTTGCCAGTTTCGAATACGTGGCTATTGAAGGTAATATTGGCGCCGGTAAAACAACCTTAGCTACTAAAATATCAGATGATTTTAATGCAAAATTAATATTGGAACGATTTGCTGAAAATCCGTTTTTACCAAGTTTTTATGAGGACCAGGCTAGATATGCTTTTCCACTAGAGATGTCTTTTTTAGCCGATCGCTACCAACAGTTTACGGAAGACACAAATCAGCTTGATCTTTTCAAAAGTTTTATGGTTAGTGATTATGACATCTATAAATCATTAATTTTCGCAAAGGTCACCTTACAGCAAAACGAATTTGAGCTTTATCGCAAAGTTTTCAATTTCATGTACAAGGAGGTTAAAAAACCAAGAATATACGTTTATCTGTATCAAACCACAGAACGCCTTTTAGAGCAAATAAAGAAGCGCGGCAGGGATTATGAACAAAATATTGAGCTCTCTTACTTAGAACGAATAAATAGAGGTTATTTTGATTTTTTAAAGACCTATCCCAAAGAAAATCAGCTAGTTATAGATGTTAGCGATTTAGATTTTGTAAGTCATGATAGTGATTATAAAACAATCTTAACAAAGATTGAAGACTTTGCATTATCATCACTATAGTGCAAAATATTGTGTGATTTCTTGCGTAAATGAAAAGGATTCACTTAATTGCAACAGCACAAGTGCAACTAACTAACTCAAACTATACTTGAAAACCTGGTCATTGACCAGGTTTTTTTATGCATTTAATTTATTCCAGCAATCCCACACTACAACACCAACACTAACCGAAATATTCAAAGAATGCTTTGTTCCAAACTGAGGTATTTCTAAAATTTCATCACTTGCGGAAACAACATTTTGTGCAACCCCTTTCACTTCGTTACCAAAAATAAGAACCTGTTTTTTATCTTTCGCGGGTGAATAATTATTTAATTGAGTAGCATTCTCTGCTTGTTCAACCGATATAACGTGACAACCTTCATTTTTTAGCTTTTCCACTAAATCAATGGTCTCAGGCACATACTCCCAATCTACACTTTCAGTGGCACCCAAAGCGGTCTTATGAATATCTTTATGAGGTGGTTTTGCCGTAATACCGCACAGATAAATTTTTTCGACCAAAAAAGCATCTGCTGTTCTAAATACTGAACCAATATTATTTAAGCTACGAATATTGTCCAAAACAATAATTATCGGAGTTTTACCGGCAAGTTTAAACTCCGCAACATCTTTTCTATCTAGCTCCTCATTTCGTAATTTCCTCATGCTTTAATTTAAATTTCTATAGACAATTCAATATGATAAACTTATCGGCAAATATCAACAATGATTTAAAATCCATGGATAAAATCATACTTTCGTGAGGGTGCAAAATTAATGAGATAAAGATAAAGTGGCGGATAAAAGCAAGACAAAAAAGGTAACACCTTTAATGAAGCAGTATAATACCATCAAGACTAAATATCCTGATGCATTATTACTTTTTAGAGTAGGTGATTTTTATGAAACCTTTGGTGAAGACGCTGTTAAAGCTTCTCGCATTTTAGGAATCATTCTTACTAGCAGAAATAATGGTGGTGAACGAACCGAATTAGCGGGTTTTCCTCATCATTCATTAAACACCTATTTACCTAAATTAGTAAAGTCAGGTCTACGTGTTGCCATTTGTGATCAGCTCGAAGACCCTAAACAAACCAAAACCATTGTCAAAAGAGGTGTTACTGAATTGGTAACCCCTGGGGTAGCAATGAATGACGACATACTTCATTCAAAAACTAATAATTTTCTTTGCGCAATTCACTTTGGAAGAAAGAAAATTGGAATTTCTTTAGTTGACATATCTACAGGCGAATTTTTAACCTCGGAAGGTGGTGAAGAACAAATTGATAAATTACTACAGAATTTTTCTCCGAATGAGATTTTAATTTCTAAAGCTCATAAAAAAGAGTTCACTGAAGTTTTTGGTAAAAATTATCATCTATTTCATTTAGAGGATTGGGTTTTTCAAGAAGATTATGCCCTAGAAAATCTTACTTCACATTTTAACACTAAAACCTTAAAAGGATTTGGTGTTGATCATTTGAATTGTGGTGTTATTGCATCTGGTGTGATATTACATTACTTAGGTGAGACGCAACATCGTCAATTACAGCACATTTCGAAATTACAGCGAATTGCCGAAGATGATTATATATGGATGGATAGGTTTACCATCAAAAATTTAGAACTATACCATTCTACGAATGCAAATGCGGTAACACTTTTAGATGTAATCGACAAGACCATTTCACCAATGGGCGGCCGTATGATTAAAAGATGGCTAGCCTTACCCTTAAAAAATCTTGAGAAGATTAAAAGAAGACAACAAATAGTTTCATTTTTATATAAGGAGGAAGTAGTTCTTGAAAAATTTCAGCACCACATTAAACAGATGGGTGATTTAGAACGCTTAATTTCTAAAGTAGCTACAGGCAAAGTCAACCCTAAAGAAGTTGTTCAGCTTAAAAACTCATTAGAAGCTTTAATACCGGTTAAACAACTAGCAACAGCTTCTAAAAATGAATCTTTAGCATTAACAGGTAATCAAATACAATCTTGTGACCTGCTAAGAGCAAAAATAAAAGAAATGCTTAGCGAAGAAGCACCTGTCAATATTTTAAAAGGTAGCACTATCGCAAAAGGT
The DNA here is from genome assembly GCF_963977385.1 of uncultured Maribacter sp. GTDB lineage: Bacteria > Bacteroidota > Bacteroidia > Flavobacteriales > Flavobacteriaceae > Maribacter. The sequence continues at coordinate 148,374 of NZ_CAXBOU010000004.1, read as the reverse complement.
TTTTCTGAAGAATTAGATGAGCTTAGAGGATTAGCGACCTCGGGTAAAAATTATTTAAACAGCATGTTAGAAAGAGAGACTGCCGCAACTGGCATAAGCTCACTAAAAATAGCATCTAACAATGTCTTTGGGTATTATATCGAAGTAAGAAACACCCATAAAGATAAAGTGCCAGATACCTGGATACGCAAACAGACCTTAGTTAATGCTGAACGTTATATTACTGATGAGCTAAAAGAGTATGAAGCAAAAATACTAGGGGCAGAAGATCGTATTTCAAGTTTAGAACAACAACTATTTTCACAATTGGTAGTTTGGATGCAAGAATATATTGCCCCAGTACAAAACAACGCATATCTTATCGCACAACTTGATTGCCTTTGCGGATTCGCCCAGTTGGCAAAAGAAAATGCTTATAACTGTCCAGACCTTAACGATTCTACCGATTTACAGATTAAAGATGGAAGACACCCTGTTATTGAAAAACAATTGCCTTTAGGGGAACAATATATTACCAATGACCTAGAGTTAGACCGATCAAACCAGCAGTTCATAATGATTACTGGGCCGAATATGAGTGGTAAATCCGCATTATTAAGGCAAACCGCGTTAATTGTGCTACTTGCTCAAATGGGAAGTTTTGTACCGGCTGAAAGTGCCAAAATAGGTGTTGTAGATAAAATATTCACCCGTGTTGGCGCTAGTGATAATATTTCGATGGGAGAATCTACGTTTATGGTTGAAATGAACGAAACCGCATCAATACTTAATAACCTTTCTGATCGCAGTCTTGTTCTACTAGATGAAATCGGCAGAGGCACCAGTACTTATGACGGTATTTCAATAGCCTGGGCCATTTCAGAGTACTTACATGAACACCCGGCCAGGGCAAAAACAATGTTCGCAACACATTATCACGAACTTAATGAGATGACCAACACCTTTAATCGCATTAAGAATTTTAATGTTTCTATAAAAGAATTGAAAGATACTGTTCTCTTTCTTCGAAAATTGGTGCCTGGTGGTAGTGAGCATAGCTTCGGTATTCATGTTGCGAAAATGGCAGGTATGCCACAACAAGTAATACAAAAGGCAAATAAAATTTTAAAGAAGCTAGAAAATAAGCACGTTAACGAAGAAATTGGTGACCAGCTTAAAACTACTTCTAATGAAATGCAATTGAGTTTTTTTAATTTAGATGACCCTTTATTAGAAGAAATAAAGGAAGAAATCACTCATTTAGACATTGATACCCTTACTCCAGTAGAGGCTTTAATGAAGTTAAATGAGATTAAAAGGCTGTTAACCAAGGACAAGAAGGCAACCTCTTAATTTTTTTTATTCTTTTGCTTAAAATTACTTTGGTTTTTACAGAATTGTATTAAATTTGCACCCGCATCTTTTAAGAGATGCACGTTCATTAAAATTGCGAAAGTAGCTCAGGGGTAGAGCATCACCTTGCCAAGGTGGAGGTCGCGGGTTCGAATCCCGTTTTTCGCTCAGAAAATGTTGTTAATCAGCATTTTTTATTCAAATGCCAAATATGCTCGAGTGGTGGAATTGGTAGACACGCCGGACTTAAAATCCTGTGCTCTTTGGGGCGTGCGGGTTCAAGTCCCGCCTCGAGTACCAAAACCCTTGTTAATCTTATGATTTTCAAGGGTTTTTTATTTATAATTATGTACTATAAATGTACGGTAACTACGCGAAAAAATTTCGAGGTTTTTATTTATATATTTGTTGGTATATAAAATAACACCTAGAGTGGAAATAAATGATTTTTCAATAGTTGATTTGTTTTGCGGGGTTGGGGGACTTGCCCATGGCTTAGTGAAAGAAGGATTTATAGTGGATGCAGGAATTGATTTTGATAAAACTTGCGAATATGCATTTGAGAAAAACAATAATGCTAAATTTTACCATAGAGATATTACTACATTAACTAGCAATGAACTGCAATCTGTTTATAAGGGGGATAAAAGAAAAATCTTAGTAGGTTGCGCTCCATGTCAACCATTTTCTATCTACAATCGGAAAGGAGTAAAGGATAATGAGGATAGTTCTAAAAATGAAAAATGGAAACTATTGTATTCATTTGCTAAGTTAGTTGATGAAACTGAGCCTGAAATTGTGTCTATGGAAAACGTACCTCTCCTACTAAAATTTAATGGAGGTAAAGTTTTTACTGATTTCAAATCAAAACTGGAGGGTAAAGGGTATAAAGTTTCTTGGTACATTGTAAATGCGCAAGATTATGGTGTCCCACAAAGAAGGAAAAGACTAGTTTTGTTTGGCTCTAAATATGGTAAAATTGATTTAATAGACAAAACAGTTTGTAATAATCAATATGTAACTGTAAAAGAAGCTATTGGTCATTTACCACCTGTAGAAGATGGTGTCCCACATCCCAATGACCAACTCCATAGAGCTAGAAAGCTTACCCCTTTAAATAAGAAAAGAATTCAAGCAACAAAACCAGGAGGAAATTGGAATGATTGGGATGAAAGCTTAATATTAGAGTGCCATAAAAAGGAAAGTGGCAAAGGTTTCAAAAGTGTATATGGTAGAATGAAGTGGGATGAAGTAGCACCTACGATGACAACATATTGTATTGGACTGAGTAATGGTAGGTTTGGTCATCCTGAACAGGACAGAGCAATAACTTTAAGAGAAGCTGCATTAATTCAAAGTTTTCCCCAAAATTATGATTTTATTGACCCTAATAGTCAAATGTCCAATGCTGCTATCGCAAGACAAATTGGAAATGCTGTTCCTGTAGGACTAGGGATAGCTATTGCTCAAAGTATAAAAAATCATATTGAACAGATTGAAAACAACTAATAATATAGAAGAAGTTAACCAATCATTAAAATGGAGAGTAGACGTTAACGCGTTTCGCCTTTTAGGAAGGGAACTTATCACTGATAGAATTACTGCAGTATTTGAGTTGGTAAAAAATTCTTATGATGCTAATGCCGAAACAGTAACAGTTTCCTTTTTTGATATAGCAGAAAACCCTAGTAATGGTCAAATCATTATTAGTGATAATGGAACAGGAATGTCTTTTAAAGATATTCAAGATAAGTGGATGGTGGTAGGCACCAATAGTAAACGTGCCCAACTTTATTCTGACCCACCATATAAGAGAAAGTTTGTAGGTGAAAAAGGAGTGGGACGATTTGCAGTGGATAAACTTGGTGAGCGCGTTCAAATTAAAACTAAGCAATTAGGAGATGAAAATTGGCTTTGTGTAAATATAAATTGGGATGAGTATGAAAAGCTTTCTGAGGATTCTAATGAGGGACAACTTTCATTATTTACAGATGTAGAAAACAAGTACAATTATGAGCCTGCTTCTAAAAATGAAAAAGGAACTAAAATTGTTATCACAAATATTTATGATATTTGGACTACAAATGATTTGGAACGGTTATATAAAGAATTATCAAAGCTTGTTTCTCCTTTTTATCCTGTCAACCCTCCTTTTGATATTTTTATCCATTCTAATGATTTTTCTACATATAGCAACAGATTTGTAGAAGCTGACCCTGTTAAATATTATTCGCATTATGCTGAAATTGAATTTAATGAAGCAAAGGGGATGCAAGAATCTTTAATATTTAATAACGATACAGGTTTAATTAATAAAACTTTAATTCCGAAACAAATTTTCGGAAAAGTCAAGTTGAAAATATACCACTTTAATGAGAGTGCTAAGAGAAAATATAGAGCGGCTTATAAAAATGATGATACTCGTATTGATGGAATTAAAATTTATAGAGATGGCATAATAGCTACCCCTTTCGCCGAATATGAAGAGGCACTTGATAAAAAAAGAGATATTCTAGGATTAGACAAAAGACGTTATAGCGGTGCTTTTGATACAGTAGGAACAAGGGAGGTTATAGGCATATTAGATATAACTAAAAAAGATAATCCACTAATAATTGACGCCACAAATAGGCAAAATTTTATAGATAATGCAGAGTATAGAAAATTAAAGGAGTTTATAATCAAACAACTTTCAGCATTTGAAGATTTAAAAAAACACGAAAGAATAATTAAAAGAAGTGATGTAGAAAATAAGTTAATTGATGCAAGTTCGGATGTAAAAACCTTTGAAAAGGAATTACAGAAAATTGAGAAAGCAATTGAAAAAACCAACCCAAAAGCTAAGGAAAATATAGTTCGATTAAAGGAACAAGCAAAAGGATTACATCAAGCGATAAGCAAAGGCATTTCAGAACAGAAAAAGTTTCAAAAGGAAGTTGAACGAAAAGAAAAAATATTATATCGTATTGTTTCAATGCAGGAGTTTGCAACCTTAATTACCCATGCAGTAAGAACTTCTATAGCTAAAGTGAAACACTTAGGGGAATTTTTTAAGCTCAATTATCCAAATCCAAAATTAGATAAATATTTCAAACAATATGCTGTTTTAATTTACACGGAAATGGAAGCACTGTTATCTGTTACAGATTTTATGCTAAATTTTGCAAATGTTGACCCTTCAAATTACGAAGAATTTAATGTATCAAAACTTATTACATCTTTACTTAAAGACCAGTATCAAAAAGTATTTAAAAAAGAAGGGATTGATTTAGAAGTTGATATTAAAGATGACTTCGTAATAGAAACAAATAAAAATGCTTTTCAAGATATTTTTCAAAATTTAGTTTCAAATTCTATAAAAGCTCTTAAAGATACTCAAGACAAAAAAATTAAATGTACTGGATTTTTGAATACAGATAGTTTTATAATTTATTTTTCTGATAACGGCTATGGTTTAGATATGGATGATAAAGAATGGATTTTTGGTCTTTATAATACTAGAACTGCAGAACAAGGAGGAGCTGGTGTTGGCTTATATATTGTAGAGAAACAAATACTGGCACTTAACGGAAAAATTGAAGTTATTGAGAATGAATTTAAACCAACAGGTGCTACTTTTAAAATAACTATTCCATTTAATAATAAATAAAAAATGAATCAATTAGTTCCAACTAAAATTGTGGTTATTCACGATGACATTTTTGATGAAGAAAATAATACTTCCCCGATAATGGTTAGTTTGAAGATGAAGTATGGCGAATCTAATGTGATATTATTTAGACATTCCCAAGTAGGCTTGGATTATGTGTTAAATAATCTTGGTAAAAAAATGGTTGTTTTGCTGGATAGGAATTTTCATGATGGAAAAGAAATTGATGGTATTGAGGTTTTTGAAAAAATTAGAGAAGAAACCTCATTAGTGTATGTTATATTAGTTACCGTTAGTAAAATTTCAGAAATCGATGGTGAGGTATTAAAGAAATTAATAAATAAAGACCTTTTCAAACTTGAAAGTTTTACAGCAGATTATAGTAAAATAGTTAATCTCATTGATGAAGCTGTTAAAGTTCTTGATGTAAGAGTAGACGCTGTTATTGAAGAATGGATAGTTAGACATCCAATCGAAAAAAGAGACCAAGTAATTCTCAAAACTAAAGACGGTAGTACTTATACAATGAATGAATTACTTGAAAGCATAAGAAAGCAAACAGATATAGGTATAACGTTTGAAAAAAATTTATTAAAACTAGCTATTGAATTATTCAGTAGACAAAAATTAAAATTGGATGATTAATTTAATTGTCAGTTATGATGACAATGATGTATTGTTAGGTGATTACTTTAATCTCAGTTATCAAGATATTACTACCTATTTCTCAGCAATTAGCGATGTTACAATATTCCCTATAAGAGGTTTAGACTGTACAGAAGTAAATGTCATCAATTTAATTGGATCCTTAAATCATGATAAATTTGGTTTTATAGGATTATCTCATGGAAATGAATCTCAATTATTAACTGATAATGAATCATTTGTAGATATTGAAAACGTAGCTCATTTTAAGAAATCTTTGTTTTATACACCTGCTTGTGATACCGGTATTAAATTAGGAGATAAAATAGTTGATGATGGTTGTTATGCCTTTATAGGATGTATTAATGAAACTTGTGTAACCTTTGAAGAATTTAATCACATCTATATTGAATGTGAAAACTATTGTATTAAAGAATTTTTAGGTACAGACATCACAATTAAAGAAGCGTTTCAAAATATGTTGAATTTTTTTGATGACAAAATCATTGAACTCCTTGACCAAAACGATGATGAAATATTAGTTGCAATGGAATTAATTGGCAATAAAGATAGTTTCGTTCTGTTAGGCAATGAAAATCTAGTTAAACAAGATTTAAAATAATATTGCTTTAAATTCTACTATAAGTATTGCAAATTATTGGATTACAAAACTAAAGACACAACATGATTTTCATAGCTTTTTCCGTATTTAGTAACTAAACAAATTTCTCACTTCTAAAAATATACTTGTACCTTAAGACAATTTCAAATAAGATTATTAAAACTAAATATTATCATTTAACATAGAAAAACAATTAAGTTACTCCGACGGGTTTCTTTATGCACTGCAATATGTTGCGCTCTTCATTTTAGATTTGGTTTACACGGATTTGAAGTCCTGTTATAAAATATGTTATATCTAATCGTTAATATGAACTAAAAAAATAAATACCACTATACCACAAAGCCAATATTTGAAGAGCTTACTCGTTTTTTTATAACAATAACTAACAACTAAATAACAGTATAAAAAATGAGGGCAACTAAAGACAACACTACCCTCTTATCACAAACCACTAATCTTTCGACTTATTATAAAGCATAATAATTAAGCTACCACTTCTTTTTACCATATTCCCTTTGATTTTCTAGGGTTTTTTATTAAATCTATTTTTTATAATTAACCTATGACTTTTTAAATCAATAGAACTCAAAGCCATTCGGTATTTCTTACCTTTAAACTTGACTTTATTACATGCTAAGAAAAATTATTAAAATTTTAGGTGCGTTAGGTCTAGCACTTGTACTAGTGATTTTGGCCTGCAATTTTATTATTTCAAACACTACTGAAGACAAAACGTATTCTGACATTAACGCAATACCTACAAACAGAGTAGGACTCATATTAGGCACATCTAGCCGAACATCAAATGGCTCGTCCAACCCTTACTACACGCACCGTATAGACGCTACGATAACGCTTTACAAAGCACATAAAATTAAATTTATATTGGTTAGTGGTGATAATGGCACCATCTATTACAATGAGCCAGATACGATTAAAAAAGATTTAATCAAGGCAGGTATACCAGAACACGTTATTTTCTTAGACTATGCCGGCTTTCGAACCTTAGATTCTATGGTTCGTGCAAAATTTATTTTTGGCCTGGATAACGTTACTGTAATATCACAGAAATTCCATAACGAAAGGGCTATATATATAGCCAAACAAAAAGGGTTAAACGCAATTGGCTTTAATGCCCAAGACTTATCCACATCTCAAGGGATGAAGGTACAACTAAGGGAATATTTCGCTCGCGTGAAGGTATTTATAGACGTCCTACTAAATACACAACCTAAATTCTATGGAGATCCAATACAAATTAAATAGTTTAAATTTATAGGAACCAACTAATCCTATAAACTGTGTCAAAAACAAAAACTCTACTAAGAAATTTAGGCCCAGGATTGTTATTTGCTAGTATGGCTATAGGAACTTCCCATTTAGTTCTATCCACAAAGGCTGGCGCACAATATGGTTGGATGATGATTATCCCCATAATATTAGCTGATATTTTAAAATATCCATTTTTTGAATTTGGAGTGCGCTATACTAGTGCCACCAATAAAACCTTAATAGAAGGCTATCTAAACCGCGGTAAAAGCTATCTGTGGTTTTACGCAGGCATTACATTGTTTTCGACTTTCACCATTTTAGCTGCCTTATATACAGTTACAGCTGGCTTGTTAATAAACCTATTTGATATCAACACTAGTTCGATTGCAACTGTCGCCCTTTGGCTTTTTATACTTATAACCGTTATTCTAATTTTTGGAAAATACAAGTTCTTAGAAATCAGTCTAAAATTCGTGGTTAGTATTCTTTTTATTGCATTAGTAATCACAACAGCATTAGTAATACTACAAGGTCCTGTTGCTCATGTTCCCGATTTTAAACCTACCCCTATTTTCAACGAGGTTGGTATTCTTTTTTTAATTGGTTTAATGGGCTGGATGCCTACAGCGGTCGAAGCCTCAAGCTGGGTAAGTCTATGGAGTATTGAGAAATGGAAAAATCAAGAGAAACCAAGTTTAAAAGAATCACTACAAGAGTTCAATATTGGGTACGGAATCACTGCTGTACTAGCGGTTTTATTTATGATTATTGGTTGGTTCACACTCTATGGCACAAACATACAATTAAGTGATAATGCCGTTAATTTTGCCGACCAAGTAGTCTTATTGTTTACCCAACATATTGGGTCATGGGCTTACATATTTATAGCTATTTCTGCATTTGCTACTATGTTCAGTACATGTATGACCGCTCATGATGCTATAACCAGAGTTAGTTTGGACATAATAGCCCTTTTAGAACCCGAATTGAAATTTAATAATACCAAACTGGCATTTGCCATTGGAGTGAGTCTTCTAGCTATTATTAACTTTATAGTAATTGCTGCTTTTGGCGCAAATATGGGTAAGCTGGTTGCTTTAGCAACCTTCGTTTCTTTTATAGCGGCACCACTAATCGGTTATATGAATTTAAGAAATGTGACGAGTAAAGACCTTGACCCAAAATATTGGCCGAGTAAGAACTTGAAATTATTAACCTATATAGGAATAGTCTTTTTGACTTGTTTTTCTCTTTACTATTTTTATATAGTAATTTTTTAATTAGAGTACTTAAACTTATGGATTAACCACAACAAATAAAGTACGTTCATTTTGCTTGTGAAGAAAATCTAGGCAATAGGCCCCATTTGTACAATTATTCTTTATCATCTCTTCTCCATAACCTATTGCATCAACAATATTATTTGAAGTCAGACCATTTTTCAGTAAATAATCCTTTATAACACTGGATCTATCTTGTGATAGTTTCTTATTATATGAATTACTACCTCTGCTATCTGTATATGTTTCGATCTTTAATTTTAATTGAGGAAAACGCAACACCGCATCAACAACTTTTTTCAATTCTGTTTCTACCTGAGCATTTAAACCTGCCTTTCCTTTATCAAAATAAAACTTGTCAAGTTTCAATATAGTTTTCCCTTCACTTTCTAAAACTAAATCTTCCAACTTCGCAAGTCCTAAAACATAGGTACTGGTTTGAATCTCTTCCATACCTTCTTCTGAATAAGAAGTAGAGAAAATAGAATAACCATCCTTTACAGCCTGAATAGTCACTTGTTTTTGCCACGGAATTTCAATTCTAAAATCACCTTCAACCGTAGAATTCACCTCCTTTAACAATACACCCTCATGATTTAATAACCTAACTTGTACTTCCCCTAGACCAACCTTTTTCTTAAGATTAACAACCTTTCCTCTTAAAGAAAATGTCTTTAACCCTGGCGCATTCTTTAATGAAAAACTATAAAGATCATCACCACCTTTACCACCTTTTCTATTTGATGCAAAATAGCCAGACCAATCTTTATTTTCATTTTCTTTTATAATAAATCCGAAATCATCTTTTGTGGAATTTATGCCTTCTCCTAAATTTACCGGTATGGTAAAAGAATCAGAACTAATAATATTTGACTTATAAACATCCATACCGCCAAGTCCGTAAAAAACATCTGAAGAAAAATACAGACTTCCATCAAAAATAAACGGAGATATTTCATTGCCTGGAGAATTTATTCTTGGTCCAAGATTAACTGGCGCAGACATTATTTGACCGTTATTGGTATACACATAGTATAAATCTGTACCACCATAACTATCATCGAAATTGGCAGCAAAATATAACCTTTCTGACTTGTCATCAAAATATGGATAATAAAAAGATGTACTTAGGTCTTTTAATATAAATCTAAATCGGCCACTATCAGTTAATGTTCCAATTGCCAATGCATTCTTACCATTTTCATCGTAACTCAGTTCTTCATCTTCGGTATTCGACAAAATGTAGAAAAATGTAGCTAATTTATCAGAGTAAAATGGCGTTGATTTATGAAATTTTGTCTCAGGTATTTCACTAAAAACGGCTACATCTACCAAGTTATTATCTGATGTCAACCTCGCAGAGTAAATATCTAAATAAGAATCTCCTGTGGGTTCATATACGCTTTTTGATTTCTGTACTCTACTACTACTAAAAAGTAAACCATTCTTATAAAAAGCCGGTGAAAAGTCACCTTGCGGGCTATTAATAGCCGTTTCTTTAATTAAACTATTATCGTTTGAAGCAGGAATATCTAAAAGGCTGTAATTGAACTCTGCATTCTCTAAAAGCTCAGGAGACAACATAGCTGCTTTTGACCTTAAAAAGGTCTTTACTCTATCTCTTTCAGAGTTTTTAGATAAACTTTGCAACATTTTATTAAATCGGTTAACCGACATAATAGTATCGTTCTTATTTACCTCTAAATAGAGTTCTGAAGCATCATCAAACGCACCTGTATTAAAATAAGAGTCCGCAAGATTTAATAACTGGTGATTTGTTAACGGATTCTTCTCCATTTCAATTTTATACTGCGCTATTGCTTTTTGATATTGATAGCCATAATATAGATTATCAGCTTTGGATTTTTTATCCTGCGCCGAAACCATCAATGGAACAAAAACTAGTAATATTATGATTAATTTAACTCTCATGTTCGTGCACTTTAAAAGAATCGAGGTGAATCAATTTGTTTAGGTTTACCTTTTGAATTTTTGTCACTACTATCCTTGCTAGTGTTCGCTCCACCTCTACCTAAATAGAATTTAAAGATAACCTCATGTGACCCATTATTATACTCACCAAGTAAATTTGTGTTATAATCATAAGAGTATCCTACAAACATAGAATTTGAAACTTGAAAACCAGCCAAACCACTAAATGCATTCTCTATTCGATAAGAAACGCCAGCGGTGAATACATCGGAAATTAAAAAGTTACTAGATAAGTTCACATTCACTGGTGAGCCTGCAAGTGTGTTTATTAAAAAGGCAGGTTTGAATTTAAGATTATCTGACAAATCAAAAACATAACCTCCAATAAAATTGAATTGTAATTTATCTTCTACAATAGACGCTACATCATCATTATAAACACCTTCGGTCAAGAAATTAGGAACTGATGCTCCTAAATACCAATTTTCAGAATACAAAAAGGCTCCCGCACCAACGGTAGGGTAAAACTTGCTTAACATTTCACCATTAAGATTTTCACCTGGATTCTCAAAAGTTCCTTTTGTTAAATCAACATTTAAAAAAGAACCTCCAGCATCGATTCCAAATGATAATTTAGTTTCATCTGAGACCATCACTTGGTATGAGTACGAAATATCGGCATAGGTTTGCGAAACAGGCCCTAGTTGATCACTGACAACATTAAGCCCGAGTCCAACTTTTTCATTCTTAAAAGGCAGATTAGCACCAAAACGAAAGGTTCTAGGTGCACCAGGTATATCAATCCATTGCGCCCTATAAAGCCCAGATAATTCTGGTGTCTCAACGGTGCCGACATAGGCTGGGTTAAAACTACCTATATTATACATGTATTGAGTATACTGCGGTTCTTTCTGTGCAAACGTGTTAAAGCCTAACAGAGAAAATAGCAAAAGTGCTACAGTATAACTCGATTTATTAAAGTTATAATCCATCATATATTTTATCTAATAAGCTGTATCCAACCCTTATCTAGAATTGCAGGTTCGTTATTAATACTATAATTCATAATATAAAAATAGGTACCCCTAGGCACTTCCTTACCTTTGTATGTCCCATCCCAGACATCGCCATCATTTACTTTTTCAGTTTCGAACACAAGATTACCGTAACGATCATAAATCTTTATGTTATACTGCAAAGTTACCTCTAACCGTGTAACAGGATCTGTACGGTTAATGCGCAAAATTTCGTTCTGGTTGTTTCCATTAGGCGAGAACTGATTATATAAGAATCCTGGGTCTGCCTGACTCTTTTCAATAACCTCAACTTCAACAGTAGCCTCATCGTTCAAGGGGTTACCATCTCTTGGAGAAGAACGTACAAGATTAACTGTATTATTGAATACCCCAGTTTGAGGAACTCTCGCCATAATTCTCAAAGTTGCAGTTTCATCAAGGTTTAGTGAAGGTATGGTCCAATTTCCTGTAGAGGCATCATATACACCATTTAAATCTGATTCTGCGGAAACAAACTCAAATCCGTTTTCTACTAAAATAAAATCGTTTAGAATAATATCAGTAACTACATCTGTTTGAGAAATATTAGTAACCTTAATTATGAATTCCACCTCATCACCTACCAACACCTTATTTGGTCGCGCTTCTTTCTCAACTAATAAATCAACACCTTCTGGCACCTCTGTATTTAAAGTTACAGTAGATTCATCATTGGCAGTATTGCCATCTGATGGTATAGACTCCAACAAAGTAGCCGTATTTTCGTATGGCCCTTCTTCAGAAACAGTAACTGTTATGGTAAGTACTGTAGACAAGCCCGCTTCAAGTTCCGCAATGTTCCACATACCTGAAACTTCATCATAATCAAGAGAGGATTTAGAAACAAAATCAAATCCTAGCTCTAATAAATCACCCACGACAATAGCTCTTGCAGTTCTATCAGATAAGTTTGTAACCGTTATTTCAAAAACAACAGTATCACCAATTTGTGCATCTTCATTATCCACAGATTTCAAAACTTCTAAATCTATTGGATCATCACAGTTTGGTGTTGCAACAGGGTCACAAGGGTCATCTGGATCAGAGCCATTTGTTTGTTCATCCAAATCGGACAAACCATCACCATCTGTATCACAAAACCCATTAAAACGGTTAGGTATACATGGATTGTTATTGGCCGGATCTTGTTGATTATTTACTCCGTCATTATCGGTATCCTCCGTATTTGAATCTAAAGCATCTATAACTCCATCACTATCCTCATCCAACGGATTCGCTATATCAGGACCAACTTCTACACCATCTTCAATTCCATCACCATCAGTATCTGGATTGTTAGGGTCTAAGCCTAAGGCAACTTCTTGACCACCTAAAAGTCCGTCGTTATCGTCATCCGATTCACAATCACTAACATTAATTATCACCTCTACCGTTGGGTTCACACAAGGTGCCGTAGAATTTGTAGTTGTAAATCTAAAAATATATGCTCCTGATGCCAAATCTTCAAAATCAACAACATTGGTAGAACTTATATTAATATTAGTCTCAGGCCCCGAAACGAATACCCAAACTCCAGGATCGGCACCAGTAAGTCTAGTATCTAAATCTATACTCGTTAGTCCGTTTGCCGTAACATTACAAATAGCGCCATTTTGTGCCGTACCTGTAGTTGCCTGAAATCCTATTCTAGCAATTACTGGTTGCCTTTCTGTAGTACATTCGTTTTCGGTAGCCTCTACATAATAGGTAGTTGTTGCAGTTAAAGATGGCGTTGTGTATGTTTCGCCCGTTGCTATTGGTGTAACTGCATCTAAAGAATCATACCAATTAACGGAAGCACCATCACTTGGCGTAACACTTAATAACAATGTTCCTGGCCCACAACGTTCATTACCCGTAATTGAAAGTATTTCTGGAATAATATTTCGAACAATTTGAACTTCAATATTACCACTTGCACAATTATTTGCCGCATCATAGAAAAAGCCATAATAGGAGGCCGGTGTGCTAATATTTTGAGCTTCTGCAGGGCTTAAGTGAGAAGTTATAGTTAGCGGATTTGAAACTCTACTCCATGTCAGAACGGTACCGCTAGGAGCTATACTCGTAGTGAAATCAAATAGATTGGCTGAAAAAGCACTACCCGTATCAACTACACAATAAATTGGAGAAACAGATGCATCTAAAACTGGCGCAGCAACACAATTATCATCATCATTTATTGTACCTATAGCTGTACCTCCATTTACTAGCTGTACATTATTGGTCGGTAAGCCTAATTGAACTTCAAAAGTTTCTGTATTTTCTAAAACTGCATCATTATTAATAGGTACCGTAATCGTCTTAGTTTCATTTGCTGTACCCGTAAAAATCAAGTTGCCGGGAGTACCAGTATAATCTGTACCACCTCCTGTAGCCGTATCATCAAAAAATGAGTATGATACTTGTGTACCGCCAACCACTGCAATATCTAAAACAACATTAAACACTAAATTCCCTGATACATCATCTTCATTTTGGGCATTATTTAAAATTGTCAATGTTGCAATATCATTATCTACATTGGTTACCGCAACATCTGCAATTGTAGTTTCGTTCAATCCATTATAATTCACATCAGATGAGGTAACATTACCTGTGATTATCGAATACCCTATATCCCCGTCCACGACGGAATCGTCAACGCCCGTTACCGTGACGGTAGTGTTCGTATTCCAGTTGGCCGGTGTTTTTAATACAGAAGCCGCAACCGTACCTTCACCAGTATTACTGCTGGAAAGCGCAATTGTTACATTATTGGTCGGTTGGCTGCCAAGAGTAACAGCAAAAGTAGCCGTCCCACCTGCCTCTGTCGTGTTTCCGCTAATCGCCGAAACATTTACCCCAACAACATCGTTATCCGAATTAATGACCGAAATATCAGCAACGGCAGCACCGTTCAAAGCATTATAGTTCGCATCAGCCGAGGTAACATTACCAGTGATAATTGAATAGCCTATATCCCCGTCCACGACCGAATCGTCGATGCCCGTTACCGTGACGGTAGTGTTCGTATTCCAGTTGGCCGGTGTTTTTAATACAGAAGCCGCAACCGTACCTTCACCAGTATTACTGCTGGAAAGCGCAATTGTTACATTATTGGTCGGTTGGCTGCCAAGAGTAACAGCAAAAGTGGCCGTTCCACCTGCCTCTGTAGTGTTTCCGCTTATTGGTGAAATATTTATACTGGCTACATCATTATCTTGGTTCGTAACCATTATATCCGGAACGTCCCCATTATTTAAGGAATCATAGTCAGAATCCGCAGAATTTAATATTCGTACTCTAATATCATCATCAATATCCCCATCTATAATATCATCATCTAAGCCAGTAACGAGCAAATCAGCTCCGGTATTCCAATTGGCTGGAGTAATAGTTATTGATGACGGCCCACCAGTCTCCGTATTATCATATTGGTCAATTTCAAGTTCAACATCCGCTGTTGGCTGGCTTGTTAGCGTAAATGTAAATACGGTAGTTCCTCCACCTTCAGTAGTAATTCCTGTTGTAGTATTGACATTTACACCCGCTTGATCATCATCAATATTAATAACAGAAACATCTCCAACAATACCACCACCCAAAGCATCATAGTTGGCATCCGTTGAAGTCACATTCCCAGTCACAATTGTATAATTAATATTTCCGTCAATAATAGAGTCGTCTATTCCCGTAACAGTGACCGAAACTCCTGTATTCCAATTTGAAACAGGTATTATAACGTTATTGGGAACGGTTCCCTCTGCCGTATTACTACTAGTCAGTGCAACGGTTACTGGTGCCGAAGGCTGGCTGTCCAAAGTTACAGTAAAGAAAGCTGTGGTTCCATCTTCACCTGTATTCCCACTAATTGCAGTTACATTTACACCCGCTACATCGTTATCGACAATATTAACTATTGCAGAACTATTTCCGGGATCAATCATATAACCTCCATTCAAATCAATACTCCATACAACGGTCTCTGTATTTTCGATAATATTATCATCGATAACACTGACCCCAACCAAAGCCGTACCAGAGCCACCACCATTGGTTAATATTCGAACTGAAGATGGTAGCCCCGAAAAATCATCACCAACATCAGCAGTGCTAGCACCATCAATTGATAAAAATACATCATAAAATGAAAAGTTATCACCATCCACAAGTACTTGGTAAGAACCATTCACGGGACCTTCCTCATCGGCATTGGGTTGAACTGCAGTAATGGATACCGTTACTTGACCGAAAACACCTCCTAGTGAAACTGAAAGGAAAAGCAAACCAAAAACCAAAAAAGACCTGTTAAAGATAGTCTTTACAGTAGTGTTCAAGAAACTTGAAAGTATTTTCATTTTCATAGTGCAAATTTTCAATTCCAATTTTCAAATTGGAATTAACAGATAACGTTTCCAACCAAAAACAAGGGCCTCAATATTACAAAAAAATCAAGGTAAACCGCTCACAAACAGTCAAAAAAAGGATTTATGGGTTAAATGGTACTAATAAGGAAACAATGCCTAATCTGTAAGCTCTGGGGATTGCGTTGTAACCGACGGTTCAATTTTTCTTACTAAACCTTGCAATACTTTACCCGGTCCTATTTCAGTAAAAATTGTAGCACCATCTTTCACCATTTGCTGAACACTCTGTGTCCATTTTACAGGTGCAGTCAACTGCAACATTAAGTTTTTCTTAATCTCAACAGAACTATTTACTGCAGTTGTCGGCACATTTTGATAAATAGGGCAACTTGGGTTTGCGAAGTTAGTATTGTCAATCGCAGCTGCTAATTCTTCTCGTGCAGGCTCCATTAAAGGGGAGTGAAAAGCACCACCTACCGGCAACATTAATGCACGTCTCGCACCTGCTTCTTTCAATTTCTCACAAGCTTGCTCTACCGCAGCTATCTCCCCTGAAATTACTAACTGACCAGGACAGTTATAATTTGCAGCTACTACAATACCTGAAGTTTCTGCACATATTTTTTCAACTATATTATCTTCTAAACCTAAAACCGCAGCCATTGTAGAAGGCTTAAGCTCACAGGCTTTTTGCATTGCCAAAGCACGTTGTGAAACCAACCTTAGTCCGTCTTCAAAACTTAGCGTATTATTCGCTACAAGTGCAGAAAATTCACCCAAAGAATGACCAGCTACCATATCTGGCTGAAACGAATCTCCCATTACTTTACTCAAGATAATAGAGTGTAAAAATATAGCAGGTTGTGTAACTTTCGTCTCTTTTAATCCTTCTGCAGTACCACTGAACATTACCTCTGTAATATCGAAGCCTAAAATATCATTTGCCTTTAAAAATAACTCTTTGGCAATAGGATATTTCTCATACAAATCAAGTCCCATTCCAACAAATTGAGCACCTTGCCCAGGAAAAACATATGCGTTCATAACTTTTAGTTTTGGTGCGGCAAAAATACGGATTTTAGTCAGACTCCAATATTCTAACTACGAATAACACTTATTCAGATTCTTTAAACCAACCAGAGTACATGGTATAAGCTTCTGCAATTCTATTTATTTCTCCTGAACTTAATTCGGGACTAATATCTTTTATTTTCTTGGCTGGCATACCCGCAAATATGCTTCCAGATGGTACATGAGTACCTTTAGTAAGTACAGCACCAGCTGCTATAATACTATTACTTTCCACAATACAATCATCCATAATAATACTACCCATACCAATCAACACATTATCATGAACGGTACACCCATGTACAATAGCATTATGCCCAATAGACACATTATCACCTATTGTCGTTGGTGATTTTTTATAGGTACAATGAATAACAGCCCCATCTTGAACATTAACCTTATCACCCATTTTTATGTAATGTACATCACCTCTTAATACGGCATTAAACCATACACTGCATTGCTTACCCATTATAACTTCACCTACAATAGTTGCATTTTCAGCAATAAAGCAATCTTCGCCTATTACAGGTTCTTTACCCTTAACACCTTTTATCATACTTTTTATTCTTTATTTTAATTAAAATAGGATAGAAAATCTTTCTTTTTAGATGCAGACACCATAACCTCTTTTCCATTAGACATAACCACACTACCGCCTTTTCCTTTTCTATATTTCACCACCTCATTTACATTCACCAAAAACGATTTATGCACACGGGCAAAAGGAAATTCCAATAAAGCATCTTCAAAATACTTTAAGGTTTTACTCACGAGTATTTTCTTGTTCAGCAAATAAATTTCGGTATAATTATCATCGGCCTTACAATATAGAATTTCAGAAACATTCAATATTTGAAATCCGTCTTGCTGGGGCAAAGTCAACTTGCCTTCTACGCCTTTTGACTTTGATGTTAAAACCCCACCCTCTAAACTTGCCTCTTTTTCCCGTACACCTTCTATATAATTAACTGCATTAATTAATTCATCAATATTTATGGGCTTTGTTAAATAATATGCAGCATGATTATTCAACGCATCTTTTGCATAATGGTCATAAGCTGTGACAAAGACGGTTTCAAAAGTTCTATTGGGTAACTGGTCTAATAAATCAAACGCATTACCAAAAGGCATCTCAACATCTAAGAAAACTATATCAAGACTATTTTTTTCTATGAGTACTAGTGCCTCTTGTATAGAAGCCACCTCACCTACCAAATCTATACTCGGACAATATTTGGTTATGTAATTCCTAAGAATTTCTCTACTATTGGCCTCATCTTCGACCAAAATTGCTTTCAAACTCATTTTTCTTTTTTTAATATAAAAAGCACCTTAGTTCCTGAACCATCCTTTTCTAAATCGGATATTTCAATATCAACTTTGTCTGAATACATATCGTTTAAAATCGCGACACGTTTTTTTATAATACCCATACCCTTCGATTTTTGCTTCTTTTGATTTTGAGTTTTGATGGATGCAGATTTCTTTCGACCGATACCATTGTCCATTATACATATAGCTATTGAATTGCTTGTGTTTTCTTTTACCGAAACCGACAACAAACCTTTAGTCTCTCTATACCTTAAACCATGCCATATGGCATTTTCAATATAGGGTTGCAATAACATTGGCGGTATTTGATACTTAGAAATTTGAACTTGTTCATCAACAGTAATTTTATAGTCAAACTTATCTTCAAACCGTGAATGTTCTAATTTCATATACAGTTCTAATTGCTGTAACTCTTTTTCTAATGGAATAAAATCTTCCTCAGAATTTTCAAGTACAGAGCGCATTAAAGTCGAGAAATCACTTAGGTACCTATTTGCACTACGCTCATCACTTTTAGAAATAAAATTATTCACAGAATTTAAGGCGTTGAATATAAAATGCGGGTTCATTTGTGACCTCAACGATTTTAAAGCCAATAAATTATTAGCCAATTTTTGTTGCTGATTACTTCGATAAAAGAAAAATGCCGCCAAAAGGGTCAACAACAGTCCGAAAATTAAAGAATAAATAACCCATTGCTGCCGTTTATTACTTTCTTGCACCAACTCTTGTTCGGTTAACGCCAAATCATATTTACTTTGAGACAATTCTCGCTCTTGTTCTAGTCCTGTTAGTCTATTTTGAGCGTTGGCAATTTCTCTATTAAATCTATTTGCCCTTGATATTTCTTGTTCCTTTCGAACATATAACGAATCAACTAATGAAACATACGACTGGTAAGTTTCTAAAGCCTTAGTGAAATCACCTTTTTCCTTATAAACCTCAGATAGCTTTCTAGTGGCATCTTTTTGAACAACGAGATCATCTTCTGAATCTGCCTCAACAATACTCCTTTCTAAAAACGGAATAGCTTCGTTATACTTATCTTGAGAAATGTAAGCATTCGCAATCTTATAATTTATACGCTGCGAGGTTATAGTATCACCCAGCTCTAGCTTTGAAATACTTGCATTGGGTGAGCTCAATTTTTTCAATTCTTGCAGGCTATTTTTACGCATCGTAATTTCTTCACTATACCTATTTTTTGCATTGTAAAAATCCGCTACTTTTTCCTTTTCCTGTAAAGCTCTTTTAGGCGCTTGTTGACTGGCTAATTCGAGTGAGTTTCCATAATATGCCTCAGCCTCTATAGTTTGATTACTTTGAGAATACGTATCGGCAATTTTAGAATTCAAATCCGTCATTTTCGAAGTAATCTGATTCTTATCAGCAATCAACAAGCCTCTACTATACAATTCAATAGCTTCAGAAACATTACTGTCGCCTTTTTTAGCATCGCCAAGTAATTCATAGAATTGAACACTTTGGTATGGTGGCATTGATTTGATTTCCAATAATGGATTCAACAATTCAATCGATTCTTTAAACCTCGACGTTAAATTATAGGCCCTACCCAATAATAAAGTGGTTGCAATAGTTTTATTGGCATCTAACGCATCTTCATAATTATCGATAGCTAAATCTAACTGCTTATGGTATTGGTATATTTCACCAAGTTTAGATAAAGACTTTGCCAGCTCTTGCTTTCTCCCCCTCTTACCCAATATACTAATAGATTGCGCTACATAATCGATACTTTTTTCAATGTTTTGACTTTTGTACTTTTCTGCAGAATCTAGTAATAATTGATGTTTCAGAGAAACATCGGGTACAGATTTAGATCTACTACTAATTGAAGATGTATCAAAATCTTCTACCAAAATAAGAACATCATCATTTTTATTTACCCTGTATCTTAGCGTCTCTATATTTTCATGTTGAATAGTAAGCTCATCACCTATATACGTTCTTATATTAAATTCACCGAGTCCATTTGTCAAGACTACACTTCCCATATTATTTGAAACAGATATTCCAGATATAGGTTTTCCAGAACTCTTTACCTCAACTCTACCTTTTAAATTAAACTTTACAGCGCCATTTTGTATTTGAGAATGACTTGCAAAAGTCCCCAAAACAAAACCGAGTAATATGTAGATCAATAAATTTTTCATTCGAAATGCTTACTGTAAACTTAGCTGATTTATATGGCACAAAAAAATATGAAAAACTCCAAAATCCATCTTTTAATCACCACTTTAATGAGTTAACAAACCCAGCGAACTACTTAACTAAGTGAGAAGGTGCGTTCACTCATTACTTTTATTTTACAAACTAATTAGCTTTTAGTTTTAACCTCGAATTTAAAACTGAAAAATATGAAAATCTTCAAATTAATGGGAACTTTAGCCATAGCATTCCTAACACTATCAACGGTATTTGCTTGTACTACTAATAATAAGAAAAAACCGATTACATTATTAGCCCAGGCAACCGAGTCGCCAAAACCGAAGAAAGACAACACTGTTCAAATAGCATTACTACTAGACACTAGTAATAGTATGGACGGATTAATTAACCAAGCCAAATCTCAACTTTGGGATATTGTAAATGAGTTTAGTTTAGCAAAATGCGGAAATGAAACTAGACCTAAATTACAGATTGCTCTTTATCAATATGGCAATGATAATCTTTCAGCGGAAGAAGGATATATTCAACAAGTACTAGCATTTAGTAGCGATCTTGATGAAATTTCTGAGAAATTATTTTCATTAACCACCAATGGCGGAGAAGAATATTGCGGTAAAGTTCTACAAACTTCATTACACCAATTACCTTGGAATAAGGACCCAGATTTATTACGTATGATTTTTATTGCGGGTAACGAGCCATTTGACCAAGGTCAATACAATTACAGAACAGCATTAACAAATGCCAACGAAAAAGACGTAATCGTAAACACTATTTTCTGTGGAAACTATGAACAAGGCATCAACACAGATTGGAAAAATGGCGCTACACTTACCGGTGGCGAGTATATGGCAATTGACCATAACAAAAAGGTAGTACATATTAAAACACCTTATGATGAAATCATTATAAAGCTTAACTCGCGACTTAATAAAACCTATATTTCATATGGTTCTTTGGGTAAATCAAAAATTATTGCTCAAGAAGTACAGGATGAAAATGCAATGTCGATGCAAGAAGCTGTTGCTGTAAAAAGAACGGTAAGTAAAAGCTCAAGGCTTTATAATAATAAAAAATGGGACTTGGTCGACGCCTATGATGATGCCGAATTTGAAATCAGCTCAATAGAGAAAGACGAATTACCAGAAGAGCTACAAAGTAAAAACGAAAACGAAATTAAGAGCTATGTGGCATCGAAGAAAAATGAGCGAGAAAAAATTCAAAAAGAAATAAAAGAGAATAACACAAAACGATTAGCGTATATCGCTGAAAACCAGAATAGCGACAAATCTGGTGAGTTAGAAAATGCAATGATCCAAGCGATTAAAAAACAAGCCGAATCAAAAAACTATAGTTGGGAATAAAATCAGAAAATAAGAAGGTCTGTTCGAATAGAGCAGGCCTTTTTTTAGTTCGCTGCCGGACAGAAACAATCGTATTTACGTTCGGTTTGTCCAAAATCGTAACCAATAGTAATTTGATGAAATCCTCCATTATCAAAACGGATATCACCCATTTGATATGAATAATTATAAGAAACCATAAAGTTACTAATATTGGCCCCTACTATGGGTGTTACGAGTTGTAAACGTTGTTCTCCAAAACCACTTGCAGTTTGAAACTGGGCACCATCAAAACTTCTTCTATAAGAAAGTCCGCCCCAAACACGACCAAAATCAACATCCTTATACACCTTGGCGTTGATATCCATGGTTTTCTCTTTAGTAAACTCAGTCATTTGAAACAATACTGAAGGTTCTACTTGCCATTCACTTTTTCCAAATACATACCCTGCAGAAACTAGATATCTTCTAATATTATCAATAACCAATTGGTCTGGATTATCTTGTCTATCTCTATAATATACATTTCTCTTACTACCCGTTAAAGCATTAGTCACTGCAAAATGAGTATAGAATTCTTGAAAATTATAAGAAATACCAATGTCAACATTGGTGTACGAAGCACTCAATTTTATTCCAGAAACAGCCGGATCCGGTGTTACAGACCTAAACTCAGTTTCATCTAAACTACTTTGTAAAATTGTACCACTTAATCCGAAAGACAATTGATTTAAAACTCGCATATCGCTACTACCCATTCTTAAATGGTGCGCATATGTTAACTTCAAACCTGTTTGAGAATGATATCCATTAGCATCATTAAAAATAATAGCCCCGACACCACTAGGTGTATCTCCTATTCTAAAATGTGCATTTATCGTTTGTAAACTAGGTGCATCATCGACATCGAACCACTGCTTTCTAGCAGTCGCCCTTATCTTTCCTCCTTCACCTATACCTGCCATTGAAGGAAATACCAAATAATAATTATCTGATAAATAATCAAAATAAACAGGAATACCCTCTTGTGCTATAGATTTTGAACCTATCATAAGCACGGTAAACAATAGTAGAATATGGTATCTCATCTTTGGGGTTATAAACTATACCTTAGTTTTGATAATATAAAGTGTATAACGAGTTAACCACAACATTATTATGTAGGACTAAACTAAGATTTCCTTCGTATTTTTACATAAATTAATTGAGAAATGAAAGAGTATTCTATTACGGTTGTTAAGACCAATAACCCCAACATACTAAAGTTCGAAACTAATCATCTATTAGTTCAACGAAAAAATTACGAATACAAAAATATTGACGAAGCCAAAGATTCACCTTTAGCACAACAATTATTTTATTTGCCATTTATTAAAACAGTTTATATTTCTGGCGATTTTATTGGCTTAGAAAGATATGATATTGTGAAATGGGAAGATGTAAAAGACGAAGTTGCACAACAATTGGTGGAGTATTTAAATGCCGGTGAACCAATTGTTCTAGAAGAAGATTTGGACAAACCGATACCTGTTACCGTTTATGCTGAGGTTACACCCAACCCTTCAACAATGAAGTTTGTTGCAAGTAAAAAAATCGTTGGTTCTGCATATGAATTTAAAAATTTAGATGAAGCCATAGATTCTAAGTTAGCGACAGCATTATTTCAATTTCCGTTTGTAAAACAAGTTTTTATTGATGAGAATTATGTTTCGGTATCAAAATATGAAGTTGCCGAATGGGATGATATCAACGTAGAATTAAGAGAGGTTATTAGAAATTTCATTGCTGACGGAAAAGAAATTGTCGCCGACAATGCAAAATCAATAGGTACTGAAGCTCAAGTATCTGAAACAGTTTCATCAGAAAATACAATTGCATTAGATGAGACATCTCAAGAGATTGTTGATATATTAGAGGAATATGTAAAACCAGCTGTAGCCAGTGATGGCGGCAATATTATGTTTAAATCATATGACAAGGAAAGTAAAACTGTAAACGTAATTTTACAAGGCGCCTGCAGTGGTTGCCCTTCTTCAACTTTTACTTTGAAAAACGGTATTGAGACCATGCTTAAAAATATGATGGGCGACAAGGTTAATGAAGTTGTTGCTCTAAACGGCTAATAAATCATTGAAATGAATCAAAGGTTACCTTCTAATTTTGTAACTTAGAAGGAATCTAAAAATCATTAATTATGGCAGTTTTAAAAGTAATTGAAATATTAGCAAATTCTGACAATGGATGGGAAGACGCTGCAAAAAAAGCAGTTTCTGAAGCCTCTAAATCGGTGAAGAATATTAAATCGGTTTATATCAACGAACAAAGTGCTACTGTTGAAGATGGTAAAATCAAGAATTACAGAGTCAATGTTAAAATCACATTCGAAGTGAAATAATAAAATTTAAACAATTTTAAGAGCGCCTTTTGGCGCTTTTTTTTGTCCTAAACTCGAAAAATACACTCATGCCAAAGTCACCAAAATTCACCAATAATCTTGTCAAAGAAAGTAGTCCCTACTTATTACAACATGCCCATAACCCTGTAAATTGGGAAGCATGGAATACTGAATCGTTACAAAGGGCAAAAGACGAACAAAAGCTACTATTAATAAGCATTGGTTATGCAGCATGTCACTGGTGCCATGTAATGGAGCACGAGTGTTTTGAAGATGAAGAAGTTGCAGATGCCATGAACTCCCATTTTATCAACATTAAGGTCGACCGAGAAGAAAGACCCGATATCGACCATATTTATATGGATGCTTTACAAATGATGACTGGTAGCGGTGGCTGGCCTCTAAACATATTGGCACTACCAGATGGCCGACCTTTTTGGGGCGCTACATTTGTAAAAAAACAAGAGTGGATTCAGGTATTAAATCAGTTACAAGATCTATATAAAAATAATCCTAAAAAAATTATTGGGTATGCCGAAAACATGGCACATGGTCTAAAAGAAATAAATACCATAGCCATTGAAGAAAATAGTGATTTCATAAAAACTTCAGCTATAACAGAAATAGTAAAAGATTGGTCTACTTATTTCGACACTTTTTTAGGAGGTTACAAAAGAGCTCCAAAATTTATGATGCCAGTAAATTTAAATTTCCTATTGCATTATGGGCATTCACAAAAAGATAAAGAAATTAATGAATATATACATACCACTTTAACTAGAATGGCATGGGGTGGCGTTTTTGACCATGTTGGCGGTGGTTTTTCAAGATACGCTGTAGATACTAAATGGCATGTTCCCCATTTTGAAAAAATGCTTTATGACAACGGATTACTAATTAGTCTGTATGCCAAGGCATATGCTTCAACTAAAAATACCCTCTATAAAAATGTAGTACAAAAATCTATTTCTTTTCTTAAAGAAGAACTTTTAGATGTAAGCAATAGTTTTTACTCATCATTAGATGCCGATAGTATATCAGAAACTGGAAAATTGGTAGAAGGTGCATTTTATGTTTGGAAGGAAAAACAACTTAAGGATATACTTAAAGATGACTACCCTCTTTTTAGGGATTTTTATAATATAAATTCATATGGGTATTGGGAAGAAGATAATTACGTTTTAATTAGAGATGCGGAAACTACAAAAATTGCCAAGAGACATGATTTGACAGAAGAAATAGTATTCCAAACAATAACAAAAGATTTAAAAATATTAAAAAAAGAACGAGAAAAAAGAGATAAACCAAGGCTTGATGATAAAATTTTAACCTCTTGGAATGGTCTTGCTCTTAAAGGACTGACAGATGCCTATAGATATTTACATGACAAAGAGTATTTAGAATTGGCACTACAGAATGCACATTTCATCCTTTCAAAGTTAATTGATGAAAATGGCGGTCTTTACCATAATCATAAAAATGGCAAGAGCACAATTTCCGGTTTTCTAGAAGATTATGCTGCTGTCATTGATGGTTTCTTAAGTCTCTATGAAGTGACTTATGATGAAGCCTGGTTAAGTCATAGTCTGAAATTAACGCACTACGTAATCGATAATTTTTCAGACACCTCTACAGGATTGTTTTATTTCACCTCGAATAAAGAAGAAATCATTATTCGAAAAACTATAGAGGTTGCTGACAATGTCATACCCTCATCCAATTCTATTATGGCCCAAAACCTTTTAAAGCTTTCAAAATATTTTCCAGAAGAAGGCTTTGATGTGAGATTGAATCAGATCATGAAAACGATGAAGAAATCAATTATCGATAATCCTCAAAATCATGCTAACTGGCTACATTTATCGCTATTAATGAGTCAAGATTTTAACGAAGTGGTCGTTATCGGTGAAAATTTTGAACCCATATGCAAAGCCCTAATGAATACGTACTTGCCAAACACTATATTTGCCGCTTCAAATTCTAAGACTAGCAACCTACCCTTGTTAATGCATAGATATGTCGAAAACAAGACATTAATATACGTTTGCAAACATGGCACTTGCCAATTACCAGTTGAAGAAACCGAGAAAGCCTTGAAATTAATTTAGGCTAAAATCTAACAATTATTTCTTCTTAACATATTGATTTTTCACACAACAATTGTTAGGTAATAAGTAATTAAAAATTAAAAGTGACTATGGATAAAATAATGAATCTTCAAGAACATGCAGATAAAGCCTTAGATTGGATGTGGGCCGTATTGCCTAACATAGTAATTGCGCTTTTTCTATTATTTGCAGGTACATACGTTATACGTTTCATCAATAAAATTGTGCGTAAGTTCTTTTTAAAGAAAGACTATGATTTGGCTTTAGAGACTTTTCTACAAAGCTTTATCAGTATAGCATTAAAAATGATATTGTTTGTACTTGTTATTACTCAATTAGGAGTTCAGACAACCTCTTTAGTAGCGGTACTTGCTTCAGCAGGTTTGGCAATTGGTCTGGCATTACAAGGGTCATTGGCGAATTTTGCTGGTGGTGTACTCATATTATTATTCAAACCTTTTAAAATTGGAGATTGGATATCCGCTCAGGGTGTTGATGGAACCGTAAGGGAAATATCAATTTTCACCACTAAATTGAGTACGTTCGGGAACCAAATTGCCGTAATACCAAATGGTCAACTTTCTAATAATACTATCGTTAACTATAATGGTTTAGACACTAGAAGAGATAAAATTGATGTTGGAATAGGTTATGGATCTAATATAAAACAAGCTAAAGAAATTCTATTAGCAATTTGCAACGAAGGTGAGACCATTCTTAAAGCACCAGTCCCTGAAGTTTATGTAGGCGAATTAGCTGATAGCTCGGTAAACCTCACCTTACGTTTTTGGGCAAAAAATCCAGATTTTTGGGCAGCACATTTTTATGTAATGGAAGAAATCAAATATCGATTTGATGCTGCAGGTATTGAAATACCATTTCCGCAGCGTGTCCTTACGCAACTGAAAAATTAAGACATAATCTCTATAATTTAAAAGCCCTTGATTCTTCAAGGGCTTTTTTTATAAAAAACTTAAAGGAGCTACTTACTTTCTTTTGGTCTGTAAAACAAAGTCCTTTAAATAATAAGGTTCGAAATAAGCAACATCCTCAAAATCTTTATTTTTAAATTTATAGGATGATATCGGTGCCATTTCTTTTGCCGATGGCACAACATCAAGATGAAAGATAAGATTGTCATTATTGAAAACTCCTTTAATCTTCTCTGCTCCACTTCCAAGAAAATGCACAGAGTTTGAACTTATATATTTTTCAAAAGATTGTTCATCTATAATTTCTGCCTTTGTCTCCCTAATTTGTTGTAGCTGATTATCGAAAACTGCAGAATACACTTCCATACGCCTAGCATCTAGAACTGGTATAATAATAGCTTCATCATTTATGATATCTAATTGTGCTGCCATACTTTTCAATGTAGAAACAGAAATTAACGGTATGTCTAAAGCGTAACACAGCCCTTTTGCTGCAGAAACTCCGATTCGGAGTCCCGTATAAGAACCCGGACCTTTACTCACTGCTATAGCGTCTAAATCTTCCAATTTAATAGCAGCTTCCTTAATCACTTCTTCAATAAACACATGTAATTTTTCGGCATGTGAGTAGTTAGCCGAATTCAATTCTTTCAGTGCCAAAATAACGCCATCTTTTGCTATGCAAACAGAACAGTTCGTCGAAGATGTTTCTAAATTTAATATTAAGCCCATGTTGCAAAGGTATTACATACTATAAAATGAAAAAGCCTGTAACGATAAAATGTTACAGGCCTTTTCATTCTTTTAGTTACCACTATTCTAAAGAAATAGGAATACCGAAATAAAATTCCAATATTTTTAATCTAAAGATATAATCATACTTAGCACGTATTAAATCAGCTTCGGCATTATCAACAAGTGATTGTGATTGACTAAATTCAAAGGCATTCATTAATCCTACATCGTAACGTTCTTTAGAATATTGAAAAGCAAGTGTTCTTGCCTCCAACGTTTTTTCTGCTGCTTGAAATGCCTTAAAAAAATTAGTGACATTTACATAGGCTTGGTTTACATCAGTCTCTAACTGCAACTTTGTTTTTTCATAATCAATTTGAGCAATGTCAATACTAATTTGTGAACGCTTAATATTGTTTCTAACACTCCATCCATTAAAAATAGGAATGTTCATTTGCGCTCCATAAGAAATACCATCGTTAATATATAACTGGTCTTTAAAAGGAATTTTCTCTCCAGTAAAGGGGTCATTATTTTGATCAGAATATCTAGTGTTATAATTAATAAATGCTCCTACACTCGGGTATTTGGCACCCTTAGCAATTTCTAAGTCTTTTTGAGCCAATTCTACTCCTGTCAAAGCAAATTGTATATCATTTCTAAAGGTTAATGCTTTATCAAAAATAACCTTAGCAGAGTTGTTCAATATATCCGATGGAGGAATATCAAACTCTTCTTCTGCAATATCAAAATTTTCGTAATCTGTAATACTTAGTAACTGTGCTAAACTAATTTTTGAAATTAAGATTAAATTCTGCGCATTAATCATTTGCTGTTCTTGAGTTGCAGCAGTAGCTTCTATTTGTAATAAATCGCCACTAGGCAAAACACCAGAATCCACTAAGTCTTTAGTACGCTTTAAATCTTGTTCGGTAATAGCCAATTGAGCCTTAAAGACTTTTAAAGATTCTTTATTTGCTAAAACATTTAAATAAGCATTGGCGACACTTAGCTTTATATCATCTTTACTATCGTCTAATCTATACTGACTACTAATTGCCGTTAGTTTGGCTCTTTCGATTCTATTATAATTTTGAAGACCATCAAAAAGTGTCACTGATGAAGTCATACTTCCCGAAGCAGAAAAGATAGTTGCTGAAACTAAATTATTGGTAGTAGGGTCTAATGCAAGTCCTGTATTTGCAGATGCACTTATAGAACTATTTAAACTTGGCAATAATGCTCCTGTTGCATCAGATTTATCTAATGCGGCATTTTCTAAATCCAACTCAAACTGCTTAACAGTAAGGTTGTTCTCTACAGCATAATATACACACTCTTCTAGTGTCCATTTCTTTTGTTGTGCCATACCTACCACAACAGAAAATATCAGTAGTAATCCTGTGATTTTTACTTTCATTTTATTCTTTTTTAAACCAACCCAACTAAAGGTTGACCGATTCGTTTTTTGATTTGATTGATTGAATTAATCTTCATTAGTGCCTTTATCTTCACTTTTAGCCTCTAACTTATTCCATATTTTAATCTTGGCGTTTTCATCGATACCAGAAACAATTTCAACATCGATACCATCACTAACACCTAAAACCAACTCTTTCTTCTCAAACTCGTTCTCACCAGTTTCAACCTCTACATAAGGCTTATTAGTTTCTTTGTCAAATTGCAATAAAGCTTCCTTGATAGATAACACATCTTTCTTCTCTTCTAATACAATTGCTGCATTTGCACTATAGCCAGCACGTACATTTGTACTATCAGACACTACTAAATCCCCTTCTATCTTAAATTGAACAGCACCCTCTTCTTCAACACCTTTAGGTGCTATAAACTTTAATTTAGCATAAAATTTTTCATCTTGTAATGCACCCATACTAATTTCTAATGGCATGCCTACTTTTAATTTACCTACTTCTGCTTCATCAACTTCACCTTCAAATATCATTTTAGACATATCGGCAATTGTAGCAATAGTAGTACCATCATTAAAATTGTTACTCTGTATAACCTGATCCCCTACTTCAACAGGAATCTCTAATAAAGTACCTGTTACTGTAGCCCTTATATTTGTATTTGCACTTGATGAGCCACCTGCAGAACCAACTCTTATAATTTGATAATCTGCTTGTGCGTTCTGTAATTCTTGAATAGCTTGATCATATCTAAGTTTCAATGTATTGTAGTCTTGACTAGATATCACCCCTTTATCAAAAAGTGTTTTGTTGCGGTCATACTCAATTTTGGTATTTCCTAAAGCAATATTTGCGCTGTTAACCCTACCTTTTGCTTGATTTAAAGATTGTTCATTTGGCACAACTTTAATCGTAGCAATTAAGTCTCCTGCTTTTACTTCCGTACCTTCTTCCAAGTAAACTTTTTCAATGATACCTGAAATCTGAGGCTTAATTTCAATTTCATCTTGTGGTATTACCTTGCCGGTAACCACCACTTTATTTACGATATCTCTTTTTACAACTTGTTCTGTTTCATATGTTTTTAGAGGTGTGCTATTTTTCTTTAAAAAATAGACTACTGCAGCTAATATTCCTATAACCGCCACTCCTAGTAATCCGTACTTTACATACTTGTTCATGCTCAACTATTTGATTGTTATTTATTCTTTTCTAATTGGTTTGTTACTCTTCTCTTAATGCATCAATCGGTTTAATTCTAATGGCTCTATTGGCAGGTATTAGGCCTATCAATACACTTAGCCCTATCATTAAAACAAAAGAGACTATAAATTGCGGAATGCTTATCATTAGATTATAAAATGGCAAATCACTATTATCCCCTATCATGTTATTAGCGATTGCCAGGAACCCTACTGCTATAGCAAAACCAACAAAGCCAGCAAATACTGTGATTACAATTGATTCCAATACAATTTGACGTTTAACTACTTTGGGCGTAGCACCCAATGCACGTCTAATTCCTATTTCTTTGGTGCGCTCCTTAACTGTAATTAAAAGGATATTACTAATTGCGATTACACCTGCCAGTAGGGTTAGGATTCCAACAAAAAAGGATACTCCTTGTAAAACACTGGTAAAAGCCGAAACATTATTGAATACTTCAGATAAGTCGAAACTCCCAATCGCTCTTTCATCTGTAGGATTGATATCATATTTATTTTTCAACAATCGCTTAATCTGACTTTCAACTACTGGCACTTTAGTATCCGCTTGCACAGAAATTGCCATCCAACCCATTCTATCACCCGACCCAAAAGCTTTCTGGAAAGTTGAAAAAGGAATATAAACTGAATTTTCCCCATCGATATTTATATTCTGATTAGGCTTATATATTCCGACGATATTAAAAAATACACCGTTAATACGAACATCTTCACCAACAGCCTTTTCACCCTTTTCGAATAGAAGCTTATAGGTTTCTTCACCAATAACGCAGACCTTTTTTGCATCGGTCATATCGTTCTCATTCAAGAAACGACCTTCAACCAGCTTCTTTTTCATGATGTCATCAATATTAGGATAATCTCCATATACCGCTGAACCACTAGTAAGTCCATTTCTATATACCGTTACCACTCCTCTATGACTTCCAAGTTCAATACGTGGTGCCAATACTTCTATTTCTTCAATCTGTTCTTTTAAGATGGTTGCATCTTCTAATTTAAATTGAATTCTTCGTCCTCTTTCAAACCCTTTGTAAGGTTCAGAGGTACTTTGACTCCATACGAACAAACTGTTAGAAGCTGTACCGGCAAATATTTTCTGAAACCCGTTACTCATACCATTTGCCCCTCCTAATAAAAGAACAAGAATAACCATGGCAATAATAACTCCTAACATCGTCAAAAATGTGCGAAACAAGTTTTTACCTAGTGTGGCAAAAATCTCAGACCATAAATCTCTATCTAATATCCACATACTATTTATCGCTTAATGCTACAATTGGTTTCACTTTTGCTGCTTTCATTGCCGGGATTAATCCCGCTAAAACCCCTGCTACAATTAATATTACTGTCGCCGTTACTACTATCGACATACTTACCGACGGATTTGCAAAAGCACCTGAATTTATATTTGGACCAACAATGGCTAATAAACCCGTTGCTATTGCCAACCCTATAAAACCTGACAAAGCAGTTATAAAAATTGATTCGAATAATACCAGTTTAATTATTGACCAAGGCTCGGCACCCAATGCCTTTCGAACTCCTATTTCTTTAGTACGCTCTTTAATGATAAAAACCATGATATTACCTATGCCAACTATACCAGAAAGTAAAATCAAAAGCCCCACAATGGTTACGGCAATATCAAGACCACCAGTGAAGTTGCTAATATCTTCAAAGACTTCTGCATAATTGAAAATTCGTATGCCCGCTTGATCCTGAGGTGCAATTTTAAAACGGCGTCTAAACACACTTTCTAATCTGTCTGAAAATGCTAATGCTTTGGTTAGGTCGTATTCAGGGTTATAGGTCAATGCAATCTGATCTATATGATTTGTTTGACCATACATTTTTTGAAATGTACTTGTAGGCGCATAAATATTACGCTCTGCATTATCATCACCATCATCGGTAAAAGTCCCGATTACCCTAAAAGGAAGACCGTTAAATTCCACGAATTTCCCTATTGCATCTTCACCTTTAAATAAATCTTCTTCAACCTTTCTGCCGATTACAGCAACTTTCGAAGCGTTTAATAAGTCATTCGTATTTATATATCGCCCCTTATTAACAATGGTCTTCTCTATAATCTGGTGATCAGGATAAACGGCTTGAACATTATAGCTACCTGTTTCACTCTTATAACGTGCCGATGTATTTCGATATACTCTAGGGCTTATATACTCGACATCATTTGGAAAACTTCTTTTGATATATTCGATATCATCATTGGTAAGCTGAATTCTTCTACCAGCTTCAAAACCACCATAGGCCAAAGAAGTTGTTCCTGTTCTGATGAAAATAGAATTGGTAGCATCATCACTAAACTGCATGGTAAAGCCATTCTGCATTCCGTTTACAGACGCCAAAAGCAATACTAATATGAAGATTCCCCATCCTACTGAAAAACCCGTAAGAAAAGTTCTTAGCTTATTATTGCTAATACTATGATATATCTCTTGCCAAATGTCTCTATCAAACATATTGCTCGGCTCTTACTTGTTTTATCTTTTTATCTTCAATAATGACCCCATCTTTTAAATGCACGATTCGTTTACACATATCGGCAATATCAGGTTCGTGTGTAACAATTAAGATTGTATTGCCTTGATCATTAATTTTCTGAATTAAATCCATCACCTCATAAGATGTTTTACTATCCAAGGCACCCGTTGGCTCATCGGCCAACAACACCTTAGGTTCAGCGGCCATAGCCCTTGCGATGGCAACACGTTGTTTTTGACCACCAGAAAGTTCACTGGGCAAATGTGTCGCCCATTCCTTTAGTCCTACCTGTTCTAAATATTTAAGCGCTTTTTCCTGACGTTCTTTTCGAGGTACTTTTTGATAGTATAACGGAAGTGCTACATTTTCCACAGCACTTTTGTAATTTATAAGATTGAATGATTGAAAAACAAAACCTAAAAACTTATTTCTGTATCGTGCAGCCTTCGTTTCGTTGAGATCTTTTATCGGCACATTGTCCAAAATATACTCTCCAGAATCAGAACTATCTAACATACCTAGAATGTTAAGTAAAGTAGATTTACCCGAACCAGAAGAGCCCATGATAGCTACCAATTCACCTTCCTCAACATTGAAATTAATACCTTTAAGTACGTGAAGTGAATTCTTGCCCATTTTATAGGACTTATGAAGATCTTTAATTTGAATCATGTTGGTTGTTGTTTTGAACAATTTTTTACACTGTCTATCCATTAGACTAATCAGTGTTTAATTTGTTACATCAATTGATTTATTTTTTTGCTTTATTAATTTTCAGCCAATTCATCTGGCTTAACTTCATTCCAAACCTTAATTTTCTCGCCCTCTTTTATTCCTGAATTTATTTGAACATGTATACCATCGCTGATACCTAACTCAATTTCTCTACGCTCAAACTCTTGGTCACCAGTTTCTATTTCTACAAATGGTTTTTTGGTTTTATCATCAAACTGCACTAAAGCTTCTTTAACCGCCAATACACTGTCTACACGTGCCAGTATAATAGATGCATTTGCACTTAACCCCGCACGAATAAATACAGAATCTTGCTTTGTAAGCGTTCCTTTTATTTCAAACTGTATCGCACCATTTTCTTCCTTTCCCTTTGGTGCTATGTAATCTAACACTGCATCGAACACTCTGTTCTCAATGGCTCCTACAGTTATTTCTAAAGGAAGGTCTTCTTTAATTTTACCGACTTCAGACTCATCTACCTTACCTTCAAATATCATTTTATCAACGTCTGCAATGGCAGCAATTGTGGTTCCTTCGTTAAAGGTATTACTTTCAATTACTTGATTACCTACTTCAACAGGGACTTCTAAAACCATACCACTAACGGTTGCTCTAATTTGAGTATTCGACGCATTTCCATAACCAGCAGTTGTACCAGTTTTAACAATATCATATCTTTTATTAGCAGCCGCATACGATTGTTTCGCCTGATTATAAGTAACCTCTGCCCGTTCTAAATCTACTTTTGATATAACACCTTTATCGAACAATCCTTTTTGACGTCCCAAATTTCGCACCTGATCATCTAGATTAATTTTAGTCTCATCGATTGTATTTCTTGCATCATTTAAAGCATTCAGATTTGGCACCACTTTTATTGTACATAATAGGTCTCCCGATTTCACGAAATCACCGCCTTCGACAAATATCTCCTCTATTACTCCTGATATGTTCGGCTTAATTAAAACCTCCTCCAAAGGTAGTATGCTTCCAGTGGCCATTGTTTTCTTTATAATTGTCTGTCTCGATGGTTCTTCCGTTATATAAACCACTGGGTCTTCCGCATTCTTTTGATACAAATAATACATAGATCCACCAAAAAGTAATACTATGATGATGAGAATAATAATTGTTGTTGACTTTTTCATTTTTGATTGGTTATCTATTTTTTAATCGATTAATTATTCTGCTCTTAACGCCTCTATAGGTCTTATTTTTATAGCACTTTGTGCAGGTATAAAGCCTGCTAATAATCCTGAGAAAACTAAGATGACCAAAGCACTGATTACTACTCCTAAACTAACACTTGGGTTTACAAACATATCTACAGGCCCCACAGAATCGAGTACCGCATTTACACCATAAATAAAAGCTGCACCGAAAACTATACCGACCATACCTGATATTATTGTCAAGAATATAGATTCCATTAAAATTTGTTTTTTAATAGACCAAGGTGCTTCACCTAATGCCCTTCTAATACCTATCTCTTTTGTTCTCTCTTTTATTACTATCAGCATTATATTACTTACCCCGATAATACCCGATAACAATACCAGAATACCTACAAAATAAGCAACCCAACGTAGCGCCCCAAACAAGCTTTCTACTCTATTGAACTGTTCGTACAAGTCAAAATAACCTACGGCACGTTTATCATCTGGATGAATTTTTCTTTTCTCTTTTACAACACTTACTATTTTCTCCTTTAAGTCAGAAATTGAGTTTCCATCTTGCGCAGTTATAGCCATCCAACCTACATCGTTCCCCATATTAAATGCTTGGGAAAAAGCTGTAAAAGGCACAAATAATTCCTTTTGACCTTCCTCACCATTACCATCATTACTTTTCTTTTTATAGGTGCCGACCACCAAGAAGTTAACACCTTGAATCTTAAGGTAAGTTCCTAGAATGTCTTCCTCTTTATCATACAATTCATTCTTAACCCCCTCACCAATAACTGCTACCTTTCGTTTATCTTCAATATCATTTTGATTTATAAACCTACCAGATGTTATGGTCATAGGTTCTTGTCGGATAATCTGCGGATAATCGCCATACACATTAAAAGCTCCTGTTTTCAGGCCACGTATAACATTATTTCCGCCACCAAAACCACCTAGTTGATTTCGCGGAGAAATAAATCTTAGGTTTGGCACATTGTCTTTAATGGCTTGCACATCTTCCAACTTAAAATGAAAGCTTCGTCCCTTCGGCAGTCCTTTAAATGGGATTGTGGTATTCTGTGTCCAAATAAACATAGTATTAGTGGCGATATCACCAAAATCTGCCCTTATACCATTCTCCATACCTTTACCTGCAGCAAGTAGAATAATAAGAATAAAAACACCCCAACCTACACCAAATGAAGTAGCCAGCGTTCTAAAAACATTACTGGACAATACTTCCAATATTTCTTCCCAACGGTCTTTGTTGAACATGGTTATAGTTTATTATTTTAAAGTATTTTACTAGAAGTGACACAAATTATTGTCATTTCATTATACTTTAATTGTCACTCATCCTTTAATGCCTCAATCACATGTATTTTAGCTGCTCGCCATGCCGGAAAAAACCCTGCAACGGCCCCTGCAAAAATTAAAACAAAAACAGTTGTAAGGGCTACCTTAAAATTAACAGAAGGATTAAGAATATAATCAACCTCTACATGCGGACCAACAATCTCCAATAATCCCATACTCAAAATGAGTCCGCTGAAACCTGCAATTGCAGTAATAAAAATAGCCTCGTGCAAAATCATTCCCACAATTGACCAAGGTTTTGCTCCTAAAGCTTTTCTAATACCAATTTCTCTCGTTCTTTCTTTTACTACGATGAGCATAATATTACTTACACCAACAATACCTGCAATAATTGTACACACACCCACGAACCAAAAGAAGAATTTGATTCCGCCCATTAGGGAATAAAAGCGCTTAACCTCTTCCATTGGATTATAGATTTGAATGGCACTCGTATCATCTGGTGCAACGGTATGTACTTTTTGGAGATAAGATTTAAGGTCGTTCTTAAACTTAATGGATTGTGCCACTGAAGCCTCAAAATTCTCCGCTGGCGGCAGTGTATAAGATAAATTATTCAACTTATCTGCTCCATTAAAAACTTGCTGTGCAGTACTAATAGGGATATAAATTCGGTCTTCTTCGCGTTCACCGCCAATATCACCATATACCCCAACTATTTTAAAAGAGATTCCAGATATATCTAAAAACTCTCCGATCGGACTTTCCAGATCTTTAAATACCTCACGATTAATCTTGTTACTTATAATGACAACTTTTGCCTTGGAATCCTCATCTTGTTGATTCAAAAACCTGCCTTGAGATATAAATTCGTTTTCAATAAATTGAAATTGATGAGATACTCCTTGCACATAATATGCTAAAGTTTCATTTTTATAATTGACGAATGTATTTCGAACAAATAATCTTGGGGACTTATTTTCGATTTGGTCCTCCAATAAAGTAGCTACAAAGTCGTAGTTATCATTTCGTAATTGAATAGGTCTACCAGGATTCATTCCCTTATACTCAATTGTAGTAACACCAGGCCAAACCCAGACACTAGTAGCTGCATCTTGTTCAAATTCTTTGGCAATACCATTTTGCATGCCCTGCCCAAAACCCAATAAAATAACCAAAATAAAAATTCCCGAAGCAACGGAAAGCCCGGTAAGAAAAGTTCGCAATTTATTTTTGCGAATAGTATCGAAGATTTCTTGCCAACGTTCTAGATCGAACATAAGATTGATTGATTTGATTGATGAATGCAATCCAAGTATCACACAATCATAAGACTAACCAATTGCCAAAATGTTACACTATTTACGTAAAAATTATAAAAACCCGGTTATGCCCGCATCTTTCTATATATAAAATAAAACAAGCCGGCTACCAAGACGTAGGGTACTGCCATTAAATATACAATACCGTTATTAATACCTTCGGCTGCTTTACCTGATGATTCACTTTCTAGCACTGCTCTACACATGGCACATTGCGCATCAACTTCAAAAGGAATGAATACAACTACCGCTATAAGTAAAAATAATGTCCGTTTAGTATACATAGTAAGGAGATATCATTAAGTAAACCACAACACCTGTAACGGCAACATACAACCATACTGGAAAAGTATATCTTGCCAAAGCCCTATGGTTATCAAATTTCTTTAAATATGCCATTGCATAGGTACGCAGCACAAGAGGAATCAAAGCAATGGACAGTACAATGTGCGTTATTAAAATGAAAAAATACACATAACGTATAACTCCTTCACCACCATAAGAAGTAGAATCTGAAGTCATATGATATGCAATATACATCACCAGAAATAACAAGGATAAAATAATGCTCGTTGTCATTAATTGTTGATGTAGTTTTTGATTACCACTTTTAATAGCCCACACTGCTATCAATAACAAAACAGCCGTAATACCATTTATGGTTGCGTAAATTGGAGGTAAAAACGACAACGGTTCCACATTTGGAATTTTAATCCCAAAAAGTATTGCAACTACTAAAGGAATAACAATTGAAACTACTGCTATTAATCGATTAAATTTTCGTTCGTCTGTAACGTTCGCTTCCATAACTAAACTATGATTCCTCTAATAATTTTTGAATATCAATTTTCAAAATACTTATTTCTTCTGTTTCGCCTTGATCATTTGTACCATCTTTCTCTAAAATAGCACCTCTATAGTACACTATCGGATTACCAAATTCATCTTTTCTAGACCTTAAATAGCCTTCCTTATCAACTAGTGCAAATAAACCTGAATGCTCAAAGCCACCAGGAACATCTGGCATTTCAGCAGCAAAAATATTGAATCCTGCATTTGCCAATTCATACACTGCATCTTTATTTCCTGTCATCAAATTCCAACCGTTATTTTGAATTTTATATTTCTCAGCATAGGTTCTTAACACATCTGGAGTATCAAACTCTGGGGTAATACTAAATGAAGCTATACCAAAATTTTTATCTCCCTTAAAATGCCTTTGTACATCCACAAGGTTTGTGGTCATAATAGGACATATACTAGGACATCTTGTAAAAAAGAAATCTACCACATACACTTTACCTAAATAGTCCTTATCGTTTATTAGAACACTATCTTGATTGATAAATTCAAAAGAAGGAACTTTTCTTTTTTTACCGTCTAATAAAATATAACCTAATGTGCCATTTTGACCAGAACCATTTAGGCGATCATTCTCAACAACGGTATTAGATGACAATCTTTCTACAATACGCGGAATAACAATTATCCCAAAAATTAGCACTATCAACGAAACCCAAACATATGTATATTTCTTATTCATTATTTAGTTCTATCAGCGTTATTTTTTTTTAATGCGAGGCGGTATTCAGCCAATACTATTTTGACATCATCTACCATTTTATTATTCAAATCAGCAACTGAGTTTGAATTGAAACCATATTTGGTCCCTTCTTCCTCATCCTCATTTCTACCTCTTAAATTAAGATCTTTATCAATTATAAAAACATAGGGAGTTCCCAATAAATCATCTAATTGAATATCTGTATTAAGACTAGAATACAACGCCTTTATGTTTTCTGGATTAGTATAAACAAAGTACCATTTATCTATTTCAGACAAAGTAGCAAGTTCTTTTTCAATTTCTACAATTACATCTTCAGTACCAAATGGAACTACCATTACGAACTGAAAATCTGTAAACTCATTAAAGCGTTTATAAATTTTCTGATTTAAATTGAAAGCATTTCCTTTTCTAGATTCTACATTAGAACCTAAAAAGCCCAGTACAGTAATTTTATCTTTAAATTTTGCTTCCTTTGAAAAATCTAATTCATTTACGTTCTGAGTAAGTTCTGGTAATTTACCAAAGTTATTTACCCCAGAGGCAAAGAATAAATAGGCTACAATGGGAAGAATAAATAAAACAATTAGAACAAAGGTTTTTTTCATAAATCAAGAAGAAAAGTTATCGATCAAATTAATTAACCATGATTGAATAACTATTAAAATAGAAACTATACAAAAATAAAAAAGACGGTTATAAAACCGTCTTTTAATTCTGTTAATTCTAGCTTAGAAATTCCAACTAACGAAGCCATCTTTATAAACATTGTAGATATAATCTGCCTCAACGAGCAGAATAAACACTAAATACAATACCAAGAATATTGGTGTCCAAATTATAGCTCTCCTTAACGCAGATTTTTCGTCGCGCAAGTGCATAAAGTCCCAAGCAATATAATATGCTTTCACCAAAGTTAATATTATAAATATCCAGTTTATCAACTTCATTCCTAATACATGGGTATCAGTCAATGATTCGGGCTTTATAATACCTAATACTACTTCAACCGCAGTTATTAAGGTTAAGAAAGCCAAAACTCCCCAGATTTTTTGCGTGTTAGATTTAAACTTTACAAGTCCTCTAAAAATTTCTAATTTATGTCCGTCTGCCATTTTACTTTAATCTATAAATAAATTTACCGTAATACTGATAATTCTTAAAAGGTTTAAACCAGGTAGAAGAAGGTAAATACAAATACCCATACTAAATCTACAAAGTGCCAGTACAACCCAACTTTTTCAACCATTTCATAATGCCCTCTACGCTCATAAGTACCGAGAATAACATTAAAGAATATAATGATATTAATTACTACCCCAGAAAAAACGTGAAAACCGTGAAAACCTGTTATAAAAAAGAAGAAATCTGCAAATAATCTAGTACCATATTCATTGTGAATTAAATTGGCCCCTTCAACAACTTGTGTTGCATCAGCTAATTTATTTAATGAATTCTGTCTATCTAAAAGAGTTTTTTCACCTTCTTCATTGATTAATTCAGTTCTAATCAAAATATTAGGATCCGCCTTAAAGCCTTCAATAACTTCATCTAGTGAAAATGTTGTTAATGCAGATTCTTGAAAGAACCAAAGTCCATTTTTTCTTTCATGTATTATTCTATCACCTGGTAGAGACACTGCAAAATCAGACAATGAAGCTCTTTCTCCACTATCTGCCTTTACAAACTGTAAAATTCTACCACCTTTAGTTTCTACAGCACCGTGATCACCTTTGATAAAAGTACCCCATTCCCATGCTTGAGAACCAACGAAGATTGCACCACCAATAATAGTAGCGAACATATACCAAATAACTGCATTCTGCTTCATCTTATGACCTGCATCTACAGCTAAAACCATCGTAACCGATGACATAATCAAAATAAAGGTCATGAAGGCAACATAAATCATGGGATAATTACCATGAAAAAATGGAACGTGGGTAAATACCTCGTCGGCAATAGGCCATGTTTCTATAAATTTAAATCTTGAAAAGCCGTAAGCTGCTAAAAATCCTGAGAAAGTTAACGCATCCGACACAAGGAAAAACCACATCATTAATTTACCGTAGCTTGCTCCTAAGGGTTGATTGCCTCCACCCCATACGCTTGTTTCCGTTCCCGTTGTCACCGTAGAATCCATATACTGATTATCGTTTTAATAAAACTTTAGCAAATTTACATTTTTTTGAACTATATAAAAGAGCAATTTGAGTCAAAAAGTATTTTGAAACACTTTTTATTTAACAAAGGTCATAAATAACACTAAATAGACCCATAACAAATCTAAAAAATGCCAAAAAGTAGCCCCTAAGGTAACTCCTAAATAATTCTCAGCACTATATTTTCCTTTACTTTGGTTATATAACACCACTAATAGTGAAATCATCCCAGCCACAACGTGTACTATATGCACCATAGCGATAAGAAAAACATAAGACATTTTTATGCTACTTGTTGGACCAGTGAAGTAATATCCTTCAGCTACCATTTCTGAAAAACCAGAAAATTGAAGCCCAATAAAAACAACTCCGAGTGCGAAGGTTATCCACAACCAAAGTGTACCCTTACTAGAATCTCCATGTTTAATGGCATTTTTTGCCAACATATAGGAAAAGCTACTTATAATAATAATAATGGTACTATATATAAAAAACTGCGGCAAGGCAACATCACTCGCCCAATCTTCTCGTGAACTACTTACTATATAGGCACTCGTCCATCCTGCGAAACCCATTAACAAACTCACGATACCAAACCAAAGCATCATCTTTTTTGCCCTAGCATTTTTCTCCTGCTCCGTTCCTTGTGTCAAATCCATATTAAACTAAAAATTTATCTATTACATATACTATTTGCATCAGAGTTATATAACTGACGCTAGCTAACATTAACTTTCTTGCAGAGGCATTATCCCGCTTTGAATACAACTTAAAGGCAAAACCAAGCATTACCGCTCCCATTAAAAATACTATTATAGCAGCCACAATTGACAAATGCAACCTACCGGTTATACCAAAAACTGGTATTACCGAAACGACCATCATCCAAATTGTATACATGATTATTTGAAGCACAGTAGCACCATCTTTCTTGCCGGTAGGCAACATTTTGAATCCACCACTTCGATAGTCGTCATCTAACATCCATCCTAAAGCCCAAAAATGAGGAAACTGCCAAAAAAACTGAATCATAAATAATGTTCCCGGTTCAATCCCAAAGTCATCGGTGGCAGCTACCCAACCCAACATAAATGGAATTGCCCCTGGTATAGCGCCAACAAAAACCGCTAATGGTGTTATTGTTTTCAATGGCGTATAAACACTTGTGTATAGAAAGATAGAAATTGCCCCGAACATTGCAGTTTTAGGATTCAATAGATATAATGCCAATACGCCAAGTAATGTCAAAACAATTGCCATAGTCATAGCTGACTTGACAGAAATTCGACCAGTAGGAATAGGTCTGTTTTTAGTACGCTTCATTAAAGCATCTAAATCTCTTTCTATAACCTGATTGTACGCATTACTTGCGCCAACCATACAATAACCGCCAAATGCCAGTAGCAATACTTGCGTCCATTGAATTTCATAAGCACCTAAAAAATAACCAGCAATCGAAGAAAAAACGACACTAATTGCCAATCTAGCTTTGGTAATCTCCTTAAAATCGGCAAAAATCAATGCAAGTGCATTACTTTTTGTCGAACTAACGGCCGTTTTCATATTTCATTTAAATAGATCTGCAAAGATAACCCCCTAGTCATATTTCTGCAACCTTAAACTTTTATTTCTAGTATATTTGAAAGTAAACGAATTAACTTCTTACCCCTTAAAAATGAAACAATTAAAATCTATTTTCAATCTGACCACTCTTATGTTCATCTCTATGATTTCTTGGAGTCAAGAAGAAGAGGTAACAATTACCATAGACTCCCTAACTAATGAAGTTTTTATGCTTACTGGTCAAGGTGGTAATATAGGACTCTTTGTAAATGCTACCAATACATTTATGATTGATGATCAATTCGCTCGACTAAGTCCAAAAATAAAGCAAGCGATAGCAACCATTACCAATCAACCTATAACCTATTTATTCAACACACACATGCATGGTGACCATACAGGTGGCAATGCAGAATTTAATTCAAAAACGACCACCTTAATTGCCCAAGATAATGTTCGAAAAAGCCTTGAGCAGCGGATTATTGAAAAACCCGAACTTAACAACGATATACTACCTGAGATAAGTTTCTCTGAAGAACTTACATTGTATCAGGATGACGAAACTATAATGGCATTTCATGTTCATAATGCACATACTAATGGAGATGCCATGATTTATTTTATAAAAAATAATGTCATACACATGGGTGATACTTATTTTTCAGGACGATACCCTTATATCGACATAAATAATGGTGGTAGCGTTAATGGTTATATCAACGCACAAAAGAAGGCCTTAATGCTAATTGACGACAATACCATTATAATTCCAGGTCATGGACGACCATCAAATAAACAAGAACTAACAACTTATATCACCATGTTAGAGGACATTAAAGACAACACCTTAAAAGCAATTGAATTAGGAAGAA
Source organism: uncultured Maribacter sp. (assembly GCF_963977385.1). Lineage (GTDB taxonomy): Bacteria > Bacteroidota > Bacteroidia > Flavobacteriales > Flavobacteriaceae > Maribacter. The sequence goes on along the minus strand of NZ_CAXBOU010000004.1, from coordinate 104,261 downwards.
CATTGGAACAAATTACAACAGACACCACTATTTCTGGCGCATACGATACTGATTACGGAACTGGATTTATCAATCCTGAACGATTGAGAAGTACATTTTATACAAGTTTAAAAAAATAGGTTTTATTTACCGAAACAAGATTGATTATAAATAAAAAATCCCGAGCTATTCGCTCGGGATTTTTTATTAAATACTATTAAGTATTTATATATACTATTGTAACTTAAAGTTAATTGGAATACTAAAAGGAACACGCACGGCTCTACCTCTTTGCTTACCAGGAGTCATCTTAGGAAGCTTATTGATAATTCTCGCAGCTTCTGCTTCTAAGTTTTTATCAGGTCCTCTCATTCTTACGTTACCGATGCTACCATCTTTTTGGATAACGAACATAACGCTTACTCTACCTTGAACACCCATTTCCTGAGCAATTTCTGGATAACGGAAGTTTTTACCAATATGCTTTTGAATCATTGAGTTAAAACAAGCTCTCTTGTCTTTTTCATTCTCACAACCTGGAAAAATCGGCACATCTTCAATAACTGCGAAAGGTACATCTACATCTTCTTCAATTTCATCAACGATTACATCGTCAACCTCAACGATTTCTTCTTCTTGACTAGTTTCAGTAGATTCGATAACAGTCTCTTCAACCTCTTCTTCATCTTCTACAACCTCAATAATTTCAGGTGCAGCTGGTGGCGGTGGAGGTGGTGGAGTCTTAATCTGTTCGGTCATAGGAACCTCTTCATCTAAAAGATCATCCACATTCATAGAAATATCATAATCATTGACTTCATCATAAGTCTTCCACTCAAATGCCACGTAAGTAAATAGCATTACCGCGAACAATCCGATAACAAAATAAAGACTACTGTTCTTCGTTAAATCCGCCTTAGGATTCTTTTTAGGTTCCATATATATTCAATTTAGTGATTGCTAATTTAACTAAATAATCCATAAAAATGCAATTAAAATTTTCATTTTAACGACCGCTTTCGAAAAAACAGAAAACGTAAGAGCAACATTCCGACAATAGCACCGGTAGTATTGGCCATTGCATCGAGTGGATCGCCGTGTCTATCTTCGGTAGCTACATGTTGTAATACCTCAATAAGTATGCCATATAAAACTGCTAATAAAACAATGTACCACAACAACTTAACTGTTCCATTTACAAGCCACTCGCCCTTGGTTTTTGCCAAAAAAGCTAACAGGACCATTACAAAATAAAAGGTAAAATGAACAGCCTTATCCATATGAGGAATATTGAACCGAGAAGTACCTACTTCTGAAAAAGAAAATAAGCTGAAAAATGTTACAAACATCATCCAGCTTATGAATAGTACTTTATAAACAAGGTTTTTAACCACCTATTATCTCTTTATAAGCTGCGTCGCTCAACAAATCATCTAATTGACTGGCATCACTAAACTTTATTTTTACCATCCAACCATCACCATAGGGGTCAGAATTAACTTTTTCTGGCTCATCTTCAAGAGCTTCATTAAACTCCACTATTTCACCAGATAATGGGGAAAACAAATCAGAAACTGTTTTTACAGCTTCAACAGTTCCAAAAATAGCTTCACGGTCTAAAGTTTCATCTAATGTGTCTACTTCTACATAAACAATATCACCTAGTTCACCTTGAGCAAAATCTGTGATTCCAACGGTTGCCATATCACCGTCAATCTTAATCCATTCATGGTCTTTTGTATATTTTAATTCTGCTGGTATATTCATTATAAACGTTTATTATTTTTTTACTTGGGCAAATGTATAGTATTCCAATTAGCTAATCAAAAAATTAGCACATGTTATAGTTTGAATTAAATTGTTGATAAATAGAATATTCCTAAAGTTTAATAGAAATCTTTTTAATTACCAAAATTATAGCGAATTGTAAATCCGGTATTGATTGTTGTTTGTGGAAATGCTGTTGATACCGCGAATTTCGAGAACGAATGATCGTAAAAGAACAAAGCATTTAAGTTTTTACTAAGGGCATAATCGGCTGTAAATTTAAGTGACATTAAATTCTGACCAGAGGTTATTTGGTTGTTATTAATATCAAGATTTCTAATAATTGTAATATTATCACGTAAAGTAACATCGGCCTTCAAGTTCAAATCACCTTTTAATCTCGTTTTATTACCTCCAATATTAGTTACGAATTTCACGTCTTTAAAACGGTAACCCATACCGACAGTATATTCTTTGCCATTAATTTCGGTCATAAGATTATTGTCGAAACTTAAAGACATAGCTCTGTCTGTTCTAACCTCGGCTAAAACACTAATAGAGTTTTTCATTTCAAAATCTACCCTAACTAACGGGTTAAACTGATCTGTAAGTACCACGTTGTTCAAAATAAGATCCGACAACAAATCTCCATTTTCAGCATCTACTTGAGGCAAACCATCATTACGCAACTGTACTTTTTCAAGATTGGTCTGATATGAGTTTATACTATATGCAGAACGATACCCGTGGCTTAAAGAAAAACGCTTAAATTTCTTTTTAAACCATTTGCTCTTCATCAACCCTGTATACTTGATACTCCAGTTCGGAATAGGAATATCTCTAAAGGTATCTAAGTTTACACGACCCGCATCTTGACCCGTATATGCCGCAAAAAAGGCAGGCAATAAAACTTCTTGTTGAGTTTTGCCATATAACTGCGGAAAACCATCATCATCTAAAGTACCAGCAGCTTGTCCTCTATCTGCAACCAATCTATTCGCTATCGTAATTCTATTTTCTTTGAATTGATTAAAAGTATCTGAATCGAATTCATCGCTTTTACCAAATGCGGTACCAATCATCATAGTAGAAATACTAAAGCTACCATAGTTGTTACCCAATTGAACATTATATTCTTGATCGGTAACACTGAAATTCTCTTGGTAACTATCTGAATACTGTCTGTCCGCAACTAAGTCTATTGTTATATCCCTTGTAGGTTGCGCTGTAGCTGTAATATTCAACTGCTTATTTGTTCTTTGGATGAATTGCTCATTAAATTCTGGGAAATTAGTCAACCATCCATTTTTAGCGGCCTCGAAACGAACATCGGCTTGACTACCGAAAACAAAACCTATAGTTGGTCTTGCAGTACCAATAAACCCAACTGATTGTGTATAACCTGGCAGTACCGTACCATTATTCTCACTATAGTTGAAGTTCAATCTTTTCACCATAGTCACAATATCTACTACGGTATTAAACATATCGCTGGTTTTACCCTTTATTTTTTCTTGCTCTTCTGCTGGTACTCCTGCTTTATCCCTTCTCACAGGTCCGGCATTAGATGCTTTTGGAGCTTCACGTTTTTTAAGCCCTATCATATCATAGAATTTCTGCAAAGTCAATGATGATGTTATGGTATGTGTATTTGCATTCTGTATGGTATTCACATCACTACCTACAACCGCTAAGATGGCATCTCCACCTCTTTGCCAATCAAAATTACTAGTGTAGGTATATTGCGTACTAATAAAATCTAAAGCAGGTATTTTCGCAAAAGGAACTTCATAATTTAATTGCATCTGTTGCGAATGCCTATTCGGCTCACCAATATCAAAGAAACCGTCCCATAAACCTAATGCATTATTAATTCTATCTGCCGACTCTAAGGGCTCACCTTCATTAAGATAATTACGAACTATATTATTGTTAGACGCCGTAAGGTTTAATCGTAATGATTTAGTTAGGTTATAATTAATAGCATACTGCCAATTAAATAGATAATTACGTTGTTGCAGTTCTGGCAGTTCAATTCTGTCCTCATTTTCTTGATACACATCTCTAAAACGTTGCGCATTAAATTGTCGATTTATATTGGAGTTAACGCCAATGGTAGACGGTAATAAATTCAAGTTTAAATCTTTTAACCATTGCCAATATTTACCAGTAAATAGAGAGTCTTTCTTAGCAAACGGCGCTACCTCTAAAGGTTCAAAACTATGGTTATACACAAAGCCGGTATTCACCGTCTGGTCTCTTAATTGTGCAATCTCAAAATCGCGATGATCCGTTTCGTTATAACTATAGTTAAATGTAAAATTCTCAATATCGTAAAAATTGGCGTCAGCCTCATCGCCACGATCCTTACGAACTCCTATTAAATTGATACTTGTTCTCTTTGTATAATCTTCCGCTTGTTCTAATACCTCATCTTTTCCCTCTTGTGTACTTTCAGCAGCTATTCTATCTTCAAGTTTTAAATCATCATATACAGGGTCGAACTCAGGAGTAATAACTTGCTCTGATATTCCGTAGTTGAAAGGCAACTGAATTCCCCATTGCTTAGGAAGCAATTGACCGACATTAACATTCGTAACAACATCGTAAGATATTGCATCTTCTCGTGCACGTTCATTTGGCATTTGGTCGATAGATCCAAAACCAGAAGTACTTTTACTACCCGTAGCACTAATATTTGCAAAATCAGCAATATTGGCATCAATGGCAGCAATAGCCGCCCAACCTCCGTTATTATCTAGACCAGCAAGACGAAGTTCATTGAACCAAACTTCTCCCCTAGCCGGTAGGTTATCTTGGTTTTTTACCCCAACCATTATAGTACGAATACTACCTAAAGAAGGGTTACCCTTTATTCCAATTCGTATTCTTCCTGGTGTGCGAACATCAAATTCATTTACAGGAATTACTTCACCGTTCTCTACTTCAAAAAATCTAACTTCACTTAAATCACCATCTGAAATCCAAAGAGACTTTACTTTATTTAAATCGCTAAGTGCAATATTCATCTCATTTGCCTCTGGCCATATTTCAGTATCTGAAACTGCATCAAAAGGTGTAAACTCTAAAGGAAGTTCTATTTGATAGAAGTTTTGCGAGAAATCTGTACCCATTCGCAAGAAACCAACCAAAGGTGTCGATGTATCTGCATAATCACTATCGACAATCTTCTCCGCATGCATGAACATCTTCAAGTTCTTGTACTGTCGAATATCGATATTTAAATTTTTGAACACCCCACGTGAATCACGAGGCTCTAAATTCTCTACCAATAAAGAAAGAGATTGTTCATTCTGACGAATGATTGTATTGTTATTATTTAATTGTTCTCTTATTACTCCAGGAGGTAACACATAAGGAATAGGTATTCTATTACTATTCTCCTCAATATTTACCGTATTCACATCTAAAGTGGTACCATCGTCTGCAGGGTCATTATCAATATCGGCATCTTGTAATGTTTTAGTATATGTACGCCAATCTCCCCGTACCAAATCTAACGTAGCAAAACGTAGCACAGTAGGATTATTAAAACCTGTCATATACATTCTCATGAAACTTATTGACCTAAAATCGGTAATACCACCGACCGCATCACTGAAATCACTTAACGGAATTTTATATTGAATCCATCTATAGTTAACATCATCACCATTCGGTATTCTAGTACCACTAGCCACCCCTTCTCTAATATCTGTTACATACTTATCATTAATAGAAGTATTAGGCTTAATTGCAATACGATATTCGTAATAACTATTTACCGTGTTCATGGTTAAATCACGATCAATATCTTCTACATCAGGTAACGTTGTAGACCCTCTATTGGTATTTGAAACAGCTACTGGTGAGTTTCCTTCAGGACTATTAAAATCAATATATCGTTCTAAAATACTTCCCTCTCTATTTAAATAGTACGTGTAGTTATCCAAGGCTGGATCATCACCACCGTTATTTGTAAAAATTGAGCCCTCATTTTCATCATTAAATCCGTCGAAACCAATATCCTGCAAGCTTCTGTTAGGCTCACTTGCATCAAACGCATATACCAAAGATTGTGTTGCGGGTACTTCACCCCATGAAGTAGGTGCTGTAAAATCGTTACTATCAACTCCAGGTAAACCGTTTTCGTATTGCTTTTTTCCATCACGAAGAATATCCTCTGAAATATTACCCAAATTCAATACTAACTCTCCAGAACCTGATGAGATACCATCTACATAAGGATCCATTACCCAAAACTGAATAAATTCAACATTACTTTGCTCAAAATCGGTACTACTTAACGAACGCATCATACCTCCCCATTTTTCATTGGTCGCCTCAACTTCAAAATCTGGGTTGTTATTATAAGGTCCTTTAACTGATGGATAATACACCATATCTAAAGTCGTTTGTACCTGAGTTTGGCCTTGAGCAACATCCGTCTGTGGAAAAACTTCATCTATGTAAATTCTACGGGTAGGGTTTGTAGAAACATCATCATCACTAATTTCTGAAGGTCTTTGGTTAGTATAAAATATAGGATCAATAGTATACCATGATAACTTAGCTCTGCCATAACCGTTCAACAAGTTGTCTGGATCATCTGGTGAACTACCATAAAGTTGATTTCCACCAATACCATACTCCAACGGCATACTCGAAATAGTCCAACCTAGGGATGCTCTAATATCAATTAAGGCTTGTGCTCCTTCAAAATCATCTAAGTAGGTTGTTGTTTCCCCATCAAAATCCGCGTTTTTCGGAGAACTTGGTTTCAACATAGCCATTTCTGCCCTAATAGATACATTTGATGGCACATCGGTATCGATATTTGGCAACTTATTCACCATACGTGTTAACCATGGTACTTCGGTAGAAAAATTACCGTTTAGTCCGAAAATAGTATTGTTAACAGGTTCTACCCCGTAATTAGATTTTTGTGTTAACGGGCGTTCATTTAAATTTAACAAGGTACCACCCAATACAAACTTCTCACTAATTTGATGTTCAACATTTACACCAGTAAATCGACGTGTTTGTTGTCCAAATACAGCATTATTCTCTACAGAAATATTAATAGGAACATTAGAAGCCTCTAAACTAGGATCTAAGATCTGTACCGTACCAGCTTGGTAATTTACCGTATAATCGACACCCTCTTGTAATTGTCGACCACCAGCAGTAACCCGCACCGACCCTCTCGGAACATTAAATGCACCAATAGGTATACCATTACTACCTTCAGATTTATAATTACCCTTTAATAAGAATTTATTTTTTTCTGGATCTTGTAATGCAGCAGCCTTCGTCAATTCATACATGTCTCTAAACACATATTGTTCTTGGTTGGCATTATACCCCGATGTATTATTATACTGACCACTATTCCCGTTTTCTAACTCTTCGTACAAAAATTGTCCGAATGGCTCAACTTTCGTAAAAATAATTCGACCACCTTGCACGTCTATGGTCTGCCCTGCTACAAAATCAAAGAAACCATCACCACCCGGTTGAATATCATTATAAACATTCAGTCTATCTAGGTTAAAGACGTTCAAAAGAATTCTTTCTTCTAAACCTTCGGGCCATCCTGTACCTGGTCCCTCTTCAATAGGAGTAATGTAATTTCTAGGTGTTGGATCTGAATATAAAATATTTAACTTAAAATCGTCTTGACTTAAACGAAATGCACCAGTAGCATATATATTCTTCATCATCAAATCCCAAATAGGATCATTGATGTTAGTAATATTACTTTTTAATAATTTAAGTATTAACGTGTTGTTTTCGATGATTGGATTAACACCTTGCGAAACAGTAGTTGCTTCTAACCCACCATTCGCAAACTCACCAACTTGGAAAACTTCACCTTGAAATGTATATTGATATGCAACACCTAAAACCTCGTCATTACTTAATCGTTGGTTCAAAGAGATATATCCTAATTGGGTATTGTACTCAAAATCTCTACCCTGCTCTAATTTTCTAGCATTTTCTAACAATGCATAATCAAATCCTTGGTTTGGATTATAAGAATTAACAAAGCTTGCTGCATTAAAACCACCTTCTACAGTCGCTATTTCTCTAATATTATCATTTAATGCACCACCATTACCAATTAATGCTGGGTCATAATCGTTGGCATTATTTCTAGGTCTTGTATCTGCAATGCCATTAAAGAATCCAGCTCCACTACCATTATTTTGACCTACTCTGGTTTTTGTAATGTTAGACTCTCCTAAATCTTGAATTGCTACAACATTACGAACGTTCAACGTTTGCTGACTTCTATTGGTTACCCAAACCTCTATACGTGTAATCTGTACCTGACTCTGCACATAGGGATACGTAGAAAGTGCACGGTCATAATTATCCCTAAAATATTGCGATAAGAAAAAGTGTCTGTTCTCATCATAATCTAGTGCAGTTAAAGAGAATTCATTTACTGTGCCACCGCCTTGAGCAACAACCGTATTATTTTGAGACTTTTGTTCAGAAAACACAGCAGTAACCGAAGTCTTACCAAATTGCAATTTTGTTTTCACCCCAAATAAACTTTGAGCACCTTGAATCAAAGAGCTATTTAATGGCATACTAACATTACCGACTTCAATAGATTGAATAATGTCATCTTCAGTTGGAGTATAATCAAGCTTTACAATATTCTGAAAATCGAATGTAGCTTCTGTATCATAATTTGCAGTTACTTGTAGGCGTTCTCCAATTTTACCCAACATACTAAGACTTATACGCTGATCAAAGTCAAACGAAAGGTTGGTTCTATTACGTGGTGAAAGTGACGGATTATCATTTTTTTGCCAAATAACACCTAAATCCATAGCTACCGAACCCTGTGGAATAATTTCTATAGTGTTTCCTCCAAAAATAGAAGTGAAAAAATTATTGTTAACATAAAAATTAGGAAGTAAGTTTTTACGCGCTTCTTCACTACCGGCTTTTTTACCAGAAAAAGCATCTGACTTTTCTTTAAAATAAGATTTAATACCTTCCTTTTCAATAAGGTCAAAATATTGATCAGGGGTAAGAATTATTGGATATCCTATATTGAAATCACCAACACTTTCATTATAAATATAACGGTCCAGATTAGGGTCATAAATATATTTTGAAACGATACTATCTGGATTTTCAAGAAGAATACGACCTAGATCAAACCCTGTCTTCACAGAATCGATTTCTTGTTCTTCTGTTTCTTGCGCCATAACAACCGCCATGGAACCAAAAAACATACAGAATAGAAAGATATACTTAAAAGAAGTTTTAAGATTTTTAATTGCCCCGATTTTTTAAACTTAATTACAAATTTTTGAGCGAGAGTTTAATAATATTCTCTACACTAATTGAAGAATCTTGACTAAGCACTTTATCGACAACCCTTTCTGCCTGTTTACGTGCGAAGCCTAGAACTTCTAAAGCAGATAACGCTTCATCTTTATTTGTATTGTTTGCAGTTAGCGAAAGTTCATCTATATCATAGACTTTTAATACCTTATCTCGAAGATCCAAAATTACAAGTTGGGCAGTTTTGGCTCCAATTCCTTTTACAGCTTGTATAGCGGGGACATCGCCATTAGCAATTGCATCTCTCACCTGAGAAGGTGACATTGAAGAAAGCATGGTTCTGGCTATACTTGAACCAATACCTGAAACCGACAATAACAATCTAAATATTTCACGCTCAGATTTCTCTACAAAACCATATAAAGTATGTGAATCTTCCTTTATTTGAAGATGGGTAAATAAGGAGATATTCTCCTGTTCTGGTAATTTTGAAAAAGTATTCAATGATATATTCACAAAATAGCCAACACCACCACATTCGATTATAATATGTGTTGGATTCTTTTCTACCAGTTTACCTCTTAAGTGATGTATCATATGAGCTTAAATTAAATAGGGAAATTAAGTGTACTTACTTATTTCCCTATTCTTAATTGTATTAAAATTTTAATTACTTAGTAACTTTTGCCTTCTTACGTTTTTCACGCTCTTGAACATCAATCACGGCAACCGCAGCCATGTTTACTATTTCATCTACACTTGCTCCTAATTGCATAATATGTACCGATTTTCGCAAACCTACCATAATTGGACCAATTGAATCAGCTTTATTTAACTCCTTAAGCAATTTATAGGTGATGTTCGCCGATTCTAAATTAGGAAAAATCAATGTGTTTACAGTCTTTCCTGCAAGTTTTGAAAATGGAAATTTACTTTGATGTAATTCTTTGTTTAAAGCAAAATCTGTCTGAATTTCACCATCAACTACCAGGTTAGGTTTATTTTCATGTAATATTCTAACTGCTTCCCTAACTTTTCTGGCATTAGGATGCGAGGAAGAACCGAAGTTAGCATAGCTTAACATCGCTAATACTGGATCAAACCCAAAATTAGAAGCAACATTTGCAGTCATTTGTGCAATATCTGCGAGCTCTTCAGCACTAGGTTCAATATTAATAGAGGTGTCTGCCAAAAACAAAGGACCTCTTTCAGTGATCATAATATTTACAGTAGCCACTTTCTTTACACCAGTTGCCCTACCAATAACTTCTAATATAGGTTTTACAACTGTCGGGTAAGCTCTTGAATAACCAGAAATCATACCATCTGCATCACCTTCAAGAACCATCATAGCACCAAAATAGTTACGCTCACGCATTTTTATTTTAGCACTGTAGAAAGTAACTCCGTTTCGTTTACGACTCTCCCAATACTTTGTTGCATAACGGATATGACGCTCATCAAATTCTTCGGACATAGGGTCAATTATTGGAATATCAGCATCGAACTCCAACTCCTTTTTCAGTTCTAATATAATATCCTTTCTACCTAAAAGTATAGGTATGGCAATACCTTCTTCATGTACAATTTGAGCTGCTTTTAACACATCTAAATGATCAGCCTCGGCAAAGACAATTTTCTTCGCATTAGTACGAGCTCTACCATGTAATAAACGTACAACCTTATTATCATTACCAGAACGTAACATTAATTCTTCCTTATACTTATCCCAATCGGTAATTGGTGCTTTAGAAACACCACTTTCTATTGCTGCTTTAGCAACTGCTGGGGGTATTACATATATTAAACGCTGATCATTAGGTTTTGGAATTATATATTCTTTACCGAAAGTCAACCTAGTTTCACCATATGCTATATTTACTTGTTCTGGCACTGGTTGCTTTGTTAAATCTGCCAACGCTTTTACTGCAGCCATTTTCATAGCTTCATTAATTGCCGTTGCCCTAACATCTAAAGCTCCCCTAAATATAAATGGAAAACCTAAAACATTATTCACTTGGTTAGGATGATCAGATCTACCTGTTGCCATTATGATATCCTTACGGGTAGCAATGGCTAAATTATAATCTATTTCAGGGTCTGGGTTTGCCATGGCAAATACAATCGGGTTTTCTGCCATAGATGTTAGCATCGCAGGTGATACAATATTCGCAATGGATAACCCCACGAATACATCAGCATCTACCATTGCCTCATCAAGTGTATCTATTTTTCTATCTGTAGCAAACTCCTTCTTAGATTCTGACAAATTTTCAGCATCTTTTCGAATAACGCCTTTACTATCAAGCATTACTATATTCTCGGCCTTAGCACCAAAAGCTTTATACAATTTAGTACATGAAACAGCCGCCGCACCAGCACCACTGATTACTATGCGAGCCTCTTCCATTTTTTTATTGGAGATCTCTAATGCATTAAGTAACGCAGCTGCAGAAATAATTGCGGTACCATGCTGATCATCATGCATTACCGGTATGTCGAGTTCTTCTTTTAATCGACGTTCTATTTCAAATGCCTCTGGAGCTTTTATATCCTCAAGATTAATACCTCCAAAAGTTGGGGCAATCATCTTAACGGTTTCTATAAATTTATCTACGTCTTCGGTATCTACTTCAATATCAATACCATCGATATCGGCAAAAATTTTAAATAAAAGACTTTTACCTTCCATGACTGGTTTAGAAGCCTCAGGACCAATATTTCCTAAACCTAAAACAGCTGTACCATTAGAGATAATGGCCACTAAATTTCCCTTAGAAGTATATTTATAAACGTTTTCTTTATCCTTTGCTATTTCCAAGCATGGTTCTGCAACACCTGGCGAATATGCCAAAGCAAGATCTCGTTGTGTTCTGTAAGGTTTTGTTGGTACAATTTTTATCTTTCCAGGTTGTGGCTTTGCGTGATAAATAAGTGCTTCCCTTCTTAGCTTTTCATTGCTCATGCTCATATATTTTAAAAAAACAAATTTAAAGGTAATCTTTAAAGAAGCGTGAAAAGAACCTAGTTTTATCTTAACAAAATGCAATACCCTTAGGAAAATTCAAAAACATCATAACAATTATAATTCCAAAGCCTCTTCTTTCTTATCTACGTTCAAACGCATAGCAAAAAAGGCTGCAAGAACAAAAAAGACACCCGCAAACAACATTGCATTAATGGCATTTCCACCCAATAAGTATTTGTAGATTGGACCGAATGTAAGAGTTTCAATCCCCATAGGAATTACAATCATCATATTCAGAATTCCCATATAAACCCCTCGCCTTTCTTGCGGAACTACTTTAGACACCATGGTATAAGGTATACCCATCATTGCTGCCCAACCAATTCCAAAAAGTACCATTGGTACTAATACCATTATTGGATCTTGAATGTATGGAATTGCAAATAAAGAGAGTGCAGTACCAAACAGACTTAAAGCATATACTTTTTTACCTCCATATTTTAAGGTCAAAGGCACTAAAGCCAAAGCGACCAGCATTGTTACAATATTGTAAGTCAAACTCATTTGTGCTGATTGAGATGCCGCCTCCCCTGTAGAATACCCCATGGTTAGTTTAAATAACGGCGTTGTATACTGCCAATAAATAAATAAAGCATACCATTGAAAAAGATAAACTGCACCAAGCTTCCACATGAATTTCGGCATTTTCTTAATCGATTCTGAAATTTCTATAAAAGGCAATGCAATACGCTCGGCCAAAGGCTTAGCTTTTGCTTGATTTATATCTGCTAGTTCATCAGAAGTTGGTGGAATTTCAGGTGTTTTTAAAACAGACCATAAAATCGTAGTAATTGATAGAATTGCACCTATATAGAACGAATAATACAACCAAGTAGGGATGGTTCCTGCGACTTCAACAGATTCCCCTCCAAATAAATATTGAAACAATACGATTGAACCATTAGCCAAAAGTATACCTGCACCAACAAACAAACTTTGCATTTGGTACCCTAAACTCAATTGCTTTTCTGGCAACTTATCTCCTACAAATGCTCGATACGGCTCCATGGCCATATTGTTACCTACATCTAGAATCCATAAAAGTCCAACAGCAAACCATAACACCGGACTCGTAGGAAATGCGAATAAGCATAAACTTCCTAAAATAGCACCAATTAAAAAATAGGGCTTACGTCGACCCCATTTTGTAGACCAAGTTTTATCTGACATTGCTCCGATTATTGGTTGAATTATCAAACCAGTTACGGGGCCTGCAATATTTAAAATTGGCAGCATATCTTCAGGTGCTCCTAAGTATAAAAAAATAGGGTTAATTGCTGTTTGCTGTAGTCCGAAACTATACTGAATTCCTAAGAATCCAACATTCATATTAAATATCTGCCAAAAACTAAGACTCGGTTTTTTTATTTTCATTTACGTTTATTAATCTTGAACTGGGAGTGACGATTACAGTATTCTTATTGGAAAGATGTAAAAAATTAGAAATACATAATATTAACCCTCTAGCAATATAATATAATTAAGTGTTAGCAACACTTTTCTGAGAAACAAATACTTTCGAAAACGTTTGAGGAAAATATTTTATTTTAAAAAATCGATATTTCTAGTCAGTCCTGCAAATTTCGTTCGCTTTACAGCTGATTTTTTAAAGACTTTTTGAAAAATATCTTCTGTAATTTCTTCCCAATCTTTTTTTGTCATTGAGAGCAAGTCTGCATTCGGATTGAACAATGGTTCCTTATGGGGTTTTGAAAACCGATTCCAAGGACAAACATCTTGACAAATATCACAACCAAACATCCAATCATCAAAACTACCTTTTACCTCTGCGGGCAGTTCATTCTTTAATTCGATTGTAAAATAAGAAATACACTTACTACCATCTACTACATAAGGTTCAACTATTGCTTGGGTAGGGCAAGCGTCTAAACACGCAGTACATGTACCACAATGGTCAGTAACCTTATAATCATATTCCAATTCAATATCGACAATAAGTTCAGCAATAAAATAAAAAGACCCTACCTGTTGGGTTAAAAGATTACTATTCTTCCCAATCCATCCTAAACCACTTTTTGCGGCCCAAGCCTTATCTAAAACTGGCGCTGAATCTACAAATGCACGCCCATTGACTTCACCTATCTCTTCGGTTATGAACTCTTGTAATTGTCTTAATTTTGATTTAATAATATGATGGTAATCTTGACCATACGCATACTTAGAAATTTTATAAGAATCTTCCACTTGAGTTTCTTCCGGAAAATAATTGAGTAGTAGCGATATTACAGATTTAGAACCTTCTACCAACAAACGCGGATCTAAGCGTTTGTCAAAATGGTTTTCCATATACCCCATCTCACCATTCATGTTTTTGTTGAGCCATTTCTCCAATCTTGGCGCTTCCTCTTCCAAGAAATCTGATTTGGATATACCGCATGATAAAAAACCGAGGCGTTTGGCTTCGGTTTTAATACTATTTGTCCATTTAGATTTTATATCAATACTCAAAACAATCCTGTTTGAATTTCACCCTTTACCCTACCTAGATGCTTATAAGCAAGTTCAGTTACTTCACGACCACGAGGAGTTCGCATAATAAAACCCTGTTGAATTAAAAAAGGCTCATATACCTCTTCAATGGTTTCTGAACTTTCAGAAACCGCAGTAGCTAATGTTGAAATACCAACTGGTCCACCTTTAAATTTATCGATAATTGTGGTTAAAATTTTATTATCCATTTCATCTAAACCGTGAGCATCAACATTTAATGCCTTAAGGCTAAACTTAGATATTTCCATATCTATTGAACCATTCCCTTTAATTTCAGCGAAATCTCGTACTCTTCTTAATAACGCGTTACAAATTCGAGGTGTACCTCTACTTCTACCAGCAATCTCAATTGCTGCATCCTGGGTAATAGGAACACGCAATATTTCGGCACTTCGTTCAACTATCGTAGAAAGTAATTCGGTTGAATAATACTGTAACCTACTTTGTATACCAAACCTAGCTCGCATTGGCGCTGTTAGTAATCCGGAGCGAGTAGTTGCTCCAATCAATGTAAAAGGATTTAAATTAATTTGAACAGAGCGCGCATTAGGCCCAGTTTCAATCATTATATCAATTCTAAAATCTTCCATTGCAGAATACAAGTACTCTTCGACTATGGGACTTAATCTGTGAATTTCGTCAATGAATAAGACATCACGTTCATCTAAATTAGTTAGTAGCCCGGCTAAATCACCTGGCTTATCCAAAACAGGTCCTGAAGTAATTTTTATACCTACCCCTAATTCATTAGCCAAAATATTGGCCAATGTGGTTTTCCCCAAACCTGGAGGGCCGTGAAACAAAGTATGGTCAAGAGCCTCTCCCCTTCTATTCGCTGCCTCTACAAAAACCTTAAGATTTTCGAGCACCTGCTCTTGACCTGTAAAATCGTCAAAATTAATAGGTCGCAATGCTCTTTCAATATCCAGTTCCTCATTTGAGAAACCTTCAGAAGATGGGTCTAAATGCTCGTTCATATACTAACAAAGATATACAAACACCCGATAACTTCATTGTTAAGTGATTTTCTAAATTCATTTTAATCAATACAAAGACCAAGCATCAAATACTAATTAGAATTATGTATAAAAATTGTAATTTCATATTATGACAAAAGAAAATTACACTGCAGAAATTCTACAATATATCACTGTATTTTATATCATTTGGTCTGATGACCTATTATCGGCTTCGGAAATTAATGTGGTTGAAAATGCCATTTCTGAAGACAGTTCTTTAACCCAAAAAGATAAAAAACAACTTCGCGCTTGGTTAGATGTAAAAAACCCGCCTAAAAATCAATTGTTTAAATCTTGGAAACAACTTATTACGAATAGCGGTGTTAAGCTAGTAGAGCACGAAACCTATCCTTTAACAGCATTTAGCCAGAAGGTAGCATCACATTATCATAAAGATATCGCCTTTAATGATCATATTAAAAAAATAGAAATCAACCTTGGCATTCAACCAAATCACTATAATCACTTATTCGATGTACATATTGATGTGGATAAAATTTCTACCCAGTATTCTGCAATAGAAATTGATAGCATTTTGAAAGGTAATCATGCGGAGGTAGTCGATAGATTTAGAACAGTTTTGAATGACCCAATATTTTCATGGGAGGTTCGCAGAAATAAAGAAGAGTTTAGAAATCATGTTTTAAAGCAGGTAGAGTTTTTAGCCGATAAAGGGTATGGCGCTATGGCATATCCAGAAGCCTATGGCGGTACCAACGATATGGAAGGCTATGCCTCAATTTTTGAAAACATGATGTATGTTGATGGAAGTTTAGCTATTAAATTTGGTGTACAATTCGGCCTTTTTGGCGGTAGCATTCAAAAACTAGGAACAAAAAAACATCACGACAAGTACCTGACAGATGCAGGTTCTGCAAATCTTTTAGGGTGCTTTGCCATGACTGAGACAGGGCATGGTTCTAACGTACGTGGTATAAAGACTACGGCAACGTATAACCAAAGCACAGAAACACTAGTTATTCATACTCCTGGAAAAAATGACAATAAAGAATATATAGGCAATGCTATTCATTCAAAAATGGCATCAGTTTTCGCCCAGCTAATCGTTAATGGAAAAAATGAAGGAGTTCATGCTATTTTAGTTCCATTAAGAAATGAGAACCATGATTTATTACCCGGAATTGAAGTTGAAGACAACGGCTATAAGCTAGGTTTAAATGGTGTAGATAATGGCAAAATATGGTTCAATCAAGTTTCAGTGCCTAAAATAAATTTGCTTAATAAATACGGAACCATTCTGGGTAATGGAGATTATTATTCTGAAATTAAAAATCCGAATAAAAGATTTTTCACCATGCTAGGCACCTTGGTAGGTGGCAGAATTTGCGTTGCTAGAGCTGGTCTTGGTGGAGCAAAATTTGCACTTACAGTCGCCATCAAACATGCATTAAAAAGAAGACAATTTAATGATAGTGTGAAAATTCAGGAAGATTTACTGATGGACTATCCTTCACATCAATTACGTTTAACACCATTAGTGGCAAGTGCATATGTCTACCATATCACCCTCGACAAAATGATGAGAATTTATTGTGATGAATCGCAACCAGACAAAAGACAAGTTGAAACTCAAGTTGCCGGACTTAAATCTATTATTACATGGTATGCAAATAACACGATTCAAGAATGTAGGGAAGCTTGTGGTGGTAAAGGATACCTTTTAGAGAATCGCATTGCTGATTTAAAAGGTGATGTTGACATTTTTACCACATTTGAAGGGGATAACAATGTATTACTACAATTAGCCGCTAAGGGCGTTCTTTCTGATTTTAAAGCGGAATTTAATAGTGCAGGCTTTTCTACTGTTTTAAAATTACTGAGTTCCCAATTAGGCGATAGGCTTTCAAACATAAATCCACTTTACACCAACAAAACTGATAAAGACCATTTATATAACCCTAAGTTTCATGTACATGCTTTTGAGCATAGAACTCGGCGATTGACCTATACTATTGCAATGCGAATAAGAGGCTACATTAAAAAAGGGATTCCTTCTTATCAAGCCTTCCTTAAAGTTCAAACACATCTATTAACATTAGGAAAAGCATATAGCGTAGAACTTGCGTATAAATCATTTTTAGAGCACAATAGGACTATAACGGATCCAGATTACAAAGCTCTTTTTGAAAAATTAGGAACACTATACGCATTAAACGAAATAAGAAAAGATGCTTCTTGGTATTTAGAACAAGGTTATATAGGAAGTACAAAATCAAAAGCTATACGACAACGTGTAGAAAGACTATGTACAGAACTGAGACCACATTTGGGTAGTTTAGTAGATGGCTTTGGTATTCCAGACCATTGCCTAACAGCACCAATAGCAAATTAGTCTTTTTCCTTTTCCAATCTCGACGTATCTAAGAAATCCAAAATTGTAATCTTAGGATCACCATAAAGCTTAGTTCTAGAACCGCCTTTAGAACTAAGTTGAAAATTACTTAAAGCTCTAATTTCCGCATCAGGGGAATCTTCTATCAATAGAAGTACATCACTTGCTTGCAAATCAGACGCTTTCAAGGAACTGTTCCCATATAATTTAGCCATTAAGAAATCGGCAGTACCTTCAACTTTAGCTGAGGCATTCTCATACATGTAAATACTATTATTGGCACCTGTAGTATAAAGTTTTACATCAATTCTGTCCTTTAGCGTAATATTTAATGAATCACTTGCCAAATTAAAATCACCTGAACTGATTTCTTCCATTGTGATATCAATAATATCAGCTGTAGCATTTAATTCTAACCTAGAAGTACCTGCAGTATAAACATTTAAACGATTTGTCGAAATAACATCTTGCATACTAATCTTTCCATTCAACATTTTAACAGAGCTCAATTCTTGAAAGAAAATAGTGATTTCTAGTTTTCTCTTAGAAGTAATATTATAGAAGGATGATATTTTCAAAGTACCGTTATCAACTTTGAATCTAAGAACATCTACTAGGTTATCATCTAGTTCTAATGCATAACCTTCTCGAGAAGATTTTTGAAGTACAATATCCAAATCATCAGCAAGCTCAATTGCAGTAAATGGCTCTAAATCCTCCCGAACCTCAATTACATTTTTATTACCCTTTATTTTTGGCTTTCTTTGTGAATAAAGCTGGACAGAAATAAGTGAAACAATTAAAAGAAGGGCGAACTTTTTCATAATCTATAGTTTTTTATAAATGAAGGTATTCATTTTTATGTGATCAACGAACAACTTAGCAATATCTTAAGAGCTTAACAAAAAAAAGCCCAACTATCACTAGTTGAGCTTTTTACTAATTTTTAATTATCTAGTGACTCATTTCTTCTTCATCCTTCTGTAGTGGAATGTTTTGGGGAATGAAGTCTTGACCTGGAATAAAATATTCACCATTTTCATCAACTTTACTATAATCATAAGACCATCTATGAACCTCAGGTATAGCACCAACCCAGTTACCATGAACATGTTTCTGTTCAGCAGTCCATTCTAATGTATTAGATCTCCAAGGGTTTTTAGGACCAACCTTACCATAGAAAACACTATAGATAAAGTTTGCAACGAAAACTAATTGAGCGGCCCCTGCAATGATTGCGAACACTGTCATTAACACTTGTATATCTGTAAGCTCATCAAACATTGGGAATGCCGTATTTTCATAATATCTTCTTGGTACACCTGCCATACCGACAAAGTGCATAGGAAAGAATACACCATAAGCACATATTGCAGTCACCCAAAAGTGTACATAACCCAAATTCTTATTTAGAAGCTTTCCTTCAAACATTACAGGAAACCAATGGTACACACCTGCAAATAAACCATATAGTGCAGAGATTCCCATTACTAAGTGAAAGTGAGCAATTACAAAATAGGTATCATGAACATTTATATCTAATGTACTATCTCCCAAAATAATACCTGTTAAACCACCAGTAATAAATGTGGATACAAAACCAATAGAAAATAGCATTGCTGGATTTAACTGCAAATTACCTTTCCAGAGTGTTGTAATCCAATTAAAAGCCTTTACCGCAGAAGGTATCGCAATTAATAAGGTTGTAAACGTAAAGACAGATCCTAAAAATGGATTCATTCCAGAAATAAACATATGGTGACCCCAAACAATTGTTGAAAGAAAGGCAATTGCAAGTATTGAAGCAACCATTGCGCGGTAACCAAATATAGGTTTACGCGAACTAGTTGCCATAATTTCAGATACCAATCCCATTGCTGGTAAAATCACAATATATACTTCAGGGTGCCCTAAGAACCAAAACAAATGTTCAAATAATACTGGTGAACCACCTTGATAATGTAAAACCTCACCTTGAATAAATATATCGGATAAGAAGAAAGAAGTACCAAAACCTCTATCCATAATCAACAATAACGCTGCAGATAATAATACTGGAAACGATATTACACCAATAATAGCCGTAACAAAGAAAGCCCAAATTGTCAATGGCAATCTAGTCATTGACATTCCTTTTGTTCTTAAGTTAATAACCGTTACGATATAGTTCAAAGAACCTAATAATGAAGAAGCAATAAAAATAGCCATGGATGTTAACCAAAGAGTCATACCCATACCAGAACCCGGTTGAGCCATAGGCAAAGCGCTTAAAGGCGGATAGATAGTCCAACCCGCTGCTGCAGGCCCAGCTTCAACAAATAATGAAATAACCATTATAACAGCAGAAACAAAAAACAACCAAAATGAAACCATGTTAAGGAAACCAGATGCCATATCTCGTGCCCCTATTTGTAATGGAATCAATAGGTTACTAAATGTACCACTTAGACCAGCTGTTAAAACAAAAAAGACCATTATGGTTCCGTGCATGGTAACCAAAGCCAAATAAATATCTGCGTCCATTACACCACTTGGAGCCCATTTCCCTAAAAGAGCTTCAAAAATTGGAAATGATTCCCCCGGCCATGCCAACTGCATTCTAAACAATAATGACATTGCTATACCAATAAAACCCATTACCAATACACCTGTTACTAAGTATTGTTTGGCAATCATTTTATGGTCTTGACTAAAAATATATTTAGTCACAAAAGTTTCTTTGTGATGATGTCCATGATCGTCATGTGCGTGATCATCTACATGTGCATGTGCTGTTGCTGACATAATCGTAATCTTTAATTTTATTAATTTTCTTGTTATAGCCTTTTTCTATTCGAGGAATACTGAATTACTCTCCTACTGGCGTAGAATCTACTGTATTAAAAGCAGGTTCTGAATCATCTTTCATTACGGTTTCAGCAAAAGTCGATTGACCCTTCATCCACTTATTATAATCCTCTTCAGATTCAACTATGATTTTCATCTGCATATTGTAGTGAGATTTTCCACAAATCTTATTACAAAGCAAGATGTAATCAAATTCCCATGGATCAAGAACTTCTCCAGTGCTTGCAGATTTTTCTGCACGAATTTTGTTTGTTCTTTTCACCTTATCTACAACATCAGGATTTGCTCTCATCTCTTCTGTAGTGTATATCGGAGTAAAAGAAAATTCTGTAATCATACCAGGAACACAATTCATTTGTGCTCTAAAATGAGGCATATAAGCAGAATGCAAAACATCTTGAGAACGCATTTTAAAATTAACCTTTCTACCTACTGGTAAATGTAATTCCTTAACAATAACATCGTCATGAGCGTATGTATCAGCTTCATCTAAACCGAGTACATTTGCCTTATCAATATCTATCATTCTAACGTTAGCACCACCTAGAACATTATCTCCACCACCATATCTTGCGGTCCAGTTAAACTGTTGAGCATAAAGTTCTACTATTAATGGATCGTCTTCGTCGTTAACATCCATAATGTTTGTCCACGTATACAGACCCCATAAAATAAGACCTGCTAAAACAATAACGGGTATGATGGTCCAAATGAATTCTAAACGATCATTATCAGCATAAAACAATGCCTTTTGACCTTTTTTACCACTATACTTATATCCGAAATAATGTAATAATGCTTGTGTTAATGTTTGAACAATAAAGATGATAACCATGGAAACTAACATCAAGCTATCATACTCCTCACCATGAGCAGAACCAGCTTCAGGTAATAAGAATTTACCATATTGCCAAAAACTAAAAATGGTTATTCCGTATATGAATACTAAAAATGCGAATAACATATAACCGTTATTCTTATTGTCGCTATCTGTAGCTATCTGATACTTTTCAGTTTTAAGCTGTGATAATTCAAATATTTTAGTCAACTGCCAAATGGCAATCGCTACAAGTACAAGAACAGCTAAAGTCAATAATGTCGTCATCGTATATATAAATGTTATACTTTACTTATGAATTAATAATGAAAGTGTCTGCTTTCTTCAATAAATGGATTTCTTTTAGGCTGTAAAGGAGCTGTTGAAAGTGATCTAAAAACCCAAAAAATAAATAACCCTGCAAAAAATAATACAGAGCCGATTTCTGGAATTCCAATATACCAGTTCTCACCTACAGTAGATGGCATTATGGCATTGAATATATCCATATAATGTCCCGCAAGTATTACAATACCAGTTAATATTACGAACCAATTAATTCTTTTATAGTCACTATTCATCAACAATAAAACCGGAAATAAGAAATTCATGGCTACCATACCAAAGAATGGTAATCTATAATCTGCTATTCTAGTTACATAATATGTTACCTCCTCAGGAATGTTAGCATACCATATTAACATGAATTGAGAGAACCATAGATATGTCCAGAAAATACTAATACCGAACATAAATTTTGCTAAATCATGAATATGACTATTGTTAACATCAGGTAAATGACCTTTTGACTTTAAGTAAATAGTAACCATTGCGATAACAGTAATACCAGATACGAACATACTTGCAAAAATGTACCAACCAAATAATGTACTAAACCAATGTGGTTCAACACTCATTAACCAATCCCAAGACATTATTGATTCTGATATCAAATAAAACACCAAGAAACCAGCAGATATTTTGAAGTTCAATTTAAAATTAGAATTGTCATCAGACTCATCCTGAGCCAAGGATAGTTTTCTTGAATATTCTCTATATCCAATCCATCCAGCTAAAAATATCGCCGCTCTAATTAAAAAGAAAGTAGGATTCAAGTATCCTGATTTACCTTGCAATAAAGCATCATGTGCAACTACATCTGCATCCATCCAGATGAATAAATGATTCATATGTAACACTGAAAGTAGAAGTATAACAAAAACAATAATTCCGCCTGGAACAAGATATGACGTTATTCCTTCCATAACTCTAAACAACAATGGAGACCACCCTGCTTGCGCAGCACGCTGAATTGCGTAAAAGGCTAAAACACCTAATGATATCATCATAAAAAAGAATGCAGCAACATATAATGCTGCCCATGGTCTATTTTGTAATTGATCCAACAAATGCTGATCGTGTGAAGAATCATGTTCTTCACCATGAGCATCTGCAACAGCATGATCATCTTCCTTAGGTGCATGCGCAGCTTCAGCTTCATGTGCATCACCATGACCTTCGTCATGACTAGCCACCATGGCCTTTGCCTCTGCTATAGTTCCAGGAGCCATAACAAATCCACCTATAATTCCTAATGCACCTACAATCATTAGAATAATGGAAGCTATTTTAAGTCTATTTGAAAACGTATACATAGTATTGTTTACCTATTATTTGGTTAAATCTTGTTTCAATTGCATTACATATTCCGATACTTGCCACATCTCTTCTGTATTCATTTGAGAAGCGTAAGACCCCATAGAATTCAATCCATAATGAATTGTATAATATGTAGTACCTACTGTTAGATTCCTAACAGGATCAGCATAACTTGGAACACCCAATATCTTTTCTCTCTTTACCAAGGTTCCTTTACCATCACCTTTATCACCGTGACATATCGCACAATAAATTGTATACAATTGACCACCTTTTGCTAAATTATCATCAACATTAATTGAATCTAATGGACTTCCTTGCAATCTAGCCAATTCTTTTCCTTCAGGTGAATTTTCAATTTCATAAGGCAACCACCCTCTGTTAATAGTATTCGCAGGAGGTAATAAGGCTTCAGATTGATTTGGCAAAAAACCTGCCTCACCATAAGTCTCATAACCAACTGACTCGTACATATTAGGCATATATTGATAATTACGTGACTTATCATTTTGACAAGATGTAACCAATACGACTAAAGCAAATAGTATTGCTATGTTTTTAAAACTGTTCATATTTAATGACTGTTTTTTTCTGATACATTAATTTCAACAGCTCCTGTATCCATTAATAAATCTTTTAATTCCTGCTCATTATCATGGATCTCAATTTCCATTAAAAAATGGTCATCCGTTGTTCTTACATCCGGATTTTCCGCATCTTTAAAAGGCCACAATCTACTTCTAAGATAAAAGGTAATCACCATTAAGTGAGCTGCAAAAAACACCGTTAATTCAAACATAATCGGAACAAATGCCGGCATGTTCTCTATATAGCTAAAACTTGGTTTACCACCAATATCTTGAGGCCAATCTTCTATCATGATGTAGTTCATCATTAATACCGAAACCGCAAGACCAACACAACCGTATAAGAATGAAGTTATAGCTATTCTTGTCGGTGCCAATCCCATTGCTTTGTCCAATCCATGTACTGGAAAAGGACAATATACCTCTTCAATATGATGTTTTGCTGCTTTCACCTTCTTAACGGCAAGCATAAGCACATCATCATCGTCGTAAAAAGCATGTATAACTTTAGATGCCATAATTATCTCTTGTTATTTAATAAAATAGTTGCCTGACCTGCCCAATCATCTCTCTGTGCTCTCCCGGGGAACGAACCTGTAATAGAATCCAACAAGTTATATTCACGTTCTGTCATTCTAGCCACTTGAGCAAATGTGTAAATTCCTATTTGATTCAAGGTTGCTTCCATTTGCGGACCTATACCTTTCACCTTTTTCAAGTTATCTGCTTGTTGCGTTGTTGCATCAAAAGTACCAACTGCACTTAACAAATCAGAAACACCAACTTTATCATCAACAGCAGGTTTAACTTCACCCATTAACACATCATCAGTAATAGACTCCTTTACTTCTACTTTAGTTTTTTTAATCGTATATAATGGCTTACCAGCATCCCTTAGTTTCTTATATTTCTCTCCTGAGGCTTTCAAAATAGATTTAACCTCGGCCTGAGCAATAACAGGGAATGTTCTAGCATATAAAAGGAATAGAACAAAGAAGAATCCTATTGTACCTATGAATATACCTATATCTACAAATGTTGGCGAGAACATTGTCCAAGATGATGGTAAATAATCTCTATGTAATGAAGTTACGATAATTACGAATCTTTCAAACCACATACCAATGTTCACCACAATCGAAATAAAGAAAGAGAACATTATACTCGTTCTAAGTTTCTTGAACCACATAAACTGAGGCGAGAACACATTACATGTCATCATTGACCAGTATGCCCACCAGTAAGGACCGGTAGCTCTATTCAAGAACGCGTATTGTTCATATTCAACCCCAGAATACCATGCCATAAACAACTCGGTAATATAGGCACAACCTACAATAGAACCGGTAAGCATGATAACGATATTCATTAATTCTATATGCTGAATGGTAATGTAATTTTCTAAATGACATACCTTTCTCATTATAATCAACAATGTATTCACCATCGCAAAACCAGAGAAAATAGCTCCAGCAACAAAGTATGGTGGAAAAATAGTTGTATGCCAACCCGGTATTACCGAAGTAGCAAAGTCAAAAGATACAATGGTATGTACAGATAGAACTAAAGGAGTTGCAAGACCCGCAAGCACCAATGACACTTCTTCAAATCGTTGCCAATCTTTAGCACGACCACTCCATCCAAAACTTAACAAGCTGTATATTTTCTTCTGAAAAGGCAAAACAGCTCTATCTCTAATCATTGCGAAATCAGGAAGTAAACCTGTCCACCAGAATACTAAAGAAACAGATAGATACGTTGAAATAGCAAATACATCCCAAAGTAATGGTGAATTAAAATTAACCCATAATGAACCAAATTGATTTGGAATTGGAAGAACCCAATATGCCAACCAAGGACGACCCATGTGAATTATTGGAAAAAGACCAGCCTGAATTACAGAGAAAATGGTCATAGCTTCCGCAGAACGGTTAATTGCCATTCTCCATTTCTGACGGAATAATAAAAGTACCGCTGAAATCAATGTACCAGCATGACCAATACCTACCCACCAAACAAAGTTGGTTATATCCCAAGCCCAATTCACGGTCTTGTTAAGACCCCATGTACCGATACCGGTAGAGACCGTATAAATAATACAACCTACTCCCCAAAGAAATGCCACTAAGGCAATGGAAAAAACTATCCACCAATGCTTATTTGCTCTTCCTTCTACTGGAGCGGCAATATCCACAGTTACATCGTGGTAGCCTTTGTCTCCAATTACTAGGGGTTTACGTATAGGTGCTTCGTAATGCGACGCCATAGACTTTTGTTATAATTACTTTCTACTATTGATTATGCTTCGTTGGTGTTTCTAACCTTAACATGATAGAAAACATTTGGCTGAGTTCCTACATGCTCCAATAAATGATACATACGGTCACTCTCCTTTAATTCTGCCACTTTACTCTTCTCATCATTAACATCACCAAATACAATGGCTCCATTACTACAAGCTGAAGAACACGCGGTTTGAAACTCTCCATCTTCAATTACTCGTCCATCTCGTTTGGCATCTAAAATGGTCTTTTGTGTTTTTTGCATACACAATGAACACTTTTCAATAACCCCTCTAGAACGAACATTAACATCTGGGTTCAAAACCATTTTACCCAAATCATTATTCATATGAAAATCAAACTCATCATTATTATTATACAAAAACCAGTTGAATCTACGTACTTTATAAGGACAGTTGTTTGCACAATACCTTGTACCTACGCATCTGTTGTATATCATTTGACTTTGACCCTGTCTTCCATGTACTGGAGCACCTACAGGACAAACAGTTTCACATGGCGCATGATTACAATGCTGGCACATTACCGGTTGGAAGGCAACTTGCGGGTTTTCAGATGGATCTTCTAATTCCCCAAAACCACTCAATGATCCTTTATCGCCAGTTAAGCCATCAAATTCATCTTTCTTAGTATCATCTTGCTCAAAAGTCTCTTCAGAAGAATAATATCTATCAATACGCAACCAGTGCATATCTCTTGACTTTCTTACTTCTGCCTTACCAACAACAGGAACGTTATTTTCAGCATGACATGCTATAACACAAGAACCACATCCTGTACATGCATTCAAATCAATTGACATGTTGAAATGATGACCGATTGTACGATCAAAACTATCCCATAAATCAACTGATGTTGCAGGAACTTCTTGATGATCCAAAGAAACCATAGGAACTTCATTCCATTCTGAGTGATCCTTCGTATTGAATATTTCTAAAGTTGTTTCCTTTATAATATCCCCTCTACCCATTAGGGTTTTATGTAATTGAATACAGGCAAACTCGTGATTACCTGAAACTTTCTCTACACTTACAGATTGATTGGCACTAAAACCATCATATAACATAAAGGCATTTACACCTGTCTGCATATCCTCTTTCAACCCTACTTTCTTACCGTAACCAAAAGAAAGACCCACAGAACCTTTCGCTTGACCAGGTTGAACAACTACAGGAATTTGCTCTAGACTTACACCATTTACTGTAAGCTTAACATAATTACCATCCATACCGCCATTAGCGACATTCACATTCTCAACACCTAACTCAGCAGCATCAGCTTTTGAAATAGTAACATAGTTATCCCATGAAACTCTTGTTATAGGGTCAGGAAATTCTTGAAGCCAAGGATTACTAGCTTGCTGTCCATCACCCATACCTACTTTCGAATACAAAGTAAGCTCCATACCATCGCTTGTTGTATTGGCCAAACTACGAATTGCAGAAGCAATTGGCACCACACCTACAACTTCAGAAACTTCTTCAGACGAAATAGCATTTTGAGTGGAACCATCAGCAACAACCATCATGGTTTCAGCACTAAAAACACCGTCTTGCAATGCTTGATTCCAGTTTGCACCGTTCAATACATTATCGTTCCATGTTTGTTTTATATAATCATAATACGATTGATCACTTCCTAACAATTCTAAAACAACTGTTTGAAACTGCTTCGTATCAAATAATTCTTTAATAGTAGGTTGCATTAAACTGTAATGCCCCTTTTTAATTTGAATATCTCCCCAAGATTCTAAATAGTGATTTGTTGCTGCCACATATTGCACAGCTTCGGTAGTTTCATTCCAATTTGTTGAAAAAGCAACAGTAAGATCAACTTTGGAAAGACCTTCTTTAAAATCTACTGCATTTGGCAAAGAATACAATGGGTTTACACCATCAATCATTAACGCTCCAATTCTTCCTGCTTTCATATCAGAAATCAAAGAATTCACAGCCTTTACATTACCTTTTCTGATATATTTAGGAGCCGTAACATCAAACGCTTTACTCGACAACATTTCGTTAATCGCCAAAACAACAGTTTGAGCATTAACATCATCCAAACCAGTTACTACAACAGCATCTGAGCCGGCTTTCTTAATTTCGGCAGCCAACATATCAACAGCTGCATCAAATTCTGAAGTGTTACCACCAACAGTAGTACCATTCAATTTACCGTACAACTTAGCCAATACCACTTTTTGCGCACTTGGCTTCATTGCTATACGCTTATCTGCATTAGCACCCGTTAAAGACATATTCGCCTCTAACTGCACATGCCTAGACATTTTTCCTTTCTTAGGAACACGACCTCTTGAATAACCGGCATCGTATCCTCCACCTTGCCAATCAGAAATAAAATCAGCACCAAAAGAAACAATTAAACCTGCATTTTCGAAATCATAATCCGCTAAAGCACGCTCACCATACCTATTCTCAAAGGCAGTTAAAGCAGCATCCTGAGAAATCGCATCATAAGTAACATGAACTACATTTTCATTTGCCAACATCAAATCAGCCAACAAACGATCAGTAGATGGACTAGCGTAGGTTTGAGTAAGCAAAGCAATCTTTTTAGAAGAACCCTTAAGTCCGCCCATTTTAGATTTAACCGCAGCTTTCAACACATCCCATTCAACTGGCTCGCCATTTGCTAATGGACCTTGCAATCTAGTACTATCATACAAAGAAAGAACAGAACCCTGAACTCTTGCATTAGCAGAACCGCCAACTTTAGCCAAAGTATTGTTTTCTACTTTGATTGGTCGACCTTCTCGTGTTTTTATTAAAATACTCGCAAAGTCAAAACCATTGGCAATTGTAGTTGCATAAAAATTTGCAACACCAGGAACTATATTTTCTGGAAGCACAACATAAGGTATCGATTTTATAACCGGACCTTCACATGCAGCCAAAGAAGCCGCAGCTGTACTAAAACCAACATACTTCAAGAAATCCCTTCGATTTGTGTTTGTGGCAGACAAAGTTTCCTTGTCACCCAAGAAATCATCAACAGGAATCTGCTCTACAAATTCGTTCTGCTTTAGTGCCTCAACAATGGAATCGTTAGGATTTAACTCCGCTTCGTTTTTCCAATATTTTTTGTTTGATGCCATACGTATTATCTGTAATTAGCTTCTTTAATTTATTATTAATAATGACACTTTCCACATTCCAGACCACCCAATTGAGCAGCTGTCAAGTTATCTACACCATACTTCTTAGAAAGTTCAGCATGTATTTTTTCGTAATACTCATTACCCTCAACCTTAACATTGGTTTGTCGGTGACAATCTATACACCAACCCATTGTTAATGGAGAATATTGATACATTATTTCCATTTCCTCTACTGGACCGTGACATGTTTGACATTCAACACCAGCCACTGAAACATGCTGTGAGTGATTAAAATATGCAAAATCAGGAAGATTGTGAATTCGAACCCATTCTACAGGTTGACTTTCCCCTGTGTATTTTTGATTCTCTTCATCCCAACCAACAGCTTTATACAATTTCTTTATTTCACCTGTATAAAACTCGTTTGTATAACCATTCTCTATATCTTCTTTAGAAGGACCTTCTGGATTACCAGCATACTCATAAATAGATTTATGACAATTCATACAAACATTTAATGAAGGAATTCCAGAAGTTTTAGAAACCCTAGCAGATGAGTGACAATACTTACACTCAATTTTATTATCACCAGCATGTATTTTATGAGAATAATGAATAGGCTGAATTGGCGCATAACCTTGATCAATACCCACCTGCATCATCCATCCGTATGCGAAGTAAGCACTACCCAACAATAAAAATATTGTAGTCACTAAGACCAAAAATTGATTTTGAGCGAAAGCTTTCCAAATTGGAGTTCTTTTTTCAGCGTTTTCTTTTTCAACAACAATACCATTTGCTTGAGCAATACGTTGCAATGTTTTATTAACAAGCAACAACATAATTACTAAAAGCCCAAAAACCAGCACTAACGCACCTAAGATTATTTCATTAGACACTCCAGAAGAACCACCAGAACCATTTACACCAGATTGACCATCAACAGCAGCAGATGCGGGTGCTGTAGGTGGCGGAGCAGCCGTATACGCTAAAATATCATCAATATCACCATCGGATAATGTTGGGAAAGCAGTCATAGCAGCCTGATTGTATTCTGCATAAACCTTATTAGCATATGCATCACCGGACTTAATCATACTTGGACTATTTTTAATCCAACTATACAACCATTCTTTAGCTAAACCTTCATCTTCGCTTAACCTACCTTCTACATTCGCCAAAGCAGGGCCAGTCATCTTACGATTTAATGCGTGACACGCAGCACAGTTCTGATTGAACAAAGCCTTACCATTCGCAGCGTCACCGCCACCAGCGGCAGCTTCCGTCACTGAACTATCAACTGTAGCATCTTGAGCCGTCAATGGACTAGCAAAAAGTAAAAAAAGTATTAGGGATAATCCTAAAATTTTAGAAAACTGATTTCGGTATGGAACCTTTTTCATATATCGAATATTTCTATCGGAATCTTGGCATGATTTTGGTCACAGATAAAACCTATTAATATCTATCAAATGCCTAAATCGGAGACAAAAATACAACATAGACTTTATTTGAAAAATGTTAATGTATTTATAATTTACAATTTAGAAATATTCTAAATAAACTCTGATTTATTTGTTTGATCCTTAATAATTTACTTTTGTAACGATTCAAAATAAAACGACATAAAGGTTATGAAAATACTTAGTTCAGTGGTGCTTTTTGCATGTTTAACTCATTTTAGCTACTCACAAGGTGCTAAAGTCAACATTCAACAAGACCAAAAAATAGATCAACTACTAGAAATATATAAATCTTCATTAAGCAATAATGAATACTATAGAATACAAGTAGGTTTTGGTGATTACGCGAAAGCACAACGAATAAAAGCGAATGTTGAAGAAGATTTTCCAGATCTTTCCTCAAAAATAGATTTTGACTCACCAACATACCGAGTACGTGTTGGCCGATTCACTTCTAAGCTTGACGCCGAACGAAAGTTCAACGAAGTACGAATTAAATATCCTGATGCAATGTTATTAAAACCAAAAAAATCGACCAATTAGGTCGATTTTTTTGGTTTATACTTTAGTCTAGCTAAACTAGGAATTCGTATATCTCCTATTTAGACTTCAACTTCTTCTTAACTGCTACTTCTTGGAATGCTTCAACAATATCACCTTCGATGATATCATTGTAATTCTTAACCTGAAGTCCACAATCATATCCTTTAGCAACTTCTCTAACATCGTCTTTAAATCGTTTTAACGAAGACAGTGTTCCAGTATAAATTACCACACCATCACGTATTAATCGGATATTAGAATTTCTAAATATCTTACCACTAGTTACCATACAACCAGCAATAGTACCAATTTTAGAAATCTTAAATGTCTCTCTGATTTCAGCTGTTCCAGAAATCTCTTCTTTCATTTCAGGAGATAACATACCTTCCATCGCATCTTTAAGATCATTGATGGCTGCATATATAATAGAATACATACGGATATCTATTTCCTCTTTTTCAGCAATTGCCTTAGCATTACCCATTGGTCTAACATTAAAACCAATAATTACTGCATCTGAAGCAGATGCCAATAACACGTCTGATTCCGTAATAGGACCAACCGCCTTATGTATGATATTTACTTGAATTTCATCAGTAGATAATTTTTGGAAAGAATCTGTAAGTGCTTCAACTGAACCATCAACATCACCTTTAAGAATAATGTTAAGTTCTTTAAACTCACCTAACGCAATTCTACGTCCGATTTCATCTAGTGTAATATGACGTTGTGTTCTTACTGATTGCTCACGTTGTAATTGAGATCTTCGAGAAGCTATTTGTTTAGCCTCACGCTCATCTTCTAACACATAGAACTTATCACCAGCTTGCGAAGCACCATCAAGACCTAATATAGATATTGGTCTAGAAGGACCTACTTCCTTAACACTGTTTCCTCTTTCATCTTGCATTGCCTTAATCTTACCACTAGTGGTACCTGCCAATACATAATCACCTATCTTAAGTGTACCTGACTGAACTAATACAGTAGAAACATAACCCTTTCCTTTATCTAAAAAGGCTTCTACAACTGTACCAGTTGCATGTTTATCCGGATTCGCTTTAAGCTCTAAAATTTCAGCCTCTAACAATACTTTCTCTAATAACTCTTTAACACCTAAACCAGTTTTAGCAGAGATATCATGAGATTGAATTTTACCACCCCAATCTTCTACTAATAAATTCATTTGTGCTAAACCTTCTTTAATCTTATCAGGATTAGCTGTCGATTTATCAATCTTATTAATAGCAAAAACGATTGGCACACCAGCTGCTTGCGCATGACTAATAGCTTCCTTCGTTTGTGGCATGATATCATCATCAGCCGCTACAACAATAATTGCAATATCGGTGACTTGAGCACCTCTAGCACGCATAGCGGTAAACGCTTCGTGACCAGGAGTATCTAAGAACGCTATTCGCTCTCCATTTTCTAAAGTAACACCATACGCACCAATATGCTGAGTAATTCCTCCACTTTCACCAGCGATAACATTTTCCTTACGGATATAATCCAATAAAGACGTTTTACCGTGATCCACGTGACCCATTACAGTAACAATAGGAGCTCTTGGTTTTAAATCCTCAGGAGCATCAACTTCCTCAACTATACTTTCTTCTATATCTGCCGTTACGAAATCAACTTCATAACCAAATTCTTCAGCTACAATAGACAAAGTTTCAGCATCTAAACGCTGATTCATTGTCACCATTAAACCTAAAGACATACAAGCAGAAATAATTTCGGTCGTAGAAACACCCATCATAGTTGCAACCTCGGTTGCCGTAACGAACTCCGTAACTTTAAGTACTTTGTTTTCTAATTCTTGTTGTTCAAGATCTTTCTCTGTCTGCTCACGATGCTGATCTCTTTTACTTCTTCTATATTTAGCCCCTTTACCCTTCTTAGATTTACCTTGAAGTTTTTCTAGGGTTTCACGTACTTGTTTTTGTACATCTTCTTCTGTTGGCTCAACCTTAGCAGCTGCGACAAACCTACCTCTACCTCTACTACGATCCGCTGTACTTGGAGCCGTTCTAGTTTGACCTGGACCAGAAGGATTTTTTGTTACAATTCTTCTTCGTCTCTTTTTACGATCAACACCAGCTCTATCGACTGGTTTTTTCTCCTCTTTCTTTTTCTTCGGCTTCTCGAACTTACTTAGGTCAATTTTCTCACCTGCAATTTTAGGTCCAGATAACTTTTGATATTGAGTCTCAATAGTTTTAGGCTCATCAGATTCTGCCTTAACCTCAACTTCAGGTTCTTTTGGCGTCACTTTTTTCACCTCTTCTTTTTTGACGACTTCAGCTTTAGGTTCCTGAGCTTTCGGCTCATCTTTCTTCACTTCCGCTTTTTGAACCACAGGCACTTCTTTAGGTTTTTCTTCAACAACCTTAGGGGTTTCTTTAACCTCTACTTTTGCTTCAACAACCTTTTCTTCCGCCTTCTTTTCAACCTTCGGAGCTTCCTCTACCTTTGGGGCTAATTCTACCTTTGGAGCTTCTTTAGCAGGTTCTTCCTTTTTCTTTTTAGGATTAAGGTCAATTTTTCCTACCATTTTCGGTCCTGCAAGTTCTACTTTGCCAACCAAAATATTTTGCTCAGCTTCAGTATTTCTACGCTCACGAGCCAAGCGACGATCATCTTGTTCTTTTTCTAATTGAACCCGAATTGCCTCTTTCTCCTTACGCTTCTCCTCGCCAACTTCCTTAGATGCAACCTTTTTACTTTTGTCCGTTTGGAACTCGTCAAGTAAAACCTGATAAACATCATCGGAAATTTTTGTGGTAGGCCTCGCTTCCACATCATGTCCTTTTCCATTCAGAAAGTCCACTGCCCTGTCCAAGGAAATATTAAGTTCACGAAGAACTTTATTAAGCCTTATTTTCGCATTGTCTGCCATAAATACTGATTCCCGTTCTTTATTTAAGTGCTAATATATAGCTAATCTTCTAATTCTTCTTTTAGGATACGCACAACTTCTACAATTGTCTCCTCTTCTAAATCTGTACGCTTCACCAAATCCGCAACATCTTGCTCTAAGACGCTACGCGCTGTATCCATTCCAATCTTCTTGAATTCTTCAATAATCCAAGCATCGATTTCATCTGAAAACTCTGTTAATTCAACATCTTCCTCAACACCTTCACGGAACACATCAATCTCATAACCAGTTAACTGACCTGCCAATCTAATATTGTGACCTCCTCTACCTATTGCCTTCGAAACCTCTTCTGGCTTCAAATACACCTGAGCAGTCATTTTCTCGTCGTTCAATTTAACGGAAGAAACTCTAGCAGGGCTCAACGCCCTAGTAACCAACAATTGTGGGTTAGCTGTCCAGTTTATTACATCGATATTTTCATTACCCAATTCACGAACAATTCCGTGAATTCTAGAACCCTTCATACCTACACAGGCTCCAACGGGATCAATACGATCATCATAAGAATCAACAGCAACTTTTGCTTTTTCACCTGGTATACGAACAACTTTCTTCACCGTAATTAAACCATCAAAAACTTCTGGTATTTCTTGGAAGAATAATTGCTCCAAGAATTTAGGTGAACTTCTTGACATTATTATAGTAGGTTTCGCACCTTTCAATTCAACACTTTCGATAACACCTCTAACATTATCTCCTTTGCGGAAAAAGTCAGATGGTATTTGCCTGTCTTTAGGTAGAATTATTTCATTTCCTTCGTCATCTAACAAAATTATAGCCTTGTGTCGAATATGATGTACTTCTGCGGTATAAATCTCGCCCTCTAAATCCTTAAAGTGCTTATAAATAGTTGTATTATCGTGTTCGTGGATTTTTGAGATAAGATTTTGACGTAATGCCAAAATAGCTCTTCTTCCTAAATCAATTAATTTAACCTCCTCAGATACATCTTCACCAACTTCAAAATCTGGCTCTATCTTTCGAGCTTCAGATAATGAAATTTCCTCATTTGGCTCTTCAACCTCGCCATCATTAACTACGATACGGTTACGCCAAATTTCTAAATCCCCCTTATCCGGGTTTATAATGATATCAAAGTTATCATCTGAACCAAACTTCTTTTTAAGCGCATTTCTGAAAACATCTTCCAAAATGGCCATCAACGTTACCCTGTCTATGAACTTGTCGTCCTTAAACTCTGAGAAAGATTCAATTAACGCAATATTTTCCATTGGTAATTACAATTAAAATTTTAATACAACTTTTGCTTTAATAATATCTGAAAAACTTACTTCTTCTTTTTTCTGAACCGTCACCTTTCCTTTTCCAATAGGCTTAGGCTCTCTTGCTTTCCACTCCAAAACAATAGAATCATCATTAACGGCAGTTAAATTACCTTCAAGTTTCTGATCATTTGTTTGAACTTCAAGTTTTCTTCCAATATTCTTTAAATATTGACGCGGCATTACTAACGGAGCCGCAGCTCCTGACGAAGCAACTTCTAGCGAAAAATCATGCTCATCTCTATCTAAATTATGCTCGATAGCCCTGCTGATTTTTATACAATCACTCACCGTAACCCCTTGATCACCGTCTATTACCACGTGAATGCTATTATCAGCACCCATGGTGAAATCAATCAAAAATAGAGATGGATCTTCTTCAAGACCTTGTTCCAATAACTCTTTTACTTTTTCCTTTAGCATAAATAATAAGTAATAAAAGAGGGGACTAATTGTCCCCTCATGAATACTTTTATATCCTTTCAGCACTGCAAAGATACAATAATTTTAATTTCCTACAATACCGTTTTCTTTCCTTATTTATTTGACAGCAAAACAATCAAATGAAATTTTTATACTTTATCTAAAGACCGTTAGCTAATAATTATGCTACTTTTAGCTAAATGTCAACCAAAAAGCAACCAAATGGAAATTCTTTCCTCATATAATCTAATTATCGGCGCGTCATTAATAGTAGTACTATCGTTCTTTTTTAATGGTATTTCAAAAAAAACCAATATACCCGCAGTTCTGATGCTTATCGTATTAGGAATTCTCATCAAAATCGGCTTAGAATTCTTTATCCCGGAGATTCCTGATTTCAAAGGTTCTTTAGAAATTCTAGGAACAGTAGGTTTGATCATGATTGTTCTTGAAGCAGCTTTAGAGTTAGAATTAAAAAAAGAAAAGTTATGGCCTATTCTAAAATCAATGGCTATTGCTTTAATAGGCTTAATTGGCTCTGCATATATAGCAGCCCTTATTCTCTATCAATTCATACCAAATATGACCATGCAATCTGCCTGGCTATATGCGACTCCCCTATCCATTCTTTCAAGCGCTATAATTATACCTAGTGTTGGCGGACTCGCAGAAGCTAAAAAAGAATTTCATATTTACGAAAGTACCTTTTCTGACATTATGGGTATTATGATGTTTTATTTCTTGACAGGTAAATTAAATCCTGCAGAAGATGCAGGAGTCGCTGGGTTTGCCGGAAACTTAGTTTTAACTATAATCATTGCGATTGTTGCTAGTTACGCTATTATATTAATATTTCAACGCATTAAAAGTCAGGCAAAACTATTTTTACTCATTGCTGTTTTACTACTGCTATATGCAATTGGCAAAAAAATGCACTTATCCTCTTTAATCATTATTCTCGTATTCGGTTTAATTGTTAAGAATGTCAATTTATTTTTCCCTGGTAAAACAAAAATTTTCTTGGAAACCGAACGGATGCAACAAATTTATCACGAACTACATATCATTACACTAGAGACGGCATTTGTTGTTCGCACCTTCTTTTTCGTAATATTTGGCATCACTATAGTACTAGCAACATTATTAAGTGTTAATGTAGCCATAGTTAGTCTACTTATTATAGCGTCAATTTACGCCATACGTTTTATTGTTCTTATAGTTTTCGTTGGAAAAGATATGCTACCTCAGCTTTTTATTGCCCCTAGAGGACTGATAACCGTACTACTATTCTACGCCATACCTATGGAAGCACAAATAGAAGGATTTGAATCGGGAATTTTACTATTTGTAATAATTGCAACGAGCTTAGTTATGACTTGGGCAATGATTCGCGATAAAAGTAAAATGGGCACAATGCTAGACGAGATAGATGAAGAAATTTTGGAACGTAATTTAGCCGAAGACGCTTTGCGAAATTCAGAAATTGAGCTATCAGAAGAAAATGATATCAAAAAACAGCAACAATCTTCCACAGAGGATATTAATCCATAGCATACAAAATATAAGGGGAATATTTAGAGAAGAAATCGACCTATAACGGTAACTAATTCTTCAAAACTACTGAGGACCATATGAGGCATGTACCTCTACTTGATCACTGTGAGCCTCAAGCTGCTCGCTATTCATACTATCAACCTCTTTCCGAAATCGAAGAATCATAAGGGTATCTAATTCCTGGTCGATACTATCACGTAAAACTTTCCAGTTCGTAGAATTCATTTTTTGATTATACTTCATAATTTTATTAAATCGGTCTAAATTATAACGGTTAGCCTTCCATGCATGTGCGGTACTTTCTTCGTGCTTTACATCTTGCAAATAAAAACCGATGCCAAAGCCAAGCACCACAACAATCAATAAAATTTTTAAGACTTTTGGAGAAAGATTCATAAGGTTAAGTTATTTAGGGTACTAAATTATGACATAACAACATCGAAACGGTTTCTTTTCCGATGAATTAGTAACGTTATCAGATTAAATGTACAAAAATACTGACATATAGATAACCATTTCTTCACATTAGCAACTAGAACAAACCTTATTCAAAAGCTTATTTAACCAAAGTGCTACCAAACACTTAGACGGGTAAAAACAAAAAACCCGATATCAAATGATATCGGGTTTTTCTTAATTCTCATTAGTTGGCCCACAAGGATTCGAACCTTGAATGACGGTACCAAAAACCGAAGTGTTACCATTACACCATGGGCCAATACCTTCTAAGAGGGTGCAAATTTAAAACAAAGTTTGGTTTCACCAAACATTTTTTACTGTAATAATAAAAAATACTCCTTTCACCCTGTTAAAGGTTTATAAAAATAGTGTAAAATTCTCTATATTAATTAGTAAATTCGCCACTTAGGTTTAACCCAAGTTTCATGTTTTCAAAGAACTACCACAAGTGGGACACCATATTAGGATGGTCCGTATTTTTCATAGCCCTTATTACGTACTATATCACTGTCGAGCCCACCAATAGTTTTTGGGATGCCGGCGAGTATATAGCTACAGCTGCAAAACTACAAGTAGGCCACCCACCAGGTGCCCCTTTACTACAAATGATAGGCGCATTTTTCTCTATGTTCGCCTTTGAACCTAGTAAAGTTGCCATGATGGTGAATTTAGTTTCAGGAGTATCAAGTGCATTTACTATTTTGTTTATGTTTTGGACCATTACCAACATAACAAGAAAATTAATTGATAACGACGGCCCTTTCACCAATAGCAAAGCTATCGCTGTTTTCGGTAGTGCTTTAGTAGGTTCTCTTGCTTTCACGTATTCAGATAGTTTTTGGTTTAACGCCGTTGAAACTGAAGTATATGCTACTGCTAGTTTTATAATGGCTCTACTCCTGTGGCTAGGTTTAAAATGGACAGATAATCTCGAAGATCCTCGTGGTAATCGATGGATTATTTTAATCTCTTTCGTTGTAGGTCTTACTTTCGGTATTCAATTCATGGGCTTCTTAGCTATACCATCTATAGGTTTATTGTATTACTTTAAAACGTATAAAGAGACTACGGTTAAAAATTTCTTGTTAGCCAATATTATTGTGATAGGCATTTTAATGTTGGTTTATAAGTTCTCTCTTACCTACGTACTTCAACTTTTTGGATGGGGAGAAGTGTTCTTCATAAATAGTATTGGATTACCGTTCAATTCAGGATCCATTATTATAGGATTACTATTTATTTCCGTTTTCTATTTCGGCTTAAATTACACTCGTAAAAACAATTATAAAACAGGTAACACCATCGTACTGTGTATGATGTTTTTATTCTTAGGATTTTCTTCATGGCTAATGCTACCAATTAGAGCAAATGCCAAAGTAGTTATCAATGAAAATAATCCAGAAGATGCAAGAGCTCTTTTAGCATATTATAACAGAGAGCAATACCCTGGTGTAGATAGCCCTGTCTACGGTACTTATTATTCAGATATGTTTGCTGCAGCTGGTGAAGATCAAGATGGCAAACCGAAATATGAAAAAGATTACACTTTAGGCAAATATATAGTAGTCAACAAATTCAAAGATGCCGTTCAAGGCCCTAACCCTAAACATCAAGGTCTATTACCTAGAATGTGGAGTTCACAGAATGCCGAGAATTACATGCGTTATTTTGGAGCATTAGATTTTAGAATCACACAACCGAATCAAGAATTAAGACAAGCAGCAGAACAGGTTAAAGTAGGTTTTGCGAATGGCGAAATTGGTGCTGACCAATATATTAGTTTTCTAAAACGTTTTGATGAATATATCGAAGTTCAGCCACCTACTGTTTGGGAAAATGTTAGATACATGATCGAATTTCAATTCAATTATATGTATTTACGTTATTTCATGTGGAACTTTGTAGGGAAGCAAAATGATGTTCAAGGTCGCTATAACGATAATGGAAATTGGTTAAGCGGAATAAACTTCCTAGATAGCTGGCGATTAGGTAGTCAAGACAATTTACCAAGCGACATTAAAAACAACCCTGGAAGAAACACATACTTCTTTTTACCACTGTTACTCGGTATTATTGGTATTGTTTTTCAAGTGTCGAAAGACAAAAAACAGTTTTGGGTCTTATTAATTTTCTTCCTCTTTACAGGCTTGGCAATTCAATTTTATACCAATCCTGGTATATTTCAACCAAGGGAACGTGATTATTCATTAGTAGGATCATTCTATATTTTTGCGCTTTGGATTGGCTTAGGTGTTTATGGACTTTACGACAGTTTTAAAGATTGGATTACTCCAAAAATACTAGCGCCCGTAGTTGTAGTTGTCACTCTACTAGCGGTACCAACTGTGATGGCGGTACAAAACTGGGATGATCATGACCGTTCTAATCGATTTACAGCAAACTCATCTGCAAAAGCATATTTAGATTCATGTCAAGAAGATGTTGGCGCTATTCTATTTACGATTGGAGATAATGATACTTTTCCAATTTGGTATGCACAAGAAATTGAACATTATAGAACAGATGTTCGTATTGTATGTACTAGCCTTTTTGAAACAGATTGGTATGTAGACCAAATGAAGGTCGCGGCATATGAAAGTGCGCCTATACCTTCTCAAATTTCACATGATAAATACCGCTGGGGCTCACGAGATGTATTATATCACCAGGGAATCACTGAAAACAGATGGCCAATTAAAGACTTCATCAACTGGATAGACAGTGACAAACCAAGAACTAAGCTTAAATATCTTTTTGAACAAAATGGAGCTGATTTAAGTCAATATTCAGAGGACACTCAAAATATGGTGTACTACCCTACTAACAAAATTAGGGTTCCTGTTAACAAGCAAAATGTTTTGAATAGCGGACTTGTTAAAGAAAAAGATGCAGACTTAATTGTTGAATTCATCGATATCGATTTACCAGGCGCTATCACCAAAAAGAGCATGATGATGTTAGATATTTTAGCTAACAACGACTGGAAACGACCTTTATATTTCTCTGGAGGAAGCTTTGATGACGCTGAATATCTTTGGATGAAAGATTACTTACAGTTAGATGGCCTAGCCTACAAATTAGTCCCTATTCGAACCGAACGACCAAAC
Organism: uncultured Maribacter sp.; assembly: GCF_963977385.1. Lineage (GTDB taxonomy): Bacteria > Bacteroidota > Bacteroidia > Flavobacteriales > Flavobacteriaceae > Maribacter. Next base: position 63,186 of record NZ_CAXBOU010000004.1, on the reverse strand, counting down.
TCTTTTGAATTAGGACGTATCGATACTGATTTAATGTATGACATAGTCAAAAAATGGGATTGGGGTAACGCAGGTGGCGATATTTACCACGACACACAAACACGTATACAAAGTGTATCTTTTAGAGGCAATTTAGCTCGATTAATGGAAGCATTAATCAACGAGAACAAAATAGACAAGGCAAAGGATATTATTGAGATATCAATAACGAATATGCCTGTTGAGAAATTCGGATACTATACGCTAATAGAACCATTTATCGATGGGTATTATAAAGTCGGCGAAAGCCAAAAAGCACGAGCGCTTTTCGAAATCCTAAAGACAAAGTATCAAGAACGATTAGAGTATTATGCCTCTGTAAGCTTAGATGAGCAATACAGTAGCATTGATGATATCATTTCCGACATGGAGGCTTACAGACGTAATATAGATATCATTATCGCTAACGATACTGAAGAAACAGCTGAGAAAGAGACATTAATATTCAATGAATATATCGACAAGTTCCAACATTTCTATAAAGATGAAGATAGTATGGAATTGCCTGATGATGCACTCCAATCTGATCCGGATATGATAGATACGCTACCAATGTCTGATACAATTACCCCAGACAATACGAGAACAGATATATTACAAGATACCGTGGGTCTTTCTGCACAACAGTAAATAATAAAAGCTTTGAGCCTAGGCTCAAAGCTTTTATTATTATATAGAATATTTTAATTGAAATCTAAACGTATTCTTTCAGAATACCAATAAGGGTATTAGCATCTTGCTCGCCGCTTTGACGCCATACCATTTCTCCTTTTTTATAAATCATTAAAGTAGGTAAACCTTTAACACGTAAAGCTTGAGAGAGCTCTTTATTCTTATCCACATCAATTTTAATCACCTTGCCCCTATCACCTAAGGCTGCAGCAACATCTCGTAAAACAGGATGCATCGCGGTAGACTGTTCATTCCACTCAGCGTAAAAATCGAGAAGAACGGGTACCTGTAAATCTATAAGCTCACCAAATTTGGACATATAAAATGCTTTACTATATTAGCCAAATGTAATAAAAAATGTTAAAATACTAACCTTGACAACGTATTAGTAGACCTGTAAAAGGGTTAAAATCATGTTAATGCCTTTTTTCGCAATGTAATAACAGTAATTTCTGGCCATATTCCGACTCTACCAGGATACCCTAGAAATCCGAAACCTCTATTTACATTAATGAATTGACCCATTTCCTTGTAAATACCTGCCCAATAAGGGTATCTCCATTTTACAGGGCTCCACTTTATCCATCCTGGTATTTCAATACCAAATTGCATTCCATGAGTATGACCGCTTAAAGTCAAGTGATAGTGATAAGGATCATTAATTACCTCCATTTCCCAATGCGAGGGATCATGGCTCATAAGTATCTTAAAATCATTTTCATCGATTTGAGAAGCTGCTTTTTTAAGATCACCGGCCTTTTTAAATCCGCCCTTACCCCAATTTTCTACTCCCACTAAAGCTATTCTATCATCTCCTTTTCGCAAATATCTATGTTCATTAAGTAAAAGGTCGAAACCCATCTGCTTTTGCAAAGTCTTTAAATCTTCTAGATTTTGTTTTTTAAGCTCTTCTGTTTCCCAAGGAATATAATCTCCATAATCATGATTACCCAATACGGAAAACACACCATCTTTTGCGTGTAAAGTACCAAACAAGTCTGCCCAAGGCAGCATTTCAGAGGTCATGTTATTAACCATATCACCCGTAAACAAAAGTACATCGCTCTTTTGCTTATTGATTAAATCAACACCATACTCAATCATCTTTCTATCATCAAAACTACCGCTATGTATATCAGAGATTTGGGTAATCTTATATCCATCAAAATTATCTGGCAAATCATCAAACTCTAAATCATATTTCAATACCTTAAAATTGTACTTACCCTTATACATACCGTATAACAAAGCTCCAAATGGAATAGATGCTATACCAATAGCAATTAAACTTAAAAATCGCCTTCGTGCCGGTAACCCGAATTCTTTATCAACCCCATATACTTTCTGATAAAGCCCTGTCGTAATTCGGTATAAATCTTCTGAGAACAAAAAAATAATGGTAATAATATTGAAAGTAAGTATGGTCAATAAAAACCCAAATGCATAACTTTTCGGTATACTTAAAACTCGACCAACTTCTTCACCTACAGTAAATTGATATATAAAATTGACTATTACCGCCAATGAAATAATAATATATATATAAGACCACCACGGTTGTTTAGCTATCGTTTTCAATGCTTGTAACACATAAAACCCAAGCGCTACATAAACTATGGTAAAAATAATCCAACGTATCATGTTTATTTTTTACACAAAGATATCTGTATATCACAGGTATAGGCATTCATTTGCATTTTATTTAACCTTAGTCACTACAGACTTAATATTTTCTAATTGCGTAACAGCTAGATAATCATCACTTAAAAAGTTACTTGAATTCATAGAAATCAATGGTGATTTTGGTAAACTTTTAATCATTGACGTCCCTGATAAATGAACAGCATTAAATCCATTTTCCTTAAACATAGCAACATTTTCAGAGTTAATTCCTGAGCCAGGCATAATTTGAACTGTAACAGACTGATTGTTTAAGCTAGCCAATAAATCAATTCCTAAATAGGCAGATTTTTGCTGTCCTGAAGACAAAATATAATTTACATGTATATGTTCTAATTGCTTAAGTGTTTTGAATGGGTCTACTACCCAATCAAAAGCCCTATGAAACGTAAACTTCAAATCGTCAGCAGCTAATTTCAACTTACGAGTACGCTCTACATCCAAAGTAAAATCTTTCATCAGCACTCCAGATACGATTCCATCAAACCCGAGTTCTTTGCATAGCGCTATATCAGTCATCATTATAGTAAACTCATCATCCGAATACGTAAAATCACTACTTCTAGGGCGAATCAACACATGTACCGGTATAGACACCTGTTCTTTAACTGCCTTCAACAAACCGTAAGATGGCGTTAAACCACCCACTGCCAACTCAGAACATAACTCAATGCGGTCTGCACCAGCATGTTCAGCGACCAAGGCAGATTCTAAAGAATTAGCACAAACTTCTACTAGCATATACTTATATTTAGGGTCTTTAAAAGTAAAGAATCCAACCCATGAAAAGAAGAAAGTTCCTTAGAAATTCGAGCACCGTAGCTGCAGGCATAATATCAGCACCTTTATTAGCATCGTGCTCTGAAAAGACAATTGCAAATGAAACGGATTCTATAGGAGTTATACCTATCGCCATTTGCACATGGGATTTCGATAACGCAACTGCAAAAGCATGGGAAGTTTTAAAAGATGGCGGCAGTTCTTTAGATGCCGTTCACCAAGGCGTTATGATTGAAGAAAACGATTTAAACAATAGTACAGTAGGTAATGGCGGCAGACCAGATAGAGATGGCAATGTTACATTAGATGCCTGTATTATGGACAAAGATGGTAATTGTGGCGCTGTATTGGCGATGCAAAATATTGCTAATCCAATTTCCGTAGCTAGAAAGGTTATGGAAGAAACACCCCATGTAATGCTAGCGGGTAAAGGTGCCGAACAATTTGCTTATGAGCAAGGTTTCGAAAAGACCGACTTACTTACCGAAGAATCAAAAGAAGCATGGCTAGAGTGGAAAAAAACATCGCAGTATAAACCTATCATAAATATTGAAAATCACGATACTATTGGCATGCTTGCCATTGATGCCGATGGAGATATTGCTGGTGCTTGCACCACTAGTGGCATGGCTTATAAAATGGCTGGTAGAGTTGGAGACTCCCCTATTATAGGTGCCGGACTTTTTGTTGATAATGAAGTAGGTGGCGCAACTGCTACCGGAGTAGGAGAAGAAGTGGTTAGAACCGTAGGAAGTTTTCTTATCGTTGAACTGATGCGACAAGGAAAATCGCCACAGGAAGCTTGCGAAGAAGGCGTGAAACGTATAATCGCGAAAAATAAGGAGAAACAAGATTTTCAAATAGGCTTTATCGCTATAAACAAAAAAGGCGAAACAGGTGGTTATTGTATACACCCAGGGTTCACCTATAGAACATATACCAAAGATGGTCATGTAAATAATCCATCGGGGAGTTATTTAGAAAGCTAATTCAGCTTCTAATGTTTTTAATTCAATTTGTACTTTTAACCCTTACACTTATATTACTATAAAATGGCTGACCAAAAAAGACTCTTTTTATTAGATGCTTATGCACTGATATTCCGTGGTTATTACGCACTCATAAAAAACCCTAGAATCAATTCACAAGGTATGGACACCTCTGCTATTATGGGGTTCATGAATTCTTTATTTGATGTGATACGCCGTGAAAAACCTGACCATTTAGCTGTCTGTTTTGATAAAGGAGGTAGTGCAGAACGTACCGATTTGTTCCCAGAATATAAAGCTAATAGATCAGAGACACCAGATGCCATTCGTATTGCCGTACCTTATATTCAAGAGATATTAAAGGCGATGCATATTCCTGTAGTAGTAAAAGAAGGATGGGAAGCAGATGACATCATTGGGACTTTAGCAAAACAAGCAGAAAAAGAAGAGTACAAAGTTTTTATGGTTACGCCAGATAAAGATTTTGGGCAGTTAGTTTCTGAAAATATCTTTATGTATCGCCCAGCAAGAATGGGTAACGGAATTGAAATTTGGGGTATTCCTGAAATTCAAAAGCGTTTTGGAGTCGAGAGACCTGAACAAGTTATTGACTATTTAGGAATGATGGGTGACGCAAGTGACAATATTCCCGGCCTACCCGGTGTTGGTGATAAAACAGCAAAAAAGTTTATTGCTGATTTTGACTCCATGGAAAACCTTTTTGAAAATACCGATAAACTTAAAGGTAAGATGAGAGAAAAGGTAGAAGCCAATAAGGAATTGGGACTTTTATCTAAAAAATTAGCTACCATTTGTTTAGATGTCGATGTTACTTTTAATGCTAGCGATTATGAAATGTCTGAACCAAATGCCGAAGAAGTTCAGAAAATATTCGAGGAACTTGAGTTTAGAAGATTAAAAGATCAGTTTATAAAATTATTTTCTTCAGAAACCGAAGAAACCCCAGTACAAACTTCAAATGCCCCAGTAACTAAAAAGGAAAATCAGGATGCTGGTTCTGGACAGTTCTCATTATTTGGAAGTCCAGCAGATTCTGGAGCTACCGTTAAAGATTACTCAAGTAGACAAACCATTGCAGATGTTGCACATTCTTACCAAAGTGTTGCTTCTGGCATGGCTATGAAGTTATTTCTTAAAAATTTAATGCAACAATCATCAGTTTGTTTTGATACAGAAACCACCGGTTTAGACCCATTAACAGCAGAATTGGTCGGTATTGCTTTCTCCTGGGAAGCAACAAAAGGATTCTACATTCCCTTCACGGATAACAAAGAGGAAGTACAAACACTTTTAGAAGAATTGCGCCCTTTCTTTGAAGCAGAAACTATAGAAAAAATAGGTCAGAATCTCAAGTATGATATTAAGGTTTTAGATAAATACAATATTGATGTTAAAGGACCTTTGTTCGATACCATGTTGGCTCACTATCTAATTAACCCAGATATGCGTCACAATATGGATGTATTAGCAGAAACATACCTTAACTACACTCCAGTATCAATTACAGAGCTTATTGGCAAGAAAGGTAAAAATCAGTTGAGTATGCGCGATGTTCCATTAGAGAAACAAACAGAATATGCCGTAGAAGACGCAGATATCACCTATCAATTAGCGCAACATTTTAGACCAGAATTAAAAGAGGCAAATACAGAGAAATTATTTCAAGACATAGAAATACCATTGTTACGTGTTTTAGCAGATATGGAATTGGAGGGAATTAATTTGGATGAAGAATTCCTGAATTCACTTTCTTCAGATTTGAATAGCGATATTGCCATGCTTGAAAAGAAAATATATGAAGCCGCAGGTGAGGAATTTAATATTGGCTCCCCAAAACAACTAGGAGAAATTCTGTTTGATAAATTAAAATTAGTAGCCAAGCCTAAAAAGACCAAAACAGGTCAGTATTCCACTGCAGAAGATGTATTGTCGTACTTAGCAAAAGACCATGAAATCATTCAAAATGTATTGGATTACAGAGGTCTTGCAAAACTAAAAAGCACCTATGTAGACGCATTGCCAGAACAGGTAGAACCATTAACTGGTCGTGTTCATACGGATTATATGCAGACAGTAGCTGCTACGGGTCGTTTAAGTAGTAATAATCCAAATTTGCAGAATATTCCAATACGTACCGAGCGAGGTCGTCAAGTTCGTAAAGCTTTTATTCCAAGAGATGAAAATTATACGTTGTTAGCCGCAGATTATTCACAAATAGAGCTACGTATCATTGCAGCTTTAAGCGAAGAGACTACCATGATCGAGGCTTTTAAAAATGGAGAAGACATTCATGCATCTACAGCATCAAAAGTATTTAATGTGCCGTTAGAAGAAGTAACCAGAGAGCAACGAAGTAATGCCAAAACTGTAAACTTTGGTATCATCTATGGCGTTTCTGCTTTTGGTTTAAGCAACCAAACAGACTTATCTCGTTCAGAAGCAAAAGAGTTAATAGATACGTATTACAAGACCTACCCTAAACTTCGAAACTACATGAGCGAACAAGTAGATTTTGCTCGTGATAATGGATATGTACAGACCGTTTTAGGAAGAAGAAGATATTTAAAGGATATCAATGGCAGTAATGCCATAGTTCGTGGAGCTGCAGAGCGAAATGCAGTAAATGCCCCGATTCAAGGAAGTGCAGCAGATATTATTAAAATTGCCATGATCAATATTCACAAAAAACTTGAAGACGGTAATTACAAATCTAAAATGCTACTTCAAGTGCATGATGAATTAGTCTTTGATATTTACAAACCAGAATTAGAAGAATTGAAGACTTTAATTAAATCTGAGATGGAAAATGCATTTACAATTGCAGTTCCTTTAGATGTTGAAGTGGGTGTTGGAGAAAATTGGTTGGTGGCGCATTAAGACTTGCTAATTGTAATGCTTTTACCAAAACATACAAGTTTATGATTGTAGTATTTTAACGAAAAAATTGTGTTAATATAATCTTAACCTTTAAATTCGTCATAGACACTTTACAACCATTACTATGATTAAAAACTACTCTAGGCTGCTATTGGCAGCCCTCTTTTTGTTTTATCTACAACTTTCCGCACAAGGTAATGCAGCTTCAGATAGAGATGCTCTGATTGCTATTTATAATGCTACCGATGGTGACAATTGGACTAATTCATGGGACTTAAGTGCTCCTACAAGTACATGGGGCGGGGTTACATTAGACGCATCAAATAGAGTAGTTGAACTTAGGTTCAATTTTTTCGTGCAGGGTTCATTAACCGGTAGTATTCCCGAAGACCTTGGCGACTTGACTGAGCTTAAAATCTTACTTATAGTAAACAATTCTAGTATTACTGGTTCTATACCAAGTAGCATTGGTAATTTATCTAAATTAGAACAACTTGAAATATCTTCAAGTTTTTCCGGTACGATACCTGCAAGTTTTTTTAATCTATCAAATTTAAAGGTCGTAAGAATTACAACAGGAAATCAACTTACTGGTAGCGCCATATTAAATTCATTTACGTCCTTAACCAATCTAACAGATTTAGATATAAGTTACAACAACTTCACAGGTATTATTCCAAGTTCTATTCAAAATTTAACGAATCTTAAAACGTTAAGACTTAACAATAATAATTTGACGGGGACTTTACCAGATGCATTAGGCAATATGCCAAATTTAGAAACTTTAGACCTTCGATTCAATGAGTTTACAGGTGTTATACCCCCTGCGCTAGGCAACCTTAGTAATCTTAAATTATTAAACTTAGGCAACCTAAACCTCGAAACAACAATCCCTACATCTTTTGGGAATCTTACTAACTTAGAATCTTTATTCTTAGAGAGAACTGGCCTAATAGGCAATATACCAGTAGAGCTTGGTAATTTAACGAATCTTAATAGTCTTATTCTTTCTATAAATGACCTAACAGGTCCTATTCCTGAACAATTAGGGAACTTAACAAATCTTACTTATTTATTCCTAAGTTCAAATGATTTAACAGGAACAATACCCCCATCATTTAGCAACCTAGTAAATTTAAAAACCCTTGCTATCAATACCAATGATTTAGAAGGTACTATACCTATAGATTTTTCCAATTTAACACTTTTAGAAAACCTTAGATTATACTCTAACAACCTAACAGGAAATATCCCTACAGGATTAGCTAATTTAAATAATCTTAAATCTCTTGAATTTGCAACGAATGATTTATCGGGGAATGTTCCATTAATTGATTCACCCAATTTAACCTCCTTTAATATCAGTGGCAATCAATTCATTTTCGAAGACATAGAAGATAATATTTCTATGTTTGACAACATTTCTCGTTATAATAATCAATCTAGGATAGACGATATAACAACTATTGATTTAATAAAAGGTGAGTCAACTACTCTAGAAGTAGAAGAAACTGCTAGCTCCCATAATTCTTATCAATGGAGAAAAGATGGTGCTGAAATTACTGGCGCAACTCAACGTACATTGTTTATAGAAGATGTTTCACTTTCTGATGCCGGAAGTTACACCTGCATAGTAAATAACAGTATCGCCACAGAATTAACACTTGTTCGATATCCTATTACGGTCATTGTCACGTCTACTGATGATGATGAAGACGGAGTTCCGAATGATATTGACCAATGTTCGAACACACCAATGGGTGTTGAAGTAGATAGCCAAGGCTGTATCATAACAGACCCAACACAAACTAATTTTTTACAAAATTTCAGTTTTGAGAATTGGTCAGGTAACCCCCTAACACCAAATAACTGGACTATCACCAATGCAAACAGTATTATAAGAAATACTGAAGCAACAGATGGCAATTATTCTCTAGAAATTGATTTAAATAATTCATTACAATTTAAAACAGAATTACAAAATACAGCTACCATACAATTAGCTACCAATACCACATACAAGTATAGCTTTGATTATAAAATAAAAAGAGGTGACAACGTAAGTGCAGAGATACAAATATCAAAAGATGGCAATCCGTTTGGTATAAGAATCGCTGATGAATTTGTCGGGTTTGTAAGTGACGGTGCTTGGCATACCTTTTCATTTGAATTCGATACAAACGATATCGATGAAGACCATATCTTTAAATTAGTCATTAGAGCAAATACCGCCATAACGGGCATAATACAAATAGACAACATGCGTGTACTTGGAGAAGCACTTGCAGATGCCGATAACGATGGTATTTTAGATGATAATGACCTATGCCCAAATACCCCTTCAACGGTGTTAGCCGTAGATGAGAATGGTTGTGAGATCAACATAGACACATCAAACCTATTAGAAGATCCAAGTTTTGAAGATTGGTCTCTAAATGGTGGCACTAATTTGAGAAGTTGGGGCATAAATCTAATACCCGGAAGCTCTTGGAACAAGAATGAAGACATTAGTGATAACTTACTTTATAGCTTAGAGTTAACCACGGGAGATAATGGCTCTAACGCCTCCTCTATATTTCAAAATGACATTGAATTGTTTAATGGTGTCGAATATTTAATAAGTATTGATTACAAAGTTTTAGAAGGTACTTTCAGTTCTTTGGAACTTGAATTAACTACCGGCTTTTTTGAAACTTTTGAAATCTTTACAATTGACCCAACAGATGCTGGCTGGCAAACACTGACCAGAACATTTACGGCAGATTCAAATGCTTTGGCTGATTTAAGAGTAACGGTAGTTTCAAATCAGGCACAACGAAGAATTCTTTTGGACAATATGGTCTTGAAAGTAAATGTTGCTACAACAGATACAGACAATGACGGTGTTGAAGACACAAATGACAATTGCCCTAATACTCCATCAGGAGATACAGTTGATGCTAATGGCTGCACAGTTAATACAATTACAGATTCCGACAATGACGGCGTAATAGATGCTGATGATGATTGCCCTAATACACCTGCGGGTGAAACTGTAAATGTAAAAGGATGTGCTTTGGACCAAAATCCTTTACCAGAAATTTCAAATAACGGTATTCAAGTGAAAGTGACCAGCACCAGTTGCCCTGATAAGGCCAACGGAGAAATTTCAGTTTCTTTTGATGAAGACTATAACTATACCTTACAGATTACTGGACTTTTATTAGACAACACATTTAGCAATATAAGTAGCACAGATGGCTTGGTTCGGTCAAATCTTTCTTCTGGCACTTACACGGTTTGCGTAACAATACCAGAATCCCCAAACTATGAACAATGTTTTAATGCTATAGTAGAAACACCTGAAGAGTTCAATTCCGGTAAAACAGTTATAGATTATACCACACAAAAAGCAAGTATTGTTGTATCTGGAAGTAAGAATTATGAGGTATTGGTGAATGATAAAATTTATTCGTTCCAATTTGACAATACTACCAATCAACAATTATCCTTTCCATTGGATAAAGGTTCAAACCTTATATCTATTGAAACCGACAAAATATGCCAAGGTGTTTTTAACGATAGTGTAATTGTAAATAATGCCATCCTATCTCCTAACCCGGTTGCAGATGTTTTAAAAGTTGAGGGACTTGAAAGTATGGGCGATGCTCAAATTGTTATATCTAATCTGAACGGAACAACCGCACTACTAGAAAGCAAACAAATTACAAGCGGCATATTAGAAATGAATATATCAAGCCTTTCACCAGGCATTTACATATTGACAATTACAAACGGTGAAAAGGATATCAACATTAAATTTGTAAAAAAATGAAAATAGCTATAAAATTAATTTTAGTAACGATATTACTGGCATCCTGTGGAGGTAAGGATAACAATAACCCTTCTCCACCTGACGAAACGGAAAAAGAACTGGGAGCTTTCAACCTGGTATTCCCTGATAACAATTTAATTTGTACAGAAGGTGAGGACAATGGTACTGATGGTGTAAATATTGAATTTCAATGGTCCGCTTCTTCCAACGCAACATCTTATGAGCTAGAAATTACCAATCAAGAGAACAGCACTATTGACAAACGTACTGCTAATACCAACTCTCTTACTGTTGGGTTACCTAAAGGAACTCAATTTTCATGGTCTGTTTCGGCAATAGTAGATTCAAACACTTTATCGACCGATTCTTGGAACTTCTATTCAGAAGGTTCAACTACAGAAAACTTTGCTCCTTTTCCAGCAGAAATCAGTGTTTCAGATAATGGTGATGGTTCAGTAACCGCCTCTTGGGTAGGTGAAGACTTAGATGACGATTTGGCTAATTATGATGTATATATCGGTGCTACAGAGATTTTAGAATTGATATTAGAGAACACAACAGCTTTAAGCATAACCTATAACATAACTGCGGGGCAGCAGTATACAATTAAAGTAATTTCGAAAGACAGTAACAACAATTCGTCTACCAGTGAAACATATTTTGCTTTCTAGAAAGTTAAAGTTTATTTAAAGCTAGACGAAAACATATTTTACAAACGTTAGCATATAGCGTACTTCTACTATGAGGTACGCTATTTTTTATGAAACGTCTTTTTATTATATCATTTTTTCTACTTCTTAGTGCAATAACATTGTCTGCACAAGAGAATAAATATGACATAAAGATTTTTCCCAACCCAGCCACCAATGTCATAAATGTTCTTGGTTTAAAAAATGACACAAATGCTGCAATAAGTATTAGGAATAGTTATGGAACGCAAGTTATCTTCCACCAATGGGATATTAAACGAAATGCCCTTAACATTCCCGTATTTAATCTTGAAAAAGGATTGTATATGATTACAATACAATCGGAACTTCAAAATGTAAAAGCAAAGTTTTACAAGCAATAAAAAACCCTCACACGGTGTGCAAAGGTTAATATTTATTATATGAGATTTAAGCTTTTATCGCTTAATGAATATTAATCGTCCGTCTTCAGAAAAGTTAGGAATATCAAGATCACTTGCATCAACAGTCATAATATCCCCATCTATTGTTACTCCTATAGTCAACTCTTCACCATTTTCATCTATGGTGGTTACCGTTTCTCCATCAAAAGTATAAGTGCTTTCAGTTTCATCTGACTCTGTAGGGCAAGGAATATCTAAACCCGTTGCAGTCGCGTTTACTTCTACATAATTCGATGAATTAGAAGCGGTAGCCGTCAAATCTTCGTTAAACTGCAATGTTATAATGTAACAATCTTTATTCGTCAGAAAATCTAAAATTTGCTTGCCAAATTTAACATCATCATTTGCCGTTTCATTATCAATTTCAAGCTCAGTAGCATCCCATGTACCTATAATAGTAGTACTGGCAACTTCAGCTTCTACCCCATCTTCGTTTTTGTCTGAACTACAAGAAATTAGTACTAGAGCCATTCCTATACAAGATAAAATATGTTTATACATAATCGTTAAATTTGGTTATCAACCTTTTAAAACGAAAATATTCATAAATTATTTCAATAACCTTTGATTGAACTACTCACTCATCCAGCCTGGCACCAATAATTTGGCACAAAAACAATAAAGTCGTCAACACATAGAATATTATCCCATCCACTATTTGAAAAAAAACATCAATAATAATTGACTAACCAGCTGGCATTGGTGCAGCAGTATAATCCTTACTCATTTATAAGGTGTCATTTCTAGCATTTAAAATAAATATAATTTAAAAAAATAAGTTCAAATAAAGGTATTTACCCATAATAAGACGTTCTTTGATTAATTGACTCTGAAGGCTGAGTGACTCAAAAAAAACAGTTCATTTATACAAAAATGGTATCAAAATAGAGGACTTTAACAAAATTGTATTTGTTTTAAATTACTATGAAATTGCATTTGCAATAAAAATGTGAAAAATAAAGAAACAAGTATTTGTTATTCAAGTTAATAATCGTAGATTTGCAGCCCCTTTGACGGGATTGATTAAAATAATAGTTAAAAATAGCAGTAGTGGATACATTAAGTTATAAGACCGTTTCGGCCAACAGAACAACTGTAAACAAAGAGTGGTTATTGGTAGATGCCGAAGGAGAAACATTAGGACGCATGGCTTCAAAAGTCGCCTATTTGTTAAGAGGAAAGCACAAACCAAGCTTCACCCCTCATGTTGATTGTGGTGATAATGTTGTTATAATCAACGCAGAGAAAATAGTTCTTTCGGGAAATAAATGGTCGGATAAGACTTATTTAAGATACACAGGCTACCCAGGTGGTCAACGTTCTACTAGCGTAAAACAATTGTTGGAAAAAAATCCAGAAGGTATTCTTGAAAAAGCAATAAAAGGGATGTTACCTAAAAATAGATTAGGAGCGGAACTTTTCAGAAACCTAAAAGTTTACGCAGGTACTGAACATGGTCAAGAGGCTCAGAAACCTACTGTTGTTAATCTAAAAGACATTAAATAAGATGGAAGTAATTCATAAAATTGGTCGTAGAAAGACCGCTGTAGCTAGAGTATATCTTTCTGATGGAAATGGAGACATTACTATTAACAATAAAGATTTAAGTGTATACTTTCCAACTGCAACACTTCAGTATAAAGTAAAACAACCTTTCACATTAACTGAAAGTTTAGATACTTACAATGTAAAAGTAAATGTTTACGGTGGTGGTATTACTGGTCAAGCAGAAGCAATACGTCTTGCACTTTCTAGAGCAATGTGTGAAATTGATGCTGAGAACAGAACTATCTTAAAGCCAGAAGGTTTATTAACAAGAGACCCAAGAATGGTTGAACGTAAGAAATTCGGTCAGAAAAAAGCACGTAAAAAATTCCAATTCTCGAAACGTTAATTCGAATTACAAAAGCACCAGGCACTCTTTATGGGTGCCTGTTTTATATTTTTTATCATACTGGAAAATCCAGATTATTAACAAGTTCATTGAAAGTCCATCACGGACAATTAAAAATCCTTTAATCACTTTAAGATTTAAGGTAAATTAGTTTAGCATCTAAATGGTGAAGGCTTTTGCTCAATTGCAAATACCACTTTATCATTGCTAATTCATAAGAACGTAAACTAAATTTAAAATGGCGAGAGTCGAAGTAAAACAATTATTAGAAGCAGGTGTACATTTTGGTCACCTAACAAGAAAGTGGAATCCAAACATGGCTCCTTACATCTACATGGAGCGTAATGGTATTCACGTAATCAACCTTTACAAAACAGTTGCAAAATTAGACGAGACCAATGAGGCTCTTAGTAAAATTGCAGCATCAGGTAGAAAAATACTTTTCGTAGCTACCAAAAAACAAGCAAAGGACATTGTTGCTGAAAAAGCAGGGAATGTAAACATGCCTTACATCACTGAAAGATGGCCAGGTGGTATGTTGACCAATTTCGTTACTATTCGTAAAGCTGTAAAGAAAATGGCTTCTATCGATCGTATGAAAAAGGACGGTACATTCTTAACTCTTTCTAAAAAAGAAAGACTTCAAGTAGATCGTTTACGTGCAAAATTAGAAAAGAACTTAGGTTCTATTTCTGAAATGACACGTTTACCAGGCGCTTTATTCATCGTTGATACGATGAGAGAGCACATTGCTGTTAAAGAAGCTCAAAAATTGAACATTCCTATTTTCGCAATGGTCGATACCAACTGTGACCCTAGAGATGTAGATTATTTAATACCTTCTAATGATGATGCTTCTAAGTCAATTGACATCATTATGACTGAAGTTACCAATGCGGTTGCCGAAGGTCTTGCAGAACGTAAGTCTGAAAAAGGTGATGCTGCTGAAGGTAAATCTGATGCAAAAAAAGAAAAAGCTCCTAAGAAAAAAGAAGCTGCTGATAAACCAGCGCCAACTCCTGAAAAAGTTGACACAAAACCAGCTCCGGTAGTTGCTAAAGTACCAGACGTTGAAGTTAATGTTGAGGCTACTAAAGAAGCTGTTGAAAAAGAAGCAAAAGTTGAGGCAGATGACTTAACTAAAGTGGAAGGTATCGGACCTAAAGCTGCTGAAGCATTAGTTGCTGCAGGAATAGTTACTTTCTCTGACCTTTCTAAAGGGGATGCTGAAAAAATCAAAACAATCTTAACAGAGGCAAGTTCAAGAATGGCTCATTTAGATCCAACCTCTTGGCCAAAGCAAGCTAAAATGGCTGCTGATGGTAAATGGGATGAACTTAAAGAATGGCAAGACAACACTAAAGGTGGTGTAGAATAAGTAACTACATTTTTTTATATAAACAAATTAAGAATAACCCCTAAAACGGGTACACTAAAAGTAAAAGAAATGGCAAAGATTACAGCCGCAGAAGTTAATAGATTAAGAAAAACGACAGGTGCAGGAATGATGGATTGCAAAAATGCTTTAGTTGAAGCTGAAGGCGATTTTGAAACTGCAATTGAAGTTCTTCGTAAAAAAGGTCAAAAAGTAGCAGCAAAAAGAGCCGATAGAGATTCTTCTGAAGGTGCTGCTATCGCTAAAGTAAATGATGCTCATACAAATGGCGTAATCATTTCACTTAATTGCGAGACTGATTTCGTAGCTAAAAACGAAACTTTTGTAACGTTGGCAACTGAATTAGCAGATTTAGCAATCAATTACGATTCTAAAGATGCATTCTTAGCCGCCGATTACAAGGGTATGACTGTTCAAGAAAAACTTATTGAACAAACAGGTGTTATTGGCGAAAAGATTGAAATCGGAGGTTTTGAAACATTAAGTGCTCCTTTTGTAGGTTCATACATTCATGCAGGAAATAAAATTGCTGTTCTAACAGGACTTTCAGCTGCGGTTGATGGTGCAGAAGAAGTTGCAAAAGATGTTTCTATGCAAGCTGCAGCTATGAACCCAGTTGCATTGAATGAAGATGGTGTTGATCAATCGGTAATCGATAAAGAAATTGAAATTGCAAAAGATCAATTACGTCAAGAAGGTAAGCCAGAAGCAATGCTTGATAATATTGCAAAAGGTAAATTAAAGCGTTTCTTTAAAGACAACACCTTGGTTAATCAAGATTTCATTAAAGACAGTAAACAAAGTGTTTCTCAATACGTAAAATCTATTGATTCTAATTTAGAAGTAATAGGGTTTAAAAGAGTTGCATTAGGTTAATTACAATACAACTAACTCAATAAAAAACCGTCTTACTGTTAAAAGTAGACGGTTTTTTTATTTCCACTATGTTAAATAAAAACAAAACTTATTCAAATAGTTAGACTAGCCCTTTAACCAAGCATTTCTTAAAGCCGTCAAATTACTATCCACTTCTTTTAAAGGAACTATCTTTTTGACATTTTTAGAAGGTTGCCCCACCTTTCCCTCAACTGAAACTACCTCTCCATTTCGTTCAACAGTTATATTAACCACAGTTTCAGGAACCCAACCAAAGCTTTCACCTATTATCGACCTTATTGATTCAATTGTAATTTCACTACCATTTATAGATTTAAAAACATCACCCCCCTGTAATTTCAAATCAGAAAAAAAGGAGTTCAAATCAATACCCTTTCTAATGTAAACAACACTATCATTTTCAACATCTACATCAATATAAGGTACTTGACCATCAAAAAAATATCCTGCTGGCTCTTCAACATTCGAAATACCCAAACCAACCTTTTCTAAAAATACCTCATAATTAATTGGTCTATTACCTACAACATGTTGCTTAAAAAAAGAATCTACCTCAGGGTAAGTCATAGAAACAATTTCATCTAACAAAGCTTTATCTTCAAAAGGTACATTGGCACCATATTTTTTAGAGAGCTCTTTCATAAGCCACAACATACCTTTTTCACCATTACTTTTCTCCCGTAGTAAAATATCTAAACACATATTAATTAAAGCACCCTTTTCATAAACATTGGCATAATTTTCCTCGTAAGGCTCTTCTAAAATATTCTCGCTCATTAAAGTAAAAGACATGTTATCATCATAATACTTTGCATTATTCATCTTTTCCAACATGCGAACATAGAAATCATCTTCAGTTATCAAACCCTGTTGAATTTGAAATAGATTAGCAAAATATTCAGTTGTTCCTTCATACATCCACAAGTGCATTGACATCTTAGGATCATTGAAATCAAAATATTGTATCTCTCTAGAATGAACGGATAAAGGTGTTACAATATGAAAAAATTCATGAGACACAACATCTACCATAGCTTGCTCCAAAGGTTCTAAAGGCATAGCTTCTGGCAACACTACCACAGTAGAAGTATGATGTTCTAAAGCGCCAAAACCTTTAGCATCTAATGTATTCACATCTGATAAATAAAGTAAAATATTATACTCTTTTGTACTATTGACTTCCCCAAGAAATCTCTTTTGAGCCCCCATCATTGCCATCATTCTTTCTTTCAAATCTGATGCTTTATAAACCCCGTTCGGCGAAAAAAGACTTAGGGTAACAGTAATTCCATTAATTTCAAAAGTTTCACTATTAGCCTTAGCGTACATAATAGGATTATCAATGACCTCAAAATATCTATCAGCTACAAAAACATCTTTATCCCCATTTACATATTCCGTTTTCTTCTTCAATGATGTAGTAGAAATTAAACAATTAGGTTTTAAAATTTCTAAACGATAGGCGATCTCTTTTAAACCATCAAAATACCCAACAAACCCATGAAGATTAAGCATGTAATTGCTTCCTTTAGAAATATTGGTTCCCGCAGGTGAAAATACGGCCTCTACAACTTCGTTTTCAGTATCATACGTATCATTTACCCAATACTTAATCTTATCAAGCTGTACTCCATTGACAATATTCCACGAGTTTTCATCTAGCTTACTAGCTTCAAGCTGATTTCCTTCATAATCAAGCGCTATAAAATCCTGAATATATTTACCATAATTATCCGTACTATATGTACCAGGAACCGTTTTAGGTATTCTAAACAACACTGTTTCGGTAGTAAAAACACCAGGATTTATTTCTACCTGTACTCGGTCATCAACTACATTAACTAAATCAATTGTAGTTAATATTGGACTACCATTATTAGATAATATCGATTTACCAGCTCCGCAAGCATAACAAAGAAATGCTAGAGCGAAGACTATTATAATTTTTCTCATAGTAAATAAAGTATTTTACTTTTTAATTTTAGGATACCAAAGATATATAATCTGCTATACACCTTTTAGTATCAATTATGTTTTGCTTCAATTAAATATTGACAACACCCATCGAATATTTTCATTATTTTTGATGGCAAATAAAAAATTAAGATGCACTACAAAAGAATTCTTCTAAAATTAAGTGGCGAAGCCCTAATGGGTGAAAAGCAATATGGTATTGATTCCAACAGGCTTAATGAATACGCAGAAGAGATTAAAGAAGTAGTAGAGAAAGGTATTGAAGTGGCTATTGTTATTGGTGGAGGAAATATTTTCCGTGGATTAGCAGGAGCAGCGACAGGAATGGACCGAGTTCAGGCAGATCATATGGGTATGCTTGCAACTGTTATAAATGGTCTTGCCTTACAAAGTGCATTAGAGTTGTGTGGTGTTCAAACTAGACTGCAGTCAGCAATAAAAATAAATGAAGTAGCCGAACCTTTCATAAGAAGGAGAGCAATGAGACACCTAGAAAAAGGTAGAGTAGTTATATTCGGAGGTGGTACAGGAAACCCTTATTTCACGACCGATTCTGCAGCAGTTTTAAGAGCTATTGAAATAGAAGCAGACGTAATTTTAAAAGGCACCCGTGTAGACGGTATTTATACAGCAGACCCAGAGAAAGATAAAAACGCAACGAAATTTGATTCTATATCTTTTAATGACGTCCTTAAAAAAGGACTTAAAGTTATGGATACGACTGCCTTTACATTAAGTCAAGAAAATGAACTACCAATTGTAGTTTTTGATATGAACAAAAAAGGAAACTTACTTAAAATTGTTGACGGCCAAAGTATTGGTACAACAGTCAATATTTAATTTTGGTACAGTTTATGTTTCGAGAAAATAATATAATTGCTTTATGAACGAAGAAGTACAATTTGTTTTAGACGCGACAAAAGAAGGAATGGATGCTGCTATGTCACATCTTGAGCGTGAATTTTTAAAAATTAGAGCAGGTAAAGCAAGCCCTGCCATGTTATCATCCGTTTTAGTGGATTATTATGGTTCGCAAACTCCATTATCCCAAGTAGCCAACGTTAATACTCCAGATGGACGAACTATTTCTGTTCAACCATGGGAAAAGGGAATGCTACAAGAGATTGAAAAAGCAATTATGAATGCCAACTTAGGCTTCAACCCAATGAATAACGGCGATTTAATTATCATTAATGTTCCACCATTAACAGAGGAAAGAAGAATACAACTTACAAAACAGGCTAAGGCAGAAGCGGAACACGCAAAAGTAGGCGTGCGTAGTGCTAGGCAAGATGCAAATAAGGAAATAAAAGATCTTGATATCTCTGAAGACCTTCAGAAAAATGCAACTGCAGATGTTCAAGAATTAACCGACGGGTATACCAAAAAAATTGATGACTTCTTATCAAAAAAAGAGGCAGAAATTATGAAAATATAGTTTCAAAACATTTTTTTAATAGAATAAGCTACCTGATACTGGTAGCTTTTTTTATTTACTATAAATTTTAAACTTTTCTATTTAGGAACAAATGTACCTATTGGTTACCTTTGACGCCTGCAAAAACAGTTATGGTAGCTAAACTAACTAAAGGATTTTGGCCTAAAACGGCAAACATTATTCTGAGAAACAGAATCCTAATCATTCTTCTCATCATCGGATTTACAATTTTCATGGCCATGCAGTGGCAATACATGCGATTTTCTAGTTCGCAGACCAATTTGTTACCAGATGATCACCCAGTAAATATAGAATATCAAGATTTTCTTAGCAAGTTTGGTGAAGAAGGCAACGCTGTAGTTTTTGCAATACGTGATAGTGCACTCTTTAAACCTACCAATTTCAATCGATGGAATAAATTAAGCAAACAACTAGGTGCATTCCCAGAAGTAGAATTCGTTTTATCTACAGACAATCTTCAAGAACTTTACAAGGACAATGAGAAGCAAGAATTTAAAATGCGCCCTTTAATTTCTAGTGAATTAAAATCTCAGAAAGAAATCGATAGCATCACCAATCATTTATTCAACGACCTACCCTTTTACGAAAATCTACTATTTAATAAAGAGAGTAAAACACTTCGTACAATAATATATTTAGATAAGGATATTGTAAATACGACAGTTAGAAAAGACTTCATTTTACAGGACTTAAATTCATTAGTACATAATTTCGAAAAAGAAACGAATTTAGACGTTCATATATCTGGCATGCCATATGTAAGAACAATGAATTCACAGAATATTATCGATGAAATCGGTAAATTTATTTTGGCAGCTCTTGGTGTTACTTCCATAATCTTCTTCTTCTTTTTTAGAAGCATAAGAGCTACCGTAATTTCAATGTGTGTAGTTATCATTGGTGTAATGTGGGCCTTCGGCTTACTCGGACTGCTGCAGTATGAAATAACAGTACTTACCGCACTTATTCCTCCTTTAATTATTGTAATTGGTATTCCAAATTGTATTTTCTTAATTAATAAATACCAACAGGAAGTTAAAAAACATGGTAATCAGGCGCTTTCATTACAGCGAGTGATTTCTAAAATCGGGAACGCCACATTGATGACTAATATCACCACTGCATCAGGTTTCGCAACATTTATTATAACAGATAGTAAGCTTTTAAAAGAATTTGGTATTGTGGCCTCTATCAACATACTAGGCATCTTTGTTCTTTCCCTACTTATTATTCCGATAGTATATAGTTTCATGCCTTTACCTAAGACAAAGCATTTAAAACACTTAAACAAAAAATGGATTGATGCCTTTGTAAGTTGGATGGAACGTATCGTAAGACACCGTAGAATAACAGTCTACATTGTTTCTATTGCTTTATTGGTTATTAGTATTATTGGTATTTATCAAATTAAAATATCAGGAAGTCCGATAGAGGATATGCCAAAGAATGCCGAGTTCTTTCATGATATCCGTTTTTTCGAAAAGGAATTTAAAGGCATTATGCCTGTTGAAATAGTGGTGGACACTAAAACACCAAAAGGAGTTTTAAAACCAGCTACTCTTAAACGAATGAATGAACTTGGGGAAGTCATTGAAGATATCCCAGAGCTTTCTTCGCCAGTATCAGTGGTTAATTTAGTAAAATACTCTAAACAAGCCTTTTACAATGGTATACCAAAGTATTATCAATTACCTACAAGTCAAGAGAATAGTTTCATTATGGATGTTGCGAGAAAATCTTCGGACAATAGCGACCTACTAAAATCATTTGTAGATAGTACCGGACAAACTGCAAGAATTACCACATTTATGCGAGATGTTAATACCAGCCGCATGGAACAAATTGAAGAACGTTTAATGGAACATATTTCAAAAATATTTCCTGCTGAACGATATAATGTTTACATGACTGGTAGTGCACTTTTATTCTTAAAAGGAACAAAGTACCTCGTTAAAAACTTAATCATGTCACTTGCATTGGCTATTGGTTTAATTGCCTTATTCATGGCCTATCTTTTTAGGTCTTTTAGAATGATAATCATTTCATTGATTCCAAATTTACTGCCACTGGTGATTACCGCAGGCATTATGGGCTTTGTTGGAGTTCCTATAAAACCCTCTACTATTTTAGTATTCAGTATCGCATTCGGAATTTCGGTCGATGACACCATACATTTCTTGGCGAAATACAGACAGGAGTTAACCGCAAACAATTGGAGAATAGAAAAATCGGTTTATAACGCCCTTCGAGAAACTGGTGTAAGTATGTTTTACACTTCAATAGTTTTGTTTTTCGGATTTTCGGTCTTTGTGATTTCAAATTTTGGGGGCACAGTAGCTTTAGGGTCTTTGGTTTCTGCAACACTACTTCTAGCAATGTTGGCAAACCTTATTCTGTTACCTTCACTACTACTATCATTAGAAAAGAGCATTGCTAATAAGCAAACGCTTAAAAAACCACAAATAGACATATTGCCACAAGATGAAAATAAAATTTAGATAAAATTCATTTTAGTATTGGTTTTATATAGCAACTTAAGCCAATTGTTTTTTAACAAAATCCTATCTTTGGCGTTTTAATTTTCAATTCGATCAGCATGCGTTCAGCTACTATAAAAGAACTATTATCAAGTAAAAATTTACTTCAAGAAATAACTATCAAAGGTTGGGTACGAACTTTTAGAAGCAATAGATTTATTGCTTTAAATGATGGCTCTACTTTGAATACAATTCAATGTGTTGTCGATTTTGAAAATTTTGATGAAGAATTATTGAAAAAAGTAAATACCGGAGCTGCATTAAAAATCACCGGTACACTTGTAGAAAGTCAAGGTAGAGGTCAATCTGTTGAAGTTCAAGTTTCGGCTTTAGAAGTATTGGGTATTGCCGACCCAGAAGAATACCCTATTCAACCTAAAAAACATTCTTTAGAATTTTTAAGGGAAAAGGCGCATTTAAGAATTCGCACGAATACGTTCGCTGCAATTATGCGTGTCAGGTCTACCCTATCTTTTGCTATTCACAATTACTTTAGAGAGAATGGGTTTAATTATTTTCACGCACCAATTATTACCGGATCAGATGCTGAAGGGGCAGGTGAAATGTTTAGGGTAACTACCTTAGACGAAAAGAATCCACCTTTAAATGATGACGGATCAGTTGATTACAAAGAAGATTTCTTCGGAAAAGAAACAAATTTGACTGTTTCAGGGCAATTAGAAGCTGAGGCATACGCAATGGCTTTGGGTAAAGTTTATACTTTCGGACCAACATTTAGAGCCGAAAACTCGAATACTTCAAGACATTTAGCAGAATTCTGGATGATTGAACCAGAAATGGCTTTCTTTGACTTAGACGCCAACATGGATCTAGCCGAAGATTTCATTAAGAATGTTATTTCATATACCCTAACACACTGTCAAGAAGATTTAGAATTTTTAGAAAAAAGGTTATTAGACGAGGAAAAAAGTAAGCCACAAGCTCAGCGAAGCGACATGGCGCTGATTGAAAAATTAAAATTTGTCGTTGATAACAATTTCAAAAGAGTAAGCTATACTGAAGCAATTGATATTCTTAAAAACTGTAAGCCTAATAAAAAGAAACAATTTCAATATCCTATTGAAGAATGGGGTACTGACTTACAAAGTGAGCATGAACGCTACCTTGTAGAAAAACATTTTAAATGTCCGGTTATTTTATTTGATTATCCAGCAAAAATTAAGGCGTTCTACATGCGCTTAAATGAAGATGGTAAAACCGTTAGAGCTATGGACATCTTATTTCCAGGTATTGGCGAAATAGTTGGTGGTTCACAAAGAGAAGAACGCTTAGACGTCCTTAAAGAGAAAATTAAGGATTTAGGCATTGATGAGAAAGAACTGTGGTGGTATCTAGATTTAAGAAAGTTTGGTACTGCAGAGCATAGTGGTTTTGGCCTTGGATTCGAACGATTAGTTCTATTCGCTACAGGTATGGGTAATATTAGAGATGTTATACCATTTCCTAGAACACCACAGAATGCCGAATTCTAAGTGGATTTAGTTACTTTTACAAGTACTAGAATAAAGTAATGCTAAAACAACACCTACAATTTAAATTATCCCAGAAGCTATCTCCTCAGCAGATTCAATTGATGAAGCTGATTCAATTGCCTACGCAAGCTTTTGAACAACGGTTAAAGCAAGAATTGGAGGAAAATCCAGCCCTTGAAACAGGGAAAGAAGATCTAGAAACGACATCTGATGAGTATGATGATATCTATGAAGATGATTCTGAAAATGAAACCATTAATACCGAAGATATCAATATTGATGACTATCTAAGTGATGATGAAGTTCCAGATTATCGTACCAAAGCAAATAATTATAGTTCAGACGACGAAGAAAAAAGCGTACCCTATGCTGCGGGCATTTCATTTAATCAACACTTAATAAATCAATTAAATACGTTTTATTTAAGTGATGATCAATGGACCATTGCTGAATTTCTAATAGGTAGTGTAGATGAAAGCGGATATATCAGAAGACCCATTGCCGATATCATGGACGATTTGGCTTTTACTCAAAATATTTATACCGATGAAGCTACTATCACAAAGATATTATCAATCGTTCAAGATTTAGATCCTCCCGGTGTTGGCGCTCGTTCACTTGAAGAGTGTTTAATTATTCAACTAGAACGAAAAGAAATCACGCCAAGTGTAGAAATGGCTACCGAAATTCTTAAAAAATCTTTTGAACATTTCACTAAAAAGCATTATCAAAAATTAATACAAAAGCACAATATCACTGAGGCAGAACTAAAAAGTGCTATTAGTGAAATTGAAAAGCTCAACCCTAAACCTGGCGGGTCGTATTCCGGTAACAACCGCATTGCTGAACATGTAGTTCCTGATTTTGCCATACGAATTGTTGAGGGTGAATTAGAATTAACTCTTAATGGTCGTAATGCTCCTGAATTGCATGTATCGAGAGAATATAGTAACATGTTAAAAGGCTACAAAGAAGCCAAAGACAAGTCTAAATCTCAAAAAGATACGGTAATGTTCATAAAGCAGAAATTAGATGCTGCAAAATGGTTTATTGATGCGATAAGACAACGTCAACAAACTTTGTTCATTACCATGAACTCTATCATGCATTATCAAAAGGAATACTTTTTAACCGGTGATGAGCGAAACTTGCGCCCAATGATTTTAAAAGATATTGCTGACGAGATCGGTATGGATGTCTCTACTGTATCACGAGTAGCAAATAGTAAGTACGTGGACACTCCGTATGGTACTAAATTGATAAAAGAGTATTTCTCTGAATCAATGAAAAATGAACAAGGTGAAGACGTATCTACCAAAGAAATCAAAAAAATTCTAGAGACTGTTATTCTAAACGAAGCTAAGAAGAAACCACTTACTGATGATAAGCTTGCTGGTATTTTAAAAGATAAAGGCTATCCTATTGCTAGAAGAACGGTTGCAAAATACAGGGAACAACTTAATATACCCGTTGCCAGAATGAGAAAAGAAATTTAATGAAGGTTTTTTCAAATTTCATTTCCTATCTTCTTCATCCACTTTTCATTCCTATAGGTGGTACCGTTGCTTATTTTCTTATAACCCCCAAATACACGCCTTTAGAAATACAAAGCGCTAGTATATTACCAATCTTCATATTAACGGTCATAATCCCAATTGTGACATTTTTTATTTTAAAAAATTTAGGCTTAGTAAATTCCATTTTTCTAGAAACCGCAACAGAACGTAAATACCCTCTTTATATTCATGCCACTATTCTACTTTTAATACTCTATAAGGTGATTCCTAATAATTATGTTAGTGAACTATATTTCTACTTTACAGGTCTTTTAGGAGCTACGGTTGCATGTATTCTATTATTGTTATTCAACTTTAAAACAAGCTTACATGCGGTAGGCGTTAGTAGCTTACTAATGTATCTAATTAATCTAAGCATACATTTCGAAATCAATTTAATAATAGCAATAAGTGTTTTTATTGTACTCACCGGTGCAATATTATCTGCTCGTCTTTATTTAAGAGCACACACTAGAATAGAACTTATTATGGGTATTTTTATTGGCCTGTTATCCCAGCTATTGACTGTAAGATTCTGGTTATAGAATATAAAATATAAGCCCAATACGAAGTGGTCGGTATTGAAGAACTTCACCATTAACAGTAGCACTACCATCAAATAAATCGGTTAAAGCATAATAAGCATGTAGGTTAAAAGTATTATACCCAAAGCTTAATGTTAATCCATATTGAAATTTTGAAAGATCCGTATTATAAAATCCTTCGCTAGATGTGTCTGAAACAAATTTAGACCTTGCCCCAACTATATAAGCCGCTTTGATTCCTGTATAAATTCTCCAGAACTTATATTCCTCGACTGTTGAATTACGCCACCTAAATTCTACCGGAAACTCTAAAAGATGTGTTTCTAATTTACTTCTTGTAATATCATCATCAATACTATAGGTGATTTCATCATTAGAAAAGTCAGCAACAAGATTCGAATAATAACTATTTAAAGCTAATCCTGCCCCAATACCTATAGCCTTAGTTCCTGAGCGATTTAACGGAATATCATTGATTACACCTGCTTGTAGTCCATAAGATAAATTACGTTGATTAGATCCCTCTGGAATATTTAATAAAAAGTTATAGGATAACCCTAAATAAAACTGGTCTTCAAAATATCGTTGAGTACTAATGCTATCATTAGTAGTTTGTCCAAAAGAAGAAAACGATAGAAGGATAAAAAGAAGTACAAATCGCATCTAGTAAAGTTAATGAAATAAAAAAACGCCTCAAATAAATTTGAAGCGTTTTGAAAATTTGTATACTACTAACTAACTATTGTAAATTATTAAAAGCATCTCCTTCATAGGTAGTATAATTTACCTTTAAAGCGTTCACTTTTCTTAACTCTTGTTTAATATCGGATATTAATCCCATACTAGCATTCTTATCAACTTTGAGTGCTGTTGTCAATACATTTTGAAGTTCTTGAGGTTTTTTAGCTCTCTCCATCAAAATATAATCACCAACTTCTGAAGCACTAGCGAATTTATCGTTTAATTGAATTTTTGGTTCAGTACCAAACGTCTTCTCGTATTCTTTAGTTGGTTTTCCAACATAAATATAAATTACACGATCTTTTTTCTCCAATTTCTTAACTTCACTAGCATTTGGAAGCACATTTTCAACCTTCAAAGAACTATCCTTCATTACAGTTACCGTCATGAAGAAAAACAAAAGCATAAATACAATGTCAGGAAGTGAAGCAGTGGAAACCGCCGGTATCTCTCCATCTTTTTTCTTTGCAAATTTTGACATAGTGTTACGTTTAGTTATTAATTATTCTTTTGAGGTTTCAGCTTCGGATAGTTTTTGAGGATACAATCCTTGAATACGAGTTACCTTTTCTTTCAATTCTTCTTTAACAGAATCATCAGTCTCAGGGTTTAAATATTCAGCTTCCATATCAACATACTCCTTACCAAACAACCTTTTAGATTCTCTATTACGAAGATCGTTATACGCCCCTACCAATTCATTTTGAACTGTAATGTAAGTACTGTACTTTGTTTCACGATCATTTTTAAGAGAAATAATTGCCTTTGCTGGGTTATCTGAAGATTCAGCATTACGCTTTCCTTTACAATAGCTACAATAATCTGGGCTACCTTGAGGCGCTCCGCCGTTATCTAAAAACGCCATCGCTTTTTCACGCAATTTATCAATTGAAAGAATTTCATCTTCCACCAACAATTGTCCATTTCGGTTAATATTTACCGTAAAAATGTTCTTTTGCTTAATAATTGGTGGTTCCTCCGTAGGTGGTTCCATTGGTGGAAGCATACGATCCAATCCTGCATCTGTTTCAATAGTAGTAGTTACCAAGAAAAAGATAAGTAAAAGGAACGCTATGTCCGCCATCGAACCAGCACTAACCTCTGGTGCTCCTGCTCTTCTAGCCATAGTTCTTTATTTTATTATTTACTAAACATATTTTTAATTGCTGGCAATACAAGAGAAGCTACAGCTATTATCGTCAGGATAAAGAAAACATTCAATCCCATACCAATTTTCTTAACTGTACTTTCCGTAGTCATAGCCATGAACTCAGGAGAAACATCCGTCCCACTCGCCATAACATAAGAAATACCAACTACCAATAAAAGACCACCTACAACAAACAAGGTTTTTTTCAATCCTTGTGGGTTAGAGAATAAGTTTTTCAAGGTAAAGACTAAACTTACTATAACCGCAACCGCTAAAAGGAAATAAGTTATAATAAACATAAAGTTCATAGCTCCGCTTTTAGCTGCTTCAGCAGCTGGCATATCCCTTTCAGGAAGCATGAACCAAAGAACCGCACCAAGTAATCCTATTACTACCAATGCTATTTTTACAATTTTTTGCATAATATTTTAGGTATTAAAAGTGTTACTTATTTTTTGTGATCCACCAACATATCGATTAATGAAATCGAAGAATCTTCCATATCATTAACAATGCTGTCAATTTTTGCGATAATATAATTATAAAAAATTTGAAGTATAATAGCCGTAATAAGACCAAATACTGTTGTCAATAATGCAACCTGAATATCACCTGCAATAAGAGATGCACTTAAGTTACCAACAGCAGCAATCTTCTGGAAAGCCTGAATCATACCAATTACCGTACCCATGAAACCAAGCATCGGTGCAATAGCGATAAACAATGACAACCAAGAAACATTCTTTTCTAACTGTCCCATTTGAACACCACCGTAAGCAACAACTGCTTTTTCCGCAGATTCTACACTTTCACCAGCTCTGTCCAAACCTTGGTAGTAAATAGATGCAACAGGACCTTTTGTATTTCTACAAACTTCCTTAGCAGCTTCTACACCACCTGACGCCAAAGC
The DNA here is from genome assembly GCF_963977385.1 of uncultured Maribacter sp. Taxonomy (GTDB): domain Bacteria; phylum Bacteroidota; class Bacteroidia; order Flavobacteriales; family Flavobacteriaceae; genus Maribacter. The sequence continues at coordinate 34,630 of NZ_CAXBOU010000004.1, read as the reverse complement.
ATCTTCAACTTGTTGTTTTAATTTAGTAGTGTTTGTACTTGCCATGTTCAAATAGATTATTCTTTCGATGGCCACAGCCAAACCAAGAATCAAACATAAAAGAACGATACCCATAAAACCGGCACCACCAGTGATAAACATTTCTTTTAACATTTGGGTAAAACCTACCTCTGCTTCTGGTGTTGCGTCTTGAAGTAATAAAGCTACTGCAGCTACTTTAGCGCTTGCCATATTTGTACCTGCTACAAATGCCCCAGCGATTGCTAGGCTTGGGAATAATTTTTTCATTTTTTCGAACTTAAATTAGTTAGTTAATAGGGTTAAAGATAAAAAAAAAACAATATAAAAAAAGTAAAACTTACTTGCAGAGAGGAAGGGATTCGAACCCTCGATACCCTTTTGGGGTATACACACTTTCCAGGCGTGCGCCTTCGACCACTCGGCCACCTCTCTAAGTTCACCCTTTTAAGGGTGGGCAAATAACAAAAAAAATATTAGTTAAAGAAATTAAACCACTGTTAATTTTAAAGCATTTCTCCACGTAAAGAAGTTTCAAAAACCGTTTTAAATAAGTCATGTGAGACATCACTACCCAATAGATACATCGCTTTTGTTATTGCCGCCTCGGTTGTAATATCCTTACCATTAATAACTTGCATTTTCTTAAGTCTTGAGCTTGTCTCGTAATGACCCATCATAACTGCACCACCAGAACATTGTGTTACGTTAATTATATGAATACCATTTTTTATTGCATCATTCAACTTGTCTAAAAACCATTCTTCCATCGGCGCATTTCCCGAACCATATGTTTCTAAAACAAGAGCTTTTAAATTTTTAGCCCCCAATATAGCATCAATAATATTTTTGTTAATTCCTGGAAATATTTTTAAAATAGCGACATTATCATCCATATTCCTATGCGCCTTTAGTCTTAATTTTCTCTTTTGTGGCAATAAATACTCATTAAATATCGTCAAATGGACTCCTGATTCAATAAGTTGTGGATAATTTAAAGAAGCAAATGCCTGAAAATGTTCTGCATTTATTTTTGTTGTTCTATTTCCTCTATATAATTTATATTCAAAATAGAGTCCCACTTCTTGAATAACAGCTTTACCATTATTTTTCAATGCCGCTATTTGAATGGCCGTAATCAAGTTTTCTTTCGCGTCAGTTCGCAAATCTCCTATCGGCAGTTGCGAGCCAGTTAAAATAACAGGTTTCCCTAAATTTTCCAATAAGAAACTTAAAGCAGAGGCTGTATAACTCATAGTATCACTACCATGCAGCACTACAAAACCATCATACACATCATATTTTTCAGCAATAATATCTGAAATTGCAACCCAATGAGTAGGATTCATGTTAGATGAATCTATAGGATGCTCAAAAGAATAGCTAGATATCGTACAATCTAGTTGATTAAGCTCTGGTATATTTTTCAATAACTGCGAAAAATCAAAAGCCTTCAACGCACCAGAAGTATAATCCTTCATCATTCCGATGGTACCCCCAGTATATATCAATAAAATACTACTCTTAACTTTGTTCAAACTTTATATTTTAGATAATTACTAAATTCCAAATACCTCTATCGAGTTATTCGTAGTTGCTATAGCAACTTGTTCATTGGGAACCCCATGAATTTCAGCCAATTTTTCAAGAACATTAACAATATAAGCACTTTCATTCCTTTTACCTCTATAAGGTATAGGGGCTAAATAAGGGGAGTCTGTCTCTAATACAATATGTTTTAATTCGATTCTATTTAAAAATGTATCTATTTTACCATTCTTAAAGGTAACAACGCCTCCTATACCCAACTTCATATTATATGATATAGCCTTTAAAGCTTGTTCATATGTACCAGTAAAACAATGAAAAATCCCTTTTAAATCTACTCCTTTCTCTTCTTCAAGTATTTCAAAAACCTCATCAAAAGCATCTCGGCAGTGAATAACGATAGGTAGTTTATTTTTCTTGGCAAGTTGAATCTGGGTTCTAAAAGCAATTTGCTGCTCTTTCAAATACTTTTTATCCCAATATAAATCAATTCCTATTTCACCTATAGCATAGTAAGTATGCTTAATCAACATCTCTTCGACATGTGCCAGCTCATCTTGAAAACTCTCTTTCACGTGAGTAGGATGTAAACCCGTCATTAAATAAACATGTTCTGGAAAATCTTTTTCCAAATCGAGCATTCGTTGAGTATACGTAGAATCAATGGCTGGAATAAAAAATCGTTTCACGCCTAAATCTATGGCTTTTTGAACAACAATATTTCTGTCCTCATCGAAAGCTTCGCTATACAAATGCGTATGTGTATCGGTTATCATCATGCCGCAAAAATAGACTTATCTTTGAAAAAAATGAGTAATGAGTACCCTCAAAAACTTTTTAAAGAAAAAAAAATATGTTCGTATTCCCCTAGTTTTAACGGCAACGGACCACTTTGAGATTAATGCAAAAATAAACTCCATTAAAGGTCGATTCATTTTAGATACAGGTGCTTCGAATACATGTATTGGCATGGACCGTATTGAACATTTCAATCTAATATCCGAAGAATCTAAAATAAAGGCTGCCGGAGCGGGAGCTACAAACATGGAAACTCTTATCTCGAAAAAAAACGTAATAGATTTACGTTCATGGCAATTCAAAAAACTTAAAATAGTATTGTTTGACTTAAAACATGTCAATGAAGCTTTGATAGCTCACAATGCTCAACCAGTAGACGGAATAATCGGAGCTGATATTTTAAAAAAATCAAAAGCAATAATAGACTACGATAAGAAATGTATTTATCTAAAAAAGAAAAAGCGTTGAGAATTCTCAACGCTTTTTGTGTTATTTATATCTTAGAAAATTTACATTTCCAAAGCCTTCTTAACATTATTATCCATTAATAAAGCCTCAGGACTTTCTAACGCTTCTTTTATAGCTACTAAGAAGCCTACAGATTCTTTACCATCGATGATACGGTGATCATAAGATACCGCAACATACATAATTGGAGCAATAGCAATAGCGCCGTCACGAGCAATAGGACGCTCAACAATATTATGCATACCTAAAATTGCACTTTGAGGCGGATTAATTATTGGCGTCGATAACATCGAACCAAAAACACCACCATTGGTTATTGTAAAAGTACCTCCTGTCATTTCATCTACAGTTATCTCACCTTCACGAGCCCTAATAGCCAGTCTTTTGACTTCTGCTTCAATACCTCTAAAAGTTAAATTTTCCGCATTCCTAATTACCGGCACCATTAATCCTTTTGGTCCCGATACTGCAATACTGATATCACAGAAATCAAAAGAAATCATTTCTTTACCATCTATCATCGAATTAACAGCTGGGTACATCTCTAAAGCCCTAACAACAGCTTTGGTAAAAAAGGACATAAACCCTAAACCAACTCCGTGTTTACTTTTAAAATCTTCCTTATACTTATTTCTAAGTTCAAAGATGGCGCTCATATCCACTTCGTTGAACGTAGTCAACATTGCCGTTTCATTCTTAGCAGAAACTAAACGCTCAGCAACTTTTCTACGCAACATAGACAGCTTTGACCTTGTCTCACCACGATTACCACCAGTAGGGGTTCCCATAGAAGGAACTGCATTTACTGCGTCTTCTTTAGTAATTCTACCGTCGCGACCAGAACCAGAAACGGTGCTTTTATCAACTCCTTTTTCGTCTAATATTTTCTTTGCAGCTGGTGAAGGAGCTCCCGATGCATATGTTTCTTTAGATTGAACTGGTTGCGGAGCTTTTTCAACTACCGCTTCTTTTTTAACTTCATCACTTTTAGACTCAGATGCCTTATCTACACCCTCCGGCTTAGCAGCACTTGTATCAATTAAGCACACAATGGCACCAACCGCTACAGCATCACCTTCTTCAGCCTTCAGAGTAATAATACCACTAGCTTCAGCTGGTAATTCTAAAGTAGCCTTATCTGAATCTACCTCAGCAATTGCCTGATCTTTTTCTACGTAATCCCCATCTTCAACTAACCACTCCGCTATTTCTACCTCTGTGATAGACTCTCCCGGTGAAGGGACCTTCATTTCTAGAATCATTCTTTCTATAATTTGATATGTTATTTTAACTCTTTGGGTTTAAACATATTATTCTTTGACTTGTCAAAGACATAATCTATTACTTGTTGATGACGTTTCTTAGATCTAACCGCACTACCTGCAGCAGGAGCAGCATAAAAACGTCGAGAAGCAACTCTAAATTTTTGAACTTCGCTAAAGTGCATTAATAAATGACTCCATGCTCCCATGTTTCTTGGTTCTTCTTGAGCCCAAACAAGGTCATCTACATTCTTATACTTAGCCATTACCTCTTGCATTTTCTCTTCAGGTAAAGGAAATAATTGTTCAACTCTCACAAGTGCAACATCATCTCTTTTCTGCTCTTCTTTAACCGACAATAAGTCGTAATAGAACTTACCGGTACAAAAAACCAAACTTTTAACTTTCTTAACATCAGCAGTTACATCATCAATTACTTCTTGAAAACCGCCTTCTGTTAAATCAGAAACTTTTGAAACCGCCTTAGGGTGTCTCAATAAACTCTTAGGCGTAAATATGATTAAAGGCTTTCTAAAATTCGCTTTCATTTGCCTTCTCAATATATGAAACATCTGTGCAGGTGTAGTTACATCTGCGATATACATATTATCCTTAGCACATAACTGTAAATAACGCTCCATTCTTGCCGATGAGTGCTCTGCACCCTGGCCTTCATAACCGTGAGGTAATAACATTACCAATCCGTTTTGAAGCTTCCATTTATCCTCTGCAGCAGAAATATACTGGTCAATCATGATTTGGGCTCCATTACTGAAATCTCCAAATTGAGCCTCCCAAATAGTTAACGTATTTGGGCTAGCCATAGCATAACCGTAATCAAAACCTACAACACCATATTCTGATAGAAGTGAATTATAGATTTGAAATTTTGCTTGTTGCTCGGAAAGCTTGTTTAATAAGACAACCTCTTCTTCGCTCTCCTCAACCTTCATTACTGCATGACGATGCGAGAAAGTACCACGTTCAACATCTTGACCGGACATACGCACAGCAAAACCTTCCTCTAAAAGAGAACCATAAGCAAGTAACTCACCCATTGCCCAATCTAAATTGTCAGATTCAAAATACATGTTATGGCGATCATTAACCAATTTCTCTACCTTTCGTAAAAACTTTTTACCCTTAGGTAATTCCGTAAGTACTTTAGCAATTTTAGTTAATTTAGTTTTATCAAAAGTGGTATCAACGACATCCATCATTGCCCATTCACGCACATTTTCAAAGCCTTTCCATTCATCAGCCATAAAAGGTGTAATGACCGTCTTATCCTCTTTTCTTGAATCTTCTAATTTTTCCTCTAAAGAATCTTTATATTGTTTTTCAAGTTGAGCGACAAAAGTATCATCGATAACCCCTTCTTTAATCAATCTCTCAGCATAAATATCTCTAGGATTCTTATGCTTTGCTATCGCTTTATATAATTTTGGCTGTGTAAACCTTGGTTCATCACCTTCGTTATGACCATATTTTCTATATCCCAATAAATCTATAAATACATCACTCGCAAATCGCATTCTATACTCTAACGCGAAAAGTGAAGCATGTACAACCGCTTCGGCATCATCTGAATTCACATGCAGAACCGGACTCAATGTTACTTTCGCAACATCAGTACAATAGGTAGATGTTCTTGCATCTAAATAGTTTGTTGTAAACCCTATTTGGTTATTAACAACGATATGTATGGTTCCTCCTGTCTTATACCCATCTAGGTTCGCCATCTGCACCAATTCGTACACCAAACCTTGACCAGCTATTGCAGCATCACCATGAACCACTATCGGTAGCACCTTTGAAAAATCATCTTGATAGTGTGTATCTTGTTTTGCTCTAGCAATACCTTCAACAACAGCACCAACGGTTTCTAAGTGCGATGGGTTTGGAGCAATGTTCATTTTGATTTTGTTACCGTTGTCAGATTTACGATCAGATGTCCAACCTAAATGATACTTAACATCGCCATCAAAAATTTCTTGCTCGTAATCTTTACCATCAAATTCACTAAAGATATCTTTCGCCGATTTACCAAATATATTAGTTAGCACATTTAATCTGCCTCGGTGTGCCATACCCATAACGAACTGTTCAACTCCCATTTCTGCTGCACGTTCAACAATTACATCTAGCGCAGGTATTAAAGACTCGTTACCTTCCAAAGAAAATCTTTTTTGCCCTACATATTTAGTATGCAAGAAAGTTTCAAAAGAAATCGCGTGATTTAATTTTTTGAGGATGTGTTTTTTTCGTTCTGGTTCAAAATTCGGATGATTGTCATTGACATTTATCCAATCTTGTATCCATTTAACCCTATTAGGGTTACGAATAAACATATATTCCACACCAATGGCATCACAATATATACTCTTAAGATGTCTAATTATTTCATTTAACGAACTTGGTCCAATACCGATGATATCTCCGGCATTAAAAACAGTAGTCAAATCAGATTCTTCCAAACCGAAGTTTTGAAGATCTAATGTTGGTTCGTAATGTCTTCTCTCTCTAACGGGGTTCGTTGCAGTGAACAAATGACCTCTACTTCTATAGCCATCGATTAAACGAATCACCTGAAACTCCTTCTGAAGAGATTCTGGCATTTCACTTTTATTGCCATTAACTATAGCTGTTGTTCGATTTTCATCAATATCTAGTTCATCTAACGAACTCTCTAGGCCAAAGTCGAAACCTTGAAAAAAGGCTCTCCAACTTGGCTCTACACTATCCGGGTTCACTAAATACTTATCATATAGCTCCGAAAAAAAAGAGGTATGAGCGGTATTCAAAAAGGAATATTTATCCATGAATTACTTTCTGTATCTTTAGAATAAATTTGTACAAATTTACAACATTTACTATATCTAACGGAAGAATACAGTGTATTATTGAAAAAAATGAAACTTTAAAACAAAATCAGCAAATGCACTTAAAAAAATTACTTTTCACACTACTGTGTTCCTTTAATATTATTTTTTCTTTTGCTCAAGGTTCAAGCAATAATTCCGATTTCTGGAACAATGTTAAATTTGGCGGCAGTATTGGTCTAGGCTTCTCCAACGATGGCTTCAATAGCTCTATATCACCAAGCGCTATCTACCAATTTAATGACCAATTAGCCGTGGGCACAAGTCTGAGTTTCAGCTATGCCAAATTTGACAATGATAAATTTTCAGCTTATGGTGGTAGTTTACTATCACTCTTTAATCCTATACCCCAACTACAGCTTTCAACCGAATTCGAACAATTGCGAATCAATAGAACGTTATTCACGCAAACCACGAACATTAAGGACAATTATTGGTTACCTGCGTTTTTTGTAGGAATTGGTTACAGCATACCCAATGTAACCTTTGGCTTACGGTACGACTTACTATATAATGATGAAAAAAGTATCTATGGTAATGCTTTGATGCCATTTGTTCGTGTTTACTTTTAATTTTTATTCTACCTTTCAACCCCTACAAAACCAACCAAAATGAATGCATTAAAAAACAGATATCTATCCTTAGACGTTTTTAGGGGAATAGATGTTGCATTGATGATTATAGTTAACTCACCTGGAAATGGTGATACCAGTTTCGGAATACTGAAACATGCCGAATGGAACGGATTCACACTCACCGATTTAGTATTCCCCACCTTTTTGTTCGTAGTTGGTAACGCTATGAGCTTTAGTATGAAAAAATATGAAGCAATGGGAGATGGAGCCTTCCTTAAAAAAATCTTCAAACGTTTTTCAATCATATTCCTTTTAGGGTTTTTAATGTATTGGTTTCCTTTTTTCGAAAACGGAAGCCTAAAACCTATTGCTGAAACTCGAATTTTTGGTGTCTTACAACGTATAGCACTCTGCTATTTGTTTGCATCTATTTTACTTCATTATTTTAAAACAAGAACCGTCATTATTTTCAGCGTGTTAGCATTAGTAGGCTATAATATACTACTAGTTGGTTTTGGAGATTTAACTTTACTGGGTAATGCAGTTTTAAAATTTGATAAATTTCTAATTGGTCCAAATCACATGTACCACGGCAACGGAGGAGTCGCTTTTGACCCTGAAGGATTACTAAGTACATTGCCCGCCATCGTTAATGTAATTGCAGGCTATCTCACAGGAAAATTCATTCAAAAAAACGGTCAGAATTTCGAAACTATCGCTAAATTGTTAATGGTAGCAGCTGTATTGGTAGTTGCAGGTTTTGCTTGGGATTTAATAATGCCATTCAACAAAAAACTTTGGTCCAGTTCATTTGTACTACTGACTAGTGGTATCGATATATTCATCATAGCCTTGTTGGTTTATTTACTGGATATGAAGAAACCAGGAAAATGGACCTACTTTTTTGAAATTTTTGGCAGAAACACCTTATTCATATACCTATTATCAGAATTATTTATTATTACGTTAGCCGTAATTTCAATGAAAGGCACAAGTGCCTATAATTGGATAGCAGATAATATTTTCATTGCAACAGCAGGTGACTACTTTGGATCACTACTTTTTGCATTATGGATTATGCTGACTTGCTGGTTCGTTGGCTACCTTATGGACAAGAAAGGTATATACGTAAAAGTCTAGTATGTGTAGGTAGAATTTGAATTGTAAATTCTACCTACTTATACCTATTTCTATACCATACTTTTTGGTATTCGCGTTTTAAGATTAGAAAAGTCATTTGATCAGCAACCTCAACGGCATCAGTAATTTCAATTTGTTGAAATTGACTTTCAGGTATATCAACTACATATAGAAGATTAAGGTATTCCGAAAAATGCTCCATCATTAAATAGTACACCTTTTCACGAATAGCAGCTATAAACGTTTGCGCATCAAACTTCAGTGGTAATTTCAAAGAAATATTAGCAAGACCAAAATCTTTCTCTATCTGGTACGTCAAATCTTCAATTAAGGTAGAATCATTAGCCAAAACCAACAACTGATTACTATTCATAACATTTAACTCCATGTCATAATATTATTAGCGAATAAAAATCTTTATCAATCTAAAGAACCTATTCTTTATAAACTACTCCGTCTTTCATAACAAAGACAACATCAGTTAGGGTGTCGACATTTTTTAAAGGATTGTCGTTTACTGCTACAATATCCGCAATATATCCTTCTTTTAATTGCCCTAATTCATCTTCACCTAAAAGCTTAGCATTTATAATTGTAGCTGATTGTAAGGTTTCTATGATTGGCATTCCCGCATTATACATATAAACGAACTCTTTACCATTATCCCCGTGTGGCGAAACTCCAGAATCAGTTCCAAAAGCAATGCTCACCCCTTTCTTATAAGCTCTTGCAAACGTAGCTTCTAACTTTGGACCGATTTCCAGTGCTTTCTTAGCCACAACAGGCGGCAAAAAATTAGGTATTTTGGCCAACCTAGCTGCCTCCCTACCCGCAGAAAGTGTAGGCACCATAAAAGCTTTATGTTTCACCATCAAATCCATTGTTTCTTCAGACATTAAAGTTCCATGCTCAATGGTTTTTATTCCACCTAAAATAGCTCTTTGCATACCCTCATCTCCATGAGCATGAGCAGCAGTAAGCATTCCGTAATCGTCAGCTGTTTCGGTAATAGCTTTTATCTCGTCGATTGTAAACTGTGGATTTTGACCATTTTTCGCAACACTCAAAACACCACCAGTAGCCGTAATTTTAATAACGTCGGCTCCTTCTTTATACCGTTGACGTACCGCTTTTCTTCCATCTTCAGGCGAATTCACCACTCCCTCTTTAGGTCCTGGATCACCCATTAAATCATTCCTAGTTCCATTAGTTGGATCCGCATGACCGCCAGTTGACGCCAGAGCTTTACCTGCAGTGAAAATTCTAGGCCCAACTATGGTTCCTTTATTAATTGCGTCTCTAAGCGAAATATTCACTCCAGAGCCTCCTAAATCCCTAACCGTAGTGAATCCTGCCATTAAGGTTCTCTTTGCATAAAGAGTAGATTGAAAAGCAATATCAGCTTCATTCTTAGTGAAGCCTTCCAAATATCTAGAAGGGCTAGATTCACTTTCGATATGAACATGCATATCAATAAAACCTGGCAATATTGTTTTAGATTTTAAATCGACAACCTTATCCGTATTTTTTCCAGCAACAAAACCGTTAACTATACTTTTGATTTTATTTCCAGAAATAACGATTGTTTTTTCAGATAATAATTTTCCTGTTTCAACATCTAATATCTGACCACATTGAAGATAAGTATCTTGGGCATTTATAAAACCTACAATCAAGAATAATAAAAATAATAAGTAATTTTTCATAAGGAGTTTTCTCTAAATTAAATAAGGGGAAATATAGCTATATTTCCCCTTATTTAAGTCTTCGAAATCAAGAAATTCAATCACGAATTTTCTGTTCCCAAATCCATGCGTAGTTCATTGCCTCTTCTAAAGTATATTCAGCTTTCCAGCCCAAGACAGTATTCGCTTTAGTTGTATCGGCATAAGCAGAAGTGATATCACCAGCTCTCCTATCAACAATTTTATAATTTAACTTTCTACCTGAAACTTTTTCAAAGCTATGAATAGCTTCCAATACAGAACTTCCTGTACCGGTACCTACATTAAAAACTTCGTAGTTCTTTTCATTCTTTCCTTGAAACAAACGCTCTAACGCAACAACATGGGCTTTTGCTAAATCGACCACATAAATATAGTCTCTAATACAGGTTCCATCTGGTGTTGGATAATCATCTCCAAATACTGACAATTCTTTTCTTAAGCCAATACCCGTCTGGGTAATATAGGGCACTAAATTTTGCGGAACTCCTATTGGCAATTCTCCGATCTCACCACTTGGGTGTGCGCCCATTGGGTTAAAATAACGTAATGCAATAGCATTTAAACTCGGAGTAACTTTACAAGTATCGGCAATAATTTCCTCCCCCATTTGCTTTGTGTTCCCATAAGGAGATTCAGCCACCTTAATAGGAGCATCTTCGGTTATAGGCATTTTATCTGCTTGACCATATACCGTACAAGATGAACTAAAAATAAAACTTGCTTTATTCTTTTTACAAAGTTCTTTTAAAATATAAACCAGTGTACCTATATTATTCTCATAGTAAAGCAATGGTTTTTCAACACTCTCCCCAACTGCTTTTGAAGCAGCAAAGTGAATAACCCCAGCAACATCTTGATGTCTTTGAAAAAACTCTTCTACTTTATGTTTCTCCTTTAAATCTAACTTTTCGAAAATTGGTTTTTTCCCAGTAATCGCTTCAATACCAATAAGCACTTTTTCGTCAGAATTAGAGCAATCATCTATAATGATTACTTCAAAACCTTTATTCTGAAGTTCTACAACTGTATGTGATCCGATGAATCCTAATCCGCCTGTTACTAATACTTTCATTTAATATGTTATTTCAACTTCTACCAAATATAAAACACTTCGAAATTTATCCATTAACAAAACCGATAACCATCTTCGTAATATGGTTAATCTGCTCTTCATCCAATTCTGTATGCATCGGCAATGAAATCACCTCTTTTACTAATTGATTAGTAACTGGAAAGTCTTCTTCTTTATATCGTTCATCAACATAAGCTTTTTGATTATGTAGCGGAATAGGATAATATACACCACAAGGAATATCGTTCTCGTTCAAATATTTCGCCAAAGCATCTCTTTTTCCGTTGGTAATCTTCAACGTATATTGATGAAAAACATGACAATCACACACATCGCAGATACCGTCACAATTATTTACGGTAACCGGTGTAACGATATTTTCTTGATTTTTAAACGCTTTTGAATATGCGCGCGCAGCATTTCTTCTAGCTTCGCAATACCCATCTAGCCTTGGAAGTTTAGCTCTAAGAACGGCAGCTTGTATAGAATCTAATCTAGAATTAACTCCAACTACATCATGATGATATCTTTCATACATACCATGGTTTACAATTCCTCTAATAATGTGCGCCAAATCATCATCATTGGTAAAAATAGCACCACCATCACCATAACAGCCCAAATTTTTAGATGGGAAAAAGGAAGTCGCGCCTACATGCCCCATACTACCCGCCATAGATTTTTTTCCATTTTTGGATAAATATTTGGCTCCTATTGCTTGTGCATTATCCTCTATCACAAATAAGTTATGCTTTTCAGCTAAGGCAAGAATAGCATCCATATTAGCACATTGTCCAAAAAGGTGAACAGGAACAATTGCTTTTGTCTTAGGAGTTATTGCTTTTTCTAATGCCTCTATATTAATATTAAACGTGTCAGGATAAACATCAACCAAAACCGGTGTTAATTGTAATAAAGCAATAACCTCTACGGTTGCGGCAAAAGTAAAGTCTGCAGTAATAACTTCATCGCCTGGCTTTAAACCCAAACCCATCATTGCAATTTGTAATGCATCTGTTCCATTTGCACATGGAATCACATGTTTTACACCAAGATATGTTTCTAACTCCTTTTGAAATGCATGAACTTCAGGACCATTAATAAAGGCCGATGTTTCTAGTATTTGAGTAATAGAGGAGTTGACTTGATCTTTTATTTCTTGGTATTGACCACTTAGGTCAACCATTTGTATCTTTTTCATCTGTTGAAATTACATGAAGTGGTACAAAAATACGAAACAGACGACACTAATTTTATGGAAAGAAACGTAATTTAGCCCAAAAGCATCAGTTTGTACTTTCTTTATAATCTTCTTGTGTTAAGCACCTCCGCTATTCTAAGGGTATTAGCGTTAATAAATGCGAAACTATCACTTTTCGTAAATGGCAGAAAAGATACTTTCCCCTTATTAAAAAAATCTATTTCAGAAGACGATAAAGTTATTTGGATACATGCTGCTTCTTTGGGTGAATATGAACAAGGTCTCCCAATTATGGAGGAACTTAAACACAACTATCCAACTCATAAAATAGTCCTTACATTTTTTTCACCCTCAGGTTTTGAAGTGAAAAAAAATAGCAAGGCTGCAGATGTAATTTGCTATCTACCTTTAGATTCTAAGAAGAATGTTGATTTATTCATAGAGGCCACACATCCTGAATTAGTCATTTTTATTAAATATGAAATTTGGCCTAATTACTTATCTGCCCTTAAAGAAAAGAACATACCTACCTTTCTAGTATCTGCTTTATTTAAAGAGAATCAGATCTATTTTAAATGGTATGGAGCTTTCATGCTAAAAGCTTTAACCATGTTTTCTCACTTTTTTGTTCAAAATGAAAAATCAAATATTTTATTAAATTCTATCGGATTTAATAATTTGACAATTGCTGGTGATACTCGTTTCGATAGAGTAAGTGAAATTCTGGATCGAGATAATTCATTAAATTTTATGACCCGTTTTAAACAGGAAAAATTTTGCTTTGTTGCGGGCAGTACTTGGCCAGAAGATGAAAATATAATTATAGATTTTATAAATAGTAATACTCATCCTATTCAATTTGTAATTGCCCCACATACCATAAAAAGAAAGCACATTGAATCTATAAAAAATGCAATTAATAAATCAGTACTGAATTATACGGAAATTGGTGATCTGACACTTGAAAATTATGAAGTTATCATAATAGACACTATTGGACTATTAACCAAAATATACAGTTATGCAGATGTTGCCTATGTAGGTGGCGGATTCGCAACAGGATTACACAACACCTTAGAACCTGCCGTATTTGGCATGCCAGTTATCATAGGGCCAAAGTTTAAAGGTTTTGCAGAAGCAGAAGATTTAGTTAAACTAAACGGCGTACAATCAATAAACAACGCTATCGATTTTAAAGAGCAATTAAATTCGTTTTTTGAAAGTGAGAAATTAAAAAATTCAACTGGCCATATAAATTATAAGTACATAAAAGAAAAAACTGGTGCAACTGAAAAAGTCATGAATGTCATAACTTCAATTTTGAGATCACAATATTCATGATTTTTACTCACTTACCTATCAAAATACCATCTAAATAATCTCCTACAGTTTAATTAGAAAAATTTACAAATCATACTTTGCACTGGTAATATCATACGTTGGTCGATTTTATAGTCTTATATCACAGTAGATTAGAGCTTATATCCCTATATTGAGTACAGAACTTTAGAATTATGATTATGGAACAAGAACTTTCTCCAGGAGTTAAAATGCTCAATGGTTTTCTCAAATTAATGATTATCTGCTTAATAATTATCCTATTATCTGTACCACTTGCTGGTATAGCAGACTGGTTAGGTTTAATCTAGTATTTTACCGTAAAACCAACTTGCAAAATTTAAATTTTAGAATTATTGTGTAAAGTACAGCTGTTTCGACAAAAAGCTATTTTGTTAGATAAAGTGCATTAATCATTACCAACAAACCACAAAAAAATAAGTCATTACAACAATTCTGTAAGGTTTTACAACAATCGTTGTTTAATTGTTGCAAACTTCCACTAGCTTTATTAGTATAACTTTAAAGTAGGTAATGTTATGAACAATTTATCATTTAAAACGGGGGTAGATACTTATCTATCCGTACTTATCATTGCAATGAACGCTTTTTTGGCAGTCGTTGCAGTTGGAACTTTTTTAGCCCTTATAGGGGTTGTTTAACGTTTTAACCATAGCCCATATTGTTAAAAAAATACGTTAAAAAAAAAGCCCCTTTAAATAAGGGGCTTTTTCATTTTATAATCTAAAAATATGTGATTCTAATTTTTAGCTTTTGATTTCTTCTTTGCCTTTCTTTTCCATATGTCCAACATATCTAATGAGAAAGGAATCGTCTGCCATATTGTAGGATAAACTTTTATATTTTTCATGTTTTAAATTCTTTGTATTTATAATATGCAAAGGTTTATATTGTTAGGAAACAATAAAACAAGCATATTATCCACTATCTATGTTGGATTACCTACAATAACATTAATCAACAATTGATTAATAGAATATTACACTTCTTTTTATTGATTTTCAGTACTTATTCAATAAACCTCTTTTTATTGCAAACAAAAAAACATTTATCATTAAATGGCTATATGCAATTGAAGTATTCGCTTATTTTAAGCTTTAGTTTCTTTCTAGCTTTTTCAAGTACTTTTTAGACACAATCAAGTCAAAAAAATAGAATGATCATTCGATCAGACATTAAAGCAGATCTAAATGATACAAAATCGTTCGTGCGATTATTTCTTTATTCGAACGAAGTATAAAATAAGGGAATGGTTGCTACCACTTCATTCTGACTACAGAGCAAAAAAAATTCGGAATCTTTGCGAAAAATAATCAAAGTATATGGTGAGGTTCAACCCAACTTGTTAAAGCATGAAAAAATTACCTAAGAGCATCAACTTTAGATAGCCTAGTAAAAAATAGCTTACATAAATATGGCATAAAGGAAGTAGGTCTTGGCATGGATTCAGAAAGGTCTGATTGGATTATTAAAATTCTAGAAGAAGAAGAAGAAGAAGAAGAAGAAGAAGAAGAAGAAGAAGAAGGCGATCGCCCACTTAAGATTTCTGTATGAGGTGGAGTAAATACACTAGCCCAGTCAATTCATAAAATAAAAAACACTAAACATTCAAAAGAAGCTAAAAGATTAATTTATAAACTTAGAATTTACACTATTTCTGATCAAAATGATAGCGGCATTTGGACTAGAAACAATTTTTCAGATTTGTTCTATATAGTAAGTTCTGGTATGAGTACAGCCAGGTAACGTGAACAAGTATAAATAACCTATATCAAAGGTTTCGACAACACAGCAATAAGCACTGGCTGGATTGCAGAACACATACAACAAAATCACGGTCGGACAGAACCTATTTAAC
The DNA here is from genome assembly GCF_963977385.1 of uncultured Maribacter sp. Taxonomy (GTDB): domain Bacteria; phylum Bacteroidota; class Bacteroidia; order Flavobacteriales; family Flavobacteriaceae; genus Maribacter. The sequence continues at coordinate 18,722 of NZ_CAXBOU010000004.1, read as the reverse complement.
CTGACTTCGACTGGGGCATAGAAGATGATACACCCGCATTCTTATCATTAATACCTAACGGACTTAATTTTGTAGAGCATCCGGAATTAGGAGGATGGGTGGTCGGTACGAATTATATAAACCCGATTACTCAAAGACTATAAAAGGCGGCTCAATTGTCACGAAAGCCCCTGAGACAAGAGCCAATCATAGCTACACTCCGCATATTACTAAAGAATATAGCAAATCAGTAAAACCTAACACCATTTAGTTCTATGGATACTAAAAGACTTTATGGCGTTGGAAAGATGATTTTCAAAATTATTTTGCGGCCCGTATGGATTGGTCTGTCATGAATTCTGAAGAAGCAAACTATCCACTGGTTCCCAAATTGATTCACATCGAAAAGTTTACCGTAAAATCAGGTGCAGCTTTTTTCCTGATACTTTGAAACCCACAGACCCTGATAGTGATAACCTTAACTTTTTATGGTTTCAAAACCCAGAAAATGGCTCGTATAAAAAGAAGATAAAATAGATGTAGATAATGTGCATATAGTTAACCTCACCGCACCAGAAGTGTCTAAAAAAGACACACTTCATTTCATTGTTAAGGTTTCTGACAAAGGCACACGTATACTCTCAAAATATAATCCTATAATCTTAACTGTACTACCTACTTAGTAGAACCATATTATTTCAAGAAATAAAAAACAACAAGAATTAGAAATTACTTTAAAACTAGTTTCATAAAACCTTCTTTATATGCTCGACCAATGGGGAGGTTTATATCACCTTCAAAATGAACTCGATTCCCGATAATCTTTTGAATTTTTGAAATATTTAAAATATAAGATTTATGAATTCGAACAAATTTTCTTGAATCTAAATATCCTTCCCAATAACGTAATGGTTCTTGTGACAAGTACTTTCGTTCTGTAGTGTAGATTTCAGTATAATCAGCATCAGATTGAATATATCGAATATTTGCCACTTCAATTTTAATATGTTCGTAGCCTGACTTTATAAATATCAATTCTGGGTATTGTTCTAGTTCTATAATATTCCGTTTTCTATTTTCAATATTCTTCTTTAAGGGCACTTTAGAAACAGCCTGAACAAAGCGTTCAAATGAAAAAGGCTTTAAGAGATAATCCACAACATTGTATTCATAGCTTTCAAGAGCATAGTCAGAAAATGCAGTAGTCAAAATAACATTGGGGTTATTCTTTACGACTTTAAGAAAGTCAATACCTGAAATTTTCGGCAAATGAATATCCAGAAAAATCAAATCAATAGGATTATTGTTCAAGAAATCCATCGCTAGTAAAGCATCTGCAAAGGTCGCTTTCAAATTTAAATTTCCAATATCCGCTATGTATTTTTTAAGTACACGTTGTGCGGGTGGCTGGTCTTCAATGATAATGCAACTAATCATAATTCCATCTTTGTTAGTTGTAATTTCAATTGTACATAATAAATATTCTGCTCATTTTGAATGTACAACTCATGCGCATTCGGATATAGTAATTGCAGACGTTTTTTCACATTCTTAAGCCCTATACCATTTGAAAGATTATCGGTATTGGTTACGGGTAGAAAAGAATTTCTACATTCAAAATATAAAGCTCCATATTTATCTAACTTGATATTAATATCAATAAAAATTCCGTCAGATTGGCTAGCAGTGCTATGTTTAAATGCATTCTCGATAAATACCGATAATATTAAGGGCGCAACTACAAATCCAGGTTTAATAGTACCCATATTAAAAGTCACTTTACCTCTTTCTTCTATCTGCATTTCGTTCAACTGGGTAAAATTCTTCAGATGCTCGATTTCCTTATGAAGCACCACAAAATTCTCTTTACAATCGTATAACATATATCGCAGTACCGAAGAAAGCTCTAATATAATCGAAGGAGTTTTTGGCGATTCTTCAATCGCATACGAATAAAGGTTGTTTAAATTATTAAACAAAAAATGTGGGTTAATTTGAGATTTTAAAAACAACAACTCACTTTCCTCTACAGAGCTACGCAATTCCTCTACTTCCAATTGTTTTTTTGATGCATCCCAAGCAAATTTAAATCCTGCTAAAATCATAATCACTGGCATTACATCTAACAAACTGAACACCACCCCAGGAAAATACTGTCCGCGTGTAGTCGGATAAAATATGCGCTCCAATACCAACTCTTCAACCATAATAATTAAGGTCACTACAACAACAACATATATAAAAAACTCAAAGTACTTTTTCCGATAGAAAAAACGGGGAAGTAAAACGTAGTTGATGACCAATGCACCTAACGCATAATTTATAAAAGCAATTATCTTGAATGCCTGTATTTCGGGTTGATTTTTATCGAAAGAGAAAAACAGAAACAATACAACATGCAGCACTATTTGAAAAATGACTTCTTTAGAAGTACTGTTCAAGAAGGAAAGTTTTAGTGCCATAAATTAAAAATAACCAATTGTACCGAACTAATATTGAACAAAACTGTCATCGACAGAATTAGCACGATAAACACCATTCACAATAATTATGTCGTTCGCACTATTACCTTGGTCGTTTACAGAAAATAGATTTCTTAAATGTAATGATTACATCATCTTTGAGAATAAACACTCAACCTCGTTTAAAATGCGCAACTTTTATTTCTTTTTATTACTCGGATTTTCAGTTTTCGGAATCAATCTAGCGTCCGCTCAAGCTGGCATCACCACAATTACTGGCAAAATAGTCGAAGACAATAACAGTGGCCCAATTAAATTTGCTACAGTTTTAGTTGGAAATCCTGTAGACCAAAAACCCATTGTAGGAACCACCACTATTGAAGATGGTAGCTTTATACTCGAAACAGGTGCACCTAATTTTTATATCGAAGTAAGTTTTATCGGATTCACCACTAAGAGATTCGATAATCCGAATATTGTTAATGGTAAAATCAACTTAGGCACTGTGACCATTTCTGAAGATTCGCAACAATTAGATGAAGTTATTGTAGAAGGCGAAATTTCACAAACAACATTTAAGCTAGATAAACGAATATTCAATGTTGGTGCCGATTTAAGCAGTACTGGCGCAAGTGCTTTAGAGATATTGAATAATGTGCCATCGGTAAATGTGAATATTGAAGGGCAAATAAGTTTACGTGGTAGCCAAGGGGTACAAATGCTTATTAACGGCAAACCTTCAGTAATCGCTAATGAACAGGGCAATGCTTTAGGAACCTTGACTGCAGATATGATTGAACGCATCGAGGTTATTACCAATCCGTCTGCAAAATATGATGCTGAAGGTACTTCTGGGATTATTAATATTGTTCTGAAAAAAGAAGAAAAAAAAGGATTGAATGGTGCTGTTACCTTAAATACCGGAGTACCGAACAACCATAGCATCGGCTTAAGTCTTAACCGACGTACAGAAAAATTCAACCTATTTAGCCAAATGGGTTTTGGTAGAAGAACATTCCCTAGTGACAACGAGACTGAAAACCGAAACTTGGTTGATGATACCTATATCACAAGTTTTGGGCAGAGCAATAAGAACGAAACGTTTTTTAATCTTATTTTAGGTACAGACTACCACATTAATGATCTGAATGTTCTTACCCTTTCTGGAAACTTCGCTTATGAATGGGAAAAGGAACATTCTGATGCCTTGTTCAGCACATTCGATTCTGGAAATACTAGAACAGATGCCTTTCAACGTAATGAGCTCACCACAGCCACCAACCCTAAGTATTCGTACGAATTACAATATAAAAAGGACTTTGAGGGCAATGAAGAACAATCTTTATTACTTAGCGCGACCGGAAATCTCTTTGCGAAAGACCAATCATCTGATTTTGACAATATAACTACGTTTGGTAATGGTGATGATATGCAACAGCAATCACGTACAGACTTTAGTCAGGTAGATTATACTTTTAAAGCGGATTATACCCATCCATGGGCAGAAAAGTATACGCTTGAAACAGGAGCTCAATACCAAATAAACGATGTAGAAAATGATTTTGCCATCAGTGATTTTGATGGTTCACGTTTCGTAGAAAATCCAGATTTAACCAATGTTTTTGAATGGACACAAAAAGTACTTGGGGTTTATGCTACTACAGCCTATGAAAGTGATTTATGGGGATTAAAATTGGGCGTACGATTTGAGGATACCGATTTAAGCACTTTACTAAAGAACACCAATGACAGCAATGACCAGAAATACAATAATTTTTTCCCTAGCGGTCATACCTCATATAAATTCAGTGATAATCTTTCTCTGCAAGCCGGGTATTCAAAACGAATCTTTCGTCCAAGAATGTGGGATTTAAATCCGTTTTACAACATCCGTAATAATTTTAGCATCCGAACAGGTAATGCAAACCTACAACCTGAATTCACCGATAGTTACGAGCTTACCAGCATCTATAAAATCGGTAAGGTTTCAATGAACTTGGGTGTTTTCTACAGACATACCGAAGATGTGGTAGAGCGCATCGTGGAGTTCGAAGATAATGTGAGTATTTCACGACCAGAAAATATCGGTAACAACAATACTACCGGTGTTGAATTTAATGCCAAATACATCCCTACCAATTGGCTGTCATTTACAAATGACTTCAATTATAGCCACTTCACACGGGAAGGAGATTTTGAAGGAAATTCCTTTGATTTCAAAGGAGACCAATGGTCGACGCGACTTACCAATAAATTAAAACTACCTGCAGATTTTGATTTGGAATTTATCGGTCATTACCGATCAGACTATAGAACGCTACAACAAGAAATTTCAGATAACTTGTTTATGGATTTTGGAGCACGGAAGAAAATATTAAAAGGCAAAGCAATTTTGAGCCTTAGCATTCGCGATGTATTTGCTTCACGCATACGTGAAAGCATTACCAACCAACCTGGTTTCTATTTAAGGGATTTCAGTCAACAAGGTCGCTTTATAACCTTTGGTGTTAGTTTTGGTTTTGGACGTGGAGAAGCTATGGAATTCTCGGGACAAAAACATTTTTAGGCCCGTTTAGAAAGATGCGTCATTGAACCCTTATAGGTGTTTTGCACCCAAAATAATCATGTATATATTCTTAAGTACTCGAGTGTATTTGTAATTATTTTACCTCTACACCTTTCCAGAAGGCTATATAACCTTTAATACCTTTAGCTAAAGGGGATACCTCAGGGTAATACCAAGCGGCGTCTTTATTAACCGAACCATTCACCTCAACATCATAATAAGAAGCAATCCCTTTCCAAGGACACTTGGTGTGAGTTTCAGTGCCTTTAAAGAACTCTTGTTTTATATCAGTAGGTGGAAAATAATGATTTCCTTCTATTACAACAGTAGCATCACTTTCTGCTATAACCGTATTATTCCAAATTGCTTGTTTCATATCTAATTTTTTAATCTATCTATATTAATTCAGTAATAATAACAGCACCTGAAGAAAGTGTTTTATGCACCGGACATTTATCGGCAATTTCTAATAGTCTCATTCGTTGTTTTTCGTCTAATTCTCCGAATAGTTCTATTTCTCTTTTAAAAGTATCGATTTTTTCTCCCTTAGAGGAAGCATTTTCAGAATCTGGGGCATGGTCTTTCCCATGATCTACATGAACAATAACTTTTTGTAAATCCCATTTTTTTCGTGTCGCATACATCCTCAATGTCATTGCTGTACATGCTCCTAAACCAGAAGCCAGATAATCATAAGGTGAGGGTCCAAAATCATTACCTCCAAAATCTGTAGGTTCATCAGCTATAAGTAAGTGATTTCCTGACACGATTTCAGATGTAAACCCCTCATTACCGATACTCACAGCCACTTGATGGGAAGTTTTCAATACTTCTCTTTTTGGAATACTCAAATATCGTTCTGCCCAGCCGGCAATAACATTTCCAACATAGTTCGAATCTTCACTATTCATTAAAAGGTGGTCGGCTTTATCAATCGACACGAAGCTCTTTGGATGATGTGCAAATTGATATAGTTCTTTTGCATTTTCAATACCAACTATTGTGTCTTGTGGAGAATGTATAACCAAAAATGGTTTTCGCATATTCTTCAGAATCCCTTTCATAGGTTTAGATTCTATATCATCTAAAAAGTCCTTTTTAATGGTAAAGTCTCGTCCGCCAATATTAACCTTTGCTTTCCCTGTTTCTTTTATTTCATCAACACTAGATTTAAACAAATGTTGCACATGTGATGGAGAAGATGGTGCGCCAATAGTTGCTACTGCCACTATCGATTCTAGCTCTGATGCGGCATAAATTACAGCTGCCCCACCTAAAGAATGACCAACCAATAAAGAAGGGGCTTTATAATTCCCTTCTAAAAATTTAGCCGCTTGAATTAAATCTGAAACATTAGATGAAAAATTAGTTTCTTCAAAGTCTCCTTCGCTTTCACCCAGTCCTGTAAAATCAAAACGAAGAACAGCAATACCCTTGCTCACCAATGCTCTTGAAATATTTCGAACGGCAGAAAAGTTTTTATTGCATGTGAAACAATGCGCGAAAATCGCATAACTATGAGCATCTTGATTATTAGGTATTTCTAACCTTGCCGCAAGTTGTTTTCCTTGTGAATTTGTAAACGTTACCTTTTCGAAGCCCATACCTTGTCTTTTCTTTAATTACAATTAATCGTATTATTAGAAGTAAAAATATCTAAAACTTACAAATAAGTAAGTTAACCTATTCTCAGCAATGAGTATATAAGAGTTAAACAGAATAAATATAGAATTATGAGTGAGAAATTTGCAATTCAAAGACCGTAACCTAATTGACTTAGCATCAGAAAAAACTATAAAACTCTTGATATCTTTTGAGTTTTACTTTGCGCAGGTAGAGAGACACAAACCCTCAAGCTTTTCGGCACTACATTCTAAGTCTAGCGTGGCTATTAATTCAATCACGCCTGAACCCCTTTTCAACATTTCATTTTGCTGTCATGAATATTCTATTATTGTAGAGTAGCTCTGTATTTTATTTCCTCGATAACAATTTTTACAATCATATTTGTTTTTATCATAATAAATAAAAATTTAAAAAGGGCATTCAATTTAGGGTAAACCACAGCATTTATCTCTTACACTATCAAAAGCATTCTATTAACAACAATTAAAAATTTACTACAACAAAACCTTCTAGTTTCGCTTCGCTTTAATAAGCTATTAGACCTTTTAAAATTAAGAACACGAATTCCAAAATATAAAGTAGATTGAGGCATACTACATCGTTAAAACTAATTCTTACTATTCCAATTACCTCATTTTTTTTTTTACTAGGATCTGTTGTCTCCGTTGATACAATTGGATCTAAGGAAAGAAAAATTAGTCAGCCTACAAACACTAGCTATTACCAACCTTTTATAGATACAGATGGTGATGGTCTTAGTGATGATATAGACGAAGATGATGATAATGATGGTATTCCCGATCTTTTTGAAAATGGTTGTGAAATAAATACAGCATTTGGCTCTCCTCCTTCAAGTTTGACTTCTGCCAATTATGTTACTTCAGTCTATACAAACTACAGCGGTTTTTGGGCTTCATCTGTAGGATCTCTCAATCCAAAGGCTTATGACAATGTTTCTGAACTCTTAGCCTTTAAAGTAGGTAGTGAAACTTATGCTACAGGGGTTGGAGCTAGTGCAATGATAGACAGTAATAGTAACGGCCTGTATGATTCTATGGATACAGACGGGAACGGCACGGGAGATATTACCGTAGTAGAAACCTCTTGGACCGCACTTAGACCAGTGACAAAAATTAAGTCAGGAATACGTTTGGAAGGAAGGGCTCTAGATGGAAACAACGGAAATGCCATGGGACCACAGCTTACCTCAGGGGGAATTCCGTTTAATCCATATCTTTATGAAGGGGAAAGAGGGCTCGACATGGGCTATGCCATTGCCAATATTAACAATGCATGGTACTTTCGTTTAGGAGGAGCAAATACACCTGCCTACGGAGATGGAGAAATGGATATTTTATTAACACAGGGCGCACAATTGGGAGGTGGCTACAACTACAACAGGTTGCACCTGCTTGATGAAGACGGAAATTATCTCGGCAATGGTGTTGAGGTCAATTGGAATAACACTCCTGTCGTAGGAAACTCCCATGTAGACCAATACAATACTGATGATTCCACCAGTGGTAAAAATGTCAAAAAGAATATTCGTCTTGCAGCCGTTGAACTCTCAGAGTTTGGACTTACACCAGCAGAAAGAGCCAAAGCAGTAATATTTCGTCTTGAAATTTCAGCCAATGCAGATCCTATATTTTTTGTAGTGAACGATAATAGCTTTATCACTAATTGTACTCCACAAGATACTGATGGCGATGGCATAGCGAATAGTTTAGATTTAGATAGTGATAATGATGGAATTTATGACGGTATTGAAGCTGGCCATGGGGAAACACTTGTTGAAGGTAGATTAACCGGACCCGTCGGAACCGATGGTATCGCTAATACTGTACAAGCTGTAGGACAGTATGACAATGGAACTATTAATTACGAAATTAAGGATTCCAATAACGATAATATACTTGACTTTTTATCATCCGATAGTGATTCTGACGGATGTAGTGATGTTATAGAAGCTGGTTTCTTAGATGGGGATAATGATACATTTCTGGGAACTTCACCAGTCACGATTAATTCTTGGGGAGTGGTTACTGGTCAAGGTGGTTATACCTATCCAATGGATGGAGATAATAATACTGTACCGGATTATCAAGAATTTAGTTCAGCTCCTGATATTTTAATAACCCCTCAGGACACCACGATTTTTGATGGGGACTCTGGCATTATTTCTATAACAACGTCAAATACTACCAAGTACCAATGGCAAATTAGCATTGATGGTGGTATGAGTTTTTTAAATATGGTAGATTCTGGTAATTATTCAGGAACCGAGACAGCTACTTTAAGTATTTACGATACCAACTTGGATTTTGACGGACACTTATTTCGGGTACTATTAATAAATGAGGGATATGCCTGCTCCTCATTCATTTCTTCCGAAGTAGTAACATTAAATATTAGAGTGAAGACCGTAATTACTAATAAGAGAATCACATATAGGGCTTATTAAAGTATAGACGGAATCAATATCCGAAAATTATAAGATTAACCTGCACTATAAAAACTGATAATCAAATTACTAGTTATTGATTATTTGGTTCATTTTATGAACTACGCTATAAGTTTATGGCCTTTATAACAAAAAAACCTCTTGATTTCTCAAGAGGTTTGTCTTTGTACAGGCGGAGAGACTCGAACTCTCACACCGCAAGGCACTAGATCCTAAGTCTGGTATATATTGCACCAATAAAGCATAAATTATCTCATTTTCAATGATTTATGTTATCAGTCATTTTATTTAAAGTCAATTAATATCAGTTGATATCAACATTTGTTGTACCTATGTTGTACCCAAAAGTTCTAATAAAGACGTATCTTTAAGGTGAATTTTTGACAAAATGTTGTACCTGATTTGACTTTCGTACTCAAAACAGGTTCATAATGTCAACAAGTGCAAAAATAATTCTTCGTAAAAAGCCCAACTCAAAAGGTCTATATCCTCTTGCTATTAGGATAACTAAAGACCGTCGTTCAACGTATAAACACATAGGTCACTATATCGAACTAGAAGATTGGGACACAAAAAATCTTAAGGTAAAGAAATCACATCCAAATGCAGAAAGTCTGAACAATCTATTAACCTCAAAGCTTTCAGAAGCCAGAAAAGGTTTAATTATTTTACAGACCAATAACAAGGATGCAACGGCACATCAAATTAAAAAGGAAATTTACAAGCCAACTTCCAAGCTGACTTTTTTTGATTTTGCAGATGAACATCTTGAAGCTCTGGAAGCAGAAAATAAAATTAATCGCCATTCTACGGATTCAGCTTGGCTCAGTTATATTGAGAAATATTGCAAAGCCCGACACCTTACTTTTCAAGAAATTGATGAGCGTTTTCTCAAAAAGTTCAAAATCTATCTAAAAGGGACTTGCTCGCTTACCGAAACTACTGCTATGAATGTTATGGTTTTAATTCGATTACTTTTTAATCGGGCAATCAAGGATAAGGTAGTAAGTAAAGAACTATATCCGTTTGGGACAGGTAAATTTAAAATCAAGTTTCCTGAAACTACCAAAACGGGACTTACAGGAAAAGAAATACAAGCCCTTGAAAATGTTTCCGAGCTTTCGGGTATGGAAAAACATTCCTTAAATGTTTGGCTGTTTAGCTTCTATTTTGCCGGAATGCGTGTTTCGGATGTTCTATTTACAAGGTGGTCCCAGATTTATGATGGCAGACTACATTACAGAATGGGTAAGAATTCAAAATTGTTATCCTTAAAAATACCCAGTAAGGTTGAAAAAATTTTATTGCAGTATATAACGGACAGAATGAATGATGATGATTTTGTGTTTCCAGAAATGAAAAAAGCAGATTTAACCGATGCGAAAGATATTTATAGAAAGAAGAAAGTCGCAAATAAAAAGTTCAACGACCATCTAAAGAAAATTGCGAAAAGAGCAGGTATTCAAAAAAAGGTAACAATGCATATTGCACGTCATTCTTTTGGCAATATTGCCGCAGATAATATCCACCCTTTAATGCTTCAAAAGTTATATCGTCATACAGATTTAAAAACCACCATTAATTACCAAGCCAACTTCATCCATAAAGATGCAGATGATGCCTTGGATAGTGTAGTCAACTTTTAAGCGACATAATTATTCGTAATTTTAATCTTCACATCAGTTTTAACTGAAAGCATTCGTCACATTTCAAATTTTTAAAAAATCGTCAAAAAAATTAAAATATATTTAATTATTTGCTTAGATAATTATATAATTTTATTTTTACATCAAATGTTGAATTATGAAACTTGAAATAACCTGTACAAGAGCTGAAGCCGACCATAAGCAGATATCACGTTGTCGAGAGTCTTTGGATAAAACTTCAAAAACAATTAGTGAAATGGGTAAGATTTTTTCCCTCGCAGGTAATGAAACAAGGCTAAAAATTCTTTTTCTTCTCAACCAAGAAAAAGAACTATGTCCCTGTGATTTCTCAGATATTTTAAAAATGAGTGTTCCTGCAATTTCTCAACATATTCGTAAAATGAAAGATGTCGACCTAATTACTTCTAGACGTGAAGGGCAGACACTCTTTTATTCTATTAATGCACAAAGAAGTAGTATGCTGATGAATATTTTAAATAATATTCAATCTGATAAGATAGCTGTATAATAAAAAAACTGTGCTTACTATTGATTTTTAAGTTGCAGATTCAAAAAATCACATTGCCAGTACAGGTGATGATACTATTTTAAATAATCGGTATACCCTATTAAACCAAATTAGAACCTAATAAATTATGATACATATTATAACAACGGGTGGAACCATAGAGGGGCTAGATTATAATAAAAAAGAAAATGCTCCTAATGAAGTAGGTATATCGATTAAGACTTTTCTTAATTCGGCCAATGTAAAATTCGATTATACTATTGAAGAAGCATTCAATAAAGATAGTCGCTTTATTACAGATGATGACCGTCGGCTTTTGGTTGATAAAATTAAAGCTACGAGAACAGAAAAAATAATATTAACCCACGGTACTTTCACTATGGAAGATACCGCAAAATATATCGGAAAACTTAACCTAAAGAAAACGATAGTCTTGGTTGGCTCATTTGTTTTAGGCACATCCAATAATACAGATGCTCCATTTAATTTAGGTTACGCAATATGCTCAGTTCAATTTCTAAAACCAGATGTATATGTAGCAATGAACGGCACCATATTTCATTGGGAAAACGTAACAAAAAATTTAGAAACCAACAAATTTGAGCAGCAATGAAAAAGATAAATGTTTGGAACATCAATACATTGGACTACTTTTTTCTATCTTTTATTGGATACGGTCATTGTATTGTTCACGCTCTACTATTCTACCCGAAAAGACTCAAGTGGCTATAAACGATTTTTATCGTTGGGTATTTTATTCATTACTTATAATCTATCAGGTGGATTCTTGCCTGTAAAGGATTTTCCTGGCCCTCTTATTCTTCAATACATCATAACCTATGGCGTTGCCATAGCTTTATGTGTTTATATAGTTTACTACCTCTATAAAGAATATGATATCATAGTATTAAAGTACAATTCTTCCATTAGGAACTTGGCTATATTAACTTCTGGTAGTTTTATTATTCTCTTCTTAATTCCCTATTTCTTTACTTGTTCATTAGATTCTTCAAGGTTACTTTTTACAATACCTATTTCGGTTCTTGCCTTTGTTTTTTTGGGGATGTTTTATGAAAGAATTTCACATCCAAATAATCCAAATGAATACATATTACGTCGTAATAGGTTATCGATGATTAGCGTTACAAGTATTGCATTGTTACCTATATTGACCTTAATCGGGGATTTTCAATGGTTGACTTTTACCGTTATGAATGCGGCTTTTTATGCCATAACCATTGTTGAAATTGACAGACACCTATACTTCTTGGAAAATAAGACCAAGATGTACGAAGTATTTGCTATGAGTAAAGAACAGGCAATTCACTCAGCAGACACAAAAATAATTTATGAAAACTTGACAAGAAGGGAAATAGAAATTACCTTGTCCATTCTAAGCAATCTCAGTTATAAGCAAATAGCCAAGGATTTATTCATTGCTGAAAGCACCGTCTCCAAACACGCTTCAAATATCTACAAAAAAACAGGTGTAAAAAATAGAAGACAATTTATTAATCGATATCGAAAAAAGTCGAAGTAGCGTTGTTCCTAATACCAGAGCGATTACCGTAGGAAAATACGGTTCATTCCGTAGATATCTACGGAATAAAATATCCTTCATTCAAAATTATGTTATTATATTTCAGTAGCTCTTTAGATGTCCCTTGTCGTAAAAAGTTCTCCTAACAAAGTACCTGTCCTGCGCATTCGCTAACTAAAGAGCTCTAACAACAACTAATCCACCCAAACTAAGACTGCGCCCAATATTGTTGGGCTTAACTGTATTTATGGCTGCAAATGGATTTAGAAATGTTAGGCAAAAATCTTCTCGTGACATTAGACGAGATAAGTCTCGAAAATCTACCGATTTTGGAACAATCCTATCGTTCTATTCAGTTAAGTAGAAACTTGCTTACTGTTTTTAAAAGAAACATTCTGACCAATGATTTTGAAAGTGTTGAGAATGAAATAATCTTCTTCAAAAAAATAAAACAAGTGCCATTGGTTAAACTTATATATTTCTCAGAAATTCATTCTTTTGAAATTCAATTTCCCAAAGCAGACAGAGCTGCACAATTAAAATTTGTAAAAAAGAAGATTAGTAAATTAAATCGCTTTTTTCTTTATAACCTTGATTTCGGCCAATACGTTAAATCTGGTGCAACCCACTTTGACAAAGCTTATTACACCAGAAAGCATCTTGATATTTATCATATTACTACTTCCAAATTCTATTTTCAAGACCCTGATTTTTGTACACCGAGAGATATGCTTTTAGGAAAGTTCAAGGCTTATATATCTCTTATCAACTATATGGACCAAAAGAAACATTCTATTAAAAGTAGAGTGAACGGAAATAGTGTGACTATAAAACCTACAGAAAAAATTCCTTGGCCGTTCACAAATACAGACTGGGTTGAACTTCTATATTCACTAAGTGCTGCTGGAATGACGAAACAAAAGGGTCTAAGTATTATTAAATTATCTAAAATTTTGCAAGAAGTATTCGACTTTACTCCAAAGGAAATCTACAAAACATTTCAGGACATCAAAAATTGTAAAAATAGCCGAACATTATTCCTCGACCAATTGACGGCTTCCCTTCTTTCGGAAATGGACAAAAGCGAGGAATAGTCGCTAGTTGTTATCATTCGTTCCTTCTTTTATATGTTAAAAAAAGACCGTACTAAGGTTGACCTACGGTAATTGTATTCCGTAGTTGTTTTTAATAAATTTTGATACAATTTCAAGGTCTGTTAGTTACGGAAATACCTTTAAACACTACTAAAACAATTGAAATTTCAAAATGTTAAATTTTAACCGTAGTACGGTTGTACTGGGGAATAAAATCCATTAAAGCTATTCAAATTTGTAGAACGAAAGTCAAATCAGGTCAGGGGTTATCAATTAAAAGTATGAACTCAGATAGCCCCTTCCTTTAAAAACCGTTCTATTATGCCGACAAGTATTATTACAACAGACGACCTTCGAGACTTCAAATTAGAATTGCTCGATGACATTAAAAAAATATTATCCAAACAAGCTCCTGGAAAACTCAAAAGATACCTCAAATCTTCTGAGGTTATGGATTTGCTTCAGGTAAGTCCAGGCACACTACAAAACCTTCGCATCAATGGCACTTTACCTTACACTAAAGTTGGTGGTATTATCTACTACGATGCCGAGGAAATACAAAACATAATGACCGCCAATCGTGTACAGCACGGCTCAAATTCTTAAATAATGAACTATATAAAGCTACTTAATGCGGCTTTTGAAAAGTTCTATTTTGATGACCGCCTAAATCCTACCCATATCAGTCTGTATATGGCGCTGTTCCAAGAATGGAACAGTAGTCGCTTTGCAGACGAGTTTTATGTGAATCGCAGAGATTTAATGCGCTGTGCTAAAATAGGCTCAAAATCCACATACCATCGCTGCGTGACGGATTTGGACTCGTGGCTTTACCTATGCTATTTCCCATCTAACAATCCATACAAAGGAAGTAAAATCAAGATGTCCATTATTGGTACAAGTAGTGAACCAGATATGGAACGGTACAATCCCACATTAGAACAGCTTGCGGAACAGTACTATCCCATACGTGAACCAGTTGTGGGACTGCACCGTCCCACTAATGGACAAGTACTGGTATCTAATACAAACAATACCAAACAAGAAAACTATATAAAACAGCTAAAGGGCAGGCAGGCGGTTATTGATTTTTTTGAAGAAAATGGTTTTGATGCCGATGAAGGTAAAAAGTTCTTTGAGCACTATGAAACTCGAAACTGGCAAACAAGCGATGGGCAAGCAATTCGTGATTGGCGAGCTCTAGCCACAAATTGGATGGACAGAACAGAGTTGTTCGACGAAAAAAACGAATCAAACAAAAAACAAGCATCCCAAATCAAGGACAACTTGCGAACCACTAAAAACAAAGATTATGGACAACCCCTCTAAAATTACCGAAGGTGGCGTGGAATATTCGCTCGGAAAATTTGATGGTAAAAGTGTGCTCTACGATTTTCCAAAAATCTTAATTTACCTAAACGCTAAAGGTAAACTGCTTTTTGGCAAAAAGTTCAGAATTTATGACGAAGATAGAGATATACTGCTAAAGCTCTGTTCATATTTCATCAAGGATAAAGCCAATTGCACAACCTATGGAATTGACATCGATAAGGGCATCTTACTTTCCGGACCCGTTGGCTGCGGAAAAACTAGCTTAATGAAATTACTTAGATATATTGTTCCGATGCAAAGACCGTATGAAATGATTCCTTGCAGAAATGTGACCTTCAGTTTTAACCATCTTGGTTTTAAGACCATTGAAGAGTATGGAAACACAAAATTTTTCTGCTTTGATGATTTAGGTATTGAACCTGCCGGACGTTTTTATGGTAAAGACCTGAACGTAATGGGGGAAGTACTTTTATCTCGATATGAACTATACCTTGAGACAAAACATAAAATCAAAACCCACGCAACCACCAACCTCAATGCTGAAGAATTAGAAGAACGTTATGGCAATCGTGTTCGTAGCCGAATGCGAGAACTCTTTAATTTGATTGCTTTTGATACAAAAGCAGGGGATAAGAGAAAATAATAAGCCCTTATTTTGCGCAAATTATTTATAAAACACTAAAATTGAACTCCTTTTGTAATTAACTACATACATTTTATTGTTTACAATTTCAATATCCGTTGGTTGATTGAATTTATCAGAAAGAATTTGTAAAAGTTTACCATTTAAATCGTAAACCAAAACCCGGTTACCTTCAAAATCAGCAACAATAACCTGTGAATCTGTTACTTTTACACCTGTTGCTACCTTAATGCCTTCATTCCAACCAATCATTCTCACATAATTCCCATTTAAATCAAAGACCTGAACACGATTGTTATAAGCATCTGCAACGTAGATTAAATCATTGCTTATTTCTACATCTGTTGGGTAGTATAGTTCGCCATCCTTATGCCCTTCTTTCCCTATAATTGTTACTTTATTATCTCGTTGTAAAATGATTCGATTATTATAAAAATCAGCAACAGCAGCAGTATTTCCATCAATGCTAACACCAGCAATAGCATCTGGCTTTTCCTTTAGTTTATAGATTGAAACCTTACCATCTTCAAGAATTTTTAAGCTGTCTGATGTGTATTCAGGAACATAGATTTTACCTTTTTGAATCGCGATGTGCATTGGACGTTGAAAACCATCAAACGACTCAATAATTTTCCCGTCAAGGTCAATTTTTACGATACGGTTATTGTCCACATCTGAAAGCCACAAGAAATCTCCCTGTGCTACAATACCGATGGGATTAACATTATTTAAATCGATAATTTTTGCAAATTTCCAGTGCGTATTAATTTCTGTCTTTTTCTCTTGCTCGCCTCTACAAGAGAAAAGAAACAACGTTCCTAAAAAAGCTGCTATTAGTATGAATACAACCTTATTCTTCATCTTTTTTTATTTTAAATGGTGTTTTAGAAAAGATTATTTCTTTAGGTGTAAAACCAGCGTCTTTAACGATTTTCCGTAATTCTTCTTCTGTTGGTTGCTGTTCTTTTGGAACACTCATTGTTGCTTCTCCTTCTTCTAAATTTATGAGCACATCTTTGGATCCTGCTTGTTTAAGTTTCTTTTCTAAACCATAGGCACAAAAAGGACAGGAAAGCCCGTCAACTTCTATTTTAATATAAATCTTGTCTGTTTCGTTTTTAGTTTGTGCATTTACATTTGTAGTAGATAATATAAAAGTTGCAAATGTAAGTAGCGTAATTATTCCTGTTTTTAATAAAGTTTTCATACAAAGGTTTTAAAAAATTAATATTCGTGTACCAAAAGTTAGTACATAGTTTGTTTTTTGAGCTTCAGGTACTTCTTCAACTATTGGGATTTGTAAACCAGCTTCAAACAAAGCTGTTTTACTGGTAATCCATTGTATTCCACCCGACGCCAAAATAGTATTGCTATTTACATCAGTAAAAAAATTTCCATTAATTCCAATATTCAAGTTCAGTTGATTTGGTGGATATTCTTGTGGCAAAAGCGGATAAACAAAAGCAGCATTGTAAATCAAATTATCTGGCAATCCATTTGACGTTATATTATAACCAACCTGACCGTAAATACCATATTTTAAGGTTACATAACCAGTTACTAAACTTAATTGTGATTGCCAAGAATCACTTCCAATGGATGGTATACTACTTGTTTTTCCTATGGGAAATACTTGGTCTAATTTTGCTATAATTCTAAATGTCTTGCCTTTTCCATCTTTTTGATAAAGCTGTTGTTTGAGGAAGAAAGTAAGGTCGCCAAAGCCAGAAACAGACTCGAAATTGTTTGGATTAATATTTATAAATCTTCCTGCAATTCCAATTTGAGTTTTGCTTCCTAAATTATAAGGTATTGCTAACGGCTGAACGTAAACTGTAGCATTTTCTTTTACTATAAACCTGCCAAAAGTTCTCATTCCACCGCCATCCAAACCCAGTAAAATTGGTGTTTCTGTAAAAATTGGTGGTCCTTGGGCAAAGACATTTAAGGCAGAAAAAACACTTATTGTTAATATAATCAATCTATTCATTTGCATTATTTTTAATTATGTATCCTTTTGATTTTATCACTTTTTCTATTTCACTGACAGTCGTTTTAGTCGTATCAAATTTTATTTCAGAAGTTCCTTTTAAGTGAGAAGTCTTAATCCCTAAAATTCCGTCCAATTTGTTCACGGAATGATTGATATTAACTTCACAACCAGAGCATACCATCCCTTCAACATTCAACTTTACAGATTGAATATGTGTATTGTTTGTTGCAACAATCCCTTTTGTGGCTGTTGGATGAAATATTTGAGGATAATAAGAAACCAATGTCATCACAACAACAAACACAGCGACCAACCACAAGTAGAATTTCGATTTAAAAAATGATGGTTTATCAGTTTCACAGTTGCCACAATTGTCCACTTTCTTTTTTTTATAAACTTGATAAAAAGCAAATCCCAATGACAAAAATGCTATGGCCAACAGATATGGTTTCAAGGTAATGAGCCAAGAAAAATAGACAGAACTTCCGCTAATTCCTGCAACTCCTGTTAAAAACAATGGACCCCAACAACAAAGTTTTAAGGAAACTGCTGAAAATAAAGCAGTTCCCATTGATGCCTTTTTGTTCAATTTAGTAATTGCCATACCTAACAGCTTCCTATTCCTGCGATAGTTAAATCATCTTTTGTTATTTCGATGTTTGTACAGCAGTCTAATAGTTTTCCATTAACAGCAATAGCAGGAACTCTTTTAACTCCATATTCCTTCATTTTTGAAATACAGATTTTACTTTCGCATTGCTCGGATAAGTTATGAAGTGTGATTTCGCAGTCTTTTCCTGCTGTCTCTTTTACTAATTGCACCACAGGCTCGCATACTGGGCAACCTG
>NZ_CAXBOU010000003.1:0-244632 GCF_963977385.1 uncultured Maribacter sp. | reverse complement strand
CTGAAAACTGAAAACTGAAAACTGAAAACTGAAAACTGAAAACTGAAAACTGAAAACTGAAATTTAAGCCATCTTAGCTTTACTAGCCTTAGTGATGAAGTTTAATTCTTTTTTAATTTTAGAATTTTTTGATTTGTATAAACGTGCTACTTCCGTTTTTGCATCAAGGTTTAATTCGTAAGATGTTTCAGTAACAACAGTCATTTCAATAGTTTCAACTTTTACATCTGTAGTAACGTTTTGTGCTTGAGCTGTAAATCCTAAGAAGATGATAAAGATGATTGTTATTATTGTTTTCATGACTTGCGTTGGTTACACTTATAGAACGCCGCAGGCCTTGTTTCACTAGGTGATGAATCGCTAAAAAACACATATTACTCGTTACTTTGCACATACTCGGTTTAAGTGTAGAATCTGGTCGATAAACGACACGCCACCCAAAATCACCTTAGCGATTAAAGCTGTCGTTAATCGATATGGAAAAGATACTTGTCAAGCATAATAGGTCTTTAAGGTAAATTGGATATTCAAAAAAGTTCTCGATACACTTGATTTCCAAAAACAAAATTTAAAAATCTAGTACTCGAACTGACAATGGAATACCGTTTAATATAAATATATAACTAGTCTCTTATTACTTATTTGCTTCTGTACGTGATTAAGCCATCTTAGCTTTGCTAGCCTTAGTTATAAAGTTTAGTTCCTTTTTAATTTTTGAATTTTTTGATTTGTATAAACGTGCTACTTCCGTTTTTGCATCAAGGATTAATTCGTTAGATGTTTCAGTAACAACAGTCATTTCAATAGTTTCAACTTTTACATCTGTAGTAACGTTTTGTGCTTGAGCTGTAAATCCTAAGAAGATGATAAAGATGATTGTTATTATTGTTTTCATGACTTGCGTTGGTTACACTTATAGAACGCCGCAGGCCTTGTTTCACTAGGTGATGAATCGCTAAAAAACACATATTACTCGTTACTTTGCACATACTCGGTTTAAGTGTAGAATCTGGTCGATAAACGACACGCAACCCAAAATCACCTTAGCGATTAAAGCTGTCGTTAATCGATATGGCTTTATAATAACTTCAATAAAATATTTGGGTCCGGGCAGTTTTGTTGGTAATAAGGCAATCGAATCTTAGCACATACTCAAGGATAGTCTCCCATATTACCTTGTAAATCTCGGATAATCTGAAAATGAAGATGTGGTGCATAATTGACATTTATATTTGGTGTACCTAATCTGCCTAAAATTTCACCAGCGTTAAATTGTTTGTTAATGAAGAGCCCATCTAAAGAATCTATTGACAAGTGTCCGTATAAAGTATAAAACATATAATCTCCTAAAACATGTTTTAATATGATAGTGGGTCCGTAATCACCAACAACATTATTATTTTTAAAACTATGTACTGTACTTTAGGGGCACTATAACATTGGTTCTCGCGTCACTCCAATAATCGATTCCCAAATGAATATTTCGAACAGGTTTAGAATTAGTTGTAAAACCTTCCTTATCATTATATAGGTTACGCTCTTCTAAATAGCCAACATACGCAATGCTTCCTTGTTTCTGTTTAAGCACACGATAGGATCGGTTATATTGACATCTAACAACTCCTTATTATCCTTCGAAAGATTTAATGGTACATATTCTTGAATAGGAATCACGGTATCTAAAATAGAAATAGAATTTGTGTCATAAAATTTAAGTGCTTCAAGCAATGTATCCATGTCCCAAAATATTATATCCTACTATCTAGTTAACATTTTTTAACCATTTTCCTCGTAAGGTCTTTGTAAATTACCTACAAATTGCTAAAAGAAGATTGTTATGAAATTATTACAAATAACTTTATTGGCCTGTGCAACTTTACTTGCAACAAATTGCCAATCAAAGGTCAAGAAAAATACCCTTTCAGAAAACTCTGAAGATACTGAAATCGCGATTGAAGAAGTTGAAGAGATAGTTAAGCTAAGCCCCAAACAATTAAGTAAATATGAAACCGCATATTTTGCTAGTGGATGTTTTTGGTGTGTAGAAGCCATTTTTGAAAGTGTAAAAGGAGTCAAAGAAGTTGTATCTGGCTACGCTGGCGGTAAACAAAAGAACCCTACCTATGAAGATGTAGGTTATGGTAAAACTGACCATGCAGAAGCGGTAGAGGTATATTATGACCCAAACGAAATATCGTTCACTCAACTAGTACAAGTTTTCTTTGGTTCGCATGACCCAACCCAACTAAACGGACAAGGTCCTGACAGAGGCAGACAATACCGCTCTATTGCTTTTTATAAAACTGATGAGCAAAAAATTATTATTGAAGGTTACATGCAAGCGTTAAGAGACTCAAATGTATATGGTGATGACCAAATTACAACAGAAGTCACTCCTTACACTATTTTCTATAAGGCAGAATCATATCATCAAGATTATGAGAGAAATAACCCTAATAATTCGTATATTCAAAACGTATCCATTCCAAGATTAAACAGGTTTAAAGAAAACTTTGGAGATTATCTGAAGAAGAGTGCCCATTAAAAAATCTCCCAAAAATTTACTATATTCAAGCGTCCCAATTGGGACGCTTTTTTTATAAATTATAATTTACCAAAACCAATGAAATCAAACATCAACTTCCTTCTCATTACCGTAATTCTATCGGCTTTTATTAGTTGCAAACAAGAACCAAAAGATGACACCCCTTGGGTATCCCTATTTGATGGGGAATCATTAACCGGATGGACACAATTAGGCGGCAAGGCGGCTTATACAGTTAGGGACAATGCTATTGTAGGCACCACAGTACACAACACTCCAAATTCTTTTATGACATCAGACAAAATGTATGGTGATTTTATTCTAGAATTAGATTATAAGGTTGACCCTAGTATGAACTCTGGAGTTCAAATTAGAAGTAATAGTTTACCGCATTATATGGATGGCAGAGTTCATGGATACCAAATAGAGATAGACCCATCTGAAAGGGCATGGAGCGCCGGTATTTATGATGAGGCCAGAAGGGGCTGGTTAAACCCAATGACCGATAACCCTACTGCTCAAAAAGCATTTAAACAAAATGAATGGAATCATTATAGAATTGAAGCTATAGGTGACACCTTAAAAACCTGGATCAATGATGTACCTGCAGCTTATTTAATTGACGATAAAACAGACAAAGGTTTTATAGCGCTACAAGTACATAGTATTTCTGATGAGCAGAAAGATGGTACCGAAATTATATGGAAAAACATTAAAATTTTGACCGATAACCTTTCAAAATATTCTCAAAAGAGTCCGCTAAAGCCTATCATAACTAAGAATGCGTTAGGAGCTGACGAAGCAAAAAAAGGATGGAAAATGCTATGGGATGGTGAAACCACCACGGGTTGGCGAGGAGCTCGTTTAGATGAATTCCCTTCAAAAGGTTGGGAGATTAAAGATGGAATTTTAACCGTATTATCTTCAGGAGGCGAAGAATCTGCAGCTGGTGGTGATATTGTTACTGAAGAATTATATGGTGATTTTGAACTGATGCTAGACTTCGTTATTACCGAAGGTGCAAATAGCGGAATCAAATATTATGTCGATACAGACATTAATAAAGGCCCTGGTTCATCAATAGGTTTGGAGTATCAAATTTTGGACGATGCCAAACATCCAGATGCAAAATTAGGAAATCATGATGGTAGCCGTAAAGCAGCTTCCCTTTACGATTTGATACAAGCGGACGTTAATAAACCTATGAATCCTATAGGTGAATGGAATACTGCACATATTGTTTCAAAGGATAATCATGTAGAACATTGGTTAAACGGTATGAAAGTTTTAGAATACGAACGTAGAAGTGATGATTACCGTAAATTAGTTTCGGAAAGTAAATATGCTAAATGGCCAAATTTCGGAGAAGCAGATAAAGGGCATATTCTTTTACAAGATCACGGAGACAAAGTTTCCTTTAAAAACATCAAAATAAAACCAATCATTAAAGAATAAGCAATGACCACTAGAAGAAATTTCATTAAAAAAACCTCAGCAGGTACAGCAGCAGTAACTTTGGGTGGACTAGTATTTCCCAGTAGTTCATATGCAAATATACTTGGTGCCAATGATCATATCAATTGTGCCATTATTGGTGTTCGAAGTAGAGCAAAAGCACATATTAAAGCTATCAAAAATGATAAAAATGCCAAGATTATATATTCTTGTGATGTCGATGATGTCATATTGAAAGAGCATAATGAGTGGTGTCAAGAGAATATAGGGTACATACCTAAGATAGAAAAGGACTTTAGAAAAGTATTGGAAGATAAGGATGTAGATGCAGTCTTCATTGCAACGCCAGAACACTGGCATGCACCAATGGCTATTTTAGCACTACAAGCAGGTAAGCATGTATATGTTGAAAAACCATGTAGTCACAACCCATATGAAAATGACCTTTTAGTTGAGGCACAGAAAAAGTATGGTAAAAAAGTTCAGATGGGTAATCAACAACGTTCTGCCAAAACTTCTATCAGTGCTATTAAAGATATAAGAGAAGGTATTATTGGTGAGGTATATAAAGGTGAAGCCTATTATTCAAATAACAGAGGTTCTATTGGTAAAGGAAATGTAATTGAAGTGCCCTCAACTTTAGATTGGGATTTATGGCAAGGGCCAGCACCTAGAGAATCATACAAAGATAATATTCACCCATATAATTGGCATTGGTTTCGTACTTGGGGTACTGGTGAAGTACACAACAATGGTACTCATGAAATAGATATTTGTCGTTGGGCATTAGGCGTAGATTTACCAGAAAGTGTAACATCTTTTGGTGGCAAGTACACCTTTCAAGATGATTGGGAATTTGTAGACAACCAACAAGTAACATACACTTTTGCCGATAATAAATTTTTAACGTGGACAGGACATAGCCGAGGAATGATAAAACCAACACGACCAGGTCGTGGCAGCACTATATATGGCAGTAAAGGCAGTATAATGTTAGACCGTAATTTCTATCAACTTTATGATTTAGATGGAAATCTTTTAAAAGAAGAACTTGAAGGCGGCTCTAGTGAAACAACCAATACCAGAGGTGAAGGACAATTAGACACAAATCATATTTCTAATTTCTTTGCCGGTATTCGTGAAGATAAAAGTCTACATTCTGATATTAGTGATGCAAGCATTTCTACTATGCTTTGTCATTTAGGGAATATTGCTCAAGATGCAGGAGAAACCATAAAGATTGATTCAACTACTGGGAAAATCCTTAATAATGACAAGGCAATGGAATCTTGGAAACGAACTTATGCTGATGGTTGGGAACCGATTCTTTAAGCACTTTATTTAAACTTAAAAACGGATAAATTATTACTATTAAGTAGTATTAGCAATCTACTAATTCACATACGAATTTAGTAGGTTGCTTTTTTATTTTCATGCAAAGAATATTGCTCGTGTGATAAAAATCTTACACCATTTTAGAAAATAGTATCTTTACGAGGTAGACCCCAAACTATAGTTTATGAAATGGAATATCTACCTCATTTGCCTTCTCTGCCTTTCTTCTTGTAAAGATTTTAAAAATAAGAAAAGCAAGCAGGTTACTTTGGTTACGTACATAGAAGAAACTCCTTCTTTGGATGGCAGACCAATTGAAAATTTTTGGAATAGATTAGATTGGCAACCAATCGACCAAAATTGGATTGGTGGTCCGTTCGACCATGCTGATTTCAATGGAAAATATAAAATAGCATGGAATGAGGAAGGGCTCTATCTATTATTAGAAATTGTAGATGACTCATTATATAAGAAATCAAATGACCCATTAAAATTTTGGTGGAATGACGACTGTGTAGTGGTTTATATTGACGAAGATAATTCTGGTGGACCTCACCAATTCAATCACAATGCATTTACATATCATGTTGCCATAGACGGCAATGTAGCAGACTTAGGGGAAGATAACAAGCCGAATTTATATAACGACCATATTATATCTGCCCACGAAACTGAAGATACTACTACACATTGGGAACTTCAAATTAAGGTATTTCCAGACACCTACCACGATGGGTCAAACGTAAAGCCAGTTGTCTTAAAAGAAAATAAAAGGATAGGATTTGCTTTGGCTTATGCAGATAATGATCAAAGCTCGGAGCGTGAGAATCTGATAGGATCAGTATTTATACCTGGTGAGGATAAGAATCAAGGATGGATAAATGCAAATGTTTTTGGCACATTAAAATTAGTAGAATAATTAGTAAATAATAACTTCACTATAATCTGAAGTAATGACAACAGATCTGCTACTATTTCCTTTTAAATGAAAACCTTTATTAACAATTGATGTACCATTTTTAATTTGTTCCAATTTTAAAGTAGCAGGTGCTTTAAGTGTAGAAGAATTTCCCTTAACGTAAACATTTGTAGCCACCTTTGGCAACGTCACATTTAACTCGCCATTTTTAACACTTACATCTAACTCTTCAAAGTCCATTCCCATTTCAAGAATATGTACCGCACCGAAGTTGTTTTTTATAAAAGCATTTTTAAGTAATTTATCTATAGTAACTTCAGAAGAAGTTGCTTGCAACTGCAATTGCACCACCTCTGCCAATGAAATTTCCTCTGAATACGCAGTACTCAACTGGCCATAGTTCCATTTTTGTACACTTACAGGCGTATATGATGCGGAAACGTTTGTTTCTTCTCCATAAATGTTAACGGCCCAAAGGCTTGAATGCGAAAGATTCGCATTCAAGTTTCTAGTATTCTCTGCCAATTTAACCTCGCCATGACGTACATCCATTTTAATTCTGGTTGACTTTGGCAAACTAATTTTAATTGTCTTTTTAATTTTAAAATTCTTT
Organism: uncultured Maribacter sp.; assembly: GCF_963977385.1. Lineage (GTDB taxonomy): Bacteria > Bacteroidota > Bacteroidia > Flavobacteriales > Flavobacteriaceae > Maribacter. The sequence continues at coordinate 237,765 of NZ_CAXBOU010000003.1, read as the reverse complement.
TGCTCCCCATCTGTTGAGTAATAGAAGATGTTTGGCGAATTAATCGAATTAGATTTTGGTGTATTAATCCATTCCTTAAGTTCATCCCTTTCGGTTAATATCTGAACCCGTTTTTCTTCACGTTCTTCAAGTCTTTGTTGTAATTCTTCTGAACGTTTTTCCATTTCTTCAACTCTTTCAGCTCTATTCTCCATTAACTTTTCTCGTCTTTCCTCATATTCTCTTAGACGCTCTTCACTCATCGATTCCTCCATTCGTTCTGCCCATTCTTCCAATCGTTTTTGATGTTTCTTATCAAAACTTTTCTCAAAATTCTTTTGCCATTTTTTCATGTACTTGTCACCATCTTTTTGGTACGCCTCATAATCAAATGAAAATGCTTCTGTTAATGGTAGTGGTGGCATTTCTGGAAATGGTGCAATCTGCGGCACATTAACCACAAATGAAGCTATTTCAGGTACTTCGATGCGTAAGTCGCTATGATCAAAATCTGAATGAGAATCGAAATGAGTTAAAAATGTATTATTATTTGATTTAGAAGATATCATTATCTTCTTGCTATTCCCTAAAATTTTAATAGGGCTATTTTCAAAGTAATTCTCAGCCTCTTCTTTAGTAGCACCTTCTAAGGTGATGGTGGCCGTGATGGCCACCTCACCTTTGTCCCACGTTTCAAATTCAATATCGGCATAACTGGTATTGATGTCTACTACGGCATCTTCTGCCACAGTAAAACGTTCTTGAAATGTTTTACTTTCCTTTTGGGCATATAACCCTCCGGTCATTAAAAGTCCTAATGCAATGATGAGTTGCTTAGATACTATTCTCATTGATCTGTTCATTTTTTGATAATTTTAATTCGTTCAACTTTCTCTTTAACTTTTGTAATAATTGTAATCGTAATTGCAAATTCTCTATAAGGGCGGTTATGGTCTGGTCATTTGGCCCTAATTCTTTCAATTCTGTGTTTAAGGTTTTATATTCTAAGTTCAGGTTATTTAGCTGTTCCATAAAACTGTCTATCAAACCTTTAGTATCAGGCGACACTTCTAACTTTGCCAATTCTAGATTAATATTTGCTACATAATAATTCTCTACTTTTTTAAGGTCTGGAGAAAGGTCTCCAAAAGTAAATTCAGTTTGCTTTATATTTTCTTGGTCATTATTACTGTCCACAACTGTATTCTCGATACCATTATTTCCATTTAAAAACATATAACCAAAACCAATACTCAAAACAACCACAATCGACGCTGCAATTTTAAACCATGCCCAGCTTCGTCTTTTATGTTCAGGCATTGATTGTTGCAGCTTTTCTAAAAAACGCTCTTCATGACCATTCTTTATAGTGAATTTCTGCCCTTCTCTTTCTTTATTGAACATTTCCCTAAGATCCTGTTCCATATTTTTTTTCTTTTAATAGTTCTTTTAAATGTCCTTTACCTCTCAATAATCTTGTTCTACATGCAGATTCTGAAATATTCAATACCTGTGAAATTTCTTGGTGATCGTATCCTTCTAACAAATACATTAAAACAACATACTTGTATTTACTTTGCAAATCTTCAATTGCACCTCTCACCTGCTCTATACTAATTGCCGATGGCACATTCCAATTATCATCTTCTTCTACGACCTGCATATAGCCCTCATCTAAAGCCACAATTTTATCTTTTTTTAGCTTTAGAAAATCAATACTCTTATTAATGACAATGCGCTTCAACCACGCTCCAAATGTTACATCACCTTTAAATTGATGTATTTTTTGAAATGCCTTTATAAATGATTCTTGTAAAACATCTTCGGCATCATCGCTATTCTTTACAAATCGCATTGCTACGATAAACATACCATCACAATATTTTCTATACAGTTGCAACTGTGCAGATCTATCATTTGCTTTACATTTCTCTACGACATTGCTTTGAAACATCGGTTTAATAGATTGGTTTTAGGTTGTTTTTATATTAAGGACGATAGAAAAAAAAGAATGTTGCAAAAATCTTTATTTTTACAATGAATAATTAATATTCTCCTTTGAAACAAGTTACGATATCCAATAAGTTTATAACCCTAATGGTGCTTGATTATGGCGCTACAATACAAAAATTGCTTGTAAAAGGAAACGATGGTAACTATACCAATGTAGTTGTTGGTTATAATCATCCGAGCAGATATCGACTAGATGATAATATACTTGGTGCTAGCGTAGGGCGCTACGCAGGGCGTATTTCTAAAGGAGGGTTTGAACTAGACAAGGAAAGATTCCATCTATATCAAGAAGATGGTGTTCATTTACATGGTGGCAAAGAAGGCTTTCATCAAAAATATTGGACTATTGACGAAGTCAGTACAGAAGATAATCCGTTTATAAAATTGTCTTACAAGAGTAAACATTTAGAAGAAGGTTATCCTGGCAACCTAACTGTTAGTGTTACTTATCGACTAATGAATAATGCATTACAGATTATTTATGAAGGAACCACAGATAGAAGTACCGTTATAAATCTTACGAATCATTCTTATTTCAAACTTGATTCTAACCCGTACATTGACGAATGTGAGTTACAATTAAACTGCCCGTATCGACTTGAAACTAATGAAGATTTACTTCCCACAGGAGACATTATTCCCGTTAGAAAATCTGAATTTGATTTTCTATTGCCAAAAAAAATCGGAGTACAACGCTTAGACACGATTTTTATAAAAGATATAGGCAATGAGAAGGTTGCGGAATTACATTCTAACACTTCTGGTATTAGTATGAAAGTTTATACGAACCAACCAGCGATAGTAATATATACTTCACAGGATTTTCCTGGTATTTGTTTTGAGACTCAAAATTATCCTGACGCTCCAAACCAACCAGATTTTCCTAAAAGCGTCTTAAGGCCAGGTGATATCTATAACAACATCTCTATCTTTAAATTTGATATTAAACAGTAATTCATTACCTAATATTCTAACCCATCAAGCACATGAAACTGTTGAAAAAGATTCTCATTGGTATTGCTGTGCTAACCGCTCTTATTTATTTCGTTGCCATACCTTACATACACAAAGAAGCCAAAAAATTCAGTCCCTCGAAAACGGCTATTGTAGACCTTGAAGGTAGTTCGGTCGAAGTAGATTATTCTAGTCCATCAAAAAAAGGGCGAATTATTTTTGGCGAGCTAGTGCCCTATGGTAAAATTTGGAGAACAGGTGCCAATGAACCTACTACTTTTGTCACCACTCAACAGATTAAAATCATCGACAAAACTCTTCCTGCAGGAAGATATTCTTTATGGACGATACCTAACAAAGAAACTTGGAAGGTCATTTTTAATACCGAAATACCCGAATGGGGTGTAACACGCGTAGATGGTAACCAAACTACGCATGAAGCAAAACATGATTATATCACGGTTGAAGTACCTGCAAGAAAATTACAGGAACCCGTTGAAGATTTATCAATTAATTTTGAGGATAAAGAGATAAACCATAAGTCACAAAAATTTTTGAGTTTAGCTTGGGATACCACCAAAATTATGGTTCCCATTTACAAATAGTACTTTTATTTAAGACCTGCAAAAACTCTAGCTGTTCAAATGAATTTAGCCAATCTTAGTACTTCAGAAATAATCGAGGGTATTTTCTTAAACAATATAGCGATTGTCAGTAAGGCTATTACCATCATTGAAAGCACAAAACCAGAACACCGAATTATAGCCAATGAAATAATAGAAGGTTGTATTTCAAAAAAACATAATACCATACGAATTGGAATAACAGGCGTGCCAGGTGCTGGAAAAAGCACCTTTATAGAGCAGTTTGGAGGTATACTTACTGGTTTAGAAAAAAAAGTGGCCGTGCTTACCGTAGACCCCTCTAGTAGCAGAACAAAAGGAAGTATTTTAGGAGATAAAACACGAATGCTAGAATTAGTCAAAGACCCTAATGCTTATATTAGACCATCTGCCTCTGGTTCTTCTCTTGGTGGTGTTGCAAGAAAAACTAGAGAAAGTATTGTTATTCTTGAAGCAGCTGGTTTCGACATTATACTTATTGAAACTATTGGTGTCGGACAAAGTGAAACTGCAGTTCATGACATGGTAGACTTTTTTTTATTATTGAAATTAGCAGGAGCCGGTGATGAATTACAAGGAATAAAAAGAGGTATTATTGAAATGGCCGATTCCATTGTCATTAATAAAGCTGATGGAAATAATGTACAAAATGCTGAGCTAGCAAAAATGGAATTTTCGAGAGCATTGCATATGTTTCCGCCTAAAGAGAATAGTTGGTCTCCGCAAGTTTTAACTTGTTCTGCTATTGAAAACAGAGGTTTAGAAGACATTTGGCAATTGATATTTAATTATTGCGAAACCATGAAAGAAACGGGTCATTTCTTTAAAAATAGACAACAACAAAATGAAAACTGGCTTATTCAATATCTTGAACAAGAACTATTATCAAAGTTTTATCAAAATGCAAAAATTAAAAAGTTACTACCATTGCTAAAAAACGAAGTTATTAACGGCAATACCTCTCCATTTTCCGCTGCAGAAAAACTATTAGCCCTACTTTCTATAAACTAGTTAGGTTTATAGGTTAGTGGCATTCCTGTTCTTCATCTTAAAGATAAAAAACATAACTTTGCAGCTATTCCAAAAACAACCCAATGCAACCTGTTACTACTTCCCTACTTTCGGTCGTTGTTCCTTTATATAACGAAGAAGATAATGTGGCTTTATTGACACAAAAAATCCACGAAAGCTTGGTAGGCTATGATTATCAAATCATTTATATTGATGATTTTTCTACAGACGATACTAAAAAAGTAGTAAAAGCTCTTAAAGATGACAAAGTTCATCTTATAGAACTTAAAAAGAATTATGGGCAAAGTTTAGCATTGGCAGCAGGCCTTGATTATGCAGAAGGTGAATATATAATTACCATGGATGGGGATTTACAAAATGATCCTTCAGACATTCCTGAGATGCTTACGTATGCCGTAAGTGAAGAGTATGATGTAGTTACAGGAATACGTCAAAAAAGAAAGGATTCATTAGTAAAAAAAATACCTTCGAAAATTGCTAACTTTTTGGTTAGGCGAATCACTAAGTTAGATATTAAGGATAATGGATGTGCCCTTAAAGTTTTCACCAAGGATATTGCAAAAGACTTGAACCTTTATGGTGAAATGCACCGATTCATTACCCTTTTAGCACATTTAGAAGGCGCACAAATAAAACAAATACCTGTAAAACACCATGCACGACATGCTGGTGTTTCAAAATACGGTTTAGAACGTGTGTTTAAAGTGGTAGCAGATATGATGCTGCTCTTATTTATTCGTAAGTATTTTCAGCGCCCAATACACCTTTTTGGAATTTTCGGGTTTTTACTAATTCTCCTAGGTATAATTATAAATTTTTATCTTTTAATTGTAAAAGTTGGATTTGGGGAAGATATAGGAACAAGGCCATTGTTAATGTTTGGCATGATGTTTATTCTTGCAGGAATTCAATTATTCACCATAGGAATAGTTATGGAATTATTGATTCGTACTTATTATGAATCTCAGAAGAAAAGACCTTACCGCATCAAAAAAGTTAGTGTAGGTGGCCAAGTTAAATAAGAAAGTAACCACCGGATTAAAGGTACTTATTAGTGCAATTCTAATTTATTTCATCTTAACAAAAATAAATGTTGATGAAATAAAGGACATTTTATTAAAGAGTAATCCTCTTTATTTATTCGGTGCAATGGTCTTTTTTATTATTTCAAAGGTAATAGCCGCTGTACGCCTTAACCTTTACTTTCATCAGCTCAATCTATTTCTAACACATAAAAGTAACTTTCAGCTTTACCTTTTAGGAATGTTCTACAATCTATTTCTACCTGGCGGTATTGGTGGTGATGCCTACAAAGGATACATTCTAAAAAAGAACTTCAAAGTACCTACCAAAAAAATAGTGAGTGTTTTGGTTTTAGACCGTTTAGGAGGCCTTCTTCTACTTTTTATATATGCCTGTGCACTATTGGTCTTTTTAGATTTAGAAATTTTAAATGATTATCAGTGGTTGTTCATTTTGGCCATCCCAATGTCTGTAGTGATATTTTGGTTACTGAATAAAAAATTATTTTCATACGTAATTCCCATTTTTTGGAAGACTACATTATTATCTGCCTTTGTACAGTTAGCACAATTAATAAGTATTTGGTTCATTTTATTTGCACTGAATATCGAAATAAATCAAATATCTTACCTAATCATCTTCCTCGTTTCATCAATAGTAGCGGTTGTACCTTTAACTTTAGGAGGTATTGGTAGCCGTGAAGTCACATTTTTTTATGGCGCAAAACTATTAGGCCTAGACCAAAATGTTTCGGTTGGGGTTAGTGTATTATTCTTTCTAATAACTGCTATAATTTCACTAGTTGGAGTTTTCTATCACTTCAAAAAAATAAAGCTAGAATCTAACAAAACTTCAATAACGAAAATTTAAATAATTACTTAATCGATATGTAATAAATACATTTTACGAGTAACCTTTTTACGGGTATTCGGATTTAAGAACTTCCCTTGAAGACGAGTAATTCGAAACTGGTCAACAGAAATTTGTGTATCCCATTCCAGACCGTTATTCTGTAATTCTGACATATCTTCATCACTAACATAAACCCAAATATCCTTTTTATCATTAAGCAAATCAGGCGTAGTTATTTGTACAGGATATTGATTATAAAAATCAAGAGACCATGTATAATCTGGACTCACCTTATAAATACGGTCAACAGGTATATCTTTTTGCTTAATTACTTTAGCCATAGAAGAACCACCTTGAAAATTCAATAAATTTGGATAAAAATGTAGATTTAAAACTGCATTCAATAATAGTGATGCACAAACAGAAATAGTGATTAATTTCATATAAACACCCTCTCGCTTTAATGCGTAATAAATAATAATTACAGCTGCCACAAGAAGAAAAATATAGGCGACTGCACTATTTAATTTAAAGACATAAAAGCAAATTAATGCTGAAGCAATGAATACTATACATAAAATAAAGTATTGACCTTTCATCAATAACCGTGTTGCTTTCTCTTTATCAAATCGATATAAATCATAGAGATAAGATGCCGTTAAAACTGCAAACAATGGAATGGTAATATTTAAGTAGTGTGGTAATTTAAATTGCGCAAAACTAATTACTGCAAATATTAAAGTTATACCCCCTAAGGTTAATACTTCAATCTTGTTATTATATTTAAATTTAAGCTTAATGAGTTGTTTCGCTTTAACATAATATGCGGTAATCCCAAGAATTGTCCAAGGTAGAAATACCCATAAAAAGGTATGAAAAAAGAAGAAAAAGTCACTACTATTCTTTCCTATACCCTCACCACTTAGTCGCTCAAAACTTTGTTCCCAAAAAATAAAAAATATACCACTACGATTATCCGTTCCACGAATCACCTTTTCAGGATGCAAATCAAATTGAAGGTAATAGGCATATAACATAGGGGTAATCGTAATAGCAAAAACTAAAAGTGCCACCACTACCTTCCAACTTAAAAATGCCTTCCATTTACCAGAGTACAAAAGATGACACAAAATAGGTAACCCAATAACCAATAAAGCTATTTGCCCTTTAGTGGAGAATGCAATGCCAGCTGCAAAAGCACCAATTATTATTCTCTTTAAAGAGCCTTTTTCTATATACTTGGTAAGTTGCCAAATAGCCAAAATACTAAAGCCTGTTAATACAGCATCCGTACGTACATCTATAGCTCCTAAAACAATAGTTTGCGCGGTCATAAAGACTAAAGCCGCTAATTTACCTACGTGTTTGTTATAAAGAAGACTTCCTAAACCGTAACAACTATATGCGGCAAGTAGTGTAGATAATATACCTGGTATTCTGTAGGCCCAATCATGTATTCCAAAAACTTTATACGACAGTGCTGCAAGCCAATAATGCATATGTGGCTTATCTAAATATTCTTCAGGACCCTTAAATAGACTAAAAAAATCATTCTCTTGCACCATACGCATAGCCATGACCGAGAACTGTGCAGAATCATTCTCAAACAACGTAACAAACATACCTGCCACGTAAATCATGATTACCAAAGTGATTAAAAACCAATACCTTAGATTAGTAATCATAGAGATAATTTTCTAAGTGAAAATATAAATAGCTTTACAAACAACCAGCCGAACAACGAGCCTATTACCGCGCCAGTAATTATATCTAAAGGGAAATGAACACCTAGATAAATACGACTATAAGCCACCAGAGCAGCCCAAAGTACTAAAAAGACACCTATAAATTTAAGGGTAGATTTTAATATACTACCAAAGAATACGGCTATAGCAAACGCATTGGCGGCATGAGCTGAGAAATAACCGAACTGCCCGCCACAATAGCTTTTAACTAAACGCATTATTGGTTCTATTTCAGGATCATGACAAGGTCTTAATCTGGCTACGCCATATTTAAAAAAGTTACTCAATTGGTCTGTAACTGTAATTAACAAAGCAATTGAAACCAACAATACCAAAGTTCTTTTAAATCCGAATTTTTGATACGTAAGTATGAGTAGAAAAATGTATAGTGGTATAGCACTCAATTTATGGGATAGAAATTGAAAAAAATTATCCCATTGGGGCGTACCCAAACCATTGAGGTATATAAAAAAATCTTTGTCTAATTGTAATAACTCTTGAAGCATATTACTTAATCTTCATATCTCGAAACCTCTCTATCGTAAAAAGCAGTAGCAGCTACTATTAAATTTTCCGCTTCCTCTTCTAATTCTTTTTCATCTTCCTTAGAAAATTCTTCAAGCCATTCTACTTCGTCATTTTCAAGATTTATAATAAACCTAGGAAACTCGGTATGCACAACAAAAATTGCTGTTGGATAATCAGTATTGTCACCCAGTAAAAATTTCGGAAATTCCATAAAAAATATACTATATAAGTTGAAATATAATTGCCTCTTACCGTTCAACAACAGTTAGCCAGCAATTAGTTTTTTAGTTAAATAATTAAATCGAAGATACAACATAATGGCCGATGCGGTTAAACCGGTAAGTAAACCAATCCAGATACCGGTACTTTTCAAATCTGTGTATAGACACAAGTAAAAACTTATAGGAAAACCAATTAACCAATATGCTATAAAAGTAATTACAGTTGGTATTTTCACATCTTGTAAACCACGCAGGGCACCTAGTACCACAACTTGAATTCCGTCTGAAATCTGAAAAAATGCAGCCACGAATAATAACTGAGCTGCAATAACTAAAACCTCTGTATTATCAGTAATATTAGCTGCATCATTAATATCTAAATATAAAGAAGGAAACCAATGTCTACCCAAAAGAAATAAAGCCGCAAAGAATATTTCCAATATAAAGGTTAATAAAAATATTGACTGTGCTACACGTCTTAACTCTTTAAAATTCGTCAATCCTTTTTGATTACCCACTCTTATCATGGCAGCTATACCTAGCCCCATACCGAACATAAAAGTCATACTACTTAAATTCAAAGCAATCTGATTAGCTGCTTGTGCATTTTTACCCAAAACACCGCTTAACCATACCGCAGCCGTAAATATTGCAACCTCAAAAAACATTTGCAATGAGGACGGGAAGCCTAATTCAATAATTTTCTTCATCACCGTTTTCTCGATTTTTGCAAAATTGAATCCGGTTACATAGTACTTGAATTTCTCTTTAGTTTTTAATATAAACCATAAATAAATTACCATAAAAACTCTAGATACCAGCGTACCTATTGCCGCACCAACAATACCCATTTCTGGAAAACCAAAATTTCCGAAAATTAATAGATAGTTTAAAGTGATATTGATAACGTTGGCAACAATTGTTGCATACATTGGGTATTTCGTTTGTGACAAACCTTCCGAAAATTGCTTAAAGGCCTGAAAAATAATTAACGGAACTAATGAGAAAGCGACCAAATCTAAATAAGGTAATGCCAATTCAACAACCTCAACAGATTGTTTCATAGCGTACATAATAGGTTTGGCAAGTAAAATCAATCCGAATAAAGTCAAACCCAAAACAGTACACAGCACCAAACCATGTTTTAATGCACTTTTAGCATTCTTTTTATTACCCGCTCCATCTGCCTCTGCAACCAAAGGTGTAATAGCGGTTGAAAAACCTATACCTAATGACATTGCTATAAAAACAAAACTATTACCTAAAGAAACAGCAGCAAGTTCAGCCGTACCTAACTGACCAACCATTATATTATCTGCCAATTGTACGAACGTATGACCCAACATTCCCAAAATTACGGGAACGGAAAGCTTAATGTTATATCTAAATTCTTTGGTATATTTCTGTAACAAACTTTTGAATGAAATTTTGGCAAAGGTAATTCTAATTAGCTAATTTTTATTTATAGAAAACGCTCTTAAATTCTTGAAATTCTAATTAAATAATCTGTTTTTGCCAAAATCTACCATAATTACTACCCCTATTTATCACTTCTGTATTATATATATGAGAGAAAATTACGTTATTAAATAGCCCATAAAGCCATAAATAAGCAGACTTATAAGATTATTTCTAATTAGTGATAACCAAATTCTTCATTACTTTAGGTAAAAAATATTTCAAAGCAGGGCACTATTTGTATAGAACACAGCGTTATTAATAGGTATAATACTACAAAACCATTAACCAATATTAGTATGAGCGACAAACCATTAGTTTGGATTATCGACGATGACGATATTTCTAAATATGTCATGAAAAGGAACCTTAAGCAATTATCGGTAACTAATGTTATTGGATTTCCAGATTCTGTTCAGCCTTTAAAAATTTTAACTGACAATTTTGATGCTACAGATGAGTTGCCAGACATTATTCTTTTAGACTTGAATATGCCTATTCTTAATGGGTTTCAATTTATGGAGGAATTTAAGGTTGCAAACAAAAATATAAAGAAAGATATTCAAATCTATATGTTGACTTCTTCTTTAAGCTCAGATGATATAGACCGTTCAAAATTATTTCCTGAAATTTCAGAATATATCATTAAACCTATTCAGCTAAGAAAATTATCGCGGATTGTTGATCGGGTGTTACAAGATTAAAATAAATTTACTCCTTGGTCTTTGCTTCATTCCAAAAAACATCCATTTCTTTTAATGTCATATCTTGTAAATTTTTACCCATTTGTTTTGCGTTTTTCTCTAAATATTGAAAACGCTTAATGAACTTTTTATTGGTGCGCTCAAGGGCATTTTCTGGATTAACGCCCAAGAACCTAGCATAATTTATCATAGAAAAAAGCACATCTCCGAACTCCGATTCTATTTTATCGATTTCACCAGAAGTAACCTCTACTTGTAATTCACCAAGTTCTTCTTGTACTTTTTCAAATACCTGTTCTGGTTTTTCCCAATCAAAACCTACCCCGGCTACTTTATCTTGTATTCTATTTGCCTTAACCAAAGCTGGCAAACTGCTTGGCACTCCCTCCAAAACACTCGTTTTACCTTCCTTTAATTTAATCTGTTCCCAATTACGTTTCACTTCTTCGGCATCTGCAACTTTTACATCGCCATAAATATGAGGATGTCTATTAATTAATTTATCACAAATAGCATTCGCTACATCTGCAATATCAAAGTCATTGGTTTCTGAGCCTATTTTAGAATAAAAGATAATATGAAGCAGTACATCACCTAATTCCATCTTCACTTCATTCAGATCATTATCTAAAATAGCATCACCCAACTCGTAGGTTTCCTCTATAGTTAAATGCCTAAGTGACTGCATTGTTTGCTTTTTATCCCAAGGACATTGCTCACGCAATTCGTCCATTATGGTTAATAATCTATCAAGGGCATTTAATTGATCTTTCCTACTATTCATGAATGATGTTTTTACAAAAATACGTATCACGTGTATGACCGACTAAAATTTCTGTTTAGTTTTCGTACATTTAAAATCATTAAATCTACAATCACTTAAATTTAACAATCTAAACTAATGAAGACGCGAAGAAACTTCCTTAAACAATCAAGTCTATTCGGTGCTGCAACACTGATAATGCCACAATTTAGTTGCGCTGCACCTAAAAATTTCTCCTACGGTGTTCAACTTTATTCCTTTAGAGATGAAATGCTAAAAAACCCAAAGAAAGCGTTAGAAGAGATTGCAAGTTTAGGTTTCAAAGAAATAGAAAGTGCCGGTTCTTCTAAGGGATATTATTACGGTTTAACACCTTCAGAAATGGGGAAAACTTGTATAGATTTAGGGATGAAGATTACAAGTGGCCATGTACGCCTCGATGATAAATTTGAACAAACTATGGAAGATGCTGTTGCCTCTGGCCAAGAGTATCTCATTTGTTCTTCAATGCCTTCGGATGGACAAACTGTTGATAATTATAAAAAGGTGGCCGAGCAATTTAATGTTGCTGGTGAGGCATGTAAAAAACTAGGTTTAAAATTCGGGTATCATAATCATGAATATGAATTTGATTCTGAAAATGGACATGTTCTCTACGATGTGTTAATGGACAACACTCAGAATGATTTGGTATTTATGGAATTAGACCTTGGCTGGGTTGTTGTTGCTGGCAAAGATCCTATTTCGTACTTTAAAAAATACCCAGGTAGATTTCCGCTATGGCACTTAAAGGATATGGATATGTCTAAAAAGGAAAGTACAGAATTTGGCAAAGGAGTTCTTGACATAGCTTTAATGCTTAAAAACAAAGAACTTTCTGGCGTACAACACATATATATTGAACAAGAAGAATATGCCAGTACACCTTTTGAGAGTATGAAATATAATATGAATTATCTTAAAAGTATATAGGATAAATTATGGGAACAAAATTTCAATTCATATTTGCAATCATATGCTCCTTCTTCGTTATTTCTTGCACTTCTCAATCAGAGTCATTAGTCACCGAAGGTGCAGAACTAATTCGAATTTCTAATGAGTATAGTTTTACCGAAGGCCCTGCATCTGATAAAAACGGAAATGTATTTTTTACGGATCAACCAAATAATAAGATTATAAAATGGAAAGCTGAAGATAACTCTTTAAGTATTTTTAAAGAGCCTTCGGGTAGAGCCAATGGCTTATATTTTGACCATGAGGGTTATTTGTTAGCTGCAGCCGATGATAAAAATGAGCTATGGAGAATAGATACAAATGGAGAAGTAGACACGCTCATTACTAATTTTAAGGGTAAGAAATTAAACGGACCCAATGATCTTTGGGTAGATTTAAAAGGTGGTATTTATTTTACCGACCCTTACTACCAAAGACCTTACTGGGAAAGAACTACCGCAGAAATTGAAGAGAATAATGTTTATTACATTTCACCTGATTTAAAAGATGTTAGCATAATTGCTGGTGATTTTATACGTCCAAATGGTATTATCGGTACACCAGATGGCAAAACACTTTATGTTGCGGATATCGGTGATAAGAAAACATACTCCTACTCTATTGCAGAAAACGGCGCCCTAAAAGACCGAAAATTATTTACAGACATGGGCTCTGACGGAATGACCATTGACAACAAGGGCAATTTATATCTTACGGGTGAAGGTGTAACTGTCTTTAATTCGAAGGGAGAAAAAATACATCATATACCTGTAAATGAAGAATGGACAGCTAATATAACCTTTGGTGGCAAAAACCAAGATATTTTATTTATAACAGCTAAAGGTTCTGTTTACACTCTGAAAATGAATGTTAATGGTGTTAGATACTAGAATTATAGTTTAGTGAATTTTCGATTTAAAATATCAGACAAATCATCGTTTATACTCTCGGTTAATTCTTATGAATTAAGTATCATAGTATCGAAACCATTGAAATTTAGAATATTACTTTGAAAAAACCAATTTCCTGATTTACTAATTGTTAGACCACATCGAATGGCATAAAAGTCACTCGTTACACGTGTAATATCCAATTCTATAAAATCCATTTTCCAAATGACGTCAGCATTAATAACGAGCGCGCGATTTAAACAATTTACTTCATCTCATATATTACTTGACGCGACACCATCTTCATTACCATCTTGAGCTATATAAACATTTATCTCAGATAAATTATATGACCCTTTTACCATAAGACATTCATCAACTTCATCATCATTATTAACTGAAGAGCAACCTTCTATCATTATCACCAAAAAAATAAAAAGAAGTATTTACAATTCTTCATTGCACATTTATATTTTAACATCAACCATTTTGAAAGTAAGTCAAATAATTTTTCATTCCATTAGATTAAAATACTTTTCAAAGATCAGAACATCTATTCAAAAACCAATCAACTTTATATATCTACCCAAGCTTTATTATCAATAATGCAACAAACTGATTTAAACCTTAATTATTCCTTGTTTTTTTTTATCTTAATCCACTTAAAACCTACCAAACTATGATTGTATATATTTTCGAATTTATTGGGACTGCCATGTTAATTCTTATAGGGAATGGTATCGTAGCAAACCTAGTTTTAAAGGATACCAAAGGTGGTTCTTCTGGCTGGGTAGGGATTTCACTTGCTTGGGGTATCGCTGTTTTTATTGGAGTTTATATTTCTGCTGATGTTAGTGGCGCTCATCTTAATCCCGCGGTTTCAATAGGTCTTGCAGTTGCAGGTAAGTTTTCATGGTCATTAGTACCTGGCTATATTGTTGCTCAAATATTGGGTGCTATGATGGGTAATTTATTAGTCTGGTTAACTTATAAAAAACATTATGAAGCAACTGAAGATACCGGTGCCATATTAGCAACATTCTCAACTCAACCAGCTATTCGCAGTCCATTTTGGAATTTAGTAACTGAAATTATCGGAACTTTCACTCTTGTTTTCGGTGTTTTTTATATTGCAGGTGGTGCAATGGGTGAGAATGCGGTTTCTTTAGGTTCACTCGATGCTTTACCCGTTGCTTTATTAGTTATGGGAATTGGCTTCGGACTTGGAGGGCCGACAGGCTATGCTATTAACCCAGCGAGAGATTTCGGTCCTCGTTTATTACATTCGATTTTACCTATCAGAAACAAGGGTAAAAGTGATTGGAGCTATGCATGGGTTCCTATAGTTGGCCCCATTATTGGTAGCGTATTGGCAGCACTTTTATATTTACTAATTGAATCATTTATATAATAAAAAAGAAAATGAAAAATATACTACTTCTATCCTGTTTACTTGTTTCTATGAATATAATATCACAACGTGTTATTGATTTACCGTTCACCCCTAACCCAGATGTAAAATGGTCGACCGGTGAAAAAGAGTACTTCTCAGAAATATGGGATACTCAAGTAATAACAAATGTATCTGTACCACGATTAGAAGTATATGAGGCTGACCAACCAAACGGAACTAGTGTAATAATTGCGCCAGGTGGCGGACTCTACGGTTTAAGTATAAACAGTGAAGGACGAGATGTAGCCAAATGGTTGAACAATAGAGGAATTACCGCTTTTGTTTTAAAATATCGCCTGGTACCTACGGGTATTGATGGCATTAAAGAAATTACAGATGAGGGAAATACCAATCCTGCTAAAATTGGGGAAAGGGTATCCCCTGTCTTACCACTTTCGATTACAGATGGTTTAGCCGCGATTACCTATGTAAGAACCAATGCAAAAGAAATGAAGCTAGACCCAAACAAAATTGGCTTTATGGGTTTCTCTGCTGGTGGCGCTGTAACCATGGGTGTTACATTTAATTATTCAAAAAGCACCAGGCCAGATTTTATCGTGCCTGTTTATCCATGGATGACCGTTATTGGCAATTATACCATTCCTGAAGATGCCCCACCAATGTTAGTAATTTGCGCCTCTGATGACCCACTTGGACTTGCTAGACCTAGCGCAACTCTATATACAGACTGGGTAACAAGCGGCAAAAATGCTGGAATGCACATGTATTCTAAAGGTGGCCATGGTTTCGGAATGAAAAAGCAACAATTAGCTTCTGATGATTGGATAACTCAATTTCATGCTTGGGCACTTACCGAAAACTTAACAAAGCCAACACTTAACTAAAAATATGATTAAAATTACTAGATACCGTCCAATAAAAGAGCTTAAAATCTCATATATTACCTTTTTATTTTTTTTAATAGGTAATGTTTGTATTTCACAAACAGAAAACGTCTTTTCTGACGAGGTAAAAAAAATTACAGCTAAATATGATACTATTTGGAATTCTCAAAAAGAGACCATTCTTTTTACTGGAAGCTCTAGCGTACGCTTATGGAAAAAATTAGAGAAAGAATTTCCAAACCATCAAATTATAAATAGCGGATTTGGAGGGTCACAAGCGTCAGACCTACTGCTTTTTATCGATGAATTGGTTCTTTCCTACAATCCTAAAAAGGTGTTTATATACGAAGGTGACAATGATTTATGGGCAAAAAAAAGACCCGTTCATGTTCTTGATACGACAGAAGAGATCATCCGTCGAATAAAAGCAAACAACCCATCTACTCAAATTATATTAATAGCTGCAAAGCCGAGTATCAGTAGATGGAAGATTCGAGGAAAATATAAACGGTTAAATAGAAAAATGGAACGCCTTGCCAAAAAAGATGTTCAATTAGATTTTGTTGATGTTTGGAATCCCATGCTCAATAAAAAGAAATTAAGAACCGATATTTTTATTGAAGATGGTCTGCATATGAACCAAAAAGGTTATGATATTTGGTATGAAACCATGAAAAATTTAGTTAATCAACCTTAATTACAAACCATGTTTAAAACCATTTGTATTCGAAGCCTGTTTTTTGCTTCTATAACTTTAGCATTTATTGCTTGTAGCGAAAAGAAGAAAGAACGTATTGCAATGCCAGTAACCGACCTAGCAAAAGTCAGTTTAATTCCCAAGCCTTTAAAGACAACGCCAACAAATTCGGCTTTTGCTTTAGACCAGTTTACTGCCATTTATACTTCTAAAAACGCAACTGGTTTTGAGGAAGTAGGTACATTTTTAGCAGATAAGTTAAAGAGCAAAACAAACTTAACTATACCCGTAAATTCTGAAGGTGCCAATACAATTGAAAGAGTAATATATATCAACCAAAGTGATAGCATAGACTTAAATTCGCCTGAAGCATATCAACTTTACATAAATCAAGATTCAATCATCATTAACGCGAATACCGCCGAAGGAGCTTTTAGAGGTATACAGACTTTAAGACAATTGGTGCCTATTGAAAGTAACGATACTTTGGCTTTACAGAAAATTTGGCCAGTACCGTCGGGTAAAATTATCGACAATCCTAATTTCGCCTACAGAGGTTCTATGTTAGATGTCGCACGGCATTTCTTTAGTGTTGATGATGTTAAAAAATATATCGACCTACTATCTTACTATAAAATCAATGTACTTCATTTACATTTAAGCGATGACCAAGGTTGGAGAATCGAAATTAAATCATGGCCTAAACTTACAGAAGTCGGCGGTATTACTGAAGTTGGTGGCGAATCTGGCGGATTTTACACCCAAGAAGACTACAAAGAAATCGTTCGTTATGCCGCTGATCGTTATATGACTATTATACCCGAAATAGATATGCCTGGCCATACCAATGCGGCATCAGTATCTTATCCGTTCTTAAATGGAAATGGTAAAACTCCAAAACCTTACGAAGGAACGCATGTTGGTTTCAGCACGTTCGACACCCATAAGGATACTATTTATGCTTTTATCGATGATGTAGTTCGGGAAATTTCTGCAATAACACCAGGGCCTTATTTTCATGTTGGTGGTGATGAAAGTCATGTTACAAAAAAGAGTGATTATATCTATTTCATTAATAAAGTAGAGAAGATTGTTCAAAAACATGGTAAAAGAATGATCGGTTGGGATGAAGTTGCGATAGCAAATATTGATTCCACATCAATTTCACAATGGTGGGCAAGCGAAGAAAATGCGAAAAAAGCAGTAGATAAAGGAATGAAAATAATCGTTTCACCTGCAAAGAAAGCGTATTTAGATATGGAGTATGATACATTATCTAAATTCGGATTACACTGGGCCGCTTACATACCTGTTGATACTGCGTATATATGGACACCAGAAGAATATGGTATACCCATAGAAAACATATTAGGTGTAGAAGCGCCACTTTGGTCTGAAACAATTAGTAATATAGATGAGCTAGAATACTTAGCATTCCCAAGAATTATCGGATATTCTGAACTTAGTTGGAGTATTAAAGAAAATAGAAACTGGGAAGATTATAAAGTACGTTTAGCAGACCAAGCTCCCTTTTTAGATAGAATGGATGTAAAGTATTATCCATCACCATTAATAGACTGGAAAAAAAGTGATTTCACTTATGAGACCATCAATAAAGATTAAATAAACTGTTACATAAAAAAAGCCTTGATTTTTTTAAATCAAGGCTTTTTTTATTCTCACTAAAACTCTTTTATTCCTCTTCAGAAGCATCACTTGCTTCTTCTTTTTCACTTGAGAAATCAGTAATTTTATTATCGGTCAATATGTTATACCATTGAATAACTTTTTTAATATCACTCACATAAACACGATCTTCATCGTAATTAGGTAATACTTCAAAAAAGTATTCTTCTAATTTTATTTTTTCATCCTTATGACTAATAGAGGTTTTGCCCCCATCTTCTTTAGTTTGTATTTTTTCAAAAACCTCTCTTAATGGCACTTCTTCTTCTAACGTATAAATCGCTATTTCAGACAATACACTTACACTACTACGTAAGCTAACTGTTATTCGTTTACCATCTAACAAAGACTCCGCCACAAATCCAGTTCTTGTTTGGGTGATTAACTTATATAAACCTGGCTTTCCTGCAACGGATAAAATTTTCTCTAAACCCATAAACTATTTTAAAATTTAAGTCGACAAAGATTACACTTTTCTATTAATTATAAGATGATTTTAACGTCCTTTTTTCATTGCAGGAAATTTCATGCGATAGTCTACACTGATCTTTCCTTTAGATATATTGGTCAATCTACCTTTTAACATTCTCTTTTTTAAAGCAGATAATTTATCGGTAAACAAAATACCTTCAATATGATCATACTCGTGCTGAATAACACGGGCTAATAATCCGTCGAACGTTTTTGAATGTTTTTTAAAATTCTCATCCAAATAAGTGATTTTAATAGTATCCTTTCTATTAACATCTTCGCGTATATCTGGTATACTTAAACAACCTTCGTTAAAAGCCCACTCTTCGCCGGTTTCTTCTTCAATATAGGCATTTACAAATACCTGCTTAAAACCATTTAGCTGTTTTTGCTCATCTTTAGTTAGCTCTTCATCATCCGAGAAAGGCGTGGTATCTACTAAGAATATTCTAATAGGCAGACCTATTTGAGGTGCCGCAAGACCAACACCGCTTGCATTATACATAGTTTCCCACATATTGGTAAGCAACTCATTCAGTTTAGGATAATCTTTATCAATATCATCGGCAACTTTTCTCAATACGGGGTCTCCGTATGCTATAATCGGTAAAATCATTTATAATGTCTTTAAAAAATCTTGTAATATAATAGTTGCACTAATCTCATCTATTAATGCTTTATTCTTTCGTTGTTTCTTTTTTAGACCGCTATCTAACATGGTTTGAAATGCCATTTTAGAGGTAAAGCGCTCATCATGCCTTTTAATAGCTATCGATGGAAATTTTTCTCCAAGCTTCACTAAAAATGGTTTAATATGAACTTCTGATTCAGAAGCAGTATTATCCATTTGTTTTGGTTCACCAACGACAATAGTATCAACCTTTTCCTTTTTTAAATATTCGGTCAAATAGTCAAATATTTCAGATTCAGGAATAGTGGTCAACCCGAAAGCAATCATTTGCATTTCATCAGTAACCGCCAAACCAATCCTTTTTATTCCATAGTCAATTGCAAGAATCCTTCCCAAACTTAATTTTTGGCAAAAATAAAGGATAATTTGTTATATGTGCTTTCGCGAATGGTGAATTACTCCACTTCAACTTATATTTGAGAAAATTTTGATGAAAATGACAGAACTGAGAGCACAAATAGAAAAAGCTTGGGATAATAGAGATCTTTTGAAAGAATCTTCAACCCAAGATTGTATTAGACAAGTTATCGACCTTTTAGATGTTGGTAAATTAAGATGCGCAGAACCAACATCCACCGGGTGGCAAATTAATGAATGGGTAAAAAAAGCGGTTGTTATGTATTTCCCTATTCAAAAAATGGAAACATTAGAGGCCGGTATTTTTGAATACCACGATAAAATTCCGCTAAAAAGAGGATATGCCGAAAAAGGAATAAGAGTAGTGCCTAATGCTGTTGCTCGACATGGGGCATATATTTCCGCTGGCACTATATTAATGCCTAGTTACGTGAATATAGGAGCCTATGTTGATGAAGGTACAATGGTAGATACTTGGGCCACTGTTGGTAGTTGCGCACAAATCGGTAAAAACGTTCATCTAAGTGGTGGTGTTGGTATTGGTGGTGTTCTAGAGCCATTACAGGCTGCTCCAGTAATTATTGAGGATGGTGCTTTTATTGGTTCTCGATGTATTGTTGTAGAAGGCGTTAGAATAGAGAAAGAAGCTGTGTTAGGAGCGAATGTAGTTTTAACAATGAGTACAAAAATTATCGATGTTACAGGTGAAACACCAGTAGAGAGAAAAGGATTAGTACCTGCACGCTCAGTGGTTATACCCGGTAGTTACACTAAAAAATTCCCTGCGGGTGAATTTCAAGTGCCCTGTGCCTTAATCATTGGTCAAAGAAAGGAAAGCACCAATAAAAAGACATCATTGAACGATGCTCTTAGAGAGTATGATGTAGCGGTTTAATCTTTAAACTATTTCTTTTACTTTTTTTATTGCTTGGGATAAATAAAAACCAGAAGCTACTTTTGCTTTTATTTTTTCCACATTGGTAATCATATCGGAATATGAATTAGCATCCAAGTTTTTTAAAACTTCATCTAATTCATTTAAAGAATTTAGGGTAATACCTATTTGTTCTTTTTCTATGAATTTAGCAATGGCAGCTTTTTTCCAAACAATAACGGGTAATCCGCACAAGAGATATAAAGATGTCTTGTGCGGATTATTATATAATAGATATTTTCCAAAATCGCCAGAACACTCATTTAGAGCGTTCCCGTTCCATATTAATCCAAAAGAACCTTCTATTTTATCGATAACCTCATCAGGTGAGAATACACCCTGGTAATCTAAAATCGAATCAGTCTGTTCAACATCTGCTACATTAAATCCGTTGCCATATAATTTTAAGGCATAGTTTGACGGATTAAGCTTATCCATGCTATATAAAAATTCACTTTTCTCTTTCCCCAACCCACCTGCAAATACTACATCATATGGCTTGTTAGTGGTTGCATGTTTATCACTTGAATGAATATAATCGAATAATTCTAAGCTTACTAACTGTGCTGTGCAGCCATTTTCTAGAAACCAATTTTTCATAGATTCGTTATGAACAATTAAGGTATTAGCTCGGTTGAATTTGGCCATTTCACCTTTCAAGTCGGTAGACTTACCCATCAAATACTTAACGTCATGTATAATAATGATAAGCTTACATTTTTTCATTGATACTATACCTGTGATGTACCCAAAAAACTTACTAAGCGGATATTGCATACAGAAAACTGATTTTCTTGGTAGCAAAAAAAGCCCTTTTGTAATTCCGAAAAAACTAATAATCGCACCCAGTGCAGAACTCGGATGATTAGTTTGTTTAAATCCTAAATTCTTAAAACCATTCTTTTCTAAAACCGTCTCACAATCCATCTTCGGTTTAGAGGCAGCATTTTTTGAGAACTTATAGTTTCTAGATATGTAGTAATAATTTTCAGAACTCATAAATGGGTAATTTATAATTAAGAAATGCAAGTTTAATATTCTTTAAGCACAAAAAGATATTTGGAAATCTATTTTATTAAAATTGCGTTACCCAAACCTTATCTTTGAGTGATAAATAACTGAATTTTATGTCAAACAAAAAGTATGATTTTCTTATCGTAGGCGCAGGACTTTATGGCGCTGTTTTTGCACATGAAGCAAAAAAAAGAGGAAAAACAAGCTTAGTAATTGATAAAAGAGAACATATTGGAGGAAATACCTATTGTAAAAAAATTGAAGATATTAATGTTCATGCTTATGGAGCCCACATTTTTCATACGAATGATAAAAAGATCTGGGATTATGTAAATGACTTCGTTCCCTTCAATAGATATACCAATTCACCTGTAGCAAACTATAAAGGCTCATTATATAATCTGCCTTTTAATATGAACACCTTCTATCAACTTTGGGGAGTTAAGACCCCAACAGAGGCAAAAAGCATTATTGAAGAGCAAAGCAAAGAACATCAAAAAAACAGACCTCAAAATTTAGAAGAACAAGCGCTTTCTTTAGTAGGGGAAGATATTTATAACAAGTTAATAAAAGGCTACAGTGAAAAGCAATGGGGACGAAAAGCTACTGAATTACCCGCATTCATTATTAAGAGACTACCGCTACGGTACACTTTCGACAACAATTATTTTAATGATAACTATCAAGGAATACCAATAGGTGGTTATAATGAACTTAGTGGGGGGCTTCTAGAAGGTATTGAAGTGCAATTGGGTGTGAATTATTTTAAGGATAAAGAATCTTTACAAAAATTAGCTACAAATACAGTTTTTACAGGAAAAATTGATGAGTACTATAACTATGAATTTGGTAAACTCGAGTATCGTAGTTTACGTTTTGATCATGAAATTTTAGATATAGAAAATTATCAAGGTAATGCCGTTATAAATTATACAGAAGCACAAATACCCTATACCCGAATTTTAGAACACAAACATTTTGAATTCGGCCAACAGAAAAAAACAGTTATTACAAAAGAATATCCCTTAGAAGCTTCAACAAACCTAGAACCCTATTATCCAATTAATGACGAAAAGAATAATACTATGTATTCTAAGTACAAAAAAAAGGGTGAAAGCGATACCGTTATTTTTGGCGGAAGGTTAGCAGAATACAAGTATTATGACATGCATCAAGTTATAGGTGCAGCGTTAGCAAAAATTAAAAATATTCTTGGTAATTAAACGCAACCATTTGATAAAAACAACTCTAGTTAACAAGTCAATAACTCAAAGAATATATTTTAAATATGTAAGAATTTTACTTCACTATACAATTTTTTAATTCATTTTTTGTTATAACTTTGTTCGCTCCAATTAGAGCCAACCAATCAAATTGGATATTATGATTACCAAAAAAGAGAAACTTACCGCTTTAATCATCACATACAACGAAATGGGATACATTGAAAAATGTATTGATTCTGTTTCCTTTGCCGACGAAATTATTGTGGTAGATTCTTTTAGTACAGACGGCACTTTTGAATTTTTAAAAAGTCACCCAAAGGTAAAAGTCATTCAAAATCCTTTTGAAAATTTCACAGCTCAAAAATCATTTACTTTAAAACAAGCCACAAATGACTGGGTTTTGTTTTTAGATGCCGATGAAATTGTTTCCAATGCATTACAACAAGAAATAGTAGATACGGTTTCTAGCGGTACCGATATTTCAGCTTTTTGGTTTTATCGCCAATTCATGTTCAAGAATGAAAAATTGAATTATAGTGGTTGGCAAACCGATAAAAATTATCGCCTTTTCAGAAAAAGCCATGCGAAATTCTCTGATTGTAAAATCGTTCATGAAACTTTAGATGTTGATGGAACTTCTGGTATTTTAAATGAGAAGCTTATTCACTTCTGTTATAAGGACCATGAAGACTACAAGAATAAAATGTTGAAATATGGCAGATTGAAGGCCATTGAGTCCTTTTACAAAGAAAAGAAATATAGCTATGTAAAGATGATTTTAAAGACTAGTTGGAAATTTTTCAACCATTACATCTTACGTCTTGGTATTCTTGATGGTAAAAAAGGATTCATTATTTGTCATTTAAACGCTCTTGGCGTTTTAGAACGTTACAGAGAACTTAAAACTCTTGAACAAAAGAATGAGCTTGCGTATTACTTAGTAATGCCATAAAAAGTCCATACCCTTTTTTCTTTCTTTGTCACATTTCTAATTCCTACATTTTTTGCAATTGACTCCGGTGTTTTATACCCTCTTTTGTGGTCTAAATGTACACACACAGCACTGTAACGTAGTTGTTTAGATTTTAACCCGAAGTTAAAAAGTCGTTCTCCTAATTCTCTATCTTGACCACCGTACTGCATACGTTCGTCGAAGCCGTTTACATTCTCAATATCCTTTTTCCAGCCAGATGAATTATGACCGTTCCAACTGGCATTGGTAGGTGTAATCCAATTTAAAATCTTAGAAATAAATCCTTGGGCAGTAAGTTTATTATTCTTAAAAGTTTGAGGAATACCTTTTTCTTTAAGCCACTGAATATTAAAACACCGTTGCTTTTCAATATCCTCTAGCGTAATCAGTTTAGATATATTCATAGGCAGCATGTAGTATCCACCAGAAATAAAATATCCTTGTTCTTTATTTATATAATGTACCTGAACGAAATCTTCTCTAGGTATACAATCACCATCGGTCATTATGATATAATCGGCAGAGCAAGCAGTAACAGCCTTGTTCAAAATTTTTGATTTTTGAAATCCATCATCCTCTTGCCACACATGTACTATTGGATAATGAACTTGTTTAGACATTTCTGCAATCAATTCTTTCGTTGGTTCTTTTGAACCATCGTCAGCTATGACAACTTCGAAATATTTAAAAATTTGTTGCTCAAAACCCCACAGTACTTTCTTTAACCACTCTTCGGCATTATATGTACTAACTATGATACTTATTTTAGGAATCTCCATACTGCGTTTCAAATTACCACAAAAATATAAAAGTCTTATCTATCTTTGAACTTGAAAAGACTGGCTACATTAATAAACGACAAATAACAGCATTGTAAAATGAAGTTGAAAGAAATACCTGTATCTATTTACACTTCAATTAAACTTTCATCGCTTTCGGTTAAAAGTATAGTTTCTAAAACAAAAGAAGAAATACCTGTTATTGTTTCTTTAACCTCTATACCAGAAAGGTTACATACTTTGCATTTAACCATACGAAGTATCTTGAACCAAGATTCTAAACCAAAAAAAATAATTCTTTGGCTACATGAATCTTTAAAAGATGAAATACCAAGTAAATTAAAAATATTAGAAAGTGATTTATTTCATATCATGTATTCCAAATTAACTTGTTCTCACAGAAAATTAATTCATAGCCTTGATCTTTTTCCAAAAGATATTATTATTACTTGTGATGATGATATGATGTACCGTTCTAATTGGCTTCGTTTACTTTATGAAGAACATAAAGCGCATCCTAATAGTATTATCGGAAATCAAACTAGGTATATTCGTTATACTAAAAACGGAGAGCTTCAAACATACAAGAATTGGGTTTATGACCAGAACAACTCCTTTAATAAATCTGCTGTAATCCCTATAGGAGCAGAAGGTGTTTTATACCCTCCTAAAAAACTCTCAGATAATACTACTAATTCTGAATTATTCTTAGCATTGGCTCCTAAAGCAGATGACCTTTGGTTTAAAGCAATGGCATTATTAAATGGGACGAATTCTATATTAGCTAAAAATAGAGCCGAAACACCTATACCTATTACAGGATCTCAAAAGCACTCCCTTAAAAAATCGAATATAGGTGGTGACAAAAACAGGACTCAATGGCTAGCATTAACCCAGTATTTTAATATTAAACCCGAAACATTTCTTTAAACAATTTCAGAAAAGCTATGACAGAAGAAATTAATAAGTGTATAGAGGTTCTTGAAAATGGTGGACTCATACTCTACCCTACTGATACTGTTTGGGGTATTGGTTGTGATGCAACTAATGAAACTGCCGTAGAAAAGGTTTTTAAGCTGAAGCAACGTAAAGACAGTAAAGTATTAATATGTCTTGTTGCAAATGATGCCATGCTAGAGAAACATGTTGAAAAAGTTCCGGATCTAGCTTATGACCTCATCGACCTAGCTACAAAACCCACTACCATAATTTATGACAAACCTCGTGGTGTAGCCAAAAATCTGATTGCATCTGATAATACATTGGCCATAAGAGTAGCTTCAGATAAATTCTGCCAGTACCTAATTGGTAAATTCAAAAAACCAATAGTATCGACCTCAGCTAATATTTCTGGAGAAAATACTCCGAAAAGTTTCCAAAATATAGACAAAGCCATTTTATCAGGTGTAGACTATGTGGTAAATTTGCACCGAGAGAAACAGAATGATTCCGCATCATCTATTATTAGATTATCTAATGATAATACTGTGAAGATTATTCGAGAATAAGAACATGCAAGAGAGCCATATAAACGCTTTAAACAACCCTATTTTCAAAATTATTTCAGAAGCTGCAGAAGAACTTTCTGTAGATTGTTATGTTATAGGTGGTTTTGTACGAGATTACTTTTTAGGTAGAAGTATACCGAAAGATATAGATGTCGTTGCCATTGGCAGTGGTATTAAACTTGCCGAAAAAGTAGCTTCAAAATTAGATAACAAACCTCAAGTATCTGTTTTCAAAAATTTTGGTACTGCCATGATCAAAAGTGAGGGCATTGAACTTGAATTCGTTGGTGCGCGAAAAGAAAGCTATCAGCGAGATAGCAGAAAACCCATTGTAGAAGATGGTACGTTAGATGATGACCAAAAAAGAAGAGATTTTACCATTAACGCCTTAGCAATTTCATTAAACAAGGTAAACTACGGGAAACTTCTTGACCCATTTAATGGAATACAAGATCTAGATTACAAAATCATCAAAACTCCTCTAGAGCCTGGCATCACGTACTCTGATGACCCTTTAAGGATGATGAGAGCAATTCGTTTTGCCACACAGTTAGATTTTCAGATAGCCCTACCCTCTTTACAAGCTATCACCGAAAATAAGGATCGTTTAAAAATTGTTTCGAACGAACGTATTTTAGATGAGCTTCATAAAATAATGTTGTGCAAAAAACCTTCATTAGGTTTTTCGCTTTTGCATAAAACCGGACTACTAGAATTAATACTTCCTGAGCTTACAGCGCTTCAGGGCATTGAAGAAATTGAAGGGCAAAAACATAAAGATAATTTCTGGCACACCTTAGAAGTAGTTGATAATATATCTGAAGCTACAGATGACCTATGGTTACGTTGGGCAGCTTTATTGCATGATATTGGTAAGGCACCAACTAAAAGATTCCATAAAAAAATTGGTTGGACATTTCATGGTCATGAATTTGTAGGTTCTAAAATGGTATACAAGCTTTTTAAACGTTTACGTATGCCGTTAAACGAAAAGATGAAGTTTGTTCAAAAATTGGTACTGATGAGCTCTAGGCCTATCGTATTAGCCGAAGATTTCGTAACTGACTCTGCAGTACGTAGACTAATATTTGATGCCGGTGATAATGTAGAAGACCTTATGACGTTGTGCGAGGCCGATATCACCACAAAAAACCCTAAAAAACAGCGTAAATATCATCAAAACTTTAAATTGGTTCGTCAAAAAATCGAAGAAGTAGAGGCACGTGATCATGTTCGTAATTTTCAACCTCCTATAAGTGGAGAAGAAATAATGGAAACTTTTTCTTTAAAACCTTCCAAAGAAATTGGGATAATTAAAGAAGCTATAAAAGAAGCTATCTTAGAAGGGGAAATACCGAATGAGTACGAAGCAGCAAAAGAATTTATGCTTGCTAAAGGAGAGAAATTAGGGCTAGTAACAACGAATTAGTATGGAAATTAAGTTTAGAAAAATTGCCAAACTATCTTTATTTTTAGTTTATTTAGTAATTATAGCTGGGGCTGTTGTTCGTATGACCGGCAGTGGAATGGGTTGTCCTGACTGGCCTAAATGTTTTGGATATTATATTCCACCCACCGATGAAGTCGAGCTGAAATGGCAACCAGATAGATTATTCGAAAAAGGTCAAGTTATTATAAAAAATAAATCTTTACAGATATCTAAAGAAACATTCACCACCAACAGTTCTTTCAATTCAGATAATTGGGAACTTTATACCAAACATGACTATGCCATATTTAACCCTTGGCATACTTGGATAGAATATATCAATAGATTATGCGGAGCTTTAGCAGGTCTTGCCACATTATTACTTGCCATTACCTCTATTAAGTTTTGGAAAAAGAAAAAACGCATACCCATACTGTCGTGGTTGGTGGTTTTCGCCATGGTCTTTCAAGCATGGTTAGGAGCTACCGTAGTATATTCTGTTTTAGAACCAGCTAAGATTACACTACATATGTTTATGGCCTTGGTCATTGTAGCTATGCTTCTTTATATTATTTATTTAGCCAATTCCGAGAACAAGCTTATTCGTTTTGATAAACTTACGCTTAACCTAAGTATTCTGGCAATAGGCCTTACCCTAGTTCAAATTATTATGGGCACCCAAGTACGACAATTTGTTGATGAACAAATAGATATATATGGATATGAAGCAAAGAGTGTTTGGCTTAAAGACCCACTTTTTTTATTTTATATTCACAGGTCATTTTCAATTTTAGTCTTGTTGCTAAATGCCTTTTTAGCTTTTAGAATAACTAAATTAAATTTAGGACACATTAAAATCTATTGGGTTCTCTTCTTATTAATAGTTGAAGTATTCACAGGTATTGCAATGAATTATCTGAATTTTCCGTTTGCCAGTCAACCTTTACACCTTGTATTGGCTTCGATTCTTTTCGGTGTACAGTTCTACATAGTTTTAGATGCATTAAAGCCTAGAAAAAACGCCAAAACTTCGTAACTTTGCCCTCCCGCAAAAAATAAGGTATGATCTATAAAATTCGTATAATTTTAGACGCTGAGGAAGATATTTTCAGAGATTTAGAAATTGAAGCGCATAATTCATTAGAAGACTTTCACAATGCTATAACACAAGCATTTGGATTCTTAGGAAATGAAATGGCCTCTTTTTATACGTGCAATGATGAGTGGCAACAAGAAGAAGAGATTGCACTTTTTGATATGAGTGAGTCTGGTTCTGATGTTCGATTAATGAACGAATCTTATTTAGAAGATGTAATTACTCAAGACAATCCTAAATTAATTTACGTTTATGACTTCATGAATATGTGGACGTTCTTTGTTGAACTTGCCGATATTGAAGAAAAAGAAGATGGGCATTCATACCCAAATGTACTTTTTTCATTTGGAGAATTACCTGAAACACCACCCGAAAAAAACTTCAAAGCAGAAAATAGTGCTTTTGACTTTGACGATACCTTTGAAAATTATGACGACCTTGATTTTGATGAAAATTGGAATTAGTTAGTTGTTAATGAAATTCAATCTCCTTTTTTAAGAACAATCCTATAAATAAGAACATTCTATGATCAACTTATATGCAACCCAAATTGAAAGTATTTCTATACATAGAGTTGGCAATAAAAATAAAAATGAAGGCGTTTTTCTTTCAGAAGAACCTTTCAGGTTAAATGATGAAACTACAGGTTTATTAAAAGAATACTTTTTTAAACCTTTTAGGGAGAAGGAAGAAAACTATTACAAATTGGCTAATGAAGTCGATGTTGAATTCAACGAACTTTTTAAAATTGTAAGCGAAGTTTTCGATGACACTTCTAAGGCTCATTTGAATTCTAAAAAAATAGCTTCTTTACTATTTGAGCAATCCAATCACCCGCATATTAAAAGTGGAGAAGTATATGTTGCTTACTTGACCGGTTTATTATTAGACAACAAAAAAGTTGATGCAATAGGCATCTTTAAAAGCGAATTAAAGCACGATTTTATTCAATTCGAAGAAAAGGACAGTAATCTTGACATTGTTATTCAACAAGGTATCAACATCAATAAATTAGATAAGGGTTGTTTAATTTTTAATGTAGATAAAGAAGAAGGGTATAAAGTTCTTTCCGTAGATAGTAATAAATACGACACTAAATATTGGATAGAAAACTTCTTAGGTGTTGACCCACTTTCAGATGACAACTTTAAGACCAAAAATTATTTAAAATTCTGTCAAAACTTTGCAAAGGATGTTGTTTTGCCTGCTGAAGACAAACAGCAAGAGGTATTGTTCATGAACCGTGCAGTTAACCATTTTGCAAAAAATGATTCTTTTGAAGAATCTACATTTTTGAATGAGGTCATGGAAAACCCTGAACTCATACCAGAGTTTAAAAATTATAAAACTGAGAAAGGGCCCAAGTATAGTATTCAAGATGTTTCTAATTTTGACATTGCCAATAAAGCGGTATCCGACGCACGAAAGAAAATTAAAAATGTGATTAATCTGGATACCAACATACAAATAAAACTAGATTTTATAAATCCGGAATCGGCAGAGAAATTCGTAGAAAAAGGTTGGGACGAAGAAAGACAAATGTATTATTACCTTGTTTACTTCAACAAAGAACAGAAGAGTTAAGAGTAGCTATTTCGATAGTAACTAGATATAAAAAAGAGGATGAATAAAATATTCATCCTCTTTTTTTATGAACAATTTGACTTTTTCAAATAGACATTACTTTGTATTATATTTTTATATTATTCTCGATAATCTGTTTCATACTAACATCTTCATAATTACGACGTACAAAGTTTAGCGCTAAATCAAGTACTTCACCCATAGTTGTACAATTTTGAAAATCCATATCCATCGTAAGAACTTCTATCTGCTCTCTAAGCAGGGCTATATTCTCTGGTGTTGAAATTTCATCGGTCTTACAAATGGCTCGCAATTTTTTAATTCTATTTCCAGAACTTAAAATACGTTTTGCCACCATAGAGCGCTCTTCCAATTTATATTGATCTACAGAGTCTCTCTTCAATTTATTACGAACCAACTCAACCATTTTATAGTTTTCCTTAAAAAATTGAGGCCTATATACCTTTAATTTACCTTCAAAACATTGTTGATCAAAATCTATTGCACGAATCTTATATACCACATGGTCAAAATCATGGGTAGGTACAATTACATAGTTATATGAACGCATATCTCCCAATAACCGAATCATACAACGTTCATTAAACTTTACAAATTCTTTGGCTAATTGTGCCTTTTCAGGTTCTGTACATTTCGGCAACATATTCTTAATAAACTCATCGCCAGGTATACCGGCTATATGCTCCTCAATTAAAGTATCCTTATAAACCAAAAAATTTAAATTATAAGGTGAAAGCATGTGCTCTAATTCCAACCCATAAATTCGTGAAGCATCCGTTTTTTTGATATAGAAATACGTGAAGTTATCATTCAGAATATTACGAATCTTTATTCTAAAAGGTTTAGAATTTCCGAACGTACAGAAATCTACCGCATCGACATTCAAATATTGATTAATATTATTACTTCCATCAGAGTGCAAAATAGAATAGACCTTTTTTAAACTATCATCAATTTCCTTTCTATCGAATTCAGAATAATAAGCTCTTACCCATAAAGTATCCTCGTCATTTTGATCATAAACAACTACTGAACCAGAAAACCGAAGTAAATCATCATAAAATATAGGTATCTCTATTTTACGACTATAATGATCCAAATAGCCATCTAAAGCCTCACTTACAGGATAGGCTGGTTTCTTTTTAGACATTAATCGTTCTTCTGACATACTACAAATTTCTTAACAAAATAAACATTTCAATCTAATAATCTCTTGAAAATAAATAGAATTAACAGGTACAACAACATAATAGTATGCATTGACAACATTTATTTTTACAGATGTTTAAACCTTATTTAATTTGTTGGTTGTTCTATATGAAACCAAGCCAATGAATTATCTGATTAAATCATATATTAAGGGTATACTGTTTTTTCTAATTGCATTCAACTCATTTTTAGGGTTTGCGCAATTAAGTGACCTTCATTATTTACCACCAATGAAGCAAGGTCAAAACAACGCAGGTATTCAGAACCAAGCTATTCACCTATCAACTCCAGAAACTACTTCTTTTGATGTTTACGTGTACAGAGGTACATCGAATACAATCGTAAGAACAATCAACATAAACAATCTTAATCCTGGTGTTTGGACTTTAGGTAACGGTGATAATAACATTACCCTGGTAGATAACAACAATACCGGTAAAGTACTTACCAATAGCGGTTTGCGGTTTATTTCTGCAGGTGGACAAAAATTTTACGTCAATTACCGAGGTAAATCTGGATCACAAGCTGCATCGCTAACAGCTAAGGGTCGACAAGCTATGGGTACTAATTTTAAATGGGGTGGTGTTCCAAATAAAGGAAGTCACTCATCAAAATCTAACACCCTTGGTATAATGGCAACCGAAGATAACACTACTGTGGTACTATCTGGTTACGATCCTGGTTGTGAGTTTAGAGTTGCAGGAAATAGAGCTGGCATTACTGCCAATTCACATACAATAACCTTAAACGCAAATGAATCATTTGTGTACGAAACTTACATTGGTACGTCACCTACCCAAGCCCATGAAGATGGTTGGATCGGGGCTTCAATTGTTTCTACAAAAGATATTGTAATTAGTAATGGTTCTATCAATTTTGGTAGTCAAGATGGTCAAAGCCATAGAGATGCCGGTATAGATCAACCAGTACCTATTAATAAACTAGGTAAAGATTACGTATTTATAAGAGGTAACGGTAACACTAACGGACTTACAGAATTCCCTTTGGTTATTGCTACGGCAGATAACACCCAAATATTTGTAAACGGTAGTACTACAGCAATTGCTACAATAAATAATGGTGAATATTATAAAATACCGAGTTCTAATTATTCTAATAATTCAGCAGGTGCGAATATGTTCGTTCAAACCTCTAAAGATGTATATGCTTATCAATCTATTGCAGGTTCAAGTGCATTATATACACAAGGGTTGAACTTTGTAGCGCCAGTAAACTGTTTGTTACCAGATGTAATGGACAACATACCAGACATTCGTAACATTGCTGGTAGTACTGTAACTGGCGGATTAACAATTATCGCTTCTGTAAACACAATTGATGCTAATGTTAAGGTATATGAAGATGGAGTTGAAATATCAAAACCTGCTTCTGACCCAGTTGCCGGATCAGACGATTGGAAAACATTCTACATACCAAATTTAGATGGGGATGTTAGTGTAACCTCAACCGGACCAATGGCTATTGGTTTTTTTGGATTTAATGGTGCACAAGGTGTTGCTGGTTATTTTTCAGGATTTGACACCGTGCCAGAAGTAGTTTTAAAAATTAATGGAGGTACCGAGGGGGAATGCTTTTCGGGGTCAAGTATTTTTGAGGCTTCTGATGATAACTTTGATGCTTATCAATGGTATTTTGATGGTGTAGCCATTCCTGGAGCAAACTCTTACGACTACGCCGCAACTATTGCCGGTGATTATTATGTAAGAGGAACAAAAGGACCTTGTACCTACGACTCACAAACAATTAAAATTTTCTATTGTGAGCCAGATGTTCAGATTGAAAAAACTGTTGATAAACCAGAAATAATAGAAGGAGAAACTGCCACATTTACTATTAGAGCAGAAAATCTATATTATTTACCTATTACCAATCTTCAAATCACAGATAATATTCCTGCAGGGTTAACCTTAAAGGAAGCCTCTACAATTACAGGATCTTGGAACGGAAGTGTTTGGAACATTGGAACATTGGCACCAGGTGAGGTAGCATTTCTAACGTTAGAAGTAACTGCCGATGAAATTGACACCTTACCCTTATTAAGTTTAACAAATACTGCAATAAACACACAAGATCAAGTAGACGCTAATGTTACAGGTGATAGTACATCTGCACATATTCTTGTTCATAATGATTTTGACAACGACGGTATTATTGATATTGTTGATTTAGATGATGATAATGACGGAATTTATGACGAAGATGAATGTGATACTTTATCAGTAAATATTAGTAATGGCAACTCGGTAACGAGTGAATTAATGAGCGTCAACAATTATCTAATTCTTGACATTTATGAGTTAGACAATTCATTTACCCTGGACATTAATGGTAATGACGTTGCAGGAGAAGTACAGTTTGAAAATAGTGTACCAGGTAACGTTGCGCGTTATTTAGATGGTACAATGCATGGAACAAACGGCAACCCAAGTGTCTGGACCATTAGCGGTTCTATTGGTGATCCAGTGTTACGAATCATTATTGATCAAAACGGAAAATTCGAATTATTTGCAAAAAGAACTACAGGCAGTGCTTTAGAAGCAATGCAATTAGATACACCTGCAAATACAACATCTTGGAATTCATCTGGTGCTAATTCAGTAACTATTGGTCAAGTGCTAAGAGGACCTACAGTATTGAGAGGTACACTTTTAACCGCAGGTTGCGATACCGATGGAGATGGATATCCAGATTCTTTAGATTTAGATAGCGATGATGATGGATGTAGTGATGCCAATGAATTTTATAAAGATGATACTGCAGACGGTGGTGATAGTGGTGAATATGGAACAGGCACACCTGTTGTTGACCCAACTGATGGTACTGTAAATGCTGCATCTTACAATCAAGTTTTTGCACCGGTAATTGTTCTTGGTAATACATCAGAATTATTGGGAGGCACAGATATTAATGGTCAAGATCTAAACTTAGGCGACACTTACAATTATGTATTGCGTTTTCAAAATACCGGAGATGACCATGCTACAAGTTTCACTATAAAAAATGTTTTACCTACCAATGTTACACTAGATAACATAAATATTGATGATGCCCCGGGCGTAACCAGTTCTTATGATGCAAATACGCAAACCATAATATTTACTGTTCCAAATGATTTAGTTCAAATTGGAGATCCAGAATATAAAATCAAAATAACGGTATCAATTTCTGGTGACTGTTCTGAATTTGTTGCAGCCTGTGCTTCTCAATTAGAGAATCATGCCTATGCAACATATACTGGCTCCCTAAACACTAATATATTTTCAGATGAAGACGGCAGTAATCCTGCAGGTGCTTGTACCACTACCCTAGAAGTAGCTACAAACAATGTATCAGATGCATTAGCAAATTGTAACGTAGCACGTACGGTTCAGCTTTGTGGTGCCAGTGGCACTCTTTCAGCTGGTTTGGGATTTGACACGTATACTTGGGCAATAGACACTAATAATAATGGATCAATAGATTCTGGCGATACTATTTTAAATGACGGAACTTCTAATACTTTAGTAGTAACCACAGTAGGTAATTATATAGTTGAAAAGACAGCAACATCAGGTTGTGCTAACCATACAGAATTAATTACTGTTGAGCGGTACGGAGAAACTCAAACGAACCCAATTATCAGTTATTTGAACCAGGTAAATTCAGATACCAATCCTGATAACGATATTCAAGGGGAAACCGTTACATGTTCAAATGATAATAGCTCAATGCCTCATATTTTCTTATGTGGAGATACAGATAGTGCTTTTATACAATTAGGTATTACCGATGCATTAAGCATAAAATGGGAAAAACTAGATGAAACAAGTTGTGATGTTGCAACTTGTGGCGATGCTAGTGACAATTGCGCAAATACCAATGGCAATTGGACTTGGAACGAACAGACCGATGCAGATAACTTTACTGTTACCGAAAGTGGAAAATACAGAGTTGTTATTGGCTATGAAGGTGGATGTTTTAGTAGATTCTATTTCAATTCATACCAAAACACGTTAGATATTCCTGAACCAGATTCTTCAGATATTATTTGTGATACAGATGGTTTAATAAGAGTAATTGACCTAGGTTCTGGATATGGTTACCAGTTATATGATGTAGAGAACAACACTATCGCAACTCCATTTAGTGCTGGTCAGGGTCCTAACTTTAACATCACTAGTGCTGGTACGTATAAAGTT
The DNA here is from genome assembly GCF_963977385.1 of uncultured Maribacter sp. Lineage (GTDB taxonomy): Bacteria > Bacteroidota > Bacteroidia > Flavobacteriales > Flavobacteriaceae > Maribacter. The sequence continues at coordinate 201,815 of NZ_CAXBOU010000003.1, read as the reverse complement.
CAAATTACACAGCTTAATCCTTCAACTGGAGCACCAATTGCTAATAGCTGTATTTTTGAAACAGAGGAGATAGGAATCTCAGAAAGAATATTTGAAGTAATACCTAGCACTACACCATTTGATTGTACCGATGCTGGTACTATTACAATACAAGCTTTAAATGTATCCCCAGAATATAGCTACGAACTCTATTTGGATAATGGTAGCGGTGGTAAAGGATCATTGGTTACAAACAACTTAATTTCATCAGATAACACACATACATTTACGGGCCTTGCGGCAGACGACTATGTAATTGTCACCTCTACTACAGATGGTTGTTTAGATGAGCGAACTATTACAGTTGACGAAATTCCAGAGTTACGATTAACAGCTACAAATCAAGAAAACATAACGTGTACCGCAGGTGTTATTAATTTAACTCCGTCAGGTGGAACAACAGGTTACGAATTTGCTATTTATAGTAAAGATAGTTTAGCACCATATACTGACGAGACTACAATACCTGATTCAGATTTTTCCCCGAATACGACTTTCTTATTTGGTTATGAAGGTACTCCATCAACGTATATTCCTAATGAAGAAGGAGATTACGTTTTTGTAATAAGAGATGATAATGGATGCTATGGTTTCTCTAATATAGTAACCATGGAAGATTTGGGAACTATTACCATATCAGCCACCAACACAGAAATTACTTGTGCGGATTCCTCTACATCTGTAATGACTATAAACGCTACTGGCGGTAACGCACCGTATCAATATAGTCATGATGGTGGTACAACTTATCAAACAGAAAACTTCTTCAACAATATTTCAGCTGGAAATTATACTATTACTGTTATGGATTCTAGTGGCACAACTGGCAATGGATGTGAAGAGTCTATTGATTATGAGGTTACTCAACCGTTTATATTAACAGCATCACCTTCAATATTAGAAGATGCTTCTTGTGACACATCTGGCGCTACAATACCAACTGCACTAGTTAAGATTTTAAATGCTAGCGGTGGTCAAGCTCCTTATGAATACAGTTTTGATGGCGGAAATACTTTCTCTACAGTTGATGAAAGACGCTTAACTCCGGGTAATTATCAATTGGCAGTAAAAGATGCATTAGGTTGTTCTACAGATTTAGAAATTACGGTACCTAGTGCAGCTATTGACCCTACATTCACTAATGCCATTACGTATGAATGTGATGGGGAGGGAGTAGTTACAATTACCCCTTCTAACACAACGGACTTTACCTATACTTACAAATTAAACGGTACAGATAACTCACCCTTAAATAGTAATATTTTCAACAATGTAACTGCTGGAACTCAAACGGTAACGGTTGGTTACACAAGTACTGTAGCTGCAGAACAAAGCATATTATTCCTTGAAGATTTTGGAGCTGGAGTAACAACCCAGATTGCAGAAATTGGTGCTGGGTATTGTTATGAACCACAAGATGGTACCGATACGGATTGTAATTTAGGACCTGCCGGAATTCTTGTAAATGCTGAATATGCAGTTACCAATAGAATTACCAATCCTAATGCATCTTGGAGAAGTCCAAATGACCATACAGGGTTGACCGATGGTAGATTTATGGCAATTGGGGTAAGTACCTCAGCAGGTAATAATAATATTTTATGGTCAAGAACAGGGTTGGAAGCACTTGCCAATCAAGATATCACTATATCACTTTATGCATACAATATATTAATAGACAATGCTTCAGGTAACGACCCAGAAGTACTGGTAGAATTGGTTGATGGTTCGGGTACAGTAATTAGTAGCCAGGCAACAGCAGCTATTCCCCAGAATAATAATGCAGACGATTGGCACTTAAGAACGGTTACGTTTAACCCAGGTGCTAATACTGCAGTTGGTCTTGTATTACGTACTAATCTTGATAGTGACAACGGTAACTTCTTGGTATTAGATGATATACAGGCTTCTCAAACTCCTGAGATATGTGAAAAAACACAAGATATATCGGTTATTATAGAAACTGGAAAAACTTTTGAAGTAGCTATTTTAGGAAGCACAGACCCTACATGTAATACTAGTGATAATGGTAGTATACGTTTTGAGGTTTCTAACTTTGATCCTGCTTTTGGATATCAGTATTCTTTGGACGGAGGTACAACTTGGGTAACCGAAACAACCTCTCCGATTACTACACCTTCAACCCTCGCAGATGGCACGTATACTATTAGGGTCGAAAAAATAGACGATAATACATGTGCTGCAACCTCAGCGACAACGGCGACGTTAACATCACCAAATGCATTAACAGTAGATATTAAACAAACCGCAGAATTTACATGTTTTAATACAGGAGCTACTTTGCAAGCATCTGCAACAGAGGGTACTCCCGGTTATGAGTATCAATTAGAAAGAACAGACAATACTATTGTAAGAACTTTTAGTACATCATCACAATTCTTAAATGTACCAGCTGGCGATTACCATGTAAGAGTTAAAGATCAAAACAATTGTGAAGTAGTATCAACTGCAACTGTAAATATAGTTGAACCAGATACTATTGCTTTTGGCTTAACCGCCACACAATGTTATGATGGTCAAAATAACGGTACGGTAACAGCAACGGTAACAGATGGTAATGGTAATTATTCATTTAGAATTAACAATGGGGCATGGCAAACACCTTCTCCAATAACCGACCTAACATATACGTTCAATGCCCTATCTGAAGGCACTTATGATGTAGAAGTAAATGACCAATATGGTTGTGCTACCTCTATTCAATCGATAATTATAGCTCCGACTATTTCATTAAGTGTAGTGCCTGTAAATGCAAGTTTATGTGCCGACGGTAGCTTGACGGCAACAGCTTCAGGCGGCGACAACAATTTTGTATATGCTTTTATTCCCTCTGGGAGTACTGTAACTGATACCGATTTCTCTGCTAGTAATACTACTAATATTCTTTTAGCCGATATTGGAGATTTTGATATTTATGTAAGAGATAAAGCAAATGCTACAGATGCTTGCCAAACCATGGTTACAGAAACCATTACCGCTAGCCCTGTACTTGACATTAGCGCAGTAGCTACAGACCCAGATTGTCATGATGGCACCGGTAATATTGCCGTGACTATTAATGATGGACTTTCTCCTTTCGATTACAGACTGGTAGATGTAACCAATGGTACACCTGATCAAGTACAAACTAATGTAGTAGGTTCCACTAAAACTTATTACAATCTAGCAGCAGGAACTTATGATGTAATTATTACAGATGACGGTGGCTGTTCTGAGACAGAAACGGTAACCATTACAGCGCCAGCAGAGCTTACCTCAACAGTTGAGGGAAGAACTCCACTTCTTTGTACAGGTGACATTAATGATTTCGGTTTTGACTTTGTAAACTATACAACAACAATTGGTACACTTGAATTTAGTGATGATGGTGGTGCAACTTGGCAGACATCTGACCAGTTTAGAGGTTACTTATCAGGATTTGAAGTAGAACCATCAATTAGAACAGTTGACGGTAGTGGAAATACAATTTGTCAAACTGATTTACCAAATTTATTAATTCCATATCCTTTAGATGATTTAGACATTACAATACTACCTATTATCGTTAATTGTGATGAATTACAGGTAAGTGTACGTGGTCAAAATGGTACTGCACCATATGAATATACATATACAGATGATCCTGCTAATTTTAATATTATTACCCCAGTTAATGGTTGGACAACTCCGTATGCTGCTAGTTCAACACATACTTTCCCTAATTTAATTCCAGGTAGAACCTATGTTTTTTATGTAAGAGATGCAGTTGGTTGTGTTAGAGAAAGTAGCGTAAATGTTAATGACGAGGTCGTTAACCCAATGGACATTACTTCTGTTGTTACTCCTGCATGTGAAGGTTCAAGCAATGGTTCGATAGCGTATACTATTACAGATACAGATGGTTCCATAGAACCTGATATGGAATGGTTCTTATATGATATAGATGGCAATGTAATAAGAGATAGTGGCGGCATTGTTAGCTACTCCAGTACTATAAATGTCACAAGCTTACCAGAAGATGAATACTATATTGAAGTACAACAATATAATGGTGGAACTCCACAATGTATCAGTGCTAGTGAAAACGAGGAATTGGAAATGTTAGAAGAAATTACAGGAGACACACAGTCTATTCAAGATATTTCTTGTGAAAATCCTGGATTAATATTAATTGACAATGTACAAGGTGGTGGAGGTACTTACTTCTACACTATTACAGGACCTAGCCCATTTACTACGATTACCACAACAGATGACAATCCAATAGAAATAGCGGCAAATTCACCTGCAGGAACATATACTGTAACTGTAGAAGATCAATATGGGTGTACTTATCCGCTTGATGATGTAATTATGAACTTTACTGCAGCACCAACTATTGATGATGTAGTAATTACTAATTGTAATACTAACGCTTCAGTTACTATAATTGCTACTGGCACAGGTACTCTTTATTCTATAGATGGCGGTAGTACCTATCAAAACAACGGCGGCATATACAACTCAGTACCTGCCGGTAATTATGATGTATACATTAAAGATGAAAGTGGTTGTACAGATACAATTAATATAGATGTTCACCCTACCCTACAGGCTTCAGCAAGTTTAGCCAAGCAATTAGGCTGTGGTACCGGTTATGAGGCTGAAATAGCTATTGAAGGTATTTCAGGTTCTGGGAATTATGAGTTCGAAATACTTGACAGTTCATCAGCAGATGTTGAAACAAGACAGACTCTTACTGGCGGAGCCATGAACGTACCAGTTAGCGTACCTGACAATACTGTAGATACAATTTATACGGTCAATGTTTATGATATTGGTACTGCCTCACCAAATTGTTTTAGAACTTTTGATGTAACCATACCTGCGGCTATTCGTCCAGATTTCACGGCAACTCCAATTGAGGTTAGTTGTTCTGGCGCTAATGATGGTAGTATTGAGTTGGTTCAGGTTAATAACGGAAATAATCCATTGACTTATGTTTTAGATCCAATGCCAGCAGGTGCATCTTGGGATGCTGCGACACAATCTTTCATTGGACTTCCTGGTGGTTCATATGATGTTACCGGTAGAGGACCGAATAACTGTCCGACAGTAAAAACAGTGGTTGTTGATGAAAATACATTAATCACATTTACTGCTCCTATTCCTGATCAATACGGTTGTGCAAACGGTAATGACGGTAATAATGCAACTATAACAATTGAAGCAAGTTTAATAAATGGTGGTAGTGGAACATATGATCGTTTTGAATTCATTGATGACGCTACTTCAAGTGTTCTTCAAAATAGCAGCAGTTTAGTGTATACACATACCGATGCCGCTGGTGGAGATATTATTGTAAGAGTTTATGATGATGAAGGTTGTTCTGTTGAACACATAGTCCCTATAGACCCTTATGATACTTTTGTTGACGCAACAATTACTGTTCTTACAGAACTGGATTGTAGTAATAATGCTGAAGATATTAGAGTAAATGTGACTAGCACAGTTACCAATACAACAGCTGACCTTGCTAATTATGAGTTTAGAATATTGCCATCGACAACGTATCAAACCGGTGACAATGTATTTACCAATATGGCAATTGGCACCTATACCATTGGAATTAGAAACATAACTACAGGGTGCGAAATTACAAGAACGCATATCGTAGAAAACCCTAACACCTTCGAAGTAGATGTTAATAAACTTGCAGACGTAGTATGCTACGGAACTGATGGAGGTATTGAAGTAACGTTTACCGATGCTACTTATTCGGGAGATTATAATTGGACAGTTTTAAATGCAGATGCAACAGCTACCACTCGTACAGATGATGCTGGCACTTTCAATGGTACAGGTACAACAGCTTTAATTCCAGTTGCAGCTGGTAGCTACATATTAAGAGCTTCACAAGTTGGTACACCACAATGTATTCAAGAACGATCTTTTACCATTACCTCGCCAAGTGCTCCTGTTACGTTAGCTACGATAGAAACCAATGATGTTGGTTGTAGCAATGATATGGGTAGTGCGAATATTATCCCTAATGGTGGTGAAGCACCTTTTAAAATTGTTCTAACACATGTTAGTACTAGTACAACATACACAGTTAATCAAGTAAATAGTAATCTATTTAGAGGTTTAAGTGATGGTCAATATACAGTAGAAGTAACTGATAACTTAGGATGTACTCAAACCTTTACAAATGCTTTTGTATTATCTCCACCAGAACCAATAGTTGCAAATATTCAATCTATTCAAGGTTTGGTTTGTGAGGGCGATACCATTGCTGAGCTAACAGGTGGCTTTACACCTAGAACGGTTACTACCAATTATAGATACATTCTTAAAACTTATGATATTGATGCTCCTGGAGCCAATTTATTACAAACATCAAGTGCACAAACATCCGCGACTTTTAGCAATTTAAGATCAGGATATTACAGCATTACTGTTTTAGATGACTTAAACTGTTCAGATGAAACAGCAGTTGTAGAAATTTTAGAACCTATTGAAGTTAAAGGTCAGTTGGTAACCGCACAAAGAGCTACTTGTTTATCTGATGCCGAGTTATTATTAACAGCTTCAGGTGGTACAGGTCCTTATATGTGGAATATTGATGGTACATCAACATTCAATGCAATGAACGAAATTAATGGCCCAAACACCCATTTATTTACAGGTGTTTCACCAAATACATATCAATATTATGTTCAAGATAGCGAAGGTTGTATTTCGGTTTTAACGAACAGCGTTACCATTAACCCAATTATTCCATTGACAGTAACTTTGGATAATGATAATCCGACAATTAATTGTAACGGCGATAATACGGGAGTTATAAATGCTGAAGCTCAAGGCGGATTAGGTAATTACCAATATGCCTTATTCTCTGATGCAGGTTTAACAAACGAAGTAAGTCCAAATCAACCAACAGGTCTGTTTACAGATTTATTGGCAGGTCCTTATTACGTAAGAGTACAGAGTGATGATTGTGAAGTTGCAACTACAGCTATAACAATTACGCAACCAGACCCACTTCTAATCGATACTTCTAATACTGTTTTCAATGATGTTACTTGCAATGGACAAGAAGATGGTAGTATTACTGTAAACATGCTTGGCGGATCAGGTACTTATCAATATGCAATTTCACCAAATTTAGATCGCTTTAGTGATGACAATACATTCGATGAATTGGCTCCTGGTGATTATATTATTATAGCACAAGATTCTAACGGTTGTTTTGAACTTATTGAAGCTACCATAGTAGAACCAGATGTTTTAGAAATAACCACAGCAAGTACTCCAGAAATTTGCGTAGGCGAAGAAGACGGAACTATTGATTTATCTATAATAGGTGGTACTGCACCATACAGCACGCGTTTAGCAGATGAAACAGATTATGTTCAAGGTAGAACAAGCTTTACAAACTTGGCTGCAGGCGATTACATTATCTTTATTGAGGATGCGCAAGGTTGTGAAGAAACCATAATTGTAACTATAGATGCCGGTGTCGATCTTGGAGCTATCGTTGAACCTATTTATGGTTGTAATGGCGTTTTTCCAAGCAATTATGTAAACATTGTACTAAATGATCCAAGCATAGAAAATGATGTTCTTTTTGGCTTAGACACTGTAGACCCAATGGAAATGCAGTTAAATCCTATTTTCCGCGAGTTGACTCCTGGAAATCATTTTATCAGTATTTCTCATGCAAATGGCTGTATTGCTACTTATGATATTGAAATTGAATCTTATGACCCACTTACACTTACTGTGGCCGAGACAAATATTAATCAAATTACAGCAACAGTTACCGGAGGTAAGGAAAATTATACTTTCTACTTTGGTGATACCAACAATGGCTCTGAAAAGGTATTTTACATCACTGAAACCGATACGTATTTGGTTACCGTTATAGATGAAAATGGATGTGAGATAACAGCCAGTATTTTTATTGAATTTATTGATATCGAAATACCTAATTTCTTTACCCCTAATGGTGATGGCGGTAACGATTTATGGAAACCAGAAAACATTGAGGTTTATCCAAACATTTTTATCAGCATATTCGACAGGTATGGTCGTAGCGTTTACAGGTTTCAAGACAATAAAGACGGATGGGATGGTATCTATCAAACTACCGAACTACCATCTGGGGATTATTGGTATGTCATCAAATTAAATGGTGAAGCTGATACAAGGGAATTTATTGGGCATTTTACCTTATACAGATAAATACATTTAAAAAAGGCAATTCATTAATGATTGTTTTTTTTAGCGATTGCTTTACTAGAATTAAAAATAGTGGTTATACTTAGAGTACTAATCAAGACCAAATTGATACATAAACTACTTAAAACGGCCATTAAGTAGAGATAATAGCAGTAAAGAAATTTGAAATAGTTACGTGTAAAAAACAAATTCGCCTTTAGTGCAAAGAGATATTCATATTAAAATGTAACAATAGGTAAAGTTTTTCGTCAAGTAGATATAACCTATCAAAAAAACACTTGACGTGAGCACAATTCTAACAGTCGATCACCTTACTAAAAAATTCGGTTACCTAACAGCAGTAAAAGATTTATCGTTTTCAATTGAAAAAGGAAATGTTTATGGCATTCTTGGCCCAAACGGTAGTGGTAAATCAACTACTCTCGGCATTGTATTAAACGTGGTCAATAAAACAAGTGGCGAATTCTCATGGTTTAACGGACAAGAAACTACCCATCAAGCATTAAAAAAAGTGGGTGCCATTATTGAGCGTCCAAACTTTTACCCATACATGACTGCTCTTCAAAATTTGAAGTTAGTTTGCAAAATCAAGGATGTAGAAAAAAATAAAATAGAGGAGAAATTAGAGTTAGTTGGTTTGCTAGAAAGAAAGAATAGCAAATTCAAAACTTTTTCTCTAGGTATGAAGCAACGCTTGGCCATTGCCTCCGCTTTGTTAAATGACCCAGAAATATTGATTCTAGATGAACCTACCAATGGTCTTGACCCACAAGGTATTCACCAAATACGTGAAATAATTAAAACCATTGCCGCAAAGGGAACTACAATATTATTGGCATCTCATTTATTGGATGAAGTTGAAAAAGTATGTACTCATGTGGTCATTCTGAGAAAAGGAGAAAAATTATATTCAGGTAGGGTAGATAGTCTAAAAACAAGTTTCGGCTTTTTTGAACTTAAAACCTCCGATATGGATGGTTTGCAATCTTTTTTGAAAACAAATGAACATTTCGGTGAGATAAAATCAGAAAACGGTTTACTCACAGCCTTTCTAACCACAGAATTAGATGCCCAAAAATTGAACAAAATACTGTTTGAAAACGGTTTTGTAGTTTCTCATTTGGTCAAAAGAAAAGAAAGTCTAGAAGAACAGTTTTTAGAATTGACTAAAAACGCAAAAGCCTAAAACCACCCGATAATGATACGATTACTACAAATAGAATTTATAAAACTTTGGAATAATAGAGCCAGTAAAGTGTTGATTATTTCATACTTCACTCTTTTAACTTCCATTGCATTAGTTGCAGCTATTAAGTTTGATATTGGTCCTATTCAATTTCATATGGCAGATCAGGGAATTTTTAATTTCCCATACATATGGCACTTCAACACTTTTATTACAGCATTCTTTAAATTATTCTTAGCAATTGTGATAGTTTCAATGATGTCTAATGAATACAGCAACAAGACCATAAAACAGAACTTAATTGACGGCCTTTCTAAAAAGGAATTTATACTTTCAAAATTCTTGACAGTTATCTCATTTTCGCTTATATCAACAGTCTTTGTTTTTATTGTATCCCTTATTTTAGGCTTAGTTTATTCGGATTATAATGAAATATCTATTATCCTAACCGACTTAGAATTTTTAGTAGCATTTTTCGTCAAACTAACAGGTTTCTTCTCCTTTTGTCTGTTTTTAGGGGTTCTAGTTAAGCGTTCAGCTTTCGCTCTAGGATTTTTAATTCTTTGGCAAGTTTTTGAAGGTATTTTTAGAGGTATTATCCGATGGAAATTATTTGATGGTGAAACAACTGATATCATCATGGGCTTTTTTCCCCTACAATCTATGTTCAACCTTATCAAAGAACCTTTTTCAAGATTAGGTGCAGTACAATCTGTAGTAAACCAAATGGGAGAGGAATTAAGTCTTGATTATGCTGTTCATTGGTATGAAATTCTAATTGTAATGGCTTGGACAGCAATTTTTATTTATGGTTCATATGCTATCTTAAAAAAACGAGACCTCTAATACGCCTAATAGATTCGTCTTTAATCCTATTTAATACGCTTTCGAAAGGGTTAATTTTCATTTTGTAGTATATTGTAATGTTTACGAACCTACTATGAAAAAGAATTGGGACATATGTTTATCAAAGGTTTTGGCTATGCCATTAACTTTCATAGCCTTTTTCATAGCTATTTCACAAGTTGTAGCCCAAGATTGCCCCGAACTTTTAAATCCATTAAACGGTTCTGACTTAGCACCACTGAATTCAACTATTCAATGGGAACCTGTTACTGGTGTGCCCGGGTATATTTTATCTTTAGGCACAACCGAAGGTGGAGTCGATATTTTAAACGAGCAAAATGTAGGTGGATTGAACAGTTACACACCCTCAACAGGTTTACCAGAGAACACAGAAATATTTGTAACGATTACTCTTTTCTTCTTTAATCAACCAAATATTGTTTGCGACAGTCAAAGTTTCACAACAGCCATACTGAGTGAAGCGCCAAAATGCACCACATTCAATATTCCAAAAGAAAATGCATTAGAAGTAAACACAGCAACTAACATTATTTGGAATGCCGCCTCAGACGCTACAGGTTATTATCTAACAATTGGCACTTCAACAAATGGAGGCGAAATAATTGATAATGTTGATGTAGGCAATACCTTAATCTATAATTCGACCACAGATTTGCCACAAGAAACAATTATTTATATTACCATCATACCTTATAATAGAATCGGGTTATCAGTAGGCTGTAGCGCTTCTATATTCACCACGGCTACTACGGCCGATTTACCATTCTGTACCACCATGATTACACCAATCGATGGGGAAACAAACATTCCTTTAAGTCCTGTTTTAGAATGGAACGAAGTACCCAACGCAATAGGTTATAGAGTTACTATAGGCACATCTCCCTTTGAGTCCAATATACTAGAAGATGCGCTATTCTTTAAAACATCTACCATAGTTATTGATTTTGAACCTAACCGCACTTTCTTCATAACCATAATTCCATTTAACGATGCGGGTGATGCTATAGGGTGTTCACAAGAAACCTTTTCTACCCTACTTGGCTGTGGTCCATATTTTGACCCTTTAACTGGTGAATTACAAGTCTTAAATCCCAAAATAACTTTCCCCGATACTGTTACCATTTGTATAGATAATGAATCAAATATAGTTTCTGCAACCGATCAAGCTGATGGTTATAGATGGTTCAAGGTCAATGGCACAGGAAATGAAACATTACTATCATCATCTGCAGAAGTCTCTATTTCAGAAGTTGGTGACTATGTTTACGAAGTCTATTCAGTATTCGAAGACTCAGGCAGATCATTTGAGTGTTCGTCCTCAAAGTCCTTTAGAGTCGAAGCCTCCCAATTACCTGTGATTAAAAATATATTGGTTACCAACCTAGCCAATACAAGTAATTATGAAGTGCTGACCACAAAGTCTGGAATCTTTGAATATGCGTTAGACAATGAAAATGGTCCATACCAAGACAGCAATAGGTTTAATGGAATAACCCTTGAAAATCATACCATTTATGTTCGTGATAAAGGCGGATGTGGCATTGTGAATCAACTTATTGAACAAGATTTAACGGTTGAAGGATTTCCCAATTTTTTCACTCCTAATGGAGATGGTGTAAATGACTATTGGCAATTTATACCACATATCGCAACCGGTGAAAATAATGTATTGAACATATGGATTTTTGATAAGTTTGGAGCGCTCTTAGCACAGATACTCCCCAATTCAAAAGGATGGAACGGAAATTTTAATGGAAGCGCACTGCCCGAATCTAATTATTGGTTTAAGGCAATATCAAATAATAATAGGGTAATTAAAGGTCATTTTAGCTTAAAGCGATAAATGAAAAATTTGAAATAAATGAATTTAAAAGAAATGTTTCTTGTTCTGAAGTACTTGGGCATTTTTTTAACCTGCTCATTTTTATCAGCTCAGGACTGTCCGAAATTCAGTTATCCAATTAATGGAGCTACAGAGATACCCTTAGACGCTACGTTAACTTGGCCAGAAGTTTTAGGTTATAATGGTTATTTATTATCTATTGGTACAACACCTATGGGAAATGATATACTTGACAGAAAACCTATTGGCACCGACATATCTTACACTCCGTCTTTAGGCTTTCCCGACAATACTAGCCTTTATGCAACTTTGAGTTTAGTACCTTTTGATGGCCCACCTATTGCATGTCAAGAAATTTCCTTTACAACTACTGCAACAACTTCTGAACCATCATGCTCTATTTTAATAGCACCAGACAATAACGCTGGTAGCGTTACTATAATAACTGATTTAGAATGGGCTTATGTTCCTGGAGCTAACGGCTATAGACTAACTATGGGTACCACGCCAAATGGAACCGACCTTGTCGATAACTTAGATGTACAGAATGTTTTAAGCTACGACCCACCAGAGGACTTACCGCAAAACTCTTCAATTTATGTACGCATTGTTCCGTATAACGATATTGGAACAGCGATGTCCTGCTCAGAAGAATTCTTCACTACAAGCTTTGCCTTATACGTTTGTGACCCTTATATTAATGATATTACTGGCGAGCTAGTATACCTCGCTCCACAAATCAACCTACCAAACATTGTAGGCATTTGTAGTGATGAACTGCCATATTCAATAACTACTGATGATGATGCAGACGGATTCAGATGGTATCTCACCAATAGTGGTAGTGAAGAATCTTTAATGTCACAATCACGAAGTGTAAACATTTCGACACCTGGCAGATATCGATTTGAAGCTTACAATACCATCACCATCGAAAATGGAGTTATAGAATGTTCTAGTTCTAAACTATTTGATATTGTAGCCTCGGAATCAGCTACTATTACAGCAATTGATGTTGTTAACTTTTTAAATGGTAAAACAATTACCATTTCTGCCACAGGCGGCGGTCAATATGAATATGCTTTAGACAACCGAGACGGCCCATATCAAGATATTCCAATCTTCAACAACATACCGCAAGGTCCACATATCGCATATGTACGCGATAAAAATGGTTGTGGAATCATAGAAAGGTCTGTAGATAGAGATATAACGTCCACTGATTTTCCTGTATTTTTCACCCCAAATGGAGATGGCATAAATGACTATTGGCAATTTGTTCCTCCGCCAGAAAACTTCGAATCTGTATTCGATATAATTTTTATATTCAACCAGTATGGTGGTTTACTAAAACAAATTAATCCGAAAGAAAAAGGTTGGGACCGAACTTTCAACAATAAAGCTTTACCAGAGTCAGATTACTGGTTCAAAGCAAGCTTTCTAAATAGACAAGAAATTATTGGTCATTTTTCTTTAAAAAGGTGATAGAAATCGTACGGGCATACGTCTAATATAAAATTCGTCTTTCGTATTTTTATACTAAGTATCAGCATAATGGATTTTTAATTAGCTTCCACTTACAAATACCGATGCAAGATGAATTTTTAAGCAAGTCAGTTTAGACTTCAAAAAGAGAATTACAATACATGAAATTCAAAGTAGTATCAGAATTTAAGCCAACAGGAGATCAGCCGAATGCCATTAAAGAATTGGTAAAAGGATTGAATGAAAATGAAAAATATCAAACTTTATTAGGGGTAACTGGCTCTGGGAAAACATTTACAGTGGCTAATGTTATTGAAGAAGTTCAAAAACCAACCTTAATACTGGCACACAACAAAACGTTGGCAGCTCAACTTTACTCTGAGTTTAAACAGTTTTTTCCAGATAATGCGGTTGAGTATTTTGTATCATATTACGATTACTATCAACCTGAGGCATTTATACCTACGAGTGGTGTATATATTGAGAAAGATCTTTCTATTAATGAGGATATTGAAAAATTACGACTTAGCACTACTTCTTCTCTACTTTCGGGCAGAAGAGATGTAATCGTTATTGCTTCGGTCTCTTGCTTGTATGGTATTGGAAACCCAGTAGAATTTCAAAAAAATGTAATCTCCATTAAAAAAGACCAAGTTATTGCTAGAACCAAGCTAATGCATCAATTGGTTCAATCGCTGTATTCGAGAACAATGGCCGAATTTAAGAATGGAAACTTTCGAGTAAAAGGTGATGTTGTAGATGTCTTCCCTAGTTATGCCGACCATGCTTATAGAATTCATTTCTTTGGTGATGAAATAGAAGAAATAGAAGCTTTTGACCCGTTTAACAATAGTATAATAGAAGTTTACGAGACACTTACTATTTATCCGGCTAATATGTTCGTTACCTCCAAAGATGTCTTACAGAATGCTATTCATAGCATTCAAGACGATTTAGTTAAACAAATCAATTACTTCAAAGATATAGCCAAACCTCTCGAGGCAAAACGTTTAGAAGAGCGTACAAATTTCGATTTAGAGATGATACGTGAGCTTGGTTATTGCTCAGGTATTGAAAATTACTCAAGATATTTAGATGGTCGAGAACCAGGCACAAGACCATTCTGTCTTTTAGATTATTTTCCCGATGATTATTTAATGGTTATTGATGAAAGTCATGTGACCATACCACAAGTACACGCGATGTATGGTGGTGACCGATCGCGAAAAGTAAATTTAGTAGACTACGGGTTTCGATTGCCTGCCGCAATGGATAACAGACCACTTAAATTCGAAGAGTTCGAAGCGCTACAAAATCAAGTTTTATATGTCAGTGCTACACCAGCAGATTATGAACTACAACTAAGTCAAGGTGTATATGTTGAACAAGTAATTAGACCAACTGGCTTATTAGACCCTATTATAGAAGTTAGACCAAGTCTAAATCAAATAGATGATTTGGTGGAAGAAATTCATCAGCGGGTTGAAAAAGATGAACGGACTTTAGTTACAACATTAACCAAAAGAATGGCCGAAGAATTGGCAAAATATCTGGATAGAATTAACGTGAGATGTAGATATATCCATAGTGATGTAGACACCTTAGAACGAGTTGAAATCATGCAAGATTTACGAAAAGGAATCTTTGATGTGCTCATTGGAGTAAATTTATTACGTGAAGGATTGGACCTGCCAGAGGTATCTTTAGTCGCAATTTTAGATGCGGATAAAGAAGGATTTCTACGTAGCAATAGATCACTTACCCAGACCGTTGGTAGAGCTGCAAGACACCTAAATGGCAAGGCAATTATGTATGCGGATAAGATAACAAATAGCATGCAAAAAACGATTGACGAAACAAATTATAGACGTGAAAAACAGATAAAATACAACACCGATAATAATCAAATTCCAAAAGCTTTGAACAAAAGTTTGGACAATGTTTTATCCAAAAATTCAGTCTCAACTTATCACTTTATAAAAGAGGAATTACGTGCCGCTGAACCTGACTTAGAATACATGACCAAAGAGCAAGTTGAGAAGATGATAAAAGAAAAAAGAAAGGCTATGGAAAAGGCTGCAAAAGAACTTGATTTTATGCAAGCTGCAAAGTTGAGAGATGAAATAAAATCGTTGCAAGAACAAGAATAAGTCCGATTTCAGTGAAATTTTACAATTTCTAAAAAATATAAATAAAAATATTAATTAAAATCACATAACTATCTGGTAAAAAGTATTTTATATATAATTTTTAGATAAGACTAAATCGATTTACACCTATACAAAAATGGAAAAACGGAAAGTTTTAGTGGTATTCTTCTTAGGTGTTTTAAGCAGCTATAGTAGCCATTGTCAAAACTTAAAAAGCGAAGAATTAAAATCACTTACTAATGAAAAATTCAATGTAGCTTTTACGAATTTACACCATTTTTTGAAACTACAAAATGACGGTAATTACCGAAAACAAATTGACCAGAATAAACACTGGTGTGATAGTGTTTTTACAAAATTAAACTTCAAAACCCAGACCATAAAAACCGATGGTGCTCCCCTCCTTTTGGCGGAAAAAATATATAAAAAAAATTTCAAAAGCATTCTCTTCTATTTACAGATTGATGGGCAACCTGTTGACAGTTCCGCTTGGTCACAACCCGACCCATTCACACCTATAATTAAAGAATTAAAAAATGGAATTTGGAGTCCAATAAAAATTGATTCGAACCAAAATATTTATGATGATAACTGGAGAATTTTTGCACGATCCGCATCCGATTCAAAAGGTCCGGCGATGTCATTAATTTCCGCTTTACAAATTCTTCAAAAGCAAAACATAAATCCGCAATACAACATAAAAGTGATTATGGATTTCCAAGAAGAGTTAGGTTCCCCAGATTTACCTAAAGCAGTTTTAGAAAACAAAGATTTATTGAGTGCTGAAATGCTTTTTATTATGGATGGCACAAGACACCTTTCAAATTTACCAACATTAACTTATGGTGCTCGAGGAATCACAACTGCAACTATAAAAGTATTCGGACCAAAATATGCACTTCATAGTGGTCAATATGGAAATTATGCACCTAATCCGGTTTTTGAAGCTGCACGATTAATAAGCAGTTTAAAAGATGAACGTGGTATTGTGCAGATACCAGGGTTTTATGATGGTGTCATTTTAACCGCTCGTGACAAGCAATTACTAGCCACAATACCTGAAAACAACGATAGTCTAATTATCAGACTTGGAATATCAAAGTCTGAAGAGGTAGCACCCACCTACCAAGAAGCATTACAGTATCCTAGCTTAAACATAAGAGGACTGAAAGCTGCCTACACGGGTATAGAAGTACGCACCTTAATACCTGAAGATGTTATTATCGAAATAGATATGAGATTAGTACCCGAAACACCTGCAGAAAGGCAATTAGAATTACTACGAAATCATATCATGGAGCAAGGCTATCATTTAGTCGATTCTGTACCCAGTAGTGAAGATAGAGCCACTTTTAAGAAACTTGCGTCTTTGAATACCGAATAGGTTCAAAGCCCTTTAGAACAGACATGGACACTGATATCGGAAAATTTTTAAACTCAGCTCTTCAAAGAGTATTTGGAGACAAGATTGTTAATATGAGAACTACAGGCGGTTCTCAACCTATGGCTCCATTTATACAAACCTTGAACATTCCCGCAGTATCCATTAGAATACCTAATCCAGATAACAATATACATGGGCCTGACGAGAATTTACGGATAGGGAATTATAGAGAAGGTATAGTATCTTGTTTAGCAATATTAACAGAACCGTTACCATAAAAAAAGTGCTTTGATTTCTCAAAGCACTTTTAACAAACAACTCAAACCAACCTAAAAAATTTTATATTTAAGATAACTCAATTTTACGTTTTGGTTTTGGTAACGCCTCTTCTTTCTTCGGAAGATTGAATTTTAGAATTCCATCATTATAAGAGGCTTCAATTTTATCTGTAGCCACCGTCTCAGGAAGCGAAAAAGTTCTTTTAAAAGATGAAAGCGTAAATTCTCTTCTTGTAAAATTTTCTTTAGTTTCTTCTTTCTCCTCCTTAGTTTCAGATGAAATAGTTAAAACAGAATCATCAATTTCAATAATAAGCTCATCCTTACTCCTACCCGGTACAAAAAGTTCCAATTCAAAGTTCTCTTCGTTCTCTTTAATATTTACTGCCGGTACCGCAGCTCTTACATTTTGTGTTCCACCGAACCAATCTGGTCTCAATAATTCGTTCATTAATGCCGGGAACATCATTTCATTTCTTTTTGTTAAACTCATAATAGTATATTTTAAATAAATTGTTTTATTAATTGTTAGTGTTAGAACAAACTATATACCATTTAATTTTTAATGTCATTGTGTCACTAAATGTGATAATAACTATGACATTTTGTCTGTATGATTTGTTTTTGAGTCTTTAATTTGATTAAATCAGCCATTTAATAGGTATTTCTTTTATTAGTTTTATCATAGAAATTAATTCATGAACAGACTTACTAACTTCCTACAGCAAATTCGTACTAAAATCGCCTTCTTCCCAACTATAATTTCGCTTGCCGGGTTAGTACTTGCATTCTTAATGATTTATTTAGAGCAGTTAGACATCTCTACCTATTTAATTGATGTAGCACCAGGTTTGGTTATTGATGATACCGATACAGCTAAAACAATCTTGAGCACTTTAATCGGAGGGTTATTTTCTTTAACGGTCTTTAGTTTTTCTATGGTCATGGTTTTATTGAACCAAGCATCAAGTAATTTCTCACCCCGAGTATTACCTGGTATAATTTCAGACGAAAAGCACCAATTTGTATTAGGGCTATATATAGCTACTATACTTTACAACATCTTTATTCTAATTTCTATAGAACCTACTGACAACTCTTATCAAACACCGGGGTTTTCTGTTCTAATAGGTATTATTTTAACCGTATTTTGTTTAGCGGCATTCATTTACTTCATTCATCATATTTCACAAGCCATACAGGTCGGTAATATTTTAATAGATATTCATAAAAGAACAAAGTCTGAAATTGAACATATTCTTGACAATGAGAAAGGGAAGTCATTTGATTTTCCTGAAACCGAATATTGGGAAAAATATGAAATTACGAAGTCAGGTTATTTTTATGGATTACTTAAAGATGACCTAATGAAATTATGTAAGGAAAACAATACACAGGCTACAATACAACTATTTAAAGGTCAATTTATCATTGACGGCACCATCGGACTTTTAACTAAAAAACCTATTGATGAGGAATTAAAACGCAAAATAATGGACACCCTACTTTTTAGCCACGAAGAGCTTATAGGTGAAAATTATATTTATGGTTTTAGACAAATATCAGAGATTGGAGTTAAAGCTATGTCACCCGGAATAAACGACCCAGGCACTGCTTTAAATACCATTGATTACCTAGCCTCATTATTTATATCCTTAATGAAAAAACAGGAATATGAATATGTAAATGATGCAGATGGAAATAATTGGGTGTATACAAAATGCTCTAAATTTTCAGAAATACTTTACAATGTAATGGCTACTTATCGTCAATATTGCAAACATGATATAACGGTTATGAGAAAATTGATGCACATGCTAAAAACACTCTCATCTCATGTTATTAATTCTAATCAATTAACAGATATTGAAATTGAAATTAATGAATTGAGAGAAGATGCAAAACTGAACATTAAGAATAAAAGAGATTTATCTAAGATTGATGCTGAATTTATTTCTTGGTCCTAATTGTAGTGTGCCTTAAAAATTGCTATTAATAAATCTGGAGGAACTATTTTATTTGGATACTTATGCATTATCGCTAACACTTGTTGAATTGCACCAGGTGGCAAACCCATTTTTAAACCGATATCATGTATTCGTTTTATTTCAATCATTTCTTGTTGATCATCAACATTCATCAATAATAACAATCTATGGAACTGTACAATACGTTCAGATTGAGATTTAAGTATTATGTGCTCAACATTCTGTGTAAACAAACTATCGAACGTTTTCTTACTCACCTCTAACTGCTGGGCTACAGAAAACAAAAAGTCATATTCTGTTTCCTTTATCTTATTATTGACTTTGGCAAACGCAATCATTTCTGACAAAATACTAAGCTTCTCTTTTTCCGTTTGCATAAATCAATCAAGTATATTGACATTCATAATACTAACTCAAAATTTTAATCAATCGTATTTTTTATAGAATGTTTACTTCAATTTCTTTAAATCCCAAGAAGTGACAAAAACCTTATTTATTTCATATTCAAATGAATTCACTTCTTAAGAATAAAGCTAAAATCAGAATTCTCAGACTATACAAACAACCGTTTCCAATTAAAAAACACAGTACACAACTCAATGAGTACATAATTTTATAATAACTTGCAGTGCTTAAATTATTAGTATGACCAATAACGATATATTTAAAAAATTAAGAGTAGCCTTAAAATTCAGGGATGATGAAATTGTTGAAATACTTCAACTAGTAGATTTTAAAATTTCCAAAAGTGAACTAGGTGCTTTTTTTAGAAATGAAGAACACCCTAATTATATGGAATGTGGTGACCAAGTGTTACGTAATTTCTTGAACGGATTGGTAATTCACCTTAGGGGAACTAAGGAGAATCCGAAAAACCCGGGTGACGTTCTTTCAGAAAAAACCAAAGTTGCTGATAAGCCTGCTAAAAAATTTAATGTTAGGGAAGATTTTAAAAGCAAACAGCTGAAAAAAGTCGACAAAGCTATTACTCCAGTTAAATATAAAAACAAGAAAAAATCCTGATACACTTTAGTGCAGCAGGATTTTTCTTTGTGGGCATTTAATAAAATTAGGCTTTTACACGAACTGGTATAGTATAAATTTTACCTTCTTTTACCGCATTCAAATTTACTTTCTGGTAGTTTAATTTATTCTTAACAAAGCTTTCCATTTTCTCAAAATCAGTACTTACAGATAAGACTACGATTTCGCCATCTGTATTTAACGTAAAACGAACTTGAGCCGTTAAATCAGCTTGCTCCCCAGAAAAATTATTTTCTGATAACATTGCTGATATCTGTGAAGAAAGACTCTTTGTTGGGTTTTCACTTTTTGTATCGTTTGCCAATACATTACCTGTTGCAAATAGCATTGCAGCTACGACTACTAAACTTAATTTTCTCATGACTTTTTGTTTTTCCTCCAGAAATTCTGAAGATTGATTAATAATTGATTGATGATGAATTATTAAAAAGACGCTTGAAAATTGATAATGTTACCGATTATTTCAATTTTAACATCTTTTTAATTAAAATTCATCAATTACTTCCAGTAAAAATAAACATCAAAAGAACAGATAATTTCTATTTTAAAAGTCTTAACCATTATTTCATTCGGTTAACATTAACCACAGATTAAGCATGTTTTCAATTACACTAAATTTAAATTATATGAACACAAGTCGCCATATTGAGAAATTTTAAGATAAAAAAAAGACCATTCATTAGAATGGTCTTTTATATAATATGTTAAGCAAACTTGTTTAAGCCAATACAGCTTTAACTTTATCTGCAGCTTCTTGAAACAGAACAGCCGATTGAACCGCTAATCCAGAATTATCAATTATCTCTTTTGCCAATTCAGCATTAGTTCCTTGTAATCTTACAATAATCGGCACTTTCATTGAATCGCCCATATTCTTATAAGCATCAACAACACCCTGTGCTACACGGTCACAACGAACGATACCACCAAATATATTGATTAGAATTGCTTTTACGTTTGGATCTTTTAATATGATTCTAAAAGCTTCCTCAACTCTTTTAGCATCTGCGGTACCACCAACATCTAAGAAATTAGCTGGTTCACCGCCTGCCATTTTAATTAAATCCATTGTTGCCATAGCAAGACCTGCTCCGTTAACCATACAACCAACGTTACCGTCTAAATCTACATAGTTAAGTCCAACTTCTCTCGCTTCGACTTCAATCGGATTTTCTTCTCTTAAATCGCGCATTTCCGCATATTTCTTTCTGCGGAAAAGTGCGTTATCGTCAATAGATACTTTTGCATCTACCGCCATAATCTTATCATCAGAAGTTTTCAATACAGGATTGATTTCAAACATACTTGAATCACTTTCAACATATGCTTTATATAAAGAAGAAACGAATTTCGTCATCTCCTTAAATGCTGTACCTGAAAGTCCTAAGTTAAAAGCTATTTTTCTAGCCTGAAAACCCAAAATTCCTGTTGCAGGATCAATTTCTTCAGTAAAAATTAAATGAGGAGTGTTTTCAGCAACTTCTTCAATGTCCATACCACCTTCTGTAGAATACATAATCATATTCTTACCCGTAGCCCTATTTAATAGGACAGACATATAAAACTCTTTAGTTTCACTATCTCCTGGGTAGTATACATCCTCAGCTACCAATATTTGATGAACTTTCTTACCTTCTGCAGAAGTTTGTGGCGTAATTAAGTTCATACCGATAATCTGGTTCGCTATTTCTTCAACTTCTTTAAGGTTTTTGGCCAATTTAACACCACCACCTTTACCACGACCACCTGCGTGAACCTGAGCTTTAATAACATGCCATCCTGTTCCGGTTTCAGCAGTTAATTGCTTTGCAGCTTCAACAGCCTCTTTCGCATTATGGGCAACTATTCCTCTTTGGATGCGCACCCCAAAACTTGCTAATATCTCTTTTCCTTGATATTCGTGAAGGTTCATATATATGGTGATTTTAATTGTTAGACAAAAATAGGAAACAGGAAGTTATAATCTAAAAATACAAGTGATTAATTGAAATATCTATCTGTATTAATTGAATAACGCAACCAAAATTTCATAAAATGAACATTTTTTGGGTGCATTTAATACTTACATTTTAAGATTTTTAAAATCTAGAGGGTCAAAATTCTTAAAATGTCCATTTAGCTCTATCGTTTTCTTTGTTCTTTCTACCTCCGCCAAAACCGTAATTGTTGACGTTAAATGTAAGCTCAAGAAATTAAGACGATCATTTTCTGTAGGTATCTGAAGAAGTTGATATTCTTGTTCGAATGATAGTCCTATTTTGTGCGCCAATGTAAAACTATTGAATTCGTCTACATTGATTTCTTTAAGAGGAATTTCCATTAAAGTATACAACTGATGAATACCATTTATAATAATTTGCTTTTTTTCTATGGGTGCCTCATAATCATAATCAATCAACTTTACAATTCCACCAGCATATAGTTTACCAGGAATAATATTCTCGAAAGCCAAAAGTTTGAAGACTTGCCGTGCAACACATACCACATCCATTTCACCACTATCATAAGTACTTACTACTTCTACCAACTGTACTTCAACACCATAATCCATTTTATTGTTTATAAAGACCGGAATACCAAAGGTAATAGCTTCCTCTCTGCAATCATTTATCAATTGCTTATAACGATCCTCAAAAACATGAAGTGGTACTGTTTCACCAGGAAAAAATATCGACTGCAGTGGAAATAAAGGTATTTTCATTTTATAAAATTACAAAGGACTTTACATTGTGCCAAAACAAATAAAATATGAATTTGTTTCAAATATCACATTTTGTTATTTTTATTGTTTTTATGTGATTATTTTTGTTCCTGTCCAATTAGAAAAGTAACTTTGACCAAAATTGTATAGTATGAAAAATGAGGATTTATTGCAAATAGCAAAAACCTTTGGTGATCCAGTTTATGTTTATGACTCTGAAAAAATAATTTCTCAATTCAATAGATTGACAAAAGCATTTGGTTCGGTGAAAAAATTAAAACTAAACTATGCCGCAAAAGCACTTTCTAATATTACTATTCTTAGATTAATGAACAGTCTTGGTAGTGGTTTAGATACCGTTTCTATACAAGAAGTACAATTAGGTCTATTGGCAGGCTTTAAGCCAGAATCTATCATATTTACACCTAATGGCGTTTCTCTTGAAGAAATTGAGGAAGCATCTAAACTAGGTGTGCGCATCAACATTGATAATTTATCTATATTAGAACAGTTTGGTAGCAAGCACCCTAATATACCCGTTTGTATACGAATTAACCCACATGTAATGGCTGGTGGTAATTCTAATATTTCAGTAGGTCATATCGATTCAAAATTCGGAATCAGTATTCATCAGATTCCACATTTGCTTCGTATTGTAGAATTAACCAAAATGAATATTAATGGTATTCATATGCATACTGGAAGTGATATTTTAGATATCGATGTATTCCTTTATGCTTCTGAAATCTTATTTGATACGGCCCGAAATTTTAAAAATCTTGATTTTATCGATTTCGGTAGTGGCTTTAAAGTTCCTTATAAAGAAGGCGATATTGAAACCAACGTTGAAGAGTTGGGTAAAAAATTGAGCACTCGTTTCAATGAGTTTTGTAAAGAATATGGCAAAGATTTGACTTTGGCATTTGAGCCTGGTAAATTTTTGGTAAGTGAAGCAGGAGTTTTTCTTGCTAAAGTAAATGTTGTTAAACAGACAACCTCAACAGTATTCGCAAGTGTAGATTCTGGTTTCAATCATTTGATAAGACCAATGCTTTATGGAGCTACACATAGTATAAGTAACATATCTAACTCAGCTGGTAGAGAACGCTACTATTCTATTGTTGGCTACATCTGTGAGACAGATACATTTGCTAGTAATAAAAGAATAAATGAAATTACCGAAGGTGATATTCTTTGCTTTAAAAATGCAGGAGCGTATTGCTTTACCATGGCAAGTAACTACAACTCTAGATTTAGACCCCCTGAAGTTCTTTGGCATAAAGGAAAGGCAATTCTAATTCGTGAGCGTGAAACTTTTGATGATTTAATACGCAATCAAGTGGATATTAAAGATTTGTTCGCTGTTAAAGAAATTGCCAAAGTGAAATAAAGAAAGTAAAAATGCGTTAGTTTTGATATTATTATTGGACTAATATCTCAAAAAAATATATGAAATCGCATTCGCTTTATATTTTAAAAACAGTTTTATCTATTGCCTTCATACTTTTTTCGAGCATTATATTTGCTCAAGAGGTAAATTGGCTTTCTTGGAATGAAGCTACCGAATTGGTAGCATCAGATAAAAATCCAAAAAAAGTTTTTATAGATGTCTATACCGATTGGTGTGGATGGTGTAAGAAAATGGACAAGGATACCTTTCAAAATCCAGAAGTTGCTGCCTACATGGCAGAAAACTATTATATGGTTAAGTTTGATGGCGAAGGTAAAGAACCTATTGAGTATAAAGGAAAGATATATAAATTCATCCCTTCTGGAAGAAAAGGATATCATGAATTTGCGGCTGCCTTAATGCAAGGTCGTTTAAGCTACCCTACTACAATTTTCTTGGATGAAGAATTAAATATGCTTTCACCGGTACCGGGATATCAAAAACCAGAACCGTTCATGGAAATAGCTCGTTATTTTGGAGATAACATCTACAAAGAAAAAGATTGGAAAGCGTATGCTGGCGAAGCTGGTAAATAAACCACAAGTTTATCATTAACTTCACACGTACTTCACTTACAAAATAAAACAATACATTTTGGTTACTCTTCTCTTGAGTAACCAATTTTTTTTATTTAGAGTTAATTCAAACTTTAAATTGGAAAGAAATTTCCATTAAAGTACTTTCACTTCAACATATAATCACCAACATATGAAGAAGGTATTTTACTTTTTTTTCTGGATTTCCGTAATTATCTCTTGTAACAATAACCCACAAGCTACCAAAGACATAAAGTCTGGCGTTTCTTTAGGAATGGCAACCAATAGGAGCTCTCGAATTTCTAACGTACATTACAATCTTAGTTTTCAGATTCCCGAAGAACAGAAAAACCCCATACATTCTAAATTAATTTTAGATTTCAATTTAGACCAGTCCAACGAAGCTATTTATTTAGATTTCAAGGAAGAAACTGATAAAATAAAATCGGTAGCCATCAATGATAATTCTGTTGGCATTAAGCATATTAATGAGCACATTGTTTTATCAAAAGAGCATTTAAAAAAGGGACAAAATTCAGTTACCATAGAATTTATTGCTGGGGAACTTTCCTTGAATAGAAATAAGGATTACCTCTACACTTTACTAGTACCAGACCGTGCTAGAACATTATTCCCCTGTTTTGACCAACCTAACATAAAAGGAGTTTATACGTTAAGTATAACAGCCCCTAACGACTGGAAAGTGCTATGCGGTACTATAGAGGTTAATAAAATACAACAAGAAGAATATACAAAACACGACTTTGGCGAATCTGATCAAATGAGCACATATCTTTTTTCATTTGTCGCAGGCAAATTTGAATCGGCAACCCAAAAACCGTCAAATTTGGAAATGACGATGTTGTACCGAGAAACCGATTCTACAAAAATTAACTACAGTACCGATTCCATTTTTAACCTACATCAGCAATCATTATCCTTTCTAGAAAATTACACCGCATATCCTTTTCCTTTTCAAAAAATGGATTTTGCTGCAATACCGGGTTTTCAATATGGAGGCATGGAACATGTTGGTGCCATTCAATATAGAGAAAGCTCTCTTTTTTTAGATGAGAGCGCTACTGCAAATCAAAAATTAAGCCGTGCAAAATTGATTGCTCATGAAACATCTCATATGTGGTTTGGCGATTTAGTAACCATGAATTGGTTTAATGATGTATGGATGAAAGAAGTATTTGCAAATTTCATGGCAGATAAAATCATGAATCCCGCCTTTCCTAACATAGACCATCAATTAGCTTTTATGATTACCCACTACCCCAATGCCTATGGTGAAGACAGAACTCTTGGTACGAATCCCATAAGACAGGACTTAGAAAACCTCAACAATGCAGGTTCATTGTACGGAAGTATCATTTATAATAAAGCACCTATAATGATGCGACAGCTTGAGACCGTTTTAGGAAAGGAAGCATTTAAAAGTGGCATACAAGAGTATATAACTTCTTTTGCCTATAAAAATGCTGTTTGGGATGAACTCATAGAAATTCTTGACAAAAAATCATCGACTGATATTGCAGCTTGGAGCAATGTTTGGGTCAATAATTCTAGTAGACCTATTTTTAAAGACTCCATAAAATATGATGCAAATAATAAGATAAGTTCATTTGAATTATTTCAGAAAGCCGAAGATGGCAGTGAAAATATTTGGCCACAGACTTTCGAAATTCTATTCGTTTACCCTAAAGAAACCAAAACGTTTACCGTAAATATGCTTGATAATAAGTTTCATTTAAAAGAAACTATTGGTTTACCTAAACCTAAAGCTATTATCTATAATTCAAATGCAGAAGGTTATGGGGTATTTCCAATTCAAGCAGAACCTTTAGACATAATTACTAACCTCAGTGACCAAGTTGCACGTGGCTATACGTATATAAATGTATTTGAAAATATGCTAAACGGAGAGGTTGCACCTTCATCTGCTTTAAAATTATTTTTAAAGGGACTAAACAATGAAAGGAATGAATTATTGATTGGGCTTATTTCTAGATACACCACTACCCTATATTGGAAATATCTAACTGATGAACAACGCCTATTTTATCAAAAAGAAATTACCAATCAAGTCTGGACTAAATTGCAAGAAAAAATTCCTGCCAATATTAAAAAGACCTTGTTCTCTACTTTTTCATCTATTGGTTATACAGATAAATCTCTTCAACGATTATACGACATATGTACAAAGAATATAAAGATTGAGGATTTAAAACTAAATGATGATGACTATATCGAATTAGCAATGGATTTGGCATTGTATGGACACCCTGATAGCGAAAACATTTTAGTTACAGCTGAAAAGTCAATATCAAATCAGGATAAATTAAAACGTTTTAAGTTTTTACTTCCGTCACTTTCGAATGACTTACAAACGAGAACCAACTTTTTTAAATCTCTTAGTAAAGAAGAAAACAGGGCTAAAGAATCATGGGTAGCGAATGCTATGAATAATTTGAATCAACAAGAATCAATTGAATATTTAAGAACAAGTCTTGATTTATTGGATGAAATTCAAAAAACAGGTGATATCTTTTTCCCAAAACGATGGTTAAGTAGCACCATAGGAAATTACACCGCACAGGAAGCGAATGAAATATTACAAACGTTCCTTAGTGAAAATCCAGATTTAAACCCATCCTTAAAATCAAAAGTGTTACAAGCATCAGACGATTTAAGAAGAGTCCAAATTTTGCAAAAACAACTGGACACTTCTGTGAACTGATATTTTAAGACATAAAAAAAGAGGTCTATGATAGACCTCTTTTTTTATGTCTTAGATTATTCTATCTATTATTTATCGGCTTTTTTTTAATTCCAACATTCAAGGTCAAACTAAATAGAAACTATTTAAGCTAAATTAATCAACTTCTAAAGTCACAATAGCCCAGTCATCAGGAAAATATTGATTACTACCATCATATGCGTTGTAATTAGACTTAGTTTTAACTAAAACATAAAATTCGCTACCACTAGTATTAAAAAACCCAAAATGACCTTCAGAATCATAAAAATCTGAATGTTCCTCATCATCATTCTTCAAAAAACCGGGTAAAACAATTTGAGATCGAAACGTTAAAAACTCCGAATCATATACATTAACAACATTACCAGGTATTTTAGGCCAGCCATCTCCAGTTTCTAAAATTGCATACAATTTATCTTTTTCCGTATGCACATCCATAGTTGCAATCATTTGATTACCATCTAATACCCCATCATATTTCATATCAGTATTCTGGTCATTAGTTGCGTCGAATACGTTTCTACTTTTTGCGAACAGTTTATCTCCACTTTCATTAATCCAAATATTACCGGCGAAATCAAAATCTCCGTGGTATGGGGAATCATATAAAAAGACGCCTACCCCATTGGTAATATCATATTTCATAAAATCTGAAGGAGATAATCCATTATTGGCCACATATAGGTAATCACCAGATGGATGTAATTTCGCTTTAGAATTATAATACCCCCAGCCTTCACTTAGTGTTTCCATTCCAGTTTCTAAAGAAACACAACGAAACTCTGAACCTTGATAATCTTTTTGAAAAACATAGACCCAATTATTTGAAGCCAATACAATGTCATTTGCATCGCAAGTAACTTCATAAAATTGAGCAAGCTGCATATTTTGAATATCGATATAAGAAATACGGCCGTTGTGGCCAACAGCAGCATATTTACCATCTTGAGCAATAGCCACACAATTAGGTACCATGTTGAGACTAAGACTACTTATCTCGCCATTTTTCGGGTCATACTTTTTAATTTCATTTGGGGAAGTAGAAACGAATATCAAAATATCATTTACACGATCGTACTCGGCATCGACTATAGAGCCATCTATTAAAAGTTTTTCTTCTTTGAAATAATCAATATTAATATTCTGCTCTATAGTCTGTTCTAAATCACTCTTTACATTTATAATAAAATCAGAAATATCTGAAGTTAAAACTTGCCTATTTAAACTTGCTTTAACCAAAACAAATGCTCCATTAGTTAAATTACCAGAAGAAGGTTCATATGTTATGAAAGAATTAGTATTCTGAATTTCCCAATTGAGTGAAGGACCGTTATTGTTTGATATCTCAAATTCTAATTCATTATCAAAATAGCCAAAATCAAGAGTATTTTTTGATATATTCATGTTGGCGGCCAAAACTTCATAGGTAACAAGTAGAGATACAGAATTAGCACCTACAGCCGATATAACTAAAGTGCCCGTATACTCACCTGGAACAAGGTTAGAAACAGCTATAACCTCTAACTCTAGACTATGACCTTCAGATACTTTAGCTTCACTATCATTAAAGCCTAAGCTAAACCAATCGGGTATTTCAATAAAATCAATAGTATATTCTCCTTTACCCGATAAAGAAATCACTATTGATCCATGCCCATTTTCATTCAAGACAATACTATTCTCTGAAATTTGCAATTGAACCTCAGAACTATCGTCCTCAGTGGTACAACTTAATGGAATTAGAAAAATAAAAAAGAGAAGAAAAAAGCGAACAACGACAGAATTATTTGTCATCATATTCAATGGAGAATTTCATTAGAGAAATCCACAAAATCCATCAAATATAATTTAAAAACAAATACAAAATACAATTGTTTCTAACACAGAGTAGTTACTATAACTACCACTTATTTTTTCTGTTTAGCGACTATAATTAGGACTCTCCTTAGTAATAGTCACATCATGCGGGTGGCTTTCATTAATGCCACTTGCGGTAATTTTCACAAATCTACCAGTATCTTGTAATGTTGCTATATCCTTAGCACCACAATATCCCATACCTGCTCTTAAACCACCTACAAATTGATGAATACTTTCGAATAAATCTCCTTTATAAGGTACACGACCAACAATTCCTTCCGGAACTAATTTTTTAATATCATCCTCAACATCTTGAAAGTAACGATCCTTACTACCTTGTTTCATGGCTTCTACAGAGCCCATACCTCTATATGATTTAAACTTTCTTCCTTCATATATAATAGTTTCTCCTGGAGATTCTTTTGTGCCTGCCAAAAGGGATCCTAACATTACGGTATCTGCACCAGCAGCAATCGCCTTAGGTATATCACCTGTATAACGAATTCCACCATCGGCAATAACAGGAACTCCACTACCTTTTATGGCAGCAGCTACTTCTAGTACCGCAGAAAATTGTGGAAAACCTACTCCTGCAACTACTCTTGTCGTACATATTGAACCTGGTCCGATACCAACCTTTACTGCATCGGCACCAGCTTCTACCAAATATTTAGCCGCCTCACCTGTTGCTATATTACCAACGATAACATCTAAATCCGGAAATTTACTTTTAACAGCTTTCAATACTGCAACTACTCCTTTTGTATGTCCATGGGCAGTATCAATTACCACAGCGTCAACACCCGCATTTACAAGGGCGGTTGCCCTATCAACTGCATCTGCAGTAACACCTAATGCTGCAGCTACACGTAATCGTCCGTATTGATCCTTATTGGCACTAGGTTTTTGAGTTAGTTTTGTAATATCTCTAAAAGTTATTAAACCTACCAACTTATAATTCTTATCAACTACGGGTAGCTTTTCAATTTTATGTTCTTGTAGAATATCTTCAGCTTCAGATAAAGAAGTACCTTCTGCAGCTGTTACCAAATTCTCTGAGGTCATAACTTCAGCAATTGGTCGTTCGTTATTTTTTTCGAAACGTAAATCTCTATTCGTTACTATACCCAACAACTTACCTTTATCGTCTACGATAGGAATTCCTCCAATGCTATACTCCTTCATGTAGGCCTTAGCATCTTTCACTTTAGAATTTAGAGGTAATGTAACTGGATCTAAAATCATTCCGCTTTCAGCTCTTTTTACTTTTCTAACCTTTAAGGCTTGTTGCTCTATTGACATGTTTTTATGCAACACACCAATACCACCTTCTTGCGCCATGGCAATAGCCATTCTCGATTCTGTAACCGTATCCATAGCTGCGGATATAATCGGAACATTGATGGTAATATTTCTTGTGAATTTAGTTTGGATGTTCACTTCTCTAGGAAGCACATCTGAAAAGGCAGGTACCAATAATACATCGTCGTACGTTAGACCTTCTCCTAGAATTTTATTTTGGTGGGCTTGCATAGCAATTAAGGATTTAATTGCGTGCAAATATAGTGAATTTTATTGGTTAAAATTATTCGGATGTTGATTCGAAAATGTTAATTGGTACAGTACGATTAACGCAGAAGTAGTATACGTAAATGTCATTAAAATACCAGATACTATTACTACATATTTAAACCAATTTACGCCCAACCATAGGAAATAAATTCCCCCAAAGGTGAGCAAAACAGATAAAAATGGTTCTACTGTCAAGAAGAGTTTAAGTTTTACAGGTAGTTTGGTAAACCAAACTAAAACACCTAGCAAGAAAAAGATGAAAGACATAGACAGTATGTGGGTATGAATAATAGTCAACATTTGTCTTTTACTTTTCTTAAACTTCATGACTTCAGCATTCTCATCTAATTCATTTCCTAAATAATTTTCTTCAATACCATTAGCTGATGTGGTACTGGTTTCAGAGACAAATAATAAACCGGTATAATACCCTATGGAAAGTATAATTACAAAAGCGCCAATAAAAACTCTAACGGGTTTTGGAAGTTTCGATAAAAGACCGTTAATTTCCATTATAGTGCTTTATGTTCTTTCAATATGGAGATGGATTGTAAAAGGTCGTCTATGGCATTGGTCATTGATCGCACAGAAATAGTAGCTCCAGCAATACCATCTATATTACTTTCATGATTTACACGGTCACCTGGTATTTTGCCATTAAATTGTCTTAGCCAACGCTTACTACCAATTTCCCCCCCATATTCCTCACGATAGATTAAAACCTTAGAGTGCAATATCTTAAAATTATTATCTAACAAAATCATGTAATCAAAATTAGCAGTTTTACTTGGTGCCTGTTCTACAAAAATATAACCAATGGAGCTTTTACCATCAAATACTCTAAATAGATTGTCTTCATTAATTTTACTTGGCAATTCTAATTGATTATTATTTGATATTGAAATACCCTCCATGGTAAAAGAGTCGATACCAAAATAAGATGATACTTCTTTATCAACCTTCTTTTGAATATTCTTTGGAAGACCAAAACCCAACAATAGAAAAAATGTTACTAAACCCAATATGTATATCCCTAATGTGCACTTCATAAAACACAATCTTTTTCAATCAATTAAAACCAAACTCCGATACCAAAATTAAGTCTATCTTTTACATCATCACCATCTAACGCATTACTTCTAAATTGATAATCTCCTTTTAATACTACCCCTGGCGCAATATGATATGTTAAACCACTAGTTACATCAGTTCTATCGTATGCTTCATTTCTTACCAAATTACCATCTGTACTGGCATGAGTATCATATTGTTCATATCTAGTGAAGATGAATAATTTTTGTTCCTTTTCAACTGGAAGCAAATTATAGGCCCCTTCAACATAAAAACCACGCAAGGCACTACCTAAATCTCTTCCTGTAGCATTATTATAATCTTCCGTATCAGATAATGAAGCATTTATAAATTGACCTCTTGCCGTAAAACGCTGATACGCATAACGTGCATCGAGACCAATCATCGCAATACCAATATTTGCACCGTCAATAGTTTCGATATCATCTTCTGCTTGAGTTTTTCCAAAATAAGTCGAAAGCCCCACACGCAGACCGGGTATACCATAATAATCAAGTTTTGTAGATAAAGTAGGACTGTCAATTGTTGACTGAATTGCCTTTTGACGACCACCACGCAAACCACTAGAGCCTCCTAAAAACCCAGATAAACCACCCGAACCATCTGCTTCAGTTGATTTAAAACCGTTAAAAACATAAGCTTGATATCCTAAATTTAAATTATTAAATCGACCCGCAACTCCAATACCGATTTCACGCCATGTAGTCGGTACAACAGCATTATCCATACCAGGTCGTTCAGTACCATTAAACGTTGTAGGCTCATGAAATTCATTAACAATACCCATAGGCACTAACATTAAACCACCACGTAAACTTATATTGTTTCCAACTGAATAATTAATAAATGCTTGCTCGACAAATATTTCATTCACGTGTTCAAGCTCTACTTCTGTAACAAATTGGGTTTTATCATTAAATCGGTATCCAAAAAGAAGAACCATTCGTTGAACATCTAACTCGCCATTATCTCCTTCAGGTTGATTGTATAGCATTTCGGCATATGCCCCTACCGTTACCGCAGATGCATAATTACCAGACATTAAACGCTGAGCCGCATTAAGTTGAGTTTGTGGAACTAAGGTTATAGAATCTGTTTTTGTTTGTGCATTTACAAAACCTATTGTTAGTATAAATACTAAAAGAAAAGCGTACTTCATGATACTATTAATTTTATTTGGACTCGTTATAGATGAATTTGTTAACGGAATGCAAATTTAAAATCAATATGAACATGAGCAAATTTTATTTGTACTAAATCTAAATAAACTTAATTATTCGATAATAATATTAATAAAACTATCAAGACAGTACCCCTAATGGTATTTAGAAAATAGTTCGGTAGCCTTGTTGTAAGATGCTTCAAAAGCCATCCAATTAACACCAGTTTCTATTTTTTCAGATGTAAAATAAGATAACATTTTCTCTGTAGGCATATTACCTGTTAAATCATCTTTAGCCATAGGACAGCCACCGAAACCTTGAATAGCTCCATCAAATCGTCGACAACCAGAAGTATACGCAGCAGCAATTTTTTCATGCCATTTCGTTGGTGTAGTATGTAAGTGAGCGCCAAACTCTATATTTGGATATTTCGGAATCAGATTTGAAAATAGATAGGAAATGGTTTCTGGATCCGAAGAACCTACTGTATCTGACAATGACAATATTTTAGCACCCATTTTCGCCAATCTTTCTGTCCATTCCCCTACAATTTCAACATTCCAAGGATCACCGTACGGGTTACCAAACCCCATCGAAATATACGTTACTACTTCTTTATTGGCTGCATCTGCCAAATTAAAAATTTCTTGTAACGTTTCTACAGATTGAGCTATCGTTTTATGGGTGTTTCGCATTTGAAAATTTTCAGAAATAGAAAAAGGAAATCCTAAATACTCTATTTCTGAATGTGAAACCGCATCTTCTGCCCCTCTTACATTCGCAACAATAGCTAATAATTTCGTTTTCGTCTTCGATAGGTCTAGATTAGAAAGAACCTCTGCCGTATCGACCATTTGCGGGATTGCTTTAGGAGATACAAAACTTCCAAAATCTAAGGTATTAAAGCCACAACCCAATAATGACTGTATATACCTTACTTTTTCATCTGTAGGTATAAAATCCTTTATGCCTTGCATAGCATCTCTAGGACATTCTATTATTTTTATTTTGGAATCGGACATTATGTAAAAATACGAACTCAAATTAAGTAAGACTTAATTAAACAACAAATAAGCTATCCGAAAAGCAAAAAAATAGCTATCCCTATAAAGACAATTATTTGAACCCATTTAAGAACGAATCCTGTTCTTTTATTACCTACTAAAAAATCTGAAATACTACCAGATAGAAGTGCTATACTGCCAAATACTATAGAAGAGATAATGATAAATAATAGGCCTAAAACATAGAATTGAATAATTGTACTTATACTATCAGAGAATAAAAAACCCGGAAAAAAGGCAAGAAAGAAAATTGTCACCTTTGGGTTTAAAACATTCATAATAAAGCCCTGCCGAAATAATGTACTTAAACTATTAACCTGTTTATTTTCAGTTTCAATAGAAATAGAATCATCAGCTCTATAAACCGAAATTGCTAAATATAAGAGGTAAACCGCACCAAAAATTTTAATGACAGTAAATATGATGGGATTATCTTTTATAACCGCCGAAACACCAAAAGCCAATAAAGTTGTATGAACCAAACACCCGGTCATTAGACCTACTACTACCGCAAGTCCAAATTTTCTTCCATTACTGATACTCTGTATGAGAACAAAAATATTATCGGGCCCTGGCGAAAGTGCCAAAGCAAACGTTGCTATTGAAAATGCCAGCAAGATTTCGTAATTCAATTGGCTAATTGGTTGGTTTAGGATGTAAAGTACAAATTACCTGTATTTACACCTATTTTTAATATCTTGTTTAAAATTAATAAAATCATGAAAATTAAAGCACTCGTTCTTTTAATCAGTATTTCGTTCATGGCAAATGCTTTTGCCTCATCAAATGAAATAACAAATTCACCAGTAATGATACAGACCGATAGCCTTTTAAGGCACGTAGTTCTTTTTAAATTTAAAGAAGGAACCACAAAAGCACAAATAAAAGAAGTCGAAGACGCCTTTAGCGCATTACCTTCTAAAATTGAACAAATAAAAGGATATGAATGGGGACTAAACAATAGCCCAGAAGGATTAGAAAAAGGTTTTACTCATGCATTTTTTCTCACTTTTGAAAGTGAAGAAGACCGTGCAATTTATTTACCTCACCCAGACCATAAAGCTTTTGGTGCAGTCTTAACTCCATATTTAGATGATGTTTTAGTAATTGATTATTGGACAAAGTAAAAACCAGTAGCATTTTACACCTAAAAATTCAAAAGCCTTTGTACAACTAATACGTACAAAGGCTTATATTTTAATTACAACTGAGGTTAATTTACTAGTATAACTCTACACTTGTAAAGAGTACTTTCTACTCTAGCTTATTTTTAACTACTATATTTTTCTAATATTGCCTTATTAATTTTCTTTACCAATACAGGTCCTTTGTACACAAAGCCTGTCCATAACTGAATTAAATCAGCACCTGCTTCTAATTTTTCAATAGCATCTTCTGCAGAATGAATACCGCCTACCCCTATAATAGGAAAGGATTTATTACTTTTCTCTGCTAAGAACCTTATCACCTCAGTACTTCTGTTCTTTAAAGGCGCACCACTTAGTCCACCTGCTTCTTCAATTAAAAGCGCATGAGATTTTAAATTTTCCCTTGATATAGTTGTGTTTGTAGCAATAACCCCATCAATTTTAGTAGTATCAACAATTTCAATAATATCTAATAATTGACTATCAGTTAAATCCGGTGCTATTTTCAGCAGAATTGGTTTGCGAATAGTTTTCTTTCTTACACTAAGTTTAGAATTTTCTAATTGTAACTCATTTAATAACGCCATTAACGGCTCTTTATCTTGTAACTCACGTAAACCCGGTGTATTTGGCGAACTTACATTAACCACAAAATAATCTACATGGTCAAATAGGGCATCAAAACAAATTAAGTAATCTTTAATAGCTTCATTATTCGGAGTTAACTTATTCTTCCCAATATTTCCACCTATTAAAACTTTATGTTCTTTTTTTAATTTTTCAGCTGCCTCAAAAACACCATGGTTATTGAAACCCATTCGATTAATAATAGCGTGATCTGCTTTTAAACGAAATAGTCTTTTCTTCGGATTTCCATCTTGTGGTTTTGGAGTTAATGTACCTATCTCTACAAAACCAAATCCGAAATCTGACAATTCGTTATAAAGCACCGCATTCTTATCGAACCCTGCTGCCAACCCAACTGGATTTTTGAATTTCAATCCAAATAACTCACGTTCCAAGCGTTTATCCTCTATTAGAAACATAGATTTCAAAAGTCCAGATAGTCCAATCTTAGATAAAAATTTGATAGAAGAAAAACTTATGTGATGAACTCTTTCTGGGTCGAAAAGAAACAAAATAGGTCTAATAAGAAGCCTGTACATTTATATATTTTAGATGCGCAAAAATACAAAAGTGTAATTGAAAATGGTGCGCAATACTCTATCTGTTTTCGATACTAGTACTATCGGCGTATACAGTTGGGATTATGATAAAAGGAGAACGAGAAGCTTCTTTGCATAGATTCCGATATAATTCATATTGTTTTAAATTAAACAAAGTCAACATTCTTTTGTCAATCATGGTTTGAACTCTAGCCATACTATCCATCACACTTTTATATTTATCCGCTAATTGACTTAACTCTTTAACGTTGCTCTGTGGGTGTCGATTTTTCACATTTTGCAATTCATTATTCAATAAATCGTTTCGATATTTTAATTCAGCACTAAAACTGACTAATTTTTCATGTTGCATCTCATTCAACTGAAAGACATCAGAAATTATTGAATCATTGGTAAGACCTACACCAAGAATACAATCTGCTTGTGCAAACACGCCATTAAAAAATAAAAAGGAACTAAACACTGCCAACAATCTAAATATCTTCATCATCAAATTTATAGAATCTTACATTTACTAAATTACGATTTATAACCCTATTTTTGATAAAATCGTTTTACTATGCAGCATATCATTGATCGTTTTATAAGTTATGTTACTATTGACACACAAAGTGATCCATCATCAGAGACCACCCCAAGCACCGAAAAACAATGGAATCTAGCTAATAAATTGGCAGAAGAACTTCGTTCAATAGGTTTAATAGATGTATCTATAGATGATAATGCGTATATAATGGCAACGTTACCATCTAACGTAGCATACGAAGTACCTACTATCGGATTTATTTCTCATTTTGATACTTCTCCCGATTTTTCTGGTACAAATGTAAAGCCGAACATTATTAAAAATTATGATGGCAAGGATATCGTACTGAATAAGGAAAAAAACATTATTCTATCTTCTTCCTATTTTCACGACCTATTACAATACATAGGACAAACATTAATTACCACGGATGGGACTACCCTACTAGGAGCTGATGATAAAGCAGGAATTACTGAAATTGTAACCGCAATGGAGTATTTGGTGAATCATCCAGAAATAAAACACGGTACTATACGCATTGGTTTTACCCCAGATGAAGAAATTGGTAGAGGTGCCCACAAATTCGATGTAGAAAAATTCGGAGCTGAATGGGCATATACTATGGATGGAAGTCAGATTGGAGAATTGGAATATGAAAATTTCAACGCTGCTGGTGCTAAAATAACTATACAGGGTAAAAGCGTACACCCTGGATATGCAAAAGGTAAAATGGTCAATGCAATACTTATTGCCAATAAATTTATTGGTGAATTACCACAACACGAAATACCAGAAGAAACAGATGGTAGAGATGGCTTTTTTCATGTACATACTATAAATGGTGAAATCGAAAAC
Source organism: uncultured Maribacter sp. (assembly GCF_963977385.1). Taxonomy (GTDB): domain Bacteria; phylum Bacteroidota; class Bacteroidia; order Flavobacteriales; family Flavobacteriaceae; genus Maribacter. The sequence goes on along the minus strand of NZ_CAXBOU010000003.1, from coordinate 163,410 downwards.
GCGACGATTGAATTAATTGTAAGGGATCACGACTTGCAACGATTTAATGAACGAAAAGAATTATTAAAAGTATTAGTTAAAAAGTTCAACCATCAATATGATGATTGTATTTCCATAGAGTTAAAGGACCAATATTTTAACATGAAAGAAAAAATAGAACCGGTATACCACATTGTAGAAATAGCCAAAAAAGCTATGGAAGATATTGGAGTAAAACCGATAATTAAACCCATTAGAGGAGGAACAGACGGCTCACAATTGAGTTATATGGGACTGCCGTGCCCTAATATATTTGCTGGGGGCCACAATTTTCATGGTAAATATGAATATGTACCAGTAGAAAGTATGCAGAAAGCAATAGAGGTTATTGTTCGAATTTGTGAATTAACCGCACACCAATAAAGTTTTGGACAAAGACGAGAAAATAAAAAATTTTTTTAATGAAGAACACACATTTAAAAATGAAGTTGTTCTATTAAGGCAGTTGGCCTTAAAATGTAAATTATCAGAAACCTTTAAATGGAGCTTTCCGACATACACTTTCCAAAATAAAAATATTATTGCCATTTGTAAATTCAAATCCCATTTTGGCATTTGGTTTTTTAATGGCGTCTTTTTAAGTGATCCAAAAAAAGTTCTAGAAAATTCCCAAGAAGGCAAAACCAAAGCAATGCGGCATTGGAGATTTAAATCGCTAGCGGAAATAAACAATACAGAAGTATGTGCCTATATCTTAGAGGCTATCGAGAATCAAAAGAAAGGATTACAAATTTCTATTTCAAAAAAACCGAAAGAAATAATAATTATACCACCGCACTTATCGTTAGAATTTAAACAGAATGAATCACTTGAAAATGCCTTTCAAAAACTCACATACTCAGAACAAAAAGAGTATACTGAATACATAAATTCTGCAAAACAAGAGAAAACGAAATTAACTCGACTAAATAAAATAGTACCTTTAATATTAAACGGTTACGGTCTTAATGATCTTTACCGAAAATAAATTTTATCTGAATTTATAAGGTAGGAAGTTTCCAGCCATTATGGTAATTGGCTTTTAAAAATTGATTAGCCTCTTCATTCTTAAATTTACCTGATTTTTCATCCCAATAAATTCTATTCCCTGTTTTGAATGCTACGTTACCCATATGTGAAACCAATGCGGCATCATACCCCACTTTTATGGGTGCATTCAATAAAGAATTATCTCTGTTTTTAACGGCCTCAATAAAATTTTTGGTATGTAAATCTAAACCGCTTAAACCTCCGTTATCATAAGATACGGCTTCCATTTTAGGGATGCCATCTTTACCCCAACCTTGAAATTCCTTTTCGGGTATCACCTCCCATCCACCTCTATCTAATACTAAAGTTCCATTATTACCGATAAAAGCTATACCATGGTTTCTACCGTAATTACCTCCATCAATACCTGTTGCATGTTCCCAAAGAATAGAGAATCCGTCATATTCGTAAACGGTTTGTAAAGTATCTGGAGTTTCAGAGGCATCATTAGGGTAAGCAAATTTACCCCCTAATGCCATAACAGATTTCGGAGTTTCAGCTTTCATACCATAAAGGGCATAATCCATTAAATGTACTCCCCAGTCTGTCATTAATCCGCCAGCATAATCCCAAAACCATCTAAAATCAAAATGAAATCTATTTGAATTAAATTGTCTATCTGGTGCCGGACCTAACCACATTTTATAATCAACACCGTTTGGTGTCTGTGAATCTGGGACTATTGGCACTGGTTTCATCCAACCTTGATACGCCCAAGCTTTTGCCAGTCTTATTTCACCAAGAGCACCGGAGTGTACAAATTTAATGGCATCTACAAAATGGGGCTGGCTACGTTGCCATTGCCCTATCTGAACCATCCTATCTCTCGATTGTACAAAATCTAACATTATATTTGCCTCTTGCACAGAATTCGCGATTGGCTTCTCACAATAAACATCTTTACCGGCCTGTAAAGAATCTGTGAGTTGTAAACAATGCCAATGATCCGGCGTACCTATTATAATTACATCAATGTCTTTATTCTCTAATAACTTTCTATAATCACCATACCATTTTGGCTTCTTTATACCTGCTTTTTCTAAGTCGGCAGTTCTAGCTTGTAAAACATTTTCATCAACGTCACAAAGCGCAATTACATTGATTTCACTCATTTTAAGAAAGGAAGATAAATCGGAAAAACCCATTCCGTTACATCCAACCAAACCAACATTAATTGTATCATTCGGTCCTACTTTTTTCCGCATCATAGATAATAGTTCCATCGGAAACATAAATGAAGCTCCAGTCATTACTAATCCTGCTGTTCCTTTTCTAATAAAACTTCTTCTATTTTGTAGCATGGCGATTATTTAGTTTTACTAAATATACCGATTTTAGTCAAAAGAAAACACCGATGTTTCCATCGGTGTTCTATTATATAAGATTTGAAAAATTTATTTTTCTGGAGCGTTTAACTTAGTGCTCATTTCCATGGATATGGCAGATCTATCAAATTTTAATTTTCCTGCCATTGTTTCCAATATACAAGAAAAATCTTTCTCATTTAAATCTACGACCTTACCGTGCAGACCACTTTTAGTAATAACACGATCACCACGTTTTAATTCTGCTGAAAATTTCTTTTCATCCTTTTGTCTTTTCATTTGAGGTCGAATCATAAAAAAATATGCGACCACAAAAATCAAAATCATCGGAAGAAACTGCCCTATATCACCCATTTTTGGTATATCTGTAATTTATAATTATTTAACAGGTCCTAGTGGAGCTGCGCCTTTTGGATTAACAAAAGCTTTGATTCTCAAAAGTTCTGAACCTTTTTCAGTATTCGCTGTAACTGTAATTGTTTTAGTTACTTGATTTTGACCTGAACCATTAAAATTCACTTTCAACTCACCAGTTTCACCAGGAGCAATAGGGTCTTTTGGTGGATTAGGTACTGTACAACCACAACTACTTTTTGCATCTGTAATAATAAGTGGAGCGTTACCTGTATTGGTAAACAGAAAAACCGTTTCCTGAGGCGTTCCTTGCTCTATTGTTCCAAAATCGTGTTCTGCCTTCTCAAAAGACATTACCGGTACTGCTTTTGCAGCTTCATCTCTTACAGCAGCTTCAGTTACGTTATCCGTTTTAATTTTACTTGATGCATTATCCTTGCAAGAAGTAAAGGCTACCATTGATACTAAACCAACAATTAGAACTATTTTTTTCATACTATTATTATTTAATCAATTAAATGTAAAATTATAAAATATTTTTATAATAGACCCCTACCCATTTTGTTAAGCTTTCCTTCTGCTTTATATTCTTTGGTAAGTTTATCTAAAATACCATTTATAAATATGCTACTCTTTGGGGTTGAATACTCCTTAGCTATCTCTAAATACTCATTGATAGTTACTCTTTCTGGTATTGAAGGGAAGTGTAGCAACTCGCAGATGGCCATTTTCAATAGAATACTATCTATCTCTGCAATACGGTCTTTGTCCCAATTTGGTGTTTTACCCTCAATTTCTTTTTCTAATTCTTCATTTTTCAATAAAGTTCTTGAAAGAAGTTTCAATGCATATTGCATATCATCATCATCTTTCAATAAATTTGGTAGAAAATAAGATTCTGGATGTACTTGTTTAGCTTTTTTCAAATGCTTTAGCACAAAGGTATTTACAATAGGAAAATCGTCTACCCACGTTAATTTATCGTCTTCGAAATAGTCGTAAATTTTTTCATTGGGGGCAATAATTGTCTTAAACAGTGTCATCACCAATTCTTTGTCAGCAGCATAATCACTTTCTGGTTTAGACATGTAAGATTCATATACTTCACTAGCTATAATTTCTTTATAGATAAGTTTCACATACTCCTCATTTAAATACCAATTGTCCAATTTTCTATGGGTAATTTCTTCAGCTAACATTTTATTGTCTACAATCTGTAACAATAATCTGTTTTGAATAAATTTGTTAGGATTTGGGAATTCTTGCTTTTTATCGGAAATATATTTATTAGCCGAAAGAGAAATTTGTTCTGCAGCCTTTTTCTGAATTTCGACAAAAAGACTTAACCACAACAAATAAAGCGTATAGGTATTCTCTATGCTTACCTTTAAAAACTTCTCTTGTTTTTGCAAGGAATCATCCTTGGATTGAATTAGTGCGTAAATGCTTTGCATTACTTTAACCCTAATGTGCCTTCTTGTAAGCATTTTAAAGAACTTTTTTAATAAATTATTAATTAAAGCCGCAAAGGTAAGTATCTATTTAAAGGGTCACAATAGCAATCGTATTTATCTTAGCTTATTTATAACATATGGTTTTAGGGCAAAAAACTATCTTTGAACAAAGAATATATATAATCTTCTTTTTTTTGAACAACCTATGAAAGAACTTAAGCACCTAAATAAATACTTCAAGAAATATCGGCTTAAACTTTTTCTAGGAATCATTATTACCATTGTGGCCAGACTTTTTCAATTGGTAATGCCTTCTTATGTCAATAAATCTATTTCTGTTGTTGAAAAGTTTATTGCTGCTGAAATAGCAAAATCAACAGCACAAGAACTACTATTAAACTACATCTTAATTATAGTGGGTGCTGCTTTATTATCTGGCTTTTTCACTTTTTTAATGCGGCAGACTATTATCAATATTTCAAGATATATTGAATATGATCTTAAAAATGAAATTTTTGATCACTATCAGAAATTAAGTCTGAACTTCTATAAAAAGAATAGAACAGGCGATTTAATGAATAGAATAAGTGAAGATGTAAATGAGGTTCGAATGTATGCTGGCCCTGCAATAATGTATGGCATACAAACACTTACTTTATTCGCATGTTTAATTCCTTTAATGTTTATTAAAGCTCCAACTTTAGCTGCATATACCTTATTACCATTACCTATTTTATCTGTATTGATTTATCAAATCAGTAAAGTCATTCATAAAAGAAGTACAATCGTTCAGCAATATTTATCCACCTTATCAACTTTTACACAAGAAGTATTTTCAGGGGTTACCGTTATTAAAGCGTATGCTTTAGAACCACAGACGAATGATGAATTAAGAACTCTTGCCATTGACGGAAAAGAAAAGAGTGTTAGTCTCGCAAAAATAAATGCTTGGTTCTTTCCTCTTATGATTTTGTTGATTGGGATTAGTAATATTCTGGTCATTTACATTGGCGGCAAACAATATCTTGCGGGTGAAATAAGTGTTGGCCTTATTGCAGAATTCATTCTATATGTGAATATGCTTACTTGGCCAGTTGCTATTGTAGGTTGGTTAACATCTATTGTTCAACGGGCCGCCGCGAGCCAAGAAAGAATTAATGAATTTTTAAACGTTGCACCTGAATTAAAAAATACCCCGACCCATGATCATAAGATTAAAGGCAAAATAGAGTTCAAAAATGTTGGCTTTACTTATGAAGATACAGAAATTACGGCACTGACTAATCTTTCTTTTACTATAAATGAGGGTGAAACAATAGCTATTCTGGGTAAAACTGGATCAGGCAAATCGACTATTTTAGATTTAGTTGCTCGATTATATGACACCACCTCTGGTGAAATATTGATTGATGACGAACCAATAAAAGATTTTGACCTTACTAATTTAAGGGAATCTATAGGTGCAGTACCACAAGATGCCTTTTTGTTTTCCGATAGTATTAAGAACAATATAAAATTTGGCAAAGAAAATGCAACTGATCAAGAGATAATTGACATTGCTAAGGATGCCGTAGTTCATGAAAATATCATGGGCTTTTCTAAAAAATATGACACTGTATTAGGAGAAAGGGGAATTACTTTGAGTGGTGGACAAAAACAACGAGTCTCGATTGCTCGTGCACTAATTAAAAATCCTAAAATATATTTGTTCGATGATTGTCTTTCTGCTGTTGATACAGAAACAGAAGAAGAAATCTTGAATAATCTTAAAAAAGCTTCTAAGAATAGAACTACGCTTATTGTAAGTCACCGAGTTTCATCTGCTAAAAATGCTGACAAAATACTTGTTTTACAAGATGGAAGACTAATTCAAGAAGGAACACATGAGGAATTAAATAGTAAGGATGGCTATTATAAAGAGCTTTACCGTAAACAGCTTTCAGAGAAAGAAAATTAGAAAATTGTTGTCAGATAGCGTTTTTTTTTCCATTTTTGATAGTATAACGACACTAAACATAAGAAATGAGCGAAAGAGATTTATCAGATCAGGAAGAAATTCACTCCAAAGTTTTACGCGCTGGCAGAAGGACTTATTTTTTTGATGTAAGAAGTACCAAAGCAGGTGATTATTATCTAACGATAACTGAAAGCAAGAAATTCACGCACGATGATGGATCTTTCCATTATAAAAAACACAAAATTTATCTATACAAAGAAGATTTTGAAGCCTTTAAGGAGAATGTGGAAGAAATGATGGATTTCATCATTAATGAAAAAGGTTCTGAAGTAATATCTGAAAGACATCAAAAAGATTTCAAAAAAGAAGAAACAGAAATCGAACCAGAAGTTGAGAAAACTTCTACAGGAACCTCAAGTTTTACAGATGTAAGCTTTGAGGACATCTAATCTAAGAATATTTTAAAATAAAAAACGATCCTTAATATTAAGGATCGTTTTTTATTTCCCAACATAGCCTTCATATATTAAATACAATTCTAAAGACAAATCAACATACAAACAGCAAACTATCGCTGAAGACTATTTATTTAAAAAAAGTGATAATTTTAAGTAAAACAAAATGGAGATACTTTTACCATTGATTTTCTATCATAAACCGAATTTAGCTAATAGTAAATTTAGAACCAAAAGTAAACATACCGCAAAAAGTGCTATTCCCATATTCAGAGATAACGATATGGTAATAAAAATAAGCAGTAAGTAAACTGGAAAGAAGATTAAACCAAATGCGAATCTAAAAGTACCCATAAATTCATCTTCAGGCACTTTTGGTTTCAACCATAATCGCCATAGAAGAACGATAGGAAAATTTAATCCGACAAAGATTATTTTTAGAAAGTTATACTCCTTTGCTTCCACTTTCGGCAATGACTCAACTGTATCAACAACATTTTCGTTGATGTATGATTGAATCTTATCATTTACTAACTCAGGATTTAAAAAACTAATTTTCTCATACGCCAGCCTATTAATTGTAGCATCATAATCTATTTTCTTTGGAATATGAGTGGTAAGCTTTTTTAAACTTGAAGAAACTTTGTTTTTTATTGTTCGGCTTGATTTATTGACATCTTCCGCATCATATAAGCTTTTGGCGGATATAGGCTTTCCAAAATGGACTGAGACTTCATCGGGGAAATTAACTGCATTCTTATAATTTAACCCCACAGGAATCAATTGAATATCCAAATTAGGATTAAGCTCAAAACTTCTCAAAATTATTCTTGTAAACCCCTTACTAAGTGTTCTAACCCTACGTTGAAGATTATGATTCGCTTCTGGAAAAATAACTAGTGCCTCTCCCCTATTTAATATTTCAGAACAGGTATCAAAAATGAAATTATTATTAACCAGCGTTTCTCTACCATCTCTCATTCTGTAGATGGGTAACATTCTAAAATAGGAAAATACACGATTTAACAAAGAGCTAGAAAATACATCTGAACGAGTTAAAAAATATGGTTTTCGTCGACAATCAGTTGCAATTAATAAAACATCAATCAATGCACTTTGATGATTGGGGAGAAAAATAACAGGTTTATCCTCAGAAATATTCTCAAGTCCTGTAATTTCTATTTTTTTGTGATAGGTATAGAGTCCCGTCTTTACAATAAGTTTAACTATGGTATATACAAAACCGCTCAAGCTATTGTTTCTTTAGTGCTAAGTTTACCAGTCCAAAACGCTGCCAAAATGAGTCCAGATACTATATGCCATATTCCCCAGAAAGCAGCAAGTAGTGCCATACCACCTAATCCATCAAAAAAAGTGAAAATCAATAATAAGCCTAAGCCAGAATTCTGTATTCCCGTTTCAATGGTGATAGACTTAACACTATCTTCCTGTAATCGAAATAATTTACCAACACTATATCCTGTTGAAAAAGCAATAAGATTATGAATTAAAACAATCCAAAAAACATAAATAATATAATCCATAAAAATTACACGATTATTATACAATGCAATAAATACCAAAAATATAAAGAAGAGCAATGAAACCACTTTTAAATTCTTAGCCAGTCTTTTAGCTAGAGTTGGTCTATAGTAATTCACGTACATACCTAAAACCAAAGGCAAACCCAAAAGTAGCGATACGAGTTTAATCATTTCGAAAGGTGAAATTGAAATATCTTGTATTAAACTCGAGCTTGGCGCATAGAGCATTGACCAGAAATGAAAATTTAATGGGGTCATTACTATCGCCAAAAGTGTTGCTATAGCGGTTAGGCTAACAGATAAGGCTGTATTTGCTTTAGAAAGATAAGAGATGAAATTAGAAATATTACCACCTGGGCAGGCAGCTACCATAAACATACCCAAGGCAATGCTTGGTAAGGGTTCTATAAAAACGATCAAAAGATAAGTTACCGCCGGAAGTAAAATAAATTGACTAAATAGGCCAAGTATTAGTGCTTTTGGCTTTACCCATAATGGCTTAAAATCATTAATTGAAATTTCTAAAGCGACACCGAACATAACCAAACCCAATACAAGATTCATAACCCATAGGGAACCTGTATCAAAATTAATATGAACGTTATCTAAAAGGTTTTCAGTCAATAAACTAAGAAATTTTTAATCCGTTTGGCACTTCCATTTGTGGCTGAATTAAAACCACTGAACTACTTTCAACAGCACCCAATATAAGACATTCACTCATAAAATTAGCTATTTGTTTCTTTGGAAAATTGATAACAGCAATAACCTGCTGTCCTATCAACTCCTCTTTTTTATATTTATCGGTAATCTGAGCAGAAGTTTTCTTTAAGCCTATTTCTTCTCCAAAATCAACATGTAGTTTATAAGAAGGATTTCGCGCTTCTGGAAAATTAAAAACAGCAACTACAGTTCCTACTCTCATATCAATTTTACTGAAATCGTTCCAATTAATAGTATCGCTCATTGAATGATTTTAAGTTTTTTAATTAAATCTTGCGGAACATTCCCTGCATACATGCCGTAAGCGTCAACTAATAAACCTTTTTCTCCAGTCGTAGTTTCTATAACATACAAAATAGTATTATCGCCTGGGTCGCTCATACCCTCAAATCGATAAAACTTAATGACATCTAATTCAGTTGCCTTATGAATACTTTTTTTATGTTTATGTTCATCACCTGCATTGCATAGGTTAAAATCTGCCGTGTATCCCTCCTTTTGTAAATCTTGAATCGCAACTGAAAGGGATGGATATGAATTCTTCATAATATTAATTTTAAATGTCTATTGAATTTAGCAATTGTATAGACCAATTACAAGATTTTTTATTCCTTAACTTAGTAACATAAAATTTATAATTGTATGGCAAGAACCGAAAGCAATATGTTGGCTTTGGGCACGGTAGCACCAGAGTTTAGTTTATTAGACACAGTTAGTCAAAAAACGATGAATCTTCATGCCCTAAATGGGTCGAAAGGCACTGTGATTATGTTCATCTGTAATCATTGCCCTTTTGTTATACATGTAAATCCTGAAATTACAAGATTAGCCAAAGATTATGAAAACATGGGAATAAGGTTTATTGCCATTTCTAGTAATGATGTTGAAAATTATCCGGAAGATGCGCCACATTTTATGAGACTAAAGGCAAAAGCCGAAAATTATACATTTCCATATTTGTATGATGAACATCAAGAAGTTGCGAAAGATTATAATGCTGCTTGCACGCCAGATTTCTATCTTTTTAACGGTAAATTAAAGCTTGTATACAGGGGGCAATTAGACGATTCTAGACCAGGTAATAAACTCCCTTTAAATGGAAAAGACCTTAGAAACGCTATAGATAATTTATTGTCTGGAAAGAAAATCGATTCAAATCAAAAGCCCAGTATCGGTTGCAATATTAAATGGAAACCAAAAGTTTAGATTTTATAGATTCCTATATCCATTTTGTATTAAATTATATTTAGCATTTAAAATGAAGAATAACGTTCAATTTGAGCAATTAATTCCATCTCTCTATAACAACTATATTACCATTGGCACTAAGGCATATAATCAACATTACAGGCATCTTTGGCCAAATGGCGACACATCGACTTATATTCAAAATAGTTTCACGAAAGAGGTGCTTTTAAAAGAAGAACAAGATAAAAATACTGTACTCTATTTACTAAAATTGGATGGTATTTATGTTGGACTTTTAAAAATAAATTTAGACATGGCCGTTGCCGAATTGAGTAAATCTCAAGCACTATATTTAGACAAAATTTATATTCTAAAAGAATTTACTGGCTTAGGAATTGGCAGAGAAACACTAAAATTTATTGAAAACAAGGCGAAAGAACTTTCGAAAAAGGCAATATTTTTAGAATCTATGCAAAACGGACCCGCCCTACCTTTCTATTTAGCCAATAATTTTTCAATAATTAACACCACCAAAGTTCCTTTTGAAAATGTCATTGAGGAAGAAAAACCAATGTTTGTATTATTGAAGAAAATTTAATCAGTAGAAATATTACCAATTGTTTCTTACAGCCAAATTCTTTATATGTGCAAAATGGTGATTACTATGCCATGCGTATTTACCTAAATTTTCGGCTACTGATACATTGACATTTCCCACGGGATGAATATAATATTTTTTAAAATCCTCTGACGAAATACCTTTTACCAGATAAACTAATTTTGCATGTAATGCGGTTAGGTAATTTAATGATAATTCTATCGGAGCTGTTTTAGCATCAAACAGTTCGCTCCATTCTTTTTCAAAATACGCTTTAATTAAAGGTCTGTTTTCGGTCAGCGCCCATTTAAAACGAGTATAGCTATGATGATGGCTATCAGCCAAATGGTGAATTACCTGTCTTACCGTCCAACCTCCTTCTCTGTAAGGAGTATCTAATTGAACTTCAGAGAACTCACCAACGAGATTTGTTAACTTTTCGGGAAGCTTATCAAGTACATTAATCCATAAATTTATATCATCTTCTGAAATCTCAGCCGGACAATTGAAATGACCAATTGGATATCTTAACTTTTCTAAATCTTCCATGATTTAAAAGTAGAAATTTTAATAGACTTTTAACCAAAAACTTTTAGGCGTAGTTTAATATTCTAGTAATTTTATAGGATATAACAGTTTAACTAAAAAACCATACAGATGGCAACAATACGATTAGGAGATAAAGCTCCAGATTTTACCGCAGATAGTTCAATGGGCACCATTAACTTATATGATTATTTAGGAGATAGTTGGGGAATTTTATTCTCACATCCTGCTGATTTCACACCTGTATGCACAACAGAGTTAGGAACAGCGGCTAAATTCAAAGATGAATTCGATAAAAGAAATGTAAAAATGATTGCTCTTAGTGTAGATGGCGCAGCGTCTCATGCCGAGTGGATCAAGGATATAAACGAAGTGCAGAATACCACAGTTAATTTTCCAATTATAGCCGATGAAGATAAAAAAGTTTCTCATTTGTATGATATGATACATCCAAATGCCGATAACAACCTTACCGTACGTTCGGTTTTTATAATTGCGCCTGATAAAAGTGTAAAACTTACCTTAACATACCCTGCGTCAACAGGTAGAAACTTTTATGAATTATTAAGAGTTATTGATTCTTTGCAGTTAACTGCAAACCATAAAGTTGCAACACCAGCTAACTGGGAACACGGTAAAGATGTAGTGGTTAGCCCAGCGATATCTACTGTTGATGCTAAAGAAATGTTTACTAAGGGAGTTACTGAGATAAAACCGTACTTAAGAATGACACCAGACCCTACTGCCTAGGTTCAAAAATGAGTTCATTCTCAATACATTAGAGAACAATTCTTAACCTTAAGATAACGTATAAAAATTTAATTTATTAAATAAAAAAAAGTTATATTTGCGCTTTAATTAATATTTAATTTTTCTATTATGAGTAAAGGGACAGTAAAATTCTTCAATGATTCCAAAGGTTATGGTTTTATCACTGAAGATGGTTCAAACGAAGATCATTTTGTACACATTTCTGGCTTAATCGATGAAGTTCGAGAAGGTGATGTTGTGGAATTTGAACTACAACAAGGTAAAAAAGGATTAAACGCCGTTAATGTGAAGGTAATTGACTAGGTAACGATTTAACTTTTTTATAGTATTAAACCCGAACCAATGGTTCGGGTTTTTTTATGCTTCTTTTTAAAATATTTTCAAAATTTATATAAACATTACGCAACCATTTAAGTGATTGTCTATCTATTGATTAAACATATTAAAGTTCCCCGACCTTATTCATGTATTTATGACCACATTTTTTACCGTTTTTCTAGTTTTGCTGATTATTAATATCGCCTTATTGTTAGGTAGCTTTACTGCCCGAAAAAAGTAAAGTACACAAAGCTTAAGTCGCATTAAAAAAAAACACCCTTATCATTACGATAAAGGTGTTATAATATTTTAAGGATAAATTATTATTTATCCTACTTTCATTAACTCCACATCAAAAATTAATGTTGCATTTGGGGGAATTACTCCGCCAGCACCTGCTGAACCATATGCTAAATCTGATGGAATTACAAAACGGGCTTTATCACCAACTTGTAAAAGTAAAATTCCTTCATCCCAACCTGGAATAACCTGACCAATACCTAATTGAAAATCAATAGGTGAATTGCGCTTATAAGAGGAGTCAAAAACTTCACCAGACAAAAGCGAACCTTCATAATGAACAGATACTTGTTTTCCTTTTTCAGCTTTTGCACCATCACCTTTTTGAATCATCTTATAACGAAGTCCAGATGCGGTAGATTCAAAACCAGCAGCAACTTTATCTAATTCAGCATCTTGCTTTGCTTTTTCAGCAGCTACACGTACTTCACCAGAAGAATTAAAATTCTCGTATGCTTTTACTGCATCCCATTTTTTAGCTTCCTCGCCTACTCTAACTATCTCTAAAGATTCAATTTTATCGTCTTGTTCTATTGCATCAATTACATCTTGGCCAGCTTCTACTTTACCAAAAACAGTATGCTTATTATCTAACCAAGGAGTTGGCACGTGTGTTATAAAAAACTGACTCCCATTAGTACCGGGACCAGAATTTGCCATTGAAAGTACACCTGGTGCATCGTGTTTCAAATCTGGATGAAATTCATCATCAAATTTGTAACCAGCGTCGCCAGTTCCTTTACCTTGTGGACAACCGCCTTGAATCATAAAATCTGGAATAACTCTATGAAATTTCAAACCATTATAAAAAGGTTCTCCTTTACTTTTTGCACTATTCTCTTTATTTCCTTCTGCAAGAGCAACAAAATTACCTACTGTACCAGGAGTTTTCTCATGGGTTAATTTCACTAATATTTCACCTTTGTTTGTATTGAACTTGGCATAAATTCCTTCTTCCATTATACTATTTTTAGATATAGGACAAAGGTAAAGAATTTTAACGATTTGGTTGTTTTAGCTATTTCAATAACCTCGTAAGTTACAGGCTAAAAGCAGATGAATCTTTTTATTAGCACTTTTAAGGAGTAGAAGATGTATTTTTAAAAATATCTTGGTATAATTATAAATTATTTCAAGAATCTAAGATATAAGCCAGCCTCAATTACGGCTAAAGAGATTGAAAATATTCGCAGTAGCGTGACTAATAAATAGTAAGAGCTACTTATATGTTTCATTATAATATCACCAGCTATTTACTAGAATCCATATTTATCTACCAAATAAATTAAACTTGCCATAGAAGCTGACCCCAATTCGAGCTCACGTTTGTTGACATGTTCGAAGGTATCATTTTCAGCATGGTGATAATCGAAGTACCGTTGCGAATCTGGTCGTAAACCTGCTAAAACCAAACCATCTTTTTTCAACGGACCAATATCAGCTCCACCTTCACCTTTTTCAAAATAATGTACTAGGTAAGGTTCAAATAACGGTTTCCAACCTTTAACTTTTTCAAAATCTTTATCAGAGCTGTCGAAAGTAAAACCTCGTGGTGTAAAGCCTCCTGAATCACTCTCTAATGCAAAAATGTGCTTCTCATTATTAGCATCGGCTATTTCTGCATATTTTGTACCACCTCTTAAACCGTTTTCCTCATTCATAAAAAGGACTACTCTTATGGTACGCTTAGGTTTATATCCAGTTTTCTTAAAAAGATTAAGAACTTCCATACTTTGTACACAACCTGCACCATCATCATGAGAACCATCACCTAAATCCCAAGAATCTAAATGTCCACCAACCACAATAATTTCTTCTGGCTTAGAGCTTCCTATAATCTCACCTATAACGTTATAAGATTCAACATCTTGAAATTGCTTACAATTCTGCTTAAAATAAAAATTGATTTCTGGATTCAACCTTAAAGATATACTAAGTAAATCTGCAGCGTTCGTACTTATTGCCGCAGCAGGTATTCTATCATTAACCGTTTGTTCACCATACCCCATAGAACCAGTATGTGGAAAATCGTCTAATCGCAAATTCATAGACCTTACGATGACACCTAAAGCCCCATATTTCGAAGCCTCTAATGCACCTGAATAACGCTGATCAACACAATTTGAATATGCATTAAATGTATTTATTTGAGTAGGATCCATCGGTCTGTTGAAGAAAACAATTTTACCTTGAATCTTATTCTTTCCCAAAGCAGCTAAATCATCAATACCACTAACCTCGATAATGTTCGCCTTTATTCCTTTAGGAGGAGTTGCTACAGAGCCACCTAAGGCACAAATTGCCACATTGGTAGTTACACCAGGGCTGGTTTCAAAATACGCGAATTCAGGTGTACCCCTTACCCATTTCGGTACCATTACAGGCTGCAACCAAACTTTATCAAGACCTAAAGAATCTAATTGAGATTTCGTATAATTTACAGCTTGCTGAGCTTGTATAGACCCCGAAAGCCGACCACCTATTTGATTTGAAAGGTAATTTAACCAATCATACCCTTTACCTTGGGTTAATGCAGCATCATATAAGTTTTTAATTTGCTCTTTATCGGTGTTCTGAGAGAACCCTAAATACGTAAAGAAAATAACGACTAATAGTGCAAGCTTACTTTTCACCTTGTAACTGTTGTTCATAGCTGCCTAAATTAGCTAATATTTCATCGCTTAACATAGGCTCCTTAATATCTTTGTATTTTTTTAACGATTGAAGTAAGATTGAAGCAACTATTATTCGTGTTGCTTTTTTATTATCCGCAGGTACGACGAACCAAGGCGCGTGATCATTTGTCGTTTTTGAAATTGCCTCTTCATAACAATCCTCATAGGTTTGCCATAATTTACGTTCTTTCAAATCTGCTGGAGAAAATTTCCAATGTTTTTTTTTAAGATCTAATCGTCTTAAAAGACGTTGACGTTGTTCTTCTTTGGATAGGTTTAAGAAAAACTTAAAAATCAAGGTTCCATTTTCTGCAAGATGGCGTTCAAAATCATTGATTTGGTCAAATCTTTTATCCCAAAAATTTTGGTCTATATCTTCTACCTCGTGAATACCAGGAATATGTTCATTTAATATATATTCTGGATGCACTCTGGTAACTAACACATTTTCATAATGGGTTCTATTAAAAACTCCGAACTTACCTTTTGCAGGTAACACCAAATAATGACGCCATAAATAATTATGACTTAATTCTAATTCGGTAGGCACTTTAAAACTATGCACCTCCACTCCACTAACATTAAAATCTTTAAATATCTCACGAATTAAACTATCCTTCCCGGCAGTGTCCATACCCTGTAAACAAACCAAGATACTATACTTACCATGTGCATATATGATATCTTGAAACTCTCCAAGTTCTCTTCTAATTACCGACAATCCTTTTTTCAGAATCTTATCTGATTTACCGAAATCTTCAAATGTTTTCGTTTCGGCCATTTTAAAATCTTTATTAGCCCTGTATTGTTGTATATCTATCTTATCCATGTTGAAATATAAAATTTTAATTCTGTAATTAACAGAAGGTACTGCATAACCTATAAATTTCCGTTCATCGAAATTCATACGTATTGTAACGAAAATAATATTTTACATTAAGTAAAGCCCTTAAATTTATAATTGTAGAATCCCAAATTTTACAATTCAAATAACCTACAAATGAAGAAAACGACCTATATTTTCTGCGCTATTGCTATATTATTATTATCATCTTATCGGGCTAATTTAGATTGTGAATATGCGAACTCGAATATGGGATTTGCAAAGTCTCAAATAAATGCTGCACTTCTTACGGATGATATTAACCAAGCTAGATTCTTTGCATACAAAGCTGTAAATGCATTAGAAAAATCTAAAAGTCAATTGGAAATTTGTGGATGTACCTATGCAAAAGCAAGTATGAATGAAAATTTAGATGCACTAGTTCTAGCAACAAAATCTACAACTTTACATGGCACTAAGACCTATTTAGACAAATCTATAGAACTAATTAATAATACCATCTTCGTACTTGATTCTCATGAGAGTCATAATAGTGTATACTCTAATGACGAGTTATCGATGAACTCAAATACTACAACAAAAACAGTCAGCAGCACTAAGGTCAGTAAATCTCTAAGTTTAACTGAAACAATTGACCTTTCGTTAGCACAATATAAAATTTCACTAGAAAAGGTAGTTGAAACTGTTAATTGTAAAGAAGCAAAAGCCTTTGCGCAACGTATATTTGATGATTGCGAAAACCAACTTCTAAAACCGAATTTATCTGAGGGTAGTAAGTATTACAATTTACGTACTAAGGAAATCACCCAAAAAGCATTAAATAGAATAGGCAGCTGTGCAACCGAATAATTAATGCAATCTATTTTAATTATTTACTAGCAAATAATTTCACATCATCTTCTGAAACATCTTGACCACCAAGAATTATAAGACGCTCAACTACGTTTCTAAGTTCTCTAATATTCCCTGTCCAATCATATGCCCTTAAAAGCTTAATTGCAGTATCTGAAAAAGTCTTAGCAGCCATACCTTGTTCTTCTGTAATTTTCTTCGAAAAGTGTTCAATTAATAATGGTATATCATTTCTTCTATCATTTAAACTAGGTACTTGAATAAGAATTACAGCTAGTCGATGATATAAATCTTCTCTAAAATTTCCATCCTCAATTTCCTTTTTCAAATCTTTGTTGGTTGCAGCAATCACACGAACATCTACCTTAATGTCCCTATCGCTACCAACTCTTGATATTTTACTTTCCTGTAGTGCACGTAAAACCTTGGCTTGCGCGGAAAGGCTCATATCGCCAATCTCATCTAAAAATATAGTTCCCTTATTGGCAGCTTCAAATTTACCAGCTCTATCTTTTACCGCAGATGTAAAAGCACCTTTTACATGGCCAAACAATTCACTCTCAATTAATTCAGAAGGTATTGCAGCACAGTTAACTTCAATAAAAGATTCTGCACTTCTTGCACTTTTTTCATGAAGCCAATGAGCAACTAATTCTTTTCCAGTACCATTAGACCCTGTAATCAGTACACGAGCATCGGTTGGCGCAACTTTTTCTATCATGTCTTTGATAGTACCTATTTCGCTGCTTTCCCCAATCATCTCATAGTTCTTGCTAACTTTCTTTTTTAAATTTTTATTCTCAACAACCAATACCTTTCTATCTAAAGCATTTCTTACGGTCGTCAATAATCTGTTCAAATCTGGTGGTTTTGATATATAATCGAAGGCACCTAAGCGCATTGTATTTACGGCAGTATCTAAATCTCCATGACCAGAGATCATGATAAAAGGTATTTCAGGTTTTATTTTACGTGCAGCCTCCAATACTTCTACACCATCCATTTTAGGCATTTTTATGTCACAAAGAACCAAATCGTAATCATTATTCTTAATTGTTTCGATTCCCTTTAATCCATCTTCAGCTTCTTCAACAGAATATGAGTCATTCTCTTCAGATAAGATTTTGACTAATACTCTTCTAATGGCCGCTTCATCTTCTATTACTAATATTTTTGACATAATTACTTTTTAAATTCCTATTCTAATTCCTGTTCTAAAATAAAGGCCTGCTTCGTCGTTCAAGGTGAAAATATCATTTCGTTCTTCATCCCTTAATACCCCATTCTGAAATAAGGAGTGACCACCTATTAGGTAAACGGACATATCTTTAGTTATCTTATATTGATATCCTAAAGTCAATAATAATGCCGTAGAGGAAACATCGGTAGATAAATTATTACCAGGGAGCAATATATTGTTCTGAATATTTACATAATACCCATCTAAAAATAATTCTGTTTGAAAGAAATGCCCCTTCTTCGTGAAATATTTCATTCCAGATTTTGGTGCCCCTAAAACGTAAGACCAATTGGGATGAAACCGTTTTTCATAATATAAAAAAGGCAAGGGAACATCTATCGGTGAAGTGCCGTTATATGAAATTCCTAGTACTAATATAAAGGGTTTTTCTACATCTTTTATATTCTTATAGGCACCTACCGTATAATTCATATTAAAATCATCTTGCTGCAACTCTTCAACAAAATTTGAAGACCAACGTGGTGTAACCACCCCTATTAATCGCCATTTCTCACTTAATTTATACATGTAAGCCATATTAACATCTACCACATGAAACTTACTTAAATCATTCGAATCAAGAAATAGATCATCGGGCACTTCAAAATTATACCGGTTATATTCTGCGCCAAGAATTATATAGTCTTGTTTTTCACGTATGGCTATTGGCACATTTAAAACCAGTTTTATTCGAGAAGTTTCAACATCACCACTATTATCTGGCATCAGCATATACTCTATTCGAAATACATCTGGAGTTTGAGCAAAAATTGGATTGACAGTTACAATGAGCAAGAAAATCCACAGAAATATTCCGTTAACCTTTTTCATTATTCCCTGTATTTGAAACATTGCTATGTTGAAAAGGACCTTGCTGAAATAAATGTATGTCTCTTTGGGGAAAAGGTATTGTGACCTCATTTTTCCTAAACTCTTCATCAATTTTGTATCTTAATTCACTTTTTATTCGCGGATCAGAAAAACTATCAGTAATATAAAAATTCAAAGAGAATAATAAAGCCGAATCTCCAAAATCTTCAAAAATGACAAATGGTTTTGGACTTTTTAATACACTCTTATGGGTCTTAATAATATCTAACAACACCTTAGTAACCAATTGAATATCACTACCATAAGCCACCCCTATTTTTATAGATTCTCTTGTCGTTTTATGATTTTGCGTGTAATTATAAACAATATCACTTATAAACTTATGATTAGGAATTATAATAACTTTATCATCTCTTGTAATGGCTCTCGTTGTACGTAATTTAATTTCGAAAATCTTACCTACTCTACTATCAATTTCAATGATATCACCAACACGCAAAGACTTATCTACGATTATAAATATACCGCCGATTATATCTTGAAAAATTTCTTGTAATGCAAGTCCAAGTCCAACAAATAAAGCAGCAGAAGCTGTTATAAGTATTGTTATATTAATACCAGCAGCACTCATGGTAAATAAAATTACTACCACGTAAACTAAATATTTTATGAATTTGAAAATACTGATAAACTTCAGTTTATCATCCGTCTCCATTTTCCTGGTAAAAAATCTTCTTATACCTTGAAGAATAGTACTTGTAAGTAAAAAGGCTACTGTAATCAACAGTAACAGACCAATTGTTATTTCAATTCTGTTATTACCGTCACCAAAATGAATACCAAGCTCTAAAAATTTCTTGATAGTTCCCCAGACATCATCTTCAATTATGTGCTTAATCGTTTCAGTATTCTCTTGTATCATGATGAATATTTCAGCCACTTGTACAATTCTTTATAGCTAGGTTTTTTACCGTACATAAGAATACCGACACGATAAATTTTAGCCGCTACCCAAACTATACCAATAAAAGTAGCTATTAATATCAAAATAGAACTAATCAATTGCCAAACAGGTACACCACCTTCGCCTATACCCCAAGGTAAACGCATTAACATTACAATGGGCGATGTTAATGGAAACAGTGAAAAAGCCACAGCAATAGGACCATTTGGATTACTAAATACAGAAAAGAAGCCCACATAAATGGCTAACATTAATGGTAAAATCACCGGAAAAATAAACTGTTGTGTATCAGTTTCATTATCAACAGCAGCACCGATTGCTGCATAAATGGAACTATAAATCAAATACCCTAAAACAAAATAGATAATAAAGAAAATCAACATCGCAAAAATGGGTATTTCAAAAATTTCCTGAGCATATAATTGTATGTTCTGTGTAACGGCATCTACATCTACATTTGCATTACCAGCCATTCCTGGTGCCATACCTCCTTTTGTCAAACTTGCTGGGTCAATATCAAAAATAGCCAAACCAATAAATAGTAGAATAGCTCCAGATATAATCCATATTCCGAATTGGGTAATTCCTGCTAACGAGGTGCCAATAATCTTACCCATCATTAAATGAAAAGGTTTTACAGATGAAATAATCACTTCTATTATTCTACTGGTTTTTTCTTCTATAACACTCCGCATTACGAAGCCGCCATAAATAATAATAAACATCATAATGAGGTAACCAAACGCTCCCCCAATTATAGCTTTTATCTCATTAATACCTTTTATGTTTTGAAGCCCATCAAAAGTTTCGATATTCATATTATAACTACGATCCATTTCAGCATATTCCTTAGGTGACAAACCTAGTTCTCGCAATCGTTCTTGCCGTAATCTACTAGTAATAGTATTTTCAAGTTTATCTAAAATTATTGAACTAGGAGCATCCTTACTATAAAAAAAAGCCCGTTGAGCTACCTGCTCTAAGTTTTGTTCACTCGGCAAATATAAAAGGCCATAATACCCTAAATTTACAGTAGAATCTTTAGCCTCTGCCAAGGTCAAATCTTTAAAATTGACATATGATGTTGCTTCTGAAGCCACAAACTCGTTTGAAAAGTAACCACTATCATTCAATACTGCGATTACTCTTTTTTCATTGTCATTAAGCTGTGTCAAGTAGGCTATTAATAAAATCATACCTACCATTAGAATTGGGCTCAAAAAAGTCATAATAACAAATGACTTGTTTCGCACCTTTGCCAAGTACTCTCTTTTGATAATTAGCGGTAACTTATTCATTGGCTATATTCTTATCTTCAATGGTCTTAATAAAAATATCATTTGCAGAGGGTATCGTTTCTACAAAGCCATTTACATTAGCTCTACTACTTAAAAAATTTAAAACTTCTCTCGATTCGTTTGAGGGAAGTTGTACCGTTAAATTCAACTGCTTTTCAGTGATATCATAATCATGAGACATCAGTTGAAATTTGTCTTGTATTTCATTAATCAACACATTTTGATTATCTGTTTCTAAACCTATTTTGAAAATGTTATTCTTGTAGGCTTTCTTTATATCGGATAATTTTCCATCCAATATTTTCTCAGATTTATGAATCAATGCGATATACTCACAAAGCTCTTCAACTGATTCCATTCTGTGAGTAGAAAATATTATGGAAGTACCATTATCTTTTAAACTCAATATCTGTTCTTTTATAAGATTTGCATTTATAGGGTCGAAACCACTAAAAGGTTCATCGAAAATTAAAAGTTTAGGTTCATGCAGAACGGTAACCACAAACTGTATTTTTTGTGCCATACCTTTCGAAAGTTCCTGAATTTTCTTGTTCCACCAATCTCCTATTTCTAACTTTTCGAACCAATATTTCAATCGTATTTTAGCCTCAGCTTTTGAAAGTCCTTTAAGCTGTGCAAGATACAGTGCCTGCTCCCCGACCTTCATACTTTTATACAACCCACGTTCTTCAGGCAAATAACCAATTTGTGAAATATGCTCGGGCTTTAAAAGTTCGCCGTCAAAATAAACGGAACCTTTATCAGGAAAAGTAATTTGATTTATAATACGGATTAATGTTGTTTTACCAGCCCCATTCGGACCTAGTAAACCATAAATACTGTTTTTTGGAATTTCGAGGGAAACGTTCTTTAAAGCAGTATGGTTTCCAAATTGTTTGGTGACCTCATTAGCTACCAAAATATGATTCATGTACTCAATTTATTCAAAGATATTGAATTGTTTTGACTAGCTACATTCTTTATGATTCCTTTATATAATACTAAATATAATCAATAAACATAACGTACAGCATTGTCATAAAAAGCAAAACCCACCCTTAATAAATCAAGGATGGGAAAAAAATTGCTATGAAAAAGAAAATTAATATTGGTTACCCAATATTATCTCAAATATACGTTTTTTATTTAAAAACAAAAGATTTCGAACTTAAGAGAACATATCTTTAACTTTTTCAAAAAATGACTTATCTGATTTCTCAGGCTTAGGTTCAAAATTTTCATTACCCTGCATTCTTTCAAAAAACTCTCGCTGTTCTTTATTCAACTCTTTTGGTGTCCAAACATTAACATGTACCAGTATATCACCAGCACCATAACCATTTAAACTTGTAATTCCTTTTCCACGTAATCTTAATATTTTACCCGATTGAATACCAGGCTCTAACTTTATACGCACTTTACCACCAACTGAATCAATTTCTTTAGATGTACCTAATACCGCTTCTGATATACTTACGTAAAGATCATAATGCAAATTATCGCCTTCTCTCTTTAGAGTACTGTGTTCTTGAGTTTCAATTGCAACCAATAAATCACCCGGCACTCCATTACCAGGAGCATCGTTACCTTTATTTGGCACTTTTAATTGCATACCTTCTTCAACACCTGCAGGTATATTTATCGATACAGTTTCTTCAACAACCTTAAGTCCTTGCTCATCTGCATCAATTGGCTTGCCATCTAAAATCTGTCCGCTACCACCACAAGCACTACAAACTGCGGCTGTTTGCATTCTACCTAAAATGGTATTCTGAATTTTTGTCACCTGACCTCTACCACCACAAGTGCTACAAGTTTTATAAGTAACTCCTTCGGCTTGAACTTTTCTTCTTACTTTGACTTTTTTCTCTACACCGTTAGCTATCTCCTCTAAAGTCAATGTAACGCGAATACGCAGATTACTTCCTTTAACTCTTCTTTGACCACCGCCGCCGCCAAAACCACTAAAGCCACCGAAACCTCCGCCACCAAAAATGTCACCAAATTGGCTGAAGATATCATCCATATTCATACCGCCTCCGCCAAAGCCGCCTCCGCCACCTTCAAAAGCAGAATGCCCAAATTGATCGTAACGAGCTTTCTTGTCAGCATCGCTCAATACTTCATATGCCTCAGCAGATTTTTTGAATAACTCCTCTGCAGAACTATCCCCTGGATTTTTATCAGGATGGTATTGTAATGCCTTTTTTCGGTACGCTTTCTTTATCTCTGCAGCAGATGCACTTTTACTGATGCCTAAAACCTCATAATAATCTTCCTTCATTCCAACTTTTTAATTTCCTACTACAACTTTCGGATGTCTAATAATACGATCACCTAACTTAAATCCCTTTTCGATGACATCTATAATCTTACCTTTCATCTTTTTATCTGGAGCAGGTATTTGTGTAATTGCTTCGTGAATTTCTGCATCGAAAACATCACCGGCCCTAACCTCTAAAACCTCTAACCCTTTTGATTTCAAAGTTTCTCTCAACTTCACATTAATCAATTCAATACCCTTAAAAACTTCTTTATCATCAGACTTTGCCAATTCTTTAATAGCCCTGTCAAAATCATCCAAAACAGGCAATAACGAAACAATTACCTCTTGACCTGCAGTTTTAAATAACTCCATGCGTTCTTTAGAAGTACGTCTCTTATAATTTTCAAATTCTGCAAATAACCTTAAAAATTTATCCTTTTCTTTTGCTAATTCTTCTCTTAGCTTTTCCTCTTCAGATAGCTCTTCACCTTCAATTTCATTATCTAGCTTTTGTTCTTGAGTTTCGCCTTGTAAAAGCTCATCTTCCAAGAATTCATCATCGAATGTGTTTTCTTTATCACTCATAACTTATTGTAATTTAATCGCTGATTAAAAGCAGGCAAAAGTACTGCCAATTCTTCAAAAATGTCAAAATGTCACAAAAGTTTAAAAAAAAATCCGCCATATAGCGGATTTATAATAATCATTTAAAATATTATCTAGTCTAAGACACGAATTCCTTTGAAATTTTTGTTTTTGAATCTACACATTCGCTATCCCTATCATAAATAGCCCCAAGTGCTTGGCAAATATTGGCATATTGAAAAATAAAACCTTCTTCTTCTATCTTTTTACTACTGACTCGTTGACTAGCAAATAAAACATATGCCATATCACCAAGAATAGTGTGCATAATAAATTTAGGGATGTTAGGTAAGAACAAAGGCTTATTCAAAACTTTAGCAATCTCCTTTACCAATTTAGTATTAGTCACAGGATTTGGAGCTACACCATTATAAATACCTTCAAGTTCAAAAGAAGCGATGTGCAAAAATATACCTGCCAAATCAGAAATATGAATCCAAGATTGCCATTGTTCACCAGTACCAAAAGCTGAACCAACATAATAATTGACAGGTTTTGCCATTTCGGGTAATGCTCCACCGTCATTAGACATAACCAAACCAATACGCACCTTTGCAACTTTTAAATCCAAATTTTCAAATTCATCGACCTTTTGCTCCCAGGCAGTTACTACTTCACCTAAAAAACTATCATCGACTTGAACTTCCTCTTCTGTATAGTAATTACTTAAAGAATCAGGATATATACCAATTGCAGAGGCTGAAACTATTGAACTTACCGAGTGATTTTTGCTTTTAAGAAGCGTAGATTTAAGTAATTCTAAAGAATCAACTCTACTGCTTACTATTTCTTTCCTATACTCCTTTGTCCAACGTTTAGATATACTTGAACCTGCCAAATTAATAATGACAGAAACACCATTGAGACAATTATGGTCAATTTCTCCTGTGGTTGGATTCCAAAAATAACCTTGATAATTATTCTCAGAAACAATCTTGCTTTTACTCGTTGTTAGGTAGTTAACGGCATATCCTCTTTCATGGCATTGAGATACCAACTCGCTACCTACTAAACCTGTCGCACCTGTTATCAATACTTTCATAGCTTAAAGGTATTGCTTTTGGTAATTCTTGATATACTATTTAATTCCGATTTAACATTGTAATCAAATGTATTGATCCTTAGAACTTTAAAGCACCATATATATGTAAAGTAAAATAACATCTTTATTTTTTTCTAGCCCGCAACATTTCTCGTTTACCTGGTGGGCCTGGTAATCGTTCTACAAGAAAACCAACTTCTAACATTGCACGCCTAACACTGCCTTTAGCTGCATATGTTACTAAATATGCCTCAGATTTCATTGCCTTATGCATAATTTCAAAAATCTCAACTGTCCACAATTCTGGTTGAACTCGTGCACCGAATGCATCAAAATAAATAAGGTCAACGGTTTCAATAATCTTTATATCCTTAAAATCTTTTTGTTCTTTTCTCAGAATGAATTCAGAACTGATTTCAACATCTTCTTGCCATGGAGATTCATGCATTAAATCAAATTCATTTTTACGCGAAACAGCATCTAATTCCTCTAAATAATTAAGCTGTCTTAGCTCTTCTACAGAAACAGGGTAAGCCTCTACACCAGTATAAGTGATATTTAAATTACGCTTTTCAGATTCCATCAAAGTGATAAAAGCATTTAGACCGGTACCGAAACCAATTTCAAGTATATGCAAAGCCGCATTCTTAAATAAATCTAATCCTGAATCGATAAATACATGATATGCCTCTTGAATGGCACCATGTTTAGAGTGGTATTGCTCTTGCCAATCCAATATCTGAATGGTCTTAGAACCATCGCCTGTAGTAATTATTTCTCTTTTCAAATTAATTTGGAACTAGCACTCCTGAGGCTTCAAAACTAAATGTTCTTTTTGGAGCTATGATTTTCGAAATTTCATCAGCAGACTTCCCTGCATCTTTTGCATAATGTATTTGGTCTTCAACACTCATCTCTTCTACAAATGCAAATCCATTTAACACCACTTGTTTCTCAGAAATATCAGAAGGCATAAAAAACCCGTAGTCTTTAAAACGAACCATTGCTTGTTCACCTTCAGGTAATTCAACAATCATCCAACACCCTTTTACTTTACACACTTCTTTGACCTTTGTTTCAAATTGCACATTTAAAGAATCTGAAATGGCCATAGAGGTATATTTCTGCCAAACCATTTTTTCATTAAAAACAGTATCCAAGTTAAACGCTTCACCATAATAAACTCCTGAATTTGTATCCTTCAAAGACAATGTCTTTGTTTCTTGTTGACTTTGACATGAAAATAATCCAAATAAAAACACAAGTAAAATGTTAAATCCTTTCATAAATCTTAAAAATGATGAATTACCTACAAAACTGGTCAATTTATATCTAAAAAAGAAGTGCTAGTACCGATATTTGTTTAATTTTAATCAACTAAAGTTACTAATTTCATGAGTATTGAGACTAAAGATATCATTGTAGAAAAGGTAAAAACTTCTAAAATTGACCAAGTAGATTTTGATAATCTAGCTTTTGGCTCAGTATTCACAGACCACATGTTAGTCTGTACATATAAAAATGGTGCGTGGGAGACTCCAAAAATTGTTCCTTATCAACCAATTACATTAGACCCATCTTCAAAAATTTTCCACTATGGGCAATCTATATTTGAAGGAATGAAGGCTTATAAAGATGACAAAGAAGACGTCTATTTATTTAGACCTCTAGAGAACTTTAAACGTTTCAATATTTCTGCGGAAAGAATGTGTATACCTCAGCTTCCGCAAGAACATTTTATGACCGGGCTTACTACACTTCTTAATCTTGATAAAGACTTTATACCAACTAAAGATGGTAGTTCATTATATATAAGACCATTTATGTTCGCTTCTGGTAACGGCTTTCATGCATCACCAGCTAATGAGTATAAATTCATTATTGCTTGTGCGCCATCTGGAGCTTATTTCTCTGGAAAGGTGAAAGTTCTAATTGAAGAAAAATATTCTAGGTCTGCAAATGGTGGAGTCGGTTATGCTAAAACCGGTGGTAATTATGCTGGTCAATTTTACCCAACACAATTGGCAGTTAAAAAAGGATACAACCAAGTTATATGGACTGATGACACCAACCATGAGTTTATTGAAGAGGCAGGTGCCATGAATATTTTCATTAGAATTAATGACACGTTATTAACTGGACCAACAAGTGACCGTATACTTGATGGTATAACACGGAAAAGTATTTTAGATATCGCAAAGGATCAAGGTATAAAAACAGAGGTTCGAAAAATAAAAGTTGAAGAAGTAGTTGAAGCTGCTAAAGATGGATCATTAAAAGAAATGTTCGGAGCAGGAACTGCTGCGGTTATTTCACCAATTTCTGGATTCGGATTTAGAGATACCGATTATGAATTACCAGAATTAGAAAACAGTTTTGGGCAAAGATTAAAAAAGATAATTACAGATATTCAATACAATAAATCGGAAGACAAATTTGGCTGGCGATTTAAAGTTGAAGCATAAAAAAAGGGGCTAATGGCCCCTTTTTTTATTTATCTAGAATTGTTTCGATGTTTGGTTTAAAATAATTAGGCCCTTTTAGCACTTTACCGTCTTCCCTATAAATAGGTTTACCATCAGCACCCAACTTGCTCATATTACTTCGTTGTATCTCATTAAATACTTCCTCTATTTTATATTGCATACCATGTTCTAAAATGGTACCGCATAAGATATATAACATATCGCCAAGCGCATCAGCCACTTCAATAAGATCATTATTCTGTGCAGCTTCTAAATATTCTTTATTTTCTTCATCCATAAGGTTAAAACGCAGATTATTCTTTGCCTTCCCTAAATCTGCAATCATATCTTCTGAAACACCTAGACCAAAAGAATTATGAAATTCTTTAACCGCTTTGATTTTATTTTTCATCTTTATTATACTGTTTTCCGTTAGCTTTGCGTAAAAATAAGAAATATGTTCAGCACAGGACAAATGATTTTTGCTATAGGTTTTGCAGTGGTTTTTGCCGTCATAATTGTAATTTCTTATAAAAAAGATTTCAAATTACACCAAAAGAATTTCAAGGGTGTTAAATGGATAGGTATATTCTTTATATTATTCTTAGCTTCCCTTCTTTTCTTCAAGTTTTTACTAAAGGAATAGTTAATTTTTTACTTACACCACAAAAATTAACATTTTCACAACAAAACCGCCTTTTTGCACGTATAATATACCAAATGACGTAATTTTGCGTTATTCATCTATACATGGCAATTAATTATGATGACATTTCTTACAATATTTTTAGTTTTAATAGGTATTAATATCGCAATGGTGGTAGTAAGTTTGTTAAGTGTTTCTCAAAAATCGAAACAATCTTCTCAAAAATTATCAAATCAACCTACTTCAGTAATCTATCCTTTAGATTTACTTACATCTAGCTACAAGAAAGCTGTTTAGTTTTTACCTTTATAAGGTATGAAACAATTTTTGCTAGTTTTCTTAGGAGGAGGTTTAGGTAGTATCTTAAGATACTGGATTTCAAAAAACCTCAATTCTTATTATTCAAATTTCTATCTAGGTACTTTCTTAGTAAATATTATAGGCTGTCTTTTAATCGGAATTCTTGTTGGCCTAACTTTAAAGCACAATTACCTTACCCAAAATCAAACTCTATTATTAGCCACCGGTTTCTGCGGGGGCTTTACAACTTTCTCTACATTCGCATTAGAAGGTAATTTGTTATTAAAAGAAGCATCAATACTTTCAACTTCACTCTACATGGGCTTAAGTGTTGGTATAGGCATTCTAGCTATCTCGCTAGGACTATGGATTTGTAAAGTGTTATAAAATTAACATTAACCATTCACTTTTTTATTTTTATTCATTTTTTTAGGTATTTGCGATTTTATTACACAATCGTCAGCTATTCATGTCCTTTCCTGACGATTTTATCATAATCTCCACAAATAGACTATTCCTTATTACACTTATCTGCAATATATTTCATTTTAAATATATATACCCTAAAATTTATAGGGTATAAATTATCATACTCACAAAAATCATCAATCACACCCTAAATTTACTAGGGGGTGATTTTAATTAACATATATTTGGCAATATTAAAAACTTAATCAAATGAAAAAAATCGAGGCAATTATCAGAAAATCAAGATTTGACGATGTCAAAGAGGCATTGCATCAAATTGAGGTTAACTTCTTTAGTTACTGGGACGTTACGGGAGTTGGAAATGAAAAACAAGGTCATGTTTATCGGGGCATTTCATACAGTACAACTGACATACAGCGTAGACACTTATGTATAGTAGTATCAGATGACTTTCTAGAAAAAACAGTGAATGCAATTCTAGATGCTGCATATTCAGGAAATGTAGGTGATGGTAAAATATTTGTATCCGACGTACTGGAAGCCTATCGTATCAGAACCAAAGAAAGTGGTTTGGCAGGTATCAACTAAAACATAATACAACTAACTAAAATTAATAAAAATGGACGCAGGATTATTTACAGCAAATAATATATGGATGATGTTAGCTACCGCATTGGTATTCTTCATGCATACAGGTTTTGCCTTTTTAGAAATCGGCTTAACTAGACAAAAAAATACAATAAACATTTTATTTAAAAATATATTTATTATTACGGGAGGTCTACTTCTTTATTACGCATGGGGCTTCAATTTAATGTACCCAGGCTTCGAAGATGGAGACATGGGTCTTTTAAAATTTGCAGGATTTGGAATTGCTGCCCCTGAAGGTGGAATGACAGTTGAATATGCAGATGGTGGTTACACATGGTGGACAGATTTTCTTTTTCAAGGAATGTTCGCAGCAACTGCAGCTACAATCGTATCTGGAGCCGTTGCTGAGCGTATTAAAATAGGTTCTTTCATGATTTTCACAGTAATCTATGTAGGACTAGTTTACCCTATAGTAGGTGCTTGGAAATGGGGTGGAGGATTCTTGGATTCATGGGGTTTCTATGATTTCGCAGGCTCTACATTAGTACACTCAGTAGGTGGATGGGCAGCTTTAGTTGCCATTACCTTGTTAGGTGCAAGAATTGGAAAATTCGGTAAAGACGGTAAACCAAACGCCATACCAGGTCACAGCATACCAATGGCAACTGCCGGTGTTTTGATACTATGGTTAGGTTGGTTCGGTTTCAACGGCGGATCAGTATTATCTGCAGACCCAGAATTAACTTCATTAGTATTGGTTACTACAAGTTTAGCTGCCGCTGCAGGTGGATTCGGAGCAATGATAACCTCTACTATACTTTATAAGAATTTAGATTTAACCATGTTCCTTAACGGTATTCTTGGTGGTCTAGTTGGTATTACGGCCGGTGCAGATTTAATGTCTCCTAATGAAGCAGTTATTATTGGCTTCTTAGCAGGTATTATTATCGTAGCTGGTGTTGCCTTAGTTGATAAACTAAAATTAGATGATCCTGTTGGTGCAGTAGCGGTACACTTAATCTGTGGTATCTGGGGAACTTTAGCTGTAGGTATTTTTGGAAACTTGGCAAGTGGTGCTCAATTTATGACACAACTATATGGTGTCTTAATCGTAGGTGGTTTCTGTGTCGTAACATCTGGAATAATATTAGGTGTACTTAAAGCAACCTTAGGCCTAAGAGTATCTAAAGAAGAAGAAGAAGAAGGCTTAGATATTCATGAGCACGGTATGGATGCTTATCCAGACTTTAGAATGAATGATCACTAAATAAACAAATACGGAGCGCTTTGCAGAGCGCTCCGTTACATAACCTTTCATCAAATTAAAATTCTCAAACTAAATAATCCAGTACAGGATTTAAAAACAAAACTTATGAAAACGATTATAAATACAAAATACGTAAAAAATATCTTTGCATCGGGTCTTATGTTACTTGCAGCTTCAGGAGTAGTGGCTCAAGAGGAAGAAGAAACGACACCCAGCTTTACATTAAGCGGTTCTATTGATGCCTATTATAGAGCTAATTTAAATGGTGATAATTCTGCTCCGGGGGGCGTACCAAATGCAGCGCCTGGTTCTTCATTTGCAAATCTTCCTGGTTTTTCACTAGGTATGGCCAACATAATTGCTGGTTACGAAGGTGAAAAAGTAGGTTTTGTTGCTGATTTGGTTTTCGGACCTAGAGGAACTGACGCTATTTTTGCTTCTCCTATCTATTCTGCAACAGGTAATATTGTAAACCAACTATATGCTTACTGGAATGTTAGTGATGATGTAAAATTGACCTTTGGTAACTTCAATACCTTTTTAGGGTACGAAGTAATTTCTCCGACAGCCAATTTCAACTATAGTACCTCATATTTGTTCTCTTACGGACCATTTTCACATACAGGTCTTAAAGCAGATTTTGCTTTGTCTGATGACTTTAGTTTAATGTTGGCAGTTATGAACCGTACTGATATTACAGAGTTAAACCTTGATGGTAAATACGCCTACGGTGCACAACTAGGTTATAGTGGACAATACCTTAACCTATTAATGGACAATGGTGCGTATGAAATAGATTATACAGGTGGTTTTGATTTATCTGATGATTTCTTTCTAGGATTAAATGCCGCTTACTTTGATGGCGACGGTGCCGGAAGTTTTGCTGGTGTTGCTGTATACCCTCAATTAGCGACCTCTGAGGATTTCACAATCGGACTTAGAGGTGAGTATTTTTCTGAAACAGATAGTTTCGGAGCTATTGGTACTGGTCTTGATGAGTCTAGTGTATTTGCTGTAACATTAACTGGAAGTTACTCAGTTGATAATTTAACGATTAAACCAGAACTACGTTTAGATTCTGCATCTGATGAATCAGGATATTTTGTTGATAGCGATTTAATGGCACAAAAAAGCCTTTCTTCTTTTGTAATTGCCGCTATTTACTCGTTCTAATTTGAATAGATTTATTAATTGATTGATTTTATAGTTTAAGTTTAAAACCTCGGCATTTGTTGCCGAGGTTTTTATTTCTACAAGTTAATGCTCAAATGCCTTTACCCCTACTTGTATTTTAGCATCTATATTATTTACAGCGGGCACTAACGGACAACTATATTTTTTGTTGTAGGCGCAATATGGATTATACGCTTTATTAAAATCTAAAACAATACGATTTTCTGCAGGAATCCTTAGATCAAGATAACGACCACCACCATAAGTTTCTTCGCCATTGGTAGCATCGGTAAAAGGCAGAAACAAGTAATCTTTATATTTTTCTTGAGTGATTAATTCTGGGGTTTGATAAACTTCTAACTCCTGTTTTTTTCCATTTAATGTAAATTTCACTATACCGTACAGTACTTCCGTTGATTCTCTTTCGGTCGTGGTTGGCATAGAAAACGGCAAAGCTTCTGGCGTTCTAATAAACTCCGCCACAATCACATAATTTGTATCAGGTTCAAAAAAGTCTAATGTTTCAAAATCTATCCGAAATCTATCTGCTAAAGGTGACGTTTCCGGATCTTTAAATTCGGCATTTAACTTCTCTTGAAACTTTAAAATATCTGCTAACTTATCCGATGTCACTAACGACTTTTCTTCATGTTTTTTATCATGATATTTCTTTTCCTGCTTACAAGAAAACAACATACACATTACCGTAATAATTACAAATACCTTCATCATACTTCTTTTACGTTTCAAAAATACAATTTATTCATTGTAACTTTTTTATATATAATCGTACTTTACAAACTGATACTATTCATATGAAAATTAAATACCTTTTTATTCTTTTATCATTTATATCAATAAGTTGCGAACAACAAAACCCAACAATAAAATCTTCAGTTGAAGACCTAAGAGTTTTACCCGAGATTAATCCTGAGCGATATAATGTTGCATTTTTAATAATGGACGGTACATTTAACACCGAATTCACTGCTCCTTTCGATATATTTCAACATACCAAGTTTAGAGAAGGCATAAAAGCGATGAACACCTTTACGGTGGCAAATACGTTAAAACCAATTACTACTTTCGAAGGCGTTCGCATTCTACCAGACTTTGACTATACTAAAGATGAATTACCTAACATAGATATTCTTGTCGTACCCAGCGCTGAACATTCTATGAAAAAAGATTTAAAGGACACTACCATGTTGAATTTTATTAAAAAAATAGATAAATCAGCCCTATATATGACCAGCCATTGTGATGGAGCATTTCTATTAGCAAAATCTGGGATATTAGACGCTGTGGCATCAACCACTTTTCCCAGTGATGTTGAAAATTATAAAAAAATGTTTCCTAATCTTAACATTAAAGATAGTGTTCTCTTTGTTCACGACGGAAAGTATATTACCTCTGCAGGCGGCGCTAAAAGCTTTGAGGCTGCATTATACTTATGTGAGATACTCTATGGAAAAGATATTGCAGCATCGCTCGCTAAGGGCTTGGTGATAGATTGGAATTTAGAACAAGTACCACACCTTACTGTTCAATAATATCGTAACGAGCTTCTTTTAAGTACTTCTCAACAAGCACATTAAATTCTGGTGTAATACGAAACAAAGCGGTGTGCTCCAATTCATATAGCTCCTCTTTATCTGTATAACCGTTCTTCAAAAGCTCTTCTAAATAAAATAAGGCAGTTCCATAATCTTCCATTTTAGCACTTGTAGAAATAACCTTTAAATAAGGAGCATATTCATCTGGTGCTGTTATGGTTTTAATCATGTACAATAAGTTCAATGCTTCCAAATCAACCTCTTCATCAGAAGAAATAAAATCGATATTATCTGAAATCAATGCATTAATATATCCTCTTAATCGGCTAGACATCTGATTTTCAAAAAGCACAGCACTTTTGTCTAACTTAGTTAAATTTTCCATTTGATAATTCCACCAACCAAGGTTAGCGTAATTATATGACAAGATATCTTCCTCTAAATAATAGCTATAATCTTCCCTTAAAAATGATTCTTTCAAAAAATAACTATTCTGGCTTCTATTTGCTTTTTTATAAGAAGTACTTCGCCGCAAAGATTTTTGAGAATTTTTAAGGGAATCCAAATCTATTAATGGGTTGAAAATCTTTTCTATATCTGACAATAGGTAAGTAGCCAAAATCGGTTTTTCGTTCGATAAAAATGAATTTGCTTTTGCCATAAATTGCTTATATGAGTCTGCAACTAAACTATCGTTCCGCTCAACATCCCCTTTCGCCATACTCGCTAAGGTTAACATTCTAAATGCACTAGCGATTGTGTTCGCATCGGGTAAAGTTCGAATATCATCAAAGACTAATAATTCATTTGGGAATTTCAATTTATTTAGTATGGTTCGAGTATCGAGCATATCCCTAAAACTATAATCTGATCTGTTTACTATTCCAATAAACTGAAATGTCTGTTTAGAATTTAGAATCTCGACATTACCTATAGATGCACCTATGGAAACCACACCTTTAATTTCTTTAATAAATGTTGGAAGAATAGAGGCAAACATAGCACCACTTCTAAAACCAGCCGTATAGGTACGATTCTTAGCGATTAGCACCGTATTAATAACCGCATTGAACATTCTATTGGCAATTAAAACGTTTTCTGAAATAGATAAAGAATCATTTACATTGTCTGAACTTGCCAAAATATACCCTTCTTCTTCCGCTGCAGACATTAACATAGAAACGGAGGCCTTGCCTTTGCCTTTCAAATCGAAAACAAAAATTACCGGCCAAGTTTTTTTTACTTCAAAAGCCGTAGGCAAATAAAGTGAATATGTTTCATTTAAAGAATCATTGACTACCAAACCCTCAGTAATAGCACCCCTCAACAATCGTAGCTCTTGAGAAAAACTAGCACTTGTTATCAAAACCAAAGCAAAGAATATTATTTTTTTCATCATCTATTTTGCATCAAAAATCTAGCCAAAAAAATATTTTTTTAAATAATCACTTAACTTTTTCAAAACTGTACCATTAGAATTGGATTTCATAAGACTATCTAAAAATAATTAAATACTGAATAACTTCAAATCTATTTTATTTTATGCATTGGAGCATTTGAAATTACTTGGGATAATACGATATGCGTTCTTGTTTCACCATATTGAATAAGTTGATCAATAAACTTTTCTAGGTGAAATTGATCCTTCAGCACCACTTCCATTACAATGTTTTCGTTTCCGGTTATCCTATAACAATTAATCACCTCGGCCAAAGTTGGCACCACTGCCAAGAAAGGCTTTAATTTACCCATGAAAGCCCTTAATGTTATTATAGCCTTTAGCTGATGCCCCGTAAGTGCGTGTGAGACCGAAGCTTTATAACCTAAGATTACACCTAGGTCTTCCATTTTTTTAACTCGCTCCGCAACAGCAGGTGCTGTAAGCCCAACTGTACGACCAATATTGGCGAAAGATTCTCTAGCATTGTTTTGCAACTGTTTGAGTATTTTCCAGTTAAGCTCGTCTATCTTTGGATTCAAAAGTATATTTATTTAAAATTAACGTAAGCAAAGTAAATTTACGAAATACATTTACAATCGATAGAAAATTATAGAATAACTAACGTATTTTTATATAGTCCTATTATCATCACACAACATGGCATATCGAAGTTTAAAAAATTTACCCATATATCGAAAAGCATTGGAGCTTTGCACCATGAGTAGAGAGATTGCTTCATATGTTTCTTTGAACAAAGATCTTATGCGACTTTATGAATCTAAAAGCCTTAGAGACATAATAGCCAATTCTATTTTAACCGATGCGATTCTTATACCTCAAAAAATAGCACAAGTTGAATATTCAAATTGTAATTCTGAACGTTTAGAAACAATTTCTTACATCAATATAATTATTCGAAATATAAATTCATATTGCATGGGTTTAGAAAAAGACGGTGTAAAAGAAACGGAATATATTAATTTACTTCGTGCAGAAATAAAAAGTTTTAGAAAATCTTATAAAAAATGGAAATCTGAACATTTATAGATTCCATAGTTACCACTGTTATTTGCGTTGAATAGTTACCATTTTAAGAATTATGGCCTATTTTTGGCCGCTTAATTACTATTCAATTGAAAACCACTATTCTAATTCATTGCCCAGATCAATCTGGCATAATCAGTACCGTAACTGCATTTATTCACAAAAACAACGGTAACATTGTTTATCTCGATCAACATGTCGATAAGCCTGCCGATGTATTTTTCATGCGTATGGTTATTGAATTCGTTGAAACCTTCTCTAATTTAGACCATTTTAAATCTTTATTTCAAGATGAACTGGCTTCTGTCTATAATATGGAATGGAGTCTACATACCGACGATAAGTTGCCTAAAATGGCCATTTTCGTTTCTAAATATAACCATTGTTTATACGATTTACTCAGCAGGTACCGTTCAGGTGAGTTAGCGGTTCAAATACCTTTTATACTTAGCAACCATACTGATTTAAAACCTATTGCAGAGCAATTCGATATTCCATTTTTTCATATTCCTTTTAATAAGTCAAATAGAATTGAGGCAGAAAAAGAACAATTGGCCTTACTCGAAAGATATGAGATCAACTTTATCGTATTAGCCAGATATATGCAAATCGTAAGTGGTAATCTTATTAATGAATTTCCGAATAGAATAATAAACATTCATCACTCCTTTTTACCAGCCTTTGCAGGTGCAAAACCTTATCATGCAGCTTTTAAAAGAGGCGTGAAGATTATTGGTGCTACAAGTCATTACGTGACCGAAGAATTAGATGCAGGCCCAATTATTGAACAAGATGTTACCACAGTAACCCACTCCCACTCTATCGAAGATTTTATAACTAAAGGTAGAGACTTAGAGAAAATTGTACTTTCTAGGGGCGTAAAACTTCATATAGCTCGAAAAACTATGGTCTACAACAATAAAACTGTTATTTTCTCGTAACCTAGTTAAGACATTTAATATTATAATTATGACCAAAAAGATAAGCTTAATTTTTTGCATGTTTCTCGTTATATCTTGTAACGAACTTCAACAAGTAGTAAACCAATTACCAGGATCTACCAGTACAGGTTTAAGTAATGAGGCTATTGCAAACGGATTAAAAGAAGCGCTAGATTTAGGAATAGAAAAACAAGTGAGCAAGTTAACTAAGACTGATGGTTTTTATAAAAATGATTTGGTCAAAATTCTTATGCCAGAAGAATTACAGAAAGTAGATAAAACTCTACGAGATATAGGATTAGGAAATTTAGCCGATGAAGGATTAAAAGTCTTGAATCGTGCCGCAGAAGATGCCGTTTCTGAAGCTACACCAATTTTTGTTAATGCAGTAAAGGAAATGTCATTTGCAGATGCTAAGAATATACTTTTAGGGGAAAACAATGCAGCTACTACTTATTTAGAAACAAAGACCAATATTGCGCTTTATAACAAATTCAATCCTATTATCAAATCATCATTTAAAAAAGTAGGTGCCGATGAAATATGGGGTACAATTATAACAAAGTACAACGCAAT
Source organism: uncultured Maribacter sp. (assembly GCF_963977385.1). GTDB lineage: Bacteria > Bacteroidota > Bacteroidia > Flavobacteriales > Flavobacteriaceae > Maribacter. The sequence goes on along the minus strand of NZ_CAXBOU010000003.1, from coordinate 125,723 downwards.
ACCTTTAACGACCAATGTTAATCCTGATTTAACTGATTACGTAACCAGTGAAGCCCTTTCAGGTGTTTACACGATGATTGCAGTAGAAGAAGAAGAAATAAGGACTAAATTCTCATCAAGAACAACTGATGTACTTAAAAAAGTATTTGCTCTGCAGGATAAAAAATAGTTTTTTAACATTTATTACAATAACTTAAAAAATAACGCGTTAAAAATTAAAGAGAACATTAAGTCAACGCATTCATTTTCAATTTTTTGAGTTAGTTATTTTTTGAGTTAGTTAGTTAAAAACCGGTGGGAGCACCGGTTTTTTGTTTTATATCTATTTAAAAGACATAATTTTGATAATTCAGTAACTTTTTTTGCTGTAACAATTTCATCATTAGCATTAAGGTTAAATCAAAATAATTCCTTTCTTAGATGTAAAATCGCCTGTACTGAAAAATTTTTCAACATATATTATTCTATTTCTATTTCTAATACCTCAATTTGTCTTACCCCAACAAATTGAAGAAATAGCTATTGATTGTAAAGAGGCGAATATTTTTTTAGCGAAAAAAGATAGAAAATCTTTAACGGCTGAAGATTATTATATTTTGGGAGTATGTGAGTATAAAAATTCAAATTACGAAAAAGCATATGGTTATTTAATCTCTGCAAAGTCTCAAAATTTTGGAAATAGAGAGTCATTAGAGAAATTTCTAAAATTGTGTTCTATTCAAATCCAATACAACACTGACAATCTTGACAGCAACTTAAATTTCCCTTTTACCGAAAAGAATGAATTAGTACTAAATAGCTATAGACATAAGATTCAAGTTCAACTTCTTAATTTAATATTTCTTCTAATAGCACTTACAGGTATCATAACAGCTTTATTCCTGTTATACAAATACCGAAAAATAAGAAGTAATATTTTTCTTTCGCTATTTGTTACAGCAATTTCCCTTGCCCTATTCGAGCTTGTTCTATACTGGCAAGAGTTTTACACCTATACTCCTGCTGTTTCTATGTATAGAGTCTTATTCTTTCTATGGGCACCCTCATTGTACCTTTACATCAAAACAAAATTTGTATGTACTGAAATCAAGCGAAGCGAATTAATAGCACACTACAGCCTTTTTATCGTAGTACTTATTTGTTTAATCATATTTGGGAATTTTAGCGGTGTAGCCAAAGAGAAAACAAACTTTATACTTAAAGGAATAGATTTTTTAATGAACAATAATTGGATTAAAACGTTACAGCTTTTACTCTATCTGTTTTTAATTATTAAAAATTTTAAAATTTATAAAAATCAAATACAAACAGCCACTAAAAATTGGATTAAGACATTAATAGTATTTATAACTATTTTAATTTTGTTTTTAAGCGCAAGAGCTGGTTATGAGCATATTTACGCTTTCGACTATATCTCAAAATATTTCATTGCAGTATATCTTATTCTATTTCTTACTATTCTTGAAATATTACTTATTGTACAACCCGATATTATAACCGGCACCATAAATACAGAGCAGATAAAAGTCTTTACTGCTAAATACAAAAATTCTGGATTAACAGATAATATGCGCGAACGAGTAAAGTCTCAATTACTCGACCTACTAAATAATGACAAGATTTATTTAGATAATACACTTACCCTAGCTAAACTAGCTAAACTAATAAATGTAGACCGTTACAGTGTTTCACAGGTTATTAATCAAGAACTGAATAAAAACTTTTATGAGCTCATCAATGATTATAGAATTGAAGAAGCCGTAAGAATTATTGAAACTAATAGTAATAAACAAGTTATAGATTTAATTTACGAATGCGGGTTCAATAACAAAGTTTCATTCTACAAAGCTTTTAAGAAAAGAATGCACATGACTCCTAAAGATTATATTGAAAAACAATATTAGTTTTGACGAAATCACAATATTTCGCTAAAAAGATTAAAGTTATCACAACACTTCACAAAAATCACTAATACCTGTATTTCAGTTATTTATAAAAATAGTAAATGTAAATCTACATCGGTTTACTATTAACTTAGGTCGGCTTCTACCAATTTAACACCCTTCTCCTCATATTTTTACCCATTGGTTTAAAGAGTCGGATACAATCAAAAAAAATATGGTTTTTGATTTCATTTTTTGAATTAGCTATCAATAAAAAAACCGACTCTTCTTTACCGTTTATAAACTTTCTAATTTATTAACTAACACTCAAATTAATTTTATGAGAACAAACGCGAGAAGTTTTTTTATGCTTGTACTTGCTTTTGTAGTGCACATTGGTTTTGCACAAGAAAAGAAGATTACAGGTTCGGTAACAGATCAAAACGGGCTTCCCTTACCAGGCGTATCCGTATTGATTACAGGCACCACTAATGGTGTTCAAACAGATTTTGATGGCAACTATTCAATCGAGGCCAACGTAGGGCAACGTTTAAGATATAGTTATATCGGACAAAAAACAGTTACAAAAGAAGTTGGTGCTTCTTCTACTATTAATGTAACCTTAGAAGAGGATGCACAAGCATTAGATGAAGTTGTAGTTACTGCAGCATTAGGCATTACCCGTGAAAAGAAATCGCTAGGGTATGCCACACAAGAAGTTTCGGGAGACCAACTTTCAGAAACAAGAAACAGCAACGCTTTAAACGCTTTAAGCGGTAAGGTAGCTGGTGTTCAGGTTTCGAATTCTTCTGGTAGCCTTGGTGGTTCATCACGTATATTAATTAGAGGGGCTGGTTCTATTACACAAGAGAACAGACCTTTAATAGTTGTAGATGGTATTCCTTTAGACAACTCAAATTACAACACTACCGATGCACAAACAGGTGGTGGCGGTAGAGATTATGGTGATGCAGGTTTTGATATTAACCCTGATGATATCGCTGCAATGAACGTATTAAAAGGTGGAGCAGCCTCTGCACTTTATGGTTCAAGAGCAAGTAACGGTGTTATTTTAATCACAACAAAATCTGGAAAGAAAGGTAAAGCTGAAGTTGTTTTCAATTCTGGTATTACTTTCGACCAAGTAAACATTTTACCTAAAGTACAGAAATTGTATGGTGGTGGTGCAGGTGATGCTACTACTATTGGGCAATCTGGTTTTGGCCAAGCTACAATTAATGGAACTACATATGATGTAGCAGATTATGGTACAGATGAATCATGGGGACCAAGATATAACACTAACAGTAGAGTTCTTCACTGGGATGCTTTTGACCCAGAATTTGCAGAAGATTACTTACAACCACGTGCTTGGATATATCCTGAAAATGATAAAGATGATTTTTTCAACACAGGTATTTCGTATAACAATGGTGTAGCTTTTTCTCAAGGAACAGAGAAATCTACCATGAGAATGTCTTTGAACAATACGCAAACTACAGGTATCGTACCAAATTCAGAGTTAAGCAAAACTACCGTTAACTTTAATGGTACTTCTCAATTAACCGATAGATTGAAAATGGATGCTTCTGTAAACTTGACTATTACTGATGGTTTCAATAGACCAGCAGTAGGGTATACAGGTGAAGGTGTAATTCAACAGTTTTATCAATTTGGTCAAACTCAATTAGATTACGAAAGACTTAAAAAGTATAAGTTGGCAGATGGTGCTCAACGCTCATGGAACAGGGTATCGGCTCAAGATGGTAGCGTTAGATATTCTGATAACCCTTATTGGACTTTGAATGAAAATACAGCAGAAGATAAAAGGACTAGATGGTACGGTAACGTAGGTCTTCAGTACAATCTTACAGATAACTTATATGTTGTAGGTAAAATATACGGTGATACTTATGATTTCAGAATCAATTCTCAAGTTGCTGTAGGTTCTCAAGCACAACCATTCTACACAGAAATCGACAGAGATTTTCAAGAAATTAATTATGAAGGTCGTTTACACTTCGATAAGAATGTATTTAATGATAAGTTAAGCATTAATACATTTGTTGGTTTAAATAGAAGAGACAATGAACTACACAGAATAACTGGTGAAACATCAGGTGGATTAGTAGTACCAGGTTTATACAACCTAAGTAACTCTGCAGATCCTGCACAAGTAACTGAATTCGATTCAAGAAAAAGAGTAAATAGCCTTTATGGTTCTGCTTCTTTCGGATACAATAACTTTGCTTATTTAACTGTAACCGGTCGTAATGATTGGTCTTCAACATTACCTGCAGATAGTAACTCTTACTTCTACCCTTCTGTAAGTGGTAGTATAGTATTTTCATCACTTGTAGAGGCAAACTGGTTGTCTTTTGGTAAAATTAGAGGTGGTTATGCAGAAGTAGGTAGTGATACTGATCCTTACCAATTAGCTAATACCTTTACTGGTTCTATTCCATTTTTAGGAAATGTTCCTTTCGATTTAGGAAACACCAACAGAAACCCAGCATTATTACCTGAGCAAAAAAAGACCTATGAAGTAGGTTTAGAAATGGCTTTCTTTAAAAATAGATTAAGTTTTGATGTAACTTACTATAACGAAGAAACTAGCGATTTAATTACTCCGGTACAAATTGATCCTGCAACAGGGTTTACTGCTACGTTTACAAATGCAGGTAAACTTCAAAACAAAGGTATTGAGGCATTGGTGACGGTATCACCAGTACAAACTGAAGATTTCTCTTGGGATGTAATTTGGAATTTTGCCAAAAATGACAATGAACTTTTAGAGATTCTAGATGGTGTTGAAACACTTCAAATTGGCGCTTTCCCTTTCAACTCAGTAACCGTTAATGCAGTTGTCGGACAGCCTTATGGTATCATTAGAGGTACTAACTATGTTTTTGATGATCAAGGTAATAAAGTAGTTAACTCTAACGGTAGTTATGCTGAAACTCAAAATGTTGAGAACTTAGGCAGTGTATTACCTGATTACACAATGGGATTCAGAAACAATTTCAAATATAAAAATTTGAGTTTCGGATTCTTGATTGATGTTCAACAAGGTGGAAAATACAGATCATTAACTAATATGTGGGGTATGTACTCTGGTATCTTAGAGGCTACTGCAGCGAATAACATTCGTGAAGAAGGTATTATTCTAGAAGGTGTTACCGGTACAGTTACTTACGATGAAAACGGTGATTACTCTGTAACAAACACAGCAGCGAATACTCAGGTTATACCTGCACAACAATATGGTACTGATTTCTATTTTGGTAATGATGCCCAAAACGTTTTTGATGCTGATTATATTAAACTTAGAGAAGTAACATTAGCATATACATTACCATCTGATTGGTTCGAAAACTTCGCAGCAATAACAATATCTGCATTTGGTAGAAACTTAGGTGTTTGGGGCTTGGATAACGAAAATTTTGACCCTGAGGTTGCAACCTCTGGTAGTGGTAACATCCAAGGTTCTGAAGGTGGTTCTTTACCATCTACTAAAAGCTACGGATTGAATGTTCAATTAAAATTCTAAAAAAAATGAAAAATAAATTAATCATATTATGCATGTCATTATTGGTTTCAGGATTCTATTCCTGCGATGATGGCTTAGAGGAATTAAACAACAATCCAAATGAACCTGAGGTTGTACCTACCAATAATATTTTTGCATACTCTACAAAGAGATTTACAGATTTCAGTAGAGATGCATTTAATACAGGTAGGTTAACCTTACCATGGATGCAGTATTGGGGACAAACTGCCTATGCAGATGAAGATCGTTACCTATACAGAGAAACGGCTGCTCAAAGTATTTACCAAAATACGTATTTAGTAGCGACCGATTTAAAAGCGATTTTAGATCAGAATACAGATCCTGAAACTAGAGATGGCGCAGCTGCTTACGGTAACAACGATAATCAAATTGCAGCGTCGAGAATCATGTTATCATACATGTTTTATGAACTAACCAATTTCTTTGGTGATGTTCCTTATTACTCATATGGTTCTGAAAATGAAAGTTTTCAAGCATTATCTGTAAACAATAGTTCCTCTCCAGTATTTGCATCTCAAGAAGATATATATGCTGACATCTTGAAGGAATTAAGAGAATCAGCTGACATGATCAATCCTGATGAACCTGCTTTCATTAGTGGTGACAACATCTTTAATGGTGATGCCGAAAAATGGAGAAGGTTTGCTAATTCTTTAAGAATGAGAGTTGCTAATAATCTTAGAGGAGTTGATTTAGCTTCAGCCAATGCAGAAATAGATGACGCGATTTCTGATGGTGTAATGTTATCTAATGATGATAATGCTGCACAAACTTATGCTACTGCAGATGATAATGCTTCTCCTTTATGGATTGCACATATCACTAGAACTGATTTTGCTGTTGCAGCTCCGTTTGTACAATTATTGAAAGGTGAAAAAGGCAATTTTGGTCCGGATCCTAGATTATTTGAAATGGCCGCACCAATAAGTGCTTCTATCGATGAAGTTAAGACGGGTACGTATACAAGAAGTGAAGATTATGATGATTACATAGGTATACCTTATGCATTCAGAAATACAAACTTCTTAGACCGTACAACTTACTCATTTATGAGTAGTACAGTACTTAAACCAGATTACAAAGAAGTATTGATGGAGTACGCGGAAGTACAGTTCATAATTTCAGAACGTAATGGTTTCTCTCAAGAGAACTATATAAATGGAGTTACGGCATCTATGGAAAGATGGGGAGTTGCATCGGCTGACATTACTAGTTTTGTAGCTAACCTTCCAGCAGCATCTCAAGAAACTGTTTTAAATCAGAAATATGTGGCCTCGTACATGCAAGCACATCAAGCATATGCAGATTATAGAAGAACCGGTTTCCCAAACACTGTAGTATTACCAGGTGAAACTATTCAATTACCTGCAGAGCAGATTGCTGGTTTAGCACCAGACAACAGAGTTGAATCGTATGTATTCGAAGCAGGACCTGTTGATCCTTCTGTTACTGAAATACCTTTCAGATTAAGGTATCCTCAAATTCTACAAACTTTAAACGGAACAAACCGTAGCGCAGCAGCAGCTAAATTACCTAACGGTGATTTAATTACCAGCAAGCTATTTTGGGACGTAAACTAATAGTATAATCATAGTTGAGTTGATTGTAAAAGGCCGGTCTTCACCGGCCTTTTACTATTTTATATCTTATATAAATTTAATATATTCTAAGCAAATATTTAACCAAAAGATTTTAAGACTGATGTTTTATTAACCCTTTAAATATTCTATAACTTCCTTATTAAAGAATTTTGGCTGCTCCACATTCACCACATGACCGCAATCTTCTACAACCAATAATTCTGAATTTTGATGAAGCTTTACAATCTTTCGAATACTCGGCAGAAATAAATAATCTTCTTCACCCATTACGTAAAGCGTAGGGATTTTAATATCCGCAGCCCTAAAAAACCGAAGTAACGGGTTTATCTCTGAAGTAAGTTTAAACCATCGAATGAATTCTTTTTGATAAAGCTTTTTAGCCTCTCTCACAAAAAGAGAACGAGATTCCTTATGGTTTTTATTAGGCATTATTATGAATGCAAAAAATTTATACAACCATAAATAAGGAATAACAGTTTTGAAAATGATACCAAGCTTCATGAGAATTTGAGACCGCAAGTTTAATTTCATAATAGCACCGCCCATTACCATACTCTCTACCCTTTCTGGATACATTTCAGCTAAATTACGTATCAAAATAGTACCTAGAGAAATACCTACAAAATGAGATTTCTTTATATTTTCAAAATCAATAACCTCAACGATATCATTTGTAATGACATCAAATGTATATTTTTCATCAAATACGTTTTTGAGGTTAGGCTTCGAATTGCCATGCCCCCGTAAATCTAAGAGCAACACATTAAAATGCTTTTTAAACTCACGAATCTGTTTAAACCATATAGAAGAACTGCCACCTGCACCGTGTACAAAAGTGACCCAGACTGTAGAAACGCTATGTTTATATGTAATATAATGAAGCAATTTTAGGTTCCTTTTTAGTTAGTTAATTTACAATGTATCGATTCTTTTTTACATTCTAATTAGCATAATAAAAAATTGCCAAAAATGTACGTGTTTTTAAAGTTTCCACTACGTTATTGTTAAAATAAAGACATATTACCTAATAATTAGATGTATAGCTCATAATAGAAACATCCAAAACCTGAATCTCAACGTATATTTGTAAGAACTAAATAAAAGTATTATGGAAAAGCAGTATTGTAAAGTAGGAACAGTGAAACCGATAGCAGCAAATGCTGATATTATAACCTTATTAGAATATCAATATGAAAATTTTATTGATAAAGCTTCTAACATGCAATCTAATACACATTTAGGTGAATTTTTTGAACAAAAGGCTCAAAAGATTAAAAAAATACTAGAGAATTTAGTATAGTCTAGACATTTCTTTTTCCATTTCTACTTGTAGCTCCTTAGCTTTAAGGTTAGCAGCTTCTGCATAATCTTGTTGATTGGAGGCGTAAATAATTCCACGAGAAGAATTGACTAATAGTCCAATATCTTTAGTCATTCCATACGTACAAACATCTTTTAAGCTTCCGCCCTGGGCACCTACACCAGGCACTAACAAGAAGCTATTAGGTACAATTTCTCGAATTTCCTTAAGATATTCAGCCTTTGTAGCACCTACAACATACATTAATTTCTCAGAACCCTTGTAGGTTGTGGAAATTGACAACACCTCTTTATAAAGCTCTTGACCATCTATCATTTTTGTTTGAAAATCGAATGCCCCTTCATTTGAAGTCAGTGCTAATAAAATGGTATGTTTGTCCTTGAACTCTAAAAAAGGTTCAACAGAATCTCTTCCCATATAGGGAGCTATTGTAATCGAATCAAAATTAAGGTCTTCAAAAAATGCTTTCGCATATCTTGTTGATGTATTCCCTATATCACCTCTTTTAGCATCAGCAATCGTAAAAATTTCGGGATAATCTTTATTTAAGTATTCTATCGTTTTTCTAAGCGAAGACCAACCTTTCACTCCATAAGCCTCATAAAATGCAATATTGGGCTTATAAGCTACACACAAATTATGTGTAGCATCAATTATCGCCTTATTAAAAGCAAAAATTGGATCTTCCTCTTCTAATAAGAACTGTGGAATTTTCTCTAAATCGGTATCAAGACCAATACATAGAAATGATTTTTTTTTATGAATTTCCGCTACTAAATCTTGAGTCGTCATAATTTAAAAAATCTCAGAGGCTTCCCTCAGTTTCTCAGTATTTTCAACAAGACTCAATTCATCGATTATTTTTTGAACATCTCCATCTATTATATTCGACAAGTCATACAACGTAAGTCCAATTCGGTGATCGGTAACCCTACCTTGTGGGTAATTGTAAGTTCTAATTTTAGCTGAACGGTCACCACTACTTACCTGAGAATTTCTCTTTGCGGCATCTGCCTCCTGTTTTTTGGCCAACTCCATATCATACAACCTAGATCGCAAAACCTTAAAAGCCTTATCCTTATTCTTGTGTTGCGATTTCTGATCTTGACATTGCGCCACTAAACCTGTCGGTATGTGTGTTAAACGTACTGCAGAGTACGTTGTATTCACAGATTGCCCACCTGGTCCAGATGAACAAAAGAAATCGATTCTCACATCTTTAGGATCAATTTGAACATCAAAATCCTCAGCTTCAGGCAGTACCATTACTGTCGCGGCACTTGTATGCACTCTACCTTGTGTCTCTGTTTGGGGTACACGCTGCACACGGTGAACACCCGCTTCAAATTTTAAGGTGCCATAAACATCGGTACCTGTAACTTCAAATTGAATTTCCTTATACCCACCACTAGTACCTTCACTAAGGTCAATGACATTAGTTTTCCATCCTTTAGATTCACAATATTTTGTATACATTCTAAAGAGATCCCCTGCAAAAATACTCGCTTCGTCACCACCTGTTCCTGCGCGTATTTCAACTACAACATTCTTGGCATCTTCAGGATCTTTCGGAATCAACATTAGTTTTATTTCCTCTTCTAATTTAGGTAGACCTGATTTAGCTTCTTCCATCTGCATTTTTGCCATTTCTAGCATTTCCGCATCACTACCATCGGAAATAATTTCCTCTGCCTCGGCCATATTATTAGTAAGTTCCAAGTATTCCTCACGCTTTCCCATTAAATCCTTCAGATCCTTATACTCTTTTGTGAGTTTTACATAACGCTCTTGGTCAGTAATTATATCTGGCTGAATTATAAGGTCTGAAACCTCATCAAAACGTTGTTTTACGATGTTTAACTTGTCTATCATATGCTTACTTCACTTGTAAAGCAAATTTACGATAAATTTACAGACGCCATAAAGAGTTTATATGGGTAACACTTAAAATATAATTTCTAGTAAAAAGGTTTTAAGACAACCTACTAATTAAATATAATGCCATTACTTTTATACATTTTATTGGCATTATTAACGATAATTACTTCTGTATCGCCCAATTGATTTATCAATGCTAAGCCAGCATCTAAACCCATCACAAAGATTGATGTCGCTAAGGCATCTGAAATTTCAGCACTTTTAGCAAAAACCGACACACTATTTATACCTGTGGATGGATAACCAGTTTTAGGGTTTAAAACATGAGTATATTTCTTGTCATTCACTATCATAAAATCAGCATCGCCACCAGAAGTTGCAACTGAGGATTCTAAAATAGGAATCCAAGAAAATAGACCTCCTTGCCGTTCAGGATTGACAACCCCAATAAGCCACTTTTCGCCAGTAGCCTTTGTACCCCAAGTTGTTATATCTCCTCCAATATTTATAATCCCTGCCTTAACTTCTTTTGACACCAACAAAGCCTTTGCTTTATCTGCCGCAAAGCCCTTACCTATACCACCAAAAGATATACGCATACCTTTCTTATTCAAATAAACAGTTTGATCTTTACTATTCAGAATAATATTACCAAACCCAGTTTTAGAAACAGCATCTTTAACCTTAACTTTATTAGGTAATGTAGTCATAGAACCATCGAACTTCCAAATATCCTCTAAGGCTGTGTACGTAATATCAAAAGCACCATCTGTTATTTCTGAAATTTTTATACACCTTTCTATAAGTCGATAAAGTTCCCAACTAACAGGAACAGGCTTTATTCCTGCATTTTTATTTATAAGACTGGTTTCAGAGGCATCATCCCAAGAGGATATTAATTTTTCAATTCTTTGAACTTCAGCTAAAGCCTCGTGTATATAAATATAACCCAACTCCTCATCGACAGAGATTACAGTAATATCAAAGCTACCCCCCATGACCTCAAATGTTTTTTGAACTGTCACGTACTTCTCTTCTTGACCGAACACAATGCAGGTCATGAGGCAGAAAATTAAGGCAATAATTTTTTTCACTTACTTTCTCTATTTAGAGATAAACATTGATATAAAGAATAATAAGTTAGGTTGGTGTTAATGTAATTGAGGCGGAAAATTTATTCGTAAACTCTTAATATAGAACCTTCAAGAGAGGTATTATATATTTTTAAAGCTTTTGAAGTACTATTCGGAATCTCATTTAAAGGTGTGCCATTTTGTGAAAATCTAGAACCATGTACATCACAGTAAAAAATACCACCATCTTGATTTACAAAACGAACTTGATCGTATTGCTCATGGCTACAAATTTGAGTAGCTGCAACAAACTCACCTTCTAAATTCTTAACTACTACAACAAGATTCTTTAAAATGAATCCGCCATTGTTAGCCAATTTTGCTGCTTCAGAAGAAGTAAGGTCAATGGTAAAATCTACATCGGTAGGTGGTGTAACTATATCCCCTTCGACTTCACTATCTTTTGAACAGCTTCCTAAACAAGGAAATGTTATTGCAAAAGCTGCACCAGCACCCAGAGTTCGTAAAAATTTCTTTCTTTCCATAGCAAAATAGGTATATAATCAAGAACGATATATTTACGCTATTCGTATGTATTAATACACAAAGGTTCCGTAGTTACCTGAAATTGTTAGTTTTTTTGAATCTGATGCTTCCACTCTACCAACAATTTGGGCATCTACACCAAAACTATTAGCTATTTCAATGATATCGTCCGCAATTTCTTCTGGCAGATAAAATTCTAATCGATGACCGCAATTAAACACTTTATACATTTCTTTCCAATCGGTACCAGATTGTTCTTGTATCAATTTAAAAAGTGGCGGCACTTCGAATAAATTATCTTTCACCACATGTAATTCATCTATAAAATGTAAAATTTTAGTTTGCGCTCCTCCGCTGCAATGAATCATCCCGTGAATATCATCAGCATTATATTTTGACAATATTTTTTTAACAATTGGCGCGTAAGTTCTTGTTGGAGAAAGCACCAACTTACCTGCATTTATTGGAGAATCCTCAATCTTATCGGTCAACCTCACATTACCTGAATAAACCAAATCTTTCGGGACTTCTGCATCGAAACTCTCTGGAAATTTGTCGGCCAAATAATTCGAAAACACATCATGGCGAGCAGAAGTAAGTCCGTTACTTCCCATACCTCCATTATATTCCTTTTCGTAGTTAGCCTGACCAAAGGAAGCCAAACCAACGATAACATCACCAGCTTTTATATTTGCATTATCAATAACATCAGACCTTTTCAATCTTGCTGTCACTGTTGAATCAACGATTATAGTTCTTACTAAATCACCAACATCAGCAGTTTCCCCACCAGTTGAATGAATCGTTATTCCGAATTCACCTAAATCTTTTATTAATTCTTCGGTTCCATTTATAATGGCAGATAATACTTCACCAGGTATTTTATTTTTATTTCTCCCGATAGTAGAAGAAAGCATAATATTATCTGTAGCGCCAACACATATTAAATCATCGATATTCATAATCAATGCATCTTGGGCAATCCCTTTCCACACCGAAATATCTCCAGTTTCTTTCCAATACATATAAGCTAAAGAAGATTTTGTACCTGCACCATCCGCATGCATGATTAAGCAATATTCTTCATCTCCTGTAAGGTAATCAGGAACTATTTTACAAAAAGCCTTTGGAAAAAGACCTTTATCGATATTCTTAATTGCATTGTGCACGTCTTCCTTTGAGGCAGAAACCCCTCGTTGCTGATATCTTTCACTGCTCGATGTGGACATAACTTAATATTTGTGGCAAAAATAAGAGAATCATTAAAACTGCGCCCTCTCAATCGATTAATATTCCCTTAATTTTCTAGAATAAAAAATGTGTTTACTTTATGAATAACAATTCTCTGTATTTGGTCAATGGCCATAATTGATTATCCATTAATTTTTCAAGCTTATCGCTATGCAGCCTTATTTCTGAGAAATATGGCTTCACATTATTACAATAGGCTTCCGCTTTCTTTTTAGTGTCTTTTAAAGCATTCGCTTTTTTACGGGCATCGACCATCGCATCGACCATCTTCTTTATACCAACAATATGTTCAGCAATTTCCTCAATCATCGTTAATTGACCCTCAGAGAATTTTTTATGTGCAGCACCGTAAATTTCCTTTAATCCAGCGACATTTTTAATCAATGTATTTTGATATGCTATAGCGGCAGGCATAATATAACCATATACCAGTTCATTATAAACTCTACCTTCTATTTGCACATGCATAATATAATTTTCTAAATCTACTTCTTGGCGTGCACGTACCTCAATCTCGCTCATCACTTTCATAGCTTGAAAAAGCGCTAAACTTTCCTTTGATGTTAATATGTTAAGAGCTTCAGGCGTATTTTTATTGTTACTCAATTTTCGTCGTTTGGCCTCACTTTCCCATTCTGAACTATAACCATCACCATCAAAACGTATTCGCTTTGATGATTTAATATATTCTCGTAGTACGTTGAAAACTGCTTCATCTTTTTTCAAGCTTTTCTTATCTATCAATACATCAACCTCCTTTTTAAAATCTTTTAGCTGTTTGGCAACTATGGTATTCAAAATCGTCATTGGTTTTGCACAGTTCGTTTTCGCCCCTACCCCACGCATTTCAAATTTATTACCGGTAAATGCAAAAGGTGATGTTCTATTACGATCGGTATTATCCATCAAAATCTCAGGAATTTTACCGACAACATTTAACTTCAATTCGGTTTTCTCCTCTGGTGATAATTTTCCTTTCGATACTCCTTCAAGCTCATCTAACACACTACTTAATTGCGAACCGACAAAAATTGAAAAAATGGCCGGTGGCGCCTCATTCGCACCTAATCGATAATCATTCCCCGGTGATGCAATTGAAGAGCGCAAAAGCTCCTCATACGTATCCACCGCTTTAATTGTATTGATAAAAAAAGTTAAGAACTGTAAATTTTTCATGGGTGTAGAACCCGGACTAAGTAGATTAACACCCGTATCAGTTGCCAAAGACCAGTTATTGTGTTTTCCCGAACCATTGATACCTGCAAATGGTTTTTCATGAAACAACACCATAAAATGATGTTTATCTGCAATTTTGTCCATAACATCCATTAATAATAGATTATGGTCAATCGCGAGGTTCGCCTCTTCAAAAACAGGTGCTAACTCAAACTGATTTGGAGCTACTTCATTATGCCTTGTCTTAACTGGTATACCCAATTTGGTACATTCTTTTTCCAAATCGCTCATAAAACTAAGCACACGACTTGGTATCACTCCGAAATAATGATCATCTAACTGCTGACCCTTTGCAGGTGTTTCACCCACCAAAGTGCGTCCGGTCATCATAATATCTGGTCTAGATTGTGCGAGAGCCTTATCTATTAAGAAATATTCTTGCTCCCAGCCTAAAGTTGCATTTACTTTTGAAACATTTTTATCAAAATATTTTGCCACCGCTGTAGCTGCATCATCAACTGCGCTTAATGCCCTTAATAATGGGGCCTTATTATCTAATGCTTCACCCGTATATGACACAAAAATGGTAGGTATACATAATGTAGTGCCATAAATAAAAGCAGGTGATGAAGGATCCCATGCCGTATAACCACGGGCTTCAAATGTATTTCTAATTCCCCCACTTGGAAAACTAGAGGCATCTGGTTCTTGCTGAACTAACTGACCACCACCAAATTTCTCTAATGCAGTACCGTCTGGTAATAAATCAAAAAAGGCATCGTGTTTTTCGGCTGTTGCCCCAGTTAATGGCTGAAACCAATGGGTATAATGAGTTGCTCCCATGGTTATAGCCCAACCTTTTATAGCTTCAGCAACTTGGTCTGCTATTTTTCGGTCTATTTTAGAACCAGATACCATCGCTCCTTTTAAGCTTTCTAAAGCATCTTTGGTAAGATACTGTAACATCTTTTTCTCATTGAAAACATTAATTCCGAATAGCTCAGAACGTCTTCCTTTTTCCTCAATAGCGATACTTTTTCTTTTCTGACTTTCAATTATTGCAGCGAATCTTGGTGATTTCATAGGTATATGCATTATTAATTTGCCAAAATTACGTTCTATAAATATAAATATGGCAAAATACCCGATAAAAAACAGGGGTAGATAACAGTTTATTTAATTTTTAAAGATTTGCCCCCTTAAAAATTCAAACCAAATCATAAAAAACATATTTTTGCTTGTCTTTTATTCAAAAAAAATATAATAATTATATTATGAGCAAAACAAAATTAGAATACATCTGGTTAGATGGATATTTTCCAACCCAAAACATGAGAAGTAAGACCAAAGTGGTTAATGACTTTGGTGGTAAATTAGAAGATTGCGAAATGTGGTCTTTTGACGGAAGTTCAACACGACAAGCTGAAGGTGGTTCTTCTGACTGTTTGCTTAAGCCGGTTGCTATTTTTCCAGATCCTGCAAGAAAGGACGGATTCTTAGTAATGACCGAAGTTTTAAATGCAGATGGTACTCCGCACGTATCTAACGGAAGAGCTACCATAGAGGATGAAGACAATGATTTTTGGTTCGGTTTTGAGCAAGAATACTTTATCATGGATACCAAAACACAATTACCTTTAGGTTTCCCTATTGGTGGTTATCCTGCTCCACAAGGAATGTACTACTGTTCTGTTGGAGGATTACATACGCACGGAAGAGATTTAGTTGAAGAGCACGCTGATCTTTGTATTGCTGCCGGACTTAACTTTGAAGGGATTAACCAAGAGGTAGCTTCAGGACAATGGGAATTTCAATTGTTCGCTAAAGGCGCTAAATTAGCTGGTGACGAAATGTGGGTTGCACGTTATTTACTAGATCGTTTAACAGAACAATATGGTTATTATATTGAATACCACCCAAAACCATTAGGTAAGGAATTGGACTGGAACGGTTCTGGTATGCACGCAAACTTCTCTAACACTACTTTAAGAACTTGTGGTTCTAAAGAAATTTATGAAAAAATTTGTGAAGCTTTCAGACCAGTTGTTAAAGAACACATCTCTGTTTACGGTGAGTTTAATGACCAACGTTTAACAGGCCTTCACGAAACTGCTTCAATTACAGATTTCAGTTATGGTATTTCTGATAGGGGTGCTTCAATTAGAATTCCTATCATTACCGTTCAAAAAGGATGGAAAGGCTATTTAGAAGACAGAAGACCAGCTTCAAACGGAGATCCTTATAAAATTGCTGGTAGAATTATTAAAACAGTTAAATCGGCTAAGATTTAATACCAAATTAATTGTTGATTATACTCAAAACGCCTTGGATTACTCCAAGGCGTTTTTTTTTGCTAACAACTTTAGTATTATAAAATTTCTTTGTTTTTTATCCGATAGTAACATAAATGAAGGATAGGTAAACACTTATCAAAACAAGTCCATCTCTCCACCCCAATCTTAACCCTTTAGGTATAAACACTAAAGGAAGAATAAGAAAGGAGATCCCCAGCATCCAAAAGATATCATTTGTCAAGAGCCCCTGATCCATAACAGTTATAGGGGTAATTATAGAGGTAATTCCTAGTACAGCCAGCAAATTAAAGATGTTGGAACCTATTAAGTTTCCTAATGAAATTGCTTTTTCTTTCTTAATCACAGCAATTATAGATGCCGCTAATTCAGGAATACTTGTACCAATTGAAACAATGGTGATTGCAATTACACGTTCGCTTACACCAAACACAGTAGCCATACCAACTGCACCGTTAATCAATAATTCAGATCCGCCCCAAAGAGCACCACCTCCCAAACCTAAAAACAATGCCGTTTTATATGTAGGCAACATTACATCGGGTTCATCTTCTTCATCTATAACTGCAGGCTTCTGAAAACGGAGCAAATACACTAAGAATAGAAAAAGGCATACCACCATAACAATACCTTCGTATTGCTCTAAAACTCCATCAAAATATATAAAAAAGAAAAAGAGTAATGAGGCTAACATCATTACTGGCCAATCTGTTGTATAAAAACTTTTACTTACATCAATTGGGCTTAACAAAATTGTAATCGCCAATACCAATCCTAAATTGGCAATATTAGACCCTACTACATTACCCAAGGCTAAATCTGGAAAACCATCTAATGCAGCATTTATACTAACAATTAATTCTGGTGCCGAGGTAGCGAAAGAAACGACCGTCATACCTATGACAATCTTCGGAATTTTTAATTTTAGGGATAAATCTACTGCAGCTTTTAAAAGCCAATTACCACCGGCTATCAATAAAAAAAGTCCGCCAAGTATAAATAGAAAGTTCTGCATCAAAAGAATTTTCACAAATATAAATAGAAGAAATCTGTTGATCGGCAACTATTGAAAGTATATAAAAACTAAAAAAATAGTTAAATAACTGTATTTTTAGTTTTATAACTATAAAAATAGTTTACATTAGCTAGACAAACACATTTCAATGGAGAAATTAACCAATAAGGAAGAAGAAATAATGAAAATCCTTTGGCGACTTAAAAAAGCTTTCGTCAAAGAGATAATGGAAGAGATCAGTGTAAATAAACCTCATTATAATACCTTATCTACTATTGTACGAAATTTAGAAGAAAAGAAATTTGTAGGGTTTATAGCCTATGGTAAAACACATCAATATCACCCAATTGTGAGCAAAGAGAGTTATTACAAAGCTTATGTCAATGAAGACATGGTGGGGTATTTTGATAATTCTTATAAAAATCTAGTTTCATTTTTCGCCAAAGAAGAAAAGATATCTGTGAAAGAATTAAAGGAAATCATCAATCTTATCGAAAACAACAAATAGATGGGAACACTATTTTACTATATATTAAAAGTTAGTTTTGTACTATTTCTATTCTTTAGTTGTTACCAAGTATTATTAAGGAAAGAAACCTTTTTTCAATTCAATAGATTCTTTCTTCTTATTGGGCTCATATTTTCTACACTACTCCCATTATTATATATAAACAATTCTATAGAAATACCATTTTTAAAATTGAGCAATGCTAATGATACCGTTTCTATATTATCAGACCCCTCATCTATTAACGAATTGAATCCTTTCCCCATTTTAATAATAGTATATATAATTGGCGCGCTCTTTTTATTATTTAGGTTATTCAAACAAGGTTTCGATTTAAAAAAAGTTTTGAATAATGGTAATCGAATAGAATATTCTAGAACAGCTCACATTAAAACTAAGGACACAATTCAGCCATTTTCATTTTTCAAGAGTATTGTTTACAATCCTTCACTACACTCAGAGAAAGAGTTAGAAGCGATACTAGCACATGAAGAAGTACACGCTAAGCAGTTTCACTCATTAGATATTTTGCTGATGGAAATTTTCCTCATTCTACAATGGTTTAATCCATTTGCATGGTTTTACCAAATAGCAATAAAACAAAATTTAGAATTTCTTGCTGATACTGAAAACCATCAAATTAAAAAGAATAAAAAAGCATATCAATATATCTTACTTCAACAAGCATTCGGAAATCAACAATTATCAATCGTCAATCCATTTTTTAATTCATTAATCAAAAAACGAATCGTTATGATCAATCAACAAAAATCACACAGATTAAAAGCCTTAAAAAGCCTAATTGTTTTGCCTTTATTGGCCCTCTTCTTATTAAGTTTTAATGTCAAGGAAGTTTATACATTACAAGTCAAAGACCAATATGGTACTGCACAAAACATTATTGAGTTTTTGATAGATAAAAACACTTCAGATGCTCAATTAATAAAAATAAAATCAGAATTAGCCAAAGAAAAATTTGATTTCTCGTATACGACTGTGAGAAATAATGATGGAGAGATAAAAAATATTTCTTTACATATATCTGGAGGAAATAAGAAAAATAGTGAAGTAAGCAGCCGGTTCAACTCTGCATCTGACAATGATACAATTGACCCTACTTTAATAAGTATCGACTTGTCAAATAATAAAATTACAATTAGAACTGCCGATTCAAGCAATAAAATGCTAAAAGTCGAAACAGACAATAACAAGCAAGTAAACATCAACACTACACCAAAAAGTGAGCATGATATTGAAATAGTTGAAGAAGAGGGAAATACGTTCTTATTTTCTGATTACACCAAAGATCCTTTATTTTTTATCAATGGAAAGAAAAGTAATGAAACTGACATTAAAAATTTAGACAAAAAAAACATTGAATCTATGAACGTTTTAAAAGGAGAATTTGCAATTATGAAATATGGTAAAGATGCTGTGAATGGTGTTATAGAAATAATTACGAAAGAGAAATAAGCTATAATTATATATTGGATTGATTAATTACAAATCCGGTGTTTCTATAGCATCGGATTTTTTTAATCTAAAAATGAAATGGCCTTTTTAATCTATTTCAAGAATGATTTGTCCCTTGAAAAAGCAAAATCAATCAAATACACCTCTTTAATTATTACAAAATGTAATCAAATAATAAAATTACCTTTTAATATAAAACATAATTGTAGACAAGTACCTTTATATTAAAATAAGTATCAATATTTAACTTACAGATTTGTAATTGATTACATTAATTTAACAGGCTTTATTTGTTCTAAGCACCATACCATTATATCTTACAAGAACAATCAATTATAAAACGTTCAACCACTAAAATTAAACTTCATGATTGCTCTTATTAAACTTTTAGTCTTATTAATTTTAAGTATTATAATTACGATAGTTTTGCATTAGATAATACTTATAGCGATTTAATCAATCGCTTTCTTATTTACGTATTTTTACAATAAATATCAACCTTGAAAAAAGCAATTTACAAACTACTTGCTAAGCTTAATAAAGCTCTTTTACCTTCATATAGCAAGCAACACTTAGACTTATCTAAAACAAGTAAATTACAAATGGCCCTAATAGGTTGGCGTTATTTTGTAACCACACGAGCTCTTGATTAATATTTTAAAAGAGACTGTACTGAGTAGTTGTTAATCTTGGACAAGCCCTCTAGAAAAGTAAGTTCAATTAAAAAATTACATTGAACAATTTCACCACCTAAACGCTCTATTAATTTACAAGCTGCATTCGCTGTACCGCCGGTTGCCAAAACATCATCATGTATGAGCACCTTATCTCCTTTTTCTATTCCGTCTATATGAATTTCAAGCGTATCAGTACCATATTCAAGGTCATAGGTTTCACTCAGCCTAGTTGATGGTAATTTTCCTGGTTTACGTATGGGCACAAAACCTGCATTAAGCTTGTTTGCAAGTATAGGCCCAAAAATAAATCCTCTACTCTCCATACCAACAACCTTATCAATTTTTTGTCCATCTAATAATTTTATTAGCGCATTAGTGGTTTCTTTTAATGCTTCTGGGTCTTGTAACAATAAAGTTATATCCTTAAAAATCACTCCTTCCTTAGGAAAATCGGGTACATCTCTAATTAAGCTTCTTAAATCCATTTAATATAGTGCTCTTAATTTTGTGGTAAATGTAAAAAGAAATATATTTGCAGCCCGTTAAGGGAAATATTAAATGGCCTCGTGGCGCAACTGAATAGCGCACTTGATTACGGCTCAAGAGGTTACTGGTTTGAATCCAGTCGAGGTCACTACTAAAAACAAAGCTTCCAAGAGATTGGAAGCTTTGTTTTTTTTATCATTTGCAGAAAAACCAATTTTTAATACAGCTTATTGTTATTATATTTTTTATAAGTGAGGATTTAAAAGAACTTTCTTACAATTAAAAAAACTCTTGTTTTTAAGCATTAAACGCTTACACCAAATATCAGATGAAGTTATTCCAAGTTCGGATCCAGAATTGAAGGTCCCTAATTCGATTATAGTCCCGTTACTAAAACTTAGGTCAATAAAAACAACGGTTTGTGTTTAATATTAAGGTATTAATTGCCATTGAATTTATAATATTTTGGATACTGTTAAAGCACTATAAATTCGAAAATATACAAATGATTGTTACGTAGAAGGAACCAAATACAACGCCAAACTTAGCAATATCAAAAGGGCATCGAAAGCCTTGTTATAATAAGATAATATAGGTTCTGTATTTGCACTCTGAATATTAACTAATGATTTTTGGTACAAAAGTAAAACCAAATAGAATTGTAAAAGTGGTGTGTTAATTTGGGAATTTATTCAAATATTTTCGGCGGTGCTGCCTTTCTCTCGAATCTAAGTGGCATCTATTTGAATTGGATAATAGACCACAAATGTTGTTTAGGTTGCTTACCCCAATCCATTGTTATCAATGAAAATAGTACTGACATAATCGACAACCCAAGACAAGGTCTTATTTAGTTCCTTTTCTAGTAATTAATAAATTACTTCCAATTCTACAATTAGTGGAAAATGATCAGACGCAATAGGTTCTTTTAATAACTGAACGCTTTTCTTTTTAAACTTTACATTATCAGCATTCCGATAAATCACATGGTCAATTTCAGCCTTATACCCCCCTTGATAACTTAAATTATTCTCGCCTTTTTGAACAAATACAAAACCTTGTTCAGTAAAATATTGCATTGTTGGTGACTCAGGTGTACAGTTAAAATCGCCAGTGATAATAGTTGCTTTTTTTAATGTGTCTATGTAGTCTATCAATACTTTTGCCTGACTAAGACGTATATAGCTAGCTTCCTTTCCTATATTCCATTCAAAATGAACGTTGGCAAAAACAATATCACAGTCTTCGGCTATTTGTACCTCATGAACAATTGATGCGCGAGGTTCAAATTTACTATTAGGCAATTGTAACACCTTTGTTGTAAGTAATGGTTTTCGTGACAAGGTTGCCATACCGTATTCACCTCCCTGAAAGTTCATAAACTTACCAAAAGTTCCTGTCATATTTGTATTATGGGCCAAATAGTCAATTTGTCCAGTACTATCTGACCGCATACAGAAATTATCGACTTCCTGCAATCCACATAAGTCTGGTAGTTGTGATTTTATAATTTTTGCTGAACGGGATAAATCCAAAATTGTATCTAATCCTTCTCCATGTCGGATATTATAAGACATGATTTTTAAATTGATTGATTTCTCTTGTTGGATTTTACAAGAGCTAAAAAAACTTAAACAAATTAATATATATACTATTTTTTTCATTTTTGAATTTCAACTAATACATTAATTATAATTTCTCATTAATCGTTCGTTATAGCAATTACGCCTTCTACTCGATTGCCAATCTAAACCAAAATAACTTAATTATTTGCCTACAATAATTTCTTGTAATCTTTTAGCTAGTATCAAATAACCTTTGCGATTGGGATGCAACCCATCTGTAAATAATGATTCGTCTATTGCGCCATCTTTAAGCAATAATTGGTCATTAATAATACTGAAATCAATTGCTTCTGAATCTGCTAATTGTGCTAGTTTAAGATTTAAGCTCCTAATCAGTTTTTCTTTGCCAGATCTAGGTAATATTCCTATCATCAGAATATTACTTTTAGGTTGACGAACTTTAATAGCTTTTATCAACATTTCTAATCCTTTAGTTATTTCAATCTCACTATTAAGGTTTACGTTATTTGTACCAATCATTAATATAATCTGTTCAGCTTCGAAACCATCAAGTTCATCATGATAAACTCGCCAAAGTACATTCTCTATTCGGTCCCAACCAAATCCGAAATTACGTACCCCCATTGGTTTTAAAAAATTCTCCCACGAATCTTGCCCTGTAGTAATTAAAGATCCTGGTTCTCCTCCCCAAAAATTAATTATAGAATCTCCAAACAGACATATTTTTGGCTCATTTACTTTATTCAATTCAAGTACTTCTTGATGCCTTTCCTCCCATTTATAAACAGAAATATCCCTACTCTGAGTTTTGGGAATAGTTGTAACTAAATTTCCGATTGGCTCATTTAGGGCCTCTCTAATTAGATTTTCATAAACATCTGCATACTGCACCATACCATGATCATTAGGGTGTATATGATCAACGTACATATCAAAACCAAAGGCTAAATCATTTTTTCGCAACAGAAAAATATTTTCAAAACCTTCTGATTTTAAGTCTTTAAAAGCTTTTTCTAGTTCTTTGTTAAGCGCTATAACCTCTTCAGTACTTTTCTTATTGGTCCATTCATCTGCATAGCCAATGTGAGAAGTAAGGATTATAGGTACATCAGGTCTTTTTACCCTTAGTTTTTTCACAGCATCGACCGTAAGCGAATATGTATCGTCTTTATTAGGATTTAAATTTGGCAAGCAATCCAAAATGTACAATTTCGCATCAATTTCAGTCATTAAATCTATTAGTTCAGGCTCTAATTCTCCATTTCCCGAAAAACCAAGATTAATAACAGGCCTTTCTAGTTTTCTCTCTAGTATATTTGTCCAGGCCATTCCTGGGCGTGAAGCACAAGCTCCTTGACAAATAGAAGTTCCATAAGCTACAATAGGCTTCTCATTTCGCATTGGTAACACTTTAAAAAAGGATTCCTCTCCAACTCCAACCTCTAATGAATCAATTTCATTGTATAACGGTAAAAATAGCTGATACTCCCTACCGTATTTTTTATATGATTCAGAATTATCATCAATTCTAAAAGAATAATTACTTTTTTCTTCAATTGAATATGAACCCCAACAACGAAGCCATTCACCATCATATGTTTTACTGTATAGGTCTAAACCGCTAACGCCTGTAGCAGGCATGTGCGCCATATCAATAGCTCCATTAAGCTGGTATTTAACAAGAATACTGTCAGCATTGGACCAAAATCGTATAGATAAGCCCGCTGATTGCTTTGATAATTCCCAAACGTCTTCTCTTACAGTTTCCTTCGCTTTTTCTGGAAATCGATGATAAACAGATTTTACCTCATTGGGCCAAGCTTGACCTGCAATTACAGGAACCTCACTATTAATCGGATTCCACCATTTGATTTTCTTTTTCTCTTGGGAAAAAGAAATATTCACTACGAGTATAAATAGCAATAAGAGTATCGGTTTTTTCATATTATGATTATTATGATTTGTCCATAAGTAAAGACCATTTCATTTTTCTATTATTCAATTAATTCATTAAAGGCATAAACGCTTCAATATCCGTTAGGGACTCCATAAAAGCAATAATATCTTTAATTTCTTGCTTCGACAAATTCAATGGCACATCTGACAATGTTTGGTTTTCAACCTCTAGTCCCATTCCTGCGCCTCCACCTAGGTTATAAAACTCTAAAACATCATCTAAGGTGTCAAATAAACCGTTATGCATATAAGGCGCTGTTAAGCCTATATTTCTGACAGAAACTGTTTTAAAAGAGTTTTTAAAAAAAGGATGCTCATCAGCTTTTAGTCCATTGGCTATACGTCCTAAATCTTTATCCAATTTTGGATTAATCGAATCAAAACCTTGTGTAATACCTAAAACTTCTGATTCAGATTCTAGATAAAATGGAGGAATGGTACCATTAAAAACAGGTGCAAAATGACAACTACCACAAGCGCCTTTTCCCATAAATAAATTAAACCCTCGTTTAGCATTCTCTGGGTATTCATTGATTTCGTTTCGCACATATTTATCAAACTCACTATTGAAAGATTTCAAGGAATTCACATAAGCGGCTATAGCGTTGCTTATTGAGCGCTCATTAATATCCTCTCTCCTGATATCCCCGTAAGCTTCTTCAAACAACTTTATATAGTTAGAATTTCTCTTCAATTTTTCAATTATCGTATTGAAATTTGTATTAAACTCTAAATTATCGTCAATAACATGTGTTACTTGTTTTTCTAAATTGAACTCACGCATGTCCCAAAAATATCGTGTAGAGTACCCAGCATTTATTACAGTTGGGGAATTTCTTGCTGTAAAAAAGCCTTCTCGATTTGATTCACTTTTAGGCAAGCCATCAGTAAAACCTTTGTTAGGGTCATGACAAGTTAAACAAGAAATTTTATTGGCATTTGAAAGTTGAGGATCCTCAAACAACAACTTACCTAATTGAATTGTTTTGGGGTTGTCTAATGGCAGATAAACTAATTCTGAATAAAAATTAGTCTTTAGAAAATTGATGTCAAATATATTTTTTGTTTTATAGTCCTGCGCATGCTTTTTATAAAGCTCTATCTTGATATTATTTAAATTTTGAAATTCTAACAATCCTGCATATAAAGGGTTAACTACTTCTTTTAAAAACAACATTCTATCAAAGTCATTAAACTCGATATTGGAGTTTAATAATTTTCCGCCCTTTTCAAAGAGCTTCTTGATAGTATTGAATTCGTCTTTGGCTTCTGAATAAATTCCTTTTTCAAAATGCAAGAATGTAGTTTTCATACTTTGCAAACTAACATAACTCTCTTGCATAGCGTTAACAGAACCTGGTGTATCAAAACCTGTAACACCCAAAGTGAAAATTCTAACCATTCCCGACCGAATACACTCAATAATCTGACTAGACTTTAAATGAATTGGTAAATGTATTATTGAAATAAAATCAACACGTACTCTAAGTTCGTTTGCTAAAACTTTTATATGCTGGAAATTTTCTTTGGAAGCTTCATTATAAACAGCTTCATCTAATGCTTGTAAGCCGCAAGGCTCAATAACCTTTCCTGCTTCAAAATGATCTTTTACTTTAGGCAAAGGTGCGCCATTGATATAAGTTCCATTATAGGACGTTTGGTAATAATCAAAAATAAACTCGACGCCCTTATAGGCCAATCTAGTTTTTTTGACTTGCTCTTTCAACTTAAGTTCATCTAAAAAAGTTGAATTATTAGCTAGATCTGCTAATAACTCAACTTCATTTTGAAAGTTGTGAAAATTGGCCTCATATAACGCCGCTACTCTTTCTGGAATATTATCTGACTCGTATTGGGTTACCGTATTTTTCCCTGACCAGATAAAAAAACATATAAAAATTAACCCTATTAAAATACTTGCCTTTTTCATTTATAATTAAAGCTTTTTTCACACCTCTAGATTTCCTTTATACTTTAGGAAATTATAAAAACAGCCTATTTAAAACTATTCTATCGTAACAGATTTGCTAAACGTTTTTTTATTTGTGATTATTTCAACCATATAAAGGCCTTTTTCCAAATTGCTTACATTAATCGTTTTTTTTCTGCTCTTCTTAACCAATTTACCAATGTTGTTATAAAATTTAATTTTCTTTAGTCGTTCATTTGGGTTTACTTTTATATTAACCAAATCATTGTTGGCAACATAAAAAAGTTGTACACCCTTTTCTAATGGTTCCTTTCCACCAGCTTTATTAGTTATTCCTGTTTTATTGATGGTGAAATAATCATCAATACCATCGGTTTCCCTTATAAATTTTACGGTCAGGTTTTGTCCGCCCAATCCATCATCTTCAATTTCCAAAACACAAGAACCAAGCTCATTTAACGACACAGACATGGCTTGATGGTTTAAATCTCCACCCGATATTTGACCGGCAGATCCCGTAGTTATATAAACAGCACCTTCTGTAGCTACACTAGCTTTTTTATATGCACCATCGCTATCTGCTTTACCGTCTCCATTCCCTGTTGGTCCAACGGTATGACCGCCTTTCGAAATTTCATCTGGGTTAAAAGTATTCGCAAAACCTTGGTGTCCGTTTAAAAAATAAGAACGCTCATAAGAGTGGCTATGCCCACTTAAAACAAGGTCAATTCCGTTAGCCTCTAACATAGGCATGAAATTTTCTCTCATTTCAATAGGCCGATGATCTTCATCAGAATCATGTGATCCTTTAGAGTATGCTGGATGATGAAACAAAGTTACAATCCAATCTTGTGTTGTGTTTTGAATATCGGTTAGAGCCCAGTTATACATGGCGCCCCCTACTGCACGACTTGTATGGTGAGAGTCTAGTATTATAAAATGAATGTTGGCATAATCAAAAGAATAATACGCTTCTGTTCCAGAAGCTGTTCCTCCAGCTTCTCCAGTGGTCGGAAAAGTAAATATATCATAATATGGACCAGACTGGGTAGCAGAATCAGCAGATTGTCCATCATGGTTACCTAGGCAAGACCATGCGACAGATTTTTTGAACATATCATCATAAACATCAAAAAAGGCATTTTGATATTCTGAATCTTTCCCCGTATTATAGGCATTATCTCCTAAAAATAACATCATATCTGTTTTGCCTGTGTTTGTTGGTGTAGTAGCAACATAATTATAATATGCATCTCGTACATATCTTTGATTATTGTTTGCTGTACCAGGGTCACCTAAAATCCATGCTCGAACAAATTGTTTAGTACCTGTTGTGGGTCCTGTTATTACATACATATCGCCAGTAACACTTTCGGAAAGAACTTCTGTCTGGTTACCAATATTGAAATAGTATTTGGTATTAGGAGTTAACCCAGATAAGGTAACTTCATGTTCAGTTGTTAAATTAGCATTTGTTACATTCAAGGATAAGGATCCTAATATTGTACCATATTGAACTACAGATTCAGTTGCTACACCTGTTCTCCATTTTACAACCACACTAGTCGGTGTGCCACTTTGTAAATAAGGACCTCTTTCAACAACAACAGAAGGAAAATTATTTAAAACTCCAACAGAATTAGAATTTGTGTTAGAACTAACTATAGGAATACTTGCTACTGATGTTTGTGAAAATGAATACACCGTAAGAAACATCATTAATATTGGTGTGATTTTTTTAATCATAATTTCTGATTGTTAATTGAGATTTCTAAACTTTTAATTTGGTTTTTTAATTTGGTAATTGAACTCATGTTTTTAAACTTAGTGTCCAATTGTTCAATAGTAATTGTAGCTAGTTTTAAGGATATGATCGCTTCTTTTTTCTTATTTACTTCTGTCAAATACTTCGCTTTTTTATAATACCAAAACTCTCTTCTATTATATTCAAGAATAAAATAATTGTATTGCTCTATTGCTTTTTTAATTTGGTCAGAATCTTTTAAATACTCTAATTTTCTAACTTGAAGCGAAAATATATTAGAGCCAAGTTTTTCTAAGCCAAATTCAATGATATTTAAAGCATCGGTATAGTTTTTATCGTTTTCGGCAAGTATGATGTCACAATGCTCCAAGATATCTTCAGGTCGTATATCGATCATGTTATTGCAAACATAATGGTAGGCTTCTAAAGATTCTTTATATACTTTTAATTTAAACAGTATTTGAGCCTCTAGTTTTTTAGCTTTTACGTCAATACTATCTACTTCTAAATACTTTGTTATACTTTCTAAAGCATCGCTATAATCTTCAGTTAAATAATTAACCTCAGCAATTCTATACAGTAAGACTTTATCTGTATTTCCTAAAGATGTAGATTTGATATAATCTTCCAGAGCTTTATTGAATTCAACGTGTTGTTGATATAAAAAACCTCTCTCGTAGTAAAGTTTAAAGTTGTTTGGGCTTTTTAAAATCTCTTTTGTTTTTTCATTTATCCGTTTAGTTAAATCGCCATGAGCAAATACTTGCACAGATAGCAGAAGAAACGCGATTATAAATAATGTTCTATTAAGTACAGTAATAGTTCCTGAATTTGATACCATTTTTTTAAACAGATTAGCCATTTTTATTCATCAATAATATTTATTTCGAATACCCTTGATTATCTCTATTTTGGCGAGTTATCCTTTCCTTAATTTCTCTTGCATATCAGTAGCACTTTTAATGTGCTCTTTATGCGTTTTAAGTTCGAATTCTTCAAGAATATCTGCGATTTTTATATCGGGAGAAAGGCTTTCGATAATCGACCATTCTTCTTCGTCGAAATTGGTAATCTTTACCTTTCTTCCATACTTAGCATGTATGTCTTTGAATTTCTGGATATATGGCCAAGTATGTAGAAATGCTTTATCGAGGTTTAAAGGGGCTATTGCCCAATACTTGTCCCAAAATCCAGTTTTTGCAATTTCATCACCGGTTACATCACATATTTTGGCTGTACCGTTTAGTGTACTTGAAACAACGCAATATTTGTTTTGCCAGGCTCTTGTATTTATTGCCTTCCCACCAGAATAGGCAGAACAGAAAAATACAATCTCAGCCCCTTTTTCTTTTAATTTCTCCCAACCATCATTCCATTCAAGATCAAAACAAATTTGAACTCCTATAGTACCAAAATCAGTTTTAAATACTGGTGGTTCAAGTGGCCCAGGGGAAACTCCTTTTCCCATCTCTCCTTCGGTAGTGTGGGTTTTTCTGTATTCCCCCAATACTTTACCTTCTCTGTCGATAACTACAGCAGCATTATAATACATTCCATTTTCAACAGTATACAATGGGCAAATGATATACGTTTTGTGCTTTTTGGCAAACTCGGCAAACCTACTTGTGATTTTTCCCAATGGTTGCTCAGCAACTTCTTCAATAGCTATCTTCTCAGAAATATGAAAAAATGGAAAAATTTCAGGAAGGCATATTACATCAGGCTTATAGTTTACAATATCTGCCATATGGCCTAATACTTCTTCAACCATCTCCTCGTGATTAATAGCATCAATCTTTGTTAATGTCAGTGTAGCTATCCAGACTTCTCTTGGCAACTTAGAAGGCAACGGCTCTCCTTTAACATTAGACGCAAGTACTGCCGAAGGAGTAATTGCAATCCCTGCCCCTAGACCAAGTGCTGAGTTTCTTATAAAATTACGTCGTTCCATATTTTTGTTTTTAAAGCTGATCAAATTAGAATAGCATGTTTTCCCAGTAACAGAAAAATTAATAACTTTCGACTGCCCCTATATCTGGTGCATTCCCTTTATACATTAAACTTACTGGAGCTTTATCTTTCCATTGCATCTGCTTTTTTAAAATCATATAACCGGTATCATAATCAATACTTTTTATCTGAACTTCATTAGACCCAATACGGATTATATCTCCTTCAACAATACTAAATCCATCGGTAAAGAAATAAGGATCCTCTACTTTCAAAACAACGCTATCCTCACCTGTACCGATTGAATACGTCAAAAATGCTCCCGCATCAACACAAGGACTATCTTCTGTTAATTGATATTCACTTCGGACAAGATTTTTTAGGTTGGGCTGTTCAGCTATTAACCGCGGATTCCCCTGAATATTTTTACCGATATAATCAGGATAGGCTTGCTCAAAAGCATTTAAAGTGTAGGCTTTATCTTCTTTCCCAATAAAAAAAACATCTTCATTCTTATCACTTTGTGCTGTGATATTATTATTGTAGAACCGTGCTTCTGAAGGATTGGTAGAAGTACCAAAAGCGACCTGAACACTTGGTATATCCCTTTTCGTATTCACATCTTTAAATATTCTGTTTGCATAGAATATGTTGTTCATAAAGATATTATCATAAAATTCAGTATGTGAATTGTGTGTGATTTTAACCCCAGGACCACTACCGTATCGACCTCTTCCACCATTAGAATACACCGTATTATTATAAATGCGGTTACTAAAATTAAATGCCGCTTCGGGAGAGTCTTCACCACCCCCAACCTCACCATATCCACAAATATCCATGCCCCCTTCACATCCGGCAAATATGTTATTACGCATAATACACTTTACACCTGCAAATTGTACGCCCCAACTTGCCGGTGGCTCTTTGCCATTATAAAGCCCTTCTCTGTGTGAGTTGGGTCCAAACATGTTGTTTTCAATAAGAATATGTTCGCTCTTTCTGTAAGGAGCAGACCATTCTCTGTCACGAGTAGCAAATATCTCGAGTAACTTTTGATTTGGATTAATCAGTATATTGTTTCGAATGGCTGAATCATGAACACCCATAAAGACTAGGCAGGTATGAGATGCAGTATGAAAGGTGTTGCCCTCAATTAGATGAAAGCTGCCCCCTTGTATAGAAAGTAGGTCTGTGCCATTTTTAACAAAATTATTCTTAAAAAGAAAATAATCACCCATGTTCTTTAACTGACAGGATTCCCACATTGTGCTGTTTTCGAAATGGCAATTTTCAACAGTAATATGTGCTGATGATTTAATAGACATAAATTGAGGACAGTCCAAAAATTTCAAGCCTTTAATTACTATGTAGTCCTTTTTGTCAATCCAGATAGCAGGGGCTAGCGAATCGCCTGTAAATTCAACTACTTCGTTACCGTGATTTTTAAATGTAATGTAATTATTTTCCTCTCCTGAGTTTTTAGGACTAAGCTGTTCGTTATACACACCTCCTCTAATCAATACCTCAGTTCCTGCAATGGCAGCATTTGCAGCTGATTCTAATGTTTTATAAGCATCACCATCAGAACCATTACAATCGTGGTTCAAAATAGAATAATTACCCTTACAATCAGCCTGTAGTTGTGGGTCAACATAAATTACCTGAGCATACGATTGAAAACTGTTTAACAACAAAAAAAACAGTATTAGTAAATATGGGTTTTTCATAGTTTAAAAAATAATTGATTTAAATAAAAATTATGAATCATATATATTCTGACTTAAGTCTTATAATAGGATACAACTACCTTATACTAATTCGAAAGAAACAATCAGGCTTTTCATTGAATAAAGTCGCTCTTTTTCAAAAGTATATTCGTATAAATTTCAACTGCCTTTTCAAGCTTGTCAACATAACAAAATTCATCCGTTTGATGTGCCATTTCTGGTTGTCCCGGACCCAAAATAACCGTTGGAATACCACCATATGCACTTTGTAGCACGGACCCGTCCGTGAGATAAGGCAATGCCTTTGGATAGCCAGGTGAGCTCTCTGAAATACCACAAGCATTATATACCCTTTGCACAAAAGGGTCTTTTTCTTCTGTGGAAACAGCAATCAAATCGGTTAGCGTTTCAATGGACACTTCCTTTCCTAGCTCGCTTTGAATCTTAGCCAATAACTTATCATGGTCTACCTTAGTTGTAGTTCGAGCGTCTATAGTAAATTCAGCATAATCGGGAACCGAATTGATATTTTGTCCGCCAAAAACCTTTCCCACATTCACCGTAGGGAAACCGAGCAATGGATCTTCTTCGACTTCAAAGTCAAATTGTTCAATTTTTGAAATGGCCTTAGCTGCTTTATAAATTGCATTTTCTCCTAAATGTGGCATAGAAGAATGGGCTGTAACACCAGAAAATGATAGATTGAGATATAGCCCTCCTTTATGACCAATTGCTGGAATATTAGCTGTTGGTTCCCCTACCACAATACCACAGGCTTCACCAAGTCTTGGGTATGTTTTTATTAAATCCTTAGCACCTTGGCATCCCAATTCTTCTCCTGCAGTTAGTACCAACCTCACCCCTCCTTCCGGAGACCCTAAAGAAAAAGCGTTTATAGCTGCTATAACCATAGCAGCGACCCCGCCTTTCATATCACTAGATCCTCTTCCATATAATTTTCCATTCTTTACCTCTCCTCCAAAGGGATTCTCTGACCATTTTCCTGCACCTAAAGGAACGGTATCGAAATGCCCTGTAAAAACGATTGGTGAAACAATCTCAGAATATCCTTTTCCCGCAATAACATGAATTCGGTTACCTTCAAAAGGCACATATTCGACATCAAATCCATTTTCTTCCAATAATTCACCCACAAATTTAGCTGCATAATACTCGTTCCCAGGAGGGTTTATAGTATCCATGGCAATAAGCCTTTTTGTAAAATCCAGTACGTCGATCATAAATAGATTTCTTTTAAATTATTTATATTTTATATTGTCCTTAATAAAACACAGTCTATATCTTGTTTGGTCCAGTAAACTTCAACAATCAACTACTACATAGGAATACTTATCTTCTAATGACAAGTGATGTTAATAATTACCCGTAACCACCTATAAATAGTAAAGATTTCAATTAATGATTTCTTTTTTACTACTATTTATTTTGTGTTTGACATATTTACAATGGCAAATTTTTATTTATTCTAACCTTTGACCGTCTTTCAGTAATTTCTCTCTTAAATTAGAATAAGGCACCTCTTGAACATCTAAATTCCCATCTATGGCAAGCACAGCTGCTGTGGCAGCTGATTGCCCCAGGACCATAAAAACCGGTTCCATTCGTATTGACCCAAAGGCAATGTGCGTAGAACTAACACATACAGGGACAATAAGATTGGTACATTCCTCTTTTTTAGGCACTATAGATCTAAAGCTAATGGGGTAGGGTTCAAAGCCATGCGCCTCCACATTACCCTCGTTTTGCACATATCCATTGGCGTCGATATAACGCTGTACATTATGCGAATCCATGCCATAAGCGGCCAAACCAATAGCATCCTCGGCTACTACTAATGCCTCACAATTTTGTTGAGTCATTACATAATCACTCATCATTCTTCTTGCTTCCCTAATATAGAGTTGTTGTTGCCAACCGTCAGGTCTTTCAAATTCATCTTTAGAAGTTCCCCATTTTGAGGCTTCCTCACGAACAACCTCAGGAACTCTCGGGTGATTCGCCAAGGTCCACATCAACCCCATTTGATAACTCCTGTGATTCTCGATAATCTTTTCGCGTTCTGCATAAGTGGCCTCGGGATACTCATAATTCTTGCCGATATAGTCGGTAGAAAATCCATATTTATTGTTTGTATCCGTTTTCCGATTGGGCATGCTACTATTAATCCAAGGCAACAATGATTTGCTTTTACCGTACATTTCTGTCACAAGGCCCTTCCTAGCTTCATAATTACGAAAAAGCAATTCATAATTAATCTCATCATAATCATGAGGTTTTTGGAATGGAATACGGTTTTCTGGGTGATCCGTTAGGCACATCCTAAAACAATAGGCCTGTATCTTTTTATCTGCTTCTCCCTCTAGTCCCGGTTTGTCATTAACATTTGGTAAAAGACCACTCATTGAATTTCCCTTTTGAA
Organism: uncultured Maribacter sp.; assembly: GCF_963977385.1. GTDB lineage: Bacteria > Bacteroidota > Bacteroidia > Flavobacteriales > Flavobacteriaceae > Maribacter. The sequence goes on along the minus strand of NZ_CAXBOU010000003.1, from coordinate 91,595 downwards.
TGTATGGATCAACGCCCGGAATAAGGTTATGATTATATGCATTTATAGAAACAATGCCGGTCAAAGATCTATTTATACTATTCGCCTGTACTCCATTTAAGGTTTCCCCATATTCATTGTTACTTCCCGACCAATGGCATAGGAAATTCCTGCTGTAGCCATTAAGTCTCCCTCATATGTTGCGTCCAGATAAACTTTTCCGATAAAAATTTTGTCACTTTCCATGGTAATCGACTCAATTCTGCCATTTACCTTTTTAACACCTGAACTTCTGTTTAGCCTTTCGCTATAAACCACCTTAATATTCTCCTTATCCATCATGGCCTTATACACAGAAAGGGCCGCGGAAGGTTCAAATGTCCACATAGAAGCTTCTCCTTCTTTTGTACGGGTTTGCCCACTATCCATATAATCTGAACTCTTCTCCCATTTCCAATTATCCGGATCATCGTAATATTTTTTGATGTTTTCGTAGAACTCCCTAGAAATTCCACCAATGGCCTGCTTATTTCCTATATCGGTCTGGCCCAGACCTCCAGTGGTTAATCCGCCTATTCGATTGGTGGGTTCTATAAGCACTACAGATTTCCCCAACCTACTGCTTTGCAGGGCAGCAGCTACTCCTGCAGAAGTTCCTCCATATATAACAACATCATATTTGGCTGCTTCAGTTGTTTTATATGACTGTCCATTTGATGAAAAACAAAATAGAAACATAAGACACAGCTTGAAAATGGTTTTTGTTGTTAAAAATTTACCTACACCCAATTTGTTAATACTCATATTCATCAGTTTTATCTTTTATATTCTGCTTTTTTTAATTCTTTACCTTCTTTCTCATCAAGTAATAATGTACATACAGAAAGGCAATCACCAGATATTTATTCCGGGGAAATAATACCCTAGCTAACGATTCCTAAAGGCTTTGTTGTTTTCCAGTTTCCTCTTGTAAAATCAGGAAACTCTTGTGGCGCACCGTTTTGGGCTACGGAAGCTTCGCTCAAGGCTCCTACAGCACTCCAATAGCAACCTTCATATACGTTTTGATCCAAAGGTTCTCCATTTCTTAAACACTCAATAATGCGGAATCTCATTATAAAGTCCATTCCACCATGACCGCCCATTTTATTGGCCAATTCGCCTAAGCGTAGATATAACGGATGCTCATATTTTTCGAAAATCTTTTGTAATTGTTCCCCTTCGGCATATTCATGATGGCTATCAGGTCCCCCTTCAACACCACCTTCCAAGGCGATTCGGGTCGGGAATCCTGTCAAGGTTCCTTTTGTACCTTGAATCAGGTTATGTCTAGTGTACGGTCTAGGGCTGGTTTCGTCCCACTGTACCATAATAGTTCTACCCATGTATGTTTTAACGATGGATGTATTTATATCACCTCCCTTAAAATCTAGCTTATTCCATTTATGATCAGGCGGAAAGTTTTTCTCGGCATATAGATTTCGTCCTTTGCCCGGAGAAGAAAATGAGTTTATAAATTTAAAGTTGTCCTCTCCTCTTGCCAAATTCATGTATTGGGCGACCGGTCCCAAACCATGGGTTGGATACAGATTACCATCGCGTTTAGCATATTCGTAGGTTCGCCACGAACCTGTACCACGTTCTATATCGTCCATTTGTGACCTTAATTCATGTATATAGGCTGCTTCGCCATGGAGTAATTCACCAATAACCCCTTTTCGGCACATGTTCAGGTAAAGTAGTTCTTCCCTGTTGTAATTAACATTCTCCATCATCATACAATGCTTCTGGGTCTTCTCGGAAGTATCGACTATCTCCCACATTTCTTCAATGGTAAGGGCTAACGGTACTTCCACAAAAACATGGGCTCCACTTTTCATGGCTTCAATGGCCATGGGTGCATGTAATCCCCAAGGTGTGCAAACGAAGACCGCATCCGGTTTCTCCTTTTTCAGCATTTTTTTCCAATCGTTTTCTCCATCGGTGTATAATTTGATATCCTTATGTCGGGTTCCTGCTCCGTTCTCTTTACATACTTTTGCAGATTTTTCGGCCAAGTCTTCATATAGATCACTGATCGCCACTACTTCTGTACCTTCAATAGTTGAGATTTGTTGTACATGTCCTGATCCACGTGAACCTACGCCTATAAACGCACACTTAACAATATCTAACTTAGGCGCCGAAAAGCCTCCCATATAAGTAGCTCCTGGTTTACTATATATACCATTATCAATTATTGAATTTGACCATGACGGGGTCATTGCCAATCCCATTCCTGCAATTGTTGTTTTTCTTAGAAAATCTCTTCTTTTCGAATTCATTGTCTATATTTTATTTTATTATTTTTATATATAAGCACATAATCAATTTTGAAGTAAGCCCCTATAATCGCTTATTTCTTTTTCAGTAACACTTGGATGTCCATTCCCAAATGAAGCTCTAACATAGGTAAGCACATCGGCTAATTCTTTATCCGTTAAAAATTTAAAGCTTGGCATATCTTGGTCATATAATTTACCCTGAACTTCTAATGGTCCAGACAAACCATTTACAACCGTTTCTATCAACATTTCTTTATCAGCAACACCTTCGGTTTTGGATATTGGCGGAAAAAAGCCCTCGCTCCCGGAGCCATTGTCTTTATGACATGAAGCACAATATTTCTGATATATGGCCATACCTACAGTCCCTTCCTGCAATGCGATAGCATCTTTATCCACAGGTGATTTCTTTTCAATCATCTCTACGAGTGCATTTCTTAAATCGTCACTTGCTTGATGAATTCGTATAATTTTGTCGTCACCCTTAAATGGTAATTTCTCAGGACTATAAAACTCCGGATTGGAAATCGGATGCCAGTCTTTATTACTTGTACATAAATAAATATCACCATTTGGCGCAGCTATTACATCCCTAATCCGTCCAAACTGTCGGTTAAAAGCAACAACTTCTTCTTCAACAGCTGTACCATCCAAAGAAAGTTTTAAAACTCTTAAACTTGTACCTTTTAGAGAACCTACTATTATGCTATTATTCCATTCCGGAATTGCTTTTGAACCGTAATATGCGATACCTGATGGCGCTATAGTTGGAGTCCACACTTTTATAGGCTCAACAATTATAGAATCTTGACAATATCCTACCTCATATGGCTCATTACAAAATCCCGTTACATCTGGCCAGCCATAATTAGCACCAGCCTTAATTATATTTAATTCATCATCGTTGGCCTCACCATGCTCTGAACTATATAATTTATTATTGGCCATCACCAAGCCTTGCACATTTCGGTGGCCTCGAGAATATACAGGACTATCTTTAATTGGATTGTCACTTGGGATAGTCCCATCAATATTTAGCCTTAAAATTTTTCCATTAATTACATTCACATTCTGGGCCAATCTTTTCTTTCCTGCATCACCAAGGCTTAAGAAAAGTTTGTTGTCTGTAGAAATTACAATCCTACTTCCGTTATGATAGCTAGTTCCAGGAATGTCTTCTAATAATATTTTTGCGTTTTCTAACCCCCCATTACTATAAGTATACCTAACTAACTTAGAGCGTATTTCATCATTCTTCAAATAGGTATAATGTAAAAAAACATAAGGATGAAGTTCCATATTCGGGTGTACAGCAAAACCTAATAATCCATAGGATTTTTTAACTAGAACATCATCTAGCTTTAAAAGTGTTTTTATTTTTCCCGTATCAGTATTTAACTGATTAACTGTTCCTTTTATTTCTGTAAACCACAAAATATTGCTCTCTTTACCTCCCCAGCAAAGGTCCCAAGGATATTCTAAATTTGAAGCAACAACAGAAACTGCTAATTGCGAAGTCTCCAAAGTTTTTTTGAATAAATGTTCTTGATAGGACGTATCCTCCTTGGTCTTTTTAATTTGTTCATTGCAGGAAGAATTAAATACCATTAGTACTAAAAAACAAGCACTGATACCTACTGCAACTATATTTCGTTTTAAATTCATCCTATTTTTTTATTAATATCAAGCATCTACCCTAAACCTAAGAACACATCAAGCTACCCAACATAAAATTTCGGATAACAAAAGCAGTTTAAATGTTACTACCTCTGAATAATTCTAATACATTTTTTCTTCTTCCCATTCCTGTTAAATGGACTACCCCAATTCAGGGCCTGCAATTAAAAACTGTTTACTTACTAATCCCGCAAAAGAATTGTCTTTCAAATACATTCTTACAAAGGACCTTTGACAAGAAAAACCCAATGAAGCTAATCGTTGTATAAATTTCGTCTGATGGCGTAAAACATCAATTACTATAGCCTGGCCAATATGTTTTTCAAGAATAACCTCAGTAAGGTTTATTGCATCCTCTACAGTTTCTGCCATAAGCGGACCTAATTGAAAAAAATTAAGACCAGGGCGTCCGAAAACATATCCTACGATACGATTATTTCTTACTATACACCATCCCTTATTTTTATTCCTTAGAAAATCAATCAATCCAGCTCTGTTTGCTCCAAAAATCTTAAAATCAAGCCTAGATAATTCTGCCATATCACTCTGGCATATAGGTCTAATAACATCTTTACACTTATTGTTTATAATTTCATTAAACGTAGTTATTACCATACGATCAATTTCCAATTCTTCATGGAAACCCAGTTTACTGTAGACCGGAATACCTGCAACTGTAGCATCTAATTTTATGGATTTACAACCTCCCAATTTTTCAATTATGGTATTCAATAGATTCTTACTAATCCCCAATCCTCGAAAACGCTTAGATACCAACATCATTCCTATCCAAGCAACCTGATCCCTATAATTCATGGCTGTTACCGTACCTATTATCTCATTATTGTAGGTTGCCACAAGACATAAATTGGAATTAAGGTCCAAAAGCATTTGCCAATCTTTCTTTGTTTGATTCCAATTCTCTGCAAGCACTAATTGCATTGCTCCAGAGATATCAGCCTCAACCATTTGCCTGACAATAATACTTTTTAGATCAATATTCATATTCATTTATTATTTAAGCCAGCCCTCTAAATTTCTAGCTATAAAATCATCATCATTTAATTCAGGGTATGCTTCATAAACCCTATCGATTTCTGCTTTTTGAACTGAGCTTAAACAGTCCTTCTCATTCAAGGTCCATGTTCCCTCTAAAAGACCCTGTCTTCTTAAAACCTCATGCAGACCAACAATACAACCCGAAAAATTATGAGCAGCGTCAAAGAATGCAGCATTACTGTCGGTAATTTTAGCAGCCATGGTCAGTAGTTTTCCAGAATCTGTGGAATACACCCCTTTTTTAATATCTTCTAAAAGAGTAACCGCCTCCTTTGCCCATACAGACCAATGACCTAATAGGCCACCAACAATTCTCTTCTTAATGATTATACCATTTGACTGAATCTGAAATTCTGTCATTAGATCAACTAATATGTTATCATCATTTCCTGTATATAAAGCTATTTGTTCTGCACGACCTGATTCTACAACAGCACGTACAACGTCGAAAGTTTGATACCTATTAAAAGGAGCCATTTTAATTGCTACTACATTTTCAATCTGAGCAAACTCTAACCAAAAATCAAAATCTAAATAGCGACCACCAACAGCAGTCTGCATATAGAAGCCAATTAAAGGCATTACTTGAGACACTTCTCTACAGTGATCCAATAATTCTTTATTAGAGGCATCGGGCAACGAGGCAAGACTTAATAGAACTGCTTGGTAACCAAGATCAGCAGTCATTTGAGCTTCTTTTAACGCTTGATTTGTATTTCCTATGACTCCTGCAATTCGAAGGATAGTTCTGTCCGATTTTAATGTATAATTGTCAATTTCCTCTTTAGCCAGTTCTAATACAGGCTTAAATAAGTTTACATCTGGCTTTCTAATTTCGAATTGGGTTGTATGAACTCCTACCGCTAAACCACCGACTCCAGCATCCAGATAATATCTTGACAATGCCCTTTGTCTTTTTTCATCTAACTTTCTATCTTTATTTAAAGCCAAAGGATGTGCTGGAATAACCGTACCCTCTTGAAGCAATTGCTTTGCTTTTGGGGATAATTTATTATTGTTCATATATACTGATTAAGATTAATTACCCTGATTTTTGGCTTACGTATATGAGCCATTGAGGTATTCTTTTAAAAATTTAATTCATTATTGTTTTGAGCAATAATCAAAGTCAATCAACATTGATTAATACTTTCCGTCTTTAACTTCAAAATGTGTTGGCTTCCCATGAACTTGTTGCTCCGAATTAACCCAGTTCGCAGTCCATTTTATCACATTATCAACAGATTCATCGGGGTTACCCATTTCTTTAACTATTTGTGCAGAATTTGAAAGTAGGGCTACATTATCTTCTTTCCCTGTAATTACTACTTTCTTCCCCATTAATTCTCCGAATTTCAGGGCGACCTCTTTTATTGAAATTCTTTCCAATCCTGTAATGTTCAGTATTCGAGCTGGATTTTCACACGTCATTAATGAACGTAATATGAAGGCGTTGGCATCCCCTTGCCAAATTACGTTGGCATAACCCATAGTAACATCTACTGGTTCATTGTTCTTAACTTTCAATGCTATATCAACTAAAACGCCATATCGCATTTCAACCGCATAATTAAGCCTGATTAATGAAACCGGTGTTTTGTTTTCCATACTTCCATATTGAAAAAGACGTTCTCTGCCTAAGCATGATTGTGCATATTCTCCGACTGGCATTGCTGGATCCGATTCTAACGAACCACCTGAATCAACATTCACTAAAGGATAAACACAACCCGTAGAAAGAGCTACAATACGTGACTTTTTGTATTGTTCAACGACCAAACCAGGAATAAAGGAATTCATAATCCAGGTGTAAGGTTCATTACCTTGTGTTCCAAATTTAGTACCCGCTAAGTAAATTACATTTTCAACGTTGGGCAGGCTTTTTATAAATTCTTGATCAATAAGATCACCAGATATTGTTTCTATACCGAGCGACTCTAAATAGTCTTTATTCTTTGGTTGACTAAATCTAGAAACTCCTATAATTCGTTTTGTTACACCCGCTAGATCGCAGGCTCTTTTAGCCATATGGGCCATTGAAATACCCATTTTCCCGGAAACACCTAAAAAAATAATATCTCCTTTAAGTTTCTCCATCATCTTAACCAATTCCGATGTTGGTCTTGATATCGCTTCTTCTAGTTCTTCTTCATTCTTAAAAAATTCAGGATATGTCTTTATCATTATTCTTAATTATTAATTATTCTATCAAAACTTCAAAAAAATTATACTGCTAAATACCCAATAAGTTTTCCGTACATAAAATAGACCAAAACACATATGAGAACAAAACCTACGATGGCCATGAAATTCTGCACAATATTATTTCTATAATTACCCATTATAGATTTGTTATTAAGAACTAAAAACAGTCCGATGGCAATAAGTGGTACACTAAGTATGGAAGATGCCTGAGCCATTATTAGGGCATATATTACATTGACTTTGAAAAATACGGCAATCACCATACCGGCAAGTAAAATTACAGCCGTGAATACTTTGGGCATTTTCTCATTCATAGAACTCCCCATTCCCATACTATCGGCCAATAATCCGCCGCCTGTAACAGAATTAACCAAAAGAGACGAAAATGCAGCTGCCATAAAACCAAAACCAAATATGTATTTAGCAAAACTGCCTAATAACATTTCCAATTGAATTGCCATATCAGCTGCTGAGTTTACAGATATTCCCCTTGGTTTTAAAGTTGCCGCTGCTGTAACAATAACCAAAATTGATATTAAGGCGAGTAGAGATACTCCTATTTTAGTATCCCGTATACTTCTCGGCAAATCGGCTAGTTTCCATCCTTTTCCCTGTACAAGGTAGGATTGGTAAAATGCATTATGTAATACGAAAGTAGTCCCCACAAGTGCTGCTATTTCATTAAAATCATCACCTGAAACAGCACGTGGAATAAACCCCATAGCTACAGCTTCTAAATCTGGTTTTATAAAAACCAAGTTTAAAATAAATGCAAGAATTAAGATTACAACCATTATCATCATTAGTTGCTCGAGTGCTTTGTATAAGTTTTTCGAAAAAAAAACTAATACCATAGCTAACGGTGTAAATATAAAAGGCCAAATAGTTTCATTAATTCCGGTTAAGGTCTTCATACCCATACCTACCCCTAGATTATTTCCAAATTGAAAGCTTAGGGCTGCTAAAAATGAACATACCCCAATAGCAATGGAAAACCACTTCCCATACTTTTCGGCTATTACCTTTAGTAATGATTTTTCATGCAACACACCAAAACGAACGCTCATTGTGGTGTAAACACTCATGGAGATTGCGCCAACCAATATTACCCATAGAAAAGAATAACCATATGTAGAGCCTATCTTAGAAGAAACTGTTATACTGCCGGGTCCTAAAACCACAGCCGCTATGATAAAACCAGGCCCTAATGACTTGAAAAAATTCTTAATTTTAAAATTCATTGTATTGGGGTGTATTTCATAATAACAGGATTTGATAATTGTTCATAAAGCTTCTCTATTTCTTTAGATGGGTGTTCATTATCTACATCAAATATGGCATACACATTTTCCTCAAAATATTTACTTCCTTTGGGTACTCTTAACTCACCACTATCTACAAATCTTCTGTCCCAGTATCGACCTTCATGATGTGCATACGTAATTTTCGTTTGTGCATCAATCATAGGAGATAGGCCACCGCTAAGATTTTTATAATCAAAATGGAGCCTTAAACTTCCGAATCCATATTTAGTACTATCATTATAAAAAGCAAACCATCTAGCATTTGCATCAACAGGATGCTTTCTAAGTTCTTTAATGGAGTGATGTGAAATTAAAGGAGCTTTATCATATAAGGGTATAGTCTTTATTTTTCCATTTGCTATTGGAAATATTGCATGAGTAAAAAATCTATTCATGGTCATTTCATCGTTCCTCAACATAGTAACCGTTAAGCTATCAACCATTTTCATTTCCGAAGAAAAACTGAAATAGGGTTTACCTGCATAAAACTTATATTCACCTTCTAATTGAATTTCTTCATAGTCATTAACTTTTCCTGAACGATAAACCGAAATTACATATGGACCTTTTTCAATATGAATTGAATCAAATTCTTGAATATGCGCCATTGTTTTATAGTCTACATTCTTCTTTTGAAAACTAGGCGCCCAATGCATTTTAATATTATTACGCTCTAGGTTAATGTCATTGTGTTGTTTTAGTGAAATTGAACTAAGTTGTCCAGCACTGAGTTCTTTATTGTCTGAAGTCTTTTTAGACGTTAAGTCTGCCTTAAAATATTCATTTTCAATAAAAAGATCCAACCTTTCCCCTTTCAATTCAAGATCTGTAATTGTCTTCTTATTATCTCCAATAACAATTTCATATTCGTTAGTCTCATGAGCTTTAATGCTAATTGGAAACAAGCATTGAACAACATTAGAATCTAACAAAATTTTTGAGCGGTCTAAGATCTGACCTATAATTAAGTCTCCATCATTTCTATTTCTTAAGAAAAGAGCCTTGTTCACAAGTCGTCGCGGATCTATTGTAATATTGACCTCTACATACTCCAAATCACGAGAAATACCAACAGGTTCTGTAATTTGTAAATCGCCAACGGCCTCATTTTTTGTACAAGAAGTAAACAGCAATAATGCCGAACCAAGAAGTATATAAAAAGAAAATAGTGATGTAAAAATCGATTCTTTTTTAAAAATCATGTAAGCAGTTTTTATGGATAATTATTTCAATCTTAATAATCAATCCTAACAAAATTAATTTTGTAGTAAGGTTATTCTAGCCAGATACCGTTTAGCATTACTTTTTCAATGTTGTACATATCTTTGATATCGGTCACCGGGTCACCTTTAATTAAAAGAAGGTCTGCTTGTTTTCCAATTTCGATACTTCCAAGGCGATCGTCTATCTTTAAAAACTTAGCATTTTCACTGGTAGATGCCTTCATAATTGCACCATTACCCATTCCCGTCTTTGCCAGTAAATCCATTTCATGTTGATATGACCAGCCCATTTTCGCATAAGGTACCCATGGACCATGAGAACCAACTGCAATTCTGACATTTGCCTTAGCACATCTTCCAATAAACTCACTCATGTGTTGAAATGCAATCAATGCGGTACTATCATTCTTTTCACCTTCAATTATATACTCGTAAGGCCCTAAAGTTGGAGTTAAAAAAGTCTGATTTACTTCTAAAAATTTTATTAAGGAATCAGCCCTCTTACCATTTACATCAATGTCTTTCCACATTTCTAATCGACCAGACAACCTTGCTTTATTGTTCGCCATCATTTTTTGTCGAAACTCTTCAGCTTTTCTTTTTGAGACTAGTGCAGTACCAAGAGATGTTACATGTTCTACCCCGTCTAAGCCAGCCAAAACTGCTTGCCTTACATCTGTAATTTCTAAATGAGCGGTTACTGGTAGCCCCTTAGCATGAGCTATATCACTCACCTCTTTAATTAAACCAAGAGGCAGATTTTGATAAATTTTAATAGCTGAAACATTCTGACTGATTAGATAATCCATTGCTTCCTTAACTTCAGCTTTATCTCTAACCATATAAGAATCTTTAGGCCATGATGGTGGTGGCATATCTATATGTGGCCCAGTCAAAAATAATCTAGGGAGAGGGTCTCCTGTTTGACGTTCAAAATCAAAAGCTTCTATCCATTGCCCAGGGTCTCTTACCGATGTTACACCGTTACGAACAAATTTTGTAGGGAAGTGTTTAACATGATCATAATGAAAATGCGCATCTACCAAACCAGGCATTAGAGTAAAACCATCACCTTCAATAATTTCAGCATTCTCAGGAATTTCGATGTCATCTATGAGACCCACTTCATCAATTAGCCCATTACGAACTATAACTGTAGAATTATCAATTGAGGACACTCCTAATCCATCAAAAAGTGACACTCCAACAATAGCAATTACGTTGACCCCAATAGGAATCTCGTCATGGTTTACCTCTACAGGGTGAAATTCAATTTTCTGAGTAGAACCTTGTTCTTGCAAATCTTCTTTACAAGAGAAAAGCACAAATAAAATCGATAGATATAACAGGCTATATTTCTTCATTTTAGCTTTATTTTATGTTACAAAATCAGTGTCTCTAATTCATTATTTTTTTATTAAAATAAAGGCATTCTTCCTAAGAGTGAATGCCTTTAAAAAACTCAAACAACAAATTCTTAATATCCTGGATTCTGGACAAAATTCTGATTCTTGTCAATTTCACCTTGTGGTATAGGCCACAAGTATCTAAACTCGCTAAAATTTGATTGAGGCTCCAGTCCAGCAGGTCCAAAGACTTCACTTCCTAAATCCTTACGGACTATATCGTACCATCTTTTAAATTCAAAAGCTAATTCTATACGTCTTTCTTCCAAAATTATAGTTCGTAAATCATCTTTACCGGTTGCCATAACATCTTCAGGATAAATGGAAGGAGCGTAACTATCATAACCACTTCCATAAAAATCAATCGTTCCCGAATTTCTAGCACGACCTCTAATTTGATTTACATAACCTATAGCTTCAGCCGTAAGAGCTAATTCATTAGCAGATTCCGCGGCAATAAGCAATACCTCGGCATATCTAAAAGCTGCATGATCAAAATCAGATCTCCATCCAGCAGTGGTCCTTCCTTCACCAACAAATCTATTAAACTTTGCTATATGAGGTCTAGCTACCTCGAATTCAGAAAATGGTCTGACAATATCTGTATCATCAGCCAATATCAACGAATCGGCCATACTCACTTTAAGTCGATAATCATTGGAATCCCAATTATTATACACATTAATATGGGGAACCAGCATACTCCATCCCCTAATAGGTTTTACGCCACCTTCAACTCCGTTAAATGGACCAATTTTATTATCATTTTCATAGGTAATTGGGTTTGGGCTTTGCCCTGTTTGATTACCCGTAAAATCTATAGAAAAAATATACTCTTGGGAAGCCCATTGTTCACTTTCTCTAAAAACATCTTGAAAATCATCTGCCAATCCGTAGTTTAATGCCCCTGCATTATCTATCACCCATTTTGCATTATCATACGAATTTTGCCAATCTTCTCTAGTCATATATATAGAAGCTAAATATGAAGCCGCTGTCCCTTTTGAAGGTCTAGATCGAACACTACCCCGTGAATCCATCTCTAAATTTTCGAAAGCAAAGGTCATATCTTCTATAATTTTCGCATACACTTCTTCTGATGAAGATTGTTCTATGCTTAATGGGTCAGATATATCAGGACTATCGATATAAGGTACATTACCATATATTCTAACTAAATGGTAATACAAAAACCCTCTAACAAACCTTGCCTCGCCTTCTGCCAAATTTTTGTCTTCCTCATCAATATCATCACCTAAAAGACCTATACCATCAATAGCAGTGTTCGCAGTGGCAATAGCTTGATATGCCGAAGCCCAAAAACCACTTACAAAAGAATTTGTTGGGGTAACCAAGAATGGGCTAAACTCGGTATAATCGCTAAATTCAAGTCCATTATCAACCATATCACTTGACAGTTGCAAAGGCGTGGTAAGTCCACTTCCGTAAAAATTTCCGGATGCCATTAAGCCGTATGTACCATCTGTCATTGCATTGACATCATCTATAGTATTAAAAAAACCTTCTGGACTCAATGTACCTACCGGTTCTTCATCTAATTCTGCGCAGCCAACAACAAATGTCAAAATAGCTAGTGCAGAAAATTTTATTATATTCTTCATAATTATATCTTTATTTATTGTTATATACTAGAATCCAATATTTAGACCCAATGTGTATGATTTTACATTTGGATAACTACCATAGTCAAGTCCAAGATTACTACTAGAACTACTATATCCAACCTCAGGATCAACACCTTTATAATCGGTTAATGTCAATAAATTTTGACCACTTATATAAAGACGGGCCGACGACATATTGATTTTAGATAGTAGTGATTGTGGAAAATTGAAACCTAAAGAAACATTTTTCAACCTAACATAACTAGCATCATCTACCCATCGATCCGAAGTCACAAAACTTCTGCTGATTCTAGCCTCAGGTATATCCGTATCCGTATTTGTAGGAGTCCATCGATTAAGCGCTTCAGTAGTTACATTAGTTCTTCCGTTTAAGGCTCCTAACTCCATAAGGGAGTAATTTAGCATTTCACCACCTTCTGATCCTTGAATAAAAATATTAAGACTTAAGTTCTTATAACTAAAATCATTATTCCAACCCCACGTAAAATCAGGATGAGGGTTCCCCATAACACTACGATCGTCATCTGTTAGTTCACCATCCCCATTCAGGTCCTTGAATTTTTCACCACCAACGTCTTCACCACCTACAAGTACCTCATCGGCAGATTGTACAACTCCATCATAAACATAACCCCAGAATTGACCTACAGACAGGCCTTCTCTTAATATTTGTGTATTCCCTGCTCCAGCTAACGGTGCCGAAGAATAGTAAATATCATTGCCTTCTGTATCGTTATCAACAAGTTTGATAATCTCATTTTTATTAAATGAAATATTCGCAAAAGTTTTCCATTTAAATTCACTCTGAAAAATAGTTGCATTTAGTGCAAACTCAAATCCTTTATTTTCTACAGTCCCAATATTTTGCAGCTGAGTTTCGAACCCAGTATAATTTGGCGTAGGAACGTTAAACAAAAGATCATTTGTTTTCATTATATAATAATCTGCAGTAAAGCCGAATCTATTCCCCAAAACTCCAAAGTCCAAACCAATATTAGTCTGTGTAGTCGTTTCCCATGTTAAATCATTATTAGAAATGGTTGAAGGTCTTAACGCTGTAACTGCGTTACCCTGAACCGTTGTGAAAACATCAGAGAATGTAGCCAAAGATTGGTAAGGGCTTATCGCCTGATTACCTACTTGACCGTAACTAGTACGAAGTTTTAGTAAACTAATAGTATTTGAATCGACTAGAAAATTCTCATCAGAAATTTTCCAACCAAAAGCGGCAGAAGGAAAAAAGCCATACTTATTATTCTCTGCAAATACAGAAGCCCCTTCGTAACGACCAGTGAACGTAAATAAATACTTATCGTTCAATGTATAGTTCAACCTTCCGAAGAAAGCTTCAAATGTTGAATTTGTCAATTGCGAATCAACAGAAGGTGTGTTTGTACCCGCACCTAAGTTCCAATATGAAAAAGAATCAGAAATAAAACCGGAAGCTATCGTTGTAGAAAACTCCGTTCTATCTTTTTGATAAGAATAACCGGCCATCAATGATACATCATGAATATCACCAAATATTTTGGAATAATTTAAATAATTTTCATTGATTAAACTAGTATACTTAACATTTGTAAGAGTAGCCTCACCCCCAGCACTACTACCGCGCTCTAAGGTTGTTGGATAGTACTGACCAGTTCTGGAACCACTCACCTTTACACCTAATGTAGACTTAAACTTTAAACCTTCGGCAATACCGATTTCCGCATATACATTTCCTTGAAATAAATCACTTTCAACTTCGTTTTGGTATTCGGTTGCCATAGCATAAGGGTTATCAATAGGATAACCTACAACACTTAATGAATTATCGCCATTTTCATCTTTAACCCCCTGGGTAGGCGAAAATTTATAAGCTCCTGATACTACACCAGTTTGCGAAGCATCACCGCCTTCTTGTGTTCTTACCCCATTTCGATTGGTTCGTCGTGCAAAAATACTTGACCCAATATTCACAGACTCTGACACCTTTAAATCTAAATTGGAAGTAATAGAATACCTTTTATAATCCGAATCTTGAATAACACCCTTCTGATCAAAAATTGCTCCGGATAAATAATAAGTTAATTTATCTGAACCACCAGCAACTGAAAGCTGATAATTTTGAACCCCTCCAGGTCTGTATATTTTATCTTGCCAATCTGTTCCTTTTCCTGTTAATTCTGGAACAAAATCAGGATAAAGTTCTTGAATATAACCTGTAAATTGATCTGCATCAAGTAGATCTAGCGTATTTATCTCTTTTTGAGAAGAATATGATGATGAAAAACTAAATTGTGCTTTACCTTCAGTACCTCTTTTTGTGGTTACAATCACAACCCCATTAGCCCCTCTAGCTCCATAAATTGCAGTAGAAGAAGCATCTTTAAGAATCTCCATAGACTTAATATCCTCAGATGGAGGCATAGTCCCGCCAATAAACCCATCAACAACAATTAAAGGATCATTACCAGCATTAATAGAAGTATTACCACGAATTTGGATACTATACCCTGAACCAGGTGCTCCATTTGTAGATTGAACAGTAACTCCGGCTGCCCTACCCTGTAATGCTTGAGTTGCATCCACAACTGGAAAAGCAACTAAATCTTCAGCACTAACGGAAGAAACAGAGCCAGTCAAGTCACTTTTTTTAACACTTCCATATCCTACAACAACAACTTCATCTAATCCAGCAGCATCCTCCTCTAAATTTATGGAAATATTTGTTTGTCCATTAAGAGATAATTCACGGGTAGCAAAACCTAAATAAGAAATTACTAAAACTCCATTACCATCCTCGACTTCTAAAGAAAAATTACCATCAAAATCAGTTTGTGTTCCATTGGTAGTCCCTTTTTCTACAATACTTGCGCCAGGCAAAGGTTGTCCTTTAGAATCTAGAATTACACCTTCAACTAAAGTTTGTTGAATAGAAATAACAGTGCTTAGCTTCAAACTTTTAGCTGATGATTTTGGAATTCTTCTAACCAAATAAATACGACGTTTATTTATATTAAAGGTTGACTTAGTATCCTTAAATATGTTATTTAAAATAGTATCGATTCCTTCATTTTTTACATTGACCGAAACAGTCCTATTTAAATCTACGTCTTCAATTTTATAGACAAATTGAAATTCAGTGGTGCCTTCAATCTCATCTAAGAGTTGACCAATAGAAATATTGTTTAATTCTAAAGTAATTTTCGTGCGTTGTGCATAGCTATCATTGGCTTGTAGACTAAAAAAAGTAACCAATATAAGCAGCGTACTTAATTTCATTTTTAAATTATAAGAAGATAAAGGATATCGGCTTCTTGAGTAGTTAAGAAGTTTTTTCATACTTTTAAGGTGTTAAAATGTGGTTATTAATATTATAATCACTAGTACTAAATCGGGAGATGTTCGAGCATTTTCCGATTTTTTTTGTCTATTACAACAAGTTGCAGTCAGTAATCTTTTTTTTTGGTATTCTTTTTAGATTTTAATTTCACTTCATTAGCATCTATTTTTGATAGTTTACAACTTTTATTTATCACTCAATTACAATCTGATTATCATCAATGATTTCAAAATCAAGACCGTAGTTAAATTTTAATTCTTCAAGTACTTTTTCAATTGGTTGATTCCCAAAATTAGCATTGAATTTCTTTAAAGACAGAACTTTGTTTTTGTTGACAATAGAAACATTATAATGCCTTTCAAGCCTTTTGATTATGTTTTCAAAAGTCATGTCACGAAATATTAGTTCACCGTTCATCCAAGAAGTGTACATATCAGTAACGACTTGATTTTTGTCCATTTCTCCGTCAATCCTATCAAAGCTACCCTTAAACCCCGGTTCTAATAAAATTTTATTTTGGCCGTCATTATCGCTTAAACTACTTGACATACTGACAGACCCCTCAACAAGTACTACTTCTGTTGTTGCATCTTCTGGATAAGAAGAAATATTAAATTGTGTTCCCAATACTTGAACATTTAATTTACCAGCATTTACTATAAATGGGTGTGCTGAATCTTTTGCTACGTTTAAATAAGCTTCACCTGAAATAAAAACAGTCCTATCCTGACCCTCTAAAAACTTAACTGGATACTTTAGTGACGAGCCTGAATTGAGAGTGGCCATGGTACCATCAGATAGTTTTAATTCAAATTTTCTACCGAAAGGCACAGTTAGGGTATTAAATACAATTTTCTCAACACCGCTATTTTCTGAATAAACCAATTGATTTCCATTTTGCCGACCTAGTATGGCACCTGTCTTATCTGTTACTTTAACAGTACCATTTTCTTCAATGATTTGTAAGCTTCCATCCTCAAGCTCTAAAGTAATTGCGTTATCCGGTATTATATATGAAGGCGCTGGTGTAGTATTAATATAATTATACCCTAGGGCCATTCCAATAAATATAGCAGCACTCGCAGCTATTAATCTCCATGTACTAGTTTTACCTTTTTTCAAGTTACTCTGAACTTTGATTTCTTCCCATAAAGAATCCTGAACATCTTTCTTGTCGGATTCATTCTTAAAAGGCAAATCTTTATTCACTGAAGAAACCTTATTACTGAATTCTTCGAGAATACTCTTCTCTTCCTCAGAAATTGAGCCATTTAAATGTTTTTCCAATAATTCACGGAATTCGTGTTCACGCATATTTATATCTCTATAAATATATGAACCAATTAAGCCTACGAACTCACATTAATTAAATGAGTTTAACATTTTTTTAATATTTAACAATAAGACAAGTCTCATTTATTTTCAAAATATAATGCGTACAAATTGGAAACTTTTCTTAAAAAGTTAATTAAAAAAGAAGAAAATAATTAATGGTAATTTATGTAGGACCCCCAAGTTTTGTCTGATTAACTTAAGTGCCAAGGATACCTGATTTTCAACTGACCGTTTAGATATACCTAATTGTGAAGCAATTTCTTCATTACTATTATTTTCAATTCTACTTAATTGAAAAACTTGTTGACATCTTGGAGAAAGATCCTTTAAAGAATTGGTTATAACAATATTAGTTTCCTCTAAATCATACTGATTTTCGACTTCGGGGCTAGAGAACCGTAATGAATCGATAATATTGAGCTGAACTGTATTGAATTTGTTATCTCTAAAGTATTTAAAACAACCATAACTGACCGACTTAAATATATAAGCTTCAAAATTTACAATCACTCTACTTTCCCTAGTTTTCCAAAGTTCTACCCAAATGTCTTGCACAATATCTTTAGCAAGATCTCCATCTCCAAGTATGCTTTGAGCTTTCAAAAACATGGATTCCCAATACAGCTCAAACAATTTATGAAACGCTTTTTGGTTACCGTTTCTAAACTGAGAAAGAAGCAATTCGTTAGTGTAAGCTTTTTCTTTAGACATTGTAATCGACAATTCAATTATGAGCCATGATAGATTATAAATGTATAAAAAAATACATTAAACAGCCTTTTGAAAATTTTGAATATGAAAATAAAAAGGTTGTAAAACCCAACAATCAACAATGAATTGAGCTAAATAAAAGTAAAAAAATGTACTAAAAATATCGTAAAACTGTAATGTTACATTACCATTATTAGCAATAATATTTATATAGGACAATGCTAAATTGATGTTTCACAAGACATTGTAAAACAAAAAACAATAACAAAATAAATTAACAACAGGTTTAAATTATTTCAACTTCAGTATTAAAATTCAATCCATATAATCGATAGAGATGAAAGTAAATTTGACAATAACTTAATATTCAAGAAAAGCTTGAACCTACGTTTATTTAATTAAGCTTATTAATATTTGTTCATTATTAAACCAATAATTTGGTCTTACTTCTAAAATTTAGATAACTATTTGATTTTCCCCAGACGGAATAAAGCCAGTAATTTCAATTTTAAAATATTAATAAAATGTTAAACTCGTTTAATTGATGTGAGTTCGTAGGCTTAATTGGAACATCCATTTATAGAGGTGAACGTAACTTACGTATTAAGGGTATTTTTAAATATATAATTTCAGATTTTAAGACAGAATTTTCATTGTCCACTTTTACATAAATCCATTAAAAAAATGAAAATATCACTATTAATTTCATTCATATTAACAACTGTTTTTAACGTTTATTCTCAAAACAAAGACCAGGTAGAGATAACAATATTGGAAAACGAATATTGGTGGGGCGGACTAAGTGCTATTGGTCATAATACCCCTTACGATTCAAAAACAATTGAAAAGCATGACCTTTGGGGTGACAACAAAGGTAATCAAGCGCAACCATTGTTATTATCTAGCAAAGGCAGATACGTTTGGAGTGAATCTCCAATAGAGTATTCTTTTGAAAATGGCCATATTACAGTTACCACAAGAGATGGTAAAATTGAATTTGGAACTGCAGGTAAAAATTTGCGTGATTCCTATGATTATGCCGTCACAAATTTCTTTCCTCCAAATGGAAAAATTCCAGAGAAACTATTGTTTACAAAACCGCAATACAATACTTGGATAGAGCTGACTTATAATCAAAACGAAGACGATATTTTAAAATATGCGCAATCAATAATTGATAAAGGATATCCACCAGGGGTGTTAATGATAGATGATAATTGGCAGGAAAATTATGGCACTTGGGAGTTTTCGCCACGTAGATTTAAAGATCCAAAAGGAATGATAAAAAAATTACATAACCTAGGTTTCAAGGTTATGCTGTGGGTGTGCCCTTTTGTAAGTGCAGACACAGAAATTTTCAGACATTTAGCCAAGGAAGGAATGTTGTTACTAGATGCTGATAAAACACAAGATGTACTATGGGCCAATACGAAAAATAAGGCTGCAATAATTAGATGGTGGAACGGTGCCAGTGCTTGCCTAGATTTGAGCAATCCGAAAACCCAAGAATGGTTTGAAACAAGACTTAAATTTTTGATGGATGAATATGGGGTGGATGGTTTTAAATTTGATGCTGGCGACGCTGATTTTTATACTGGTGATATTGTTTCTTTTGTACCCGACATCACGCCAAATGACCACACCACTTACTTTGCAAAACTTGGATTGAAGTTTCCTCTGAATGAATATCGAGCATCGTGGAAAATGGCCGGTTTACCTTTGGCACAGCGACTGCGAGACAAAAACCACAATTGGGATGATCTTGAAAAACTTATTCCAGATTTGATGTCTCAAAGTATAATGGGGTATGCATATACCTGTCCTGATATGATCGGTGGTGGAGAACACCAGTCTTTTGAAAATTCAACAACAATTGATGAGGAGTTGGTGGTACGTTCGGCTCAGGTTCACGCTTTAATGCCAATGATGCAATTCTCCGTAGCACCTTGGCGGGTTCTTTCCGAAAAAAATAATCAGTTATGTCTTGAAGCTGCCTTATTACATGCTAAAATGGGTAACCTGTTTTTAAATTTAGCCGAGGAAGCTTCCCTAACCGGAGAACCTATAGTAAAACCTATGGCCTTAGCATATCCAAATAGTGGATATGAAACTATTAAAGATCAATTCATTTTAGGAGATAACATATTAGTTGCTCCAGTAGTTAAACAGGGGGTACGCAAACGAAGTGTAGTATTACCAAAAGGGAAATGGAAAGCGGAGGACGGTGAAAATTTTAAAGGAGGCCGCACCATCGAGATTGAAGTTTCACTGAGTCGTTTACCCTATTTCACCAAATATTAAGTTTTCTTTTGTATTGTCAAAAACGATGGCGCGAATAGCAATTTATTTATAACTCACCATAAATAAAAAAGTAAAAGAAGCTAACTATACAAGACATTTCTTGTAAAAAAATAACGTTAAGCTATTGAGACTAATTAACCGTCTTGAATTATTAACCTACTTAAAAATTCGAGCTAACCTATGTGCAGCAAAAGTAGAGTCTCCCTAAAAGTCATATCAACCTTAGCTGGTTTAATGGTTATCAAATCAATTATCAAGCTAAAATCTAAATAATAATGAATAAAACAAGTATAATTTTAATCGTAATTTGTTTTACATTCTTAAACTCTTGCAGAACAGAAAATCCCTCAATTAGTGTCCATGAAATAAGTATGGAGGCACCTTTTGATATGCCAAATATTAAAATACCAGACTTTAGTACTTCTAAGAGAATGTCAATTTTAGATTTTGGTGCAAAACAAGGAGATAAAGAAAAAACATCTAAAGCTATAGAACTGGCAATTAATAATGCTAACAGTATTGGTGGTGGAGTGGTTATCATACCGGAAGGAGAATGGATTACAGGAAAAGTTCACCTGAAGAGTAATGTTAATCTCCACTTAAATAAAGGAGCTATTCTTGTTTTCTCAGAGGATCCTGCCGATTATTTACCTCCTGTTCATACAACATGGGAAGGAATGGAGTGCTACAATTATTCTCCATTAATTTATGCCTACAAATGCAAAAATATTGCAATAACCGGAAAGGGAGAAATAAAGGCTAAAATGGATGTTTGGGAGACCTGGTTTTTACGTCCCCCGGGTCATATGAACAACCTAAAACGTTTATATCATTTGGCTTCTAAAGGTGTTCCTGTGGAAGAAAGACAAATGGTAAATGGTAGTTCGCATATGAGACCTCAATTTATTCAATTCAACAGAAGTGAAAATATATTATTAGAGGGGATAACTATTACCAATAGCCCATTTTGGGTCATTCATCCTTGTTTATCTAAAGATGTTGTTATAAGGAATGTAAAAGTTAGGGCACATGGACATAATAATGATGGTGTAGACCCTGAAATGAGTCAGAATATGCTAATTGAAGACTGTATTTTTGACCAAGGTGACGATGCCATTGCAATAAAATCAGGACGTAATCAAGATACATAGCGTTTAAATACTCCGACCAAAAACTTGGTGATCAAAAACTGTATGGTAAAAAATGGACACCAGTTATTAGCCATCGGAAGCGAACTATCTGGTGGAGTAGAGAATGTTTTTATGACTAATTGTGAAGTAGCGGATGATGCAAAACTAAACCATCTAGTTTATATTAAAACTAATGAACGTAGAGGGGGATATGTTAAGAATATTTACGTAAATAATATTAAAGCAGGTAAAATAGATGAAGGTATTCTTGGCGTTGAGACAGATGTATTATATCAATGGCGAGATTTGGTACCAACATATGAAAAAAAATTAACCCCTATAAAGGATATTTATCTAGATAATATTAAATCAACGGATGTTAAGTTTATTTCAAGAGTTTTAGGTCAAGAAGAATTACCCGTTGAGAATGTTTTATTTAAGAACGTTTTAGCCGATACAGTTAGGAACGAAAAACATATACATCAGAACATTCATAATTTCATGGAAGAGAAGTGAAAGAAATATTTACTACCACCTGTAAAAAATAGGTCTAAAAAATTTGTTTCATCACCTTTTCACCAAAACCATTTTATAAATTTTTATTTCAATCTTTTAATTTTATTGAGAGCCGACAGTAACAAACTATTTGCCTTTAATTCATTTTCTTATCTCCAAATAAATAAAATTCAAAACAAAAAACTATAGGCTCTTTTACAACTTAATTTTTAACTACTTTGCTTTGAGAAAAATAATATTTTTGAATAAGTTTAAAATATAAATACTTTTATTCGTTTGCTCATACCCTTTTGTGATTCTAAAATCAAGTTAGTTTTATATAATTGAGAGGCTCATGCTTTTGGTAAACATTTTTAAATCTTAAACACAAAGGAAATAATGAAGTATATAGTATGTGAAAAGCCAGGAGAGTTTATTCTCAAAGAAAAGGAAAACCTAAAAATAAAGGCCGGAGAAGCAATATTAAAAGTCAAAAAAGTAGGAATCTGCGGGACTGACCTACATGCATATGCTGGAAATCAAGCCTTTTTCACATACCCTAGAATACTGGGTCATGAATTAGCGACAGAAATTTTAGAAATCGAAGAAAACAATCGGAATCTGAAGCCTAGAGACAATGTGGTGGTTATGCCATATATAAGCTGCGGCAAGTGTATTGCCTGTAGAAATGGAAAAACAAATTGCTGCACTGACATTAAGGTCTTAGGCGTTCATACCGATGGCGGAATGCAAGAACAAATCAGCGTTCCTATAGATCTCTTGATTCCTGCAATCGAATTGAGCGATAATCAAATGGCTGTTGTTGAACCTCTTGCTATTGGTGCACATGCCATTAGAAGGGCTCAATTAGTTCAAGGGGAATTTATTGTGGTTATCGGTTGTGGTCCAATAGGAATTGGAATTATGAAATTGGCACAATTAGCAGGCGCTAGGGTAATTGCAATAGATGTAAACCAACAACGCTTAGAATATGCAAAGGAAAAAATAGGTGTAAATCATATTGTTTTGGGTGATGCTAACGCCGCTAAAAAAATAACGACAATTACCAATGGTGATATGGCCACCGCTGTATTTGATGCAACAGGGCATAAAGGAGCCTTAGAAACTGGTCCTGATTATATGTCTCATGGAGGAAGGTATATTTTGGTCGGACTCTCAAAAGGAGAATTAGTTTTTATCCATCCAAAAATTCATGCAAAAGAAACAACCATCATGTGCAGTCGAAATGCCACTTTAGAAGATTTTGAGCATGTTATCTCTGTATTGGAAAAAGGGAAATTCCCTATCGATTCCTTTATTACCCATAATGTTGGGTATCAACAAATGATAGCAAATTTTGATAAATGGTTAGACCCAGCAAACAGAGTCATCAAGGCCACTGTAGATTTTTAAATTACACTACTTCTTCTAAAAAAGGTTTTGTGCTTGTGAAAAATTACATTGCGGGTATAGAAAAATAGACATATACCTAAATTTCACAGACAATGGTATGAAGTTAGTAGAATATCAATTAAGTGATATGGTTTTATTTCAAAACAGTTTTTACAAATACACACTAAAGAAAATGTTTTAGCCGCCTTAACAGAATTCAGGAGGCAATAATACTGACTTTCTTAGCGTTGATAGCTGCCAAAAAAATCGAACAAAAACCCGCACCTTTAATCATTTAACTAATGGTTTAAACCATTAAAAATATACCTGATTTTCAATGGTTTATACCTATACAGCATCTTACCTTTTAATCGTTTTGGGTAGCACTACCGTATTATCATAGTTCCCAAAATTTAATGGTGTAAAAAAGAATAAATGAACCGTTGCAATACACACATCAATACCGAAATATTGGAAAGTTTAAAGATGGCCTATTCTGAGAAGATAATAGCTGTAGGTTCGTAAATTATAAAATTATGTTTTCCTAGTATTTAGGTTGACACTCTCCTTACAACAGCCCTCAAAATACTCAAAAGAAAAACGTGGTAGTTTCCTTTTCTTCTTTTCGCCTTTTCGCCTTTATTCGTAGTCCGATGATTTTTTCTTATTTATTTTTATTTTCTTTTTGAGTTCAACCTAAAAAGTTCTTTAATCCTTTTTAAAAATCCACTACAACAATGATAATATTTCAACAGGCTTTGAAACTGGTAAAGCATATTGATAATTCTATATCAGATTTTTCAATTCTTGCACGTTTGCATCGTTTTAATCTAATCTACTTCGCCTCGAATGAAAAGGAAAGATTTACTTGCATGACAATATACATCTCAGAAAAAAAGTACCATGAAATACAAGATAGGTGTTATCAGAAAGTTCTTCCCTAAAGAGAAAATATTTGAATTTAGTTATCGATTAGCAATCGATTAAAATAATAATAATATTGCATAATTACAGACCCATTATATAATTTAATTTTACAACCTCATTCGAGTCCTAAAGAATTAGTGTTTTGCCTTTATGACTTAAATAAAACTTTTCAATTATTTGAACATTTTATTATATAGATTTTCAAGTTCCAACTTATCGTCCATTGTTTTTTGAAGTTCCAGTAAGTCTGCAAATAGCGTTTCAACTTTTTTTGAATATTCAGGATTATTGGCCAGATCATTCATTTCCTTGGGATCCCTCTCCATATCGAAGAGAAGCACTTTATCAATTTTTGGATAAATTAAAAGTTTAAACCCATCTTTACGCAACATACGCTGTACATCCATATAGGCACCGTACACCCCATTATAATGACTTACCTTCCTTACTCCCTTAATGATATCCATAAAACTGTTAAACTGAACATAATCAGGTTTCTCAACCGATGCCAACTCTAGGGTAGTTGCCATAATATCCTGTAAGTATACATCTTGATGTAAAAGTTTGCCTTTTGGTATACCTGGACCTACTACCATCATTGGTATTCGAACGCTATGGTCGAACATACTTTGTTTTCCAATCAATCCGTGATGACCAACAGAAAGTCCATGATCCGCTCCAAAAAAGATATAAGTATTATCCATTTTCCCTGAAGCTTCTAAAGAGTCCAGAACAATACCGATCTGCTCATCCATATGGCTCAAAAGGGCATAATATTCTTGACGGTGTACTTTTACAGCATATTCCGTTCTAGGAAATGGGGCAAGTGCCTCGTCCCTAAGACTTGGAGGATTACCCATATCGTCCTTCCATGGATATTCTGACAAAAAATTATCGGGAACCTTTATCTTTTCCAGTGGATACATATCCAAAAACCTTTGTGGTGCCTGTCTAGGGTCATGGGTGGCGTTAAAGGCCAGGTACATAAAGAATGGAGTTTCTTTATTATTTGCATTTTTTAAAAATGACAAGGCATCGTCACGCACCACTTCGCTCCAATGTTTTCCTCCTTCCCAAAACCCACCTTGTAATGTATCCGTAGGAGACCACTCAGTATCATCCGGACCAGTGGGGCGACCATAGCCCAAAGGCATATAATCGTTCCAGTTTTTCATATTTCCAGATTCCTCTTTCCATTTTTTTATAGCAGCATCTAATTCGTTTGCGTGATCCCCGGGCATACCCGGACGTATGTGCTTTGCCACATTAAAAATAGTTTCGGCTGGTGCCTGTACATGCCATTTACCTGTCATATAGGTGTCATATCCCTTCTTTTGGAGTAATCTACTCCAAGTTTGATTCAATGCAGTTGAATCTCCCTTAGACCATAATTCGCTTTTATCCTGGGCATTCCAAATATAGGAACCCGAAATGATCATGGCTCGGGATGCCACGCATATGGCCCCGTTCCATCCGCCCATATTGTACGCATGGGTAAAAGAAGTGCCTTCATTTACCAAGCGATCTAAATTAGGAGTATAAACTTCATCAAATCCTAAAGCCCTAACACTTTCAAAAGTCTGATCATCTGCAAACAAGAAAACAAAATTGGGCTTATCTAAAACCTTATCGTCCTTTTCCGGTCCCTTAGATTTACATGACCCAAGCAATAGGATTGCAAGAAGTGGCATAAATTGAAGTATTCTCATAAATATGAATTTAGATTTGTTATAAAAATTTAATTCTTCCTTTCAATATTTTCATCAACATCGTTCTAGGTTTTGGAATACCCAAAATGTTGTTCTATTCATCAATGTATTACTCATACATATTAATCTATTAATGGGGGGCTTCTCCCTGAAAATCAACGTCCAAGGTTCTTTTATTTTCTCTACCTCGCCAATTATATTTTAGTGCATAAACACACCATCAAAAGGATGTTTATTGAATTAGACTCCCCAGGTTTTCAAACTCTTCAAGAGTGATTTACCTTATTTAATAACACACCGAACATTTGATAAAAGATGACTTTTATAATTTCTCTACATAAACATAATACGCAGGGTACACTCTACCATCTTTATCTATAAGTTGAGCCTCCATATCATATTTACCGGCGGAAATCTTGGCAGTAAAGGACACTTCCTTTTGTCCAATTTCAATTTTGTCCTCTTTTTCCACATCCGCAACATATAAATAGGCCTTTTCAAAATCAGACTTTACACTAGCAGGCATAGAACTCTCCAACTCCACAATTTCTTCATGTGCTGGAAAAGTTTCATTTATGGCCAGTCCACTTTCCCTTGGAAATCGGCGTAGACTAATTTTATATTCTCCGTTCTCCACAAATTCTATTTTCCACTTTCCGGAAACTTGAGTAGCGCTTACAGCTCCATATTGATGCCACATACTCTCAAATTTACCAGTCAACATATCATGAGTGGAAATTCGGCTAGGGTTTTCCTGGGTCGTCCCTACTTTAATATAAGCATAACGTTCGTTGACACCTTCATCCATAAATGACTGCCACCATTTTTCATATCCCTCGGCCAGTTTTTCAACCACCTCGGGGTGCTGGTCAAAAACATTTTTAACCTGACTTCGATCACTGTTCATATTGTAAAGTTCAGTCCCGTTCACAAAACGCCAATTATCATCCATAACGGAATATTTCCTGTATTTCACCAAGTTTTGGAGTCTTTGGGTATCTATGTACAGAATACGATTGGGCCAATCCGCTACCTGGTCATAAAGCAAAGGCTTCAAACTTTTACCATCTAAAGGTTTCACCGGATTAAAATCGAGGCCTAAAAGATCTACAAATGTTGGTAAAAGATCGTAAGCCGCTGTCAACTTATTAATATCCTTTCCTCCGGTAAGTTGTCCATTGGGCCATCGAATAAAAAGAGGTACCCGGTGTCCACCTTCGTACTCACTTCCTTTCTGCCCCCGTAGTCCAGCATCATAAACCTTATTTCCTCCAGCAGTACCATTGTCCGTCATAAAAATCAGAATCGTATTGTCTGCTATCTTTAATTCATCCAATTTATTTTGTAACAATTTAAAATTATCGTCGATATTGGTTATCATGCCGTAAAAACGTTGTTGCTGCTCAGGAATGCCTTTAACATCCTTATACATATCCAAATATTCCTTTGGCAGATTTAAAGGACCATGAGGCGCATTTGTGGCGATATAACAGAAAAAGGGTTCGTTTTTATTTTCTTCTATAAAGTCCATTGCTTCGGTAAAGAAGACGTCGGTACAGTAACCTTTGTATTTTTGAGTTTGTTCATTGTGCCAATAAGTATCATCAAAATAATCGTTACCCCAATAATCAGGGCTTTGTGTTATTCCACCACCACCATGGCGAACAACTTCATGAAATCCCCTATCTGAAGGTCGGTATGGATAATTATCTCCTAAATGCCATTTTCCGAACATCCCATTAGTGTATCCGTTTTGAGCCATTATTTGTGGTAAAATCACCTCATCTTCAAAAAGTAAAGACCGACCCGCTATCGTGTGAAAAACATTTATTCTATTGGTATGCCTCCCCGTCATAATAGCTCCACGTGTAGGAGCACATGTAGTAGACACATGAAAATTGTTAAATCGGACGGACTCCTTATAAAATGCATCGATATTGGGTGTTTTAATATAAGGATTACTATAGCAGCCTAAATCACCCATTCCTTGATCATCTGTAATTACGATTATCACATTTGGTTTATTCTTTGACGTACTTTGCGCATTTAAAACCATTGGAGATACAAAGAGTAGCCAATACCCCAAACCATATATTAGAGAATTTCGAGTATATAAGAGGTAATCAATCCCAATTTTTAAATCAAATTTTTTTCTTATCAATAGCATTAAAATCATTTCCTACATATTTTTATTAATCTGCGATAATTACTTTTTAAACATCTAGTCTTTAAGCTATTTGATTCTATTCTCGCAATTAGCTCTTGTATTATGGATGTTCAAGAAAGGTCAAAAACATGACAGAAAAGCAAAATCGATTTTCACGTACAACTGAACAAAATTAACAACTGTCTTCTATATCAAATTAGATATAAGGGACTGGACATTTATAAATTATATCGTTTACTTTAAGCTTATCTTCAAGATACATCGCTCTAGATTTAGAAAGCTCCGTTTAAACAATAATATTCAAACAGCATATTAATTCTTTACAAAATCAATTTAAGCGCTGAAATTAAAAATTTTATCCATTAGCATCCATTTTTCTCCTGGTTTAGCAAATGGTAGCGCTTTTTGATAATTCCACATTAACACCTCCCAATCTTGAACCCGAGAATTATTCACGTCCATTTCACTTTTCTTTTCAAAGGAGAAATCTTCATTTACTTCGATGATCATAAATAGTCTATTTTCAATCCGGTATATTTCCATATTCATAATTCCAGAATCCCTAAGGCTCTTTAAAACTTCGGGCCAAACATTTTTGTGGTACACCTCATATTTAGCAATTAAAGCGGGATCGTCTTTTAAATCGAGTGTTAAGCAATGCCTTTTCATTGGTCTTTTTTTTAAATTTTATTATATTTAGTTTAAAACCTTCTTGATCATATAGTCATAAACATCCCACAACGAATCCATAGGTCTTTCATATATTCTGGTTGAATAAGGGTTACTTATTTATCTTCTACAATGTTGGCAACTTACCCTTTCGTATGAAAAATGCACAATTTTAACATCGTCAGCCTTATTCCATAGGATGTTGGAGCAATAATTCAGCCGGCTTATAAAACCCTTCTTTATCTTTTGTACTCTCTCTAACTTTTTTGACCATTTGCGGAGTTATTACGGTAGCCTTATTGCCAAAAGTATTACGTACATAAGTTAAGACCGATGCGACCTCATCATCGTTTAGCATGCCGCCAAAGGGTGTCATGGGTACTTGACCAGGATAAGTTTTACCTAACATTTCTAAAGGACCTAAAAGGCCATGTAAGGTTAGTTTAATAAGTCTTTCTTCACTACCTGTTACCCATGGTGATTTTGCCAAAGGAGGAAATTGAGAAGCACTTAATCCCTTACCGTCAGGTTGATGGCAGGTTACACAGAAGCCTTCACGGTTATAGATTTGTTCACCTTTAACGAACAATTTTTTCGATGCACCTTCTAAATCGGTTTTTGTACCACCCTCAGGATCTTGCCCAACATTTACACCTTGAATATGGGCTAGTGCGGCTTCAAATGGTTTTTCCATCCAACTATCTAGTGGCATTTTTCCTGCCACTTCTAAGATGCTTAAGCCCTTTTCTTTATCTAGCCACGACGCGGCCACAAGCGCTTCTAAACGCACACGCGGATTTTCATCCTTTGCGGCAGCCATTAACAAATCTACTTGGTTATCGATTTGATGACCAGAATACCGTAATACTTTGACTGCAGCGGCACGTGCCCTAAAGTCCATAGCTTTTAAAACTTGATTCAACAAATCAGCATCGACTCGGTCTAACCCCCAAGTAACCCATAAGGCTTCCAATAGGTGGTGCTCATATTGTGGGTCCTTTTTATCCAAAGTATCGACCCATTCCCCAAGCTTAGATAATACAGTTTCAAAATCTCTAGCTCGTAATTCCCTTTTAGTTCGATACCGTGTTCTAAATTCAGGAAGTTTTAAATTATCCAGCAATTCTTCGATATTTGCATCAGCTACTTTAGCTGGCTCAACCAAAGGTCGTGATGGATACGTGATCCTATAAATTCGCCCATGAACATGGTCTCGTAACGGATCTCTGGCATTGTGCTGCATATGGCCAACCAAAACATTATGCCAATCAATTAAATACAACGAACCGTCAGGAGCAAATTCCATATCCACAGGTCTAAAGTTGGTATCTGTAGAAGTAACCAAATCTTGCCGATGCTTACTCACATAGCCAGAACTATTCGGGTCATCGACCATTGTATGTTGTTTGGTACCCAAGAAACCAATTGTATTATTTATAATTAAATCTCCTTGAACTTCATCGGGAAAATGACGGCTTGAAATAAACTCAAGTCCCGAAGTAGGTCTTACACGATGTTCGTCCTGTATCAAATTTTCAGGTAACGGGCTAGCTTGCCCATAACGCGGTTTAATCGTACCTGGTGTCATCCAAGTCATGTCAGGCCCAGACGTATGAGCGAAAAATGGTTGCCCCCAATCATCGAAGGCAATACCCCATGGATTGGGAATAGGAAGTTGCGCTGTACGTTCTAAATAATGACGTTGCGGACTATAGCGGTAAAAGCCTCCGTTGGTTGCACGAACGGGCCCATAAGCGGTCTCTATATTAGTGTGTAAAAACACCCCTTCACCCATGTAAATTGCCCCGGAAGGATCGGAAGCAAAAGCCCCCGCAGTATGATGGGTATCGTGGTCATCGAATCCACTTAAGATAATTTCCTTCTCATCAGCTTTGTCGTCACCATCGGTATCCTTTAACAAAACAAGATTGGTTCCTTGAGAAACATAGACCCCCTCAGGTGCAAATTCAAATCCAATCGTTAAATTTAAATCGTCAACAAAAGTAGTTTGCTTGTCTGCCTTACCATCGTTGTCCGTATCCTCCAATATAATCAGTTTGTCTTGGGGTTTGCTATCTCCAGGTTTATAATGGGGATAAGATGGCATAACTCCCACCCAAAGCCTACCTTTATTATCAAAGGATAGCTGAACCGGATTCGCTAAATCTGGAAAATCTTCTTCCGAAGCGAAAAGTTCTATTTTATATCCGGGAGCAACCTTAATTCTATCTAAAGCATCTTGTCCATATTTATATCCATCTTCAACATTACCCATACCATCGTCATAATTTGATTTTACAGGAGGAAGCGTTCTTGTTTTCGCATCTGCAGCGGCCAAATCAAAGCTTCTACCTTGAGCTGTTTCCCATATAGCCGTATCTCGAATAGCTATCATTTGGTTGATTTTCTCTTTTTCAAAAGGATAGTTGTCAGGACCAAAAGGATCGTAACGACGACCCCAAGCATGAACCCCGTTGGGAAGTTTAATTTCATTGTGCCAAAACCAGTTTTTTTCCATAACGGCTTCGTGAACTAATTCGCGGGACACTTCGTTCGAAACAGCTACTTTTCCGAAAACCTCATCAGCCAGTAAGTTGGCGAATTTCCGATACCCCGAATCATTTAATTGAAACCCATCTGCGGTAATTGCGCTTTCAGAATTCATCCATGTTTTACTTGGGGTAAAAGCATCTATAAATGGAACTTTATTTCGACCCGCAACCTCTCGCATAGCTTCTGCATACAATTTCAGATTTTTATTTTCTTCGATACCGTTCGGCAAATCCATTTTCGCGGAGAGATCTTCAAAAGCTATGGGCGACACTAAAACTAATTCAGCAGATCCAGTTCCATTATACTTTTGTTTCTGAGAATGTATTATAAATGCCTCAAGTTCTTCCTTAAAATTTTGCAATCCCTTTTCACCTTCAAAAGATTCATTATATCCGAAGAACGCGAGAATGACATCCGCATCCAAATTAGACAACCATTCATCTTCCGTTGGAAAAAAACCGATACTTCCCGATTCATTTCCTAACTCATCTTGATGGAATTTTTCCGCACCTGGAAAGGCCCAAGGTAACTTTCTTGAGGAATGTGGTCTAAACCCAGGCGTATTACCCGGGTCGGCCATATTTCTAATGAACAAAGAACTGTCAGGATAACGCAAATGCATTTCGGTCTCAAAATGCCCAAAATTTAACATTCGAGATGCTAAATTATTCCCTATGAGAACGATATGGTCATTTTTATTCAGTTCAATTACACCCTTTTTCTTTTCGCTACATCCTGTAAACAGTATGGTCAACAATAGTAATGCTCCGATAACTACTTTCATTTCTTTATCAATTTTATCCATGATTGTTATTTCTTTAAAGTAACGTGAATCCCCTTTTCTACTGATAGTTCACAAGCTTCTATTATTTTTTGACAGGTAATTGCATCTTGTAAGCTAGAAAGTGGCTTTTCACCTAACCGTACCACACGATCTATAAAATGTTTAGCCGTATTTTTAATAGATTCAGAATAATTCTGATACGTTTGAGAATGCGCTCCGTTTCTGTCGTTAATCACAAAATCACGATAACTGTATCGCGTACTACCTTTGGTACCTATCACCTTTATAATACAGGTCCAGGGATCACCTGCATGGTCATCGTTCGCAAAACTTGCACAAAGATGACTTAGCGTGCCATTTTGCATTTGAATATTTGCCATGGCCACATTTTCCTGTGGGGCGATCCTATCATCTACCGTGTTTTTAAAACAACTGACCGTTTTCGGTTCTCCGGCTAGATACAGCATCGTATAGCTGTGATGGGTCAATATTTGGCGAATAACTCCTGGATAACGTGCACGTATTTCATCGGTATGATGAATGTTATACATCATATAAAACTGTACAATATCACCCAGCTTGCCATCTTCTATCATAGATTTTGCACGCTCAATTCCTGGTTCATAGATATAATTGTGTACAGGCATACATTGCACTCCCGCTTTTTGAATAGCTGCTTGCATTTCCTTCAATTCTGTACAGTTCGAGGCGGCTGGCTTTTCTACTAAAACATGTTTTCCCGCTTGCGCAGCCTGTATTGTATACTCACAATGGGTTTCCATATTTGTTAAAATGAAAACAGCATCTATTTCAGCATCAGCGAGTAATTCTTCAACAGAATCATAGGTCTTACAACCGAATTGTTCAGCCTTAGCTTTTGCCTTTTCAGGAGTGCGATTCCATAGTCCAATCAACTTGGCTCCTGTTAAATCATTAATCGCTTCTGCATGCAGATTGGCGATATCGCCTGCACCAATAAATCCGATTCCGATGGTATTCATGATGCTGGTGTTGAATATTCAAGTGTTCCATTTTCGGCCATCTTTTTGAATTCTAAAATTGACTTTCGAATTCCTTCAGAAATATCGGTAAGCGGAAGATTTTTGAAGGTGCTCGCTATTTTTTTATGGTCTAAATCGCAAATAAAAAGATTGGGCGGTGCATTTTCAACAATAGAAAAATCGACATAATCACCCATATCCAAGGCTATTGCCTCTTGTTTTACCAATTCTAGAAATGACCTTATTGGAATAGTTTCGCCCTGAATATTAAACGCCCCAAAACCTTTATAAGGTTGTAAGGTAACGGCTGCGAATTGCGCACCAACGTCTTCAACAAAATGGTAGTTTTCCTTGCCTTGATAAGGCATTTCGAAAGTCATTAACTCACCTTTAACAGCCCCCATGGCGATTGCTTTCAAAGCATTGGTCGGTGCCGACGTTTTTCCTTTATCCCTTCCTTTACCATAGGTTGTATTGATTCGAAGGCAAATTGTGGGTACCTTGGTATTGCCATAAAACAAGCGTGCCAAATGTTCACCAGCCAATTTCCAGATTCCATAGTGGTTAGGTGGAGCTAGTGGGACATCTTCTGGAATGATATCTTGCGAATACAATGACCGCATACCATATACCGCAGCAGAACTCGCAAAAACGAAACGTTGCAAATCAGTAAGTTTTTCAGCAGCATCAAAAAGCGCCATCGTTCCACCAGTATTGATTTCCATACCACCGATATGGTCACGAGAACAATCGGGACTCTGATAGGCACCCAAGTGAATTATATGTGTTGGATTGACCTCTAGCAAAACACGCTCAATCTCAGCATAGTTAGAAACATCTAGAGTTACAAACTCTAACCTAGGATCTAAGTCTTCACCTAACCATAATTTTAATGGGTCTGCATTGTTAGAACGAGTAGCTATAACTATTTTACCTACTTCCTGCGACTGTAATAGTTTAAAAATTGTAACGGAACCTATACATCCTGTTCCGCCTGTTATGAAAATTTTATGCATTATTTTTTATTACTGGGAAACCTCCCATTTAATTCATTTTAATCACTGCTTTCATATTTTTAGCCTTGATAGAATCTTCAAAAGCTTGGGTCACATTTTCAAAATCATATAGGTCTGTGTAATGTTCAGTAGGAAAAACACCTGTGACCATTAATTTCATTGCTGACATATAATCCGCTCGGCACGACCCCATAGAACCCTTAATGTTTAACGATGTTCTTGTCAAATGCGTAGCATTTATAGGTACATCTTTCCCGTAAGTGGCAATCACACAAATATCACCTTCGGGACGAACCACGTCAATTGCTTCAGATAGTACGGCAGGAACTCCCGAACATTCAATCAATAAATCTATTTTTCCATTGGTCCCAAAAGGAATGCCTTTTTCATCAGTAATTCCATTTTGCAATTGGTTAGTCAAGGAATTTTCCGGCGAAACTTCCAAAGTAATGAAGCCTCTTTCTTTCGCTTTTTTCAAACGAATATCTCGGTCATGTGCTATACCGGTCACAGCAACTCTTGCTCCCGCAGCACGTGCCACTTCAGCTGACATCAATCCTATGATTCCACAACCTGTAACCACAACATCTTGCCCTGGTTTTATATCACATTTGTTATAAAGCGCATTTGTGATAATCGATAGGGGTTCTACCAAAGCACCTTGTACAGGGGTTAACCCCTTCATCAACGGAACTACACGGTCAGATTCTAAAATAACACGTTGACCAAACCCCCCATTTCTATGAAAACCAATAATTTGTTTTTGGGGACATAGATTCCATTTTGACACACTGCATGCAGGACAATTTTCATCTTGGCAGCCTAACATTGCAAGTGGCGTAAATACATCTCCTACTTTAACATCTCCATGATTTCCAGGCCCAAGTTCGATAACCTCTGCACTAAATTCATGCCCGATGATACGCGGACGTTCTACCCAGTCAAAATTTGCCTTCCCAATGGAGGCACTATTATCAGAACCACATATTCCCGTATATAATGTCTTGGCAAGAATCTCACCTTCCTTCAATTTAGGAATATCCATATCTACTATAGCAGTATTGGCAGTAACGTTCTCGGCATTAGGATAAATTTTTTCTCTTCCTTCTAAACAGAAGCCCTTTATTGTTTCACTCATCATTTATTTGTTCGTTATTAGTAGAAGGTAATAGGACCATAAGTCCAAGTTCAAAAAATGTTTTTGGCTACGGCCAATTCTTTAACGCCAATGAACCCCTGTATCTTTCCAACTTTTAGACTTTGCTGATTCTAGTACAGCTTCGCAGACTTTTTGGGTTTCCTGTGCTTCACTGAAAGTTGGTGAACAAGGCTTTCCTTCCTCTAGACTCTTCAAGAAATCGGCTACTTGATGCACAAAACTATGTTCATATCCGATGGATAATCCTGGCACCCACCACTTGTCCATATAAGGATGATCACCATCCGTTACATGTATAGAACGCCAACCCCGTTCGATAGATTCATCTCTATGGTCAAAATATTCCAAACGCGATAAATCGTGTAAATTCCATTTTATGGATGCATGCTCCCCATTGATTTCAAAAGTAAAAAATGCCTTGTGACCTCTTGCATATCGAGTGGATTCGAAAAGGCCTAATGATCCATTATCAAAATGGCAATGGAAAATGCAGGCATCATCGATATCTACTTTTTGTATTTCTCCCGTGCCGGTATGAACCCTTTCCTTGATAAAGGTTTCTGTCATCGCGGAAACGTCTTTGATACCCCCGTTCAACCACATGGCAGTATCTATACAATGTGCTAATAAATCGCCTGTTACTCCTGAACCCGCCACTTTATTATCTAAACGCCAAAGCCCCTCCCCTCCTTGAGGAAGTTCAGGACTAATAGTCCAATCTTGTAAAAAATTAGACCTAAAATGAAATATCTTGCCCAGTTTACCAGAATCAATTAATTGTTTTGCTAGGGTAACCGCCGGAATTCGCCTATAATTAAAATAAACAGTGTTTGGAACACCCGCTTTTTCAATGGCATCGACCATAGGTTGAGCCTCGGCTACTGTTCTCGCCAATGGCTTTTCACAAAGTACCATCTTC
This sequence comes from uncultured Maribacter sp., assembly GCF_963977385.1. Lineage (GTDB taxonomy): Bacteria > Bacteroidota > Bacteroidia > Flavobacteriales > Flavobacteriaceae > Maribacter. Next base: position 55,176 of record NZ_CAXBOU010000003.1, on the reverse strand, counting down.
CCCGCTTCGGCGGCTGCAATGGCAATCTCGGCATGCATATTATTTGGCGTACATATATCAATAGCATCGATATCATCTCGTTTAATCAATTTACGCCAATCAGTTTCAACAGATTCGTAACCCCATTGTTCCGCAAAAGCTGTGACCCGTTCCTTATTACGTGCGCAAACCGCTTTTAAAACTGGTTTAAATTTTAGTTCTGGAAAAAAATCTCCAACTCTTTTATAAGCGTTAGAATGCGCGCGCGCCATAAGTCCATAACCAACCAATCCTACTCTAATTTCCTTTTTATTGCTCATTTTATTTTACAATCAAATTTTTGACTTAACTACTCATAAAATACTTACAGTTTCATTCTGCTTCGTACCATCCGTGTAACTCACGTACTTTTATCATGGCAGCCAGTATGTCATTCCATGTCTTGGGTTTCATCATTACTTCATTAGGGAACATACAACCATCCCAACAGATGTGTTTCAACTTCTTAGTTAATAATCCGTTTTCATCTCTAAGCCAATGACCTGCATCGACCGCAATATCCAATTTACCGTTAGGGTCAGATGCTTGACAATGTCTACCGGTTTTATCATGAGAACCTGCTCCAAAGACAGTACCGTCATTTTGCGCAACGTGGAAATCTAATGTCCAAGGTCGCAGTGCAGCTGTTAAGGTTTTAAGCCCTTCTATTAAGGTGGCCCTATCGTTCCAATCAAAATCTTGAGGAAGAATCCGTTCATCTTCTTTATTATATCCAAGAAGATATAATAAGGTATGTGCCATATCTGCCTGAAATCCGATATTTGGTCTATCAACAGCCTCTAATGTTCTAAGCATTGTTTTCCAACCATGCATACCGCCCCAACAGATTTCGCCTTCAGCAGCTAGTGACTCCCCATAATCAGCAGCGACATCACAGGCTTCACGAAAGGTTTGAGCAATTAATTTTGTATTTCCAACCTCGTCCTTCGCCCAACTTTCAGGGTCGACGGAAGAGTCTATTCGTATAACGCCGTTGGGCCTAATTCCCAAATCACGCAATTTTTTTCCAATTTCACAGGCCTTGCGAACTTGTGAAACAAATTGTTTTCGCTCTTCAATAGAACCCATGGCAGAACCACCGCCTGTACCTGTCCAAATAGGCGCGACCAAGCTCCCTATTTCTAAGTTTTTAGCGCGAGCCTTATCGGCAATCGCTTTGATTCCGTCATCACTGGCATCGATATCTAAATGGGGATCAGCAACAAAAAGATCAAATCCATCAAATTTAATGCCGCCTACCTCTGCATTGGCAGTAAGCTCAATCATCGTATCGATATCTATCGGTGGTTCAGAATCAGGACCTTTTCCTACCACTCCAGGCCACGAGGCATTATGTAATTTTGGAAAGTTATTTTTTTTCATAACTAAAATTTTATCAATTTGTTTTATTACAGGTAATCCGATAACATCGGAAAAGTCTCATGAAACAAATTCGTATACTAACAAATATAAGCTTTGGAGGGATTTTGATTTTCCTGTATTTTATTAAATAGTAGTACTTTTTTGCCTTAATTTAGTAAATATTCAAAATTTATAGAAATATTTAGTTAATATTCAAAATATTAAAGAGAAGTAATGGCTGTTCCGAATATAGAAAAAACACTAAACCCAAATGAACTTTTTTTGTTTAAAGATTTAATTAGCCCTCATTTTAATCCTAACTGGCATTTTCATCCTGATCTTCAAATCTCGTTTATTGTAAGCGGCAAGGGAACACGATTTATTGCTGATCATGTAGAAACTTTTGAAGAAGAAGATTTAGTCTTAACTGGCACGAACGTTCCTCATCTTTGGAGAAGTGACGAAGCCTATTTTAATCAGGACAGTAACTTATCTACCAGAGGTTTGGTAATATATTTTAATCAAGAACTTATAAATGATGGTCTTTTACAAAAAAATGACTTCTATCATATCAACAAGCTTATTAAAAATTCGGCTAGGGGTATAGAGTTCTATGGCGAAACAAAAAAAGAAATTAAAGCGCTGTTGTTAAAAATGGAAAAGGCAAAAGGATTTAAAAGAATTATTCTTTTATTGGAAATCATTAATGTGCTCGCCAATAGTAAAAATTATAAATTATTGGCCAGCCCGGCGTATACCAATGTATTAAAAGCTGATGATACAAAAAAAATGAGTCTAGTTTATGAATATGTCATGACTAATTTCAAAAGTAAGATAGCTCTTGAAGATATTTCAGATATGTTGAATATGACTACAACTTCTTTTTGTAAATACTTTAAACCCCGGGCAAACAAAACATTTACTCGGTTTGTAAATGAAATTCGTATCGGACATGCCCGAAAATTACTTCTTCAAGACAATTTAAATATTTCGGAGATAGCCTATGAATGTGGATTTAGTACTTTATCCAACTTTAATAAACAATTTAAATCCATAGCTGATATGCCACCTTACGAATATCGTAAGTTGTTTTTGAAGATTAAAACTTCAATAACATAAGTTTGATTTAATGTACAAGTGACTAAAATTTGCTAGATCCTATTAAGAAATAGAATACTTGTGAAATTTTGAGATAAAAAAGTACTACTATTTACTAAAATATAGGAATTTTATTTTTCTAATTAGCAATAACTTTAAACAGTTAATTTCAATACTATTCTTAAAGTTACTTTTTTGTTAGTTCATTAATATGTTGTGTTTGCATCCGCAAATAATGGATATGGAGATTTCAAATGCTAAAATCGTTTTTTCCGAAGATGTCTCACATTATATTGATGGTAGTGTTTTTTTAGATTATTAATTGGGGTATCATACCTTATTTTATGGAATGCGTTTATTTAGAATAGCCAATACAGTGGTTTTAACAATTCCAAATCGCTTTTGTTTATTTAGTTTCAATTTACAATAAAAAAAATAATGAAATTAAACTTATAAGATAATACTAATAACAACCGGTTCATTAATATATTTCGGGGCAACACGTGCCTGAGAGATTTAAAATTATTTACTGAGCCGAGGGATTATTGCATATATACCAAATGTTATTCAAACATTTGAAATGATGATTATTTGAATACCAGAAAGGCATAAATTAAAGTTAACGACAAGATTCCTGCTTTTGAGGAAATAAATATAAATAGTATAATTTATGAAAATAGGAATGAACATGCTCCTTTGGACGAATCACGTTACCGAGGAACACTATCCCATAATAGACACACTTAAGGAAACCGGATATGATGGTATTGAACTATATATGGGAGATGGTAATTTAACACATTACAAAAAGCTTGGCAAACATTTATCTGAACTTGAAATGGGCGTTAACGTTGTTACTGGTCTTTCTCCCGATGAGAATATATCAAGTAAAGACCCCAACATTCGTCAAGTAGGTCTTGACCGTTTAAAATGGGCCATTGACAATGCCCAAGCTTTAAAAGCTGATATTATTTGTGGTCCAATACATTCTCCATTTGCGTTTTTCAGCAGACAACCACCAACACAAGACGAAAGAAAACGAAGTGCAGAAATGCTGCGAAAAGCAGCGGAGTATGCAGCTGAAGCCAATATCATGTTATGTCCTGAGGCCCTAAATCGTTTCGAATGTTACCTATACAATACCATGGCTGATTTAAAAACTTTAGTTGAAGCGGTTGACCATCCTAATTTGGGTGCCATGTATGATACCCACCACAGCAATATTGAAGAAAAAAGTCAATCTCAAGCACTTAAAACCATAGCCCCCTATTTAAAGCATGTTCATATTAGTGAGAACGATCGCGGTACGCCTGGAAGCGGACAGGTGGCATGGAGTCAAGTTTTTTCGACGCTTAAAGAAATTGGTTATGATGGCTGGCTAACTATTGAAGCGTTCAGCACTATAATTCCCGAATTCGCAAATGCAATTAACGTGTGGCGCGATTATTCTCCCCCAAAAGAAATTTACACCAAAGGATTACAATTTATTAAGGAAGGAATGGAGGCTTAACCTTTTAAAAATAAAAATATCACATAATTTATGAAAAATATATACTGTCTGTTCATACTATTAATAGTAGTTGCCTGTAAGGAAAATAAATCTGATAAAAGTGCTGAAGTTCCAGTGGTGGAAACCCAGAAACAGTGGCTTGTTTATGAAGGTTCTGAAGATAGTGCCAAACATATTGTCTTAGTTTCAGGGGATGAAGAATATCGCTCGGAAGAGGCGCTGCCGCAGCTCGCCAAAATATTATCGAAGCTACACGGATTCAAGTGTACTGTCCTCTTTGCCCAAAATCCTGATAAACCGGGAATAGTAAATCCAAATTATGTAAAAAATATCCCAGGTCTTGAAGCTCTAGATTCTGCTGACATGTTGATTCTTTTTACACGTTTTAGGGCTTTACCAGATGAGCAAATGCAACATTTCGAGGATTACTTGATGGCAGGCAAGCCTCTGATGGGTATGCGAACTTCGACCCACGCTTTTAATTTCAGTAAAGATGACATCACTAATTTTGCTCGTTATAGCAATGGATATAAAGGTGACCAAACCGAATGGATTGATGGCTTTGGTCGATTAGTGCTTGGAGAAAAATGGCATACCCACCATGGTCATCACAAAAATCAAAGCACTAGGGGAATCATTGCTAACAGTGCTACATCACATTCAATTACCAATGGGATAATTAGTGGAGAAGTTTGGGGCCCTACTGATGTTTATGGGGTTCGGTTACCTCTACCTGGAGATAGTGAACCTATCATATTAGGCCAAGTTATCAATAGAAAAGGTGATTTTGATAAAAATGATTTGTTCTTCGGCATGAAACCATCAGATGATGAACTCGCTACCAAGAACAATGAAAATTTGATAGTAAACGATGTGCTAATGCCCATTGCTTGGACAAAAAGTTATCAAATACCGGGAGGTAAAAAAGGAAAGGCCTTTACTTCAACGATTGGTGCAGCCTCCGATATGTTAAATGAAGGTGTTCGAAGATTATTGGTCAACGGTGTTTTTTGGGCAATGGAAGAGACTGTTCCTGAAAAAGCTAATGTTGATTTAATAGGGAAATTTGACCCTTCTGCCTATGGTTTTAAGACAGATGAATATTGGCTAAATAAACAATTGACCGTGGAAAGCCTACAATAGCGATCCTCATTGGAGGAAAGCGAACAGTATAAGGTTTTTTAAAAATAGATTGTCATACAGCTATCCATCTTTGTAAACCTTGAAGGAAAGTGCATCAAAATCAAAATTTTTTTTAAATTTCCAGAAATAGAAACAAACGCACTATCAACTTAATAACGAGCATATTCCGATAGTTTTCCGGCGCTTCCGTAAATTCCAAACCCTGACTAAACCCATGGACTAGAATTAGCAGATAGAAATACAAAACTATAGATGCTTTATTTATAAAATTTATAATTCAAACCTAATATTTATTTGCTCTTGATTGTGCATCACACCAAAAATGAACTCTTTCAATGTTGGATTATCTTTGATGATATACTGTAAATGCTCAAAATCACGAACAGGCATATCTTCATATGAAATGATAACATCTCCTGTTTGAAAACCTGATCGTCCCAGGGCGGAATATCTCGGTACATTTATTAGCATGACTCCCTCTGTGGCAGATAGACCAGCTACGGAACGTTCATCCATGGTCTCTACATCTTTTACCTTGGCAGTGTCCCATTCATATGTTTTGCCCTCTTTTTCCAAAGATAAAGCATCGATTCTAGGAGTTTTGGGTTTCTTCACCATACCTCTTAATTTCTTGGAGACGACCCCGAATTGATCCATAGGAAAGTTTTTGAAACCGATTTTGAGCGCAGGTGATTCACTTGTAACCCTGAAGTCCCCATTTTTTCGATCTAAAAATAGGGGGTCTCCTACCAATGAATTTGTATCGGCATGATTACGTGAGAATTTTGCCCTATCCACCTCATTCGTGATAAACAGATTTGAATCTAATTGCTTGCCCCATTGACCATTTTTCGGCATACCCCTATTCATTATGGCCGGTCGATATGCTCCAGATACAATATTTTTCTTAAAAACATCACCACTTTTCGGGTACCAAACATGAGGGTGAAGACTATTGTTTAAAATAACATTATTATATGCTTTTCTATTATAACCTTCCCTCATTTTTAAACCTCCATTTAAGAGTACATTGTTGTAGATAAGATACTGCGAAGAGCCATCATCAAAATCGATATCCCAACCGTGGTCACAGCGCCATCTACTATTTCGGATGATATAAGGTTCTATTATATCGAGATAGGGCAAGAGGGTATCCTTTGCAACCTGTTTAACAGTTTCCTTGATATCAGGAGTCCAAAAACAATCACGTCCCCACGAGTTGAAACTACCATTATCTCCCGTTTCCAAAACCGTATTGAATAGGTCACAATTTTCAATAGTATGCCCGCTGAAAGTGCCTTCACTTATATTGATCCCGGCACGTGGCACATCATATATAAAACAATGATTTACAGTTATATGCGATGACATTGGTATTTGAACAAGAGCAGTCTGTTTTTCAAAACGCCCCGTCATCGTAATTAAGCAATCTTCTACTAATCAATCTAGAGGATAGTTATCCCCTTTTGGACCGGGAACTCTATCCATTGCTTCATAATCTTGAGGTCCGTACCTGAAAATAGGGTTCCGTATCATTTTTGGATCTCCCACAAAAGCGATACCACTGGCGCCGGAATGATGAATGCAGCAACCCTTGAACGCAAGTCTTCTATTATAGTTATTTACAAAAATACTGTTGCCCATTAATGGGTCAAATTCGCAATTGGTTATAGCACAATCTTCGGCTCCCGTGAATTTTATGGCACCCCCTCGATAGGTAGTGCAATCACTACGTAACAAGGGTTCTTTGTTTTCCATGAAACTACATGATGCATGACGAAAAACTAAACCTTCAAAAGTTATGTACTGCACAGGGTTTCTCTTTGACCCCTTAAATTCAACAAGATTTTTTTAGACGAACGACTTTAATCTTTGCTTTTTTAATATCAATATTTCCTTCGGGATAGTAGTATAAGATTCTTTCCGCCTTATTGAAATACCATTCTTGCGGAGTATCTAATTCTTCATAAACATTTTCAATGAATCGATATCGGGGATGCATTTCTGATGGTCTGTTATTCTGCCAACCTCCTTCAAGAATAAGACTATCATTTTCAGTCTTACCTTTCACCAACCAATGCATATCGCACTAAAGTGCAGCATGCATAGCATGAACATAAGCCCCTTCCGGGTTATCATAAGATGCGATACGTTGCTTACTTAAAGGGTCATTCTCGAGATCAGGTTCCTTGGTGTGGATTAAATCCCAAGTATCAAACACGTTTTTTCCTTCTACAGCATTTTAGAATCTGGCCATTCGTTGATTAAGACTATTTACATAGCGCTGATCTATGTTCGATAAGCTTTCTGGGATTTTGGCTTTGTAAAGTTCCCAGTTCAAATCTAAAAGGGTTCCGCCACTGATTTCTGCCTTCCCTTCATTGGCAGCCCGATATCTAATGTGATTTTCTTTAGAGCCAGATTGTTTTTCCTCAAAAATTACCAGCCCTGATAGATAATAAGTACCATCTTCAAAAATAATATCGACCGAACCCTTTTTCTTCAATGCAATTGAAAGATTTCTGGCTTTTTGCATTGATCTCACTGGTGAATTTTTAGTCCCAGAGACCATATCATCACCATTTTTGGCAACATAAATTTCAATAGTTTGTTTTTGGCAAGCAAAGAAACTCAATACTAAAAAACTAACATTATGTTGAACCCTATCTTTATTTTACTTTTTTTCAAGTCGAGGGGGTAACTCTCTCTGCCATTGTTCTAATTGTACCAACATCTCCGAGGTTTTAGCCATATTTTCGTCTGAAAGATCTTTACTTTCAAACGGATCAGCAGAAATATTGTAAAGCTCAACACGTTCTAGTTTACTGTCAGTCAGCAGTTTCCAATCACCATAGCGCACCGCGCCCGAGACCCAACCATTAGGTCGATTCGGGTCTTGTGTTTCAAAGCGCCAATCCCAATAGAGAGGTTTGTTTCGTATAAACGGAACATTATCAAAAATAGCGGCAAAACTTTCCCCATCTGGTCTGTACTCTATGGGAAGTTCTTTTTGTGCCAATTCAGCAAAAGTGGGCAATAAATCAACTGCAGATAGTACACTTGTAGTATCAATTTTATTTGCCTCGACCTTCCCTGGCCAGCGCACAATGAAAGGTACATTTACACCTCCCTGAAAAACATCCACTTTACGTCCTTTTAACCCCCCAGTTGAGCCAACATTCAATGCAGGAGGAACATGTGCCGGGCCATTATCACTACTAAAAATAACAAGAGTATTCTTGTCTAGACCCATTTCATTCAAGGCTTTCATTAAACGTCCAATATGCCGATCAACATCAGTCAATACTGCAAAATAAGTTTCCTTATCAGGCTCGAGTCCCTTATAAGGTAATTTTTGCTGTTCATTTGGCCATAAAGGCGTGTGCGGATCTTTCAACCATAGATTAATGAAGACAGGTTTTTTACCTTGATTTCTTTTTAAAAAATCAATGGTTTCATCCACAACTATACGACTAGAGCTCTGTACCCAAAGTGTGTCGCTATCCATATACCGCGTTGTAGGCCAAAGCTTATCTCCTTTCCAAGTCGGTCCATTCCCGTTCCAAACACGCGTTTCATCATATCCATAAACTTTAGGTTCTGGAGCGGACAGATCGCCATTCGGTAAGCCACCACCTCCCAAATGCCATTTACCAAAATGGGCCGTAGTATAACCCGCCTCCTGCATTATTCGTGGCATATAGACGGGTAGCGAATCATTGAGCCAGTTTGGCATGTTACGTCTTGAATTGACTTCATTACCTGCAAAATGACCATGCACGCTGTGCCTTGCGGGAAAGTGCCCAGTAATTACTGAAGTCCTGCTTGGAGAACATACGCCACTAGTGGTATGAAATTGTGTGTACATGGTTCCTTGGCTGGCCAATTTGTCAATATTGGGAGTTGCCACCTCAGTACTTCCATAGCAGCCTAAATCACCATAGCCCAAATCATCTGCAAAAATAAAAAGGATATTGGGGCGACGTTCTTGAAGTACCTTTCCCTTCTCTTTAAGATTACCACAAGCACTCATAATGATTAACAATAAAAAAGAGATGCTATGTTTTATCCAACTCATTATAATGATTTATTGATTAGGTTCAATTCAAACTTCCGACAGGTGTAAACCTGATTTGTTTTAGGCTTGCCTTTTCGAATTCTCCTTCTACAAATGAGACATCAATTTTATGTTTTCCTGGCTTGTCGAACTTCAAAAGACCCATTTGAAAAAAGCTGTAGATATGAGAAGAATTCTGCTGGTTCTGCACCAAATAACCTTCATCTGATTCCACACGCCACACCATTCGGTCTTGTCCGGCATAATTGAGGTCTATCTGATAATAACCAGCTTCCATAATATCAACTTCCCAAGTCACTCTAGCCGATGGTGTCCAATCTTGTGCCTGTTCAATATGTTTCCACTCACCAAACTTTTCCATCCATTTTTTTTGTTGAATACTACACCCTTTTGCAACAGCAATATCGACAGGAATTATTGTAGGAAAAACTGGATCTATCCCCATAGTTTGATTTACTACAGGCTCACCTTTTAGCGTTACCTCAATAACCGAAATAAGCTTTTCAGGCCTTACAGATGGGAGCTTGAAAGACACCCATCCATTTTTTTTGTTTGTAGCTATTTTTAGTTTTTCACCATCAACCCATAAGTTAGCAGACTCAATTTCGTTGTTTAGACCTGGCAGGGAAATTTCACCATCTAGCGGCCAATTGTATATACATAAATTCAATGTATTGTCTGAGACAGTGATATCGCCCCAAGGCAGTACATGTCCCCAAGGTGAAGATTTAGCCTTATATATGACCTGCGGATACTCCTTGATCCAACTACCTGCGGTTCTTAGAAAAGTTTCAGCCTGATAGGGAATGGTTCCATCTGGTTTCGGCCCTACGTTGAGCATATAAGTACCGCCTCTAGCTACAGTTGAAATTATATTTTTCAAAATAACTTTTGGACTTTTCCAATTTTCGTCATACCATGCGTAGCCCCAAGAATCATTAGTTACGTCAACAGTTTCCCATAACCCTTCCACATTTTTGATAGGAATATTCATGTCTCCTAACGAAAGGTAATCACCTAGACCATGCCCCGCACGCCCAGAAATCATGGCATTTGGTTGGTTCTTTCTAACGATGGCGACTAACTCTTCTACATATTTTTTTTCCATATCCCCAGGAGTGTCAAACCATACCATGGCAATATCTCCATATTGTGTCGTAATCTCCTTTACCTGAGGTAGGCACTTTTCTTTAAAGTAATAATCAAATCCTACTTCCTTACCTTTTTCATTAGTCTTTGGTCCTCCATTACCACCCGGGAAGGTCCAGTCTTGATTATGTGAGTAATAGAAGCCAAAACCAAGTCCTTCTTCTTTACAGGCTTGCGCTAATTCTTTCATTGGATCTCGAGAAAATGGAGTTCCTTTTACAATATTGAAATCATTACTTTTAGAATTGTACATCGCAAAACCATCATGATGTTTACTTGTTATCACAATGTATTTCATACCGGCAGCCTTCGCTAATTTAGCTATTGCTCTTGCATTAAAATTGACTGGGTTAAAATTTTTGGCCTCCGCTATATAATCCGTCACAGGAATCCCAGCCCTTCTGGGGTTCATAATCCATTCACTTATACCATAATAGGTAGTGTCTTTCCATTTATTGGCGATGTTCGAATACAAACCCCAGTGTATAAACATCGAATAATTACCATCATCAAATAGTGATGCTCGATCTCCAATATAAGATCGGTCAATTTTGGTTTGATCTCCCCACATTTCATCCATCCCCTTTTCTTTTTTGTCTTGGGCATTTAGTCCAAGACAATCAATCAAGAAAATTAAAGCAGCCAATTTTATTGTTTTTTGCATAGATTCTGTTTTTAACTTCTATTGACCTTTTTTAAGTGAATTAACTAATTCTTTAAAATATTTTTTTCAAAAGAAATTAATTTAAGTGTATCATTATTAATAGCAAAAACAAAGCCTGGTTTCTGCAACTCCCCGATCTTGATGGCGGCCATAGCCTTTACTTCATTATCTATTAGAAGTCCGCTTTCATTCATTAAAACGGCATCAAAACCCTTTTTACCGTCATTTTGAAGCACAAGGCCTAAACCCGCGTCGACTCTCGGAGTTTCGACTTCGGTATCATACAAGTTACCAGCGACCAGTAAATCAGGGAAATCATCATTATTATAATCAAAAATGACAATGTCATTAATTGATGAAAACTGTGCTTCTATAGGTAGTTGATGTTTTTCATATGTGCCATCACCATTATTTTCAAACCAATAATGGGCAAAAGTGTCTACTTTTTTATGTATAGAAGTTTCGAGCATTTTTTCTCCATAAATATCTGTTAAATTTGCTGATGCAAATGAAGCATATGTTTCGAAATTTCTTTTTATCATTGGAATCTGTTCTGAAGAACATTGCCTTCCCCTAACGGGAAGTTTGACGCCTTTTTTTGTTACGCTTAACACGATATCCTGTCTATTATTTTCATCAAAATCATTAACGTAAATCTCAAAAGGAGATTCTTCAGTACTTTTATGCTTACTATTTAATCCAAGGTTACCTGCAACAATATCCATATCACCATCGTTGTCTAAATCTACCGTTTCAAGGCTGTACCACCACCCTACCGTATTCTGGAAATCCATTTTTTCGGTAACGTCATTTAAATGAATACCGTCATTTTCAAAAAATGTAATTGGCATCCATTCACCAGTCATAATTAAATCTTGTTTTCCATCAGCATTAAAATCTTGCCATAAGGCATCGGTTACTAGCCCAATATTTTGAAGTTCCGGAGCTACTTTTGACGTAACATCGGCAAAGCGCAAAGATGTATCAGAACCTCCTTTATTTTCCAAAAGATAACTTCTAGGAGGTTGAAGATAGCGCCCGGGTTGAATTCTTCCTCCAATAAAAATATCCATATCACCATCGCCATCATAATCTACAGGTGCGACTTTGAGTCCACTTGCATTTATTTCAGGCAGAGATTCCTTTGATTTTATGAAACCGGATTGGGTATTTACATAAAGTCGATCTTGATAAAAACCATCCTTGGACATGACATCATTGCCACCACTTATCACATATAAATCTTGGTCTCCATCAGCATCGGCGTCAAAGAATACGGCACCTGTATCCTCAAAAGTCTGGTCTTCAGTCCAAGGGCCATCCATCTCTTTGAATCTTCCCGATTTATCCTGAAGGAATAGCCTTCCTTTTCCATTTTTGGCATTACCAACAAAAAAATCATCAAGGCCATCTTTGTTGATATCCTTAACCGCTAAGGCCGGACCTAGTTCTGAATTTTTGTGTGGAAGAAGGGGCTCTATCAAAAAATCATTATACAGGTCTTCCGTATGGGCAAAAAGTAATCCTGATCTTTTTGTAATATCTGTAAATGCCAATGTTCCTTTATCTTGTTCAGCCTTTTTATCTTCGGCATTCAAATAATGAAGGTCCAAAGTTTGATTTACTTTTATATTATTTAAAACCTCTGTCTTACCATCTGGCCAAAAAACTTCAATACGGTCTACAATATTTTCTTTTCCCACTCCGAAGTGAACTATAGGTTCTATACTTGATTGAAAACCGCGGGATAACGTATGTTCGATCCACTGTACATTAGTACCTGAAACAAGTTTAATTTTACTTCCAAGACCCATGGGGTTTTGTTCATTCCCGTACAACTTAAGTCTAAGAAAGTTTGCCCCAAGATTATTGTTTTGGAGAAGACTTGCTTCTTCGTCAATATTATTGATAACGATATCTAAATCACCGTCATTATCCAAATCTCCATAAGCAATACCGTTTGAAAAACCTTTAGTGTTGACATTCCATTTTTTCGAAACATCCTCAAATTCATAATTCCCTTTATTCCTGAATACAAAATTTTCAATAGGCGTAGAAGGGGCCCGATTCATATCTATTTTTTCAGGAACTATACTGGTGCTTTTTTCTCTAGTCAACAAATCATTATTGTTTACATCAAGTCGCATACCATTGGTAATAATAATATCTTTCAAACCATCATTATCAAAGTCTGCGAAAAGAGGGGCCCAACTCCAATCAGTAGTTGCGATTCCCGTTAGTCTAGCCACATTACTAAAAATAGGTCTACCGTCATAAGTTATACCGTTATTTACCTGAAGGCTATTCTGCATGTACTGATAATGAAAGCCCATGGAGACCATACCGTAAAACGATTGGGGATTCATACTAGCCATATTCGTTTTCGATCGGTAGTAGTCATTAGGCGTCATATCAACCTGCATAAGATCCATTAAGCCATCATTGTTAAAATCAGCAGCATCAACCCCCATTCCGAACATCGAAGTTTGTCTACTAGTTTCCTTTATTCTTTCACTAAACGTGCCATCACCGTTGTTTATGTATAAGTAATCAGGCACATTGAAATCGTTGGATACATATAGATCCTTCCATCCATCATTGTTAAAATCACTAGCGACTACACCTAAAGAAAGTCCAAAATTTAATACTCCGGATTGTTCAGTAACATCTGTGAACTTTCCATTTCCTTCATTTCTGAAGAGATGACCAGAATCAACAAGATTTCTTTGCTGCATTTTATCAAAATAAAATGTGTTGGGCATGGTCAATGGTATGATAGAATAATTACCGATATATAGATCCAAATCACCATCGTTGTCTGCATCAAAAAAAGTAGATTGTATGGAATTACTTTTGTCGGCTAAGCCATATTCCTCTGCCATTTCTGTAAAAGTAACTTGCCCACTATTGGTCGAAGGACCATTATTGATAAACAATTGGTTTTGGGTATTATCCCCAAGACCGGAAACACTGACGTAAATATCTAACCATCCATCAGTATTGATATCGACCATGGTAACCCCGGTATACCATCTTGAATCACCTGTAATATTGGCGTCAATGCTTATATCTTCAAATTCCATATTCCCTTTGTTCAGATAAAGTTTATTAGAAACCATATTACCCGTAAGAAATACATCGGTAAGATTATCGTTGTTTATGTCGCCTAGAGCTACCCCACCGCCCATATAGATATATGGGAATGTATTGTAGTTAAAAGTATCAGAAACAGTAATTGTATTACTAAACGATATTGAAGACTTTTTGGCAATTATTGCACTAAACCCTTGATTTGTGGAATTATCATCATTGTTTTCCGCAATGCAGCCGATAACCATTATTAAAAAAAAGAATAGTAAAGTTCTAAGTATAATTCTCATATCATGAACAATTGTCATTAAATAATATTATCTATTTTACAAATATTTGAACAAATTCAACCATTCAATATTTTATAGAATAAGATAATCCCCAGTAAAAACTAGGGACTATCTTTCAATTTAAACTAACTCAACAAAAATTATTATCTAATATCCTGGATTTTGATTCAAATTGGAGTTCGACTGTACATCTTGAGCAGGAATAGGAAGATATTCATCTCGACCTTCAACAAATACTCCTTGGCTATTCGACCTAAAATCAGGATTTTGCCCAAACCGTTCAGCAGCAATGCCCCATCTATTCAAATCAAAGAATCGGTTACCCTCGATGGCAAGCTCTTTAACACGTTCATCTCTTATAGCCTGTCTTAATTGTGATTGATTCAAACCTGAAGCATTCGGCATACTTACACGATCTCGAACTTCGTTCAAGGCATCAATTGCGTTTTGTGACCCTCCATTGACTTCATTTTCCGCTTCGGCGTACATCAACAGTAAATCCGAATACCTGAATATTTTCCAATTATTGGTTGCGCCTTGCCAAGAACCAGGCGTAAGTGCATTTTCTTTTCTAAAATTGAGGTATTTTCGAACCCAGACCCTATTCAAATCATCTCCAAGCATAGTTTCTTCAAATGCATCTTGATAAATCATTGCCCCAGGATAATTCCATAATAAAGTAGCTTTGGCTCTAGGGTCCTCTGTTCCTTCTGTTGTTTGTTCGCTTAGAAACAAATCCAACACCCATTGATTGACGCTCATACTCTGTTGACTACTATAGTTACGTGGTGCAACATCGGCCTCCCAAGCTTGCGCCCTATATACGTTGCCACCTGCTCCGCCCCAACCTCCGGTCTCGTTGCCATCGTATTGGATTTCAAAAATCGACTCCGGAGTATTGGAAATCTCTTCTATAAAATTGTCATTGTAGTTTGCGTTCAAATCATATATTCCTGAGTCCTTAACTTTCTTGAGCTCTATCGCGGCTTTTGAAAAATCTCCCGTATATAGATATGAACGTCCAAGAAAGGCAGTGGCAGCACCCCAAGTGGCTCGCCCAACTTCACCTTTTGGTGGCCTACCGTCTTGTGGTAAGCTGGCTTGGGCAATTGTAAAATCATTGATTATAGCAGCGTATGTTTGCTCAATAGTAGAATTTGGCAGAAAAAGTTCTTCCAGACTCACTGCTTCTTCTAAGCTCAAAGGTGAAGTACCCCATAAATTTACTATATAGAAATAGGCAAAGCCTCTTAAAAAATGAGCTTCCCCTAAAATTTCTTGTTTTCTTGTAGCATCCATGTCAATAGCGGGTACTCTACTAATGACTTGATTCGCACGCGCTACCATTTTATACCA
Source organism: uncultured Maribacter sp. (assembly GCF_963977385.1). Lineage (GTDB taxonomy): Bacteria > Bacteroidota > Bacteroidia > Flavobacteriales > Flavobacteriaceae > Maribacter. Next base: position 39,418 of record NZ_CAXBOU010000003.1, on the reverse strand, counting down.
CTCTTGATATATTTCGCTAACTCTTGGGTTTTCAGGTCTAACTTGCAAAGCACCTGCATCGTTAACATTAGATTGCGGAAAAGGGTTTGCAATATCAGATCTATGGATCAAATGTATACCCACCAATATTCTTCCAAACATAGGAATGGTAGGAAGTGGTGCATAAACTGCAGTTAATCCGCCTTCTGCATGCTCTTCAGTTTGCCAAAAACTTTCGGGCGTAGGACTATTTGGATTCGTTAATTCCAATTCATCAGTACAATTAATAAACGTAAAAAAGGTACTGAAAGCTAAAACGATGAAAATCTTTATTTTACTTTTCATTTTTATAATTTTTTAAATTTTCTTTTAAAAACCAACTTGGACTCCTAACAGCAAATTTTTGTTATTCGGGTATGCTCTTCGGTTAACCCCGCTGTCAAAAAGACTTCCACTACCATCTAAGGGTCTACCTAATTCTGGATCATACCCCTGATAATCTGTAAATGTTAACAAATTTTGACCTGCAATATAGATTCTTAATTTTGACATATAGAACTTTTTGACAATATCGCTAGGCAGGGTATAACCAAGCTGAACTGCCTTCAATCTTAAATAAGAACCATCTTCAACCAAATAGTCAGAGGGTCTTTTGTTTAAGGCCAAATCTCGAATCGTAGCTCTTGGCACAATTGTATTGGTATTTTGTGGTGTCCATGCATCAAGGGCTTCCTTTCTTTTCAATCCTCTAGTACCATCCAATACTTGATGGTATCTTTTACCGTTCCACAACTCATTCCCTTCTACCCCCTGTATGAAAATTGAAAGGTCGAAATTTCTATAATCCATATTAATCGCAAGACTATATTCAAAATCAGGAATAGCACTCCCTAAATAGGTTTGGTCATCGTCATTAATAAGTCCGTCACCATTTAGATCGACAAAGTTCATATCGCCCAATACCGCATTAGTTCTCCCATCAGCATCAATTTCTGCTTGGGTCTGGTAAACACCCTCGGTCTTCATGCCATAAAAACTAGCCACTGGCTGGCCGACATCCGTTCTTGTAGCATTATACCCCCCTTGTGTGTAACCACCTCCTACTATAGGATTAACACCCTCACCTAGGGCGATAACTTCGTTATTAACAGTGTTAAAATTTGCAGTTACATCAAAATTTAGACCATCATTCAGCGATAAATGTCGATATGACCCTCCAAACTCAAAACCTGAGTTGTCAATTGTAGCGGCATTGTTAGACAATGTACCTCCAAATCCACCACTAAGCGGAATGGGAACATTGACTAATATATCTTCCGATCTTTTTTTGTAATATTCCGCAGAAAAACTAATTTTCCCGCCCAAAAATTCTGCGTCCAATCCATAATTTTGAATAGTCGTCGTTTCCCATTTTAGATTAGGGTTAGCCAATTGTGCTACCGTAGACCCTCCTTGAACAATACCGCCCAAATTATAGAAATTACTAACATTTAAAACACTTGAGGTTACATAATTCCCTACGTTCTGTGAACCCAACAAACCATAACTACCGCGGAGCTTCAAATTACTAACAAAGCCCTCTTGAGGGAAAAAACCTTCTTTACTAATCCGCCAGCCCAAAGATCCCGAAGGAAAAACTCCAAATCGATTTTCTTCCTTAAACCTTGAAGATCCATCACGACGAATAGTTCCACTTAAAATATATTTACCATCGTAATCATAGTCAATACGCCCCAAATAAGAGGTCAACGCATTCTCCTGTAAATATCCTGTAGTATTATCAGTATTATCATCAGCGGCATCAAGAACTCTAAAGTCATTAAAAATAAAATTAGTACCAACACCCCCAGCAGAGCGAGCCTTAATAGCCTGTGTAGTAAACCCTGCCAAAAGGGTCAAACCATGCTTACCAAATGTATTCGAATATTGTAACGTATTCTCCATTAATGAACTTAATGACCTTACAAAATTCTCATTCAATGAAGCGATAACCTCCGAGGCCTCTTGCGAGGTACTTTGAAAAAAGGTGGGTTGAAATGCATAGTTATGTTGAATACTATAATCGATACCCAAGTTTAATTTATAGGTAAGGTTTTTACTCAATTGAAGTTTTGGCTGAATAGAACCTACTACACGGTCTGTCGTATATAGATTATCATGTAAAATTGCCCTTCCATACCAATTGATTCCTCTGGCCATGCCATATAAATTAGGATCTAAACCAGCAAAACCCCCTTCATTATTCTCATCATATATGGGTATGGTTGACGGTACCTCGCCTTCTCTTGAGAAAAAATTATTAGGATTATTTTCTTCGCGAGAAAGCAATAGACTCTGGTCCATAGAAAAAATACCTTTCTTTAAACTTGTATTTACCGTAAAATTATACCGCTTAAAATCGGAGTCTACAACAACACCCTTTTGATCGAGAAGTTGACTAGATACATAAAATTTTGCCTGATCAGACCCCCCAGAAACATTAACGCTGTATTCTTTATACAAAGCTGGGCTTACCTGTACATCTTGCCAGTCCGTATCTATACTAGGATTAAAACCTGTGTCATTGGGTACTGCTCTCGCATCACCATCATTATCCCTAGCCATATTATGCCAATCGGCAAATTCCCTAGCGTTGAGTAAATCCAATTCATTAGTAGGGGATTGAAACCCTATTTTTGATTCGAAATTAATTATCACATCACCTACACTACCCTTTTTAGTAGTAATCAAAACAACGCCGTTAGATGCCCTACTTCCATAAATGGCAGCCGAAGATGCGTCTTTTAATACACTTACCGATTCAATATCATTTGGATTTAGAAACGACATAGATCCAACGATATTACCGTCGACCACATATAGTGGTTGGTCATTTCCAAATGAACCCGTTCCTCGAATGACAACATTAACACCAGCGCCAGGAGCACCTCCATTTGACTCTACTCGAACACCAGGAACTCTACCCTGAAGTACTGAGGCACTGTTCGCATAGGTTACTTTAGTAATCTCCTCTTTTTTTACGAGACCAACCGAACCAGTCAGCAAAGCTTCCTTTTGGCTACCATAACCAATGACCACTACTTCATCCAAGCCAGAGGCACTTTCTTCCATAACAATATTGAAATTGGTCTGTGTTCCTATAGTGATTTCTTGCGATGCATACCCAATATATGAAACTAACAAAACTTCTCCGCTAGCAACATCTAACAAAAAGTTACCATCAAAATCAGTTTGTGTTCCGTTTACAGTACCCTTCACAACAACACTGGCCCCAGGAAGCGGTTGCTTATTCTGATCTAAAACCTGACCAGAAATCGAAGTTTGAAAATAAGACAAATTGGACATTTCATATTTTGAGACGAGTTCGTCCAATAACCCGTTATTAATCTTAGGTTCATCTTTGTCTTTTGAGTGGACACTATATGTGTTAATACAGATAACCACAAAAACAAATGGTAGAAATAGAATCTTTTTTTTAGCCTCTAGGCTAAAGAAAACTTTTCTCAGCAAAAAGAGTTTTTTGTTTTTCTCCATAATTTTTAGATTTTTAGTTTGGTTTATAAAGGTTATTAAGTATGATTTAAGGCTAGATAGCTGTTGTCAACATCTCAATTTAAAGTTAAAAAAATAGGATTATATTATTTTCAACCGTTGCCTGTTGGTAAATCTACACAATGAGAGAATACATGTTGAATAGTTTTTTGGCGAAAAATGATACTTTTTTTGCATGTAAACCTAAAAAAATCAGAATATCAATGTTTTAACTCAATTTTTTACCAATATTTTTCTGAGATTAGAAAATAATTCCACTTTAAATAGACAACGGTTTGCGACTATTTTAAAATGATTGTATTATTCTAGTTTATTTTCAGATTATAGAATATTAAAAATTATATATGATTTTGTACAGACAATTTTAAATTCCCTAACTATGATATCAAAGGCTTTTTTATTATGAATAAAAATTTGAAAAGGTGAATTTCCAATATTTAATATTGAAATTAAATTGTTAAATATATCTATCGAATGTTAAAATAAGTTGAGTCTATTTTGAATTAATGCATAAAGAGGTTGTAAGCTTTTTTTTAGGAAATCATATTCAACTAAAAAAATAGTATTAATAAAAGATTATCCAGAAATCAAATTTTAATGATATGACCCAAAAAAGAAAACTTTACCAAATAAGAAGAATCAATATATTGGCATTGTTATCCTTGGGTATTGCTTTGCTTTTTCTTCTTGTCTGATCAAATGTGAATACTTCATGTAATGAGGTAACATATAAGAACTATTATGACCACTGTCACTTACCAACAAACCCAATTAACATTCCAAAAGTCATTTGAAAAAATAATGTTCTGCAAGAATGTAATATATATATATAATGATATCGACCCTTACAAAATTAAATCGGCTGAAGAAATAATGCATATTAAGCTTAGCAAAAAATATCATGAAGAGCCCGTTATAGATAGTATTTCATAGAGTAAGATTTATAACTAAATTATATCATTGATATCAAATACTATAACAATCGACTACGACAGGAGCCATAAAAATAAAGACTTACAACTATTTTCAATTAGATCGATTAATCTACAAAAACTACTGTACCTACATTACTACTTTACAATTTGATAAAAAATAAAAAGGTGACCAGAAACTCCATAGCAAACTAATTTGTTTCATTCATTAAAAAATAAATAGATGCCTTATTACAAATAAATATATTGCTACTAAAACTCCATTAATCAAGTTCGTTAAATCAACATTAATTTACATCTAAAACTATTGAGATTTGAAAAGGTATATATTTTTTATAAGAAAGCTACTCTGACCATATTTATTAAAATATTAAGCTCACAAATCATCTACAATTCGAACAAATTTCAGCAAGGGGTTGACTCTAAATGAACTGTAGAAATAAATTTTGAGGCAAAGTATTATGTCAACCTTAATTAAGACAGCTTTTAAGACAAATTGAATCTTGTCTACGTCCTACTTTTTATTCTCTTTAGTTGATTTAAGAGATTAGTTGTTCATCCTCTTTTAAAATTTTGTCGACAACAAATCGACAACAGAAAATATAAATTTTCGCAAAAGCCATTGTATTCAGGCATTTCTTATAAAAGATTTGAATACAATAGAGGCCACTACTACAAAACCTATATATTATGGGTTTTGTAGTATCAAAAGGTTTTCACTTCACTTTTTATTTCTAAGCATCAATTCTAGGAAATAATAATCACCATAGACGATTGGCACATCCATTTCATCATTTTTCGGCCAATTACCCGTACTATGATTTAAAATAAATGGAACATTGATTTCTGGAGGAATCAAGTATTCATCACTTTTCAAGGTATTCATCACCTTATTGGAATATTCAATATACTTAGCATTGTCGGAATACGATGCTAATTCTACCAATGCCGAGGCAACTACTGTAGCCGCCGAAACGTCTTTAACCGAGTTTGGAATTTTAGGATCATTGAAATCCCAGTAAGGGATACCGTCTTTCGGTAATTTTGGGTGATTCAAATAGAATGTAGCAGACTTTTCTGCGCGTTCTAAATAAAGAGGGTTCTTGGTATATCGATAGCACATAGTAAAGCCATAAATACCCCAAGCTTGACCCCTAGCCCATGCAGATTCTGCATTATACCCTTGATGGGTCACCTTATCTTTTACCTTGCCGTTTAAAGTGTCATAGACAACTACATGATAACTACTATCATCATCTCTAAAATGATTCTTTAGAGTTGTATTAGCATGACAAACGGCAATTTTATGATATACACTATCCCCAGAAATTCTTGTAGCCTCAAACAAAAGCTCAAGATTCATCATATTATCTATAATTACGGGAAATTCCCATATATCGTTGTTAAAATCCCAAGAACGAAGACTCCCAACTTTACTATTAAAACGAGTAATTAAAGTTGTAGCACTTTCAATGATAACATCTTTATAATAGGGGTCATTTGTTACTTCATAACCTTCACCAAAACTAGAATACATCTTAAAACCCATATCATGAGTGCCTGCATTATATTTTTCTTTCTCCATCAATTTCGTCCATTCAATAGCCTTGGTTTTAAATACTTCTTTTCCTGTCAACTTATATATTTGCCATAGGTTACCAGGGAAAAATCCACTTGTCCAATCTTTTGATGATACTTTTAATAACTCATCGGACTTTTCATTGTAGCTTCTTGGAAATGATAATGAATCAACAGGATAATCAGACAATTTTTGAAAACGAATATTTAAAAGTGAATCGGTTGACACGGTTTGGGTTCCCTCAACTTTTTCACTTTTACCCTTACAAGAAAAGGACGCAGAAATAAAAACCGAGGCAATAAAAATGGCTATTCTTTTCATAAAATAATTGTTTACTATAATTTCAAATTAAGCCTCAACAAGATAAGGATAGATTTCTAACTGAATGCTTTTGGAAATGCATCTAAAACTTATTTCAATGCTATGATGCTATTGTTTAGTAAAAATTTTATTATTAAAAAATAGTAATACTAATAACTACTTTCACTTTATACGACCAAGCACCATTTAAAAACACTTTCCATCATAATCCCTTTTTTCAAACATTTTACCTGAATAAGTCTATCAAAAAGACATGGTAGGTACAAAATGATATAGTATCTTGAACACCCAATTTACAATGGTATTTGTATCCTTCAAAAAATATAGATACCACTACTCTCGTTAATGCAGTTTTTACTGATAGTAAGGAGTTTTGTTTAGAGTTAATTTTAAAAAATTAAGATTTGAATTTAGAAAACACATGGAGATGGTATGGGCCAAACGACCCAGTTTCATTGCAAGATATAAGACAGGCAGGTGCAACAGGTGTAGTGAGTGCGTTACACCATATTTCTAATGGTGTTATATGGCCGGTTGATGAAATTATTGAGCGCAAAAAAATAATCGAGGCAGCGGGCTTAACTTGGTCAGTAGTAGAAAGTGTTCCTATTCATGAACAGATAAAAACTCAAAAAGGAAATTATAAAATCTATTATGATAATTATAAACAGACCCTTTCTAATTTAGGTGCATGTGGTATAGACACTGTCTGTTATAACTTTATGCCTGTTTTAGATTGGACAAGAACTAATTTAGATTACGAAATGGAAGACGGCTCTACTGCACTTCGTTTTGAGGCAGCTGCTTTTGCGGCATTTGAATTGTATTTATTAAAAAGACCAGGTTCCGAAGAATCGTACACCCAAGAACAGAAATCTGTTGCCAAAGACTTTTTCGACAAACTATCAGAAAACGAGAAAAAGAAATTAATAAGTAATATTATTGCTGGTTTACCTGGTGCAGAGGAAGGTTATTCATTGAAAGAATTCAATACAATTTTAGCATCATATGATACTATTGGCCCCAAAGAACTAAAGAAACACTTATTCGAATTTCTTTCAGAAATAGTTCCTGTGGCAGAAGAAGCCGGAATACGAATGTGTATACATCCTGATGATCCACCTTTTCCAATCTTAGGTCTACCACGAGTTGTAAGTACCGAGCAAGATATTATTGACCTTTACAAAGCTGTTGATAGCCCAAACAACGGTTTAACCTTTTGTACTGGTTCTTTTGGCGTTCGGCCCGATAACGATTTAGCTAGTATGGTAGAACGTTTGGGTGACCGCATTCATTTTATTCATTTAAGAAGTACACAAAGAGATACTCATGGTAATTTTCATGAGGCTAATCACTTAGAAGGTGATGTTGATATGTACGCTGTTATGAAGGCATTAGTGAATGAACAAGAAAAAAGAAAAGCAGCAGGTAGACTAGATACTAGAATGCCTATGCGACCTGATCATGGCCATAAAATGTTAGATGACTTAAGAAAGAAAACAAATCCTGGGTATTCAGGTATAGGTAGGCTTAGAGGTTTAGCGGAATTAAGAGGATTAGAAATGGGGATTAGAAAAGGTTTGAAGTAGTTTATAATTCAAACACAGCAACTCGCTAATCAAGCGCTTTTAGCTCCTCTTCTGTAAATTCCATACCTGACATAGATTTTATGCTTCTAAGCTCTTTAATTCGCTTTTTACTTAAACTCTTCGGCACATCAGAAAAGGCATTTGTAATGTATGATATAATGTCGGCTATATCCTTATCTGAAATAGATTCATTTCTAATGAGCCCTGGCATCGCTAAATTGAAGTTGTACTCTTCACCGTTAACATGAACGGGACCTTCTAAACCATGAAGTATAATAAGCGCTAAACGTTCAGTATTTTTCACATGCTCAGAATTCATTAAAGGAGGCGCAAGTCCGTCAATTCCTTTTCCATCAGCACCGTGACAAGATGCACAAATCTGGAAGAACATTTTAGAGCCACTAGTTCTATTATCTTCATTAATTATTTTTCTAGTGTAAATAGAATTCATCTTACCCTGCTTCTTATCTGAAATACTTCTCTCAAGTTTACTTACAAATTCGGTATGCTTTAATGTATCTATTATTGTTACATTCCCGAAAATTAGTGAATCAATATCAGCTAAACCACTGAGTATAGCTTCCGTAACTGAAGCGTTGTTCTTTCTCCTTTTTAAAATTTCCATCATAATAGGTGTAAAATTCTCTTCATTAAGAGAAATCCAACTACCCAATGAATTTCCTAGATAAAGATCTAATCCAAGTTGATTACGTTCCAAAATTTTATTGAACACACTCTTTGCTTTCTCTATATTTTCTTCGGATGCGAAATGTTTTGAAAGTACAAGGGCATGCGCAATAACTTCTGGATTATCCAACTTCATAACCTCAACTAAGAAATCAAATGACAAGGCATCCCAACCTACCAAAACATATAAAGCATGAATCTGACTCCAAGGATTCTTAGATGTGAGCGTTAATTCTTTTACTTCATCAACAACTTCTGTTAGCTTCTTGAAAATAAGATAATGCTGCGCTCGGTCACGTATCCATCCATTTTTGTGGGATAATAAAGAAACCAGTTCAAGTCCGTCCAAAGTATCTAAATCAGGAATGACATCGGCTACAACATCCTCATGACTTACTTTTAATATTCTTCCAAAATTGACAATTGTATCTAACCGGAAAGTTTTGGCTTTTTCCCGTAGATAAGGACTCATATAAGCATGATGACCTATCATACCACGATGCATATCCACTATATACATACTGCCACTTGGACCGTTCTTTAAACTTACCGGACGGAAACCTTCATCGGTAGATGTTAAAAATTCCTTATTCTGCCAAGCTTGTTCTGCAATTACAGAATCACCCGTAAAAGTCAAAAGCGCTCTTTTTACTAAATTACCTTCTGGTATGCATACAAAAACATTTTGATCATAAGATTCTGTAAACGTACCTCCCCTATATACTAAAGGACTACAGGCTGCCGTTGCATTTACCAATATGCTATCAGCATTTAACACTCCTTTGGCGTAACCCCTGTTTACAGAAGCAGAATGCAAAGGATAAACCCGTTGATCTGCAGTTAAAAGCTTATCTAAACTAGATTTAGGTGTGAAGTATTTGTTATTTATTAAGGTATTTGGCAAAACATAATCGCCCAATAATATTCTTGAATTATTATTGTAATATAAACGTCCAAAATTATCGTGAGAAATACCCCATTGCCCTCTAAAGGTTGTTGGTTCTTTTTGCCAAACACCTTTGTTACGTCTGTATCTAAAGTTCGATTTTGCGTTGTAAATCCAATTATCAATATTTAATTCTAACCCGTTCGGTTGATGTTCAGGATTACCTTCTACTGCATAAATTGAATCTACTAAAACTCTATTTACAGGTTTATCATCTTCAATTTCAACAAACCATAAATTCGGTGGTTCAGCATAGAGTAATCCTCCGTAAACGTGTGCCAATGCACGTGGCATTATTAAACTATCCAAAAAGACTTTAGCATGTTCTGCCACTCCATCTTGGTCCAGATCCTCAAGAATGAGGATACTACCAGTAGGATTCTCTTCACCCGAACCTTGTAAATCATTCATGTACCCAGGCATTTGGGCGACCCAAATTCTACCTTTTGCATCAAAATCAATAGCAACTGGTGCTTTTAAAAGTGGTTCTGACGCAATAACTGCTAATTCAAAACCCTCCTCAATTTTATAAGAATCTAGTGAAACATGACTTTCCTTAGTAGTAGGTTGACAGGAAGATAAAATACAAATAACGATAAAAAGTAGAATAATCTTTTTTGGCATGAAGTAATATTAATTTTCGAAATAATAATGAGTAAAAGATAAAAAGATAAGATGCTGTTCTTATAAAAAGCTAATTTAAATTCAAAGTTCAAGACCTTCCCTTATACCTTTTTCTAAACCGGATAATTGCGCAAGGCCAATGGCTCTACCAATTAATGAGTATCCAGAATAAAAATCATTTTGACGCTGTTTGTCATTTAATAAAACATGACCATGGTCTGGCCTCATAGGTATATTAACTGCTCCATTTTTCTTCATATGTCTTTCTTGTTGTTGCTTTACAATGGCTTTCATCACTTTTTCCATGGGTACTGAGCCATTCAAATGGTCAGCCTCATAAAAACTACCGTCTTTTGATCGGGCTACATTTCGTAAATGGATAAAATGAATTTTGTCTCCAAAATCTTCTATGATTTTAACTAGATCATTGCTTTCGGATGCTCCCAATGAGCCTGAGCAAAATGTTAATCCATTACTTGGAGAAGGACAACAATCTAACAAGAATTTAATCTCTTTATAATTCGATACAATTCTTGGCACACCAAAGACTGAAAATGGTGGGTCATCTGGATGAATAGCCATTCGAATACCAATTTTTTCAGCTTCGGGTATCACGGCATTTAAAAAATAGGATAGATTTTCCTGTAATTGTTGTTTACTAATTTTTAATACGGTAGCATGGTTGGCTTTAAAATCATCTAACGCTATCAATTTTCGCGAACCAGGCATACCCGCCAGTATAGCCCGTTCTAGCTCCTTTTTTTGTTCACTGTTCAACCCCTTAAAATATACTTTTGCTTCTTTATATTGCTCATTGGAATATGAGATTTTTGCATTATCGCGATTTAAGATGAATAAATCGAAAGCCGCTGCTGAAATTGGATTGTATTTTAATGCAGATACACCTGAAGGGAGAATAAAATCTAAATCGGTTCGTGTCCAATCAATTAGCTGCATGAAATTATAGCAAACATCATATATACCATTTTCAGCTAAATTTTTCAGTGTTTGAATATAGTTTGTTATATATAGGTCTCTTTCAGGATAGCCATATTTTATGGCCGCATGAATATTTACGCTTTCCACCACTGACCATTCCATACCATGCCTCTCAATTTCTGCTTTTAAGGAAGCAATGGTTTCAATCGGCCAAACCTGTCCAATAGCCACTTCTTGACATGCGGCTACAATACCTTCAACACCCAATTGTTTTATATCTGATAGTGTAACACCAAAATCAGGGCCAAACCAGCGAAAAGTTTTCTTTAAATAATCCATTTTCTTAATTCATAAATAAATTTTTCTATGATGTATTCTGATTATATTAACATAGGGTAATCGATTACAATATTAAGACTAAGAGCGAAATTTCAACCTTTAATATTGCATATTATTTATTCAGAAAATAATTGATTACACCCCAGAAAATGAACTAAAACCTCCATCAACATCGAAAATACTACCCGTAACAAAACTAGAAGCATCACTTAATAGATAGTGCACCATACCATTAAGTTCAGAAGCGTCACCAAATCGCCCCATTGGTGTATTTTTAATGATACTATTACCTCTTTCAGTAAAAGAACCATCTTCATTTGTCAATAATCGTCTGTTTTGATTACCAATAAAAAAGCCAGGTGCAATTGCATTTACCCTTATTTTATCGCCATGTTTAGATGCCAATTCATTTGCCATCCATTTTGTAAATATATCTATTGCCCCTTTAGCCATTGAATAGCCCAACACTCTAGAAATGCTTTGTTTGGCGGCCATTGATGAAATATTAATTATGGAACCATAACCCTGTTCTATCATTAATTCACTCAATATAACTGTTGGTGTTACGGTACCGAATAAATTAATATCTACCACTTTTTGAGTATCACCCATGGCAATATCCTGAATTGTCTGTTCCGGTTTCAAAGTAGCCCCAGGTATATTACCCCCAGCAAGATTTACAAGTCCGTCTAAATGTTTAAAATTCTTTTTTATCTTATTCTTTAGAGCGATTAGCTCATCTTCGTTCATAACATCTACCTTGAAAATATATGTGCTATTTGCAACGATAGTATTCAATTCATCTTGCTTAGCCTTTAGCTTATCTTCTGATCTACCAAGTAATAGAACATTTGCCCCATTTCTTACTAGATATTCAGCGATTGACCCACCTAAGGTACCAGTACCTCCCGATAGCGCGTAATTCTTATTTTTTAAAGATAGTAACTCGTTCATTTAACTCTATTTAATTTTTACTTGGCTTTGGCTTATTACTCTTTTATTTAATGAAATACTGAATATCAGGAAACAATAAAAATTGAAGCATATTAACTATCACTTTTTGATTTGGTGAAGTTAATAGATTTCTAAAAACATATTCCGCATTTCAATTCTATATTAAATTTCGATACATAATTATTGAATAAAAAATGTCTAAATGTCTAAATGTCTAAATGAATATTACATTTTAAATCTAGCTAGTAATTTTTAATCTGTAAAGAGTAAAATGAAAAAAGTAATAGAAAAATAATTTTCAACTTAAATTTTATGAATTAGATTATTGTTTTTTTCTTAAGACTTGTAGAATATTGTTGAAAATTTAAGCATTTTCTATTTGTACAATTCTTTCTTTCTACATATTTGTAGGTTTTTACCTACAAATATGTTCATCCAACAACATTAATTACTTTATTCTTTTATCCTGAACTAATTTGTGAAAGATTATCAATCTAACACTAGTACATGTTCAAATATTTAAAAGTAAGAATAACATTCTATTCTAATTCATTAGTACTATTATGTACCATCAGTATGCTGTCTTCAAATATTGCTGGTGCACAAACTATAAAAAAGGATAGTTTGACCCAACAAATAAAACTAATAAAATCAACTTCAAATTTTGAAAAAAATAAGGATTACATAGATTTATTATATGAGTTGGGAAGAGAAATTAGGTTTTATAATCTCGATAGTCTTTTATTGATTTCAAACAAAACTATAAGCTTAAGCAAAGCAATTAATTATCCCCATGGTGAAATAAAAGGTCTTATTAATCAAGGTAGTTTCTATTTAGAAACTGGAAAACAAGATCAAGCATTAGAGAGTTTTTTAAATGCTCATGAAAAAGCATTGCAAATAGAAGATTTAGAGTTAATTCTAATTGCAAAAAACTTGCTGGCCATGGAGTACGAATATAAGCAAGACTATGCTAAAGCCCTGAATGAAAACTTGAAAGGAATTGAACTTGCAAAAAAAAATAAAGAGTATAATTGGTTATCTACCTTTTATGTAAACACTTCCAATCTATATAAAATTCAACAAGAATATAAACCTGCCATCCTTTATTTAACAAAAGCCAAAGAATTAAGTAAAAAAGGAGTAGATGATAGGACAACCGCCGTAACCCTAGCCTATTTAACTTCTACCTACATAGAAACTGGTGACTTAAAAAATGCCTCAATCAATATAGAACAGTGCATTTCTATTTTAGAAAATCTTGATCTACCTGAATGGAAAAAGTTTTCCTACGAATTAAAAGGTTCAATTTACCTTAAAGAAGAACAATATACCAAAGCCCTTTCTTGGTTTCTAAAAAGTAAAAGAATTCATGATGAAATAGAACAAACGCGATACAAAATACCTTTATATACCGGTATCTCCAAAGCATATATGGGTCTTAAAAATAATGTGCTAGCAGAAAAGTATGGGCTAAAATCATTAGAATTAGGTAAAGACTTGAATATTCTTGATGGTCAGGAAGAAAATTTAAAACTTCTTTATACATTAAAAAAGATTACAAATAACCCAATAGAAGCACTAACCTATTTAGAAGCGTTTAAAAATGTGTCTGACTCCATTTATAAAAATAAGAATGAGCTAGAATTAAGAATATTAAAATCCAACCTTGAATTTGACCAAGAAAAAGAACTTTATTTAATTGAAAATGATAAAAAAATTACCCAACAGAAGTATTATTTCTATGGTGCGCTTTTAATCATTTTGGCTTTTCTAGTTATCATTTTTATACTCAAAAGAAATAGTAAAATACAAGAAGAACTATACCAAAAACTAACTATAAAAACTACTGAATTAAAGAAAAAAGAGAAACACCTTATAAATTCAGATAATACTAAAAGTAAATTATTTTCTATTATAGCACATGATTTGAAAGGACCTATAAATTCATTTAAATCGTTGTTCAACTTAGTAAACTCGGGGGAAATTAGTACAAAAGACTTTATGAATTTTACTCCTGAAATGGGAGAAGACATAGATAGCATATCTTTTACACTCAATAATCTTCTCTCTTGGGGACAAACACAAATGGATGGTATGGTTACGAAATTAGAAGTTACCAACATACACTCGTTAGTAAATGAAAACATTGCTTTACTCTCAAAAACTGGAACACAAAAATCAATTCTTATAGTTTCTGAAGTTGACAATAATATTAATACTTGGTCTGACAAAAATCAAATAGGTATTGTAATTAGGAATTTGATTAGTAATGCCTTAAAATTTACCCCAGAGAATGGTTCAATAACTATAGGCGCAAGTGAAAAGGAAAAATTTTGGGAAATATGGGTTAAGGATACTGGAATAGGTCTATCTAAAGATGCACGAGAAAAGATTTTCAGTAAAAACGAGACATTCACCACTTATGGTACCAACAATGAAAAAGGAACAGGCTTAGGTCTTGTTCTCTGTAAAGAAATGGTAGAAAATAATGACGGTGCTATTTGGTGCGATAGTACATTGAATGAAGGTACATGCTTTTATTTTTCGGCCCCAAAGTTCGAAGCAGATATCTTAAAAACCTGATTCTTTTGCAGAAGTATGGTGTTAAATAAATATTTAATCTCATTTTATAAACTTCATATAATAGTTTCTATTAATATGGAGTTTATGCCGCTAAAGTTTAAAACAACACAAAATAGTTTCACCTGTTTGTAGTTTTAAACATAGCTTTGTTTCCATCTAAGAAATATCTTCCATCTTAAGCTACCAATTGAAGAAAGCAATTCTTTACATGATTATTAGTACGTTTTCATTTAGTTTAATGAATTCATTCGTAAAATACCTTAGTCATTTCCCAACCTTTGAAATAGTTTTTTTCAGAACGGCTGGCTCATTACTTCTAGGAACGACTTATATTTTAGTTAAAGGCATACCTATCTTAGGTAACAGTAGAAGATTAATGATTTTTAGAGCTCTTGCGGGCTTAACCGCGATGAGTCTTTTTTTTATGTCCTTACAATACTTGCCAGTAGGCACAGCAGTTTCTCTAAGATATTTAGCACCTATATATGCTGCCATTTTTGCTGTATTCTTACTTAAAGAAAAATTAAAAACTATTCAATGGTTTCTCTTTTTATTGGCCTTTGGTGGAGTCTTAGTGTTAAAAGGCTTTGACCAAGAATTAAATACTACGGGATTACTTTTAGTTTTAGCCGCTTCAGTTTTTAGTGGATTAGTTTATGTTCTCATTCGTAAAATAGGAAATAGTGATCATCCCTTGGTCATAGTCAATTATTTCATGTTCATTGGAACCATAATTGGTGGTATTCTAAGTATTAATGGATGGATACCGCCAAAAGGAATTGATTGGATACAACTACTAAGTCTAGGAATATTTGGATTCTTCGGACAAGTGTTCATGACTAAAGCTTTTCAAATAGCCAAAACTAATTTGGTAGCACCCTTAAAATATATCGAAGTTATCTTTACAATATTAATCGGTGTAAGCTGGTTTGGAGATGTATACTCTCTTTGGAGCCTAATGGGAATTTTAATGATTATTGCTGCCTTGGCAGCCAATGTAATTGTAGGCAGGCGATAATTTTAATTTTTACAGACTATTGGTCAAAAAAAATACTACCGATTACAAAGCATCGGTAGTATATAGTTATGGTCAGAAATTTCAATCATTTTCGAACAGATTCCTGCTCGGCTAAACTATTGTTAGCATCTTTCACTGAGTTTACAATAACCGTTGTAACCTCATCTTCAATTTCATCAGAATAGTTTAGATAATATATAGCAGATAGCATTAATGATAATGCCAGCACCAAATTCACAATCATCTTAGAATCGAAAAATTTATCTGTGTTTCTCATATTACTAAGTGACTGGTTAACAGTAGAAATATAAAGACAATAATTTAAATTAACAAATTTTTAAGAAAAAATAAATTGATTAAATCTTAAAAAAATGCAGAATTATTAAATAACAAATTAAATTTTAACTTATAGTTAACTGATTAACAGTTATTTAAAATTTAATTGAATTAAATTTTATAGCATATAAGATAATTAAGGTACTAGGTAAACTCTAATTTTGTGGTAACACTTTAATTAAGTAATAATTCAAAAATAGAACATATGAAAATCTTAAAATCATTCACTTTCACTACACTGCTATTCTTAGCAATTGGTCTTAATGCTCAGAACAACAAAGATCAAAAAATTATTAAAGATGCTACAAAAGCAAAAGACAAAATAATGAAAATGGATATAGGTCTTGACCATTTTTTTACAAATTCAGCAGGTTATGTTGTCTTTCCTAACGTCGGAAAAGGTGGATTCATTATTGGTGGAGCATCAGGGAACGGAGTAGTATATGAAAATGGAACCATGGTAGGTATGGCTGATTTAAAAAAATTAAGCGTAGGCTTACAGGCAGGTGGCCAAGCAATTACTGAAGTTATTTTCTTTGAAACTGAAGCTGATTTAGCAAAGTTTAAGGAAGGAGATTTTGAATTTTCGGCAGAAGCTTCAGCAGTAGCATTAAAATCTGGTGTTTCGGTAAATGCTAAATATAGAGATGGTGTCGCTGTATTCGCATTACCAAAAGCAGGATTAATGGCCGATGCATCGGTTGGTGGTCAAAAGTTCGATTATAAGCCGATAATCAAATAATTCATATCGCATTGAAGTAAGAAAGCCGCCCATTAAGGCGGCTTTCTTTATTTTTAGTATTACCCATTAGCTGTAAAACCAGGATAGCAAGTCATGCCACCATCAACAAAAATCGTTGTACCATTAATATATTCAGATTCATCTGAAGCCAGCCAACTAGCAACACTTCCTATATCATCTGGAACACCAATTTGTTTATAGGGAATCAATTTCAACATATCTTCTCTACCCTCTTTTGTGCTCCATACATCTTTGTTAATATCTGTTTTAATGGCACCCGGTGCGATAGAATTACACCTTATTTTTTCTGGCCCATATTCTTGGCAAATTGTTTGCATTAGCATAACCAGACCTCCTTTAGATGCTGCATAATTAGCATGGCCTGCCCAAGGAATTACTTCATGAACAGAGCTCATATGTATAATCTTACCCAAAGATTTAGAAATCTCTGGTCGCATTCCTCTTCTTTTGAATTCTATAATTGCTTCTTTGGCACAAAGAAATTGACCAGTTAAATTTACATCTATAACTCGTTGCCAATCTTTCAATGGCATTTCATGTAATGGGTAATCTAACTGCAGACCAGCATTAGCAACACAAACATCTACTGTTCCAAATTCAGCAATACTTTTTTTGAACAATGTTTTTACATCATCTTCTTTACTTACATCACACTTAACCACAATGGCATTACCTGAGTCTGAAATTTCACTTATCCAATGTGCAACTTCTTCTGCTTCTTCTTTACTACTATGGTAATTAACAACAATATTTGCGCCTTCCATCCCCATTGCCTTAGCAACGGCTTCACCGATACCATCACTAGAACCAGTAACGATACACGTCTGTCCTTCTAATCTTTTATTAGGTTTTTGCATGCTTATTTTTTTAGTTAATAAAATTAATTCACATTACTAAGATTGATTAATGCAATAACTAAAATTTGTAACATGTAATCGCTAAAAGCAAAGCTGCTTAAACATTTTACTTCCCATTGAAGAATACCATAATACCTATTACAATAAGAACAATTATGATTGATACCGTAACATCAACCCAAGTATAACTACTCTTATTTTTATTCTTTTCTTCTTCTGTTATGGTGCCAAAAGTAAGATTTACAATTTGCTCTTGATCCGGTGCTTTCGTTAATAAGCTTACTGTGACCATAAAAATTAAGCAGAATAAGAAGAACCATGCTCCAAAGCTCAAGAAATTCATATCACCCAAATAAAACAAAACACCATCAGGATTCAGGTTGTCTTTTATAAGTTCTAATGTTATTCTTAAAAATGCCACTACAATACCCATTACCAATGTTGCAAAGGCACCCGTAGCATTAATACGTTTATAAAATATACCTAATAAAAATACCGCTGTTATAGGAGGCGCGATATATGATTGTACGCTCTGTAAATATTCATACAATACCCCTGAAATATTGGCCATAATCGGAATCCAAATAATCCCAATAATTACCACGAATACAGTTGCAATCTGACCTGTACGCACCAATTTCTTTTCTGGCGTATTTGGTCTTAGTTTTTTATAAACATCAACGGTAAAAAGAGTTGAACATGAATTAAACACAGAAGCTAATGAGCTCATTAAAGCTGCCAATAAGCCTGCAGCTACAAGGCCTCTTAAACCAGATGGCAATAAATTACTCATTAATACAGGAAATGCTTGATCTGCGCTTTCCCACTCTAATTCGCCTCGCATTTTTAATGTCAACGCAATCACCCCTGGTATTAAAAACAAAAAAACTGGTAAAAGTTTTAATAACGCTCCAAAAATAGTACCTCGTCTACCCTCTTTAATATTTCTGGCTGTTAGTGTTCTTTGTACAATATATTGATCCGTACACCAATACCAAATACCTACTATTGTACTTGTTATAAAAAGCGATGGCCAAGGAAAGTCAGGATCCGTTGCCGGACGCCACATATTAAAATATTCTGGACCTAAGGTATCGACCATACTACCCCATCCACCTACTTTATCTAAGCCCATAAAAGTTAATACGGCTGCCCCAATAACCAATAAAATAGCTTGAAGAGTTTCTGTATAAACTACGGCACGCATTCCCCCTAAAACCGTGTATATACCAGTTAAAACTACCGTTGCAATTGCTCCTGTCCAAAAATCTATTCCTAATAATGCTGAAACCACTACACCACCGGCATAAATGGTTACCGAAATTTTGGTCAATACATAGGCAACAATTGAGAAGATAGACAATACCCATCTCGACCTTGCGTCAAAACGTTTCTCTAAAAACTCTGGCATTGTAAATACTCCACTACGGGCATAAAATGGTAAAAAGACCCATCCTAACATTAATACTACCCAAGCATGTATTTCATATATAAGTAAGGGTAGTTTATTGCTAGCACCTGTGCCCGCTAAACCTACCACATGTTCAGAACCTATATTCGATGCAAATATAGAGGCACCTACTACGAACCAACCGACATTTCTACCTGCCAAAAAGTAATCTTCGGTATTATCCTCTTTTTTTCGAATAACCCAAACTGCTATACCTACAAGCAATAAGAAATATAACGAAATACTGATCCAATCTAAATTGTCTAATTGTTGCACAAGTTTGGTTTATTTAGTCGAAAATTTAAAAGTTGTTTTGGTTGAATATTTTTCACCAGGTTCTAGACGTACAGAAGGAAATTCTGATTGGTTGGGTGAATCTGGATAATGTTGAGTCTCAAAACAAAATCCACTTCTTTTAGCATAAAAACCACCATTTCGTGTAGGTAGTGTTGCATCTAAAAAATTACCCGTATAAAATTGCATCCCTGGTTGATCGGTTAGTACTTCTAAAGTTCTACCTGTTCGTGAATGATAGGCCTTTGCGACTGAACGGTACCCGGCTTTTTGGTCATTAAGTACCCAACAATGATCGTAACCACCGCCTAATTCAATTTGCTTATTTTCTGCATTAATTTCTGCACCAACTAGTTTTGCTTTTCTAAAATCAAAAGGTGTACCCTCTACGTTAGCTAATTCTCCTGTCGGGATTAAAGAGCCATCAACAGGTACAAATTCATCTGCATCTATTTCCACTTCATGATCTACTATTGGTTGTGAAAAATCACCTGACAAATTAAAGTAAGAATGCTGGGTAAGATTTACAACCGTAGTTTTGTCGGTTGTTGCTTCATACAATACGTCTAAACTATTATCTTGGTTTAAGGTGTAGGTAACAGTAGTAGCCAGATTACCCGGAAAACCTTCTTCCATATCCTTACTTAAATAGCTAAGTTTTAGAGATGCTTTAGAATCAGTTTCTTCTATACCCTCAACCTTCCAAACAACCTTATCAAATCCTTTTTCACCACCATGCAAATTGTTTTCGCCATTATTTTTCGCTAAGGTGTATTCAGTATCATTTAAATTAAATTTACCTTTTGCAATTCTGTTGCCATAACGACCGACCAATGCACCAAAAAATGGATTTTTAATCTCATATTGTTTTAAGTTATCAAAACCTAGAACTACATTTTGAATTTTCCCCTTTTTATCAGCAGTATTTACTGTTATAATTCTACCACCAAAAGTAATTATACCAACTTCAATACCCCCTTCATTTTTTAAAATATACTTCTTTACTACTTCATCACCGACAGTTGTACCAAAATCACTTTCTATAATGCTCACTGATTTGTTCATTTTTTGAATAGCTATTTTTTCAGAATTTTTGCTAATTATCTTACAACTAAAATTCAATGTCAAAATAGTAAAAATTAAAATTAGCTGGCAAATCATTTTAATTATATTCATTTTATATCATTCCTCAAATTTGTAATTAGTAAATAATTATGCGCTTAATCAAGAATGCCGAAAAATATCATCAAATTCTAACAACACCTTTAAATACTTGGGGAAATAGTAATTTAGTTAAAAATTTGATGTAATAACTATCTTAATTTTTAGTTATAAATTTTTAAGGAGAAATACTTCGAAAACGATTTAGTAATTTACTTTAAATTGACAATATTTATAATATTCTAAATCTTAAATTACCATATTCCATTAAAATAGTTTTTGACAATTTTTCCCATTATTATTTCAAATCCATTGATTCTTATTAAATTACGCCGCAAAGAATTTAACATGGTTTTAAGTAATTACCTCAAAGAGGATAAAGTTCTAGTAGCAGTCGATTGTATTATATTCGGATTCTATCAAGAGGAATTAAAAATACTTCTAGCTAAAAGAGACTTTGAACCAGAAAAAGACAAATGGTCACTCATAGGTGGATTCCTTAAAAAGAAAGAAGATTTAGACATGGCGGCCACTAGAGTTCTAAATCACCTAACTGGTCTAAACAATATTTATATGGAACAAGTGTCCACCTTTTCAAAGGTAGACCGTGACCCAACAGAAAGAACCATATCAGTAGCCTATTTCGCTCTTATCGATATTGCCCACCACTGTAAAGATCTCTTAAAACAAAACCCTATTAAATGGTTTGATTTAAAAGATGCTCCTCAATTAATTTTTGACCATAATGCAATGGTAGAAAAAGCCTTGTTAATCTTAAGAAGAAGGGCAATGACCAAACCCATTGGTTTTGAACTTCTACCAGATAAATTTACAATGCGTCAGCTGCAAAAATTACATGAAGCTATTTTAGACACAAAACTTGATAAAAGAAATTTCATCAACAAATTCAATTCTCAGGATATCTTAAAAAGATTAGATGAAAAAGATATGAGCTGTTCCAAAAAAGGCGCGTACCTATTTCAGTTTGATCAAGAAAAATATCATAAAAAATTAGAGGAAGGATTTAGTTTTAAAATATAGATTTGCTTATTTTATAGAATGCTTAAAGTATTTTGATTTAATGGGTTTATCGTATATTTAGCGATGTATTTCCCATGAGCAAAAAAACTACAATTTATGATATTGCCAAGGAGTTAGATATTACGGCTGCTACTGTTTCAAGAGCCCTAAATGAAAATCCTAGAATAAGCAAGAATACAAGAGAACTTGTACTTGCCACAGCAGTTAAAATGAACTACAAGCAGAACAGATTAGCTTTGGCCTTAAAAAGCGGAAAAAGCAAAAGTGTTGGTGTAGTTATACCATTCATAAATAGAAATTTTTTCTCCTCCGTAATTAGAGGTATAGAAGATGAATTATATCCAAAAGGTTATCATGTAATTATTTCTCAAACACATGAAGAGAAAGATCGAGAACTTAAAATTGTCCAAAACTTATTAAATGCCCAAGTTGATGGAATATTAATATCTACATCACATTCAAATGAGGAGAAAGATAAATTTGAGCATATTCTAAAAAAAACTACTCCCTTTATCTTCTTTGATAGAAAATTAGATTTCCCAGATATAAGTTCAGTAACCGTAGATGATTATCAAGGAGGGTTCGATGCTACAAAACATTTAATTGATCAAGGCTGTAAAAGAATAGCTCACTTTTATGTAAACCATGAAATTGAACTTTATAAAAACCGGTTACTTGGTTACAAGGATGCCTTGACACAGAACGGATTTGAAATTATCCCTGAATATATGGTGCCTTTAAAAAATGATATGGAAGCAGGTATGGAAGCTGCAGAAAGACTAATGAAGCTGCCTCTTCCTCCAGATGCTATTTTCTCATCTACAGACAACGGATTATTAGGTGCTGTTAAATACTTGCAACAATTATCTATTAAAATCCCAGAAGATTTTTGTGTTGTTGGTTTTAGTAATGAGCCCTTCACACAGTTTTTAGAACCTTCTATAAGTTCTGTTGATCAATCACCCGTAGAAATGGGAAAAATGGCTGCAAAAGTATTCTTAGAACAAATGGATAGTGAACAATCGGTAAAAATTCATAAACAGTTGATTTTACCATCTAAACTGATTATTAGAAAATCATCTAGTAAAATAAAATAGTTTTAACTTTCATGTCAAATACTTAGAGTGAAACACCTCTTTTCCACGGAATAAAATCATCTTGGCCCAATTGATCTGCTTTTGCCTCAATTTCACCACTGGCAACGCGAACCACATATTCCAAAATTTCCTCACCCATTTGTTGAATTGATTTTTCGCCTCGTATTACCGCACCAGTGTCAATATCAATAATATCCGGCATACGTTCAGCAAGTATCGTATTAGAAGAAACCTTTAGAACAGGAGCTATAGGATTACCTGTTGGTGTTCCCAAACCTGTCGTAAACACAACAATATTCGCTCCAGAACCAACCATACCAGTGGTACTTTCAACATCATTACCAGGAGTACATAGTAAGTTTAAACCTGGTTTAGTTACATATTCGCCATAGTCTAAAATAGCTTCGATGGGTGAAGTACCTCCTTTTTTTGCAGCACCTGCAGATTTCATTGCATCAGTTATTAACCCATCTTTTATATTACCAGGTGAAGGATTCATATCAAAGCCAGAGCCCGCAGCCTCGGCCGAAGCCTCATATGCCTTCATTAATTTCATAAATCTAGCGGCATCTTCATCATTTGTACATCTATTTACAAGCTCTTGCTCTACGCCACATAATTCTGGAAATTCAGAAAGTATAGGTGATCCACCAACTGCGGCAAGAATATCTGAAGCGTAGCCCAAAGCCGGGTTTGCCGATATTCCAGAAAAACCATCAGAACCACCACACTCTAATCCCATTTTTAATTTAGATATGGAAGCTGGTTTACGTTCTATCGAGTTTGCAGCCTTTATTCCTTCAAAAGAATCTTTAATAATGGTGTTCAGCATTTCATCAACCGTACCCATTTGTTGCTGCTCATAAATTAATACAGGTTTATTAAGATTTGAATCTATAGCATTCAGAGCATCTTTAAACAAGTTGATCTGTAAATTCTGACATCCTAAACTTAACACAGTAGCACCTGCAACATTTGGGTTTTTAACATACCCCGCTAATAATTTTGCTAAGGTCTGAGAATCTTGGCGTATACCACCGCAACCACCTTGATGAGTTATAAATTTAACATCTATATTACTAAAGGTCTGATTATTGGTTTCTTGTTTTCCATCTTTAAAATCAACATCATTACCGTTGATAAGATTACGTAACAATTGTCTTTGATTTCGTTCTTTACCCATAGAAAATTCTTTTTCAAAAACCTCTTTAAGTACTTCAATATTTCTATTTTCACAGAAGACTAAAGGAAAGAATAACCAAACATTTTGCGTACCTACTTGACCATCTGGCCTGTGATACCCCATAAATGTTCTATTCTTCCATTTAGAAACATCTGGTGGTATCCATATTACCGTCTTCGTTCTCCCTTTCACCAAATCACTTTGGTGCTTTATGTTTTCAGTAGTTAATACGTCTCCTCTTTTAATTGGGAACATTGCCTTGCCGACCAAAACACCATACATGAAAATTTGGTCTTCTTTATCCAAATCAACAAATGCAATTTTATGTTTTGCTTTCGTATTGGATAATATGATAACTTCTTCGCCTTCATATTGTATTCGATCACCTTGTACCAAATCTACTAAAGCAATGGCTACATTATCCCCATCTTGTACTTTGATTAATTTTTTCTGCATGACTTGTATTTAAAACTAACTTAATTCAGAAAAACCGACTTCAATACCCTTTTCTTCGATTAATTGTAATGATGTTGTAATAGCATTCGTTAATCCCTCAACATCATTTAAATTTTGACCCCAATACTCAACTTTACCTAAAACCTGTGTGGCTATGTCATACATTGAATCAGATTTCCATATTTCTGCCATTTCAGAAACTATCTCCTTATCATCATTAATAGGCAATTCTTGAAGTTTGTAACTCCCTTTATAAAAGCGAATTAAGCAAGCAAAAGCGAATACCGTACGAGAAGGTAGACTATCTTTTCTTTTTACAAAATCTAATAGACTTGGTAACACTCTTACCTTGAATTTAGAAATAGAATTTAATGCTATACTTGCTAATTGATGTTTTATAAATGGATTTCTAAATCGGTCAAAGACTGCATCTGCAAAGTCTTCCAATTCTGCCTTATCCATATCCATGGTCGGAATAATTTCTTCAAAAACAAGTGATCGTATAAATGGACCTGTAAAACTTTCGTCTACGGTCTGTTTCACTGTTTCATTACCATATAGTATAGAAAATGGAACCATTGCTGTATGAGCTCCGTTTAAAATTCTAACCTTTCTAGTTCGAAAAGGTTGCATATCAGCAACAATCTTGACATCTAACTTCGTCTTATGGAATGGTAGTTTTTTCTTCAGCATTTCACCACCTTCAATTACCCATAAAAAAAAGGTTTCTGCACTAACAATAAGATTATCCTTATAATTCAATTGCTTATTGTATTCTTCAATTTGATCACGAGGATAACCTGGTACAATTCTATCAACTAAGGTGTTATGAAACGTACATGTATTCAACACCCAATTTTTAAAGTCTTCGGATAAGTTCCATAGTGAAACATAATCCATGATAATTTGTTTTAACGTGTCTGAATTATGATTAATTAGTTCACAGGGAATTATAGTTAAACCTTTATCCACAGCACCATTAAAATGCGCGAATCGTTCAAATAATAGCCTTGTCAATTTGGCTGGAAATGAGCTTGGCGGAGCCATATCGAAAATATCAGAAGCAACATAAGAAATTCCGGCTTCGGTTGTATTTGATATAATAAACTCTAACTTTTCCTCCTTGGCCAAATCTAAATATGCATCAAAGTTTAGATAAGGATCAATACTTTTCACAATATTAGTTATCAGTTCTTTCTCCTCAACCTCTTCACCATTCTTAATACCTTTTGTAAACAACGTATATAAACCATCTTGATCATTCAACATAGACACCATGCCGTTGGAAATAGGCTGTACAACAGCTATACCAGCATTGAAACCAACTTCATTATTCAAGGTTTGAAATGCATACTCTACAAAAGCTCGTAAAAAATTACCCTCTCCAAATTGGACAACTTTAATAGGTAATGTACTAGAAACCGCAATATTTTTTCTGTTTAATTTTTGCATGGTTATTTTCAATAATAATAAAATTTTATAAATCGAATAAACTAGGAAGCCACAAACTTAATTGTGGAATATAAGTAACTAGGAAAAGAGCAATAATCATTGCAATAAACAAAGGGAGTAAAGGTTTAAAGACCTTCTCAATAGTAGTTTTGGCTACTCCCACTCCTACAAATAACACTGACCCAACTGGCGGAGTACATAGACCTATGCAAAGGTTAAGCACCATGATAATACCAAAATGTACTGGGTCAAGACCTAATTTGGTCACTACCGGTAGAAATATAGGTGTAAAAATAAGCACCGCAGGGGTCATATCCATAAATATACCTACGAACAATAAAAGCAAATTAATAATTAAAAGGATGACAATTTTATTATCGCTTAAACTCAATAGACCTGTACTAATATCTTGTGGAATATTCTCATAAGATAATGCCCATGACATACACATAGAAGAACCTATCAATAACATAACTATTGCTGTGGTAGCTGATGAATCTAACAATATTTGTGGAAGCTTAGGAAGTGTTATTTCCTTATATATGAAACCAAGAATTAGACTATATAATACTGCTATCGCCGATGCCTCTGTCGCTGTAAAAACCCCCGTAACAATACCGCCTATTACCACTACCAGCATGAATAAGCTTGGCAAAGCATCTACAAAAGTTTTCATTACTTGACTTAAAGTACTTCTTTTACCAACCTTATATTTTTTCTTCTTTGCCCAGAAAGAAGCTACAATCATTAAAAACAATCCTGTCATAATACCAGGAATATAGCCAGCTAGAAAAAGTGCAGCGATAGACGCTCCACCACTCGCTAAAGAATATACGATCAATACATTACTAGGAGGTATAATTAGTCCTGTTGTCGCTGAAGTAATATTCACTGCAGCACCAAACTCTTTTGAATAGCCCTCTTTCTCCATCTCTGGCCCTAAAATACTTCCCATGGCTGAAGCAGATGCCATTGCTGAACCTGCTATAGCGCCCATTAACATAGCAGCAATTACATTAATTAAAGCTAAGCCGCCAGGCAATGAGCCCACCATTGTTTTTGCAAAAGCAATAAGTCTATGGGCTATACCGCCCTTGTTCATGAGTTCTCCCGATAAAATGAAAAAAGGTATGGCGAGTAGCGCAAAACTATCAAGACCTGTAGCCATACGTTGTGATATTGTTGTAAAAGCAGGTATCGCAGGGATACTAACCAACATAGTCAGTAGCGAGGATATTGCAATACTCCAAGCTACCGGCGTACCAATTGCCAATAAACAAACAAAACTTATGACTAAAACCAGAATTGGTATATGTTCCATCATGATTCTTTAGTATTTAGGTCTGATATTTTATAATACATAATTAATAATCCGCTTATTGGGATAATGACGTACACTACTGCCAATGGTAATCTTAAAGCTGGTGATTGCTGGCCTAAAACATAGGATATATAAACCAATCTAGAACCACCGATTACAAAAGCGAAAAAAACAAAAAGGATAATTAATAGGGTTACAATAACCTTTAGTTTTTTCTGAATTCGTTTGTTTTGTCTTTGGGGCAATATATCAATGGCTACATGCAAATTACGTCCAGAGACATATGCAGCTCCCAAAACACCGATCCAAATCATTAGGTATCGAGCTAATTCGTCTGTAAAAGAACTAGGATCTCCAGTGACGTATCTCGTAAATACCTGCCACAGCACATTGATTACCATGATAGACATAATAACCACCAACGTTTTGCTTAAAACCCCATCTATTTTATCTCGCATAGTAATTAATTAGTTTCTTGTATTTGTTTGATTAATGGATATATATCCGCATCATCCTTATAACCTTCATAAATACCCTTTACTTTTTCTGCAAAAAGTGTTTTGTCTGGTCTAGATATGACAACACCAGCTTTTTGAACCTCACGTAATGCTTCTTCCTCAGCCTCTGCCCACAGAACTCGCTGATATTTAACAGACTCCTTTACCGAATCGCTCAACCATTTTTGCTCCTGTTCACTAAGTTTATTCCAAACATAAGTACCAATTAAAAGTACATCAGGTAGAACGGTATGCTCATCCAAGGAATAGAATTTACAAACTTCATAATGCCTAGAAAGATAAAAACTAGGTGGGTTATTCTCAGCACCATCTACCACACCTTGCTGCAAAGATGTATATAATTCTCCCCATGAAATTGGTGTTGGCGAGCCACCTAATGCCCTTACCATATTCACGGCTGTAACACTTTCCATAACCCGTATTTTCTCACCTTCAAGATCTGAAGGCTTGTTTATGGGTTTGTTCATCGTATAAAAACTACGGCTACCAGCATCGTAATAACCGAGTCCCTTCAACCAATATTTTTCACCATCGTTCAATAACATTTGTCCAATAGGACCATCTAAAACATCGAACGAATGTTGCCTATCCCTAAATAAAAATGGTAAACCAAGTACTTTCATTTTTGGTGCGAAATTTTCCAAAACCCCAACAGAAACTTTCGTCATATCTAAACTCCCAATTTGAAGAAGTTCTAGACATTCACGCTCCGTTCCTAATTGCTGACTAGGGTATATTTCTAATTTAAGTTTTCCACCTGAACGCTCAAGTAAATCTTCTCCCATTTTAACCATAGCCTTATGTACAGAATGACTAATATCTAACCCATGCCCCAACCTGATTGTCTTAGTATCGTTTTCTACACCACAACTAAAAAGAGTTATAGCTAAAATGAATAAAAATAGAATGTTCTTACTTTTCATACTCTTGGTTTGATCTTCTTTATTCAATTATAATCCAGCTAAAACTTCATGAATAGCTTTGTAATCCTAGTTGCATCATTATGTTTAATAACACTGTAAATTCCTTAAAATCTAAAATATTCTTTAGCATTATTATAACAAATATCTTGTATTATTTTACCGACTAAATCAAAGTCTTCTGGCAATTCGCCCCGCTGCATTTCTTGACCAAAAAGGTTACATAATATTCTTCTGAAATACTCATGCCTAGGGTATGAAAGAAAGCTTCTTGAATCTGTCAGCATTCCGATAAAGCAACTTATGAGCCCCATATTAGACAGTGCATTCATCTGTTTGTTCATACCATCTTTTTGATCTAAAAACCACCAACCAGAACCAAATTGCATTTTTCCTTTTACTTTTCCGTCATTGTAATTACCAATCATAGTCGCCAGAACCTCATTGTCTGCGGGGTTAAGGTTATATAATATAGTTTTGGTTAATTTATCTCTAGAATCTAATGCGTTCAAAAAACTAGACAATGTCGTAGCTTGAGAATAATCTCCAATAGAATCCCAACCTGTATCTGGCCCCAGAATACTATTCATTCTCGCATTATTGTTACGTAAAGCCCCTAAATGAAACTGTTGTATCCAGTTACGACTATGGTATTGTTCACATAGAAACAATAATAGAGAAGTTTGAAATTTCTCGTCTTCCTCTAATGACAAACGTTTTTTAACTCTTCTTTTTTGAAAAATAGCTTCAATTTCAGCATCTGTAAATGTTCTAAAAGGAACATAGCTTAATCCGTGATCAGAAAGTGTACATCCATTTTCCTCAAAATAATCTAATCTTAAACTTAAAGCATCACACAAGGCCTTATAAGAATCGATTGTAACGTTACTTACCTGAGATAATTTCCCTAGATAATCTAGGTAGGTATCACTAGTAATTAAAATAGCCTTATCTGGCCTAAATGCAGTACTTACTTTTACACCAAAGTCGCTATTCTTAATTTCAACATGATAATTTAGGCTATCAATCGGATCTTCGGTCGTACAAACGACCTCAACATTCATATTCTTTATAAGATTTTGGCAACTAAAGTTTGCGGTTTGAAGCTTAGCAGTTGCATCTTCATAAATTTGACTTGCTGAATCTTGATTCAATAGAATATCGATATCAAAATATCTTTGCAACTCTAAATGTGTCCAATGATACAAAGGATTTCTTAATGTATAAGGTACTGTTTTAGCCCATTGAATAAACTTATCCTTATCTGGTGCATCACCAGTTATAAATCTTTCGTCAATACCAAAAGTCCGCATAGCTCGCCATTTATAATGGTCGCCATCAATCCATATTTTCGTTAAGTTTTCGAAAGTGTGATTACTTGCTATTTCTTTTGGAGGTAAATGGCAATGATAATCTATGATGGGCATCTGAGATGCATAATCATGAAAAAGTCTTTCCGAGAACTTATTCTCCAATAAAAAGTTCTTTTTTATAAACGTATTCATTGTTAAAGAATTACTCATTAAATTTCGTTTGCTGGTTCTCCAATAATAGCCAAAATTCAGCCATCTAGATACACAACTTGAACATTTATATAATCACTTGCCTTTGAAGCAAGAAAAATTGCAGCACCTGCCAAATTTTCAGGATTTCCATATCTAGTTCTTTTTCATCAAGAAAATTATCTGATTCAAATTAGGTACTGTTTCTAATTATACAGACTACTTAACTGCATATCACCGTCAACAATATAGCGATCATACATTGATTAGGTGAGTTGCACACTATTTTCAACGAAGAGATTTTGTGTTAAAATCTCTTTTATGATATCTTCTGTACAGAAAGTTCTACTATCTACTGGAAAAACAGCGGACCTAAACTCTCAATTTGTAACAGTACAATATTATGTAATCGATTACACGAATATAAAATAAATTACAGAATCCACAAGCAAACATACCTTAAAATAAGGCAAAAGTTATTTTATACTATTCTTTTTAAGTTTATTATAAAATTGATTCAAAACAACCTACATTAAGATGAAATAATTAAGTAATAATTAAAACTCATACTCTCAAAATTATTTTGCGTAGTTAAATTCTTACTTAATTATTTCATTTATTACCTTGTTTTAAGTATTTTTAGTTAAATTGTTCACAAATACTATTATCTAATTGCCCTATAGGCATATACAATTGACAAAGAATTGCGTAATTTGAATATTATGTTAACTTTGAAAAAAAAGAAGCACATGGAGTTACTTGAAAAAGCTCAAGAATTTATAGGTCGAAAAATGAGTAATATGTCTACTAGTGACCGAGTAGAAGCGTCAAGAGAGGCGAAAGCTCTTATTTTAAGCATTAATGAAATATATAAGGAAACCAAAGATCCTAACTTAATGGATGTAATGAAAGATGTTACAGTAAAAAAGAAGAAGATCGAAAAAAGATTAAATGGTGTGCCTTTAGTATAGATTGATATATTTAAAGACTTATTGAAAATTCTATTAAGAGTTTAATTGAAATAAAAAAATCCCTTGAATATTCAAGGGATTTTTTTATTTCATCTCTATTATATACTCACAATCAGACAAAATAATTTAGCGTATTTAAACAATTTCAGCACTGAGGCCTGCTTGCAATAATTTAGAACATTGTGGTTTCAACTCTTCAAACTCCCCTGTTTTAACCGTACACTTACCTTTATAATGAACAATTAAAGAACATTGTTCTGCCTGTTCTGGCGAATGTTCACATACAGACATTAATGTATTTATCACATGATCGAATGTGTTAACCTCATCATTAAAAAGAACGATTTCGTTTTGTTGAATCGTTTCTTCTTCTAACAGTAGTTCTTCGGAAATTTCTTCTCTTGTGCTCATTCTCTTCCAATTAATACTAACTAATTTACATATTTTGCAGCAACCCAATTATTCCGTTCAAGATTTTTTTCAAACTTTAACTCTAACTCAACACATTTCTGAGTAATCATTTCTAAGTCTTCAGTATAAAAACCACTTAACAATAAAACTCCATCTTTATTCAAAGATTGAACATAAGCAGGAATATCTGCTAACAGTATATTTCTATTAATATTCGCTATTATTAAGTCGTACTTTTTATTTTTTAATAACGCAACATCACCCTCGTATACCGAAATAAAATCCATTTTGTTACGCTCTACATTCTCTTTTGCATTCAAATAGCACCAATTATCAATATCAATAGCATCAATATTTGTAGCACCTCGCATAGCCGTTAAAATAGCCAAAACCCCTGTGCCGCTGCCCATATCTAGCACTGTTTTATTCTTCACATCTAATTTCAAAATATGTTGCAACATCATATGTGTAGTTTCATGATGTCCAGTACCAAAACTCATTTTAGGTTCTATAACAATATCATATTCCACCGCTATTGGATTATGAAAAGGAGCCCTTATCATACAAACATCATCTACAATTATAGGTTGAAAATTCTGTTCCCAAGTCGCATTCCAATTTTCTTGCTCAATCTCTTTATAGTCAAATTCGATTTCAAAATTGGTATTTGAAAGAATTTGAATATCAGTTAAGATATTTTTAGACCAATCATTTTTTTGAATATATGCTAAAACGGCATCATCTTCTTCAACAAAACTTTCAAAACCAGCTTCTCCCAATTCCGCGATTAGAATATCGGAAGCCGGTTCTTTAGGTTTTACCGTAAAACGGTACTCTATATAAATATTATTACTCATTTTTATATGCTGAGTTTGTATCTAGACTATATAGCTTTAACGATTGCAATAAAATCGTCTGCAACCAGTGCAGCCCCTCCGATTAAACCACCATCAACATCTGGTTTAGAGAAAATTTCTACAGCATTACCTGGCTTAACACTACCACCATACAAAATGGTAACATTGTTCGCTATTGTCGCGTCAAAAGCATCTGAAATAGTTTTACGTATAAAAGCATGCATTTCTTGCGCTTGTTCCGGTGAAGCAGTCTCTCCAGTTCCAATTGCCCATACAGGTTCGTATGCTAGTACTATTTTTGACCAAGCTGATGGTTCTAAATTGAAAAGAACATTCTTCAACTGGCTTTCAACTAATTTAAAATGATTACCCGATTTACGGTCTTCTAATTCTTCTCCGAAACAGAACATTACTCGCATATTTTTTTGCAAAGCAGTAGTTACTTTCTTAGAAAGAATTTCATCACCTTCACCGAAATATGCTCTTCTCTCAGAATGTCCAATAATAACTGTATCGACACCAATATTTAAAAGCATATCCGCAGAAATTTCACCTGTAAAAGCTCCACTTTCGGCATAATGCATATTCTGTGCAATTACCTCTATCTTAGAACTATCTAATGTACGAACTGCGCTAGCTAAATTTACATATGTTGGCGCTACCATTACCTCTGCATTGGTATCAGGCAATTTTGCCGACAACTCTGCTAGAAGTGTTTCTGTTTCTGCCAAATTCTTGTTCATCTTCCAATTTCCTGCTACTATTTTTGCTCTCATGTAATCTGTATTTCTAATTATTCTTATTTCAATGTAATCTCTTATTCGAATTTTAAATTCTTCAAATCGTTATAATGCACTTTTTGTTTAATCGTTCCTTTTTCTAAAACCAATACTCCTGGATTAGAACGAACAATGGTTTTCAAAGTCGTTTCGTCTGTAAAATAAAATTCAAACGGCAATCCATTTTCTTCTTTTAATAATTTGGTTTGGTCTGGACCAGAAGCAGACATACCAATTACTTTATACCCTGCTTTCAATGCTTTTTCTGCAACAGTTTTAATTTCTTTAAATACTTCTAGATTAGACTTTCTTAAATCATAAGCAATTATCATTACCAACTTTGGCTCTTGCAGTAATGAACTAGCAAAATCTTCCCCATCTTGCTCAATTGTAAAGTCATGTACTGGTGGTTCATAGCCTTCTTGTATTTCGCTAGTTTCTACATCTATAAATTCACCATCTACGGTAGGGTAATCTCCATTAGAAATATGAATTTCTTCATTTCCGTTTACGTTGAACTTCCATTTATATTCAAATATGGCCTTTGGGGCATCTTCAGGCACACTCATACCCTCTTCAATGTTTTTTCCAATCTCATACGGCCTAAAATCAATTACTGGCAAGTGATTTAGTACATAATATACATAACCAATACAAGCTAGCAACGATGCTAACAAAATTGGCATCAAAGCTTTAGTATTAACTAACGGTGTAATATATTTTCTACCAACATATATGATTAAAATCAGCACCAAAAGCACTACATCTTTAGTAAATGATTCCCAAGGTGTCAATTTAATAGCATCTCCAAAACAACCACAATCGGTAACCTTATTGAAATATGCTGAGTAAAAAGTAAGAAACGTAAAGAAAATAATCATGGCCAATAAAGTCCAAACGGTAATCTTACGCTTATACCCAAGAATAAGCATTACCCCAACCATTACTTCTACCACGACAACTAAAATTGAAATTGCCAACGCATAAGGCGTTAGAAAAGGAAGGTCTAAAACACCTTGACTAAAATATTCTTCTAACTTAAACGAAAAACCAACAGGGTCATTCAGTTTTATAAAACCACTTATTATAAAAAGTACTCCAACAAATATTCTTACGACTCCTACTAAATACTTCATTTTTAAGTTTATTTTTCTGATTCAGTACCTAAATGTATCAATGCAAAAACTGCATAATTAATCATATCTTGATAATTTGCATCAATTCCTTCACTCACTAAAGTTTTGCCTTTGTTATCCTCTATTTGTTTAACTCGAAGTAATTTTTGCAATATTAAATCTGTAAGTGAACTAACCCGCATTTCACGCCATGCTTCACCATAATCATGGTTTTTATTTAGCATGAGTTCTTTAGTTATCTTAATATGTTTGGAATATAATTGTACGGCTTTTTCAGTATTTAAGTCCGGTTGATCAACAACACCAAGTTCCAATTGAATTAGTGCTATAACAGAGTAGTTAATAATACCTATAAACTCTGAGCGTTCATCTTCATCAACTTTTCGAACATCATTTTCTTGAAGACTTCTAATTCGCTGTGCTTTAATGAATATTTGGTCGGTCAGTGACGGTAATCTTAAAATTCGCCATGCACTACCATAATCTGACATTTTTTTTTGGTACAGATTCAAACAAACCTGAATCACCTCATCGTATTCCTGTGCCGTATCTAGCATGTAATTCTATCTATTTTGTGTAAATTTCGCTTAAAAAATTGTAACCATCAAGATTGATGGTTTAAAGTTGGAAAATGCCACAAATTCCTTTTAATTATTGATAATGACCATAAATTGTAACGGTAAACTTATTTCACTTATCAAACCCAAGGTAATGGGTATTTTAAATGTAACGCCAGATTCATTTTTTGATGGCGGAAAATACAAAGACAATGCTAGTATTTTACAGCAAGTTGAAAAAATGCTTAGTAATGGAGCAACTTTTATTGACATAGGGGCTTATAGCACTAGGCCAGGTGCACTAGAAGTAAACGAACACACTGAATTAGAACGAATAGTGCCTATTGCTACCCTAATTTTAAAAGAATTTCCTGAAGCACTACTCTCTATTGATACTTTTAGAAGTAATGTAGCCAAAGAATGTGTAAGTCGTGGTGCTTCAATTATAAATGATATTTCAGCTGGACTGCAGGACAAAGAAATGTTGAACACCGTTGCTAAATTGAATGTGCCTTATATTATGATGCATATGAAAGGAACTCCTCAAAATATGCAACAGCAAACAGACTATAATGATGTTTTTAAAGAGCTGCTTTCCTTCTTTTCTGAAAGACTTTCAACAGCCAAATCATTAGGAATCAAAGATATTATTATTGATCCTGGTTTTGGTTTTGCCAAAAACCTAAAACAGAACTATGAACTCTTAAGACAATTAGAAATGATGAGCTTCATTGAGCATCCATTATTAGCGGGCATTAGCCGAAAGTCTATGATTTATAAAGTAATAGAAACAACCCCAGACTACGCTTTAAATGGCACAACCGCATTACACATGGTCTGCCTACAAAAAGGTGCTAAAATTTTAAGGGCTCATGATGTAAAAGAAGCCATGGAATGTGTGAAACTTTATGAACAATTAAATGCCTAATTTTATACTTATTTCTTGTTATCTATTTTCTTAATCTCACTAAAACATTATTGATTGGATTTTTTAAATTTTATTGACTTTAGAATTACAGATGTTTTAGACATCATTTTTGTTGCCGTGCTCCTATACTATATCTACAAGTTGGTTCGTGGGTCGGTAGCTATCAATATTTTTATCGGAATAGTAATCGTTTGGGCATTTTGGAAACTAACCGAATTGCTAGACATGCAGATGATTAGCAGTATGGTAGGTGCATTTATGCAAGTGGGACTAATTGCTCTTATCATTGTGTTTCAACAAGAAATCCGTAAATTTTTATTGATGATTGGTTCTACCAATTTCGCCAATAAAAGAAACTTTATAAAGCATTTTAAATTCTTAAAACAGGAAGGTATTTCTACGGATACGGATGTAGATTCCATTCTTAAGGCTTGTGAAAAAATGGCTAGTACCAAAACAGGAGCTATTATGGTTATTGAGCGTAACAACTCTTTAGATTTCATAAAATCTACAGGTGACCGCATGAACATTGAAATCAACCAACCCATTCTAGAAAGTATATTTTACAAAAACAGTCCCCTTCATGATGGTGCTGCAGTTATCGTTGGAAATTATATTGTAGCAACTAGAGTTATACTTCCTGTATCGAACGAGCGTAATATTCCTCTAAGGTTCGGGCTACGACATAGGGCTGCAGTTGGTATTAGCGAAAAAACTGATGCTTTAAGTCTTGTGGTTAGTGAAGAAACAGGTTTAATCTCTTATATAAAAAATGGAGAATTTGTTCTGTATGATTCCATCACACAATTAGGCAGTATGTTGAAACAAGATTTAATTTAAAAACTTAAGCGACCTCTTCGGCTAAGAATTGGGCATTATAAAGATTGTTGTAGTACCCTCCCTTTTTAAGTAGTTGTTTATGCGTCCCAGATTCAACAATTTTTCCAGCATCCATCACAATAATCTTATCTGCTTTTTTAATGGTTGCCAAACGATGGGCAATTACAATAGAGGTTCTTCCTTGCGTTATTTTATCAGTTGCCAATTGTATTAATTGTTCTGAATAGGTATCTACGGATGATGTAGCCTCATCTAAAATCAATATACTAGGATTACTTACATAAGCTCTAAGAAAGGCTATCAACTGTCGCTGACCACTTGATAGCATGGTACCTCTTTCTTTTACATTATATTCATAACCACCAGGAAGACTAGATATGAATGCATCAACACCAATAGCCTTAGCTGCCTTTTCTATATCATCAACACTAATGGATGAATTTTTTAATGAAATATTATTCGCAATAGTATCTGCAAATAAAAACACATCTTGTAGCACAACAGCAATATGCGAACGTAGCGAAGCTAATTTGTATTCCTTAATATCAACACCATCAATGGTTATTTGCCCGGAGTTAATCTCGTAAAAGCGATTCAAAAGATTTATTATAGTACTCTTACCCGCGCCTGTTGACCCAACTATAGCGACCGTTTCACCAGCTTTAACTTCAAAAGAAATACCATGTAAAACTTCTTCATCTTCTAAATACCCAAAACGAACATTCTCAAATTTAATGACACCCTGCATAGCGTCATTTTCATAAGAGCCAACATTTTGTATATGACTATCTGTATCTAATATTTTAAAAACTCTATTTGCCGCTACCATACCCATTTGTAGGGTGTTAAATTTATCAGCAATTTGACGTAGAGGTCTAAATAATAAATCGATTAACATTATAAACGCAAATATGGTACCTGCAATATCAGTTGTAATATTAGCAACATTTTGTAATCCTCCATACCATACAATTAAACCTACGGTTATCGATGAAACAATTTCAGCAATAGGAAAGAAAATTGAATTGTACCATACCGTTTTTAACCAAGCTTTTTTATGCTTTTCATTAATTTCCCTAAACTTGTCACTTTCAATTTTTTCACGCGTAAATAGCTGAACTATTTTCATACCCGTAATACGTTCTTGCACAAAGGAATTTAAATTAGACACTTCTGCCCTAACCTCGGTAAAGGCAATTTTCATAGCCTTCTGAAATAACCTAGTAGCGTAAATGATTATAGGTAGTAGCGAAAAGACAATTAATGAAAGTTTCCAGTT
This sequence comes from uncultured Maribacter sp., assembly GCF_963977385.1. Taxonomy (GTDB): domain Bacteria; phylum Bacteroidota; class Bacteroidia; order Flavobacteriales; family Flavobacteriaceae; genus Maribacter. The sequence goes on along the minus strand of NZ_CAXBOU010000003.1, from coordinate 1,264 downwards.
GATAAATAACATTACTATAGCAGCAACCACCATTTTCAACAAATCTGCTACTATCACAAAAAAGCCCTGACTGAATATTTCTCCGATACGTTGCATATCGGCAACTGCTCTTGTAACTAAAACACCCAAAGAAGAATTATCAAAATACTTCATTTTAAAAGAAAGCATCTTTTCAAATAAATCTATCCGTATATCCTTTATCACAGATTCACCCAACCAATTAGCATAATAATTAAATGCTAATTGACTAACCACTTGCCCAATTAAAACCACTAACATGGCAATCGTTAGATATAACAACATTTCTTCATTGCTCTGCTTAATAGCGACATCAATGATTTCCTTAACGATAAGCGGAGTTAGAACAGCAAAACCGGATAATAAAATAGCCGCAAGCGCTACCACATAAAAAGTAAGTTTATACGGTTTGGTGTAGGCCATTAAGCGTTTAAAAAGACGAGTGTCAAATGCTTTGCCAGAATCCTTATCCATTTTTTAAAATAGTATTGGGGTAAACAATAGAGGTCAAATATAATCCTTTTGCAGGAACAGATGCTCCTGCCAAAGCCCTATCCTTACTTTTTAATATGGTATTAACATAGTCTGCTGAATATTTACCAACACCCACATTTAATAGCGTTCCAACAATTGCTCTCACCATATTTCTTAGAAATCTATCTGCTGTAATTGTAAAAATTAAGGTATCATTTTCTTGAATCCATTTAGCCTCTCGTAAATCGCAAATATTAGTATATACATCGGTATTTGATTTTGAAAAACACTCAAAATCCTTTTTACCAATTAAAAATTTTGTAGCAATGTTCATTTGGACTATGTCTAAATCTTTCCATATAAAATGAACCATATCCATTATAAATGGATCCTTAGTTTTTGATATGCGATACTCATAGGTGCGTGCCGTGGCATTAAAACGTGCATGTGCATCGTCTTTCACTTCAAAAATTTGCTGAACAGCTATATCATTGGGTAGAAAGGAATTTAGTCTAAAAATCAACTCCGGAATTTTTGCCAATTGATGAACATCAAAATGAGCAAACATTTCTTTAGCATGCACTCCTGTATCCGTACGACCAGCTCCCATTAAAGAAATAGGAAGGTTCAAAAGTTTCGACAAAGCATTTTCTAATACTTCTTGAACTGTTATAGCATTCGGCTGATTTTGCCAACCATGATAAGCTTTGCCGAAGTATGAAAATTGAATAAAGAATCTCAAAGGGATGTACTAGTTTTGTATTCTGTAAAG